>JAILQX010000042.1 GCA_024698705.1 Lachnospiraceae bacterium
TTCCATCGGCAGCCATTGCCTCAATGAACCAGTCACGGCTCTTCGGATCGTAATCCTCCGGAGGTACCCAGTTGAGACCGTCAAGATATTTCCCCATTATATAGCCATAGATCCCCGTATAGTTCTCATCGAACTGCTCGGCAACATTATTCGTTTCATCTACAAGGAATTCATGTATCCTGGCTGAAGTAGTCCCGCTTATGAGCATGTGATGTACACTGTCGCCGGCAACATGCAATACGTTTTCCGCTGTGTTCAGATGATTGTTGATCATTGCGGAGACCGTCAGGATCCTGTCTTCCATAACGGCGTTCGAATTGGAGACCGCAACGTTATACATAAGCATTGACGTATAAATGACCATAACGGTCATAAATACGAACAGAAAGATCATGGGTATGATCATTCCTGTTTTTCTGTGAGAGCGCACCTTTATCCGTTCAGTTATTCTGGTATTGATAATCTTCTCCATCTGTAATGCTCCTAGATAGCCAGTATCGTAAATGTCTCGTTAGACAGAACGTTATATAATCTTCCGTTTTTCTTACCCTTTGCGGGACAGAATTCACCGTATATGTATACGCCCTGGACATTCAATCCATCGGGAAGACGGCCTTCGTAAGCGCGACCTTCCGCGTTTTTATCTGCCACGAGCAAACAGTAACGCGCCGCACATGATGAGCAGAATATGCTGCTGTATTTATAATCCCGCGATTGTGAGATCTTCTCCAATATCTCATCAAATGCCATCTTGACCGATGCTTCTATATCCTCCTTTGATATGAGTACCATGTTGAGTTCCGAGCCCTCATCGATCCTTCCGATGTATCCGCATGAATGATTTTCGTGATCAATGACTCCAAGGCAGCGAAGCGTGTCTATCTCATCCCCGTCGCTCGTTTTCTGGGTGGCCAGAAACGGTGTCCCGAGAAAATCGAGGATTACCTGTGTCTTGTCCGTGATAAGCCCCATCTCCCGGATAAAATCGGTAACCGGACGACCATCAAGCTCGTACACTACCGTACCTTCAGCTTTTGTTACCGTTTTATGAAGATTTGTAGTAAGCGTTGTAGAATGCTCTATCGTAAATATCGGCCTGACATTTCCCGACACCACCATCATAACGCCGCAGTTTTGCGAAACGCCTTCATTCGTAAACACATATGCCGAATCAAATGTCCATCCGTCCGAAGCAACTCCTCCGTATACCGGAACCTGTCCCGACTCCTCGTCAAGGAGACTTACGATATCATCAAACGTGACATTTGTAAGCCATGGAACGTACGTAAAAATCAGTTTTGCTTCATCATGAAGCAAAGCTGTACATTCATTGTATGTATCCGCAAATGCGCATATATCGTCAGGACCTTCGATGTCTCGAGTCATACCGATCGAAAAGCTGATGTCATCTGCTGTCAGAACAAGCAGGGAAATACTGCTCTGTGAATAGCCTCCCGTTGACAGGACACCTATTCCCGTACATCCGAAAAACGGAAAATCGAACACCTCATTTAGAGTTCTTACAAGTTCTTTCATGTCCGGTTCAAAACCGCAAAAAACGATCCCGCATGTATTGGTTTGGAGAAGAGACATATCGATCCCTTCTTTTAACTGGGACACTGCAAGAGAAATATCATCCACTTCATTTGTAAAAGCCTGTAAGGACCTCACGTCATGCTCCCTCCGTCTCTTATCACATAATCGATCGTATGATCTTTCAGATACTTCCGTGCCTGTTCATCATTTCTCACAAACACTCCCCTGCACCCGTCTCCAAGAAATCTTCTGACCTGTGAGAGTGCTGCAGTTGAATCGTTGATGACAAGGACAACCGGCGCAGAATCAGCATCCTGTTCCATATGAGCATCCGTATAGATCTTATCTTTCGGAAGATACTTAAACAGTGCCGCCTCAAGTTCCTCGTACATTACCGGTTTGGACAGATAATCGGTAAAGCCTTCCCGAAGATACATATCCCTTGCTCCTACTATTGCGTCCGCGGTAAGCGCTATCACCGGTACATTCTCAGCAAGATTCTCGTCTTTTATCACTTTCAGTGTGGAAGTTCCGGACAAACCTGGCATCATCTGGTCAAGAAATATCATGTCAAAACTGTTCTCATGCAAACATTCAAGACACTGCGGTCCCGACATGGCATTTGTCACCTGTATGCGGGTATTCGAAATAAGACCGGTTATCACCTCATGGTTCATCTCATTATCATCAACGATAAGTATCCTTGCATCCGGAGCGTATAACTTCATCCCTTTAGGCATGTTCTCCGCAGCAGCTTTTTCAAGCCTTTGGCCAAAATCTCCTATAGGAGACGGATCAATACATTTTTGCACTATACTTACGGTAAAAACCGTTCCGCTTCCGTATTTGCTGCTGACACTGATCTTCCCTTCCATCATGTCAACCAGCTGCTTCGTGATATTGAGCCCGAGCCCGGTCCCTTCTATATTCCTGTTTCTTGTCTCTTCAAGCCTGCTAAATGAATCAAACAGCTTTTTCAGATCTTCGTCGCGAATACCTATCCCCGAATCGGTAACCCTGATGATGAGCTTTTCCTGACTCCTGTCATATGATGCGTCAACGGATACCTTTCCTTCCTCGGTATATTTAATAGCGTTGTTTATTATATTGAGCATGATCTGACGGACCCTGATCTCATCACCGTAAAGAGTCGTGGGAATATCACCGTCAACATTCATTTCATAAACAAGACCTTTATCGTTCGCCCTCTTCATCGTCATGTTTACGATATCCATAAAGATTTCGGAGCTGTCATACTTTACCGGTATGATCTCCATCTTGCCGGATTCTATCTTGGAAAGATCAAGAATATCATTAATGATCGACAATAACGTTTTGCCCGCACTTCTGATATCAAGTGCGTGCTTTATTACATTGTTATCCGTTGTTTCACGAAGAATTATCTCGTCCATTCCGATTATCGCGTTCATTGGAGTTCTGATCTCGTGGGACATGTTGGCAAGAAAATTGCTCTTGGCATTATTGGCAGCTACAACCTTTTCTTCGTTGAACTTGCGCAGCCTCGATGCATAATCATTAAGATTGGAAAGCATCGACAGATCCTGCTGCAGTCTCAGGTACTCTCTCTTTAATATATGATTTTCTTTTTCAAGCTCTTTGATGCGGACATCTTTATCCATGTTCACAAACCTTTCTATACAACATTCATGACCGCGACAGTATCATGCGTCTTAAGATACCTGTCTTTTGCAGCTTCTCCGACTACACATATGCATTTATATATGCCATCGAGCCTTGTTTTCTCCTGCTTCAGTTTTTCAGGATCATCGCCCCATATGAGCATTACCGGAAGTTCATCCGCACCGCTTGGCGAAAGTTGTTTTTCCTTTGGTATATACTGTTTTAATACCGCTTCAAGAACTTCATATTTAACCGGTTTGGATAAATAATCGGTAAATCCTTTGGCAAGATAGCTTTCCTTTGCTCCTATTATGGCGTCTGCTGTAAGAGCAATAACAGGAGTTCCCTTCAGGATATCAAGCCTTTTCATCTCAGTCAGTGCCTCTTCTCCGCTCATACCCGGCATCATCTGATCCAGGAGTATACAGTCATACTTTCCTTCCGTAACCTTTTCTATACATGCCGCTCCGGATTCCACATAGTCTGTAGGTATCTTTGTGTAGCGAAGAAGTCCTTCCATAACATCAAGGTTCATCTCATTGTCATCAACCACGAGAAGTCTTGCTCCCGGAGCATACAGGCCCACTACATCCTTCTCCATGTTTCCGAGATATTCCCTTACTGCTTTTGAAAAAATACCTATCGGCGCAGCCTTGACTACCTTCTGGGGTACCGTAACGGTAAATGTGCTTCCTTTTCCGTAAACACTTTCAAATGTAATATTCCCTTCCATCATCTGAAGAAGGCTGTTGGTGATATGAAGCCCCAGGCCTGTTCCCTCTATGCTGTGATTTTTCCTTTCATCAAGCCGCTGGAAGCTCTTGAACAGCTTGTCCTTGTCCTCCTCCTTTATCCCCATTCCGGTATCGGTTACCTTGATGATCAGATTGATATAATTCCCCATCATTACGGATTCTGAAGATATATCGATCAAAACACTGCCTTCCTGCGTATATTTAATGGCATTATTTATGATATTGAGCATTATCTGGCGGATCCTGATCTCATCGCCCTCCAAAACGGAAGGGATCGATTCGGATACATTGTATTCAAAGGCAAGACCTTTCTTATTCGCTTTGTACCTTGTCATATTGAGTACATCGTTAAGTACCGAAGCGATATCATACTCACCGGTGACTATCTCGAAGTTTCCGGATTCTATCTTGGAAAGATCGAGAATATCGTTGATTATCGAGAGCAGCGTGTTGCCTGCGCTCTTAATATCGAATGCATAATCCCTTATCCTGCTCTCCTTGGTATCCCTTATGATCATTTCATCCATCCCGAGTATCCCGTTAAGAGGAGTCCTGATCTCATGGGACATATTGGCAAGAAAATCATCCTTGGCCTTGTTGATATGCATCAGTTCATTTGCTTCAAGCCTGATACCTATAAGCTGCTTGATCGTATGGATTATAGCGCAGATCATGAAACCAAACAGTCCCAGAGCCATGAACAGTCCGGAAAAAACCCCGTTATGTGCAAACGTGTATGCAATTATCTGAATGATCGCCGACAATGCCAGAACAACGAACCCTGCCGCCACAAACCTGTAAGATGTCAACAGGTGCTTTTTCAGATCCATAAACAGAGTAGCGAACATTATGATGATCCCGATAAGCGCACATATCGCGGAACTGGCAAAACTGTCTACGAGCGGTACTTTCCCGGAAATGAAAAGGAACACGCAAACAACGAAATCCGTGATAACAATGATACCTGCACAGCTCAGAAGCTTTCCGTAGCGCCCTTTTTGAAGCGAATTCAGAAATACAAAAAAGGGAAGCGGCATGATCATTACCATCAAAAACGGTGTATCTGACATGACCGAAATATTTCTCGTGTAGAGTTGCCGGAATATGGAATTAGACAGAACCCAACAGGCACCTATTATGACACCGATAGACAGGTGTTCCATTTCAAGGTATTTACCGTGAATGAACTTATATGCCACAGCCGCGATCAGACATATGGCACCCAGAAGCAGAAGGGACAGACCGACAAACAGTTCCAGCCCGTATTGTCTGAACAAATTTGCCAGTATTCCAAGCCTTGTACCGATATAAACCTCATATACCATGCCGGAATTATATTCATAGTGTACACGGAGCTCTTTTCCGGCATCTTCGGGGTATAGCGAAGCCATAACATAGCACTCGGCGGATCGATCACCCAGCAGACGGTAATCCTCCGTCTTATAGACTGCTCTCTCAACGTCGTTAACAAAGATTTCCATATCCATTCCGCGAAAGCACAATACGTTGTAGTCTTTGTTAAACTGTCTGGGCAGAGTTGTTTCAAGGACGATATCCGAATCCGTTCTTCCGGGCACGGCAAAGGGCACCTTTGAACCGTCAGACTTTATCTCCACCCAGTTGTCACCGGGGAGAATATCACATATATCTCCGTTCATGGGAGTATTCTTCGGCATGAATATCTCTCCGGCGATGATATATCCGAATACTGATATGAGGATGATCGAAAGAATTGTTTGTATCTTCTTCAATATCTGCAGCCTATTCTATCGTAGGAACAATCTGTCTTATAATATCGGCAGCTTCATCATACATAAAATCTTCTATGAATGAGACAGCTTCTTTAAGTTTATCGGCCTGAGTCATCCGGAAAGGATACCCGGACAGGATCTTTGCCAGCCTCTTTGCTTCTTCATCATCAAAATCATCCAGTGCCGCGAGCAGCTTATCCGCTGTCTGCCTTGCTTCTTCGCCGGAAATCTCGTCCGCAGCCCGGACATCTCCCATATCACTTACGGGAGCCAGTTTTTGTATAAGATCATCATATGCATTAAGCGCAACGGCGTTCTGGGCCTCTATCAATTCTGTTTCATTGTTTCTCGCAGCCGACTCAAGTGTTTCAAACAATGTTGAAAGGTCCCTTGCACCTATCATCTTGGCATTACTCTTCAGTGCATGAACCGTGATCATATAATTCTCATAATCCCCGGCTTCAAGATACTCGATCACCCTGGCCCTGTTCTTCTCGTAATTCTTATAAAACCGCTGGAGTGCGGAAATATACTTATCCTCTCCACCCGTGTATGACAATCCCGTTTCGGTATCCAGCCCGGTCTCACCAAGCCAAGTAAGATCTGTTCCCATGTATTCACCCCAGAATATCTATGATTTTTGCTACCAGTTCTGATTTCTTCGCGGGCTTTACTATGTAGCCCTGTGGTTTGAGTTCGGCAAGTGTCTTTAAGACCTTATTCTTTTCGGTCATGCCGGTCAGAAATACGACCGGGATATCCTCCCATCCCGATGTGTCCTGAATACTTCGAAGTACCTCCGGACCGTTAATTATCGGCATCAGGTAATCAAGAAGGATCAGGTCAGCTCTCTTCTTGGCCAGATATCTGAACGCAGCCTCTCCGGACTTGACACATGTAACGTCATAAAACTCTTCAAGCTGTTCCTTGATATGCATCAGCTGTTCCGAATCGTCATCAACGACCAGGATCTGCTTTCTTCTGGGCTTTCCGGCATCTTCATTAACATATTCCCGAAATGCTGCCAGATTATTGTCCTTGGTATTCTCTATTGTTTTCTCTATTTCAGAGAGCTTCTCATAGAGAGCAAACAGCGAAATCGGCCTTGACAGGAAGATTACTCTTTCAAGTTCGGTGTATTTTATGAACATCTTCTCATCTTCATTGTCGGTAACAACAATAGTGGTGATGTTTCCCTGTCTCAGAGCCGATTTCATCACGTTATATGCCTGTACCGTGACCGAAGATTCATCACCGAGACAGATGATAACGACTTTGGGCAGTTCCGATATCATGATATCGAATAATGCCGTTTTGTTAGGATCACATTTGATCGTCACATATCCTCTGTCTGCCTCAAGATGTTCACATATGTCGTTTGCGACTTTTCTGTTTTTTCCTGTAACCAGTACTTTTAACTGCATATCATTTCCTGCCTGATCCTGTTATTGTTAAGCTTTCTGATTCTTATGTATGATCTCGAGCTGATCGTTCATTTCCCTGACTTCATGCTTCCAGTGCAGAAAATTGCACAGCCAGATGAACATATATATTACTACATATATCAGCATTGCTATCGCAAACTCCGCATTTAATGAAAACCACTTCATCGGAAGTTCTATGGCAAGTATTGTTGCAAGAGTTATCGTTGCATGGACTACCGTAGACTTTGTCACACCCCAGCTTTCAATCTCATATACGGTCATCGCGCCACAAGGGATCAAGCCATGAACTGCAGACATTACGAGATGAAGGATAAAGCTCCTTCCTTCGGGATTTCCCGGGGTCAGCATCCACGTACAGATTCCGACTATCATCCCTGCTACAATGCCTATAAGTGAATTTATGATAAATCTGTTCTTTAATTCCATAAGCTAATCCTCCGCTATACTGTTCTGTTTAAGCAGAGCCTTGATCTGTTTGACACGGCTTCTGGATGCCCATGATTTGATACCGCAGTCAAACTCTATCCCGATGGTTCCCGCCAGATTAAGATCAAAACATTTAACCTTGTAGATATTTATTATCTCTGACTGTGATATACGCAGAAATCTCGTAGGATTAAGAACATCCTCAAGCCCGGTCAGAGTCCTTTTCACTGTATATACCTCGTCCTCGGTCTGTAATACTATCTTCCGACCTTCGGTATGAACCCTTATAATGTCCCTCTGTGAAACAAAAATGACCGCATCGTCCTTTATAGCCGCTATCTGCGGAAAATCGCTGTGAGACGCATCCTCAATGGCGCAAATGATGTTTTCTACCTGTTGTGTGTTCGACCTGGTCTTGATCGTTACATACGGGTCGGTATACCGCTCATCAAGAACAACTTCAATTTCGACCATGTTTTTCATATGTTCACCGTCCGTTTGAATATGAATAAAATATAATAAGTATTATATGATATCATGGCGGACGGGGTCTTGCCCTTGATTATTCGGTTGATTTTTATGCTTATTCGGTAATCCGATATAAATTAATTGTGGAGAGGAATTCTTTTGATCCCTCTCCACATATCTTCATTGCTGTATTTATCAGTATGTTATTTTTTTACCTTATCCCACCAGATCGGATAAACCAGTCCCTGCGTCTGTCCTGCTGCTTCCGCAGCCTTGAGCATCAATATATAATCAGCATCGGATAACATCTGGGTCTCTTTACATGCATCACATTTCCAGCTGTCCGTACCATAAGGATTGTTCTCCTTGCGCATAGGTTTCCCGCATTTGGGACATGTTGCCTCATTTTCTCCACCAAGCCCGCCTGTTACAGCTTTTAGATCCATATCATCGATCTTTTTGCTGTTCATATCGGCCATATTCAACCCTCCTGTCACAGATCACCTTCATTCATCCGAAGGCTTTTCCTCTTCCTTCTCGCTTTTCTCTATGTCCCTTCGGACCATATAGAATCCATATGAAACAATTCCACCTATCATCACGGCCAGCCAGCTGTGGGAGAAATCATTTGCCAGAAATCCCCATATAAACATGATAACAACCGAGGTCATGCTGATGATCGAGCAGATCGTTCCTGTTTTTACATTCTTCATAGCAAACCCTCCTTCTACAGATCATTTTCCTATCTGAATGTGTTGTCATTATATATCACCTAATGTCATATTTGGGCCGGTTTGCGACATTCGGTATATCTTCGTGTTTATTTGGTATAAAAAAAGGCCCTCAGGCCTTTTTGATTCTATGAATTTCATTTATACTTGGGGATACTTCCTCGTTTAAGCAACGAATGATAAGATAGAACCGGAATTCTTCAATGATAGTCATCAATTCTTCATATTCTTCGGATTCGCT
>JAILQX010000005.1 GCA_024698705.1 Lachnospiraceae bacterium
CAAAACCGTGCCTTTTGGAAGCATTTTGTCAAGAACAAATTAGTGTCAGTTGCAATATACTATGCAGGCTTGCTATCCTCGGAAATGCCCTCTTTTACGGCTCTGAGTGCCTTTTCCTGCATACTCATACCTTCTTCCTTGAAGTTCATGACAACTTCGTACTGTGTCTTGCCGATGGTGGTCTCAAAGGATCCTCCGGCATTGTATTTCTGTTCGGTATTCTCCATAATCCTCCTCTCCGAAAAGAAAAGGCACAATTACCGCTTTGATAATCATGCCTTTTGCTCCTCAATATGCTCATGTTTACAGTATCTGATCTCTGTTTCTGGTGTGTGTCCGATTCCTCTCGCTTCTCTCGTTCTGAAGCATTCTTTCAAGATCATGTTTGTTATGATTAAGCACTTCCATCTTGGCAAGATCCACGATAGCATCCGATAACGGTCTTTCCGTTTTCCGATAGCTTTCTTTCAGACCGTCAAGTTCCTTCGTCCATGCCTTTGGATTGATCTTTTTGTCCGGCTCCACGATCATGCTCTTAAGGGTATCACGGTAGATCTTGTAAGTATTGAGTTCCGTCTGATGCTTTCTCTTATATTCCTCTGCCTGACTTTTCTTAAAGAATCCAAGTGGCTTTCCGTTTTTCTCTTCGGCTTTTTTTAGCTTCCAATACTCCGCATTGACCTTCTGATATGGCTCATACTGCTCATGGAAACCAAGCAGCTTTTCAAGATAATCCATGCGTGCGCTCATATCGCCTCGGCTCTTACCAAGCTTTTCATACTCGGCTTGTGTCGCCTTACGCTCTGCCTGCACTTCATCAAAGGTAGTCCATCCCTTGCTCTGCACATAGGCTTCCATTTTTGCCTTGTCTTGCAGAGAAGCACGATCTGAAACGGCACCGATAAACTTGCCCTTAACTATCGGCAGACTCAAACGACTATTATTACGCTCAGCCACTTTCCGGATTACATCAATGATCTCGCTCTTGAATGCCTTAACTACCGTAGCCGGAATAGCCATGACTTCCGCAAGTTCTTCCTTGGCTCTTTCATAAGCAGCACGGGCAGCATCAATGATGGCATTTCGTGCAATGATGTCACGATTGATATCGCCTCGGATCGTCCGGATCCCCGCACGCTCCATCGCACTTGCTTTCTCTCCAAGATGGATCTGGGGGATGATATCAAGTCCCTGCTCTTTGAAGGAACGATACTCCCAAAACTTATCCGTCATACCGATCTTTGCATTGACCGCATTTATGGTATCGGCAAGATCCTTTCTCCATACTAAAATATCTTCAATACATTCGATTCTTATAAAAATGAAGGATAGGCAACCTCCTTCTATCGTTCCCAAGGAAAGACGACGGTTTTTCTCTTATAATCAGCGCAGTCCCTTCGCCTTTCGGTTTTGCAAATGATTTCCGCCGTTTCCTTAGGAATCTTCGCCATCGAGTATTTGCAGTAATACTCCGGAAATACATATCCTCTTTGCTCCAACATTTCACATTCAAATAATCCCATTGGCAATCTCTCCTTTCGTCCTGATATAAGTCTCTGACGGCATTTGATGGGGCTATAACCTTCATCGGAATAAAGCTACTAATGGGGCTGGTTATACTCATTCTTTCACTGATTGGGAGGGGTGGGGGCAATCCCGATTCCATTTACAGCCCCATCAAATGCCGTCAGTCTTATGTTGTTTTGTTGTAATCAGATTATCATCATGAGTACTCTTCAGATATTGTCAAAACAAGGAAAAAGTTGTCATTTTTCATGGTTCGGTTAGGGGATGGGATTGTATAAAAAATAAAGCCCATATGACAGTGTCATACGAGCTTAATCAAAGGACTTATATCATTATGGTATGGTGGGCATACGCGATCCCTTCATTTCTCCCGCAATCGCCGTAATATAATATAGTCCATGCGGACGAGCAGGGGGAAAAAACATTCACGGGGGGCGCAAATGGTCTTGTAAAAGGGGGAGTATATAAATTCCGATTCAGTGAATCGGGAACCTATATTACATAATGCGGTGCATAGCACCGCATTATTAGATAGTCAAAACTTTAAGTTAACGTTGATAACTCAGTTTTAAAACTCACCAAGTATATCATTAACAACACCCATACATTCTTCATACTTTTCTTTATTATATTGGTCTGCACCATCCTTTGTTGGATCCATCTGTGCAAAGGCGAATTTTAGTCTCGTTACAATCAAATATTTGTCTTTCTTACTTACCCAAACAGAATTATATTCCATATTGTAATCCGCATCCGCTTCCCATCCAAACGGCTGATCGCTCTTTGTCACAAAAGTTACCGATTTCGCATCCATTCCAAACACTGTATCATCCCCGATTTCGGTCACTTCATTATAGTGCTCTGAGTCATTTCTGGCTTTTTTATTGTTATCATCAACCAATAACTGAATATATGACTCAGGTGTCGCATTATAGAACGAATTACCCATCAATTCACTTACCGGAATAGTTGTATCATATACTGTAACGCTCATACTACTATTGGTATAACTATATATATCAACAAGAAGTGTTGCAACCTCATCAAAAACATCGACATGGGGCGGCATATCTTCAATGGTATCATTATAGCCTGTAACAAATAGTGATCTTTTCCTCATCTCACCAGACGGACGCCATCCCATTTTCTTACTTGAAGAAACATGTAAGTTTATACCAAATTCTTCGTTTGTATAATCATTTCCATTCCATGTCCCGTAGTCCATCTGACTAGCTGCCGCAATCGCCTTCTGTTGATCATACTCTTCATCCAATACAAGAACGGCTTCTCCACCTGCACAAAGAATATGACAGTCAGCTCTCGTAAGTAATATCTGTGTACCATCATCCAAGACTTCCGGTCTTGACGTAGAAACTGTACCCGATGCACTTAATTCATCATAATTAACCTCTTTTCCATTATCCATGGCCTTTGATGCTAAATCGGGTATACAGTTATACAAGCTTTCCTTTGCATCATCAGCGTTTACACAATAGCCAATAAGCCTGTTATCAAGTTTCTCTTTCGAATATCCATCAAGTATATTACCACTTAATATCTCAGCATTCTTATCTGTAATAATACACTTAAAATCATCACTATAGTTCTCAAAATGATATACGCCTGTCGGAATATCAACACCTACCCGATATGTGATATTTTTATCATCAAGCCTATACTGACCATCAGGTAAATCTGTTCCGCTTGAATTGGTCGCGGCAGGATCCTGCACTGTTACACCTTCTGGCTGGGTTTCTGCATATTCCATATAAATATCAAAATGATAGTCTGCATCATCCTCATCTTTATATCCACATATGCCTATATTCATATTTCCAATTTGAACAGGACTGTACCCACCATTCCATAAAGATGTATCCTCTGCATAACCATACATGTATTCATTTACTTTTGTTGATATGTCGGCATCAGAAAATCCATCAGCCACAGCCTTGAATAATTCAGTATGCTTTCCTGCTTCAACGTCTCCTTCTGATACGCATCCCGAACGAATATCGCACTTCTTAATATGTCCGCCGACAGTCAATTCATAAGATAAATTAAATACCTTGTTATCATCCCAGGTATCTTCGGTCATATAAGTGGAGTTGCCACCCCAATTCTTTTCTGTTAATTTGTCCTTATCTATCCCACCAAATCTTGATGCGATTGCTAAGACAGTTTCCTCTGACAGACCAGATATATACTCCTCATCCTCTGTTTCATTAACTGCTTCCGTTACTTCATTTTGCTTTTCATCCATTTTTTCATCATTCTTACCGCCACATGCATTTATCATAAGCATTCCTGCCAAAACAATACAAACGACGATTTGCCTGACTCTCATACGATTACTCCTCCTCTTTATTATTTGTGGTCGGAATGTTGGTATCCCCGATATTGCGCTTCATCTGAGCATAAAGCATCTGAGCAAGCCCCAGACTGTTAGTCTCCGTAGACTGTGTTGCAAGTTCTGCAATAGTATTGTACGGAAAACCAGCCCGGGAGTTACCCACTCTCCCAGGCGGTTTCCTTGCGTATGGTGGGCATAAGTTTTGGGTCTGGAATGGTATGCCCACTTTCCGACGCTTCGGCAAGGCGATCGGATTGTTTCCGGTTAAAGTGAAACATCGTGCCTGCCGAAGCTCCTTAATCTTTTATATTGTTATGACTGCGCCGCTATGAAGCATACCAGCGCAGTTCTTTATTTCTTAATGTCCTAACATATATTTGTAATAATAATGATGTTTCCGGTGTTTCCATGTATTTTATATAGTTAGTAAGTAAGCGCAAACGGAAATATTAATCAAGCGGCAACATCGGCAACACATAAGATAAACATGGAATGTATCAACGATTCGGCATAGCGATGGTTCACTTTAACCGGAAACAATCCGATCGTAATGCCGAAGACCTCTTATCGGTTGTCAATGTGCTGACCATACTCAAAACTTATTGTAACACATGTTGTGCTATAATCATAGTAAAATCATACGTAAAATCAACACTTTCACACATTTTCAGCTGTTCATACAGACATCGCCGGATACTTCACCGACAAAGTTATAGACAATCCTGATCTCCTGAACCTTCTTCCGTCAATATTCTTTAATTCTCCGATCATGATCCGGCTGATCAGGCGGTTCAGTATCGCTTCATCTATATCGCGCATCGCACCGCACCTGCGGACCTCGTCGATAAACAGGCGTATATCACTCTCCTGCGCATCATTACTGCTTAAGAGCTTTGATAATTGGGGGTGCGGACAAAATCCTGGACACTTTGACACCTAAAAGCGACTATGCCAAGAGTTCAAAGATACACAAAAGATCAGATTATCGCCGCACTCACTTTATATAATAACCTACAATCGATGCCTAAGGTTGTTGAACTTCTCGGATACCCTTCCGTTAGCATGTTGTGTGAGTGGAAGCGGATGTATCCTGAGATGCTCAAGCAAACAAAACGTAAGAAGCCTCGTAAATGGGCTCAAGCATCCTTTGATTTAAAAATGCATGCTATTCGTCGTTG
>JAILQX010000008.1 GCA_024698705.1 Lachnospiraceae bacterium
CAAGTTCTTTGGCGGTAATACAGATCGCCGATAAATCTTCGTTGCTAAGAAATGTGTGTTCTTCCGAATAGAACAGGACTGTATTTACGTCGTGAATATATATAACGAACGGGAGGATTCATGAACTTCTATTATTATGGTTGGTTTGAGAGATAGAAATAATAACGATCAATACATTAAGTGAAAAAATCCCATGGTTCTAAAAAGAGCCATGGGATTTTGATTTGTCAAATTACAGGAAGTTGATCCGGAGGACGTATGTATTTCGTCAGTTACATATGCCGAATTGATACATGGAGTAGAAAAAAGCTCAGATATAGAGAAGAATAGAGCGGCACTTTTGCTGCTATTGGCTAATACTGAGATTTTAGAGTTTGATGTCGATGCGGCTGATTGCTATGGGAAAATCAGAGCAGATTTAGAGAAAAGAGGGACACCGATAGGTCCTCTTGATATGATGATTGCCGGTCATGCACAGTCCTTCGGATATACTATTGTTACAAACAATGTGAAAGGGTTTTCGAGAGTTACAGATCTGAAAATTGAAAACCGGACATAGAAATAAGATAATATCCGGTATGGACGTTTTAACCCGGTAGTGAAATCATATTCTTTGATCAATTTATATTGCGTTATATTCTTTTGCTTCATTGTTTGCCAAAGAGCATCATATTTGATCATTTAACACACCATCCATCTATTGAAATGTTAGCCGTAAATCGCTACTATAGATATTAGCCATAAGTAGCTTGGCAGTGTGATATTTGTGTAGATGGTTTGAAATAATATAAAAACCGCTATAAACTTTTCACTCAAAGTATCCGATATACAATATGAAGAATAGTTTTCTTTAGGCCGGAAGGGATTTCAGGCTCGTTTTCTCAAGGATGAGGACATGCTATGCAGATTAATTCGATCAACAATTATCAGTTTAATATAGCAAGAAATCTTTATACCAACAGTTTTGGCCGCACTGAGGAAGAGCAGGCGGATGGTGATGAGAATGCCATGGCCGTGATGAACCGAAAGCGCGAGATCAAAAAGCTGTTGTCGGGGGTGAGTGGTCAGCAGAAGAACATGCCCTCAAACAGCGTGTTGGACAATTCTTCCAATTATCTGAATTCACTCCGGGAAGCAAGAAATAAAACAAAGAATACGGCACTTGAGAAAAAGAAACTCAGGTACAGCTATAAGTCGGTCTCATCAAAGATCATAAACTGTAAGAAGTCATATCTCGCAAAAGAGGTCGTGGGTCAGGCCAAAAGAGAAGTGGCAAGACTTAAAAAATTAAAATCCAAGGGTGAATATGATCCCGAAGAACTGGAAGCAGCACTTGCCCACGCACAGGCCATGGAACGTGTCGCAAAGAAGAAAGCGAGGCATCTCATTGAGGAAGAAATGGCAAGGGCAGCAGGCGGTGCCTGCATCGCAGAGATAGAGGAAAAAGAAGATTCCGGGGAACTTTCCGAGGAGATTTCCGAAGAGGAATACGAAGAAGAAATGACCGAAGAACTCATGGAGCCGACCGAAGAATACATCGAATATGATCTTCCGGATCCTGAACAATACTTTTACGAACAGCAGACATATCAGATGATGAGCGACATGCTCTCACAGATGACTGAGGAAATGACGGATCTTATGGAAGAGATGGGACTGGATGAACTGTTCGACGGCATGGGAATTACAGTCGAAAAAGACATGGATCCGGCAGATCTGAAGATGCTGAAGATCAAACACAGAACAAGGGAAATGAAAGATATAGCCGAGGCAGACGTCGAATATCTGAAGGTTATATTTGAACAGCTTGAAAGAAGCAGAGCCGCTGCGACGGTTTCACTGAAAACGGATACAGCTGCACCGGCAATGGATGTTTCGGGCGGTGGACCGGCTCTTGCAGCGATAGCAAATGTTCCGGTTGCAGACGCTCCGTCAGTAAGTATAGATATTTCAATCTGATAAAATGGTGTATAATGTAAGCAGGAGGTAAACGGTTATGAGATTTAATTTTAATATTACTTCTTTATTCAGCAGTATGAATTCCAAAAATGACAGCCCGTTCGGGTCGATCAACTTGAGTGACTACTCTTTGATAAAAAGAGGCGGCTATAAAAAACTTATGAAGTCTTATTATGATGAACAGTCAGGTAAGACAACAAACAAGACCAAGGAACTGAATTCCGGCAAGACCGATCCAAATAAAAAGGGATTTGCAATTGACAAGACAGGTCTTACACAGATGAAAAAAGAAGCAGACGGATTGAAAACCGCTGTGGAAGCATTCAACAAGGATGATCTGTGGAAGCAGACGAACGGTGAGTATGACATGGAGAAGATCGCCGGAGCGGTAAAGAATTTTGTCAGTGAATACAACGATGTTGTCAGCCGTTCTTCAAAGGTCGATTCAAAGGAAATATCACAGAGCATGGGATATATGTCAAGCATGACCGGGACAATGTCGAAGGCATTATCGAAGATCGGAGTAACGGTTGGCTTTGACGGAAAGCTTGCTGTCAATGAAGATGCTCTCAAGAAAGCAAGTGTGACGAGTGTCAGATCATTGTTTGAAGGTTCGGCTTCATACGGTTCACAGGTGGAAGCAAAGGCGAGTGAGATTGCCAGAGCGACCATCATGAATTCTTCGCTGTATTTGAACAATGCCACATTGTCCAGCACACTTAACGGCATGTATGATAAACTGATCTAGTAAGGTGAGTTGCAGCCATCGCGATATGCGATGGCTGTTTTTATGATATAATAAACAGGTCTGTTGGAAAAACATAAGTGAATGTGTGAGAAAAGATGTTTACATCAATAAAATTTCTGATCTTTTTAATATTGCTTTGGCTTATATACGCCGTGATACCCGTCAGGTTCAGAAGAGAGATCCTGTTGGTCGCGGGGTATGTTTTCTGCGGCCTCATATCGTTACCTGCGATGCTTGTGCTAATGGTGGTTACCGTTCTCGTCTATGCGGCGGGGCGTGTCATTGAGAAAAACAGATCAGCCTTTGTGGCGGTCGTGACTCTCGCTCTTTTTGCATTTGCGCTTATCGTTTATAAAAATATTCCGTACCTGATCGGGGTATTCGGTCCCGTAGCACTTAAAGAAAACCATATCCTGACTTCACTTGTCCTGCCCGTGGGCTTTTCTTTCTATGCCTTCGGCGCGATCGGATACATATATGACGTATGGAAGGGAAAAGAAAAGGCTGAGAAGGATTTCCTCTCATTTGCCCTGTACATGAGTTTCTTCCCGAAACTCGTGAGCGGACCGATCGAGAGAAAAGGGCCGTTTACGAAGCAGATAGAGAACCTGCCGAATGTGGATGTTGTTAAGATCGAGAGGATAAGCTATGCATGTCTTCAGATGATGTGGGGATATGTGCTCAAGCTTGTGGTTGCCGATCGTCTTGCACTGATAGTGGATCAGGTATACGCTTCACCGACCGACTACGATACGGTTTGGCTCATCATGGGAGCGGTATTCTACAGTTTTCAGGTATATACAGATTTTGCGGGTTACACATACATCGCGATGGGATGTGCGACACTATTTGGCATAGATCTTACACAGAATTTCAAGAGCCCTTACAATTCACAGAGTATAAGCGAATTCTGGAGGAGATGGCATATTTCCTTAAGTTCGTGGCTGCGGGATTATATCTATATCCCGCTCGGAGGCAACAGGAAAGGCAAACTCAGGAAATGCATCAACACCATGATAGTATTTCTGATTTGTGGAATCTGGCACGGAAACGGCATATCATTTGTCGTGTGGGGCTTGCTCCACGGTATCTATTCATTGCCGGGAGGATTGAGAAAAAAGCGTGAGACGAAGCCGAAGGGGATCGGAGCATTTGTAAGTACGGTCGTGACTTTTGCGGCGGTTACATTTGCATGGATATTCTTCAGGGCGGATACGCTTTCGCAGGCTGTGATCTACATAAGGGAATTGTTTACGGCGGGAGTGGATCCGGCATACTCGACAGCGGTATTTGAAAAGAGCGGACTTGTTGTGCTGCAGGTATATCTGTCACTTGCATTGATCGTGATCGTCTGGGTGATAGACACGATCTGCAAGCGAAGAAGCAGTTCATTACCGAAGATGCTGCAGGACAAAAGACCGGTCGTCAGATATGCGTTTTTATATATCTGTTTCATGGTGATATTTATCTTCGGTATATATGGCGGAGATTTCGAAACAGAGAACTTTATATACATGCAATTCTAGGACATGACCTGCGTTTGCAGAAGGGACGATAGATGAAGATAAAAGGATGGCTTATGGGGATCGCCGCATTGCTTGTGACGTTACTGTCATTGTGGGTGGTCCAAAACGTAATGGAATATAAGTCGCCGCACGGGATCAATCAGGCCAGGGCTTTTTATGAGCAGCCTAAGGAGAAGATCGATGTACTGGCGGTCGGCAGCAGTCATATCCACTGCGGGCTGAATACGGGAACGCTCTGGAGTGAGTATGGTCTGGCTGCTTTCGATCTTTCCGCGGCTGAGCAGCCGTTCTGGATAACTTATTATTATCTGGAGGATGCATACAAATATCAGTCGCCTGAGGTTGTGATACTGGATCTTTTTTCGGCGGCCCGGTTCAAGGAGGACTATCATTATCCCTGGATCAGGGAAAGTATTTACGGCATGAAGTTCTCCGGGACGAAGTTTGATATGCTGGAGGCGGCTGTCGAGCCGGAGTACAGGAAGGATTATTTTCCCGCGTTTCTCTCATATCACAACAGATATGTGGATATGAATAAAGAGGATCTGTACAATATATTCGGTAATCATAGACAGAAGCGCGAATTTAAGGGCTTCACGCCCGGTTTTATCATTGCCGATCAAAGTGAGCCTTTCGGAGGATGGGACGAACTGGAGGACTACAGCCTTACACCCAAATCCGAAGAATACCTGAGAAAGATCATTGAGCTCACAAAGGAACACGACAGTAAACTGATGCTGATCGTGGTCCCGTATAATGCGGATGAAAGAGATAATATCACATATGATCGCATAAAAGAGATTGCAAATGAGGAAAATGTGTGGTTTTATAATTTTTGTGACGATCTCGATGAGATCGGTATTGACAGGGCAGTTGATTTTAACGATCACACTCACCTGAATTACTGGGGAAGCGTGAAGTTCAGCAGTTATATGGGCCGGATCCTTCGGGAGGAGTTTAAGGTAAATGACAGGAGAGGCGAAGCGGGATACGATTCCTGGGATGCCAATGCCGAAAAACTTCTTAACGAAGCAGGGGCTCATTGATGACATGACGGTCGGATCAAATATCTGCCATGTTATGAGGAGGACGCCTTTTACGGGCATATTATGAAATGAAGATAAGTAAAGTTATGGCGATCGTCATTATCGCCGTAAGTGTTTGCATGACAGCATGTGATAATGCCGGTGCACAGACAGGAAATGAAACAGCCGCAGTTACGGATGAAGCAGCTGCTGAAGAAACTGATACGAAAGAAGATGCAGAGCCGACAGTGATTCCTACACCGACCGCAGCAGCAGACGATACAAAGGTTGCGACCGGATCCGGTACGGAGGTCACACCTTCCGTTGCGGTAACAGGTTCGGGCGATGAAACCGAAGAGCCGACCTATGACAAAGAAGATATAGTCGCTGTTGAAGGCGATAAGGTCATGTATGCGCAACATTCCGTAAATGTCAGAAAAGGCCCGGGAACAGATTTTGAGATAGTCGGAAGACTTGCAATAAATGATGAGATCGCTGTCATCGGAGAAAGCAAAACAACACCGTGGAAAGAGATCCGATATAAGGATTCAACTGCATTTGTACACGGTGATTACATCAGTACGGAGCAGATAGATCTTGAAGCACTTAAGGCTGCACAGGAAGCGGCTATAGCCACACAGGCTGCAGCAGCCCAGGCAGCGGCGGAACAGGCAGCAGCACAAGCGGCAGCTCAGGCAGCGCCTCAGCCTCAGCCTGCGGTTCAGGAAGCACCGGTACAGGTGGCTTCACCTGTAAAGACTCTGTTTATAGGTGATTCAAGAACATGCCAGATGCAGAGCGTGACGGGTGGAGGAAACTGTAACTGGATCTGTGAATATGCCCAGTCGTTTGAATGGTTCAGGGATACGGCCGTTGTTAAGGCAGACCCGCTCGTAGGCAAGGGAACGAGAGTAGTCATCTGCATGGGTGTCAACGATCCGAACAACATCAACAACTACGCTGCAGTCACCAATCAGAAAGCCGCGGAATGGACAGCCAGAGGAGCAGCGGTCTATTATGTTTCGATAAACCCAGTGGATCATCCTTATGAAGACAAGACGGTTCCGATAGATTCATTTAATGCAACGATGCCCGGACTGTTAAGCGGGGTAAAATGGATAGATACCGCAAGCACCGTAAAGCAGGGCGGCTTCGTGCTTGAAGACGGTATTCACTATGACTCTGCGGGCAACCTGACTATTTTCAACATGATATACAGAAATTTAAGGTAACATATATGCTCGGTTATGAGGATTTTAAGAAGATATACGACATGCTCGATAATGCGACACCGTTTGTGCATGACTGTGCAGCGAGTCTGAACTGCTCGGAGGCCTGCTGTAAGGTTCCCGAAGATTACGATCACGACATGGGAATGTATATGCTTCCCGGTGAGGATGTGATGCACGATCTGGAGGATGACTGGCTAAACTGGAGGATAGCGGCTTACAATGAGCACGATCTTCCGAAGGAGTGGAAAGACAGGGACGATCCGATTTATGTCGTGATGTGCTGCGGACCGGAATCCTGCAAGAGAGAACTGAGACCGATCCAGTGCAGGACATTTCCGCTCACACCCTACATGGATGAAGACGGAGCATTGCATATCGTAAAATATCCGGGACATCTTCCGTATACATGTCCTCTCATTACCGAGAACATATCGGTGGATAAGAGATTTGTGGAACTGGTCTATGAGGCGTGGAGCATCCTCGTAGCGGATGAAATGATAAGACAGATGGTCGTACATGATTCGAGATTTCTGCATCCGAAGGAGTATCTGATATGAACGGATCATGCTATGGTAACCGGATCGATCATGTTATCGGATCAAAATAAATCGCAGTTTAAGGGTAAGTGTATCTTACCCTTTCTTTTTTGTATCTTACCCCGACTGCTATTTTAAAATATCTTCACCTGAGATAAATTGGTCTCAGGAAGAGCGATACAGATAAAAGGAGGCAGTTATGTCAGCAATAAGCGTAAAAGACCTGACAAAGAGTTACGGTGATCATGAAGCAGTAAAAGGGATCAGCTTCAATGTTGAAGAAGGCGAGCTGTTTGCTTTCCTCGGAGAAAACGGAGCCGGCAAATCAACGACCATCAACATACTCTGTACGATACTTAAAAAGAGCGGGGGCGCGATCAGTATCCTGGGGAAAGATCTGGACAGTAACGAAGGGTTTGTAAGGGACAACATCGGTATAGTATTTCAGAATTCGGTACTGGACCAGAAGCTTACCGTTAAGGAAAACCTGATGACCAGAGGCAGCTACTACGGATACGGTAAAAAACAGATCATGGAAAATCTGTCGGATATCATGGAAAGCTTCGGTCTTGATGAAATGTGGGATCAGAGATACGAGAGTTTAAGCGGCGGCCAGAGAAGAAGAGTGGATATCGCAAGAGCGCTCATCAATAAACCGAAGATACTCTTTCTTGATGAGCCTACGACGGGCCTCGATCCGAAATCCAGAATGGTATTGTGGAACTATATAGATCATATAAGACAGAACGACAGTATGACGATATTTTTGACAACCCACTACATGGAGGAAACAGCGGATGCGGATCATGTCGTGATACTGGATAAGGGAGTCATAAAGGCGGAAGGAACGCCGGCGGAGCTCAAGAGCAGATATGCAAGCAATCATCTTTTGTGGTACGCAAAAAACAATGAAGAAAATGAAAAACGTATCAGGGAAACCGAATACAGATACGTTGCGGATCACTACGATATCTGCCACAGCGGCAATATAACGGAGCTTCTTTACAAGAACAGGGATGTGATGACAGATTATGAAGTGCTCAAGGGCACGATGGATGATGTATTCTTAAAGCTTACGGGAAAGGAACTCGCATATGAATAAGATGATGGGACTTACAAAAAGAAATATACTTGTTTATTTTAAGGACAAAAGCTCGATATTATTTTCAATGCTGACGCCCCTGATCGTGCTGGTTTTGTACATTTTATTCTTAAAAGGGACCTATGTTTCGGCCATAGAGAATTCGGCTAAAGGTCTGGAAGGGTTTATCAACACGGCGGATATAGAGAAGATCGCAGCCGGATTATTGCTGGCGGGGATCCTCGGTACGGCACTAATCACGATACCGTACAATACATTGATGACAATAGTTAAGGATAAAGAAAATAAAGTGGACTTTGACATAAGCGCAACACCGATAAACAGAGTCAATATCATATTGTCATACTTCGTGGCATCGGCTTTTTCCGCATTTGTCATGACTGCGGCGGTAACAACGATAGGTCTTGCTGTCATGAGGATCGATCTTGGTTTTACAGTGGCTGCGAATGATCTTGCAGGGATCTATATGATAATCCTTCTCGGTTCGGTTTCGGCTTCGGCTCTCTTTATGATCGCCATGATGTTTTTTAAGACAAGCAATGCAAGTGCCGCATTTATGGGCCTTCTGTCTGCGGCAGCAGGATTTCTGATCGGTGCTTACGTACCTCTTTCGGAGTTCTCCGACAGCATGGAGAGCGTATGCAATCTTTTTCCGGCAACCCAGATCACCGTTCTGCTCAAGAGATTCCTTCTTTCGGATACACTTTTCGGTATCAACGAAAAGATAGGAGGCGTGGACGGCGGAACATTTGTGGATGGTATAAAGGAAGGTTTTTCGATGAATGCCTTCTTTTATGGGAGAACATTTGAAATGGGCTGTTCCGTTGCGTATATTTTTGCTATTATTATTTTGTCCGTTATAGTGATAAGCATGATCTATCCGAGGATATATAAGAGAAAATAACAGGGGCTTACGGTGAAGGTAGTATTTAACAGTATTTCCAAAAATGAAAAAGAGTCTGCGGTCATAAATGCCGCAGAGCTTACCGACAGTATCAAGATGGCCATATCCCTGCTTGAAAACGGGGAGGCAGCTATTGTCGGATATAAGGACGGCGAGAAGTGTTCGTTGTCGGTTTCGCGGATATATTATATCGAATCGGTAGATGACAAAAGTTTTGTTTATACAAAGAATGACTGTTATGAAGTCCGGTATAAGCTGTATGAACTCGAGGATACACTGGACAGGAGATTCTTACGCGTATCCAAGTCGATGATCTGCAATATAAGAAAGATAAGAAGCGTTAAGGCTGCGGAAAACGCCCGTATGAAGGCCACGCTTCTGAATGACGAAACGATCATGATATCCAGGAACTATGTAAAAGATCTGAAGAAAAGATTGGGGCTTTGATATGGAACGATTAAAAACATTTATAATGACAACACTGCTGGTATCTTTTCTGACATTGTCTTCATTCGCGATCAGGATAGTGATTTATTTTGCCAAGAACAAAGAGTTCTTCATGCTCGAAAGCTGGCAGGTACCGGCAGTGATTCTTCTGGGCCTGCTTACGGCAATATCCACGACATGCCTGCTTTTTACCAAAGACACGGAACATGTAAAATGGAACGCGAGGATAGCATGGCATTTTGTTATCTGCGGCATACTTGTCATGGTTTTCGGAAAACTGTTCGGATGGTATGAGGGAATTGCAGGAGCAGTGACGATGTTTGTCAATTACGTCGTTGTATATGCACTTGTATGGATCGGGAATTTTTTCCTCACAAAGAAAGATGAAAGACAGATCAATAAGGCGCTGGATGACATCAGGGATGAGGAATGATCACATGTAGAATAATTTCTTTCCGACTTTGGGGATCAGGGCTATCAATGTAACGATAAGCCACGACACGATAAATGATATATCCCACAAGATAAATATCTGCAGGTAGGATGAAGCGGTCAGACCGGTAATGAAGTGCAGAGAGAACCTTATGATCGGTACATGCAGCAGAAATATGCCGAAGGATTTTCGGGAAATATCACGGAAGATCTTTGAAGCCGGAGAAGATATATTTCCGATCTTCGATAGACAAAGAAATATGGCCGAAGAATAAACAAGCAGAAAGATGTTGTCGTACCATATGTTATAGGAATAATACTCCGAATAACACCATAATTGCAGACCGAACGCACAGATAAATGCACCCCAGATCACGGGGATCACCCGTATCAGGTGTATTTTTTTGTCCGCATATTTTTTGATGAGCCAGCCTATCACGGGATACATCCCGAAGCCGCCGCCACTGTAACCAAGGTTAAAGGTATATGAGAGCGCATTGCAGCCCTTTGCCCTCAGTACTACCGAAATGACCGGAAGGACAAAGGAATACACACCGTATATGATCATGGGAAATATCAGAATACGGGGATTTATCTTTTGAAGTGCGATCCCGGCAAAGGGGATCAGTATATATACGCCAAGTATCATGGGAAGATACCATACATGCGGAAGGGGCATATGTTTGAGGAACAAAGCATTCATGATCCAGGTACGCCATGTGATGTCGGCCTTCTCGTACAGGGCGAGATAAAGATTGTAAAGGGCTATCCATATCTCCGAAACGATAAAAAGATACAGCCATTTTGTCTTCCAGAACTTTATGCATGACTCTGTATCCCATGGCCTGTCCAGGAGAAAATAACCGGTGAGCATCAAAAATATGGGCACACCGACGCGCGTGATCGAAAATATGAACAGTGTCACGATCCCGTGCATCGCATCGATGGAGGCAAAGTTTGTAAGATTCATGGGAATGGCTGCTTCCAGAGAATGTGTCAGAACGACGAGCACTATGGCAAGAGTTCTTGCAAGATCTGCCCAGAGTATGCGATTGGTCTCATTTGCTTTCGTCGTCATATCTTCCCCCTTTCGAAATGTACCGTTTTTATTTTAGCACATATAGGTCTTTGTGCCGAGGAAAAATATTTTTGAATATGGGGATTTATGATATATTATATACTGAGCATAAATACAGAAAGCGGGAAGAAAATGACAGCGAATTATCACAGTCATACCACTCGCTGCCATCACGCGAGCGGTACACAGAGAGAGTTTGTGGAAAAGGCGATAGAGGCCGGATTTAAGAAGTTCGGTTTCTCGGACCATACACCATATCCTTACAACAACGGGTATGTATCGTCCATAAGGATGTTGCCCGAAGAACTGGAAGGATATGTAAAGGAGACCTTGGATCTCAAGCAGGAATACAAAGATGATATAGACATAAAACTCGGGCTGGAGGTTGAGTATTATCCGAAGCATTTTGAGGATCTGATGAAGCTGTGTGAGCAGTATCCGATAGAGTATTTTCTGCTGGCGCAGCACCATACCGACAATGAATACGACGGAACATATGTGGGTTTCGAAACGGATGATGAGGAAGTTTTGAAAAAGTATTGCGCTCAGATAAACGAAGCGCTGGATACGGGTAGATTTCTTTATCTTGCGCATCCGGACCTGGTCAATTTTGTCGGCGATAAAACAGTATACGAACGATATATGAGGCAGCTTTGCAAAGATGTTAAAGCACACAACATACCGATAGAGATAAACTTTCTCGGTATCTGGGATCACAGAAACTATCCGAAGCGAGATTTCTGGAGGATCGCAGGAGAAGAGAAGATGGATACGGTACTCGGTATTGATGCACACAGAGTGGACAAGATATGGTTGCCCGACTGTGAAGAATATGCGATGAAGATCGTGCGCGAAAACGATCTTAACCTGATAACCGAGATACTGTGATACAGGGGCGGTGAGCCCTTATATGGACAGCAGAGAAAGGAAAATACATGGCAATAATAGGAATCGACCTTGGAACGACCAACAGTCTTCTGACCGTATTTGAGGACGGAGAATCAAAGCTGATACCCAACGAATTCGGAGATTTTCTCACCCCCAGCGTTGTAAACATTGAAAAAGACGGCGGGTATACCGTGGGTAATAAGGCCAAGGAATGCCTGATAACGGACCCGTTGCATACATTTGCATCATTTAAGAGAAATATGGGTTCCGACGTGACATATAAGGCTTACGGGAAGGAATATACCCCCGTATTTTTATCCGCATGCGTGCTAAAGAGCCTCAAGCTGGATGCTGAAAGATATCTGGGTGAGGTTATCTATGAGGCGGTCATAAGCGTGCCTGCGTATTTTGATGATAAAGCAAGAAGCGCAACAAAGAAGGCCGGAGCCATGGCGGGACTTAAGGTGGAGAGGATACTCAACGAGCCTTCGGCAGCAGCGCTTGCTTATGTATTTCATGAGGAGAAAAAAGAACTGCTGGTTGAAAAATACCATCTGGATCCGAACGAAGATGAAGATGAGTACGGGGAAGAGGACGAATTTGATGAAAAGAGAATGCTCATATTTGACTTTGGCGGAGGAACACTGGATATATCCGTTGTGGATCATTTCGGGACCGTTGTCGAGATCATAGCGGTAAGCGGTGACAACAAGCTTGGAGGTATAGACTTTGACAGAGCGATAACCGATCATTTCTTAAAGATCAACGGCATAGAAGAAAATAAACTTTCGGCTGAAGAATACAACTCGGTCGTTGCCATCTCGGAAAGCACAAAGCGTATACTGACAGACGAACTTAAGACCGTTATGAAGGTCACTCTCAAAGGTAAAGAATATGAGATGGCCATAGAGAGAAAGGACCTCATAACGATATGCGCGGATGTGTTCAAACGCATTTCCGCTCCGCTTAAAAGAGTACTTGTGGATTCAGCCACATCAAAATACAACCTCGGAGCAATAGTACTGGTCGGAGGATCGAGCAAGATGCCGGTAGTACAGCAGTATCTCATGCACCTTCTTGATTGTGAGAACATATCGGTCACAAATCCGGATCATATGGTCGCTCTGGGTGTGGGGCAGTATGTCGGGATAAAGGAGAGACAGTCGGAAGTAAAGGATTATGTTCTTACGGATGTCTGTCCGTTCTCACTAGGCACCGGGGTTCACAATAAGCTCGATGAATCCCGAAATCTGTCAAGTGTCATAATACCGAGGAACTCAGCACTTCCCATAAGCAAAACGGAAATATATCATCCTGTGAGAGCCGATCAGGACAAGGTTTCATTTAAGATATATCAGGGCGAAGAGATGTACGCCGACATGAATAAAAAGATAGATGAGCTCGAGATCAGACTGGGAAAAGCTCCGAGCGGAAAGGATCTGACGGAGGTTGCCATTTATGTGACATACACCTATGACATTAACGGCATACTCCTGGTGGATATCGAAGTTCCGGATATGCATATCAAAAAGCATAAACAGATCAAAAAGGGAGATCTGGAGCTTTCCGATGCGGACAGCAAGAGGATAACCGATGTTCTTAACAGTATCAAAAAACCTGTTGCCGAAAAGAATGCGGAAGATGAGATATTTAAGAGAGGCGAAGAACTGTTTGCGATCGCACCCGATTATCTGAAGTACGATATCGGTGAGAAACTGAATTATTATGCACATATCATCAGGCTGGATATGTACAGAGCACCTATGATAAAGAAGAGACTTGAGAAGTATCTGGATGATCTGGAAGCGAAGCTCAATGTCGGAGAGGATGATTTTGCGCTCGACGATACCAGCTGGTACAGCGATAATTACACATCACCCGACAAAGTCGAAGAAGATTGGGAGAGAACATGGGAAAACAAGAGGCGTATAGGATTCTAGGTCTTGAACCCGGTGCCGGAAAAGCAGAGATAAAAAGAGCCTATGCAAAGCTGATCGTACAATATCATCCGGAGGAATTTCCCGAGGAATGGGATCGTATCCACAAGGCATATGAGGTATTGACCACGGGCTATAATGCAGGGAATATATCGATCCAGAGCAGACCGGCAGTTAAAACACCGGAAGTAAAAAAGCTCGAAACAAACACCGTCAAAGCGAACAAAACGCAAGAGACTGACAACGCAAAAGACAGTTCCGAAGCAGATACCGCAGATGACAGCGACGAGTACGTTCAGCAATTTGAGAATATAGATCATATTGCCGAGCAGTATGAGATATATAAAAAGTCTGCTTATGATCTTTTAGACAAGATCGTTTCCACAAAGCGTTACAACAACAAGCCTGTCATAGATAAAGAGCAGCTGACAAAGATGCTCATCAGCAATAAAAAGGTATATCCGGAGGTTCTGCAGGAGGATGACTTTCTTACCAGACTGTATGCGCTGATAGAGAACAGTTATATCGAAGATGGCGCGGCAACTGTCTTAAAAAAAGATCTTATAAAAGCCAATAAAGGACAGGGTGAAAACCGGAAGCGGAACGATCTGATAAAACTGATAGAGAAAAATATCGTAAGGGAAGCGGATATCAACAATTACAGATCAGCCGCAAACGGCGGAGATGAAAAAAACAGGCAGTATTTCCGGATATCAATGATAGCGGTGGGAATGCTCCTTGCGACAATGATCGGAAGACATAATTACCGTAAAAATGACGACAATACATACGACAAAGAAAAGATACAGCAGTATGCAATGGAAACAACATTGAAGGAATCGGAATCCATGCAGAATCTGTTTCAGGTCGATCCCGAAATGATCGCTGAGATAGCAAATGCCAATGATGAGAAGACCGCAAAAAGGATACATGATACGGCCTTTAAGGATCTTCTCGGAGAGAACGGATTGCCGCAAAAGGATTACGATCCGGCAAAGACCACGACGATAAGATTTGTCCCGATGGATGACAAGGACATAAGCACCAAAGGCCCGGCCGATAAGGTAGAGCTTTTCAACGGAACGGTCCTTGAGATATATCAGGTTGCGGAGGAAGGAGCGGATATCATACTTACTGTTGAACAACAGGAAGGACAGATGCCGATCATCGTCCAATGTGAGATATATAACGCTGAGGGAGAACTGCTGAGAAGCGGATATCTGTCGCCTGCCAAGACCGGGAGCGGAAGTGAGTGAACTCATAAAGGTGGGCAAAAAGTCAAATTATTGATATAATATATAGACTGATGAAGATCAGATCATAAAAGTAATGAGTACATGGATACCGAAAGGAGAGATATGGATAAACCGGTATTGGTTATTCTTGCAGCGGGAATGGGCAGCAGATACGGCGGCCTTAAACAGATGGAAGGTGTTGATGACGAAGGGCACAGGATCATCGACTTTTCCATATATGATGCAAAACGTGCAGGCTTTGAGAAGGTTGTATTTATCATAAAAAAAGAGATGGAAAAGGATTTTGTCGAATGCGTCGGCAATCCGATATCAAGGCATATGGAAGTTGAGTATGTATTCCAGGAGCTCGATGATGTACCCGAAGGCTTTGTGATACCCGAAGGAAGGGTTAAACCATGGGGAACATGCCATGCAATAGAGATGTGCAAGGACTGTGTGAAGGGACCGTTCATGGTCATCAATGCGGATGATTACTACGGAAAGGACGGATACGCCCTCATGTATAAGTTCCTTACCGAAACTAAAGATGATGATTCATGCTATGCTATGGTCTCATATGAGCTGGGCAAGACACTTACGGAAAAGGGAAGCGTTACCAGAGGTGTGTGCAATATCGGTTCCGACGGATATCTGTCACATGTTGTCGAGCAGAAAAATCTCATAAAGACAGCCGACGGTGCGGCTTATCTTCTGGAAGACGGAGTGACATATCAGAGTATAGATGTCAGTACACCGGTTTCCATGAACATGTGGGGCTTCAAGCCGGGATTGTTCGATCATTTCGGAAAGGCACTGGATCTTTTCTTTAAGGAAAAGGTGGCTGAAAATCCGCTCAAATCCGAGAGCCTGATCCCTACGGAGGTAGACGTATTGATAAAGGCCGGCAAGGTAAGAGTAAAGGTGCTCACAAGCACAAACAGATGGTTCGGAGTAACATACAAAGAGGATAAGCAGTTCGTTACCGACGGACTTATGGCGCTTAAGGCAGCGGGAGAATATCCGAGAAAGCTTTGGGAATAGATTTAAAGGAGACGGGATATGCGTATATTGGTAACCGGAGGAACCGGATACATAGGCAGTCATACGGTTGTTGAACTTATGGAAGCGGGACATGATGTTATCATCCTGGATAATCTGTCCAATTCAAATGAAGCCGTTGTAGACAGGATAGGCAAAATAACCGGTTCAAGACCGGTATTTTACAACCTTGATATGAGAGACGGCGAAGCCCTTACAAAGCTGTTTGAAAATGAAAGACCCGAAGGAATCATTCATTTCGCGGGACTTAAGGCAGTGGGTGAGTCGGTTGCGAAACCGCTAATGTACTATGACAATAATATAGGCGGTACCGTTAATCTCCTTAAGACCATGGAGAAGTTCGGATGTAAAAATATCATTTTCTCATCATCAGCGACGGTTTACGGGGATCCGGAACACGTACCGGTAACCGAGGACTGCCCGAAGGGTTCATGTACCAATCCTTACGGTTGGACAAAATCCATGATAGAGCAGATCCTGATGGATCTGTGCATTGCCGACAAGGAATGGAATGTGGTACTGCTCAGGTATTTTAATCCGATAGGGGCACACAGGTCGGGAACGATAGGTGAGAATCCCAACGGCATACCGAACAACCTCATGCCTTATATCACACAGGTCGCGGTCGGCAAACTGGATCATCTGAATGTTTTCGGAAACGGCTACGATACACATGACGGAACGGGTGTCAGAGATTACATACACGTTGTCGATCTTGCAAAGGGACATGTAAAGGCGCTTGTAAAGCTTGCACCGGGTTCGGGTCTGAACATCTACAATCTCGGAACGGGAAAAGGATATTCTGTGCTTGATATCGTTAAAAACTTCGAAGAAGCAAGCGGTGTGAACATCCCTTATGAGATAAAGGAACCGAGAGCCGGTGATATAGCAACGATCTATGCGGATCCTTCAAAAGCAGAGAAGGAACTTGGCTGGAAAGCCGAATTCGGTATAAAGGAAATGTGTGAGGATTCATGGAGATGGCAGAAGATGAATCCGAACGGATATTAAAAGATAAAGATAAACAGGCAAAGGCCCCCGAGAGAGATCTCAGGGGCCCTTTTTAAGGATAAAAACATATTATTCAACGTCCTGAAGTGCTGCAAAGTCTTCTTCACCTGTTCTGACTTTGACAACTCTGCTGACGTTGTAAACGAAGATCTTTCCGTCGCCGATATGGCCTGTGTACAGAGCTTTCTTCACTGCTTCCACAACCTTATCGACAGGTATCGCGCTTACGATGACTTCTACCTTGATCTTTGGCAGGAGGGTTGCATCAAGCTCGACTCCTCTGTAATATTCGCCTGCACCTTTCTGAATACCGCAGCCCATAACCTGTGTGACCGTCATACCGGTAACACCGAGGTCGTTGAGAGCCTTTTTAAGATTATCAAATCGGGCAAGCTTTGCGATGATCGCAACCTTATGCATACCTGTATCAACGATCGCACCGTCCGCGATGGTGGTTTCTTTGACAACCTTGACAGCGGTATTTTTCTGAAGTTCGGTCGCATTGTCATATTCGCCCTCACCGAGGTTTGTGTTGTCATTTATTTCCATCATACCTGACATGTCATGGATGGAGAAACCTGAGTATGCACTCGGAAGGCCGTGTTCCGTGATATCCAGACCTGTGATCTCCTCTTCTGCGGATGCTCTGAGGCCAAGTGTGAGCTTGATCACGGAGAATGTAATAAATATTGTAACCGCGGTCCATGCTGCGGTGCTGAGCATACCTAAGGCCTGAATACCAAGAAGCTTAAATCCGCCGCCGTAGAAAAGACCGAGAAGTTCCTGTCCGTTTTTATCTGCAAGTGCGTATGTGGGGGCAGTATTTGTGGCAAATAAACCGACTGCCAGTGTACCCCAGATACCGTTAAACATATGAACTGCAACGGCACCGACCGGATCATCCACATGGATGATATGATCGCAGAACCATACACCGAATACTACGAGTAAACCTGCAACAGCACCTATGATGATGGCGCCTGTTGCATCAACAACGTCACAGGGAGCCGTTATGGCTACAAGACCTGCAAGTGATGCGTTCAGACACATTGAAACATCGGGTTTGCCGTATCTGATCCATGTAAATATCATACATACGACCGTTGCGATAGCCGGAGCGATAGTGGTTGTTACAAATATAGCGCCGAGCTGTTCAACAGTAGTAGCAGCAGCTCCGTTGAAACCGTACCAGCCGAGCCACAGTATAAATACACCGAGGGCTGCGAGCGGGAGGTTATGACCGGGGAATGCATTGACTTTGGTAATCTTACCGTCTTTGTCCTTTTCAAACTTTCCGATACGGGGACCGAGCATTGCGGCACCGATGAGTGCGCAGATACCGCCGACCATATGTATGCAGTTTGAACCGGCAAAATCATGGAAGCCTATTGCTGCCAGCCAGCCGCCACCCCATGTCCAGTGAGCCTCGATCGGATATATGACTGCCGAGATCACTGCCGAATATACACAATATGATATGAATCTTGTTCTTTCAGCCATGGATCCCGAAACGATCGTTGCCGTCGTTGCACAGAAGACAAGGTTGAATACGAAGTTTGACCAGTCAAAGCTTGCATAATTTGTAAACACATCGAAGTTTGGTTTTCCGAGAAAACCGAAAAGCATGTCTTCACCGAGGAACAAGCCAAAACCTATAAGAACAAATGTGACAGTACCTATACAAAAATCCATAAGGTTTTTCATAATGATATTGCCGGCGTTCTTGGCCCTGGTAAAACCTGTCTCACACATTGCAAAGCCTGCCTGCATCCAGAATACAAGGGCGGCTCCGATGAGGAACCAGACTCCGAATACCTGATCGGAGATCAGTTCAAGAACTAAACTTTTGATACTTTCATCCATAATATTTTCTCCTCTCTTCTATTGGGGAAGAAACGCGCGCCTGTTCCGATCTTTAAGAAAAGAAAAAGCGCCGCTGAACTGTTCGTTCAGTGACGCCTTTGCCTTTATGCGGTGTAGTCTATCGCAGTGAAAATGATTTGTCAACACTTTTTTTGAAAAAAATTTTTTCTTGACACGATAAAGGCATAGGCATAAAATAGCGGAAAAGAGCAAAGGCGTTCAATGAATGCAGAAGTTGTCTTCTGATTCATGAGCGCTTTTTTTGTTGCAGACTTTCAGGTATTTCCAAAAGAAAGAGAGGCAGTACGTTATGAAAAAAATGTCGGATCCGAGTCTTAATTATGACAGAGAGCATGATGCCTGCGGTATAGGTGCGGTAGTCAATATAGACGGTCATGCGGATCATAAGGTTGTGGATGATGCATTGCATATAGTTGAAAAACTGGAACATCGTGCCGGAAAAGATGCCACCGGAGAGGTTGGTGACGGTGTGGGTATCCTGGTACAGATCTCACATGACTTCTTTAAGAAGGCAGCGGATGAATGCGGTATAGCACTTAAGGAAGCGAGAGATTACGGTATAGGAATGCTGTTCCTTCCTTCAGATGAACTCGGAAGAAAATTTGAAATGCGTATGCTCGAGGTCATCGCAGGAAAAGAGCATGTAAAGGTCCTCGGCTGGAGAAAGGTTCCGACGGATCCTTCGGTACTTGGTAAAAAAGCATTGGACAGCATGCCGTGCATCATGCAGTGCTTTATGGAAAGACCTGAGGATGTTGAAAGAGGTATTGACTTCGACCGGAAACTTTATGTTATAAGACGTGAATTTGAGCACAGTTCGGAACATACATATATCTGTTCGCTTTCATCAAGGACAGTTGTTTATAAGGGAATGTTCCTTGTAGGACAGCTGAGGAGATTCTATAAGGATCTTCAGAGTAAAGCATATAAGTCAGCGATAGCCCTGGTACATTCGAGATTTTCCACCAATACAAACCCGAGCTGGGAAAGAGCGCATCCGTATCGTTTCCTTGCGCATAACGGGGAAATAAACACGATCCGAGGCAACAGCGACAGGATGCTCGCGAGAGAGGAGACGATGACGTCGCCTTATCTTCAGGATTCCATCGCAAAGATCTACCCTGTCATAGCCGGAAGCGGCTCGGATTCCGCAATGCTGGACAATACTCTGGAATTCATGTACATGAACGGGATGGAACTGCCCTTAGCCATAATGGCACTCGTTCCGGAACCGTGGAAATATAATCGTTTCATGAGCGAGGAAAAGAAGGATTTCTATCATTACTACGCGACGATGATGGAGCCATGGGACGGACCTGCGGCACTTCTGTTTACCGACGGAGATATGTTCGGAGCAACGCTTGACCGTAACGGCTTGAGACCGTCAAGATATTACATCACGGATGATAACAGACTGATACTTTCTTCGGAAGTGGGAGTACTGCCCATAGAGCCTGAGAAGATCGTAAAGAAATCAAGACTCACACCGGGACGTATCCTTCTCGTGGATACCGTTCAGAAGAGGATAATCTCGGATGATGAGTGCAAGGAATATTACGCAAACCGCAAACCCTACGGCGAGTGGCTGGACAGCAACCTTATACATCTTTCAAAACTGTCTATACCCAATCACAAGGTGCCCAGTGAGCCTCAGGAGGAGAGAGACAAACTTTACAGGGTATTCGGCTACAGCTATGAAGAGGTCAAAAATGACATCCTCTTTATGGCAAAAGAAGGGGTGGAAAGAACCGTTTCAATGGGACACGACGTGCCGCTCGCCGTTCTTTCCGAGCATCATCAGATATTGTTCTGGTATTTTAAACAGCAGTTTGCACAGGTAACAAATCCGCCCATAGATTCGCTCCGTGAGAAGATCGTAACGGATACAACGGTCTATATCGGCTCAGACGGCGACCTGCTCAGGGAAAAGGGCGACAACTGCACGGTCCTCGAGGTCAACAATCCTATCCTTTCCGGTGTGGATCTCATGAAGATCAGATCGCTCGATCAAAAAGGCTTTAAGGCGGATACGGTCTCATTGCTTTACTATAAGCACACCTCACTCGCAAGAGCGGTAGAACAGTTATATGTAGCCGTTGACAGGACCGTTTCGAAGGGTGCAAATATCATCATACTTTCAGACAGGGGAGTGGACGAGAACCATGTTCCGATCCCTTCATTGCTCGCGGTATCGGCTGTTGAACAACATCTTGTACGCACAAAGAAGAGAACAGCGGTCTCACTCATCCTTGAGAGTGGTGAGATCAGGGATGTACATCAGGCAGCATGCATTCTCGGCTTCGGAGCGAGAGCGCTCAACCCTTATCTTGCACATGAATGCATAGGTGAACTGATCGACATAGGCCTTCTTGATAAGGATTTCCACACCGCAGTCGATGATTATGACAATGCGCTCTTAAAGGGCGTGGTCAAGATCGCGGCGAAGATGGGTATTTCCACGATCCAGTCATATCAGTCCGCAAGGATATTTGAGGCCATAGGTCTGGATAGCGAGGTCATAGACAAATATTTTACAGGTACGGTCAGCCGTGTCGGCGGTATCGGTATAAAGGAAATAGAAGAGGGCATAGCCTACAGGCACGATCATGCATTTGATCCGATGGGACTTTCTGTGGATACATCGCTTGACAGCATCGGCTTCCACAGCTTAAGGAGCGGCGAAGATAAGGAGGATCATCTGTACAATCCGACAGCAATAGTACTTTTGCAGCAGGCTGTAAGGACAGGTGATTACGAGCTCTTTAAGAAATATACAGCCCTTGTCGATGACAAACAGCATCCGCACACGTTGCGAGGCTTACTGGAATTTGTATCCGCAGGTGAGGCGGTCCCGATAGATAAGGTCGAGAGTGTTGACAGTATAGTTAAGAGATTTCAGGTGGGTGCCATGAGCTACGGTTCTCTGTCCGAGGAGGCTCACGAGACCATTGCGATAGCCATGAACAGGCTCGGCGGCAAGTCAAACACCGGTGAAGGCGGAGAAGCAACATACCGCTTCGGTACGGAGAAGAACAGTGCGGTGAAGCAGGTTGCGAGCGGCAGGTTCGGTGTTACCGAAAGATACCTTCTCAGCGCGAAGGAGATCCAGATCAAGATGGCACAGGGTGCCAAGCCGGGTGAAGGAGGAAATCTTCCGGGCAAAAAGGTTTATCCCTGGGTCGCAAAGACAAGGCATTCAACACCGGGCGTCCAGCTTATTTCCCCACCGCCGCATCATGATATCTATTCGATAGAAGATCTGGCGCAGCTCATATACGATCTTAAAAATGCAAACCGTCTGGCGCGTATTTCGGTCAAACTCGTATCAGAAGCGGGAGTGGGAACGATAGCATCGGGTGTAGCCAAGGCAGGAGCCCAGGTGGTGCTCATATCGGGTTATGACGGAGGAACAGGCGCAGCACCGTTCTCATCCGTTCATTCGGCAGGCCTGCCGTGGGAACTGGGTGTAGCCGAGACTCATCAGGCGCTTATTGAAAACGGTCTGAGGAGCAGGGTAAGGATCGAGACCGACGGAAAGCTAATGAGCGGAAGGGATGTGGCGATCGCCGCATTGCTGGGTGCCGAGGAATTCGGTTTTGCAACAGCTCCTCTCGTATCATTGGGCTGCATGATGATGAGGGTATGTTCGAAGGATACGTGTCCTGTCGGTATAGCGACCCAGAACAGTAAACTCAGGAAACGTTTCAGCGGAAAGCCGGAATATGTCATGAACTTTATGAGATTCATAGCTCAGGAACTGAGGGAGATAATGGCAGAGCTCGGTTTTACATCCGTGGATGAGATGATAGGAAGGACCGATTGCCTGAAGAAACGTGAGGCTCAGATACATTCGAGAGCGGCAAGCGTTTATCTCGGGATGATACTCAATCCGGAGTATGCACATAAGGATAAATGCAGGTATGACAAAAAAGACATCTATGATTTCAAACTGGATAAAACACCGGATGAATCCATATTGCTTCCTTGGTTTGAAAAGGTAAAGGATGAGGTCGGAAACAGACCGTCCATAGAAGTTACGGTCGACAGTACCGACAGAACTTTCGGAACGATACTGGGTTCGGAAATACTCAAAAAATACGGTGATGAGGAGCATCCTCTTGCCGAGGACAGTTTTACGGTAAACTGCAAAGGCGGAGGCGGCCAGTCCTTCGGTGCATTTATACCGACGGGTCTTACACTCAGGCTTTCCGGTGATGCCAATGACGGATTCGGTAAGGGATTGTCAGGAGGAAAGCTGGTACTTACACCGCCGAAGGGATCATCGTTTAAGGCGGATGAAAATATCATAGTCGGAAATGTCGCATTGTACGGAGCAACCTCCGGAAAAGCATATATCTGCGGTATCGCAGGTGAGAGATTCTGTGTACGTAATTCGGGAGCGGTTGCCGTAGCGGAGGGCTGCGGTGATCACGGACTTGAATATATGACAGGCGGAAGGGCTGTCATACTCGGTGATACAGGCAAGAACTTTGCGGCAGGCATGAGCGGCGGTATAGCATATGTCCTTGATAAGGACCATACACTGTATCGCAGGATAAACAAGGACATGATAGGAATGTCCGATGTGAAGGAGAAGTTCGAGATAGATGAACTGAGAAACATTCTGACCGATTACGAGAAGGAAACGGGTTCGGAAAAGTGTAAAGAAATACTGGAAAACTTTGAGACTTATCTGCCTGATTTCAAGAGAATAGTTCCTACGGATTATCACAGGATAATCGTTGCCATAGCAAGTCATGAGGAACAGGGAATGTCCCATGAGGAAGCGGAGCTGGAAGCCTTCAAAGAGGTTACCGGAAGTATATTTTAAAAGCCGAAAGTGCAAGCGAAAGGAGGTTCAAAATGGGGAAGATCACAGGGTTTCTGGAATATGAAAGAGAAGACAGTCCGGAGGTAAGCCCGAAGGAAAGAATATGCAATTTTAATGAATTTCATCACTATAAAAACGAAGAAGAGCGCCGCACACAGGCAGCCAGATGTATGGAATGCGGAGTACCGTTCTGTCAGTCTGCCATGGTGCTTAAGGGTATGGTGGTCGGATGTCCTCTTCATAATCTCATACCCGAATGGAATGATGCGATCTATCTTGGTCACGACAAGCATGCACTCAAGAGGCTCTTAAAGACAAATCCGTTTCCGGAATTTACAGGAAGAGTCTGTCCGGCATTGTGTGAGAAAGCATGTATCTGCGGAATGAACGATGCACCGGTGACGATAAAGGAAAATGAACTGTATATCATCGAGCAGGCATTTGCCAATGACAGTATGCAGCCGCGGACAAGTGAGACAAAGAGCGGGAAAAAAGTCGCTGTCGTAGGAAGCGGACCTTCGGGTCTTGCAGCGGCGGATACGCTCAACAGGCGCGGACATTCGGTGACTGTTTACGAAAGAGACGACAATATAGGCGGGCTTTTGATGTACGGGATACCAAACATGAAGCTCGAGAAGGATATAGTGCTCAGAAGACGAAAACTCATGGAGGAGGAAGGTGTCGTATTCAAGACCGGCTGTAATGTGGGTGAAAATGTGGATGCGAACGAACTGATCGATGAATATGATGCGGTCGTTCTGTGCTGCGGTGCTAAGAAAGCAAGAGCACTCACGGCACCGGGAATGGAAGGCACAAAGGGCATAAGCTATGCCGTGGATTTCCTCGGAAGGGTCACAAAGGAACTTACGGGCAAAGGTATCAGCCACGAGCTCGAGACACAGGTAAAAGATAAACACGTGGTCGTAGTTGGCGGCGGCGATACGGGAAATGACTGTATCGGAACCGTTATAAGACTCGGCTGTGCAAGCGTTACCGCACTCGAGATGATGCCGAAGCCTCCGGTCGAAAGACGGGCCGATAATCCTTGGCCGGAATGGCCCAAAACGCTGAGAACCGATTACGGGCATGATGAAGCAAGTGCATTATTCGGCAAAGATCCCAGGGTATTTGAGACTACCGTAAAAGAAGTCATTGCATCCAAGGGAAAGATAAAAGAGCTTAAGACTGTAAAATGCGGATTTAAAGAAGGAAAACTTGTTGAAACAGAAGGCAGTGAACAGATCATCAAATGCGACCTGCTGCTCATAGCTGCTGGTTTTGTCGGTGCCGAAGATTATCTTCCCAAAGCGTTAAAACTTGAACTGACACAGAGAAATACGGTAAAGACCGTTGCGGATACCGGCTATGCGACAGGTAAGGAAAAGGTATTTACGGCAGGTGACATGCACAGGGGACAGTCTCTTGTGGTATGGGCAATAGCCGAAGGAAAGGCATGCGCCAGAGAGGTGGATGCATATCTGATGGGTTATACCAACCTGTAAGAACCATGAAAACAGAATAATATACGATATATCGGACATATCAGCTAAGCATTTATCTGTTACAAGTCGCTCAAATATGTTACAATGTTCTCTGACTTGCGTGAAGAATGTGTCTGGTTTTCCATGAAAACCTGACATGTAGCCCGAGTCGTTTGGAGAAGCCAAAATATAGATCGGCGAGGGTTCTGTAAAGGGAGGAATAACAATGTACGAATATGAGAGCAGGATCGGTTTCAGTCACTGTGATGCCACAAATAAGCTGGAGCTGACCGGTCTTATAGATATGATGCAGGATTGTTCCACATTTCATTCGGAGGATCTGGGCGTTGGTTTTGATGAACTTGAAAAAAGAGATTTCAGATGGGTCATCAATTATTGGGAAATAGATATAGACCGTCTTCCCCGAATGTGTGAGAGAGTTACGGTGGGAACATTTCCGCACGAAGTAAAGGGCTTTTTTGCATACAGGAATTTCTGTGTGAAGAAAGACGGTGAGTTTCTTGTAAAAGCCAATACCATGTGGACATTTCTGAACATGAAGACAGGATTGCCGGCCAAGATACCCGAAGATATAAGAACGGCATACACGATGGAAGAGAAGTTGGACATGGAATACGGCCCGAGAAAGGTAGATATCCCCGAAGCCTGTGAGCATTACGAGAGAGAGCCGATAAGGGTCCTGCCGCATCATCTTGACGGCAATAAGCATGTCAATAACGGGCAGTATGTCAAACTTGGGCTTGCGGCTATAGAAGATGAAACAGATATATCAAAGTGTAAGAGATTCAGGATAGATTACAGAAAACAGGCCAAACTGGGTGATACGATCATTCCCGTCATATACAAAGGCGAAAAGATAACGATCGCACTCAACAATGAAGACGGTGAGGCATATTCGGTAATGGAGATAACACTTTGAGTGTGTGAGGTTGATATGTTAAAGCTCGGTGAGAAACAGAAACTGAAGATAGTTGACAGAAAAGAATTCGGCGTATATCTGGCTGAAAATGAAGGAGACAAAGACAGAGTACTACTGCCGGCAAAGCAGATCCCGGACGGAGCCGGAGAGGGCGATGAGATAGAAGTGTTCATATACAGGGATTCAAAGGACAGGATCATCGCAACAGTCCATGAACCGGCATTGACACTCGGAGGACTGGCAAAACTTACGGTTAAGGAGATCGGCAAGATCGGAGCATTTCTTGACTGGGGTCTGGAGAAGGATCTCTTTCTTCCCTATAAGGAACAGACTTATCCCATAGCTGTCGGTGATAAGGTGCTTGTTTCTTTGTACACGGACAAGAGCAACAGGCTGTGTGCAACGATGAAGGTATACCCAAGACTGGAAAAGGCCGTGGGTCTGAAAAAGGACGATCAGGTGACCGGAACGGTATATGAGGTAAGCAGGGAGTTCGGCGCATTTGTTGCGATAGATGACAGGTACAGTGCATTGATCCCCAAAAAGGAAGTTGCCGATGTTAAGCCCGGAGACATTGTCCACGCAAGGGTGACCGCAGTAAAGGAAGACGGCAAGATAGACTTAAGTGTCAGGGAAAAGGCATATATCCAGATGAGCATAGATGCCGACAGGCTTGTAAGATACATGGAAGCCAACAACGGCCGGATACCCTTCAATGATAAAGCGGATCCGGAGATCATAAAGAACACCTTCGGCATGAGCAAAAATGAGTTCAAACGCGCGGTGGGCAATCTGCTCAAAAGCGGTAAGATAGAGATAAAGAGCGATTCGATAATAAGCAGGTGATGTATGGAACACAAAAGAGTAAATCGAGTATTTGCCGGGATCATACTGCTTAATATCGCAGTGGTCTTCATATTGTATTTTCTTCCCGAAGGTACGCTTGATCTGGACAGTATCTGGATCCAGGAGGTCATAATAGAGACAACGCTCCTTTTACCTGCCATACTCGGACTCACGATAAAACGTGGCGAGGTGAGTATCGGCGAGAGGATAGGATTGAAGCGCATAAAACCGGTGACGATATTACTGATCGTTGTTTATTCGATCCTCATGATACCGATAGGAAGTTTTGCAAACGGCGTGTCCATGATATTTTCGGAAAATGTGGTGGATGCCAATATCGACTGGATCATAGGCAACAACGTCTGGGTGATCTCGCTGTTCTACGGCGTTGTCGGTCCGTTCTGTGAAGAACTTGTCTTCAGAGGTATCATTTACAGAGGGTACAGGATGGACGGCGGAAGAAGAGGCGCGCTGATCCTTTCTTCGCTTATGTTCGGATTGATGCATATGAATGCAAATCAGGCCGTGTATGCATTCGTTCTCGGACTGGTACTGGCGCTCATATATGAAGCAACGGGATCGCTGTGGGCATCGTTTTTGTGTCATTTCATATTCAATCTGAAGACAACGATCGGCATATTCTGGCTGAATTATACGGATGAGGATTATTTTGCCAATATGGCATACAGCAGAGACAGTGTGCTCAACGGATTGCTGCTCGACTTTATAATAGCGATGGTCGCGGCGGTATTTCTGATCGCGGTACTTAAGAAGATTGCGGATCTGGAGGACAGAAAGGCCGAAGTCGGAGAGGCACTGGAGCGGTTCGATACGGATGAGAAAAAACCAAGACTGATAAGTGTGGCGTGGGTGATAAGCAGTGTGCTCGCGGTAGCATGGATCGTTCTGGATATGATAGATCAATGGAGTTAAATACAAGAAAGAGGTGTCGCCCGACACCTCTTTCTTATTGTAAAATGATGCATTGCACCAATATGTGAAGGGCCTCTGCCCCGAAATAAAGTTAGACTACCATATCAAAGTTGGAACCTACAGCTGGATTAACGGAGCGCTCCATGGCAGCTGCGTCGATCATATTGATAAGTCCGGCTCCTGCGGCCTCGTTCGCATCGAGGGCTTTACTAAGCATAGCAGTTTCTACCTTTGATAAGGAGTCTGCCCCTGTAAGGGTCATAGATGTTAATGAAATACTGCCTATGTTCATACAGATACCTCCTTATATATATTTATTATCGCCTTTTTCGCATAAAAAGTAAATGAAATGGCAAAAAAAGGCTTTTTTTGTACAAAAGTAACGAAAAAAACGTGGAATTGCTATGGATTTTTTTGTATAAATGCTTTATTATAAAAAATAGTATTGTGAAAATACATATTATATGGCAGTAACTTTTGTAAAAAATCACAAGTGAGGGAGCAACATGATATCCAATCAGGTATTACAAAGCACGTTGGACGGCATAAAAAACATAGCAAGGATAGAACTGTGTGTTGTGGATGTTGACGGAAAGGTCTACGCATTGACAAGTCCGCAGATGGAGAAGTACAGTGCGCAGGCGACCGAATTTGTCAAATCTCCGGCCGATTCTCAGGAGATAGGAGGAAGCCAGTTCTTCAAGATCTATGACGAACAGCAGCTTGAATATATTCTTGTTGCCGACGGAGCGGCCGAAGACGTGTATACGCTCGGTAAGATGGCTGCATTTCAGATACAGAATCTTCTCGTGGCTTATAAGGAAAGATTTGATAAGGATAATTTTATCAAGAACCTGTTGCTTGATAACCTGTTGCTTGTTGATATTTTCAGTCGTGCAAAGAAGCTTCATATCCAGTCGGATATGAAACGTGTAGCCATCATCATCGAGGGCGAACTTGGCAAGGACAACAACATCCTTGAACTCATGCGTACTCATTTCGGTTCGAACAACAAGGACTTCATCACGGCTGTCGATGAGAATAACGTTATAGTTGTAAAGGAACTTGAGGACAGCGTGGGCGCCGAGGATATCGAAAAGATATGCAACACATACAAGAACTACCTTGCAAAGGAGGGTATGAAGGGTGTGCATATCGCTTACGGAACGGTCATAGGTGATCTCAAGGAAGTCAGCCGTTCTTACAAGGAAGCAAAGATGGCGCTTGATGTCGGCAAGATATTCTTTGATGACAGGGATATCATCGCTTACAGCGAACTCGGTATAGGCCGTCTTATCTACCAGCTTCCGATACCGTTATGCAAGCTTTTCATCAAGGAGATATTCGGCGGAAAGAGTCCCGATGATTTCGATGATGAAACACTTATCACGATAACCAAGTTTTTCGAGAACAGCCTCAATGTTTCGGAGACATCAAGACAGCTGTTCATCCACAGGAATACGCTTGTGTACAGACTTGATAAGCTTCAGAAGACGACAGGTCTTGATCTTAGGGTATTTGAGGATGCCATAACCTTCAAGATCGCTCTCATGGTAGTCAAATATATGAATTATATGGAATCTTTGGAGTATTAAGGAGAAAAAGCAGTGGCTTTGGGTAACAAAAAGAAAAAAAATCGTATCATGGCCGATGACGAACTGATCATTCTGGAAAATGTCACCAAGACATATCAGTCCGGATCGCCGGCTCTCAACGGTGTCAGTCTCAAGATAAAAAAAGGAGAGTTCGTATTTATAGTTGGTGACAGCGGTTCGGGTAAATCTACCCTTATCAAGCTCCTTCTTCGCGAACTCATTCCGACCGAGGGAGAGATATATGTCAACGGAGTCAATCTTTCAAGACTCCGCAGAAGACAGGTCCCCAAATACAGAAGAAACCTTGGGGTAGTGTTCCAGGATTTCAGACTTATCAAAAACTGGAATGTATATGAAAACGTTGCATTTGCGCAGCGTATCGTCCAGACCCCCAACAGACTCATAAAAAGAAATGTACCGGCCATTCTGTCAATAGTAGGACTGGCCAGCAAATATAAGGCAAAACCGATGCAGCTCTCAGGTGGTGAACAACAGCGTGTGGCTATGGCCAGAGCGCTTATCAACAAGCCGCCGATCTTGCTGTGCGATGAGCCCACCGGAAACCTTGATCCCAGAAATTCGTGGGAAATAATGAAGCTTCTCGAACAGATCAACAAGAGGGGAACAACGATCATAGTCGTTACCCATAACAGAGAGATCGTCAATGAGATGCAGAAGAGAGTCGTTACCATGAAAAAGGGCGTGATCGTAAATGACGAGGAGAAGGGTGGATATATAGATGAGGATTAGTTCATTTTTCTATACAATCAAACAGGGCGTTAAGAATATATTCCGCAATGCGATATTCTCATTGGCCAGTATTGCGACCATAGCTTCCTGTCTTCTTCTGTTCGGTCTGTTCTATGCGATAATCGTTAACTTTCAGAATATCGTAAAGACTGCCGAGGAAGGCGTGGCTGTCACGGTATTCTTTGATGAGGAAGTATGTCAGGACGATGTCCGCATGAAAGAGATCGGAGATCTTATAGCAGGAAGGCCCGAAGTCAGCAAGATAGAATTCGTATCAGCCGATCAGGCATGGGAGGAATTCAAGGTTGAGTACCTTGGCGAATATGCCGAGGGCTTTACGGAAAATCCTCTGGCCGGAAGTGCAAATTATCAGATATATCTTAATAATATCTCACAACAGGCCGATCTGGTAGCATACCTTGAGAGTATTCAGGGTGTACGGCAGGTAAACAGATCCGAGATCACAGCAAAGGCATTGAGCGGTGTCAATAATCTCGTAAGTTATATTTCCGTGGGCATTATCTTCATACTGCTCGCAGTTTCCATTTTCCTTATAAGCAATACCGTTACCATAGGTATTTCGATCCGTAAGGAAGAGATAGGCATCATGAAATACATAGGCGCGACGGACTATTTCGTACGAGCGCCGTTCGTCGTGGAGGGTCTTATCATAGGACTCATAGGTGCGGCGATCCCGCTGGGGATAATATATTTTATCTATGACAGGGCACTTGCTTTGATCGTGGAAAGGTTCAACGTACTGGGGGACATTCTCAAATTCCTGCCGGTACAGACCATTTTCCATACACTCGTACCCATATCACTCGGTATAGGTGCAGGCATCGGTTTCCTGGGAAGTTTTGTAACGGTAAGAAGACATTTGAAGGTATAGTGACAGATGATCAGAAAAAAGCTTATGTCCCTGATGCTCATATGTTCGTTATCCTTCTGTATGCTGACACCGTGTCTCGTATATGCCGATGAGGATGATGAGTCTCAGTCCCAGGAGGATCTCGAGAAAAAAGACGATGAGCATGATTACGAGGACAAAAACAGAGGTGCCACGATAGATTCCCTTGAAAAGAGTATCAAGGAAAAGCAGGGGCAGATCTCTCAGGCACAGGAAGACAGAAAAAAGATACAGAACAATATCACCGATATACAGGGGATGGTTGATGAACTGGAGGATCAGAAGGAAGATCTTGCGGTTTATGTGACCGAACTTGACGCAAATCTTGAGGAAATCCAGAAAAAGATAGCAGAATTGAAAGAGCTTATCGAGAACAAGGAGGCCGAGATTACACAGGCAGCGGCGGATCTTGAGGAAGCCGAGCGCATTCAGCTTGAGCAGTATGAAGCGATGAAAGAGCGCATCAAGTTCATGTATGAAAAGGGCGACAACTATTATGTCGAACTTATCTTCAGTGCGGCCAACTTCGGTGATATGGTCAATAAAGCGGATTACATAGAACAACTCAGCAATTACGACAAGAAAAAGCTGGAAGAGTACGTTGCCAACTGCGAATATGTTGAGGCCTGCAAGCTATCACTCGAATCGGAAAAAGAGGTACTTGACGCAGCCAAGGCCGAGGTCGAAAATGAGGAGGCCAATCTTGAAACACTTATAACCGAGAAGGAGCATGAGATCGTTTCAAAACAGACCGATATTGACAATAAAGAAGCTGCGATCAAGGAATATGAGGCAGAGATAGCCGCACAGAATGAGATAATACGTGCCCTCGAAGCCGAGGTCCTTGAAGAGAAGAAAAGGCTTGCTGAGGAAAGCGGAAATGCCATCAAATACGATGGCGGTGTATTTGCATTTCCCGCTCCTTCCTATAAGCGTGTCAGCGATGATTACGGCTGGAGGATCCACCCGATACTCGGCGTGGAGCAGTTCCACAACGGTATAGATTTTGCGGCACCCGGCGGCTCTCCGATAATATGCGCATACGACGGTCAGGTCGTGGCGGCGGATTACTCGGGAACCATGGGCAATTACATAATGGTCAACCATGGTGACGGTGTATACACCATTTACATGCATGCATCCGCACTTTACGTATCAAAGGGCGAAAAGGTAGTCCGCGGTGAGAAGATAGGTGCCATAGGTTCGACCGGAAGATCTACGGGAAATCATCTGCATTTCAGCGTACGTGTAAACGGTGAATACGTAAGCCCGTGGAATTATCTTAAATAAATGTAATGCCCCGAAGGGGCATTATGCAGCGCTCGCCCTTCGCCTAAGGCGAAATATTAATGGGCGAGTGTTCTCCAAATGTAATGTTCCTGAAAGGGGCATTATGCAGCGCTCGCCCTTCGCCTAAGGCGAAATATTAATGGGCGAGTGTTCCCAATATGTAATGCCCCGAAGGGGACATCAGAGGTAACAGTAATGAACGAAAAGGAATCTTCTGAACAGGAAGTATCAAAAATAATAGAAAAGCTTGAGAAGAAAGCCTTCAGACTCGGTATTATCGTAGGCGTGGCCGGCGCACTCATAGGCGTGGCGGTAAATGTTCTTGTAAGAAATGTCATATTGATACAGAAGTACAGGAACGTGAGCGAGGAGACCGAAACAACCGAAGAAAAGAAGACCCCAAAGAAGAACGATTCCGTTGTAAATACAAAGACGACTCTGAAAATGGCCACGATCGAGAAGATCGTAAAGGAATATTATTATCAGGACGTGGACAATGAAGCATTGGCCGAAGGTGTCTACACCGGTATGATGGAATCGCTCGGCGATCCGTATTCCGAGTACTACACTGTTGATGAGATGGTAAGGATCCGTGAAGAGGGTGAAGGCGTATACAGCGGTATCGGCGCATATGTCAATGTGGATCCCGACACAACGCTTCCGATGATAGCCGGAGTCATGAGCGGAACGCCTGCCGAAGAAGCGGGACTTGCGGAGGGTGATCTCATATACAAGATAGACGGCAAGGAAGTTCTGGGCATGTCTGCGAGTGACGCCGTAATGCTCATCAAAGGTGAGGAGCACACAACCGTACATCTGACCATAGTCAGAAACGATGAACCGGATTTCCTGGAAATGGATGTCGAGCGTCGCAAGATACAGACACCTACCGTAAAATATGAGATGCTTGAGGACAATATAGCCTATATACAGATCAAGGAATTTGATGATGTAACGACCGATCAGTTCACCGAAGCCATGGCAGTAATGAAGGGTCAGGGAATGGAAGGCCTGATACTGGACTTAAGATCCAACGGCGGCGGAAACGTATCCACCTGCGTGGACATAGCGAGCCAGATACTTCCGAAGGGTGTGGTCGTATACACGGAAGACAAGAACGGCAACAGACAGGATTATAACTGTGACGGAAAGCGTGAGTTTGACAAGCCTATAATAGTTCTTGTAAACGGTTATACGGCGAGTGCTTCCGAGATACTTACCGGTGCGATCAGAGATTACGGCAAGGGCATAGTCATGGGAACACAGACCTACGGCAAGGGCATAGTCCAGCAGATAATCTCGCTTAAGGACGGCTCGGCGATCAAGGTCACGGTCAGCAAATATTTCACACCGAAGGGCAATGATATCCACGGTGTCGGTATAACGCCCGATAAGGTGATCGAGTGGGATTCCGAGAAATATAAGGAAGACGGAACAGACAATCAGATCGAAGCCGCAAAGGAAGAATTGCGCAAACAGATAAATAAATAAAAATACCTAAACATTTTTTAAATATTTGGTATAATACCGACAGGGCGTATGAGCCCTGTCGATTTTTGTCGTGATCGGAGTTATCATGGAATTCAGACTTCATTCGGAATACAAGCCTACGGGAGACCAGCCGCAGGCCATAGAGAAACTTGTGCGGGGCTTTAAGGAAGGTAATCAGTTCGAGACTCTGCTCGGTGTTACGGGGTCAGGTAAGACATTTACCATGGCCAATGTCATTGCGGCCTTAAACAAACCCACGCTTATCATTTCACACAACAAGACCCTTGCGGGACAGCTCTACGGAGAGATGAAAGAATTCTTCCCCGAGAACGCGGTCGAGTATTTTGTGTCCTATTATGATTATTATCAGCCTGAAGCATATGTTCCGAGTTCGGATACTTACATTGCAAAGGATTCATCCATAAATGATGAGATAGAAAAACTGAGACTTTCGGCAACGGCTTCATTGTCGGAAAGAAGGGATGTTATCGTTGTTGCATCCGTAAGCTGCATATACGGACTGGGAAGTCCGGACGAATACAAGGACATGATCGTGTCCTTAAGACCCGGCATGCAAAAGGAAAGGGATGAAGTCATCCATGAGCTTATAGAACTGCAGTATCAGCGAAATGAGCTTGACGTGGAGCGCGCAACCTTCAGAGTAAGGGGCGATGTTGTGGATATCTATCCCGCTCAGGGCGGAGACAGCCTCATAAGGGTGGAATTTTTCGGTGACGAGATCGACAGGATAGCAGAGGTCGATCCGCTTACGGGACGCATGAAAAATACACTTGAACATGTGGCCATATTTCCGGCATCCCACTATGTCATTCCTATGGACAAGATACGCGAGGGCTGTGACAGGATCGAAGAGGAGCTTAAGGAAAGGATCACATTTTTCAAAAGACAGGATAAGCTCATCGAGGCCCAGAGGATAGCGGAGAGGACAAACTTCGATCTGGAGATGTTAAGGGAGACCGGATTTTGCTCCGGAATAGAGAATTATTCCGCGCCGCTCAATAACCTGACGCCCGGGGAGACACCGTTATGTCTCATGAATTTCTTCCCGGATGATTTTCTGATAATAATTGATGAGTCACATATTACCATACCGCAGATAGGCGGAATGTATGCCGGAGACCGTTCGCGAAAGCAGGTGCTCGTGGACTACGGTTTCAGATTGCCCTCGGCATTGGATAACAGACCGCTCAATTTCGGTGAGTTTGAAAATAAGATAGACCAGATGCTCTTCGTTTCGGCTACACCCAACAGATATGAGGAAGAGCATGAGCTTCTGAGAGCCCAGCAGATCATAAGACCCACCGGACTGTTGGATCCCGAGGTTTTCGTCAGACCTGTCGAAGGTCAGATAGATGACCTCATCGGAGAGATAAAGAAAGAGGTAAAGGGGCACCATAAGGTGCTGGTCACGACTTTGACCAAACGTATGGCGGAGGATCTTACGGATTACATGAAGGATGTCGGCATAAGGGTCAGATATCTTCATGCGGATGTTGATACGCTTGAGAGAGCGGAGATAATCAGGGACATGCGACTTGATGTATTTGATGTGCTCGTCGGCATTAACCTGCTGAGAGAAGGCCTGGACATACCCGAGATAACACTTGTGGCGATACTCGATGCCGATAAGGAAGGCTTCCTAAGGTCGCAGACATCGCTGATACAGACCATCGGACGTGCCGCGCGTAACAGCGAGGGACACGTTATAATGTATGCGGATACCGTAACCGATTCCATGAAATATGCGATCGAAGAGACCAACCGAAGAAGAGAGATACAGATGAAATACAATGAGGAAAACGGTATCACGCCTCAGACGATACAGAAAGCGGTCCGCGATCTGATAAGTATCTCAAAAGAAATAGAACAGGAACAGATGAGATTCGAGAAGGATCCCGAATCCATGAGCGAAGAGGAACTGAAGAAGCTCATCGCAAAGATAGAAAAACAGATGCGCAAGGCAGCTGCGGAGCTCGATTTCGAGACAGCAGCCGAGTTGCGTGACCGAATGGTTGAATTGAAAGGAAAGACCGTTGAGTACAGATAATAACGCCGTTAATATGTCGGCAAAAGAATACATAAGGATCAGGGGAGCTTCCGAGCACAACCTCAAGAACATAGATGTGGACATACCCAGAGACAGGTTTGTCGTATTGACGGGACTTTCGGGTTCCGGCAAATCCAGCCTTGCATTTGATACGATCTATGCCGAAGGGCAGAGAAGATATATGGAATCCATTTCCTCATATGCGAGACAGTTCCTCGGGCAGATGGAAAAGCCGCAGGTGGAACTCATAGAAGGACTGTCACCCGCTATTTCCATTGACCAGAAATCCACGAACAGGAACCCGAGATCAACGGTCGGAACCGTTACGGAAATATATGATCATTTCAGATTGCTGTTTGCAAGGATAGGCATACCGCATTGTCCGAATTGCGGCAAGGTGATCGAAAGACAGACCGTGGACCAGATGGTCGATGCCATAATGAAACTGGATCAGGGTACAAAGTTTACAGTACTTTCACCGGTTGTAAGGGGCAAGAAGGGTGAGCATGCCAAGGTTATAGACAGAGCAAGAAAGAGCGGTTTCACCAGAGTAAATGTAGACGGCAATATGTACGATCTCTCGGAGGAGATCAAGCTCGACAAGAACATCAAGCACACCATTGATATTGTGGTGGACAGACTTGTGATAAAAGAGGGCATAGAGAGAAGACTTACGGATTCCGTCGAGACGGCCATAGCTTTAAGCGAAGGACTTCTTGTCATAGAGACGACCGACGGCGAGGTGTTGCATTTTTCCGACAGTCTCGCATGCCCGGACTGCGGCGTGAGCATACAGGAGATAGAGCCGAGGAGTTTTTCGTTCAACAACCCCTACGGAGCGTGTCCGGACTGCTTCGGTCTCGGTTATACCATGGAATTCTCACCGGAACTTCTGATACCGGACAGAACGCTCAGTCTTAACGAAGGGGCTATTTCATGTATGGGATGGCAGTCTTCAAACAGTGAAGGAAGCTTTACCCACGCTGTTCTTAAAGCACTTGCGGATGCCTATGGATTTTCGCTCGACACACCCTTTGAGGATCTGCCGCAGAACGTACAGGACCTTATCATCAGCGGTAAGGGCTCAAAGCAGGTAATGGTCCATTATAAGGGACAGCGCGGTGAGGGTGTGTATCCGATCGTATTTGACGGCCTGATCAAAAATATGATGCAGAGATACAGGGAGACGGCTTCGGAGACCATGAAGCAGGAATATGAAACTTACATGCATATAACTACCTGTGAGACATGTAAGGGAATGCGACTCAAACCCGAATCACTTGCCGTTACGATCTGCGATAAGAATATCTATGAGATAACATCAATGTCGATCGGTGTTCTTTACGATTATATGAATAACCTTAAACTGACCGAGACACAGGAACTGATAGGAAAGCAGGTGCTCAAGGAGATACGTTCAAGGATAGGCTTCCTCATGGATGTCGGTCTTGACTACCTTACGCTCTCAAGGGCAACGGCATCGCTTTCGGGCGGTGAAGCACAGCGTATCAGGCTTGCGACCCAGATAGGCTCGGGACTTGTCGGAGTATGTTATATACTTGATGAGCCCAGTATAGGACTCCACCAGAGGGACAATGACAAGCTTCTTGCAACACTCAAGCACCTCAGGGATCTCGGCAACACGCTTCTTGTTGTGGAGCATGATGAGGATACCATGCGAGCGGCCGATTACATAGTCGACATAGGACCCGGCGCAGGAAGTAACGGCGGAGAGGTGGTAGCTGTCGGAACTGCCGAGGATATCATGAAGGTACCCGAATCCATAACCGGACAGTATCTTGCGGGAAAACTTAAGATACCGGTTCCCGATGTACGCAGAAAGCCTCAGGGCTACCTGAGCATAAAGGGCGCATGTGAAAATAATCTCAAAAATATAGATGTCGATATCCCGTTGGGGATCATGACCTGTGTGACCGGAGTATCGGGCTCGGGAAAGAGTTCTCTGGTCAATGAGATCCTTTACAAGAGGCTTGCAAAGGTTCTCAACAGAGCAAGGACCATACCGGGGAAGCATCAGAAGATCATCGGTACGGAGCAGCTTGATAAGGTCATAGACATAGACCAGTCACCGATAGGAAGGACACCGAGATCAAACCCGGCAACGTATACGGGAATGTTCGATCTGATAAGAGATCTGTTCGCGCAAACCGTTGATGCAAAAGCAAAAGGCTATCAGAAGGGACGTTTCAGTTTCAACGTAAAGGGCGGAAGATGTGAAGCGTGTTCGGGTGACGGTATCGTCAAGATCGAGATGCATTTCCTGCCTGATGTATATGTTCCGTGTGAGGTATGTAAGGGCAGGAGATACAACAGGGAAACACTGGAAGTCAAGTACAAGGGCAAGTCGATATATGATGTGCTGGACATGACGGTTGAAGAAGCGGTAACATTCTTTGACAATGTGCCGAGGATCAGCCGTATAGTCAGGACACTCTATGACGTGGGACTCGGATATATCAAGCTCGGACAGCCTTCAACGACTCTGTCCGGCGGTGAGGCACAGAGGATAAAGCTTGCCACCGAGCTCAGCAGAAGATCAACAGGCAAGACCATTTACATACTCGATGAGCCTACGACCGGATTGCATTTTGCGGATGTGGCTAAGCTCATAGAGATACTCAGAAAGCTTACCGAAGGCGGTAATACCGTGGTCGTCATCGAGCATAATCTGGATGTCATCAAGACCGCGGATTATATCATAGATCTCGGCCCCGAGGGCGGAGACAGGGGCGGAAATGTCATCTGTACGGGCACTCCCGAGGAGATCGCAAAGTGTAAAAAGTCATATACGGGGCAGTATGTAAAAAAGATGCTGGATTGATATTTACGGCTATAAAGAAAAGCGCACAGTCGTCCGATAAAGATATTAGACGCACGGATGCATATTTGGGAAGGAATCCCATATATATGACCGTGCGTTTTTTTATTAATTATTTATGAAATCAACACCCGACCTCTTTCAATAAGCCTCGAAATCATATATAATGTTATAGATTATGGAATCATATGAAAGGGGCATTATATGCAAGGCACAGATATAGGTATCGATCTTGGAACTGCCAGCATACTGGTTTATATAAAAGGCAAAGGCGTAGTGCTTAAAGAGCCGTCGGTTGTGGCATTTGACAGGGATACGAACAAGATAAAAGCTATCGGCGAGGAAGCTCGTCTTATGCTGGGAAGAACACCCGGCAATATAGTTGCGGTAAGACCGTTGAGACAGGGTGTCATTTCGGACTATACCGTTACAGAGAAGATGATGAAGTATTTTATCACCAAGGCAGTCGGACACAGGAGTCTTCGTAAACCTAAGATAGCTGTCTGCGTACCTTCGGGAGTTACCGAAGTCGAGAAGAAGGCTGTTGAGGATGCGACCTATCAGGCAGGCGCCAGAGAAGTTGCCATCATCGAGGAGCCCATTGCAGCTGCGATAGGCGCAGGTATCGACATAAGCAAGCCATGCGGCAATATGATCGTCGACATCGGCGGCGGTACGACCGATATAGCGGTCATTTCCCTCGGAGGAACCGTTGTCAGCGATTCGATCAAGGTTGCCGGCGATAATTTTGATGAAGCGATCGTTCGTTATATGAGACAGAAGCACAATCTTCTCATAGGTGAACGTACAGCGGAAGATCTGAAGATCAAGATCGGATCCGCATATAAGAGAAGTGAACCCGTATATCTGGATGTCAGAGGACGCAACCTGGTAACAGGTCTTCCGAAGACAGTAAGAGTTTCTTCGGAAGATACGGAAGAAGCACTCAGAGGTACCACGGCCCAGATAGTTGAGGCCATCCACGGTATCCTTGAAAAGACACCGCCCGAACTCGCGGCAGATATAGCCGAGAGAGGTATAGTTCTTACGGGTGGCGGCTCACTCCTCAGCGGACTTGAAGATCTGATCTGTTCAAAGACGGGTATCACAACGATGACTGCGGAGGAACCGATGACGGCGGTTGCCATAGGAACCGGTCGTTACGTTGAATTCCTTGCAGGATACAGAGAAGCGGAATAAAAGCCGATGAGGATGAGAATTTATGGTTAAAGGTCTTTACACAGCCTATACGGGCATGATCAACGAACAGAATCGAATGGATGTCATTACCAACAATCTTGCCAATTCCGATACTTCGGGATTCAAGAAGGAGGGGGCAACCAGTCAGGCCTTTGACACCGTACTCGCATACAAGATAAAGGATGCGAGTGTCTCACCCACTCTTGCCCACGGTATAGGCAACATGAATATGGGTGTCAAGATAGGTGAGAACTATACGGATTATTCTCAGGGAGCATTTAAGGTTACGGACAATACATTTGACCTTGCCATTTCGGGAACGGGCTTTTATAACATCGAGTTCACGAACAAGGCAGGAAATACATCGACAAAGTACACCAGAGACGGATCGTTCACCGTTACAAAAGACGGTTACCTGGTCACCAAGGACGGAGACTTTGTACTCGGTACCAACAACGGCAGGATAAAGATCGACCCCACACAGGACGTGTCGATCGATTCTATGGGTAATATCACCCAGAATTCGGCAAATGTGGGTACGATCAAGATCACCGATTTTGAAGACTACAATTATCTGAAGCACTACGGCGAGAATTATTACCAGCCGGTTGACGGTGCAACGGAGAAACAGGGCAATTACACCATCAATCAGGGATATCTCGAAACATCGAATGTTCAGGTTGTCCAGGAGATGGTAGAGATGATAAGCGTTTCAAGACAGTATGAAAGCAATCAAAGGATGATAACGACCATTGATTCCACACTTGAGATCGTTTCAAAGCAGCTTGGAAGAGTTTAGGTAATGCAGTGAGGAGGATGAGCGTATGGTAAGATCTTTGTGGTCAGCTGCAAGCGGCATGATAGCCCAGCAGACAAATGTTGATACGATAGCAAACAACTTAGCAAATGTCAATTCTACGGGCTACAAGGCTGAGGTAGCCGAATTCAAATCATTGTTATATCAGACGATGCAGACGGAGACAACGACGGCCAACGGTGCCAACAAACCTATCAGCGCACAGGTCGGACTCGGTGTGAGAAATTCATCGATAACCTCGGTATTTGAACAGGGTGCTATGATAGCGAGCACATCGGATACCGCATTTGCGATAGAAGGAAAAGGCTTCTTCGCGGTAAAGGGCGAAGACGGCGGTACATATTATACAAGAAACGGTAATTTTAATTTCAATAAGGGATCGGGGACCAATGTAATGCTTTCGTCCTCAAGCGGACTGCCGGTACTTGATACGACAGGCAAGCCGATATCACTCAATACAAGCCAGTATGTAGTAAGCAAGATAAGCGTTGATGCAAACGGCAACCTCTGCTATCCTGATGCTTCCAACAATCCGCAGCCCATAGGTATCACGATCGGAGTATTCCAGTTCCAGAATCCTTCGGGACTTGAGAAGACATCCGATACCTTATACAAGGTTACCGATGCTTCGGGAGCGGCACTCAACGAAGCCACCAATGCAAATCTGGATAAGAGCAAGGTGCACCAGGGATATCTGGAGCAGTCAAGCGTTCAGATAGTCGATGAGATGGTCAACATGATCGTTGCACAGAGAGCATATGAGATGAATGCCAAGGCGATCACCACAACGGATGAGATGATGGAACTTGCCAATAATCTTAAGAGGTAATGTATGAGTCAGATTGATATAAGCGGTTTAACGAGCACTTACACCGATTACATGAATACAACAGCACAGAATGCGATAGCCGAAAGACTCAAAAAAACGGCTACGGCGGATTATTCCGATGCTACCGACGAGGAACTGATGAAGGTATGCAAGGAATTTGAAAGTTATTTTCTGGAGCAGGTCTTCAAGGAGATGCAAAAGACCGTACCCGAAACGGAGTATACAAGCTCAAGCACATCCGGACTTGTCAATTTCTTTAAGGAATCGACGATACAGGACCTGGCATCAAAATCAACGGAGCAAAACAGCTTGGGACTTGCGCAGATGTTATATGAACAGATGAAAAGAAACATTTAACGTATCAAGGCTGTCCGATCAGGACGGCCTTACTTATTTTTTTAAGATGGCAATATCGTAAAGAAGGATATGCTGATCGGAGAAGACTGATTTGGAAGAACTGACCGGAGTTATAGACCATTTTCTGTTTCGCAACGAGTCGAACGGATATGGAGTCATGGAACTGACAACTGAAGATGATGATGTGATCTGCGTCGGGACCATTGTCGGCATAGAGCCCGGGGAAATGGTCGCGGTCACGGGTGACTATGTCATTCACCAGCAATACGGTCCTCAGCTTAAGATCGATACAATACGTGTCATCCCCCCGACGGGTGTTATAGGTATAGAGAGGTATCTTGCCTCAGGCATCATAAAGGGAGTAGGGCCGAAGATCGCCAAGAGAATCACAAGGGCTTTCGGAGAGGATTCCTTAAAGATAATAAGCGAACAGCCGGAAAGACTGACTGAGATAAAAGGGATAAGCGAGCGTATCGCGCAGGCCATCGCCGAGCAGGTCATAGGCAAGAAGGAACAGCAGGATGCCCTGGTATTTCTGGCACAATACGGTGTGAGCCAGGCGCTTTCCATCAAGATATACGAGCAGTACGGTTCGCTCGTATATTCGGTCATCCGTGAGAATCCGTACAGGATAGTTGATGACGTTGAAGGTGTCGGATTCAAGAAGGCCGATGATATAGCAAGTAAAGTCGGGATAAAGACCGACAGCGAATACAGGATAAGATGCGGTATCATCTATGTGCTCACGCAGGCATTGAACGAAGGGCATACGTATCTTCCAAAGGATCTGCTGATATCAAGAGCGATGGAGCTCCTCGGTGTCGGTTACGATCAGGTGGAGGAGGAACTGCCCAACCTCGCCATGGATAAAAAACTCGTCATAAGATATGAAAATGATGCAGAAAACTGCTACACCTCTTATCTTTTCCATCAGGAGCTTGCAGTCGCCAAGATGCTGCATGACCTGGATGAGGAGCATATTTCGGAAAAAGAGGATGTGCTGCTTTCGGTCGTAGAAAGGGTTGAGAAGAACCTGAACCTTAAACTGGATGATATGCAGAGAAGAGCGGTCATGCTCTCGATGCAATGCGGTGTACTGATCATCACAGGCGGCCCGGGCACAGGTAAGACGACAACCATAAACGCGGTGATCCACTGCATAGAGCAGGAGGGGCTCGATGTCATGCTCGCAGCGCCCACGGGAAGAGCGGCAAAACGCATGACGGAGGCAACCGGCTATGAGGCCAGGACCATTCACCGTATGCTTGAACTGAGCGGTGCGGTGGAGATGGAAGGCAAGGGCTTGTATTTTGAGAGAAATGAAAACAATCCTCTGGAAGCGGATGTGTTCATAATAGATGAGATGTCAATGGTGGATATCCAGCTTTTCCATGCATTGTTAAAGGCCATACCTCCGGGAGCAAGACTTGTCCTTGTCGGAGACGTGAACCAGCTTCCGAGTGTGGGACCCGGTCAGGTACTGAAAGATCTTATAGATTCTAAGGCATTTGCAACGGTCAGACTCAGTCATATCTTCAGACAGGCAGAGATGTCGGACATAGTGGTCAACGCCCATAAGATAAACAGAGGGGAAAGCATAGCGCTGGACACCAACAGCAAGGATTTTCTTTTCCTCGAAAGGCAGGATCCGAATGTCATCTATAAGCACATGATACAGCTCATAACCGAGAAACTGCCCGGATATGTGGATGCGACACCGGTACAGATCCAGGTGCTGACACCCACACACATAGGGCCTCTCGGTGTGGAGACGCTCAACCGCGTGCTTCAGAAATACATAAATCCGCCCTCAAAGGATAAGCGGGAGAAAGAATACGGCGACAACATCTATCGCGAAGGCGATAAGGTGATGCAGATAAAGAACAATTACACGCTCGAGTGGGAGATGACCGGAAAGAACGGTATACGTATCGACAAGGGCGTGGGTGTCTTCAACGGCGATGTGGGAACCGTCATTGAAGTCAATAATGTTGTCGGCTACATACTTGTGGAGTATGAGGAAAAGAAGCAAGTCAAGTATACATATGACGGTCTTGACGAACTGGAGCTGGCCTATGCGATCACTATACATAAATCGCAGGGAAGCGAATATCCGGCTGTTCTGATGCCTCTTCTGGGAGGCCCGAAGCCTCTGCTCAACAGGAATCTCCTTTACACGGGAGTGACTAGGGCAAAGAAATGTGTCATGATACTCGGCAGCAGGGATACGGTCAATATCATGATAAACAATGAGAGCGACAACAAGAGATATACGGGGTTATGTATGCGCATTTCGGAGATGAAAGGATAGCGCATGTTGAATATCAGGGATGCATTATTTCCGCGGAGATGTCCTGTGTGTGACAGAGTCATACGAAACAGGGACATCTGTACGGAGTGTGAGGCAAAACAGCACTTTGTGGACGGGGAAACATGCAGGAAATGCGGAAAGAAGATCACCGGAAAGGACGGAATATACTGCTATGACTGCCGCAGGACACAGAAACGTTTTGACCGTGGATTTGCGGTGTTTGAGTACGAGTATATCCGTACAAGTCTCTATCGGTTCAAATACAACGGAAGGGCCGAATATGCCGGGTATTACGCAAGAGTTACCAAGGAGAAACTGGGCAGGACATTAGAGATGATCGGAATAGAAGCATTCATACCCGTACCGATACACAGGAGCAGGCTTGCAAAGCGCGGTTACAACCAGGCGGGCGAGTATGCGAGACGTCTGTCAGAACTCTGTTCGATCCCTGTACGGGAGGACATAATAGAGCGTCCGGTAAGGACAAAAGCACAGAAGCAGCTGGGAGCCGGAGAACGTCAAAAAAACCTTAAAAAGGCTTTCAAACTGCACTCGGATGGTGTAGAATTAAATAAGGTATGTATAGTCGATGATATATATACTACAGGTAGCACGATCAACGCGATTGCAACTCTTTTAAAAGATGCGGGAGTGAAGGAAGTATACTTCGTTGCAATAGCTATTGGCAAAGGAATGTGAGGAAGCATATGAATGTAAGAAATTGCAAAAGATGCAGAAGACTCTTTAACTATATCGCGGGACCACCGATATGTCCGATATGCCGCGAGGAGATCGAAAAAGAATTCCAGAAGGTCAAGAAGTACATTGAAGAGAACAAGGATCGCAATGTTTCCGAAGTAGCCGAGGCTTGTGAGGTGGATATACAGCAGATCAAGCAGTGGATTAGGGAAGAAAGACTGCAGTTTTCCGAGAATTCAATGGTCGGACTTAATTGTGAGCGTTGCGGTACCATGATCCGAAGCGGAAAATACTGTGACAAATGTAAGGCTGAGATGACTGCGTCGTTCAACAACGCCATAGGCAAAAATCATCCTGCCCAGGCGATCATAAATAACAATAACAAATCTTCTTCCGCAAAGATGAGATATCTTGACAATTAGGGGAGTGACATGTTAGACGAAAAAAAGATCAGGGTCATGACAAGGCTTGCCGCGTACGAAGAGGGGACAGGCAAGAAATATATGCCCATAGGACATTATTTCAGGACCGATTATATATGCATACAGCTGCTCAAATCATTTATATACGGGACCATTGCATTTGCGATGATCATAGGAGTTATGCTGTTCTATAATTTTGAGTTGATCATCGGGGATGTATATAACATGGATCTTGTAGCGTATCTGAGGAGATACGTAAAGATCTATGCCGTTTGCATGATCATTTACCTTGTGATCACGTATATCTATTCCGTATACAGATATTCGAAAGCAAAGAAGAGCTTAAAGTCCTATGATTCTGTGCTTGAGAAGCTCAACAAACAATATTACGAAGGATAAGGGGAAGTATGTCAGGTCTTGTGGATTTAAAAAACGGAATTAACAAAATATATTCAAAATATGCGGTTTATATAAACCCGTTCATGAAGTTTGTTCTGGCATTGATGGTATTTTTTATCATCAACACGAAGATGGGCTTCATGGATAAGCTGAACAACGGAATGATAGTATTGATGGTCGCATTGTTCTGCTCGTTCATGCCGTTGGCTTTTATGGCATTGCTGGAGACATTGTTCATTCTGGGACATTTCTATGCACTCAGTCTTGAAGTGACTATCGTCGCTGCGGTCGTACTGTTTCTGATGTATATACTTTTTGTGAGATTTACACCGAAGGAGTCGGTATTTGTTCTTCTCATGCCGGTTTTCTTCGCGCTTAAGATACCCTATCTCCTGCCGGTACTTGCGGGACTCATAGGTACTCCGATATCGGTCATATCGATAGCATTCGGCGTGGTCGTCTCATACCTGATCGACTGGGCACTGGCCAACGAATCGATGTTACAGTCGGTTGCCGATGAGAATATGGTCAACAGGCTCAGGGCGATAGTTGATGCGATGCTTGGCAATAAAGCCATGATATGCATGATAATAAGTTTTTCCATAGTTGTTGTGGCGGTTTATACGATCCGTAAGCTTGCTATCAAGTACAGCTGGCTGATAGCCATATTTGTGGGAGTGTTCCTTGATATAGTATTTTTGTATATATTTATGCTCAAATACAATCTGGATTATTCGGTAATCGGAGTCATGATGGGCAATATCATCGCGGCGCTTCTTGCAATGGTCGTCGAATTTTTCATACACAATCTGGATTACAGACGTACCGAGAAGCTGCAATTTGAGGATGATGAATACTATTATTACGTGAAGGCAGTACCGAAGATGGGCGTATCGCCCGCAACGAAGAGGACACCTTCAAAGACAGGCCAGGACAGCAGAAAGGATTCGCATACATACAAGACGGCTAACGGGGTCAGAAGGACAACCTGACAGCCTGTAACATGAAACGGATTTAAGAGCAATGGAACAGATATCATTTTTTATAGAACAGCATATTTCAAATCTGCACTTTCCCACGATCAAAGCAACGGATATAATTGAGATCCTGATCATATCGTTTCTTGTGTATCACATTATGGTTTGGGTCAGAAATACCAGAGCATGGTCATTGCTTAAGGGCGTGGTCGTGATCCTGGTGTTTGTTTTGCTTGCGGAGGTATTCCACATGACTACCATCATGTGGATCATTCAGAATGTTCTGTATCTGGGTACGGTCGCGATAATCGTCGTATTGCAGCCGGAACTCAGGAAAGCGCTGGAGGAACTGGGTAAGAAAAATTTTCTTTTTGGTATATTCAGGGATAATGACGAAGAAGAAGGTCTGTTCTCCGACCAGACGATCAGAGAGATCACCAGAGCCGCATTTGAGATGGGCAAGGTACGTACAGGTGCGCTCATGGTCATCAAGCAGGAAGACAATCTGGCCGAATTTGAGAGAACCGGTATCGCGGTCGACGGTATCGTTACATGCGAGCTGCTGATCAACATATTTGAACACAACACACCGTTACATGACGGTGCTGTTATCATAAGCGGAAACCGTATAACTTCCGCAACCTGTTATCTTCCGCTTTCCGACAGCACGATGTTGAGTAAGGAACTGGGGACCAGACACAGGGCTGGTGTCGGAATGTCCGAAGAGACCGACTCCCTCGTAGTCGTAGTTTCCGAAGAGACGGGAAAGGTTTCGATCGCATACAAGGGCACATTGGAAAGAAATGTTACCGCTGAGGAGCTCGAGATCAAGCTGACATCCATCCAGAAGAAGCCTGTGGAAGAAAAACGCAAAAAACCATGGAAAGGAAGGGACGCTAGAAATGGCAAAAAAGCTGACGCATAATCTGGGACTCAAAATTCTTGCGGTTCTGGCATCTGTCATCCTGTGGTTTATCGCGATCAATATCAACGATCCGATGAGTACAAATGTCTACAACGTCACGGTACAGATGGAGAATCTTGATAAGCTTGTCAATAACAACAAGTATGTGGAAGTACTGGACAATACGGACACAGTAAGGGTTACGGTTAAAGCTACACGTTCGGAACTCAAGGAGATAACTGATAAGAATATTACGGCAGTGGCCGATGTCGATAAGATGACGGAAGGTAATTACATACCTATCGAACTGTCATGCAACAAGGCTAATGTCAGCAGCAACGATCTGACCGGGGACAAGGAATACGTCAAGGTCAATGTGGAGAACATAAAGCGCAGACAGCTTCCGATCACCGTTGCAACACAGGGTGAGCCCGGCGAGGGTTATATGCTCGGCGGCACTTCGACCGCACAGAACGCAGTCATGCTTTCCGGACCGGAATCCCTTATAAGCAAGGTAAGCGCGGTATCGGTCGATATCGATATCGAAGGCGCGGAGAGCGATGTAAATATATCACTGCCCATTCATCTGTATGATGTGGACGGCCGGGAGATAACCGACAGCAGGATCAACAAGAGCATAAATGATGTATCCACGACAGCAAGCATCTGGCTGATCAAGGGTGTTCCGGTTGAATACAAATATATCGGAGAGCCTGCGGAAGGTTACATGGTACAGGGCAATATCTCGGCAGATATCAATTACATAACGATCGCCGGAAAAGCAAGCGTACTTAAAAACATTCAGAAGATCGATGTCAGTGAAGCCATTGATGTGACCGGAGCTTCAAGAGACATTGAATCATATATCGATCTCAAAAAACAGCTTCCCGACGGGGTAAGCTTTGCTGAAGTTGATGCAGCAACAAAAACAGAGGTTTCACTGAGGATCATCAAGACTCCTACGGAGGAAGATGAGGACGGAGAAACTCAAAATGAGGAGGAATGATCAATGGCCAGACTATTTGGTACCGACGGAGTAAGAGGAGTTGCAAATGACGAGCTTACACCGCAATTGGCAATGCAGCTTGGACAGGCGGGAGCGCATGTTCTCACAAAGGAAAACGAACACAAGCCCACTATCATGGTAGGATGTGACACACGTATATCGGGAGATATGCTCGCAAACGCGCTGATGGCAGGTGTCTGCAGCGTTGGAGCCAATGCGGTATATGTTGGCGTAATGCCTACACCGGCAGTTGCTTATCTGACCAAGAAATATAAAGTTGATGCGGGTGTAGTCATCAGCGCATCGCACAATCCCGTGGAATTCAACGGCATAAAGTTTTTTGACGGCAACGGATATAAGCTTCCCGATGAGATGGAAGACGAGATCGAGGCACTCATCAAAAACGGCATGAAGGATGTCGCATTTCCTACGGGGCCGAGTGTCGGAAAGATCAAATACAGGACCGATGCGAGAGAAGAATACATCAATCATTCGATCAAGGCGGTTCCCGTTGATCTGACAGGAAAGAAGATAGTCGTTGACTGCGCGGAAGGCGCATCATATTATACATCCGTTGAAGCATTGAAGGAGCTGGGTGCAACAATCATCGCGATCCATAACAATCCCGACGGGACCAATATCAATGCAAACTGCGGTTCAACCCACATGGAAGAGCTGATGGCAAGAGTCGTATTTGAAAAGGCAGACATAGGTCTTGCATTTGACGGTGATGCGGACAGACTGCTGGCAGTCGATGAGAACGGAACATTGGTTGACGGTGACCAGATAATGTCGATCGTCGGCAATCATATGAAGAAACAGGGTAAGCTTCACGGCGATACCATAGTTGTAACGGTAATGTCAAACCTTGGATTCACGATCATGGCCAAGGAAAACAATATAAAGGTTGAGACCACAAAGGTAGGCGACAGATACGTTCTCGAGCGTATGAAGGAGATAGGCGCAAGTCTCGGAGGAGAGCAGTCAGGACACGTTATCTTCCTTGATGAGAATACGACAGGAGACGGACTGTTGAGCGCGCTTCATCTTCTCGAGGTTCTCGTTGATACCGGCAAGCCCCTCAGTGAGCTCGCAAAGATCATGACGGTTATGCCTCAGGCACTTGAAAATGCAATGGTTCCCAACCACAAGAAGGATAATTACATGGATTATCCCGAGATCGCAAGCGCGATAGCCGAGATAGAGAAGAAATTTGCAGGTGAAGGAAGAGTCCTCATAAGACCTTCCGGAACAGAGCCTAAAGTAAGGGTCATGATAGAAGGCAAGGACAAGGCTCAGATCGATGCCGAGGCTAAAAAGCTTGCCGAACTGATTCAGAATACTATGCTATAAAACTTGTTTATATAATAAAAAAATGGTATTATAGTAGTAGGGTAAAGTACTAAATGTTTTGGAGGTAAACTGTATGGTATCCCAGAAGGTAGTTATAAAGAACCCGACAGGGTTACACCTAAGACCGGCCGGCATCCTATGTAAGGAGGCTATGCAATACAAATCATTGATAACATTTACTTTTCGTGACAGTACAGCGAATGCCAAGAGTGTTTTGAGTGTCTTAGGAGCATGTGTTAAATGCGGAGACGAGATCGAGATAACCTGTGACGGTGAAGATGAAGCCGATGCTTTGAAGGCTTTGATCACAGCAATCGATAACGGTCTCGGAGAATAGATTCTGAATCAAAACAGAACGTAGAGAAAGCTTATAACAGTTATCTGGGGCGCGCCGTAATTAACGGCGCGCTTTTAGTGACGATGAGCTGAGAAGGAGAAAAGAGATGATTAATTTTAAGCGTTACATGAGAAATCCGGTTATGGATTATCCGGAGAGGGAGTGGCCGAACAAACAGATAGAAAAAGCTCCCGTTTGGTGCAGTGTGGACCTGCGTGACGGTAATCAGGCGCTGATCGATCCGATGCAGGTTGATGAGAAGATAGAGTTCTTTCAGTATCTGTTGAAGCTTGGCTTCAAGGAGATCGAGATCGGTTTCCCTTCAGCCAGCCAGATCGAGTATGATTTCTTAAGACAGCTTGTTGATCGCAAACTGATCCCCGATGACTGCAAGGTACAGGTACTTACTCAATGCAGGGAAGAACTCGTGGCAAGGACATTCGAATCCATTAAGGGCATAAAGAACGTCATAATGCATATCTACAATTCAACATCCACGCTCCAGAGAGATGTTGTATTTAACAAGAGCAAGGAAGAGATCATTGACATTGCAATAGCGGGAACAAGAATGGTAAAGGAGCACATGAAGGGTTTTGATGGCAACATCATTCTTGAGTATTCTCCCGAAAGTTTCACCGGAACCGAGGTTGATTACGCACTTGATGTGTGCAATGCGGTCATCAGGGAGTGGGGCCCCACAAAGGAGAACCCCATGATCATAAATCTTCCTTCAACGGTCGAGATGACGACACCCAACGTATATGCGGACAGAATAGAGTGGATGGGCAAGCATCTTGAGAACAGGGAAGCCGTTATACTCAGTATCCATCCTCACAATGACAGGGGTACGGCTGTTGCAAGTGCGGAGCTGGCGCTTCTTGCAGGTGCGGACAGAGTAGAGGGCACATTGTTCGGTAACGGGGAAAGAACCGGAAATGTAGATATCCTTAACATAGCCTATAACATGTTCTCACAGGGCATCGATCCCGAACTCAATATTGAAAATATAAACGAGAGCATTGAGATATACGAGAGATGCTGCAAGATACCGATCCATCCGAGACATCCTTATGCTGGAAAACTCGTATTTACCGCATTTTCGGGATCTCATCAGGACGCTATCAACAAGGGCGTGCATGCCATGAAGGAACGTGGCAGTAAGATATGGCAGGTTCCGTATCTTACGATCGATCCTTCGGACATCGGAAGAGAATACGAGCCTATCGTACGTATCAACAGCCAGTCCGGCAAGGGCGGGGTCGCATTTATCATGGATACGTATTTCGGCTTCAAGCTTCCCAAGGCTATGCATAAGGAATTTGCCAATGTTATCCAGATCATGAGTGAGAAGCAGGGTGAGATCAGTCCCGACCAGATCATGGAAGCATTCAGCAAAGAATACCTCGAAAGAAAGGAACCGTTACATTTCAGAAAGCTCAGAGTCGACGATCTGTCGGATGAGGTTGAAAGCAACTTTGATACAAAGATCAATCTTATTTATACACTGAACGGCAAAGAGGATTCTCTTGAGGCAGTCGGCAACGGACCCATCGATGCGGTTAAGCGCGGACTCATCGAAAAACTCGGTCTTGACATCAAGATACTTGATTATTCGGAGCACGCTCTTCAGTCCGGTTCAAATTCGCAGGCAGCAGCTTATATCCATCTGCTCGATGCCGAAACCGGCAGCGTGACCTACGGCGTAGGCGTAAGTTCCAACATCACGAGAGCCAGCGTAAGAGCCATATTCTCCGCTATCAACAGACTCGGTCTGATCAAATAAAAGAAACCTTTGTAATTAGATCGCCAAAAGGAATTTGAGTATGAAAAAACTTATCGTAACAGGCTGCAACGGGCAGCTGGGCAGAGAGATAAACAGGTTTTACGGGGATAATGCGGACATTGTTCTTGTAAATACCGATGTGGAAGAACTTGATATAACAAATATCAATGCGGTGACGGAACTGGTAAATAAGGAAAAGCCTTATGCCATAATCAACTGTGCGGCTTATACCGCCGTGGATGCGTGTGAGACAAACAGGGATACGGCATTTAAGGTAAATGTCATTGGCCCCAGAAACCTTGCGATCGCGGCTCAGTCGGCAGGTGCAAAGATCGTTCATATTTCCACGGATTATGTATTTGACGGAAGGAAGGAAACACCGTATTTTGAATCGGACAATATCTGTCCGCAGAGTGTGTACGGCGAGACAAAGGCCGAAGCCGAGAAGATGGTCACCATGTTTTCGGACAGGTTCTTCATATTCAGAACGGCATGGCTGTACGGTGACGGCAAGAATTTTGTAAAGACCATGCTCAGGCTTTCGGAGGATCATGACAAGGTAAGGGTTGTCGGAGACCAGTTCGGAACACCCACAAGTACAGCAGAGCTCGTTAAAGCGATCGACAGCATACTTTTTACGGATAATTACGGCATATATCATGCGACCTGTGAAGGAAGCTGTAACTGGGCGGAATTTGCCGCGGAGATCTTCAGACTTGCGGGAAAGTCAACCGTGGTTGAACCGATCACAACGGCTGAGTACGGTGCGGCGGCAAACAGACCGGCACATTCGATACTTGAGAATCGTATGTTAAAGGCTGTCGGAGGATATACATTTGCCGACTGGCATGATGCGATAAAGGTTTATATCGACGAGCTGTCTTCAGATAAGCAGTAAACGATGATATAGGGCAGGGCGATCATCAATGCATAAGCATAACGTAGATCGGCTGCCAAAGGAGTTGCCGCAAACAGCGACAGATGAATAAAGATCACGGGAAGCATCGGAAGTATCCGGTGCTTCTTTTTATTGAGGATGCAGATATCAATACATATGATGAGAAACCAGAAAAAAGCACCCATCGAATACATTGTGCCATATACCGGGATCATGGTGTAGAACTTATATATCAGCTCGCAGATCTTGACGGAAACGCGATTGTTTGTGAGCGACGAAGAATGAAGATCATAGCCGTATTCGGTGATACCGAAGAAAACAGTCTGCTGGGGGTTCATCGGAGCCCAATAGCCCATTGTGAGATCCCTGAAGGCGGCCAGATAATCGGACGGATATGTGAGCCCCAGCCGGAGCCACAGTCTGCCGTAGTCGTCAAGATGTTCGTGGAAATACTCGCTGTCACCTTCGACAACCCATGCGGTCATGGGATCTGCGCCCTGGGGAGAATAGGTCGCACGGATATCCTCTACCCGGCCGATCTTTTCTATAAGACTGCGCTGTTCATCCGTAAGCGGTCGTTCATTGTATATGACGCGTCCGAATTGCTCAAGAGGAACGCACATCGCATACACGCTGTCGTCGGACAATACGTTACATGCCCTTGCTACGGGAACCCTTACGATAACCGTGATGAGCAATATGAGCGCGGAGCATATAAGATAAGGCCGTATTTGCTTTCTCATGGCTATCAGAAGGATGAGCGCAGATATTAAAAATGCATAGAAGCCGTTATGACGCAGCAGACAGGTTCCCAGTCCGCTGAGGACATACAGGATACCATCCCTTGTTGTGAATCCTGATACGATCCGCATCCAGGTAACGGTCAGAACAAGTACCGATACGGAGAATAACACATCTTTCCATACGGTTACCGAATACATGAGGTTATACGGAAGAAGAACGAATGCCAGCAGCAGAGCGATACGCACACCTTTGGAAAGGCCTTTTTCATACATGGTCTCAATTGCATAGGCTATGCCGAAGCTGACAAGCATCATCTGAACCACGCTGTAGCAGGCTATTCCCAAGTATGTTGAATGAGTGATCGAATACCCGAGGTTGAAAAACAGTCCGAATATGATCGTATGCACCCAGGGATGGTGGTTGACAAGCGGTTCCGCACCAATGATCTGAGCATATTGATGAATGCTGTCGGGAGTCATGACTGCGGGAAAATTAAGCACAAAAAAAGGCAGGCAACAAACAAATACCAGGCCTGCATATATGAACAGGATACGTTTTGAAAACGGTTTAGGATCCTGCTTTAAGGATTTTTTTTTTGCAAATGAAAGGATCGCGTTTAACAGTTCGCAGAACATGAAGAAGAGTCCGAGCATGCTGAATAAAACGTATATGAGTATAAAAAATCTGTTTTCAAGACCTCCGGTAAGGTCATCAAACAGGGCGTAAAGGATGGCAAATAAGGCAGCCGGTATAGCGGAAGCGATCTTCACGTTGCGGGCACTTTCCTCTTTTTTGCATAACAGGATAAAGGCACCGAGAAAGATACACACAAGAAGGATATTTGTGGATTCCAGGTTGCCGATATTCATCCATGCAAAACTTATAAAGAAAGCTTCGATGATGCTTGTTATGATGTTTTTCTTATTTGCACTGTTCATGAGACTAATTATAACAGAGAGCTGAAATGTGTGAAAGATGTTTTTGTGTTATACTTAATGTAGCATTCCGGCAAAATGCCATATCGCAGCATGCTTCGCAAAATGCGATCCTGCATGCGCGGCCGGTCGTGATAAGAGGTGCTGTATGACTGATACGACAAATTTAAAAAAACAGATAGCCGAAGGCGCCTATGACATTTATTTTGAGAGGCTGTACGGTGATGAACAGCGCGCCTTCCAGAAGCAGAGATATACGGAAGTGATCGAAGGCTTTGAAAAGCGCTTCGGCGAAACCTCCGTTGCGGTCTTCAGTGCACCCGGCAGAACGGAGATCTGCGGCAATCACACGGATCATCAAAACGGCAGGGTCATAACGGCTGCCGTTGATCTTGATGTTGTGGCAGTTGTGGCGATGTCCGTCGATGATACCATAAGAATGTATTCGGAAGGCTACGATGAGACCGTTATGAAAGCGACGGATACGGATATCAATACCGGGGAGTACGGAACCACGAAGGCTTTGATCAAAGGCATGGTAGCAGCTTCAAAGTCGAGAGGCTATAAGACCGGCGGCTTTACCGCTTACGTGAGGGGCGGTGTGCCCGGAGGTTCGGGACTGTCGTCGTCTGCGGCATTTGAGGTTCTCACAGGCACGATAATAAACGGATTGTTCAATGACTTTTCCATAGATCCCGAGACCATCGCCGCGATGGGCAGGGAAGCGGAAAACAGATATTTCGGCAAGCCCTGCGGTCTCATGGACCAGATGGGATGCTCGGTCGGAGGCATGATAAAGATCGATCTCGCGGATCCGGACAATGCCCTGATACAGAAGATAGATACGGATATCACATCATTAGGATACAGCCTTTGCATAGTTGACACGAAGGGTTCGCACGCGGATCTGACCGGGGAATACGCGGCCGTATTTGAGGAAATGCGATCGGTCGCTAAGTATTTCGGAAAAGATCTGCTCGGAGAAACCGATGAAGAACTGTTTAAGAGCAGTATAGCCGCGCTCAGAGATGCGGTGGGTGACAGGGCCGTGCTCAGAGCGCTTCATTGGTACAACGAAAACAGAAGAGTGGATCGCATGGCGGATGCATTGAAGGCAGGAGACATCGATGGATTTCTGGCCTGCGTAAAGTCATCGGGCGATTCTTCATACAGGTTTTTGCAGAATGTGTATTCGGTCAAAAACCCGAGGGAGCAGGCGGTAGCGCTGGCCCTCGCATTTTCGGAGGAGATACTCGGCAGTAACGGGGTATGTCGCGTTCACGGAGGAGGATTTGCCGGAACGATACAGGCATTCGTAAAAAATGCAGCCGCAGCGGATTACAAAGAACGTATTGAAGGTTATTTCGGAGAAGGCAGCTGTTACGTTCTCAGGATACGTTCTGTCGGCGGCATTATGATGAAATAACACGTTTTGCCATTACATGAGTATTGTGCTATAATCAAGGTTGGGTTTTTGGGGGAAAGCGTAACACTTGTTGTTAAGAAAGGAATGTAATGGGAGCACAGGACAATAAGGAAACGGACCCTATTGACAGCTGGATGGAGGTAACACTCATTTACAATTCAGCGCTTAAGGAAATAGGAACAAAACTGGAGATACTTAACGATGAGTTTCAGCATGTGCATCAGTACAATCCCATCGAACATATAAAGTCCAGACTTAAAACATCAGAAAGTATTGTAAAGAAATTAAAGAAAAAGGGCTATGAGTCCACTATTGAAAATATGGTGGAGCATGTCAACGACATAGCGGGCATCAGAGTTATCTGTTCGTTTACTTCCGACATATACAGAGTTGCTGATATGTTGAGTAACCAGAGCGATATCAAGGTGCTTTCTATCAAAGACTACATCAAAAATCCCAAGCCGAGCGGATACAAGAGTTATCATATGCTTGTAACGGTTCCGATCTTTTTGTCGGACCGTATTGTTGATGCCAAAGTTGAGATACAGATAAGAACGGTCGCCATGGATTTCTGGGCAAGCCTTGAGCACAAGATACATTACAAGTTTGAAGGCAATGCGCCGGAACATATCAAGAAGGAACTGGAAGAGTGTGCGGAGATGGTATCAAATCTTGATGCAAAGATGCTTTCTCTTAATGAAGAGGTACATGCACTGGATCCGACCAATCACGAATAAAGGCCCCATAAAATGAGGAGTGCCCGGATACCTCGCGGCACCCGGGCTATTATGAAAAAATTACCTAAAGTCTGAATCAACCTTATATTTAGAGTATAACCTCATAATATGAACAAAATATGAACAGGCTATGAATATATAGTAAAAATTACCAAACGGAGGAAGCAATGGATACTTTTATTGACAAACTTGCACAAAAATCTACAGCAAATGATATGATCAATGCCAATTCAGAGGCAGAAGCAAGAGAAAATCAGAGGATAAAAGAGCAGATGGCCGAATATGAGAAGATCCTTCAGGACATGAAGGCAGCCAATCTGAAGAACATAGAATCTGCTTCCAAATTAAATGAAGCCATAGCGGGAGCTGACTTCGGTTCACGCGCAGCAGGCGGTGAAGGTTCATCCGAAGCCATTAAAAATACAAGCAGGGAAGCTGTTGAAAATATCAGAAGTTCAAGCGATAAGGCTTTTGAATCCATCAGGACTTCAAGCAACGAAGCAGTTGAAAAGATCAGGACATCGGGAACGGAAGCCGTTGAATCGCTCAAGGCGTCAAGTGCCGAAGCCGTTGAGTCACTTAAGACATCAGGTGTCGAAAGCGTTGAGAAGATCAAAAATGCAGGAGTTGAAACTGTTGAATCCATAAAAGGGACTTCTTCCGAGGCGGTCGAAGCCGTAAAGAATTCGGGTTCGGTAGCTGTTGAAGCAGTTAAGACGATAAGTGACGAGGCTGTTGCAGCGGTAAAGACCTCAGGTGAGGAAGCGGTCGGATCACTCAAGACGAGCAGTGAAGAAGCCGTAAACAGCGTAAAGACAGCAGGAGAAGATGCTGCGGGTGCGGTAAAGACGGCATCCGAGGATCTGAAGGCAACCTGCGATACCGCAGTTGCCGACATGAAGCAGTCATTGGACACGGGCGTAGCTGATATGAAGCAGGCTACAGAAGCCGGTGTTACGGATATGAAGCAGGCCACGGAAGCGGGTGTTGCCGATATGAAACAGGCAGCTGAAGCAGGTGTGGCAGACATGAAGCAGGCATCGCTGGATGCCACGGAGACGATCAAGCAGACAGTCAGTGAAGGACTTGAGTCCATCAAACAGGCTACCGAAGGTATTACGACTTCGGCAGGCGGCAACGGACCTTCGGATGCCGACAGAGCATACATGGATGCACAGTTCGATGATGTACATGAAGCTTTGCATACCGAGAATATAAAGGTATACCGTAATGTTCAGGCAGCCGTTGACGACAGTCTTGCGGATCAGACAAAAGCAATAAGAGGATATATAGAAAGAAGCAATAAAGATGGTTCAAAACTTCCCGTCATTATCGGTATCGTTAATTTTGCTCTTGATATAATAATAATTGCCTTACTTGTACTTAATATGTTAGGAGTTTTCTAAGTACCGATGAGACACATTACAAAACACTTTAAAAGGCTCAGGGTAAGCTATCTGAAAGCAGCCTTTTTGGTGATAATACTGAACATAATAATGATCCCTCAGTATCAATCCGTTGAGCCTGAGGGAGATACGTTGTTTAAGGTGTATATGAACGACGAATATGTCGGAACCGTGGGCAAGCAGACCGATCTCGACGAGATGCTCTTAAAGGCCAGAAGGGCGACGGCTTCAAAGTCGGAATCTCCGGTCATGATGGAAGTGAACTTAAGGACCGAGGGCAGTGAAGTGATATTCGGGCAGCTCGACAACGAGGAAGAAGTATTTGCCAATATGGTCGCAGCACTGGAAAAGAGCGTTCACGGCGGACTTGTTCCGGCATACACCGTCAAGATCGGATCACATACGATGAACCTCGCAACCCTTGAGGATGTCAGAGAGGTTTTGCAGGCCGCAGCGAGCCAATATGATGAAAAAAATGAGTACCATGTATTGCTCCAGAGGGACCCAAACAGGGAACTCAATACACTTACGGCAACGTTGGGTAAGGATGAGCCCGACGCCGAGGATAAGCAGCAACCGGTCAAAACAGCCGGAATGGAATCGGTATTTGCCGATGCATTTGGTGTTGCTGAAGAGAACTCCGCTTCGGAGAGCTTTGAAGAATACGAATATGGCCTTCTCGATCTGTCTTATGCAAATTCCATCGAGATAGTTGATTCTTATCTTGCGGATGACCGCATCATGACGGTTGAACAGGCTGTCGAAGATATCACATCCAAACAGGAAAAGAACACGGTATACGAAGTAAAGGCCGGAGATACGCTTTCAGGTATTTCCATGGCGACGGATATACCTATTGAAAAGCTGATATCACTCAATGATGCGATAGAGGATGAAAGATCCACCATCAGGATCGGTCAGGAGATCCTCATCAGTAATCCCGAACCTCCGCTTTCGATCAACAGAACAGAGCAGGAGTATATCGAAGAGGATTATGACGCCGAGATCATATATATAGATAACGACGAATGGTACACAAGTGACCAGGTCACAAGGCAGGAGCCCAGTGCAGGTCATCGAAATATAGTAGCAAAGATCTCTTATCACAATGAGAAAGCTGTTGGCAGAGAGGTGGTCAAGGAAGAAGTGGTCCTTGAAGCCGTACCGAAGATAGTTGAGAGAGGTACAAAGATACCGCCTACCTACATCAAACCTGTTTCGGGCGGTAGACTGTCATCGACATTCGGTAAGAGAAACAGACCCACAAAGGGTGCTTCAAGCAATCACCAGGGTGTTGACTGGGCTGTTGCAAAGGGTACGACCGTTATGGCTTCTTCCGGTGGTGTGGTTACCAAGGCCGGCTGGGCTAAGGGCTACGGATATGTTGTATATATCAAGCATCCGGATGGCAAGGAGACAAGATACGGACACTTGAGTAAGGTACTCGTAAGTGTGGGACAGAACGTAAAACAGGGTGAAAAGATAGCTCTGAGCGGTAACTCCGGCGTAAGTACCGGACCGCATCTGCACTTTGAGATCCGAGTCAACGGAACTGCGGTCAACCCGCTCAAGTATTTGAATTAATGAATTTAAGGCAGAGGACATGCCGCATCGGGCAAACGGTTCTCTGCCTTATTTTATGATATAGCGGGGGAAATGCGGCCACGGGCACGAAAGACGCACATATGTTCAGATTTACAAAATGTCTCTGTACGTGTATACTGTACTAAGTTGGGGGCTTTTTGTATACGACATTTTGTGTTCAAAAAACAGACCATACCATATTTAGTTTCAGACGTGTGGTTGGGGGACGTAACGCGTTTGATGTAGAGGACAACAATGGAACAATACGTGATCAAAGGTGGAGCACCGCTTGTAGGTGAAGTAGAGATAGGTGGTGCCAAGAATGCAGCTCTTGCGATACTTGCAGCTGCCACCATGACTGATGATACTGTTTTGATAGAAAACGTACCGGATGTCAGAGATACCAATGTTATGATCCAGGCAATGGAAAGCATAGGTGTCAGAGTCGAACGTCCTGACAGACATACCGTGAAGGTTTGCGCGAAGGTAGTACGCGTTCATTCGATAGAAGACGATTATATAAAGAAGATCAGAGGCTCTTATTATCTTATAGGAGCACTTCTTGGCAAGTACAATGAGGCCGAGGTTTCACTTCCGGGAGGCTGTAACATAGGCAGTCGTCCGATCGACCTTCATCTTAAGGGATTCAGGGCACTCGGTGCCGATGTCAGGATCTCACACGGACTTATAATCGCCAAGGCCGACAAGCTGACAGGCGGACATATTTATCTTGATAAGGTTTCTGTAGGTGCGACCATCAATGTAATGATGGCGGCAGTCCTTGCGGAAGGTACCACCATTATAGAAAATGCGGCCAAGGAGCCACACGTCGTAGACGTTGCAAACTTCTTAAACCGTATGGGAGCATCCGTAAAAGGCGCAGGTACCGATGTGATCCGTATCAAGGGTGTACAGAGACTTCACGGAACGGATTATGCGATCATCCCCGATCAGATAGAAGCAGGAACATTTATGTTTGCGGCAGCAGTCACGAAGGGTGATGTGACAGTCAAGAATGTCATACCGAAGCATCTCGAGTCCATCAGTTCGAAACTTGTCGAGATCGGCTGTCAGGTCGAGGAATCGGATGAGGCTGTCAGAGTCGTTGCAACAAAGAGACTCGGACATACACATGTCAACACATTACCTTACCCGGGCTTTCCTACGGATATGCAGCCGCAGATCACGGTGGCACTCGGATTGTCAAACGGGACAAGTATCGTAACCGAGAGTATATTTGAAAACAGATTCCGCTATGTGGACGAGTTGGTACGCATGGGCGCCAACATCAAGGTTGAAGGCAGCGTAGCCATCATAGACGGAGTTGAAAAATACACGGGAGCCGGTATCACGGCACCTGACTTAAGAGCCGGAGCGGCACTCGTACTTGCGGGTCTTGCGGCAGAAGGTTTCACAACAGTGGATGACATCAAGTACATCGAAAGAGGCTACGAGGATTTCGATGAGAAGCTCAGAGGTATCGGAGCTATGATAGAAAAAGTCAACACCGAGAAAGAAATGCAGAAGTTTAAATTCAAAGTAGGCTGATCGCCCAAGCGGCGTTTCTGCCATCGCAGATAAGGAATATATCAAAAAAGCAGATTTGACATCTGCTTTTTTGTTTTTGTGCACATCGGCTTATGATCACGTTTATGACCCCGTGAACGGCTCATATCAGATGAAACTTATGTGCTATAGCATAAATGCGTTTTCCGCCGGGAAGTGAACGTATGGAAGCTTCATCGAGAGCCCCCAGTTTAATGACCATGATAAAGTAGACGGTCACTGATATAAGTACGTTGATCACAAGAAGGATCGCATTACCCGTCCAGTCAAGTACAATATCCGAACCGGAAGCAAAGAGCATTAGACCGAGTTTGTTGATAAGAAATGCCGCAAGTCCCATTATCAATGCAGACACGGCCGGGATAACGAAGGTCTTTTTGATCTCCTGCTCATACTTAAGGACATGGCGCATTGACAGACCGTTCATGATGCACATGAGCAGAGAATATATGATATTGGCGATGCAAAGTGCAAAAAGGTCGAGGCGTGTGAACAGCAGCATCGCGAGAAGTGCAGCCGCCTGGACCACGAGAGCTGTAGCAGCGTGTACAACGGGACGGTTAACGAAGCCTGTTCCCTGAAGTATGCCGTTGCTTAAGGTGGACAGACAATACAGGATGACTGCTATGCTCAGAACCTTTATAAGGATCGAAACCGTTGCGAGGCTTGCTTTCTGCGGATAAAGGAGCATCGTGACCGGAGTTGAGAGTACAAAGAGACCGACGCATGAGGGGATAGCGATGAGCATCGTGACCTTTATGGAGCCGGCTATCTTGGATCTCATCTCATCAAAATCTGCCCTTTCAAACAGACCGGATACGACGGGGATCACGGCAGCCGACATGGCTGATGCGATAGCGATCGGTATATTGATGATCTGCATGGCTTTTCCCGAGAAAAGACCGTAGAGTGTTGTCGAGGTTGCTTCGTCCATACCCCGGACATGCTGGGTAATGTACTGATATATCTTAAGATTTGAAGCCGTACTGAGATTATATATGCATGTGCTCAAAACGACCGGTGTGACCATCCCGAGAAGTATCCTTGCAACATTTGCACCGGATAGAACTTCCTCATGTTTGTCCTCCTTTATGCGTTCCATGAATCCGGATCTGCGGCGGAGGTAGATCGCAAACATGAACAGCAGGGCTATGATAACGCCGCTGCCTGTGCCGACCGCGCTTCCGATGGCACCGTAGATCGCACGTGTCGTGTCACTTGATCCTGCGACCGAAGCCATGAGAAAATAAGCTCCCGTGATGCTTACGAGCGCATTGAGTATCTGCTCTACTATCTGCGAGACAGAGGTTTCGACCATGCTTCTGTGAGCCTGGAAATATCCTCTGAGGCAGCCCAAAAGTCCCGAAAGAAAGATCGTGGGTGAAAATACCCTTAAGACCATGGCGGAATTGTGGCCGACAAGGCTGTCCGCACAATAATAACAGAACAGACTCGCTACACCGCCGACTATGACAACATAGACGATGGAACCGAGAAACAGCCTGTGTGCATTGCGGTACTGTTCCAGACTCAGCCTGGCCGAGATGACTTTGGACAGGGCTGACGGAATGCTGTAGGAAGCCACAAGCAGGATTATCGTATAGATCTGATATGCGGTATTGTAGTAGCCGTTACCCTCATCACCTATGATCATGACGAGCGGACTTCTGTACAGTATACCGATTATCCGGACTATGATACCGGCAAATGCCAGTATTCCCGCCTGAACTATGAAATTGCTTTTTGTTTCCTGTTTCATATGAGTTCCTTTGGCTCTAAGCCCGAGCACGCTACGAAATACATAATATCACATAACAGTAAGGAAATCTAAAATAAATGTGAAAAGGGTAGATTTTTTGAGTGTTAAGATGTAAAATATCGTAGAATAGCGTCAGTGTGCTAAGGAGAAATACAATGCGAAGAAAATACGGTATTGTGGCTCTCGTGCTGTCTGTGTTTATGCTCAGCTCATGCAAGACTCCGGCCGAAGCTTATAATACGCCTGATATAGAACCGACTCCTGCGCAGGAAATCGAGCAGGAAGTCGTTACACCCGTCGTAAGCGACGAAGAGATCGTAAGTTATTTTACAGGTTTGCCGACTACGGCAGAGATGCAACAGCATCGTCCGCTCGCAGTCATGCTCAACAATATCAAAGAGGGCTGCCCGCAGTCAGGTATCGCACAGGCATCGATCGTTTACGAATGTCCGGTTGAAGGACGTATAACCCGTCTCATGGGTATATTTGAAGATTATGAAAATGTTGAGAAGATAGGTTCGATAAGAAGTTGCAGGGATTATTTCGTATTCCTGTCCGATGAGTATGATTGCATCTACTGTCATTTCGGTCAGGCAACACCTTATGTCGGATATTATCTCAATTCGGATGATGTCGACAATATAAGCGGAGCGGTCTCAGGCATAGACAGACCCGCTACGAACACATTTTTCAGGACTTCGGACAGAAAGGCTCCTCACAATGTCTATGTTGACATGGAGGGACTTGAAAAAGATATAGAAAAATTCGGATACAGGACCACATTGAAGGAAGGTTTCACTCCCAAGTTCACATTTATGAAAGAGGGAGATACGACCTATGACAACGCACAGAGTGCAAAGGTGCTTTATCCGGGTGGAAAGACGGCAGACAAGCCGAACGGCTTCTCATATGTTCAGTCAAGATTTGAATACAATGAGAGCGATAAGAAGTATTACAGATTTGAATACGGCGGAGAGCAGATCGACGAACTCACCGGCGAACAGTTGGCATATGACAATGTTATTTTCCAGTATTGCCACGGTGAGGTAAGAGACAAGCATGACTACCTTGCTTTCGGTTGCCACGGTGACAACGGTTACAAGGTCCAGGTATTTACGCAGGGAAAGATGATAGAGGGCACATGGTACAGAAATGATAACGGAGTACCGGCCAGCTACGTCGATGCGGACGGCAACCCGATACCGATAACACCCGGCAAGACATGGGTATGCATAATCTGGAATGACTATGCCGACGATGTGGTCATAGAGTAGGCGCTGCCCGAACGGAGATTTGATATGAACAGTTTTTTCAAAAGCTTTGTTATGGCTTTTTCTACATTTTCAATAAGCCCCAAGGCACATGCCAAGCCCGATAAGGAGAACACTAAATTCATATTGTTGTTTGTTCCCATAATAGGGATCATAATCGCCGGACTCACCTACGGATGGACACAGGCGTGGCCGTATCTGTGCAATTACACGATACTGCCCGCTGCAATATACGTTCTCATACCGATGATACTTTCGGGTTCGGTGCATCTTGAGGGCTTTGTCAAGACAACGGATGCCTTACGCGCTCATAAGTCGAGAGAAAAGAAGATGGAGATACTTGCGGATCCGCAGAGCGGTTATTTTGCCGTTATCATCTGCATCTGCTATTACCTTCTTGATATGGGTATATGGAGCGAGATGCCCATAGACGGTATACCGATACTTGCCATAGGCTTTGTGATGTCTAGATGTCTGTTCGGCCTCTCGATCTTAGCCCTGAAGCACGCCAAGGAAAGCAAGTGTGCGATCTATGTTCCTGAGAACAAAGCATTACGTGCGATACAGATAGTGCTGCTTACCGTGCTTGCCATGGTATGTTCGTATTTTATGGTATTTTTTGATGCCGGTGTGGGTATCGCCTGCGTTACGGGTGCGATCATTACATTTATATTCTGCTGGCTGGTAACCTATAAACACTTTGATGGTATAACAGAGGACTGTGCCGGTTTCTTCGTACAGTTGTGTGAGATCATCATTCCGCTTGCGGCTTTACTGGCTTATAAGAAATGGTGGTAAAAAAAGATTTATTGAGATACAAACTTATAATATGGATAACAATAGTGGCAGCCATGGCGGTCGCTTTTGTTTTTTGCGTAAAGAAACAGGGATTTCATTACGATGAGAACTATTCATATTATTCGACCAATGTCACATACGGCCTTCATCCCTTTGACGGTGAATGGAAGGACGTTGATGAGATAAAGAGCGAATACATGGCTCTCCGCGGTGACAGCCTGAATCTTTCGGGCGTGAAGCTCAGTCAGACCTATGACGTGCATCCGCCGTTATATTATTATATTCTGCGTATCGTGTGTTTTCTGACACCGGATACATTTTCAAAATGGCAGGGTCTTGCCATAAATCTCGTATTTTATCTGATATGTCTAATATTGCTTTGGAAGATCGCCGAATACTTTGGCGGCGATGACAGGTATGTTACGGTGTTCACGCTTGTTTTGTTTGCGCTGTCGCCGGGATATCTGAGCACGGTCACGTTCATACGCATGTATGTCATGCTGACCGCCGAATGCTTCGGGATACTTCTCCTTCACATGTATGTTTTCAAGAATCCCGCGAAGATCAGACTGCTGTATGTGTTCGGGGCACTTATCGCGCTTGCGGGCTTCCTCACGCATTATTACAGTTTCATATTCGTATTTTTCCTTACGGCATATACCTGCATATATTTCTTTTTCGTAAAGCGCATGAGAAAGGAAGCAATAATCTACGGAGCGAGCGTTGTGGCAGCTCTGGGACTCGCGATCGCCTACTATCCTGCGATGCTTTCGCACATCTTCTCCGGTTACAGGGGAAATGAAGCGACCGAAGCATTCATGGATATCTCAAATACCGCGGACAGGTTCAATTTTTTCGTGCAGATCTTAAATGATTACACTTTCAGCGGAAGCTTCTTTGTGCTTGCCATACTTGCATTGCTCATATATCTTTTCTACGGCTACGGCTTTAAGAAGGGAAAATATAAAGGGATCACCCCTGATGCGGGGACGGTAATCTGCGTGCTTGTGACGCTGTCATATTTTCTTGTGGTATGCAAGACCGGCATGATGCCGAGCAATCCGCCCGAGGCGCTCAGATATGAATGTCCGGTATACGGTCTCATCATATTGATAACAGTCACCGTGATCGTTAAGCTGTCAGCCAAGGTCGGCGCACACCGCATGATCGCTGTTGTGATACTTGCGGCTGCGTGTGTTACGCAGACAGTGGGACTCATGCATGACAAGGTTTTCTTTATCTACGAGGATGCCAAGGAAAACCGTGCATGGTCGGAGGAACACGCTGACGATGTGATCGCATACATCTACAATCCGGCGAATGAGTGGATGATCTGGAACGACGGACCGGAGCTTATGAACTATGATAAGATCTATTTTCTGGATATGGATCATGAGGGTGATGTTAAGGATGATATCTTAAACAACGCGGACAGGATATATGTGTATACGTGCCGGAGCGACAATTCGGACGATATCATGGAAGAGATGATAAAAGCAGACGACAAGCTCACGGGTTTTGAACTTGTGGGAGAGAGACTGTTTGTGGATATATATGAACTCAGATAGATATTAGGATCGTGTCAGGTTTTCTGCGAAAACTTGACATGCAGCGTCGGCCCTTCGACACAGTCGAATTCCGACGGGCCGACGTTCAAAGACAGGAGGAGCATCAAATGGCATTGGCTGACATCAGTAAAGTAAAAGAAAAAATCGATCTTATGAAGGAAAATATCTCGAAGGTCATCATCGGCAACGAGGATACCGTGCAAATGGTGATCACAACGATGATATCCGGGGGACATGTGCTGCTGGAAGATACACCGGGAACAGGCAAGACAACGCTTGCCAAGACACTGGCCGCATCGATAGACGGCAGGTTTTCGAGGATACAGTTCACTCCCGATCTGCTTCCGGCCGATATCACGGGACTCAATATCTTCAGCAGGAACGAAGATAAGTTTGTATTTGTCGAAGGACCGATCATGACCAACATCCTTCTGGCCGATGAGATAAACAGGGCAACGCCCAGAACCCAGTCTGCGCTTCTTGAGGCGATGCAGGAGGGGCAGGTCACCGTTGACGGAGATACGAAGAAACTGGGCAGGCCGTTTCTTGTAATAGCAACACAGAATCCGATCGAGACCGCGGGAACATTTCCGCTTCCGGAGGCTCAGCTCGACAGATTTACGATGCAGCTGTCAATGGGCTTTCCGTCAGCAGAGGAAGAGATCGCGATGCTCAACAGATTCACATCGAATGATCCGCTGGAGTCCATAGGTGCCGTAATGAACCTGCAGGATATCGCGGATATGCAGGAAACCGCAACGACGATAAAGCTCCATCCGGATCTTGTAAAATATATAGTCGATATCGTACAGGCCACGAGACATCACAGGTCGGTACTTATGGGAGCAAGCCCGAGAGCGGCCCTTTCACTTCAGAACACAGCCAAGGCATATGCTCTGACACAGGGAAGGGATTATTGCACGCCCGAGGATATAAAGAAACTGGCGGTTCCCGTTCTTACACACAGGATGCTGTTTCATTCGGCAACCAATTATGAAAGCAAGAAGACCATAGTCGAAGAACTTGTGGGTCATGTTACCGTTCCGAGTGAGGATCTAAGCGGCAGATGAGATTGATTATCGCGCTGGCATGTGCCGCGCTGCTTTACCTAATTCAATATAAGCTGTACAAAAAATTCTGGAATAAAAATCTTGACGTTGATATAGACTTTGACAGGGAAGTCCTCTATGAAGGCGAGGAAAATACCCTGAGGGAAGTCATAACCAACGGCAAGAGACTTCCGTTGCCCGTGCTTCAGATAAAATTTTCGATAACGAGAACTTTTTTATTTGAAAGGAAGGACAGCTCCAGCGTGACCGACAAGTATTACAGAAATGAATTCTACACGGTCATGCCCTTTCAGAAGATAACAAGGACTTATCCTTTCGTGTGCTCACACAGGGGATTGTACGGGATGGAGAGCATGGATGTCATCTGCAGATCGCTCTTCCTTGATGAAAAGATGATAGAGTCAAGGCAGCATGCGGCGGATGTATGTGTTCTGCCGTCAATGATCGCGCATAAGGATGTTACGACCGAGATCAACAATCTTCTCGGTGAGATAGAGAAGAATGTACACATAAACGACGATCCGTTCACATTTGCGGGAATAAGGGATTATCAACCGTACGACAATATGCACAGCATAAACTGGAAGGTCACGGCGAGACTGAATGATCTTCAGGTCAACACCTACAATACGACATTTTCAAAGAAGGTTGTTGTATTGATCAACACGGAGACCAATTCGATGCAGCATCAGGAAGATATGGCGGAATGGTGCATCAGGATAGCCATGTGCATAGTGAGACGGTTTATCACATCAAAGATACCCGTCGGATTGTATACAAACGGCCTTGACTATGAAGGACCCGCTCCGGAGATCGAGGCGGGAGCCGATATGTCGCATATAAGGACGGTCGAACTCGCTCTGGCAAGGATCGATGTGTCACAGAAGCCGACCGGTTTTGCAAAACTCATGGAGCAGAAGATCGTAAGCACATCGGGCAATGTTGAATACCTGATCGTATCCAACAACAGAAAGCCGGATGTGACGGGCGAATACAAAAAGCTTCTCGCATCGGGACACAGGATACATTTTATCGTTCCGGAATATGAGATGATCGGTATCGAAAACGAGTTTAAAACAGATGATTATACGGGATGGATCATAAAGAATGAAGACAAAACGTATTAGTTATGCCATTGATATCATCAACTTAATACTCTGGTTCTTTGTGGTATCATCCGTTGATATCATGATCGCTTTCGGTATGGAGGCGGGATACGTGCCGATCGAGCATATCCTGATCGCACTGATCATCATTTGTTCATATATCATGAAGAGTGTTATCGATCGGTTTATCGTATTTCTGGTTGCCAATATACTGGTTATAGCAGCGGTCGCATGCCTTCCTCTTGATGTCATGACTCAGATCAAGATGATCGGCTTTGCCGCTGTGCTCGTGGCGTTCAATAACTATTACTGGATCAATGACAACGCGAGGGAGGCTTCCGATATAGCCTGGCCCGTGGGAATACTGTTCGTGATCTTAAATATCATCCTTATGGCGAAGAAAGCGCCGGCCGAGCTTGCGGTCACCGTATACGGGTATCTCATAGCATTTATTATTTTCGAGGCGGTAAAACTCGTACTGTACAACATCAATGAACTCCTGCTCTCGGGACAGCTGACAAGTGACATGCCGGTAAAGGAAATGTTCATCAAGACCTCGATAGGTGCAGGTCTGGTCGTATTTGCCGGTATCCTTATGATAATACTCATCAGGGCGGAGAACTTTATCAATGCTCTCGTATTGCTGGGAGAGCGGATAAAAGAGGCACTATTGGGATTCTGGTTCTCGATACTGACGGGTGAGGGCTTTGATGAAAGCATCATCGACAGGGCTCAGTTCGACATGGGAAATCTTCCGGATGAAGGCGAAGGCAATCCTGTGCTGCAGAAACTGCTGAATATCCTGCTTGCCCTGGCACTTATAACCGCATTACTGATCGGTCTTATGATGCTCATTGAATCCCTGAGAAGCTTTTTCAAGGATTACATGAGAAAAGACCGCAACAAAAGGAAAGACGTCGGACTTGCCGACGGAACCGAGATAAGGGAACACATAGAAAGAGCGGGAAGAAAGAACAGAAGACCGGGACTGTTCAGTGGAACCGATTATGAAAAGTTAAGATATATATACAGGAAAAAACTGTTGTATTATAAGAAAAAAGGCAGCAATATAAAAGCGACCAACACGCCGTTTGAAAATGCTGACGAGGTCAGGGAAAAGCACGAGGTGGATTTTTTCCTGCCTACTTCGATATATACGAGATTCAGATACGATCCCGAAGCGAAAACGACAGCGGGGGATGTATCTGCGATGAAGGAAGCACTTAAGAATACCAATGGAAAATGATCTGAACAAAAAGATTTACAACAGAACATTGCTTTTGACCGTGGCTCTGCTGATGGTGACACTGATAGTGATTGTCATTTTCTATCAGTTTTATATCAAAGGCTTCAACCAGACCGATAAGGGAAAGGAATACGATAAATACTACGTTATGATCACGGATAACAGGAAGTCGTCTTTCATGCAGGCGGTCTATAAGGGCGCCTTTGATACGGGGCAGGAGGAATCCATATATGTGGACATGCTCGGTGACAGCCTGCCCTCGGATTATACTGTGAACGATCTTTTCAAGATAGCCATATCATCACAGGTTGACGGCATAATAGTCGAAGCCGATGAGTCCGAAGAGATGACCCGGCTCATCAACGAGGCCGTGGATGAAGGCATACCGGTCGTTACTCTGTTAAATGACAATACCAAGAGCAGCCGATGCAGCTTCGTGGGTGTCGGCGGTTACAATATCGGACGTGAGTACGGCGGACAGGTCATAGAGATCATCAATGAAAAAAGAACCGCGCAGGAGATGGGCAACGATGATACATTGAATGTTGCGGTCCTTGTCAATTCAAACAATCAGACATCCGGACAGAACATAATAGTCTCTGCGCTCCAGGAAACCGTAGAACAGCGCCTCGGCAGCAGTTCGGATACCGAGATAAATGTTGTTGCGGTTGATAATACCAATACATTTTCCGTTGAGGAATCCGTCAGGGATATCTTCATGAATCAGGATATTCCCGATATCATAGTGGCTCTCGACGAGCTGACCACGACCTGTGTATATCAGGCCATCGTAGACTACAACATTGTAGGCAAGGTTACCATACTCGGATATTACAACTCCGATACCATTGTCAATGCGATAAACAGAGACGTTGTTTATTCCACTATTTTCATCGATACGGCGCAGCTCGGAGAATACTGCGTCGAAGCCCTGAAAGAATACAATGAACTCGGTGCGACGAGCCAGTATTTCACGGCGGATGTCATGCTTATAAACAAGTCCAATGTTTCGATGTACATGACAAAGGAGGAAGAGAATGCTGAGTAGATTCTGGGACCTTCCTCTGAGAAAAAAGATAAGCGGTATATATATACTTGCCAATGTTCTTGTATTTATCGTAAATGTATTTCTGATCGTCGGTATCAACGGAATGTCTTTGGAAATGGATATGGTCTACCAGGACAACAGACAGCTCAATGAACTGTCGGATGCACTTGATGACGTTCAGGACAGCATGACGACATACCTCAATGCCAAGACCAGTGATTCGCTCGAGGAATTTTACAGGAGCGATCAGGCTTACAGTATGCTGATCCAGGAGATGAATACGCAAATTACGGATATGTCCTACGACAGGATGGAACGCAACATCAAATACATGAGTGAGAATTATCTGCTCATAGTCCGTCAGGCCATAGAGGCAAAGCGTGGGCGGAATGTAGAGAAGTACAGGGTAAGATACGAGTCCGCAACGGATATGTACAATTACCTTTCAAACTACATCATCGCGCTTAACAGAGAACAGTTTGCCAAGAACTCCGAGAATTACAACAGGCTGTCCAAAAGCTTTATGACATTTGAAAAGATAAGTGTCATCGTCCTCGGAGCGGTTATCGTGGGCAATGTATTTATAATCATAAGTCTTGTAAGCCGTATCATCGCACCTTTGGGTGAACTGGCTACCGCTGCCGATGAGGTGGCGGGTGGCAATCTCGATGCCGAGCTGGTAAAGGTCTCATCAAAGGATGAGATCGGTGTCGTGACCAACGCCTTCAACAAGATGGTCGTCAATATCAGGGAATATATCGAGAAGCAGAGACAGAGCATGGAAGTGGAGCGTGCCCTTAAGGAAAAGGAACTCATGATGGAGACCCATCTTAAGGATGCCCAGCTAAAATATCTGCAGGCGCAGATAAACCCACATTTTTTGTTCAACACATTGAACGCGGGCGCACAACTTGCCATGATGGAGGGCGCGGACAGGACCTACGAATATGTACAGACGGTTGCCGACTTCTTCAGATATAATGTTAAGAAGCAGGACAAACCCGTTACCATAGGGGAAGAGGTCAATCTGGTCGACAACTATATACGTATACTCAACGTGCGGTTCTCGGGAGATATCCACTACGAGAAGCAGGTCGATGAAAGACTGCTCAATGTGGAGATGCCGAGCATGATATTGCAGCCCATAGTGGAGAACAGCGTAAATCACGGCATAAGGGAAATGGGTGACAAGGGCATGATCAGGCTCAAGGTATACAGGGACAGAGACAGAGTCTGCATCATGATCAAGGATAACGGCAAGGGTATAGGACCCGAAGAAATCGACAGGATCCTCCGGGGAAAGGTCGTATTGAGCGAGGACAAGAAGGAGTCCAACGGCATAGGTCTTGACAATGTGATAGCAAGGATAAGGCTGTACACGGACGATCCCGAAGCGGTAAGCATCACATGTGAGGGAGAGGATCTCGGAGTTGAGACCATCATAAGGATACCCAATACAAATACGGAGAATGAAAATGTATAAGATAATGCTGGCTGATGACGAAGGTATAGTCATCGACTCCCTGAAGTTCATAATAGAAAAGGAATTCGGAAGTGAATGCGAGATCAGGTTTGCAAAGACGGGAAGAAGTGTCATAGAGCTTGCAGAGGAATACAGGCCCGACATAGCGATAATGGACATACAGATGCCCGGAATAAACGGCATAGAAGCCATGAAGGAGATCCGCAACTTTTCAAAGGGAACCGTATTCATAGTAATGTCAGCCTATGACAAGTTCGATTATGCCAAAGAAGCGATCAAACTGGGCGTAATGGAATACATAACCAAGCCCATGGAAAGGACGAAGATCGTCGCGGCCATCCGCAAGGGCATGAACAGGATAGATGCCGACAGGGAAAAACGCAGCAACGAGCTTCTTGTAAAAGAGAAACTCGAGACGGTCGAACCGATCATAGAAAGCGGCCTTGTATACAATATACTTCTCCAGGAGCATTTCAGGGAGGATATAGACAGCTATAAGACCATACTTGGACTGGACAGCGACTACGGTTTCATGCTGGCAGTCGTATGCGGCGATGAGCAGGAAGGCAATCACATGACCAATGCCATCGGAAGCAGCGTTAGGATCAGTGCCAGATATAAGGAAATAAGAGAGAACCTAAAAGAACAGTTCCACTGCGTAGTTGGGACGGTCATGGCCAATAAGATAGCGGTCCTTGTTCCGTGCCCCGAAGCCTTTGACGATTACAATGAAAGGATAGAACTGATAAACAGGGCGAGGGATCTTGCGAGAAACTTAAGAAAGAAGACCGAGATAAGCTTCAGGATCGGTATAGGAAGCGTCAAGAACCTCGACAATATGAGTGAGTCCTATCAGGAAGCCCTGAGAGCTCTCGTGGCCACCACGGGAACGGTCGCACATGTAGCCGACCTTCCGATCGGGTGCGAATACGAGGAAAACTATCCGGTGGATCTTGAAAAGGCTATATTCGAAAAGCTTGAAAAAGGCGATATGGACGGAGCCATTGCAAGTGCCGACAATTATTTCGAATGGATGCGTGAGACAAACAACAGCAATATAATGGGCATAAAACTCAAGATACTGGAATTTGCGCTCTGGGGAGAGCGTATCGCCTACAACAACGGCGGTCAGATATACAAGTTCACTTCAAGGAACGAGTATCTGCCGCAGATCATGGAGATGAACGATCTGGATTCCATGAAGAACTGGTTCTTAAAGAAAATAGGGGATGCCTGCAGGAATATCTTGAGCAAGCGCGAGGAGAAGTCTTCGAGCATCATAGAGCAGGCGAAGGATTACATCAGATCGCATTATGCCAAGGATATCTCGCTGGATGACGTATCGAGAAAGGTAAATATCTCACCATATTATTTCAGTAAGATATTCAAAGAGGAGACCGGAGAGAATTTTATCGAGTACCTCACGGGTATCAGGATAGACAAAGCCAAGGAATTGCTCATAAACACCGAATATTCCATGAAGGAGATCTGTACGATGTGCGGATATTCTGATCCCAATTATTTCAGCAGATCGTTCAAGAAAAATGTCGGTATATCCCCGACTGAGTATAAGGAAGGAAAGACCAGTGAAGCATAGAAAAGGAATGTGCATGGTTTTAGCGCTTGTCCTGCTTATGATGACAGGCTGTGAAAAACAGGAGATAGGGAAAAACGTCACCGAAGAGCCGAAGAATGACAAGATACAGATAGGGATGAGCTTTGATTCATTTGTCATAGAGAGATGGCAGAGAGACAGGGATATATTTGTATCAATGGCAAAGGAAATGGGAGCCGAGGTCAATGTGCAGAATGCCAACGGCGACATCGAAGAGCAGAAGAAGCAGATAGATTATTTCATAAGCAAGGGAATGGATGCGATAGTGATAATCTGTATCGATTCCGACAGCCTTGCGGATTCGGTCAAGAAGGCAAGGGATGAAGGCATAAAGGTCATAGCCTACGACCGACTCATACATGATGCAAACGTGGACCTTTATGTATCATTTGACAATTACGAAGTAGGAACTCTGATGGGAGAGGCCTTTATTGATAACGGATTGTCTGACGGAAAGGTCGTAATGCTCGGGGGCGCCACAGCCGACGACAACGTTAAGCAGGTCGAGGACGGATTCACTAAGGTGATGGAAGACAATAATGTGGAAATACTCGACACCATGCATGCGGAAGGCTGGAGAGCGGAGCTTGCGGGCGATTATGTATATGATCATCTGGACATTATCGAGCAGACCGACGGCATCATGTGCGGAAATGATAATCTTGCGAGCCAGGTAGTCCGTGCGCTTGCAGAGAACCGTCTGGCGGGAGAAAAACTCGTCGTCGGACAGGACGCGGATCTGGAGGCATGCCAGAGGATAGTCGAGGGAACACAGATCATGACGGTGTACAAGCCTGTTGAGAGACTGGCGACGAGAGCTGCCGAGTGTACGATAGCACTTGTAAAAGGTGAAGCCATAACGGGTGACGATGTGAGCAGCTTCAATGACGGGACCTACGATGTGCCGTATGTAAAGCTCGATCCGATAGCCGTTACCGAAGCCAATATGAATGAAGTCATAATAAACAGCGGCTTCCATCTTAAAGAGGATGTTTATCTGAACGTTCCGTCAAAAATGCCTAATTAATAGTACAAATTCGAAAAATGACCATGTCGGCAACAAAAAAATGCTAGCATGGTCTTTTTTTATGTAAAACAAACCTAAAAAAATTGAAGAATGTCGTAAATTATTCCTATTTTTTTTGTGTTATTGTCGTAGTGTAAGCAATAAAACTATTCTTTAGGGAGGAAAAAAAGAATGAAGAAAAAGCTTTTGGGCGCATTTTTAGCGTTAACAATGGTTGCTTCTATGCTGGTTGGCTGTGGAGCAGGCGGATCAAACTCTAACAAAGTTGGTGTTGCAATGCCTACAAAGGATCTCCAGAGATGGAATCAGGACGGCTCAAACATGGAAGCTAAGTTAAAAGAAGCAGGATATGATGTAGATCTTCAGTATGCTTCAAACGATATCGCTACACAGGTTTCTCAGATCGAGAACATGATCAACTCAGGATGTAAGGTTCTCGTAATCGCATCTATCGATGGTGATTCACTCGGAACAGTTCTTGAGCAGGCAAAAGAGAAGAACGTTTCTGTTATCGCTTATGACCGTCTTATCATGAACTCAGATGCAGTTTCTTACTATGCTACATTTGATAACTACATGGTAGGTACAAAGCAGGGCGAGTACATCAGAGATCAGCTTGATCTTGACAATGCAGCAGGCCCGTTCAATATCGAACTTGTAACAGGTGACCCCGGTGACAACAACGCAAGATTCTTCTTCGGTGGTGCTATGGACGTTCTTCAGCCTTACATTGACGCAGGCAAGCTTGTTGTTAAGTCAGGCCAGACAGAATTCGATCAGGTTGCTACAGCTAACTGGGCAACAGAGAATGCACAGTCAAGAATGGATGCTATCATCTCAGCTAACTATGCAGACGGAACAAAGTTAGACGCAGTTCTGTGTTCAAACGACTCTACAGCACTCGGTGTTGCTAACTCTCTTGAAGCTAACTACACAGGTGATTGGCCGATCATCACAGGTCAGGACTGTGATATAGCTAACGTAAAGAACATGATCGCAGGCAAGCAGTCAATGTCAATCTTCAAGGATACACGTACACTTGCAGACCAGACAGTAAAGATGGTTGACGCTATCATGAAGGGTACAGAAGCTCCGGTTAACGATACAAAGACATACGACAACGGTACAGGAATCATTCCTTCATACCTTTGCGAGCCCGTATTTGCAGACGTTAACAACTACAAGACATTGTTGATCGATTCAGGATACTACAAGGCAGAAGATCTTCAGTAATTCTGAATACATAATTTACCTAAGCAGGCGGGTAACACCCGCCTGCCTTAATGAAGAAGATATTACCTAAACGGTTGGGAGGAATACAATTGGCTAACATATTGCTTGAGATGAAAAATATAACCAAAACATTCCCCGGAGTAAAGGCACTTGATAATGTTAATTTGCAGGTGGAGGAAGGCGAGATACATGCTCTCGTTGGTGAGAACGGTGCCGGCAAATCCACTTTGATGAATGTTTTAAGCGGTATATATCCCTTCGGAACATACGAAGGCGACATTATATACAACGGAGAAGTTTGTCAGTTTGGCGATATTAAAGACAGTGAACATAAGGGTATAGTTATTATCCATCAGGAACTGGCACTTGTTCCGTATATGACTATAGGCGAGAATATGTTCCTCGGCAATGAAAGAGGAACTTCATATAAGATTGATTGGAACGAAACTTATGATAAGGCAGCGGGATATCTTGAGACGGTAGGTCTTCACGAATCACCCCGTACCCTGATTAAAGATATAGGTGTAGGTAAGCAGCAGCTGGTTGAGATAGCAAAGGCACTTGCAAAGAATGCCAAGCTCCTCATCCTTGATGAGCCTACATCATCACTTAACGAAGAGGACTCGAAGGCACTTCTTGACCTGCTTCTTAAATTCAAACAAAACGGATTGACATCAATTATCATTTCACACAAGCTTAACGAAGTAAGCTACGTAGCCGACAAGATCACGGTCATCCGAGACGGCGCTACGATAGAGACACTTGATAAGCTTACGGATGATGTATCAGAGCCTCGTATCATAAAGGGCATGGTCGGAAGAGAGATAGCCGACCGATTCCCGAAAAGAGATGCAGCCATCCTTCAGGGTGAGGTCATGATGGAGGTAAAGGACTGGAACGTATACCATCCCCTTTATCATGAAAGAAAGGTTGTCGACCACGTTGATTTCAAAGTACGTAAGGGCGAGATAGTCGGTATCGCAGGACTGATGGGAGCCGGACGTACGGAGTTTGCGATGAGCCTGTTCGGCAAGAGCTACGGCGACAATATAAGCGGACAGCTCTTCATCAACGGTGAAGAGGTTCATCTCGAAACAGTAAAGGACGCTATCAAGCATAAACTTGCATATGTAACCGAAGACAGAAAGGGCAACGGTCTGATCTTGAGCAATCCGATAAAGATCAATACCACACTCGCAAATCTGGAAGCGGTAAGCAAAAGATCGATCATCGATAAGCATAAGGAATATGCGGTAGCGGTTGAATACAAAGAAAAATTAAAGACAAAATGTCCTACAGTTGAACAGAATGTAGGAAACTTGAGCGGTGGTAACCAGCAGAAGGTACTGCTCGCCAAGTGGATGTTTGCGGATCCGGATATACTTATACTGGACGAGCCTACAAGAGGTATCGATGTAGGTGCCAAGTACGAGATTTACTGTATCATGAATCAGCTGGTAGCTGAAGGTAAGTCGGTAGTCATGATCTCATCCGAGATGCCCGAGATCCTCGGTATGTGTGACAGGATATATGTCATGAACGAGGGCAGGATGGTCGGAGAACTTGACGGCAAAGAAGCAACACAGGAAATAATAATGTCACATATCATCAGCAGTAAATAGAAAAGGAGCGTAAGACGAATATGAACAGTTCAGCTGTAAAGACGATGGATTTCGTCAAAAAGTATACCATGATCATCGTACTCGTATTGGTTACGATTTTCTTTCAGATAATGACAGGAGGAAATCTTCTCCTCCCGATGAATGTCAGCAGTTTGATCTCACAGAATGCATACGTATTCATTCTTGCAACAGGTATGCTGTTATGTATCCTGACCGGTGGTAACATCGATCTTTCCGTTGGATCGGTCGTTTGTTTCGTAGGTGCGGTCGGAGCTGTACTCATGATGGAGCATAACGTAAACATTTATGTAGCGATACTCATCATGCTTTTAACGGGAACGGCGATCGGAGCTTTCCAGGCATTCTGGATCGCATATGTAAGGATCCCTCCCTTCATCACAACACTTGCAGGCATGCTCGCTTTCAGAGGCCTCAGCAATACGGTTCTTGACGGTATGACAGTATCTATCAAGAGTCAGGAAACATTTGTAGAACTTTTCGGTGGTGGTGCTAACTGCTATATTCCGGATCTTTTCGGAAACGGTGGTTTAAATATTACATGTTTGCTTTTCGGTGTTCTGGCAGTTGCAGTATTTGTGGTCCTTCAGGTAGTAAACATGAAGAAGAGAGCAAACAACGGTTATGACGGCAGCATGACCGGTGAGATAGTAAAGACAGTACTTATAAGTGTTGTCATCCTTGCTTTCTGCTTCAGACTCGCACAGCACAAGGGTATCCCGACAGTGCTTATCTGGGTATTGATCGTTGTAATCGTTTACGGTTATATCACAGGCAATACAACGGTAGGTCGTTACTTCTACGCAGTTGGTGGCAATGAGAAGGCAACAAAGCTCTCAGGTATCGATACCAACAGAGTTTACTTCCTTGCATACACCAACATGGGATTCCTTGCAGCACTCGCAGGTATGGTAACTATCGCAAGATTTACATCAGCACAGCCTACATACGGTCAGAACTACGAGATGGATGCCATCGGTTCCTGCTTCATAGGTGGTGCTTCGGCATACGGCGGAATCGGTACGGTTCCCGGAGTTATCATCGGTGCTACACTGATGGGTATCATCAACCTCGGTATGTCACTTATGGGTGTTGATCAGAACATGCAGAAGGTCGTTAAAGGTGCGGTTCTTCTTGCAGCGGTTATATTTGATGTTGTTTCTAAGAGAGGTAAATTCATCTCTAAAGAATAAAAACTTCACATTGTATTTTTCAAAAAAGGGTCCCTCGGGACTCTTTTTTGTTGCAGCGTGATTTGGTATAATAACAAAAAGGTTACAATATTTTGCGCGGGGTTTACGGATGAAGAAAAAGATAGCTGTGATAGCGAACGGCTGGTACAACCAGGGAGTAAAAAATATCGTCGCAGGCATGCAGCGTTATACGGATGAGAAGGGGATAGACATATTTATCTTCCTCACATATTCGCAGTATAAAGAAACGGACGAATATAACCGTGGTGAGTTTAATATACACAGGCTTCCGGATTTTAAGGATTTCGACGGTGTGATCATCGTGCCGGGATCATTGAATTCCGAACATGAGACCGAGAGGATGAGAAAGGAATTTCTTGAAAAAGGGATACCGGCTGTCAGCATGGGTGTAAAGCAGGAGGGACTGGGTTTTATTTCCTGTGAAAACTACGAATCCATGTGTATCTTAAGTGAGCATATAATAAATGAGCATGACATAAAGAACGTTGCGATCATAGCGGGCAATAAGGAAAATGAAGAGTCAAACCGGAGAGTCGAAGGCATAACAGATACCTTCGAGAAGCACGGTATGATCATACATGACAGAGATATATACTATTGCAACTGGGAATTCAGACAGGTCAAGAAGACCGTTAAGATGATGGCTTCGAGCAAGCGCGGACTGCCTGATGTGATCATGTGCGCCAATGATTACGGCGCGATGGCTGTATGTACGGCACTCACCGAAGCGGGTTACAGTGTACCCGGAGATGTGATGGTGACAGGCTACGACTGCGTGGCACTCGGCAGGGCCTATTATCCTTCCATCACTACCATGGCCCAGCCGTTTGAAGATATGGGCTGCGGGGCAGTGGAGATGCTGTATGATATGATCGAGGACGGAGAGATCCGCGAGAAGAATTACATCTGCAAGCTTGTTCTCGGAGAAAGCTGCGGCTGTGATGTGGGTGAGGGAGCCGATAAGGCGAGAAAAGAACTGGCCAGAGAAAGCTTCATAAAGACAGAGGAGAATGTCATATTTGAATGGTCTTTGAGCAATATCGAGAATGCTTTCTTCAGGACACAGAAGTTCGAGGATCTGGCCGGAGTGCTCCGGACACAATTTGAGAGAAATCACGATTACGAAAAAGACGGCTTTGCGATCGTACTGGGACGCAGATACAGACAGAGTATACTGACAGGAAAAGACGAACTGAATAAGACCGGCTATGATGATGACATGGAGGTTATCGTAGGCGTTCATAATGAGATAAGCTACAACCTGGATCATTTTGATCCAAAAGAGATCGTCCCCATGTATGAAAATGACGGGGATTCGCATATTTATATCATTTCATCGTTGCACAATAAGGAAAATATCTTCGGATATATCCTGTTTAAGGATGCGATGGACAATATGGCGGACCGTACGCTCTATGCTTATATGACCAGAATGGGCGAGTTGCTTGAGAAATACAGAAAGACGATGAGCCTGAATCTTGTCAATGCCGAGCTTCTCGAACTTTCCGTAAAGGATTCGCTTTCGGGACTGTACAACAGACTGGGCTATGAGGGGATAATCAAGCCCGCGTTTGAGGAAGTACATTCGATGGGCAGGAAGAACGGCATCCTTTTTATGGATATAGACCACATGAAAGATATCAATGATACCTTCGGCCACCTTCAGGGAGACATGGCGGTAAGGACGATCGCCTCGGTCATCCAGGAGTGCTTACCCGCAGGATGGATGGCGGCCAGATACGGAGGGGACGAGTTTGTTGCGATCGGAGCCTGTGAGGATGCGCAGATGCTGAAGTATCTGAGTGAACGAATGAAGAGTACCGTTTCAAAGAGGGGCGACGAGCTGAGGTTGCCTTACAGGCTTACTGCCAGCAGCGGTTATCTTCTGACCGATCCGATGGGCGAGGAAAACATAGAACAATACATAAAACGGGTTGATGAATATATGTATATCAACAAGAAGGCAGGAAGACAGGAATGATACAGGGCAGCAGTGCCCGAAAAGGAGGATACGGCATGGCATATGACATAACGGAAGCAAAAAGGCTTGTTATAGAAGCGGGACACAGGCTTCAGGCTGAAGGCCTTATAGTCAGGACCTGGGGCAATATAAGTGCGAGGATAAGCGATACGCAGTTTGTGGTCACTCCGAGCGGCAAGGCTTACGAAGGACTGACCGAGGATGACATCGTGGTCGTAAATATTAAGGACTGCTCATACGAGGGCTTCAACAATCCTTCATCCGAATGCGGTATCCATGCGGATGTATATGCGATGAGACCGGAGGTCAACTTTGTGATCCATACACATCAGATCTATGCAACTGCGATAAGCATACTCGGACAGGACGTTGAACTTACGGACGAAGAGAAGACCTTCCTCGGAGACAGGATCCCCTGTGCCGCATACGGCATGTCTTCGAGTGAAAAGTTACGAAAACAGGTAAAAAAGACTTTGAAAAAATCCGCAGGCTGTTCGTCAATGCTGCTGAGAAACCACGGAGTGCTCTGCATGGGAAGCGATCTCGAGAATGCCTTTGAGATCAGTTCGATCATGGAGCAGGTATGTAAATACAAATACAACAAGCTCATCTCGGGCTTTGACAAGGTTAAGGTCATAGAGGAAGAGATGCTTAACGAAGAGGTTAAGCCGGCAGATGACGGAGTAGAGCTTATAGTGGACGAAAGCGCTGCCCGGATAAGCGATGCGGACAGAGTTGAGTGGGCAGGGGATGAAGACCTTAATCCCGCAGGCTTTGTGGATTACGGCATCAGCCATATAGAAGGAGAAAACATAACACTCACTCTCGGAGAAAAAGAATATACATACAACCGCGGTGACAAAAAGCCTCTGGGAAGAGGGTTGTTCAAGAGAAATATTAACAAGGTCGCCCTTATACATTCAAAGATATACGAGGATAGGAATGTAAGCTGCATATATCATGTGACTCTTCCGAACATAGTCGATGTGAGCAGAAAGACCGCAAAAGGTTTTGTGCCTTACGTTGACGATCAGGCACAGATCGTCGGAGAATATGTACGCGTGATCGGAAAGATCGGAAAGAAGGCTCATTTCGAATCGGCTTCCGCTATCGTAAAGGGACTCAAAGGAAACGGAGCGGTCCTCATAGCGGGTCAGGGAGCGATCTGCGTAGGAAGCAATGAAAGTGATGTTGAGGCCACGGCATATGTGCTTGAAAAAGGCTGTGTTGCAATGAAGCTTGCATTGTGCCATCCCGAAGCCGAGAGCGTTCCCAAGCGTATCGCGGCAAAGGAAAGACAGTTCTATGTAGATACATATTCAAAATTGATCTGAGGACATGACATGAAAAAATATCGGAGGCTGCAAAGCAGCAGCAGAACAGGAAAAGGCATACGCGGCAAACTGAGCATGATCCAGTACAATTCACCGGTCATACTTTCATTTGCATTGATATCATTGATAGCGCTCATATTGAATTATATTACGATGGGGCTGACCAACAGATACCTCTTCAGTGTATACAGAGGACCGTTGACAAATCCTCTTACTTATGTAAGGCTGTTTACGCATGTACTCGGTCATGCGGATATATCTCATTATATGGGCAACATGATGTATTTCCTTCTGCTCGGACCCATAATCGAAGAGAAATACGGCAGCAGGAACACTCTGCTCATGATCCTTGTAAATGCGGCAGTCACCGGCATACTTAACTGTTTGCTGATGCCGAACTCATCGCTCCTCGGAGCGAGCGGTGTGGTATTTTGCTTTATCATCCTTTCTTCGATGACGAGTATCGAACAGGGAAAGATACCGCTCACGCTCATACTTGTATGTCTGCTTTACCTCACCACCGAGATATACAATGCGATATTCGTTAAGGATAATATTTCCCAGTTCGGTCATATTATCGGCGGCATCTGCGGATGCATATTTGGATTTACAGTTGACAGGATAGGAAAGAGAAGATGATAACCAACCTGATTTTTGATGTAGGCAACGTGCTTTTCCATTACAGATGGAAGGAAGCACTTATGGATACCGGAATGACAAGAGAGGAAGCCGAGGAGGCGGGCGCGAAGGTATTTGATGAAACACCCCTGTGGAGGGAGTTTGATGCCGGCAATATAACAATTACCGATCTGATAGAGGAATACGGGAAGCTTTTTCCGGACATAAAGGACAATATCGCAGAGTTTGTGACCAGATACGAGCGTATGCCGCTGGATCGGACCGAAGTATGGGAGAAGGTAGCTGTACTCAAAAATAAAGGCTATAAGATATATCTTTTGAGCAATTATTCGGAATACTTATTTAACAATCATACCAAGGGGAAGCCTTTCATGGATCTGCTTGACGGAAAGGTGGTCTCATATGAGATCCACGAGACAAAGCCGGACAGGCCGATATACAGGGAGCTTCTCAGGAGATATGACCTGAAGCCGGAAGAGTGTGTCTTCTTTGATGACAGGGAAGAAAATACGAAAACCGCCGAAGAACTCGGCATAAAGAGCTTTACCGTCATGAGCCGCGAGCATATCAACGAGTTGCTCGAGGACATCATAGAACATGGGATCTGAAGATCGACGGAAGTCTGATGCCGATCTGAATCCTAGCGACAGTCCACCACGGATCTGAACTTGCCGTTCTTCTCATCCTTGAGAGGACGGCTGGCATCCAGTGTTATGGCGGATATAAATATATCCTTTTCACGGAAGAATCTTCTTAAAGCCTGTTCTGCCTGAAGAAAGATGACAGGCTTCATAACCTCATCATTTACCTTGAGTCTGAGTGAGATATTGTTGCCCGCGTATATGAGCAGCTGATATGAAATGATACCCTTGATATCTCTGAAGACGGGTCTGAATTCATCAATATCTATAGTCACATCACCGTTTTGTCCCTTGAAGATTATATTGTCATCCTTGCCGCTGACCACACTTATCCACGGGGAAATATTGCCGCAGGGACATATCTTGTCATGAAAATTAAGCCTGTCGGGAAGTGTCATGCGTATGACAGGATAATCGGTCTTGTACATATTGGTCGCAAGTACGCTCGAAGCTATACCGGATGTGATGGGTTTGCCTTCTTCATCGAGGGGTTCGAGCATGATCCAGTCGTCATTGACATGCAGGTGTCCGTACTGACATTCCGACGCAATGACACCGAGCTCGTTGCTCGAATAGGTAGACTGTACCGTACAATTGAATGCATCTATGAGCAGGGCACGAAGATCGTCTGTCAGAGCTTCGCCGCCGGCCATGATAAGGACAGGCCTGATATTCAGTCTGCCCGCTTTTTTTTCTTCAAGAAGTTTGGTGAGTGTGGAAGGATAGGCCCACAGAAGAGCGGGTTTTAAATTGTTGAGCCTTGCAACAAGTTCCTCCCTTGGAGCAAATACGGAAAGCAAAGTTGTGTTTTTTGCCCATGCGGCAACATGCGGAGAATCCTCCGTAGCAGAGATGATCACGGTCCTTGAACCCCTGAGAAGGAAGGCACGGTAATCCCTGTCAAATGAAAATGTCCTGACTGTATTGATGGCAGCGCCTATCTGTGCTTCAACGGTTTCGTCGCATTTCCACTTATCCCTGTGAGCAAATGCATAATCGCGATCAAGGAACGGGACCTCACGCATGAAAAAATTGACACCGAGACCGCTGTAGAGCTCCTTATATAGCTCACTGTGTTCTCTTGCATGAAAAAGTAACGCGAAAAAGCGCTGTTTTATCAGCATTTCGCGTTCTTTACCGGTCAGTTTTCCGTATTTTTTTACAAGGGCTATACCCTCTTTGAGATTTATGGTTTCCACCCGATTAATATATCACGGAGTTTATCCATTGGCAAATGAGAAGACAAACACAAGGTTGACGAATTAAAAAGAATGAGTTATTTTAGTTACGTTATTAAGTTGTTTATCAACAGAACGGAGGACTATTATGAAGAGATTTACAAGTTTAATGCTTGCTGTGGTTCTCGGCGCAACACTTTTGGCAGGTTGCGGAGGCAATTCAGCAGGTTCAGGAGACACACTTAAGATCGGCGGTATCGGACCTGTAACGGGCGGTGCAGCAGTTTATGGAAATGCCGTAAAGAACGGTGCTCAGATCGCAGTAGATGAGATCAATGCAGCAGGCGGTATCAACGGCGTAAAGATCGAGTACAAGTTTGAAGATGACGAACATGATGCAGAAAAGGCAGTCAACGCTTACAATACACTTAAGGACTGGAACATGCAGATCCTTATGGGTACAGTAACATCAGCTCCCTGTGTTGCAGTTACAGAGAAGACAAAGGAAGACAACGTATTCCAGTTGACACCTTCAGGATCTTCGGTTCCCTGTACACAGTATGACAATGCATTCCGTATCTGCTTCTCAGATCCCAACCAGGGTATCGCTTCAGCACAGTATATCGGACAGAACAATGTAGCATCAAAGGTAGCCGTTATCTACGACAGCTCAGATGTTTATTCATCAGGTATATATGAGAAGTTTGCTGCAGAAGCTCCCAACCAGGGAATCGAGATCGTTGCAGCGGAAGCATTTACAGCTGACAACAAGACAGACTTCACAACACAGATCCAGAAGGCAAAGGATGCAGGCGCAGAACTCGTATTCCTTCCTATCTACTATCAGGAAGCAACACTTATACTCAGCCAGGCAAATACAATGGGCTTCGCTCCCATCTTCTTCGGATGTGACGGCCTTGACGGTATCCTCGGTGTTGAGAACTTTGATACAAGCCTTGCAGAAGGCGTTATGCTCCTTACACCTTTCGCAGCAGATGCAAAGGATGATCTTACAGCTAAATTCGTAAAGACATATCAGGAGAAATACGGTGAGGTCCCTAACCAGTTCGCAGCAGATGCATATGATGCCATCTATGTTATCAAGGCAGCAGCTGAGAAAGCAGGCGTTAAGGCTGATATGGATGCTTCAGCTATCTGTGAAGCAATGAAGACAGCCATGACACAGATCAGTGTTGACGGTCTTACAGGTGCAGGCATGACATGGACAAGCGACGGCGAAGTTAACAAGGCTCCCAAGGCAGTTGTTATCAAAGACGGCGTTTATGTAGCACTTTAATATCATTTCAAATATCACACGACCCGGTGACGGGTCGTGTGTTTTTTTGTCCGGGATCCGATAAATGCGTGCAAAAGGCACATTTATACACGAAATGTGGTACAATAAATATTGCATAAACCCGCTTGAATGCCTATAATATATGAATAGTTTGCATAAAGCGTGTTATAAAAAGTTGCTGAACGCAGCATGGAGAATATCATGAGTTTTTTGAATTATTTTATAAACGGCCTGAGTCTGGGCAGTGTATATGCCATAATCGCATTGGGCTATACGATGGTTTACGGTATAGCCAAGATGCTTAATTTTGCGCACGGTGATGTCATTATGATCGGAGGTTTTGCGGTGTATGTATGTACGAGCAGCCTCGGAATGCATCCGCTCATCGCGGTCCTCATTTCCATAGTGGTATGTACGGTACTCGGAATAACGATAGAAAAGGTTGCATACAAACCACTCAGAAAGGCATCTCCGCTCGCGGTACTCATCACGGCGATCGGTGTAAGTTATTTTCTGCAGAATCTGGCTCTTATCATTTTCAAGTCGGATACAAAACTGTTTACATCAGTCATCTCGATACCGCTCATCTCCCTTGCGGACGGTAAGCTTGTGATCACGGGTGAAACCATCGTTACGATAATCGCATGTCTCATCATCATGGTCATTCTTACGCTGTTCATAAAGAAGACAAAAGCAGGACAGGCCATGCTTGCCGTATCCGAGGACAAAGAAGCGGCCGAACTGATGGGTGTCAATGTCAACAGGACCATCAGTCTTACATTTGCGATAGGTTCGGGACTCGCTGCCATAGCAGGCGTGCTGCTGTGCTCCGCTTACCCGACTCTTAATCCCTACACGGGTTCAATGCCGGGCATCAAGGCATTCGTTGCAGCGGTATTCGGTGGTATAGGTTCCATTCCCGGAGCGCTTGTTGGCGGTCTTCTTCTCGGTATCATCGAGAACTTAAGCAAAGCCTATATATCATCACAGATGGCGGATGCCATAGTATTTTCCGTATTGATAATCGTTCTTCTCGTTAAGCCTACGGGCCTGATGGGTAAGAAGATGAGTGAGAAGGTGTAGGTGATCGATATGAAGAGATTAAAGATAAACAGGGATTACCTCATTACATACGGAATAGTGATCGTATTTTATGTGATCATGAGCATACTCAAGGGAACGAACAATCTTTCAAGTCTGTTCAAGGGACTTCTTGTTCCGCTTTGCGTATATATGATCATGGCTGTCAGTCTTAACCTGACGGTAGGCATTTTGGGAGAGCTCAGCCTCGGACATGCGGGATTCATGTGTGTCGGAGCATTTTCTTCCGCATTTTTTTCCATGATCATGAAGGATTCCATAACCAATCCGATAGTGAGATTCATAATAGCGATAATAATCAGTGCCGTCGTAGCAGCGATCTTCGGCATACTGATAGGAATACCCGTCCTGAGACTGAGGGGAGATTATCTGGCCATTGTAACGCTTGCATTTGGAGAGATCATCAAGAACATCATCAATATCCTGTATGTGGGAAAGGATGCCGACGGTATCCATGTCTCATTTAAGGATGCGGCGTCACTCGGTATGGGAGAAGACGGAAAGATCATCATAAACGGTGCACAGGGTATAACCGGTACACCCAATGATTCCACATTTACGATAGGTATCATACTTCTGATCATCAGCCTGTTCATAGTCCTCAACTTCATGAGCTCACGAAGCGGTCGTGCGGTCATGGCCATAAGGGACAACAGGATCGCGGCCGAATCGATCGGTATCAACATAAGCAAATACAAGCTTATGGCATTTGCCATCTCAGCAAGCCTTGCGGGCATGGCTGGAGCTTTGTATGCACACAACCTTGCAACGCTCAATGCACTGCCGAAAAACTTCGGATACAACATGTCGATCATGATCCTTGTATATGTTGTTCTCGGCGGAATAGGAAATATCAGGGGATCCGTCATAGCGGCGGCGATACTTACCGTATTGCCCGAGCTCTTAAGAGGCTTAAGCGATTATCGAATGCTGATATATTCGATCGTCCTCATAGGCATGATGCTCTTCAATTCGAGCTCAAAGGCGGAGCAATGGAAAGCAAAGTTCTCTCCTGCGAAACTTATAAAGAAACATAAAACAGTAAAGGAGGCTGAGTGATATGGCATTGCTTGACGTTACAAACCTCGGTATCTCCTTCGGCGGTCTGAGAGCCGTTGATGCATTTGAAATACATATCGAACACGGTGAACTGTACGGACTCATAGGCCCGAACGGCGCCGGAAAGACTACGGTATTCAACCTTCTTACCGGTGTATACAAACCCGATACGGGTACCATAATGCTCGCCGATAAAAATATCACGGGTATGAAGACCACCATGATCAACAAAGCGGGTATTGCACGTACATTCCAGAATATACGTCTGTTCAAGAACCTTACGGTATTGGACAATGTTAAAGCGGGTTTGCACAATAACTATGAATATTCCACATTTGCAGGTATTTTCCGTCTCCCTTCTTACAGGAATACGGAAAAAGCCATGGACGAGAAGGCCATGGAGCTGCTCAGTGTATTTGACCTCGACGGAGAGGTGAACCTGCTTGCGGGTAACCTGCCCTACGGTAAACAGAGAAAGCTTGAGATAGCAAGAGCACTTGCCACGGATCCGAAGCTTCTTCTGCTCGATGAACCCGCCGCCGGCATGAACCCCAATGAAACAAAGGAATTGATGAACACTATCGCCCTCATCAGGGATAAATTCGATATGACCATACTTCTTATAGAGCATGATATGAAGCTTGTATCCGGCATCTGCGAAAAACTGACGGTCCTGAATTTCGGCCAGATCCTTTCACAGGGGAAGACAAGCGACGTGCTCAATGACCCGGAAGTAATCAAGGCATATTTGGGTGAATAGAGGAGACAGATAATGGCTATGTTGGAAGTTAAGGACCTTGAAGTCAATTACGGTGTCATCAAGGCCATAAAGGGAGTAAGCTTTGAAGTCAATAAAGGGGAGGTCATCTCGCTCATCGGTGCAAACGGTGCGGGAAAGACATCCATACTTCATGCGATAAGCGGACTTCTGAATAAGACAAACGGTACGGTGAGATTCGAGGATACGGATATAACCAATGTTCCTGCACACAGAATAGTTGCTATGGGCATGGCCCACGTTCCCGAGGGACGAAGGGTATTTGCCCAGCTTACGGTTCTTGAGAATCTCAAGCTCGGAGCCTATACAAGAAATGACAAGAATGAACTCGAAGAGACCCTGAACATGGTTTACGAGAGATTCCCCAGACTAAAGGAAAGGAAGAACCAACTCGCGGGAACATTGTCCGGAGGAGAGCAGCAGATGCTCGCAATGGGCAGGGCGCTCATGTCGCATCCCAGGCTGATACTCATGGATGAGCCCAGTATGGGACTTTCGCCTATCCTTGTTGAGGAAATATTCAGTATCATCAGGGATATTTCCGCGGAAGGTGTTACCGTTCTTCTGGTAGAGCAGAACGCAAAGAAGGCATTGAGCATTGCAGACAGGGCATACGTACTTGAAACAGGCAATATAACTCTTGAGGGAGATGCCAAGGAACTGATGAACGACGAGTCGGTCAAGAAGGCATATCTCGGCGAATGATGAATGGATAGGGGGTATGTGCTATGGTTATCACAATTTCCAGAACTTACGGCAGCGGCGGCAGAGTCATGGGCAAGCGCCTCGCCGAAAAACTCGGTTTTAAATTCTATGATAAAGAACTAATGAGGATCCTTTCCGATGAGACAGGAATAAATGAAGCTCTGTTCGGCGAATCGGATGAAAAGCTGAGAGCGACTTATCTGGGAACGGATATTGACTGGAAGACAGATCCCGCACCGCTTAAGCCTTCGGATAAGAAATATGCTTCCGAAAGCAATCTCTTCAAGCTTCAGGCAGAAAAGATAAGAAAGATAGCGGACACGGAAGATTGTGTCATCATGGGCAGATGCGCGGATGCCATCCTTACGGGACGTGATGATGTTGTAAGGGTATTCTGCTATGCGAACTATGAGGATTGTGTCAAACGAGCCATGGAGGTCTGCGGTCTCGGCGAAAAGGAGATCGTCAAGAGGATAGCGACCATAGACAAATACAGAAAGAGTTATTACAAGCATTTTACGGGCAACGATCTGTATGATGCCAACAACTACGATATCTGCATAAATTCCGGAAGCAGGAGCATCGAGGAGCTTACGGATTTCATGAGAGTATATATCTATGCATGGAATAACAGTGATTTTGCGCAAAAGCTTGATCTTGATTCCGTGAATATATGATACGGAGGCAATAAATGTTAGTTCAGACATATCTTGACATGTTAAATAAAAAATCGGTGATAAGGACCTTATCGGAGTATGCTGTCGCAAGGGGCAAGGAGATCGGATATGAAAATGTATTCGATTACACCCTCGGCAATCCTTCGGTACCTGTTCCCGACTGTGTCACAAAGACCATGACAGAGCTTCTACAGACTAAGAGCTCAATGGAACTCCACGGATACAGCCAGAGCCAGGGTATTCCCGAGGTAAGGGCAAAGGTTGCCGCTTCCCTCAATAAAAGATTCGGTATGGACTATACCGCGGAGCATATATTCATGTCCAGCGGTGCTGCGGGTGCACTCGCTCACGCATTCAGGCTTGTGACTGTTCCCGGAGACGAGATCATCACATTTGCACCGTTCTTCCCCGAATACAACCCGTATGTAAATCTTACGGGTGCCGTATTGAAGGTTGTACCTGCCGATGTTAAGAGCTTCCAGATCAATTTTGAAGCATTTGAGAGCATGATCAATGAGAAGACGATGGCAGTGCTCGTCAATACACCGAACAATCCTTCAGGTATCTGTTATTCCACGGAGACGATAAAGAAACTTGCGGAGATACTTAAGGAAAGATCGGAAAGATTCGGTCACGTGATCTACCTCATCAGTGATGAACCCTACAGGGAGATAGTATTTGAGGGAGTTGATTCTCCTTATGTATCGAAGTTCTACGATCATACACTAAGCTGTTATTCATTTTCAAAGGCACTTTCGCTTCCGGGCGAACGTATAGGATATGTAGCAGTAAATCCCAGATGCGAAGGCGCAGACAGGATGTCTGTCATGTGCGCACAGATCTCAAGAGGCATCGGACATAACTGCCCCGCTTCGCTCATCCAGCTGGCTGTTGCCGAAAATCTCGATGTTACGGCGGACATGTCCGTGTATGAGCGCAACATGAACATACTTTATAACGAACTTACGAGTCTCGGCTTTGAATGCGTTAAGCCGGGCGGAACATTTTATATCTTCCCGAAGGCACTTGAGGACGACGCAGTGGAGTTCTGCAATAAGGCGAAGAAATATGATCTCATCGCAGTTCCGTCGGACAGCTTCGGCTGCCCCGGACATATCAGACTGGCTTATTGCATAGAGACTGAAAAGGTTGAAAGGTCACTTGAAGCGCTCAGAAAATTTGTAAAAGAGACATATTAAATACGATTTTAGGTAAAATTCACAAAAATCAATGCAAAAAATTGGCTATTTTATGCCCAAGGGTGTTGACAACTGCATAAATTCGGGTTTACACTTGCATTGTTACCAATAAAAAGGAATGTTTAAGTACATTTTGTACGAGATGAATAGACATTATTGTTTATTGAAGGGAGAAAGATATGGCAGAAAAGGTAAAAGCATCTCTTGATGCACCTAAGGTTGAAGCAAAGGTTGAAGCACCCAAGGCTGAGGTTAAGGTTGAAGCACCCAAGGCTGAGGTTAAGGCAGCACCTGCAAAGAAGGCAGTTGCAAAGGCACCTGCAAAGAAGGCAGAGGTAAAGAAAGCAGCACCTGCAAAGAAAGCAGCACCTGCAAAGAAGGCAGCAGTTAAGAAGGCTGAGCCCGCAAAGAAGGCAGTTGCAAAGGCACCTGCAAAGAAGGCAGAGGTAAAGAAAGCAGCACCTGCAAAGAAAGCAACACCTGCAAAGAAGGCAGCATCCGCACCTGCAAAGAAGAGCGCAGCTTCATTTGATATCAAGGTTCAGTTCGCTGATAAGGAGTACAGCCAGGAAGATCTTATCAAGATCGCAAACGATGTTTGGGTTTATGATTTTGACAAGAAGGCAAGTGAGCTCAAGAAGGTTCAGTTATTTGTAAAGCCTGAAGAGAGCAAAGTTTACTATGTATTCAACGACGATATAACAGGTGATTTCCAGATCTGATCGGAGATCTCATATCAGAGTCGATATTCCCCGTATCTTATGATACGGGGATTTTTTTGTCCCGGGATCACCTGAAAACACGGAAATGAAGGAAAGGAACAATTTATTTTTTTTTAATAATTCATTTTATTGACATATGGATATAGCGGTGGTATTGTTACTTATGCAAGATATTAGCACTCACACATATCGAGTGCTAATACAGGTAACGATCATCGTGTTGCAAAAGAGAAGTGAGCCGAGAATATGGAACTTTCCGAAAGAAAAAGAAAGATATTACAGGCTATTATCCGTAACTATCTTGAAACCGGTGAACCGGTCGGCAGCAGGACAATTTCAAAGTATACCGATCTCAACTTAAGTTCGGCGACCATCAGAAATGAGATGGCGGACCTTGAAGAGATGGGATATATACTTCAGCCCCATACTTCAGCGGGAAGGATCCCTTCCGATGCAGGTTACAGGCTTTATGTCGATGCGATGATGCTTGAAAAGCAAAAAGAGGTCGATGACCTGAAGGTGGAGCTTCTTGATAAAGAAGAAAAGCTTGACAGTTTACTTAAGCAGACAGCAAAACTGCTTGCGACCAATACAAATTACGCCACGCTGGTATCTTCACCCACGCTACATCGCAATAAGTTAAAATTCATACAGCTGTCAAAGGTGGGCGGCAACCAGCTGCTCGCAGTCATAGTTGCCGAAGGCAATCTGATCAAGAACAGCATCCTTCCGATAGACGAAGAGATAGATGATGAGAACATACTCAAGCTCAACATACTTCTCAACACTCATCTGAACGGATTATCCATCGAAGAGATAAACCTCGGTATGATAACCATGATGAAGCAGCAGGCAGGCATACACAGCGATATCATCGGTGATGTGATAGATGCGGTCGCGGCGGCTATCCACGAAGAAGATGACCTCGAGATATATACGAGCGGTACCAACAATATCTTCAAGTATCCCGAACTCTCCGACAATCAGAGAGCAAGCGAGCTGATAACCACATTTGAGGAGAAGCAGCTGTTGGGTAAGCTGGTACAGGATACGCTGGCAGACGAAAACAACACCGGTATTCAGGTATATATAGGCAACGAATCACCTATTTCCGAGATGAATGACTGCAGTATCGTAACGGCGACATATGATCTCGGTGACGGAATGAAGGGAACCATCGGTATAGTGGGACCCAAGCGTATGGACTATGACAAAGTGGTAGATAATCTCAAGACTGTTATGAAACAGTTGGATTCCATATATAAACAGTGAAAGGACACAAGATGACAGAGCAGGAAAAAGAAACACTTGATGAAGAAAACATGCCGGACAATGTCGAAGAGGTGAAAGACAAAGAGGCGGAGCAGGAAACTCAAGACGAAGCCGCCGGCAGTGAAGAGACCGCGGAAAGCGAGTCGGAAGAGACCGAAAAAACGGATGAAACCGATGCAAAGGAAGAGAGTGAAGAGAGCGGAGTCTTAAAGGGCCTTAAGAAGAAAAAAGACAAGAAGCTCGAAGCACTTGAAAATGAAAAGAAAGAACTTTCTGACAAGCTGATGCGTCAGATGGCGGAATTTGAGAATTACAGAAAGAGGACCGAAAAGGAAAAAGCAACAATGTTTTCGATGGGAGCCAGATCGGTCATAGAAAAGATACTTCCGGTTGTCGATAACCTTGAAAGAGGACTTGCAAGTGTACCGGAGGAAGCCAGAAAAGATTCGGTATTTGAAGGTATGAACCTCATATACAAGCAGCTCACGGATGAGCTGGACAAGATAGGTGTGAAGCCTATTGAAGCGGTCGGTGAAGAGTTCAATCCCAATTTCCACAACGCGGTGATGCAGGTGGAAAGCGATGAGTATGAGACAGGGGTTGTTGCACAGGAACTTCAAAAAGGATATACATATAAAGACGAAGTGGTCAGATACAGCATGGTAGCTGTAGTACAGTAAATTCAGAGATTAACAGATGAGCAAATACAGGAGGACAAAATAATGGGAAAAATTATCGGTATCGATCTTGGAACAACCAACAGTTGTGTAGCGGTTATGGAAGGTGGTAAGCCTACGGTCATCGCCAATACGGAAGGAGCAAGGACAACACCTTCGGTAGTCGCATTTACAAAAACGGGAGAAAGACTCGTAGGTGAGCCGGCAAAACGTCAGGCAGTCACAAATGCGGAGAAGACAATTTCATCAATAAAGAGAGACATGGGTACAGACAGAGGCCGTACCATAGACGACAAGAAATACTCACCCCAGCAGATCTCAGCGATGATCCTGCAGAAACTTAAAGCAGATGCAGAGAGTTATCTCGGTGAGAAGGTAACTGAGGCAGTCATAACAGTTCCCGCATATTTCAACGATGCCCAGAGACAGGCAACTAAGGATGCAGGTAAGATCGCGGGACTTGAAGTTAAACGTATAATCAACGAGCCCACAGCAGCAGCACTTGCTTACGGACTTGACAATGAAAAAGAGCAGAAGATCATGGTTTACGATCTCGGCGGCGGTACATTTGATGTATCTATCATTGAGATCGGCGACGGTGTCATCGAGGTTCTTGCAACAAACGGTGATACACACCTCGGCGGTGATGACTTCGACCAGAAGATCATCGACTGGATGCTCGCTGAATTCAAGGCTCAGGAAGGCGTTGATCTTTCAAATGACAAGATGGCGCTCCAGAGACTTAAGGAAGCCGCTGAGAAAGCCAAGAAGGAGCTTTCAAGCGCAACAACGACCAATATCAACCTTCCTTTCATCACTGCAACAGCAGAGGGACCCAAGCATTTTGACATGAACCTCACAAGAGCTAAGTTCGATGAACTTACCAATGATCTTGTCGAGAAGACAGCAATCCCCGTTCAGAACGCAATGAAGGATGCAGGACTTACAAACTCAGATCTCGGACAGGTACTCTTGGTAGGCGGTTCAACGCGTATCCCCGCAGTACAGGATAAGGTTAAACAACTTACAGGCAAAGAGCCTTCAAAGAGCCTTAACCCCGATGAGTGTGTTGCTATAGGCGCATCTATCCAGGGTGGTAAGCTTGCAGGCGATGCAGGTGCGGGTGAGATCCTTCTTCTTGATGTGACTCCTCTGTCACTTTCTATTGAGACAATGGGCGGTGTTGCTACAAGACTTATCGAGCGTAACACAACGATCCCTACAAAGAAGAGTCAGATCTTCTCTACGGCAGCGGATAACCAGACAGCGGTTGATATCAACGTTGTACAGGGTGAGAGACAGTTTGCAAAGGATAATAAGAGCCTCGGCCAGTTCAGACTTGACGGTATCCCTCCGGCAATGAGAGGAGTACCTCAGATTGAGGTTACTTTCGATATAGATGCCAACGGTATCGTGAACGTATCGGCTAAGGATCTTGGAACGGGCAAGGAGCAGCACATCACCATCACTGCCGGCTCTTCAATGTCAGATGATGAGATAGATAAGGCAGTTAAGGAAGCTCCGGAATATGAGGCACAGGACAAGGCCCGTAAGGAAGCGATAGATGCCCGTAACGAAGCTGACAGCTTTGTATTCCAGACAGAGAAGGCTCTTAACGAAGTCGGTGATAAAGTAGATGCTTCAGAGAAGGCATCAGTGGAAGCTGACCTTCAGGCTCTTAAGGATATCCTTGAAAGAACCAAGGATCAGGATCTTTCATCCGATCAGGTGGCAGAGATCAAGGCTGCTCAGGAGAAGCTTATGACCGGAGCACAGAGCCTCTTTGCCAAGATGTATGAGCAGGCTCAGGGCGCAGCAGGTGCAGCAGGTCCCGATATGGGTGCAGCAGCCGGTGCAGCAACCGATGCAGGTGCTACCGACAGTGCGGCTGATGATGATATCATCGACGGAGATTTCCGTGAGGTATAATGACCGCATAGAATAATATATTTTCAGGACAGGGGGCAGATAATGTCCCCTTATCCTGCGATTGGAGATTTAACTGATGGCAGAGCAGAAAAGAGACTATTATGAGGTGCTTGGCGTTGAGAAGAACGCCGATGAAGCGGCACTGAAAAAAGCATATCGTGTTCTCGCAAAGAAATACCATCCCGATATGAATCCCGGAGATGCGGAGGCGGAGAAGAAGTTCAAGGAAGCATCCGAGGCTTATGCGGTACTCAGTGATCCCGAGAAGAGAAGGCAGTACGATCAGTTCGGTCATGCGGCATTTGAAGGCGGCATGGGTGGCGGCGGCTTCGGAGGATTTGACTTTAACGGAGCCGATTTTACTGACATATTCGGAGATCTGTTCGGAGATCTGTTTGGCGGCGGAAGGAGAAGCAGCGCATCGGCCGGTAACGGTCCGATGAAAGGAAGCAATGTAAGGACGAGCATCCGCATTACTTTTGAGGAGGCTGTATTCGGCTGCGAAAAAGAGATCGAACTGACTGTAAAGGAAGAGTGTAAGACCTGTAAGGGCTCGGGCGCAAAACCGGGCACCGCACCCGTGACCTGTACAAAGTGTGGAGGAAAGGGCCAGGTGGTATTTTCTCAGCAGTCTTTCTTCGGAACGGTGCGTAATGTGCAGATATGTCCCGACTGTCAGGGCAAGGGCAAGGTCATCAAAGAGAAATGTCCGGATTGCCGCGGGACAGGTTATATCCCGATGAAGAAGAGATTCGCCGTGGATATACCTGCGGGTATAGACAACGGACAGTGCAAGAGACTTTCCGGTCAGGGCGAACCCGGTGTAAACGGCGGACCCA
>JAILQX010000033.1 GCA_024698705.1 Lachnospiraceae bacterium
CGAGGGATCTGACGATCGAATGGCCCTTCAATTCATGGTTTATCTTTCTGATCTTCTCATCCCCCTGATACTTAATAGCATCCACAGGCGAAGTGCGCATTATCTTGATCATGATCTTAAGATTGACAACAGATATTATGAAACATATAAACAGAAGAGCTGACACAAAGATCATCGGACTGAAATGCCATGTCATATGGAGATCATAGTTAAATCCCAGCAATAGATTATCCATAAGGATCTGTCCAAACACAGACTCAAGGATACTATACAATCCGAGAGCCACGCCTGATGTGAATATAAGATACAGGAACATACTGAACATAAGAGCTGTCATCAACTGCCTTCTGCTAAGCCCTATGCAACGAAGCATCCCCATACGTCTGACCTTGTCTGGGTATGTCATTCTAAATAGATTAAAGAAAAGCGTGATTGAGACAAATGCAATAAACGCACCGTAATATTTGAAATATATAAAAAACGGGTCATGAATCAATGAATTTTCAGCATCACCCATGATTGAAGTTAGTTCCCAATTGACAAATACCGTATCATTCCAGAACTCGCTTGCAGCTTCTCTGCTTCCATACTTCTCGACATATTCATCATGAAGTGTCATCAAAGCATCATGAATTATAGCGTCAGGATCCAGCCTGGCTGATGTGTTAACATTTACAAAGTACCCTATATCTTTACCCAGATCATGAAAAATATCTTCCGCCCTGTCAACAGTCAGTAATGCCATCATTGAATTTGGAAGAGAATCCTTCACATGGACAAATCCACAGATGATGAAATCATACTTTATATTACTTCCGGAACGATCATAGGTCGTGAGTGTTATAACATCCCCGATACAGCATTCAGGAGATATAAAATCACGGTATCTGTCCTCAATGATTATCTCATCATACTCATCCGGATAATCGCCTTCGATAACCTCAAAATTATATGTCATCTCATGATCACCTTCGCTGCCACACATTTGAACAGCGAAGTCATTAACCGATGTTCTAAAGTGAAGTACATCCGCAGTAATTACCGACATGACAAATTCCGGATAATCCTCGCGAAGTCCATCTGCATATTCTTCTGCACTTTGTCTGTCATCGAACAAAACTTTATATGCCCATGGGCGTCCTTCTCCATATATTGCATCATAATAAGATGCCTCTATGCTTCCACCCACTGCAGAAATCATTGATATCATAGCAACGATAATCGCTGCCATGATAATGATCCACTTAGTATCTTTGGATTTCCAGAAGATATCCTTTAAAATTTTGTTATATAGCAAAAACTTTGATTTCATTTGTACTACAACATCTTTCATTTATAACAACGCCATGAAACTGTTAATATAATAATAGGATATTATATAAATGTAATTATAATGTATGTATCCTAACTGTCCCAATACAAGCGGACGATTTTCTCGTCATCCATTAAGAAGCACCTCCCTTGGGAAGATTATGATGAGCCGGTAGGAGAACTTCATCTCACACATTCTTTGGTCACAAAACGTGACGATACCGCTAATCGCAGAGTCGTAGATGTTGATTATATGAAAGCTCATTCTGATAAGGGCAAAAGAACATCCAAATTAAGCAACTATGCCATTTATATCATCGGAGAGTTAAAGAAGATAAACGGAGATAAAAAAGTATATTTTACAGAGTAAAGGTAATATGCCTATCTCCACAAACAATTTTAACGACCATTTAAAGTCATATTGCGAAGCGTGTGGCATACAATATAAGTCATCACACAAAATACGCTTCTATGCCTGTTCTATGATGTATGATGCGGGATTCGATGAGAAGACCATTCAAGAAGAAATGGGACATAGTAACATTGGCATGACTAGGCACTATGACAGAAGAACTAAGAAGGAAGTATCAAAAGAGCTGATAAATAGTACTTTTGGCTTCAAAATCCCTTCAGGTGATGAGAATAATAGTGCGGTTAACCTTTGAAAATGCTATATTCACGATTTCCACTACACGGTTTTACACGATTTTACACGGTAAAACAGAAAAAAACCCGCAAAGCCTTGACTTTACGGGACTTCCGAGAGAGCAGGTGATGGGAATCGGACCCACATATCCAGCTTGGAAGGCTGGTGTTCTACCACTGAACTACACCTGCATTGCTATATATATTTTGCAACAGCAAAGTAGATATTACACAATAGTTCTCTGCTTGTCAAGAAAAAATCAATACTTTTTTCGGGCTTTTTAGTATACTTATGGAAAAGGCGGTGATTCTGCCGCTTTACGGGGGAAAAAGTCATGAAAAAAGTCAAAATCGCGTATATTTCCGTAAATTTCCTGTCCGTATTTCTTTTTTCCGCCCTTATCATGCTGATCCCTCTTAATACAAAGGCTTCGGGGATCACGGTCTATAACGGCATCGACTATTCCTCAGTCTACGATTTCGACTATTATGTTTCGAGATATCCCGATATCGCATACTATTTCGGAAACGATCCCCAGGGAGCGCTGGCTCATTACGTAACCTTCGGAATTTCCGAGGGCAGACAGGCCAGGGAAAACATACCGGCCGGGACGCCTGCTGCCGGGCAGGGCCCACTAAGCGGTTTTACCGTCATACTCGATGCCGGGCACGGCGGAAGGGATCCGGGCTGTGTCAGGAACGGCGTTTATGAGAAAAATGTCAACCTCTCCATAGTTCTGAGGACCAAGGCAATGCTTGAGGCACAGGGGGCAACGGTCCTTCTGACAAGACCGGATGATACATTCGTAAGTCTCGAATACCGCTACTGCTTTGAGAACATCCATCCCGAAGCAGTATTCGTCAGTATCCACTGCAATGCCATCGGAGGAAATTCTTCCCTGTCCGGTATGAGTGCGTACTGCTAC
>JAILQX010000013.1 GCA_024698705.1 Lachnospiraceae bacterium
CCTTCCGCCAATGTTTTTGTCCTTACAAGCTTCATTCCCATGATGTCCGCGATCACAAAGTCAAGCCTGCACATATATTTTGCAAGTTCGGGACATCCCTCATCCCTGCAGATCTTGCATACTCCGCATTCATGATAATCATATCCGAGATCATACTCGTCACATCCGGGAAGAACATCCACTACCCAATTGTTTTCTCCGGTACGTTTTTTACTTTCCTCAGCCCACTTTAATCTCCCCGGAAGCTTCTTCTCATCCAGGTAGCTATCACTGTCTCCCATTGTTGACTTAAGCATTTTAGATGAGCTTATTGCTCTTTTCATCATCTCGAAATTTTCTTCCGCATCAAGACCGGATCTACGGTTCATTGCTATGAAGTAAATTGCCATAATGTATGAAGATATCAGTTTACCATCATTCATTTCACCTGCACGCAGAACGATCTTCCTTTGTTCTTTTGCGATATCGTGCACTATTTTTCTGCTGACGGACTTATTTCTGTACTCCGGTTTCAACAGATTGTGAAAATAATACGACATGAACCTGACCTTAAAAGTATTCTTCATCTGATCACCTACTCTAATTCTTTATTAAAACAATGTGCAAATCATGTCATAGATTTTATAATTGCAACGGCAGAAAACATCATGATCGTTATTGCCGCACATGTGACTATCGCTAAAAACAAAGTCAATAACATAATAATTCCTCCATGTCTGTTAGCTATAGCTAACTCAATGCTATTATAAATACTTGAACGCCTTTTTTCAAGTGCTTTTTCACAAACGCCGCTTATCCAGCGAAACATACTTGTTCATGACTATTACCTCCATAGTATATTTGGTTGCCCACCCATTATATCAGATGGAAAACATTATAGATATAAAAAACGTATATCATCATTACAAAGGTGCGGCGGATGAATCGATAAAAGACGTATCACTTTCGATAAACAAGGGTGAGACAATCCTTCTGTGCGGAGCTTCGGGATCCGGGAAGACTTCGATTATAAGGCTTATAAACGGTCTTATACCTCATTACTACAAGGGAGAATTAAGCGGTGAAGTTTTTGTTGACGGAAGAGATGTCTCGAAGACCGAATTATATGACCTTGCAGGTATAGTCGGAACGGTCTTTCAAAATCCGAGAAGTCAGTTTTTTTCGGTAGACACGGATGGTGAGATAGTATTTGGACCTGAGAACATAGGACTTGAGCCTAAAGAGATCCAAAGACGAAAAGACCTTATCGTAGACGAGATGGGAATAGAAGAACTTCTGAATAGAAGTCTTTTTGAACTGTCCGGTGGAGAAAAGCAGAGGATAGCCTGTGCTTCGGTCGCGGCACTTCTTCCCGAGATAATACTGCTCGATGAACCTTCTTCGAATCTTGATTTTGAAGCAATGGACAGATTAAGGGATATCATTAAGATCTGGAAGGATGAGGGCAAGACGATAATCATATCTGAGCACAGACTCTGGTATGTCAAAGATCTGGCAGACCGTGTGATCTATATGGACGAAGGATACATAAAGCATGAATGGAAAAAGGATGAATTTATATCCTTAAAAGATGAAGACATAAGGAAACACAAGCTTCGTCCGCTGGAAGTTGAAGACGAATTTATAGGCATATTTTCAGGTGATGATAAAGTTTATGAACCTTTGAGATTTGAAGATGGCATCGATTTCCATGACTTCTATTTTTCTTATAATCAGAAGACTTACATTCTCTGGAAGAAAAGATTCAAGGAATCCGACGGCGATGCATTGCAGCTTAATATTCCGTTTCTTTCACTTCCGAAAGGCAAAGTTATAGCAGTCATAGGAAGAAACGGTACAGGCAAATCGACATTCTTACGATGTATCTGCGGACTTGAAAAAGACTGTAAGGGAACGATAGAAACAGACGGAAAAGTATATAAAGGTAATCAGAGGATCAAGCTTTCCTATATGGTAATGCAGGATGTGAACCATCAGCTCTTTACGGACAGCGTGGAAGCGGAAGTGCTTCTTTCCATGGAAGACAAGAATGAAGAAAGATGCATGGAAATACTTGATAACCTTGGATTGCATGAATATAAAGATAAGCATCCCATGGCTTTGTCCGGTGGGCAGAAGCAGAGAGTTGCGATAGCGTCGGCTATAGGGGCCGGTGCGAAACTTCTTTTATTCGATGAACCTACCTCGGGACTCGATTTTACCCATATGGAAAAAGTGGGAGCGCTTTTAAAGAAACTTGCCGACGAAGGCAATACAGTACTTGTATCCACACATGATTCGGAACTTCTTAATATTTGCTGCGATTACGAAATGTATATCAAACACGGCAGGGTGATGTACTTAAGGAAGAAGGGATAGATTTTAACCGAATTCACAACCGCGAAGTGCCTAAAGAATTTTCTTTAGGCATTTTGTGTTAAAATGATGTAAAATTGTAAACATATAAGATTTGTTCAAAGAAACTCCGATTTTGAGAAAAATTGGTCCTATTTTACATTGACGGGAAAAGGGAATAATAGTATCTTTATTATGACAATTGTTAAAAGAATAACAAAGTGATTTGCCAGAGACGGCAAGAAGGGAGAAGTATGGATAGTAATATTATTGAAAAAGGCCCTATTACTGATGAGTTAATTGCTAAAATGGACAAATATTTCCGTGCCGCAAACTATTTATCGGCAGGCCAGCTTTATCTTTTGGAAAATCCGCTCTTAAAGAAACCCCTCACCATGGACATGGTAAAGAAGAAAATCGTAGGTCACTGGGGAACCGTACCCGGACAGAACTTCATTTTCACACATGCCAATCGTGTTATCAAAAGATACGATCTTGACATGATTCTTTTATCAGGTCCCGGACACGGCGGAAACTTCTTTATAGCTAACGATTATATAGATGGTTCTTACAGTGAGATTTATCCTAATATCTCACAGGACGAAGAAGGAATGCAGAAACTCTTCAAGCAATTCTCATTCCCCGGCGGTGTACCCAGCCACTGCGCACCCGAGACACCCGGTTCCATTCACGAAGGCGGCGAACTCGGTTATTCCATCGCACATGCATGTGGTGCAGTATTTGATAACCCCAGCCTTATCGCTACAGTTGTTGTAGGTGACGGCGAGGCTGAAACAGGTCCTCTTGCTACATCATGGCAGTGTAACAAGTTCATAAACCCCGTAGGAGACGGTGCTGTTCTTCCCATCCTTCACTTAAACGGATACAAGATCGCCAACCCTACAATCTTCGGTCGTCTTTCCAAAGAAGAACTTACAGATTTCTTCCATGGCAACGGCTGGGAACCTTACTTTGTTGAAGGTGATGAACCCCTTAAGATGCATAAACTTATGGCAGAAGCTATGGATACTGTTATCGAAAAGATCCAAGTTATCCAGAAACATGCCAGAGAAAATAATGATGCTACACGTCCAGTATGGCCTATGATCGTTCTTCGTACACCTAAGGGATGGACAGGTCCCAAGGTAGTGGACGGCAACCGTATCGAAGGCAACTTCCTTGCTCATCAGGTACCCATCATGATGGATAAGCCCGAGCATTTACAGATGCTTTCAGACTGGCTTCACAGCTACAAGCCCGAAGAACTCTTTGACGAAAAAGGCCATGTTCTTCCTGAGATCAAGGAACTCTGCCCCGTAGGCGACAAGAGACTTGGTATGAACCCTCATGCAAACGGCGGTAAGCTTTTAAGAGACTTAAGACTTCCCGACTTCAGAGAGTACGGTTTTGATATTGATAAGCACGGCGCTAAGGAAAGTCAGGATACAGCTAACCTTGCAGCATACATTCGTGATATTTTCAAACTTAATGCAGAAGCAAAGAACTTCCGTATCTTCTCACCCGATGAGAACAACTCAAACCGTTTCACATCCGTATTCGAAGTTGAAAACAGAGACTGGAACGCAGATCAGTCTGATATGGACGATCATTTGTCTAGATTCGGCCGTGTAATGGATTCAATGCTTTCCGAGCATATGTGCGAAGGATGGCTTGAAGGATACCTTCTTACAGGTCGTCACGGTTTCTTCAATACATACGAAGCATTCTCAAGGATTATCGATTCCATGGGTGCTCAGCATGCTAAATGGCTTAAGGTTTGCAACCAGCTTCCCTGGAGAGAGGAGATCTCATCCCTTAACTTGCTTATGTGCTCCACAGTATGGCAGCAGGACCACAACGGATTCACACATCAGGATCCCGGTTTCATGGATCACATCGCAAATAAAAAAGCAGACGTTGTCCGCATCTATCTGCCTGCAGACACCAACTGCCTGCTTTCCACCATGGATCACTGCTTAAGAAGCCGCAACTATGTGAACGTTGTGGTAGCTTCCAAGCATCCCCGTCCCCAGTGGCTGTCCATGCCCGAAGCTGTAAAGCATTGCACACAGGGTATCAGCATCTGGGATTGGGCATCAAACGACCAGGGACAGGAGCCGGATATCGTATTTGCCTGTGCAGGTGAGACACCTACACTCGAGGCACTTGCTGCAGTATCCATACTCAGAAAGGAACTGCCCGATATCAAGATCCGCTTCATCAACGTGATCGACCTGTTCAAACTGGTTCCCCAGACTGAGCATCCTCACGGTCTTTCCGATGCAGAGTACGATATGCTCTTTACAACAAATAAGCCCGTTATCTTCAACTTCCACGGCTATGCTACACTTGTACATGAGCTTACATACCGTCGTCACAACAACCGTCTCATGCATGTTCGCGGTTACAAGGAAGAAGGTACCATCACCACTGCATTTGATGTACGTGTTCAGAATGATATCGACCGCTTCCATCTGGTACAGGATGCACTTAAGTTCCTGCCCCAGCTCGGAAACCGCGGTGCTTATCTCTTCCAGAAGATGAGCGACAAGCTGGTTGAGCACAAGCAGTACATAAGCGACTACGGCGTAGATCTTCCCGAGATCGTAAACTGGAAATGGGAAGACGTACACTGATCTGAATTATCAGGAATAAAGAAAACCCCTCACCGCAAGCTGGGAGCGTCATAAGACAGTAATGTTTAAGAATTTAAGAATGGGAAGGCGTGGCTTTGGTCACGCCTTTTCTTGTGCTAAGAGTTACTTGAATTCGCCCGGACCCTGGTATATCATGATAAGGAATATGCGTTTCAGAGGTTACTGTTCACACCTATTTGGGCTGTGAACGGTAACTTCTGCAGGTCTTTTTTCAGGGGGAAGTTTTATGCTTTGGAAAGCGGATCTCGGTAACGGCCGATATAAGAATCCGATCCTTTATACCGATTATTCCGATCCGGATGTGATCCGGGTGGGAAATGATTTTTATATGACGGCATCTTCGTTCAATAATGTGCCCGG
>JAILQX010000041.1 GCA_024698705.1 Lachnospiraceae bacterium
TAGGCTTAACTGTTGCGTACTTGATAGCGCAAAGTGAATCAGTTACAACTGAAAGTCCTGCGATACCTGTTGCAAAGTAACGAAGTACATCTCTGTCATGAAGAGCCATCTGAGCTCTCTCATAACAATACTTGTCATGCATGTAGTGGATAACATTAAGAGTGTTAACATATACGTCTGCAAGCCACTCCATCATATCCTCATATTTAGCCATTACATCATCGTAGTCAAGGATATCACCTTCTACAGGACGATACTTAGGACCAACCTGCTTCTTGGTAACTTCATCAACACCACCGTTTAATGCATACAGCAAGCACTTAGCAAGGTTAGCACGAGCTCCGAAGAACTGCATCTGCTTACCGATTACCATTGAAGATACGCAGCAAGCGATACCGTAGTCATCACCGTGTGTTACTCTCATAAGGTCATCGTTCTCATACTGAACTGAAGATGTTGTGATACTGATCTTTGCACAATACTTCTTGAATGCTATGGGAAGTCTTGTAGACCAGAGAACCGTAAGGTTAGGCTCGGGAGCTGCACCTAAGTTCTCAAGTGTATGTAAGTAACGGAATGAACTCTTTGTTACCATTGAACGTCCGTCTACGCCCATACCACCGATAGACTCTGTAACCCAAACCGGATCGCCTGCGAATATCTGGTTGTACTCAGGTGTACGAGCGAACTTAACGCAACGAAGCTTCATTACGAAGTGATCGATGAACTCCTGGATCTGCTCTTCTGTAAATGTACCGTTCTTAAGGTCTCTTTCTGCGAAGCAGTCGATAAATGTAGATGTACGTCCAAGTGACATTGCCGCACCGTTCTGCTCCTTAACTGCTGAAAGATATCCAAAATATGTAGCCTGGATAGCTTCCTGAACGTTTGAAGCCGGCTTAGAGATATCACATCCGTAAGATGCAGCCATCTCCTTCATCATCTTAAGAGCTGTGATCTGCTCTGAAAGCTCTTCACGAAGACGGATAACATCATCTGTCATAACACGTCCTGTAGAAGCCTTCTGCTCTTCCTTATCCTCGATAAGTCTGTCGATACCGTAAAGAGCGACACGTCTGTAGTCACCGATGATACGTCCTCTTCCATATGCATCCGGAAGACCTGTGATAACGTGTGATGAACGACAAGCTCTCATCTCGGGATTGTAAGCATCGAAACATCCTGCATTGTGTGTCTTTCTGTGAACTGAGAAGAACTCGCTGATCTCGGGATCTACTGTATATCCGTTGTCTGAGCAAGCTTTCTCTGCCATTCTGATACCGCCGTAAGGCTGCATAGAACGCTTGAAAGGCTTATCTGTCTGGAAACCTACGATAGTCTCTTTTGACTTATCAAGGTAACCCGGTCCGTGAGATGTGATTGTAGATACAACCTTTGTGTCCATATCAAGAACGCCGCCGGCTTCTCTTTCCTTCTTCTGAAGATCCAATACCATTGCCCACAGATCCTTAGTGTTCTGTGTGGGATCAGCTAAAAAACTTTCATCCCCATCGTAAGGTGTGTAATTCTTCTGAATGAAATCACGTACATTGATCTCATCCTGCCATTTGCCACCTACAAAATCTGTCCATTCTGGTCTCATTTGCTATTGCCTCCTATTTGTATAATAAATAATTAATGTGAAAAGTTTTTAGAAAAGTTTTTACAAACTTTCTCTTGAGTGTATGTTTATTATAATTTTAATAATTGATTAAAGCAATATTTTGGCTTGTTCTTTTTTGCATACAAAGCGCCTGTTTTACCTTATTTATAAAATTTTTAGATTTAATCAATTGCTTAATCATAACTTATGTGATAATTTGTATTAAAAAGTTAAAAGCAATTATAACGGAGGCCACTACAATGACAGGTATTACGAAAGAAATGACTATCGGCGAGATAATCAGAACCAACACGGATGTTATCCCGGTGCTCATGGCAGCAGGTATGCATTGCCTCGGATGTCCCGCATCCCAGGGCGAAAGTCTCGAAGAAGCCGCTATGGTTCACGGTATAGATATTGACGAACTTATGGAACATATCAACGCTGTGTGATCATATAACATAAAGAAGTGCATTAAAAAAGGTCGTTACTCGAAGTAACGACCTTTTGTTTTTTTGTACTATCAGATCATAACCTTTGACAGAGACTGTAATGCGTTGTCTTCTATGACGCAGGTATAATGCTCTTTATAGAAGAACTCCCTGCTCGGAAGTGTCCGCTCAAGCTTACCGTACTCGGACAGGATGTTGCAGGCTCTGTTAAATGCCTCCGTTGTCCCGTCGACTCTGTTGATAACAAGCATATATCTGCCTGTCCTGTCATCCTTGTATAATGAGTTTCTGTCACTGTATACACTCTTAAGTGCGATCGCCGGTTTGATAACATCCGACATCGACTCAAAGCTGAATATCTTGGCTATTATCTGGGGAGCTGTCTCCTCAGTGGTATCGGCCTGCTTCTGATTATTCCTGTTGGCTTCAACCTTGGCGATGATATCGCCGGCCTCATCCTTGATCCTCTTGAACAGTTCAAGTACATCATCCGGAGAATGTGCGATCGTGTTGTCATCGGTATGTTCTATCTCAACATCATCCTCATATTCATCGTCGCTCTCATCCATATCCGGAGCAAATCTTGAAAATCTTGTATCAAGCTCTTCCGGATCTTCTACCTTCGTTATAATAAGTACGATACACTCCGAATTGAGCGGTATCGCTTCTATCATAAGCGGGATGTTGTCCGCCTGAAAACCAAACTTTATGGCTGCCTGCTGCATCATATCCCTGAAAAGATTCTTGGCTTTTTCGGTGCCGTAGGCTATCTCACTGAGTTTTAATTCTCTGTCTGCCAGATCTGCTTTAGTAAGTGTACAACGTATTTGATTGTCATTTACCTTTTCTATCTTCATAGGCATGTCCTCTTTGGATAACTTCAAGTGCTTCCTATATAATATATCGGCATATACATCAAAATATTACACTTTTTCTTTGGTATCTGTATTTTATCAGATGTACTATCAATGTCAATAGAAGCAGCGGCCTATTGGGGCAAATTTTATAAAAAAATAATAATTGTTGTTATCTTTGATTCTTTGTATTATTATGTTGTTAGGTGATATATAACTTATTTCAACAAGGAGGTAGTAATCATGGCTTTTGTTATTGGCGATTCTTGCATTAATTGCGGTTCTTGCGCAGGTCAGTGCCCTGTTGGCGCAATCAGCGAAGGTGACGGAAAGTTTGTTATCGATGAGACTATGTGCATCGATTGCGGTTCATGTGCAGGTCAGTGCCCTGTTGGTGCTATTTCTGAAGGTTGATCCGTAAAACCTATGATCGAAAGCGCGCCGACGGACGTGCATGATAAAAGGAACACCCTATTGCTGGGTGTTCCTTTTAGTTTTTTCAAGATTTGCAAATTTTGTGTACTGTGGTAACCATGCAAGTTCCACGGTTCCTACCGGACCGTTTCTCTGCTTGCCTATGATGATCTCGGAAATATTTTTCTTATCCGTATCCTTGTTGTAATAGTCATCTCTATAGATGAACATTACAACATCGGCATCCTGCTCTATAGCTCCGGATTCACGCAGATCCGACATCATCGGTCTGTGATCCGGTCTCTGTTCGACCGCACGGCTCAGCTGGCTCAAGGCCACAACGGGAACATTCAGTTCTCTTGCAAGTCCCTTGAGGGATCTTGATATCTCCGATACTTCCTGTTGCCTTGAATCCGATCTTCCGCTTCCGCTCATCAGCTGCAGGTAGTCGATGATAACTATATCAAGCTGATTGTCCATCTTGAACTTACGGCATTTGCTTCTCAGTTCGGCCATCGTGATACCCGGCGTATCGTCTATCATAAGGTGTGACGCACCCGTAACGGATGCCGCTTCGACCAGCTTTTCCCACTCTCTGTCATCCAGCTTACCGTTTCTTAAGTGCTGGGCATCAACTCTTGATTCCATGGCAAACAAACGGTTCATCAGCTGTTCCTTGCTCATTTCCAGTGAAAATATAAGGACGCCCTTTTTATCCTTAAATGCCATATGCTGTGCTATGTTAAGGACAAATGCAGTCTTACCCATGGAGGGTCTTGCCGCGATAAGCACCAGATCGGAAGGCTGCATTCCCGATGTCATGTAATCAAGATCGGCAAACCCGGTAGCCAATCCGGTAACATTTCCCTTGGCCATATATGCTGCCTGGATCTTATCGAGCGCATCAACGACAACTTTTCTGATCGGAACCAGTTCTCCCGTATTTCTCTTCTGACAGAGTTCAAATACCTTCTTCTCCGTCATATCCAGTATATCGCCGATCGGCTGCTTACCTTCATAACAGATATTTTCTATCTCTCCGTTAAGACGTATGAGTTTTCTGAGTGTTGATTTCTCGGATACTATATTGGCATAATCACGCAGATTGAGTGTGGTCGGAACCTTAGCCATGATCCCGCCTATGAACTCAAGGCTGCTGACCTCCGGAGGTACATCCTTTTCCTTCAGTCTGTCCTGAAGTGTTACGACATCGACAGGTTTTCCCTCGTTGTAGAGTTCGACCATTGCATCAAAAACAACCCCATACTGTTTGTTATAGAAATCATCTGAGGTTATCAATTCGGATGCGATCGCTATGGTCTCCCTGTCAAGGATCATACATCCTATTACGGACTGCTCCGCTTCTATGCTGTTAGGTAATGTTCTTCTTAATACCGCTTCTTCTGACATATGGTCTCTACTTCTTCTCCGTAACCTTTACTTTAAGTGTTGCTGTCACCTGCGGATGCAGTTTGACCGGTACATCAAATGTTCCGAAAGACCTGATCGCTTCCGAAAGCTGTATCTTCTTCTTGTCGATATCCATATCACATTGCTCTTTGTAAGCAGCTGCTATTTCCTTGCTTGAGATCGAACCGAAGGTCTTGCCGCCTTCACCGGCTTTTATGGAAAGCGTAACTGACATATCACCCAGTCTCGCTGCTGTATCTTTGGCTGCCTCAAGCTGCTCCCTTGCTATCTTGGCATCGTTATTGTTCTTGAGCTTGAGATCGTTCATATTGGCACCGGTAGCTTCGACACCGAGTTTCTTCTTCAGAAGACAGTTCCTTGCATAACCATCATTGGCCTCTATGATATCTCCTTTTTTTCCAACGTTCTTAACGTCTTCGATCAGTATAACTTTCATCTAAATCTCTCCTCCGTCAAGCATGGCATCCAGAGTATCCTTGAGCTGTCGGACAGCTTCTTCTCCCGTGGTATTTTCCAACTGGGTACCTGCTATGTTCATGTGGCCTCCGCCACCCATTCTTTCCATGATGATCTGGACATTGACCTCATCAATGGATCTGGCACTGATATAGATCTTATCCTTGTAGGGTGTACATGCAAAGCTTGCTTTTATTCCCTTGATATTGAGAAGCTCATTGGCTGCCTGAGCACCGATCTCTGTAGGACTCTGAACATCGCCCGTAGGCTCCCAAGCCGTGATCGCAAATGAATCTCTGTATACAAATGCCCTGCTGACCGCATCCGCTTTTGCTTTGTAGCTGGCGGCATCATCCCTGAACATCTTCCTTACTCTCGAAACATCCGCGCCTGCTCTCCTCAGATATGCTGCTGCCTCAAATGTACGTACACCGGTCTTTGTCATAAAGTTGCTGGTATCGATCATAATGCCCGAATACAAACAATCCGCTTCTTCTGCTCTGACCTTGATACCGTCACTGATGTACTGCATGATCTCCGTAACCATTTCACAGGTAGAAGACGCATACGCTTCTATATATGAAAGAGTTGCGTTTTCTATAGATTCCGTGCCCTGTCTGTGATGATCGAGTACGACTATTGATTTACACATCTTAAGCAGTTCGGGACATTCGGTGATACTCGGCTTATTGACATCGACTATGATAAGTGCCGCATTGCTTCCGGCAAGATCCATGGCCTGTTCTCCAGTAACGAGCATATCGTCCTCGAAATCATCCTGCTTCATATAAAGTTCACGCATCGGCTGAACCGATGAAGTGACATCATTTAAGACAATGTGTGCTTTTCTGTTAAGAGTCTTGGTGATACGCGCTATACCGACAGAAGCGCCGAAACTGTCAACATCACCAAGCCTGTGTCCCATGATGAGAACTCTGTCCTTGCTCGTGATTATCTCATGAAGGGCATGAGCCTTTACTCTGGCTTTAACCCTTGTATTCTTCTCAACCTGCTGGCTCTTGCCGCCGTAGTATATGATCTGTTCCGGTGTCTTTACTACCGCCTGATCTCCGCCACGGCCGAGTGCCACATCAATTGCCGTTCTGGCAAATTCATAATTCTGTGAATAAGTAAGACCGTCAAGACCGACACCTATACTGATCGTGACAGACATCTCATTTCCTATATTGACAGTCTTAACCTCGTCAAGTATGTCAAACTTGTTCTCCTGAAGCTGGGCTACGGCTTTCTTTCTGAGTATTATAAGGAACTTGTCCTTTTCGATCTTCTTTGCTATGCCGTCAAGCGATGAAATATATTTGTTGACCTTTCGGTCTATAAGCGCCGTAAGAAGTGAACGTCTGACTTCTTCAACACTTTCAAGAGCTTCATCATAATTATCAAGATATAAGAGCGCAACTGCGAGAGACTGATCGTCATTCTCTTTGAGGGCTATCTTAAGTGCGGTCTCATCAAACATATAAACCGCTATAAGGCAGCCTTCGTAGCCGTCGCCTTCTATGATATCACTGTTGGCAGCCATATCTTCAAGGGATACTCTTCTCATCCTCGCACTGTATTCTCCGCCGTCGTATGAAACATTGGCCTCACCGTAATCCGATCCCGCGAGAAGCTTGTCAATATTCAGTTCGGGGAAAATACTTGAAATAGTCTTATTGTAAGACTTTTTGCGGACGATCTCATCAAATGCGATATTGGTCCACATTATCTTGCCGTTTTCATCCAGAAGGGCATACGGCAGTTCCATTTCCTTAAGAAGCTTTCTCTGGATCTGTCCGTATTCGGTGGCAAAACTGATAAGCTCGTTTATTATGATACTTCTGTTTCTTGAATACAGGATAGCAAATACTATAAGACATATCGCCGCCGCTCCGGCAACCATCATTCCGGCATATATATCCCTCATGCCAACAAACACAGCTATGACGGCAAGCAATATGGCTATATAAAGCAGTGCAAGTACGTATGCACGTAAAACACCCTTAACTCTGACTCTTGTTTTTTTCATGGTACCTCACCCCAACCATATATGTGTAACAACACACCTTTATTATGATAACACTTTACAGGGTACTTTGTCATCATATCTTTGGGTTGTCACCTTTGATCGATAAGTCGTGATTCCAACAAAAAACCGGTCGCATAAAACGACCGGTCATTAAATCCTATTCTGCTGAATACGGCATAAGAGCCAAATGACGTGCTCTCTTGATCGCAACGGTAAGTGCTCTCTGATGCTTAGCACAGTTACCTGTGATCCTTCTGGGAAGGATCTTTCCACGCTCGGATACGTATCTCTTTAACTTAGCTGTATCCTTGTAATCAATAGTATTGTCCTTACCACAGAATACACAAACTTTTTTTCTTCTGCGCATGCCTGTAGGTCTTCTCTTGGGACCGTCACTGCTACGCTCTGTCTTATTAAAAGCCATCTTAATGCCTCCTATCTGAATAAAAAACCTTAGTTAAACGGCAGTTCCTCATCTATTCCCTCAGGAATGTTCATGAAGCCGTCTGCAGCAGATGCAGGTGCCTGCGAAGGTGTCTGGAAACCGTTGTTTCCGCCCATGGGTGCTCCCTGGCCATCACCTTTGCTTTCAACAAATTCTGCCTCATCTACCACAACATCGGTAGTATATACCTTGGCTCCGTCCTTGTTGGTATAACTGCCGGTCTGAATGTGTCCATATACGCCTATACGATGACCCTTTGAAAAATATTTCTCTATAAATTCCGCGGTTCTTCCAAATGCAACACAGCTGATGAAGTCTGCTGTCTGAGCATCCTGATTGTTGGCTGCTCTTCTTCTGTCAACCGCAATACTGAATCTGGCTATCGCCATGGAACCATCATTTTGTGAATATCTGACTTCGGGGTCTCTTGCTAAACGTCCTATAAGAACAACTTTATTCATATAATCTCTCCTTTATGCCTCGTCTTGTCTAACGCATAAGAATCTAATAACGTTGTCCATGATACGTAATCTGCTTTCAATCTCTGCGGGAGCTGAGCTCTCTGCATCAAACTGAATGAAGTAGTAGTATCCTTCGTGCATCTTCTGGATCTCATAAGCCAGTCTCTTCTTACCGGCTTCATCAACGTTCGTGATAGTACCACCAAATCTCTCTACATAGGCTTTAACCTTGTCGATAACGGCAGTTCTCTCTTCGTCTTCGATCTTAGCACTGACAACAACGGCTAATTCATACTTGTTCATGCTTGTTACCTCCTTTTGGACTCTGGCTCCGTTTCTCTCGGAGCAAGGAATAATATATCACGAGTGACTATTTTAGCATGAACTATTTTCAAAATCAAGGGTTTATCCTTTATTTTGTGTATTTTCAGAAAATATGCGCGTTCTGCTCTTTTCACGTAAAATAAACTACAACAATTCCATCGCCTCTCTCATTACCTTACCGATCGAATCATGAATGATAAGGTCCGCATTTCTGTCAGCCGAAGTAGTGCTCTTGTTGATAAGTACAAGATTCGTTCCTTTGAAATAATTGATCAGGCCTGCTGCCGGATAAACAACCAGAGAAGTTCCTCCTATGATAAGGGTATCTGCTTCCGAAATAGCCTTGACGGATTTGGAAATGATATCATTGTCCAGGCCTTCTTCATACAGAACGACATCCGGTTTTACCCTTCCGCCGCATTTACTGCATCTCGGTATACCTTCTGACCCGAGTATGTATTTCTCATCGTAAAACTCTCCGCAGTCCATACAATAATTCCTGAGCACCGAACCGTGAAGTTCATATACGACCTTTGAGCCTGCCGCCTGGTGAAGCCCGTCTATATTCTGTGTTACCACAGCCTTAAGTTTGCCCATCTCCTCAAGTTTTGCGAGTGCTTTGTGCGCATCATTGGGCTTTGCGTCCGGATAGATGAGCTTGTCCTTGTAGAATTCAAAGAATTCCTCAGGGTATTTTACAAAAAATGTGTGCGAAACAAGCTGCTCCGGCGTGAAATTTATCTTCAGTTTTTCATTCCACAATCCGTTTGAACTTCTGAAATCCGGAATATCGGATTCCGTGCTTACCCCCGCACCGCCAAAAAATACTATGTTGTCGCTTCCTCTTAGTATCTTCGCCAGTTCATTGATCTCTTCTCTCATGATAACCCTCCTGTACAATACACAAAAACGCCATCTTTCGATGGCGTTTTGTTACACCGCAACGTCATCGGAATGACGGTATTCATAGAATTTTTTGTTAAAACCGTTCTTTGCCCTGTTCTCCTCAAGAACCGCCAATTGCGCTTCAATACGTTGCTTTACTATTTCACTTATCTCTTTTGTGGTTTTATCCGAATACTCTTCGTAGTAGATCGGATCCAGGAAACACACCTGCGTTATGACCTTTCTCAGAGAATTAAAATCAAACGGTAAATGCGAATCATATATGGCCACCGGAACTATAGGCGCCTTGACCTGCTTGGCACATTTGAAAGCCCCTGCCCTGAATTCCTGCAGGTGATTGCCGTTATGGTCGTATTTCCCTTCGGGGAAATATATGTACCTGCGACCGGCTTTAACCTCTTCCGAAAGCTTGTTCAGCTCCCCGACCTGCTGTTTTATATTGTTGCGTTCCAGCCGTTTGCCGTTAACAAGATTGATAACCTGATTGGTAAGAAGCACTTTGCTCCTCTCCATATCCATTACGACAGAGCACGGTGTCTCGTGCGCATACATGATGCCGAGAGCATCGTATTTACCCTGATGATTTGAATACATGATATAGCCGCCTTCCTTGGGCAGTTTATCCTTATTAAATGTGATGGTCCTTATCCTTCCCCTCTTTTTTAAAGAATTGATTATACGCAAAACCAGTCCATATCTTGCATATTCGTCGTATTTGTCTTCGTGACTGCAATAATAATTTGCCGTCAGTATATAGTATAGTATGAGAGGAATTGAAAAAATAATAACTCCATAGAATCTTAACATGTCACTACTCCCGTTTCATGCGTTACATTATATACGAAGTTACTCGGTTTAGCAAACCACGTATCACGTTTTTAATACTCTGAAAAAGGGTGTGGGAAATAAACTTCGTTTGCGATAAAATACAGATATGCAAGACAAATATTTCAACGAAACTCTGCACAATTTTATATCGGATGCTGCTTACGGGGCACAGATAAAACATCTTTACGAGCTGGGATACAGCGCGTCTCTTATAAAAGCCAGGCTGGATTACCCTGTTTCGCTTGATGCCGTAAAAGAATACCTGTGGAAATATCTGCTCGATTCCGGCCGGGTTGTGTATCACGAATCCGATATCCGTCCCGTAAGCGATGATTCTTCCTACACGATAGAATATGACAGTTACGGACGAAAGACGTTTTTGAAAAAACACGCAGCCGCAAAGCTCCCTATTACTTATTCGGAAACAAAAAACGCAGGCTCCGTACAAGTTTTGTCCGATTCCTCGGAATGCCTGTATGCCCGCGTTGACGGTATGAAAAATGAAGCTGTTATGTCATTTGCCTCATTCAAGTCAATTTTAAATGATAAGGAGATCGATTACCTGAGCAGCTTTACATGGCCCGACAAGCCTGTATTTATTATACTTAACGAAAACATTGCTGCCATATTGGACAAGTTGCGCCTTGCCGGAAAATGGCAGGGCTCTGTCATTGATCCCGTAGATCACAGAAGATATGTCTTCACAGATCAAGATAATTGAGAAAGCCCTCAAGTCCTTCTTTCAGATCTTCATATGTAGTCCCAAAATCCCCGGTATACCAGGGATCTGATATACTGTTCCCGGGTCTTTGACTGTAATCAAGTATCAGATGCATCTTTCCCTCAGTATCCGGGCCTGTTATACGTAGGGTATTTCTTATATTCATGTTATCCGCACACAGGATATAGTCATAATGCTCGTAATCACGGCGGGTCACCTGCACAGCTCTTTTCCCCGAAAAATCGGTATAAGCTGTTTTTCCTATCCCATGCCTGCGAAGTTCTTTCTGCGCCGGCGGATAGACCGGATTGCCCACATTGCCCCATATCTCCTCCGTGCTTGTCGCAGCAGATGCCACTTCGAACATCTCCCTGATGCCGCGCTTCTCAATCATATCCTTAAACATAAACTCCGCCATTGGCGATCTGCAGATATTGCCGTGGCAAACGAATAACACTTTTATCATCACTTTTTGCTCCTGATTTATCTCGGTATTTCCTTGATTTATCTCGGTTTTCGGCTTTTTTGCTCTAAATGGTCATTTGTCCGTTTCTCGGCTTTTCTCGGCTTATTTCGGTCTGTTTATTCCTTCAAATGGTCTAAAAATTGGTCTAAATTGGCCTATAAAATACGTTTTAGACCATTGCTATTTTTGCTGATATCTGCCGATCATCCATGCCTGAATAATTTTTCAAAGCCTTTACCTTACGATCTTCTCAGCTACTCCTACGCATTTTTATCACCGCATGCTCATTTTCCTTCATGCCCATCTTCTGAAGCTCTTCATCGGCCTCTGCCTGCTTCTGTGCCAGCTTATCCATCTCTTCTTTCGCATCATCCAGCTTCAGATGAGTATAGGTGTTCAGCGTTACACTGATATCGGAATGCCCCATCAGATACTGAAGCACCTTCGGATTCATTCCGGACTTCGCCATATTTGAGCAATAGGTGTGACGACACACATGAGGCGTGATCTTCGGAAGCTGTACGCGATAGATGCTGTTGTACTTTTCAACTGCATGCTGGAAGTACTTCTCCCAATGCATCGCCACCATCGGCTTTCCATCCTTATCGAAGCAAAGGAATCCGGAGTATCCGTCGATCATGGGCTCCACCTTCATCTTCGGTCTTCTGGCAAGGATACGCTCAAAAGCTTCGTATACATCGTCCTGCATCGGAATCACCCTGGTACCGGCGTAGGTCTTAGTTGTATCAATATAGACCAACGTCCCGGTCTTCTGTAGCTGATGATCGATGTTGATGGTTCTGTTCTCCATATCCAGATCGCTCAGCGTCAATCCAGTAAACTCCGATATACGCATCCCTGTCTTGAACAGAATGTAAATCCCGTCATAATACTTGCAATAGTGCGAATCGTTTTTGATAAAATCAAGGAACGTATTTTCCTGTTTTCTTGTAATGGCTTCACGAGTAGCGGAATCATTGATGAGAACAGTTACCATCTGAAACTCAAACGGGTTCTTCCTCAAAAGATCATCATCCACGGCCAACTGGAAAGCAGGTCTCACCACACCTCTGATGGTATGAATCGTAGAAAAGCTCTTCTTATCTTCCTGCTGTAATCTGATAAGCCACTCCTTGGCATCAGAAAGTCTCACCTTGTCGATTCTCTTGGAACCGAACGGATCCTTTTCCAGCAGTCTGATCACCGTACCATAACCTGCTCTTGTTGTATGCTTGACTCCGGTCTTAGTTGCGATGTACTTCTTAGTCAACTGAAGCACCGTCATTCCGCCGCCGTCAGGGATGATGTCATCATCAATATCTCGATTAATGGCTTTTTCCTGCTCTCGCAAAGGCGCATTGTCTTTTTTTCCGGCTGGTATACTATCCGTTGCTACCAATCTCCAACTGTAAACAGATTTCCTTTTTCCGTTGGCATCGATATATCTAAACTTATAGCGTCCATCCGCTTCCTGGCTCTCTCCTGTGCGAAGAATGCGATTTTTGCTGTCTCGCCTCTTTTCGCTCATAAACATCGTCTCCTTTCTGTCCGGAGAGCCATGTTCTTTTGTAATGTTCGTATAGATCACATAGTATGTATCCGACTATGTATCAATAGCATATCACAGACATGGCTCTTTTACCACATAAATTTGAAATAATTTTTCAGATCACATTCATCTGTTCGTTCATGTATCTCTCGAACTGTTCTCGCTTGATGAGGGCTCTGTTGCCATTCCACAGCACAAAGTCTGCGTCGGAATGATCCTGAACAAACATCTTCAGCTTCTTATAGCCGATACCGAAATATTCCGATGCTTCATTCAGTGTCAATGTGTATTTCTGCCACCATGGCAGCGATTGTTTATCTGTACCGTTCATCCAAGGCACCTCCCTTCTATCTTCCTAAGCGCCTTTGGACGAGATAATTCCGGTAAAAACCGAAAAAAGCAAAAAAAATACAGGCATCATCCGAATTACGGACAACACCTGCATTCTTTCTATAAAAAAGTATTATTTCAAAAACGCCTCATATCATTTACATTTCCATAACGCCATCGGATGATCTCTCAATCGCTCAATGATCTCAGCATCCTCAAAAAGCAACTCCGGTTTATATTCCTTTTCTATAAACCTTTCCATGTACTCCATTTCTGCTTCTGT
>JAILQX010000014.1 GCA_024698705.1 Lachnospiraceae bacterium
GCTTAAAAAAACGGCTGTACTTGCACTCGTATTTCTGATCGTTTATCTATTGCTTAATTACATAGCAAGCGCATTCTATGATGTGGCCTATACTGATGCGATCAAAACCGATATGGATAATCTTGTCACAGATCTTGATAACCCAGAATACTTTTTAAGCGATACTAAGGAAAGGCTTGATCTTAAGCTTGGTATAAGATGTGAAGAAGGATATTTTGACGGTATAAGATACATAAGAGTGGTTGACATAAAATCAAATAAGGTCATAGCAGATTCAAGCTACAGGGCATATATGTTTTTAAGAAATGATGATCCTGATAAGAAATCCGATATCTATATCTGTGATCCATCTTATTTTGACACAAGACTTCTGCCGTATGAGGATGATGAGAATATCTTCTATACATACAGCATAGAAAATGCAGAACTAAAATGCGAGCCTCATTACTTTAACTATGATGCGCCTTATTATGTCTTTAAGCTTAAAGATGTATATATAAACGGAAATCGCTTTCTACCGGGAAAGCTTGTGATAACTAAAGAGTTTCCGGACGCAGGTCCTGACATATTAAATGAGTCTGAATTTATCGAGGAAGCAGATCTCACTCCCGACAGCACTGATGGCTATGAGCATGTAACTGACAGCGATAAGATATCCGCATTTGTCAGAGTAGGTACCTGCCAGTCCGATATAGAGTTCTTTGGCGACAGCTTAAATAGCTCATATCTTGAAAGAGACGTGACTGTGACAAAACATAAAAATGACGGTTCAATGTTTGGATCAGTTGTTGTCATCACAAGCAGAGTCTATGTAGATGAAAATGATAATTCATACATGATCGAGAGCTTTTCGCACTCGTCTTATGACAGCAGTTTCGGTTTCATACTTAATCGGATCCTTAGTCCTGTCTTTGTGATCATATTTATTTTTTCTCTTATAAGGACGATATTTGCTTACAGAAAACAAAGCAATATATATGAACAGGCAGAATACAGACGCACACTCATGAACTCCATGGCTCACGACCTCAAGTCTCCTCTTGCCGCTATGCGAGGTTATGCGGAGAATCTTAAAGAAAATCTGAACAGTGAAAAGAAGGATCATTACGCTGACTGCATCTTAAAAAATGCTGACTATATGAACAGACTCATCACCGATAATCTTAATCTGTTAAAGTTTGAATATGATCCGATAAAACCGGGAAAAGATAAGGTCGATCTTATAGAAGTAGCACGAGAACTGACGGAGAAATATATGCCTTTAATAAATGAGAAAAATGTCACACTCTCATTAAACGGCTCATATATCATAAAGGGGAACGGGGCGCAGCTTATGACGGCAGTTGAAAATCTCATTTCAAACGCTGTCAGATATGTAAATGAAAAAGGGGAGATAAACATAAACGGCACTAAAAGAGAATTTTCTGTTTCAAACACGGTTTCTACCCTGCCGGATATGAATCCTGAGGAGCTCTTTAAGCCTTTTGTCAAAGGTGATGAGAGCCGTTCAAACGAAAACGGCAGCGGACTCGGGCTTTCGATAGCTAAGAATATATTTGACAGACACAAATTCAAATCCTTGATCAGATATGATACTATAGACGGAGCGGAACGCTTTAACGTCACCGTAAGATCATAAAAAGGATTAGGATTTATCATGGAAAAAAGAGAAAAACTTGGTAGCAGACTGGGTTTCATCCTGTTAAGTGCAGGATGTGCGATAGGTCTTGGAAATGTATGGAAGTTTCCCTACATAACGGGTCAGTACGGCGGAGGTGTATTCCTCATACTCTACTTTTTGATGCTTGTCATGTTCGGAATACCCGTTATGACAATGGAATTTGCCATAGGAAGAGCCTCGCAGAAAGCTCCTGTCAGGATGTATGACGATCTTGAGCCTGAAAAGAGCAAATGGCACATACACGGTATTGTCGGAATGATCGGATGCATAATGTTAATGATGTACTATGCGGTCGTTGCGGGATGGATAGTCAGATATTTTGTAAAATTCGTGTGCGGTGATTTTACCGGAGCAACACCCAATATGATCGGTGATAAATTTGCTTCCATGCTTGCCTCTCCAGCCATAAATATAGTTTATCTGGCAATCGTGGTCATAATAAGCTTCACTGTTCTGGCGATAGGCTTGCAGGGAGGACTTGAGAGGATAACAAAATACATGATGGTGGCACTTCTTCTCATTATGGTAGTACTTGCCATCAACTCATTCACTATGTCCGGCAGCAAAGAAGGATTAAGTTTCTTTCTTCTGCCTGACTTGGATCGGACTTTAGATATCGGCTTTACAAACGTTTTGATGGGTGCTCTGAATCAAGCATTCTTCACACTCAGCATCGGTATCGGTTCGATGGCTGTATTTGGGAGCTACATTAACAAGGAAAGAAGCCTGCTGGGCGAATCGGTTAACATAACTATTCTTGATACATTTGTTGCGATAACTGCAGGCCTGATCATGTTCCCTGCATGTTTCTCATACGGCATCGATGTCAGTGCCGGTCCGAGCCTTTTATTTGTAACAATGCCGAATGTATTTGCAAATATGAGTCTTGGAAGACTCTGGGGAAGTCTGTTTTTCCTGTTCATGAGCTTTGCCGCTCTTTCAACAGCCTTTGCGGTATATGAAAACATTATTGCCAATGTCATGGAGCTTACGGGTATGAACAGAAAAAAAACATGTCTGATATGCGGTATCGGCATGTTCATTCTCGCACTTCCCTGTGCGCTTGGCTTCAATGTATGGTCTGATTTTATGCCTTTCGGGGAAGGCAGCGGTGTACTCGATCTGGAAGACTTTATCGTTTCCAATCTTTTACTCCCTATAGGCGCGATCGTATATGTTCTCTTCTGTACTATACGCTGCGGCTGGGGATGGGACAGCTTTATCAAGGAAGCCAATGCCGGCAAGGGCTTAAAGATGCCATACTGGCTGAAGAATTACATGAGGTTCTTCGTACCTGTAGTTTTAATGGTCATCCTGATAGCAGGCCTTATCGGATTCTTTAAATGATTCATTCATACCGGGTAATGTGAAAGTAAGCACTTGCGGATTCCGTGAGTGCTTCTTTTAATCTGTATGCATTCCAAACATATAAAAAACTGCAAACCCGTATAAACACTGGGTTTGCAGCCTCTTAAAATCTCATGAGACATCGGGGATTCGAACCCCGGACAACTTGATTAAAAGTCAAGTGCTCTACCACCTGAGCTAATATCCCACAACTGATAATGATTTATAATGTCCTAAGGACATTATCCGATACACAGGTACTTTAACTGGGCTAACTGGATTCGAACCAGCGAATACAGCAGTCAAAGTGCTGTGCCTTACCGCTTGGCGATAGCCCATTATGAATGGTACTAACGACCATAACCTTCACCTTAGCAAAGGTAAGGGTGGATACAGGGACTCGAACCCTGGGCCTCCAGAGCCACAATCTGGCGCGCTAACCAACTGCGCTATACCCACCATGCTTCATGCCAACTCTGTTCAGAGACCGGACAAAGAAAAAAACGAATCAGTGGTTAACTAATTCGTAAACGTGCTCGAAGGGATTCGAACCCCCGACCCACGGCTTAGAAGGCCGTTGCTCTATCCAGCTGAGCTACGAACACTTAGCGGTTAAACCACAAATCAGTCATTACAAACTGATAAAGCAGGTGATGGGAATCGAACCCACGTATCTAGCTTGGAAGGCTAGTGTTCTACCATTGAACTACACCTGCATAAAATAATTATTTACCCCATACCACAGTCGGGGTGACAGGATTCGAACCTGCGACCTCCTGGTCCCAAACCAGGCGCTCTAGCCAAGCTGAGCCACACCCCGAGTTCGTGACGCAAGTTATATTATATGGAAATGCATTATTATTGTCAATAGTTTTTTGAATTCTTTGCATCATTGACGCCAAACTTATTTGCATCATTGACACTTTTTATCCTAAAAAATACCTAAGAACAGAATTTGAGTTCAAAATGAGCTTCTCCGTCATCATCCACCGTCATGATGATATACGTCGGCTTTCTGCCCTCCTGTCTCGGATATGTCAGGCTGCCGGGATTTATAACGGTCAATGTATCGTCCTGCTCTATTACGGGCTTGTGTGTATGTCCGTACATGACTATGTCTATGCCGCGGCTCTTGGCCTCATCCTTGAGGATCTCATTGCCCATCGATACATAATAATTATGTCCGTGGGTAAGCCAGATCTTATATCTTCCGATATTGAACTCTATGTCCGCAGGTATGTCAGAAAAGAAATCACAGTTTCCGCTGACCATTTTCACGGGACATCTCGCCGCCTCGTTGATGATATATTCACTGCCTTCTATATCACCGCAGTGTATGACCATATCCAATGGTGCAAGCCGTTCGCACAACTGCACATACAGGTCATTTTTCCTGTGTGTATCGCTCACTATAAGTATCTTCATCATTGTTCTTCAATCGCACTCCGAAGCTTATGCTTCATGTCCTCAAGTGCCTTCCCCCTATGGCTTATCCTGTTCTTCTCATCCGGGTCGAGTTCCGCCGAATAACAGCCTCTGTCCGGAAGGTAGAATATAGGATCGTATCCGAAACCATGCTCGCCCTTTTCTTCGTATCCGATGCGTCCCTCGTAGGTCTTGACGCTGTCCAGCCTTCTTCCGTCCGGAAGGACTGCCGCTATCGCGCATACAAATCTCGCGCTTCTCTTCTCGTCCTCAACGCCTTCCATCCTTTGTATGATGTTGGCATTCTTTATGCTGTACGGTGTATCCTCCCCCATATATCTGGCCGAATATATACCCGGCTCTCCGTTCAGTGCATCCACGACCAGACCCGAATCGTCTGCCAGTACGATGGCCTCCATGCCCGCCTCTTTGGCTTTCCCCGCAACAGCCTCGGCTTTCAGGTATGCATTTTCAAGAAATGTGGTCCCGTCTTCCACAACATCGGTATAAATGCCGGCTTCCTTCATGGACAGTACTTCCACGTTCACATCAGCCATGATCTCTCGGATCTCTCTCATTTTCCCCATATTGCCGGTTGCAAATATCAGTTTCATCGTATTTCCCTTCCTATTCGGCGTCTGCCTTTATCAGCATCCGCTTCCTTATGTCGGCATCTGTTTTCTGGGCGGCTTCGGGCCCATGAACTGATAGAAATAAGTCTTCATCATGCCGTTGTATATCTTGCGGTTCTTATCGGCCTTTCTTCCGATGTAACGCTCCGCCTGTTCGTAAGCCGTGATCAGATACATCGACCAGCTGTCCAGCGCTTTGTATCTCTCGCCTATGGTCGTATACAGCCCCGCCAGTTCCTCCTTGTCCATCAGTCGTTCGCCGTAAGGAGGATTGGTGATAATAAATCCGTATTTCTTCGGATGCGAAAGCATGGCCACATCACGCTTCTGCCAGTGTATGAGGCCTTCCACGCCTGCCATTGCCGCATTCTGTCTGGCTATCGCTACCATCTTGTCATCAATATCATAGCCCTGGATATCCATATCTGCAGGGATGCTCACTTCTTCCTTCGCTTCCTCGAAACAATCACACCAGAGCTTACCGTCTATGATATGACTCCAGCTCTCAGCTGTAAAGTGCCTGTTCATACCCGGAGCCATATTGGCTGCTATCATAGCCGCCTCTATGGGAAATGTTCCCGACCCGCAGAACGGATCCACAAGTATCCTGTCCTTCTTCCACGGGGTCAGCATGATCAACGCCGCAGCAAGATTTTCCGCTATCGGAGCCTTTGCCGTGAGTTTCCGGTAGCCCCTTTTGTGGAGCGATTCACCGGTCGTGTCTATACCGACCGTGACCTCGTCCTTGAGTAAGAATACCCTCACCGGAAAGCTCATTCCGTCCTCCGGAAAATGTGTTATCCCGTAATGCGCACTCATCCTGTCGACCATGGCTTTCTTCATGACCGACTGGATATCCGACGGACTGAACAATGCGCTTTTAACGCTTGCCGCCTTTGCGACCCAGAATCTGCCGTCGCGCGGTATGTACTGCTCCCACGGTATGTCCTTAGTGCCCTGAAACAGATCCTCAAAGCTCTCCGCATGAAAGCTTCCGACCTTAATAAGTATCCTTTCAGCCGTCCTGAGCCCGATATTGGCTCTGCAGACGGCTTCGTCATCACCTATAAACGTAACCCTGCCGTCGCTCACCTCACAGACATCATAACCAATATCTGTTATTTCTTTTTTTAATACCGACTCCAGTCCGAAATGACACGGAGCCATCAATTCCATTCTGTTCATATCCATATCGGACAGTTCTTATCTACAGCCTGCCCCTGCATGTTCTCAGATATCAATGCTCACAAAACCGCTGCCGTTATCATTTGCCGGACAGGGATTGATGCCCCCGAGGCTGGCTGTGATCTTTGCGCCACTGCCGTCACTGACTCTGTTACCGTCTTTATCAATAACAACCCACGCTCTGTTGGGTATCTTAACTTCCACCTCTTTAGTCTCGCCCGCTTCAATACTGAAACGCTTAAATGCGGCCAGTTTAGCATTGTCAACTTCATTGTCGCTGTTTACATGCACATAGATCTGCAAAACATCCTCTGTCGCACATCTGCCTTTGTTGCTTACCTTAACTTTGACGGTCATGTCCGTATCCGAAAGTGTCTCATAAGCCTTGCGTGCATCGCTAAAGTCAATGCTGCCTGCCTTTGAGGCCATTTCGCTGTATGTCTTATCCGCGCTTACGGATTCAACCACGTTATCCGCATATGTAAGTCCATATCCGAAGGGATAGAGCGGTGTGCCCTTGAAGTACCTGTAGGTCCTTCCCTTCATGTTGTAATCCTCAAAGGAAGGCATCTTTTCAAGGTCTTCATTTTTATAAAACGTAAGGGGCAGTTTGCCGGAAGGTGAAATCTCGCCGAAAAGGATATCGGCTACGGTCTTTCCGCCTTGAGCTCCGGGATACCAGCACTGTACGACTGCGTCTGCCTTTTCATCAGCAACGCTCATATCGATGGCAGAGCCGGCCATCATGCAGACTATAACAGGCTTTCCTACAGCCAGTACCGCACCGAGCAGTCTCCGCTGTCCGGGAGGGAGCATAAGATCTCTCTTGTCACCTGATGCGTATGCATTTCCTGTGTCGCCCTCTTCTCCTTCAAGTGTTTCATCTAGGCCGAGGCACAAGATGACCACATCGGAATTCATGGCTACGATCTTTGCTTCCGCGATCCTGTCATCTTCCTTTGCGAGGAACTCTTCTTTATCGAGGAAGAGGTGTGATCCGAGTGAATAAAGCACCCTGCAATCATCTCCGACATAATCCTGGATCCCTTCCAGAACCGTCGTGTATCTTGAAGCCGTGCCGTGATAATTACCCATCAATGCACGTCTGCTGTCCGCGTTCGGTCCTATAACACCTATCTTCTTATATCTGTCTTTGCTCAAGGGAAGGATGCCGTTATTCTTAAGGAGTACGATACTTTCCTCTGCGGCCTTTCTTGCCACCTTAAGATGCTCTTTGCATTCAACAACGTCGTAGCTGATGTCATCATATTCATTGTGCTCAAATTGTCCGAGCATGAATCTTGTAGTGAAAAGTCTAACGGCTGCCTTTCTGATATCCTCTTTATCTATAAGTCCCTTGTCATATGCCTCAAGGATCGATCTGTAGGTACATCCGCAATTAAGGTCACAGCCTCTCTTAAGCGCGAGTGCCGCACTTTCCTCCGGAGATGATGTGATCTTGTGATGCTCGTGGAAATCTCTTATAGCCCAGCAGTCGGATACGAAATGTCCTTCGAAATTCCATTTACCTCTGAGGACCTTTTCCATAAGATATGAATTTGCACAGCACGCCTCACCGTTGGTCCTGTTGTATGCACCCATGACAGACTCAACGTCCGCCTCGATAACAAGCGCTTCAAATGCAGGCAGATAGGTCTCCCACATATCCTTCATATTGCTCTTTGCATCAAACTCATGTCTGAGGGCTTCCGGTCCGGAATGTACCGCAAAATGCTTTGCGCAAGCGGCGATCTTAAGGAAATCTCCGTCACCTTGCAGCCCTTCAACAAATGCGACCCCGAGTCTGCTCGTGAGATAAGGGTCCTCTCCGAGTGTCTCATGACCTCTGCCCCATCTGGGATCCCTGAAAATATTGATGTTCGGTGACCACAATGTGAGACCTTTGTAGATATCCCTGTCACCCTGTGATGAATATGCATTGTATTTGGCTCTCGCTTCCGTAGAGATAACCGTGGCTTCTTCTTTTATCAACTCATCATCCCATGTTGCAGCCATACCTATGGCTTGGGGAAATACAGTTGCCTGTCCCGCTCTTGCAACACCGTGTAAGCCCTCACTCCACCAGTTATACTCGGGTATTCCGAGCCTTTCGATAGCAGGCGCATCATATCTGAGCTGTTCTGCCATTTCCTCGAGTGTCATTCCTCCAACCAGTTCTTCCGCCTGTTTGATCGCTTCTTCTCTGTTCATAATTTACCTTTCTTTCTTATGGTTCGGCTCCGAGCCTTTGACCAATATTGCTATCCACAACACATATCTTGCTATAACACCCCAAAGCCGTTATAATCATGATAGTGGTAAGTACATGATATTTGCCCGAACACTATCGGGCCGAAGGACAGGATATGAGTGAATTGCACAGGATAATGATAAAAGATTTTCAGCAGCCTTTTTCCCAGCCGTACACCCGCGTCATGCAGGGTCCTGAGGAAATAGTCCAGTATGCCCCGAATTCTCACGTGAGGATCTGGTACAATACCGAGCCGTCTTCATTCGAAAATCATTATCATAACTGTGTTGAGATCATATATATGTACGAAAATGACTGTACCGTCACATCACAGACCGATGTATATCAGCTAAAGACCGGTGATATCCTTATCATCCCGCCCTATAAGATGCATGAGGTGGTCAGCGCACATTCCTGCAGGCAGTTTATACTCCAGCTTGATATATCGGTATTATCCAATTTCGGTATATTCAATTCTCCCAAACTGTCGGTCACAGATATTTTACTATGCAATCAAGATGAATGTCCACAAATATATGAGACGATTTACAACAATCTTACGGATATGATAAATTCGTATTTTGAAAATAAACCTCTCTGGGAAATAGAAACCTACTCTCATTACCTTCAGATCCTTGTAACAACGGGCAGATTCTCTTCGTTGACCAGTGTAGTCAATGCCGATGATATCTCTCCGGGTACGCGTGAACACTATGATAAATTCTCCGAACTGTTGCAGTTTGTGGAGAATAATTATTCCGAACAGCTGACTCTGGATTTCGTATCAAGCCACGTCGGGTTTTCAAAATATCATTTTATAAGATTGTTCAAGGAATACACCGGTACCACGTTTTACGACTATCTCACCCACAAGCGTATACAGCACGCAAAGGAATTACTTTCCGGAGATATGGGTATCACAGAAATCTCATTTACATGCGGTTTCAATAACCAGACCTCGTTCTGTCGTACCTTTAAGAAGATATGCGGCTGTCCTCCCACAGAGTACCGCCAGCGCATGAAAGAGAAAGATCGTTAAAATCCGGCCACTAAAAAAGCGCCTCCGCAAGGAAGCGCTTTTTTGATGTTGATATCTGCCGAAGCAGACATCCGGGAATTAACCCTTTACCGAACCAAGAGCAACACCGGCAACGATGTATTTTGCCAGGAACAAATATACAACGATAAGCGGTAATACTGTCAGTGACAATCCAAGATAAACTGCACCGAACTCGGTTCTGTAGATATCACCCTTTAACAATGAAACCATGATAGGCATCGTATACTTCTTAGCATCTGTCAAAAGTACCAGAGGAGTAAACAGGTTATTCCAAGATGATACAAATGAGAAGATTGCCTGTGTAGCGATAGCCGGCTTCATGATAGGAAGTGCTATCTTGTTAAATGTATAGAATTCCTTTGCACCGTCTATACGAGCAGCCTGTACGATCTCGATCGGAAGCGAAGGGATCATGTACTGTCTCATAAAGAATACCATTGAAGGGTTGGCAAGTGCTGGAACGATGAGCATGATCAAATGGTTGGTCATTCCGATCCTGTAAACCATCTGATAGAAACCGATCATAGTAACCTGGGCAGGGATCATCATAACTGCCATAACGAAACTGAAGAACGGCTTTCTGAGTTTCCAATCATATACAACAACAGCGTAAGCTGTAAGTGTTGAGAAATATGTTCCCAAAAGTGTTGCACATGTTGAAATGATAACTGAGTTCTTAAAACCTGTAAGAGCGTTGAAACTCTTTCCCGTAAATATAGCATAGTTCTTAAGCAAGTGAGTAGACGGGATAAATGATACAGCATGCTGCTGGATCTGTGTTGTACTTCTTGTAGCATTAACAAACATTATCCAGAAAGGAACAATACTAAGAGCTGCTAAGATAATACATATAAAGTATATAAAGATTTTGATAATCTTGGTTTCTTTATTATCAAGCATGTCTTATACCCCCTTTCCGTTCAGCAATGCTTCAGCTTTAGCTTCAGCAAGACGCATCTTTTCCTGTTTTTTAACAAGCTTACGAAGCTGTGCTTCGTCCTTGTCACGCAACAAGTAGAACAGTATCGCAGAAAGTATAACTATAAGTACAAACATCATCATACTTGCAGCACCTGCTCTGTTGTACAAATAACTTCCACTGAATGCCTGATCGTAAATGAACACGCTGGTAGTCTTAGTTGCATTATCCGGACCTGAGTTGTTAACCAACAATGCAGGAATATCAAACATATTCAAACCACCGATAAGTGATGTAACAAGAATGAACAACATAACGGTCTTGATATTCGGTAATGTGATCTTGAAGAAAGTCTGTGTACGGTTTGCACCATCCACTTCAGCAGATTCAAATATTTCAGGACTAATACCGTTAACACCGGCAATAATATTGATTGATGTATATCCGTACCACATCCATGTCTGGATAAAAACAACAACGCCCTGAGCTATACTCTTACTACGCATGAATTCATAAGGCTGATCAACGAATCCGAATTTGACAGCGAGGTCATTCATGGGACCCATCGGATAACCAAAGAATGCTGCGAATAAGATAGCAACTGTTGCAGCTGTGATAATATTCGGCATATAGAAAATAACCTTAAAGAAACCTTCGCCCTGAATCTTTGATCTCTTATCCGTAAACCATGAGGTTATAAGAAGGGCTATAAGTATCTGAGGTATAAAGTTGCATACCCAGATCTTGATCGTATTTGTAAATGATACTCTGAATGTACCATTTGATAAAACGTTCTTGAAATTTGCAAAAGGATCATCTTTAAGGAAGTGCATAGTTGTATTTCCCAATCCTTTAAGATCTGTAAAGCCTACAGCGGCCGTATAGAATATCGGGTAGAGGGAAAATATCAGAAATACTACTACAAAGGGTATACAGAAGATATAACCAAACTTTGAGTATTTCGAATTGATATTATTCTTATTCTTCATATTTACTAATCCCCGTAAGATAAAGATAATAATAAAAAATGAGGCGGACGGCTAGCCATCCGCCTCAAAAAGGTTTTAACCAACGTTAAATCGAATCAGATTATTCTACTGTAACGTCAAGGTTATCAGCAACGTTCTGCTTAAAGTCAGCAATTGCCTGCTCTTTTGTCTTGTTGCCAGCTGTGTACTCACGAACCTGCTCTCTCCAGAAACCGTTGATTGTTTCATCGTACTGAGTAAGGTTTGTTCCGTTTGCATACTGGTTAGCAGGAACGAATACTTCGAACATATCCTGGCCACCGAGGAAGTCAAGAGTACCATTAGACATACCCATAACTGTACCTGAGCCTACGCAGTCCTTTGTTCCGCCTTCGCCATTGAATGTTCCGTTAGCCCACATATACTGAAGACCGTTCTCTGTGCAGTCAAGTGTTACCCACTCGATGATCTGCTTAACAGCGTCCTTCTTCTCTGTGTTCTTGTTAGCAAGGAGCCATGTACCACCCCAGAAGAAACCGATCGGAGGTGCACAAACTGCCCAATCGCCATATGTGCCTTCGCCAACCTTTTCACCACCGCAGTTAGGAGCGAGTGTGTAGTTGATCAACCATGCAGGACCGAAGAAACCAAGGATACCCTGAGCGCCTTCACCCTTCATGTCTGCGAACCAAGCATCTGACCAGTCCTGAGTATCATTGTGGTAACCCTTATCCTTGAGTTCCTTAGAAAGATCTAAGAAGTTCTCTCTCTTAGGATCGATTGTAAGCTTGCCATCAACGATCCAGCCCTTATCTGAGCTGTTCTCTACTGCGTGCCAGATATCACCGTCACCAGAAACGATACCATAGCCTTTAGCCTTTAATTCAGCTGCAGCTTCGAAGAACTTATCCCATGAGTTTGAACCAGAACCGATCTTCTCACCTACTGTAGCCGGATCATCTGTTCCCCAAACGTCCTTAGCGATTGAACGACGATAAATGAAAGCGCCGCCTGTTGCCTGGTAACCAAGACCAACCAACTTGCCATCAGGGTTTGTTCCTATATCGATTGTGTACTGTGCGATGTCTGCTGCCTTTGTAGCTGCTGCTACGTCGATACCAAGATCTTCATAAGGCATAGCGAACTGATAAGCATCACCCTGAGAATACTTAAGGATGAAAGCTGCCTCAGCTGCGTAGATATCAGGAGCGTCTGCACCACCGGCTGCTAAAGCCTGGTCAAGAGCGGGCTGATATGCACCATCTGTTGTAGCGATGATTGTTTCCTTCATTGTGAAACCACAATCCGGATGTGTGTCAATGTACTTCTTTACCATGTTAGGAACTTCGTCTGTGAATGCCCAAACATTAAGTACTACGTCACCTGCAGGAGCTGCGGGTTCGTCGCCGCCATCATCTGTTGTAGCGGGTTCATCAGCGGGCTTATCAGTTTCAACCTGAGCGTCGCCGCTGTTGTCTGCCGGTGTGCTGCTGTTACAGCCAACCAACATGCCTGCGATCATGCATACGCATAATGCAGAAGCGATTAACTTCTTCATTGTTTTTTCCTCCTATATTAAATAATGAATTTGAAGTTTGTCCGCAAAGCGACAAGTATCGCAATGCTGACAACTTTAATTATATTGTATTTGATGCAAATTGCTTTACAAATATTGCTTTTGGATATGCAAATATTGCTACTGTTGCAAAAATGCTTAAGATTTTCTTAATTCATTGTGCAAATTGTCAAAAGATACTCTGATGAGGAACGATTTTTATTATTCCTCATAAAACGAAGCGGCATTTTAATAAAAAATACCGCTTCATGGTTTTACTTTTTACAGGCTACCTCTAATTTGCTTATCAAGCGAAAGGATTCTCTGTCGGATAAGGCAGAGCTGCAGGCTGGTTGTAGTTGATATCCTCGATCGGTACTCCTATGTACTTGAATACTTCGTAGAGTGCCTTTCCGTGATGACCGAATGTAACTGCGCCGTGGTGAGGATAATTCTTCTCTATAAGAACGTGACGGTAGAAACGTCCCATCTCCTTGATAGCGAATACACCGATTCCGCCGAATGATCTTGTTGCTACAGGAAGTACTTCTCCTTCTGCAAGGTAAGCTCTTATCTGTGCATCAGCTGTAGACTGAAGTCTGAAGAATGTGATATTGCCGGGAACGATGTCACCTTCAAGAGTTCCGTTTGTAACCTCGATAGGAAGGTTTCTGGCCATGATCATCTGGTACTTCATCTCGTGGAATGCAAGCTTCTTAGAGCATGTATTTCCGCAATGGAATCCCATGAATGTATCTGTATGCTTGTAATCGAATTTGCCTTCGATAGATTCCTTGTACATATCCTTCGGTACTGAATTGTTGATATCAAGAAGAGTAACAATATCTTCTGATACACATGTTCCGATAAACTCTGAAAGACATCCGTAGATATCAACTTCGCAGGAAACCGGGATACCCATTCCCGTGAGACGGCTGTTTACGTAGCAGGGAACAAATCCGAACTGTGTCTGGAATGCAGGCCAGCACTTTCCAGCTATAGCAACATACTCTCTGTATCCCTTGTGCTCCTCGATCCAGTCAAGAAGTGTAAGCTCATACTGAGCGAGCTTTGCAAGAACTTCAGGCTTCTTGTTGCCCTCGCCAAGCTCTTCTTCCATTTCCTTAACCTTTGCAGGTATTCTCTCGTCGCCGGCATGCTTGTTGAAAGCTTCGAAAAGGTCAAGTTCCGAATTCTCTTCGATCTCAACTCCAAGATTGTAAAGCTGCTTGATAGGAGCATTACAAGCAAGGAAATTAAGAGGTCTGGGACCGAATGATATGATCTTAAGGTTGCTGAGACCTACGAGTGCTCTTGCAACAGGGATGAAATCGTTGATCATCTTTGCACAGTCGTCAGCATCACCTACAGGATACTCAGGGATATATGCACCAACGTTACGAAGCTTTAAGTTGTAACTTGCATTGAGCATACCGCAGTAAGCATCGCCTCTGCCGCCGCACAGATCGTTCTGTGTCTCTTCAGCTGCTGCGCAGAACATCTTGGGTCCGTCAAAGTGCTTAGCAAGGAGTGTCTCTGAGATCTCGGGACCGAAGTTACCAAGATATACACAAAGAGCGTTACAGCCGGCCTTCTTGATATCTTCAAGAGCCTGTACCATATGTATCTCGCTTTCAACGATACATACAGGGCACTCATAGATATCAGCTGCATCGTATTTGGCCTTGTAGGCCTCAACAAGAGCCTTACGTCTGTTTACAGAGAGCGACTCAGGGAAGCAATCACGGCTAACCGCAACGATACCTAATTTAATCTTTGGAATGTTTTTCATGTTTGAATTCCTCCTATAATGTGATTTCTTTATTCAATGGTATGAGCCATTTATTTTTTGCTGTTAAAAGATCGTCTTCTCCGCCTGCATGCTTGTTGTCAAGTTCAAAGTTTGTGAATCTCGGAAGTACGATACCTACCTTGAAGCCTGCACCGTCCACTCCGCATGGTGCATAGTGAAGAGTTGTGGCATAAACCTCAACAGCTGTTCCTGCGGGAACAAAGAATGCCTCGAGCTTATCCGCATCAACTTTTCTTCCCCCTTCGATAAGTTCCTGCTGGCTGCCGATGATAAGGATCGCGTCGGTTGCCGCTACATTGATCTCAGAATCTCTATGGTATTCTGCAAGGCTCATAGAACTGTTATGTCCGTTGCAGTAACCAATCTGGATAGGCATCTCACCGTAGGTCTTAACCTTGAGTTCCTCAAATACGCTTGTTGCTTCCAGAGCCTCTATACTTGGTTCATATGCAACATCATCAGGAAGCGGTGTGCACTCATTGATCGCTGCCACAAGGGGAGCAAAATCAACATTTGTTACGACCTTTCCGTATTTTGAAAAAGCCGCATCGTTTACATTTTGAATCTTCATGCTTTCCTCCTAGTTTAAAAATTTTTATGCATTGAATACAGGCTTAAGTGCCGGATATATTCTCTTGAATTCCTGATATCTTGCTTCGTACTTAGCTACAAGCTCGGCATCGGGCTCAACGGTATCTACTATTTTAACAATAGCATCGGCTGCTGCCTGAACGCTTGCATACTCTCCGTTTGCAACCGCTGCGAGCATTGCGCCTCCGAGTGCCGGGCCTTCCTCACTTTCGATCACGTCGATCTTGATGTTGAGTACATTAGCCACGATCTTTTTCCACAGAGGACTCTTTGCTCCGCCGCCGCATATCTTGCTTCTCTTGATATCAACACCCAGGCTTCTTGCTACCTCGAACGAATCCCTGAGTGCAAATGCAACACCTTCAAGCACTGCCTGTGTCATGTCTGCTCTTGTTGAATCCATCGTAAGTCCGGTAAATGTAGCTCTTGCAAGCGGATCGTTGATAGGTGAACGCTCTCCCATGAGATAAGGAAGGAAAAATACATGATTCTCACCGAGCTTTGTTATGCCCTTCTGCTCACCCGCATAATCCTGTGTGCCGATTATATCATCCATCCACCACTTGTTGCAGCTTGCAGCGCTGAGCATACATCCCATGAGATGATATGTTCCGTCTGCATGTGCAAATGAATGAAGTGCATTGTTGCTGTCAACGCCGAACTTCTTTGATGAGATGAATATCGTTCCGCTCGTTCCGAGGGAAATATTGCAGGCTCCGTCACCGACTGTTCCTGTTCCGACTGCCGCAGCTGCATTGTCACCTGCACCGGCTACTATCTTACAATCCTTTGAAATACCGAGTTCTTCGGCTATCCCGGGAAGGATATTGCCAACCGTTTCGTAGCTTTCGTAGATCTTTGCAAGCTGCTCTTCCTTTACGGAACAGATCTCGCACATTTCCTTTGACCATGTTCTGTTCTTTACGTCAAACAGAAGCATTCCAGAAGCGTCGCTCACATCAGTACAATGTACGCCCGAAAGCTTATATGCTATATAGTCCTTGGGAAGCATGATCTTGGCGATCCTTGCGAAGTTGTCAGGCTCATTGGCCTTTACCCACAGGATCTTCGGTGCCGTAAATCCGGCAAATGCGATATTGGCCGTATACTCCGAAAGTTTGTCCTTGCCTATGACATTGTTCAGATATTCACATTCCTTTGTGGTCCTTCCATCATTCCAGAGGATCGCGGGACGTATGACATTATCATCCTTATCAAGGATAACAAGGCCGTGCATCTGTCCGCCGAAGCTTATGCCTGCAACCTTGCTGCCGTCAATGCCGGATATCAGTTCTTTGATACCTGCCATGACCTGTGTGTTCCAATCCTCGGGATTCTGTTCAGACCAGCCCGGCTTCGGAAAGCTTAACGGATACTCCTTGGAAACGATGTTCTTTATGGAACCATCCCCTTCCATAAGCAATAATTTCACTGCCGAAGTTCCTAAATCAACACCAATGTAATACATATAAACCTCCCATAACATGTAATATTTTTTCAAAAAATCCTGAAAATGTGTGCACGTGCACCCATATATCATATATCTTAAGGTCAAATCTTTCAAGTAATTTAAGGTGAACAAACCGTGAACAAAATGCATTTTGTCATATTTTCACAAATCGCAAAAACACTGCTTGTGCAACAGTGCCATAGCTTTCAAAATATCCTCCCCGAGGGGCAATATCTGCACACCTGTCTATTGCAAATGAAACAGGATGTGTTGTAAGATTAAAAAGAATTTTCGTGTCGGGCACGAAAATCCTCTTCAACAATATTTGATGCCGAAAGACGCGGCCTCTGCCGCTTCCCGTCGGCGCGGAAAGGACATGCAATGGCAACAATAAAAGATATAGCGGCGCTGTCCGGAGTTTCCAGAGGAACCGTTGACCGCGTTCTCAACAATCGGAAGGGAGTACATCCCGATACACGCTCCAAGGTCCTGGCTGTGACCAAATCACTTGATTACAGACCCAATAAGGCCGGTATGGTCTTGTCTGCGCAGCGAAAGAATCTTAAATTCGGAGTTGTCATGTTCGGTACCAACAACCCGTTCTTTGACGATGTAAGGGTCGCTCTGTCTTCGATAACCAGCGAACTCAGCCGGTACAACTGTGAGATCATGATAAGAAGTACACCGGGTGATTCGGACAAGGATCAGATAGACGCAATAGACGAACTTGTAAAGGCAGGCATAAGCGGGTTGGCCATTGCTCCCCAGAACCAGGAAGGCGTTGTCAAAAAAATAGATGAATTATACAAAAAACATATACCGACCGTAACGTTCAATTCCGACCTTCCCACCAGCAAAAGGATCGCATACGTAGGAAGCGATTACAGGAAGAGCGGCCGCACCATTGCGGGGCTCATGAAGCTTATTGACCATGTTGGTCAGCTTGAGATCGGGGTCGTCGGAGGTCTCAGATCCGTCCTCTGTCACACCGAAAGGATCGAAGGCTTCAAGGATGTAGCCAAAGAGACAAGCAACATGCATATAGTCGATACCGTATGGAGTGATGATGACGACCTGAAATGCCATGAAGTGGTACGCGGACTTCTCTCTTCCCACCCCGAGATAAATGCGATGTACTTTACGGCAGGTGCCATCGAGGGCGGATGCCGTGCCATAAAAGAACTCGGTCGCGAAAAAGGCATGATAGTCCTTACCCACGACAAGGTTCCTTCAACCTGTGCCCTTATAGAAGAAGGACTGATACAGGCGACCGTCTGTCAGCAGCCGGCTATCCAGGGAACCATGCCGCTTCAGATACTTTTCGACTACCTTACCATAGGAGAAAAGCCCAAAGCGCTCAATTATACCGACACAGAAATCTATATCAAAGAGAACCTCTGAAATGGTTTATGTTTACAATAAGAAAAGACCCGTTGAGTCAACGGGTCTTTTCTATATATATACTATGCATTTTTGGCCTTTGGCTCACCTCTCATGACCCTATCATAATCGTAGCCTCTGTCCGGACAAATCTTCACCAGCTTCAGTTCAAAATATACAAGTCCGAATTCTTCCACATTTATATCAAACCGTGCTTTTCCGTCCCCGGCTTCGATCAGCCTTGTCTCGATAAACGGTTTATCGGAAGATCTGAGCAGTTCCATTTGCTCATCATCCGGGCTTGACGGCTCGCCGAGATCATGCCACACCTTCAGCGGATCGCAAGTATGTTCATCGACCGTCTTTGTTACAAGTGTATATGTGGTGTCGTCGGCATCGGCTGTAAAGCTCATTTCAAGTTTTCTTCCGATCCTGTCGGTATTGCTGTTAAACAAAACTCCCCTGTACACACCTTCATCGTCTCTGCAGACCACAGCATCCTCTTCCCTGAGGACACATTTGCCCTTCAGATCCTTGAAGAATTTAAAAGCATAGAATGTGGGCTTTCTGATCCCTCCGTTTGCCACCATGCCGAAACCGCCGTGGAAGGGTGTGAACGGAACGCCTTTTTCCTCAAATATATCTCCGAATGTCCAATACGAATAACTCTCCGAAGTATCACCAAGTATCGCAAGAAGACTCGCCGTAAATGCAGCATTCTGATTCGTATCGTGGATCGGGGCATCCGGAACATAGGACGTATTGAATTCGGTGATATGCATCTCAATACCCTTGTAATCCGGATAAGAATCTATGATATCACGCGATCTCTCAACACTGGTCATGCTCTCATGAAGTTCCACAAGCCTTATGTACGAATAATGCCCGCTGTTTTCGGGAAACTCCGAAGTATAATGATGTCTTGTTATAAAATCGATCGGCAGCTTATGTTCTGTAAGGAAATCCATGAAGAACTTCATATGCTTTCCGTCTTCCACACCGCAGATCGCGGGTCCTCCGATCCTGAACCTTTTATCAAGTGATTTTATCGCCTTAAACGTCTTCTCAAAAAGTACGGTGTATTCCTCCATGTCCGCACCTTTCCAGAATCCCGGAAGGTTCGGCTCATTCCATACTTCTATGGGCCATGTCACAACCTCATCCGCTCCGTATCTCTCCATAAGATGCTTAAGCGTGGCTACCACCAGATCGCACCACATGTCATATGACTTCGGCGGAGTTGTATTGCCCTTCCAATAGAAGATGGTCTGTTCACCGCTCGCAAGCTTCGAAGGCATAAATCCCAGTTCAAGAAAAGGTCTGATGCCCACGCTCATGTAATTGTCCATCACAAGATCGAGATAAGTAAAATTATACTCAACCTTTGTGACGCCATCCTCCTCATATTCATGATATATGGCCATGTCATCACTGAAGAGTCCGTGACCTCTTATGTGTTTGAAGCCTATCTCTTCCTGAACGACCTTAAGCTGATCCATATATTCCTTCTGAAGCGCGAGCCCCATACGTCCCGTGCCGACGCATTCATCCACATGGTTCTTAAATGCGATATCGGTTCCCTTTTTTAAAATATAATTCTTTTCCATCATGGTCCCGTCGGAATTCGATCCCGACCTTCCTTTCCCCAAACATACTGACATACGCTGCGGATCAAAGTTCCGCAAATATAATATAAACAAAAAAGGCTCCGTCATAAATGACGAAGCCATGAGTTCTTAAGATTAAACTGCGACATCTACCTTGCTAAGCTGATCCGCATTGATATTGTACATATAGCGACGAACCACACCGTCTTCTGACTCATACTGCTTTGCAAGATCCTGTCTTGCTGTCTCTGTACTGCCTTCAGCAAGCTTAAGACCCGCTTCCGAAATACTGAGATCCGCAGCATCTGTCATATTGATCGCAGCCACTACATGCTCATTAGGCACCTTAGCCATATAGTCATCCGGTCTCCAAAAGCTACCTTTGACCTCATTTGTTACATAATTGTTTGTACCTATCAACATCTCAACTACCTCATTCCCTTGAGCAAAAACCCGTTAACCCAAAATATATCCCGTTAACATTCGAAACCATCCATGTTTCGAAACCATCTTCCCTTTTCACCTTAGAAATTAGCAAAGTCAAGGAAAAAATGCAATATATAACGATTTTTTTCGTCATTCTGTCTGAAATGTTGTTTTTTGCACATATGTGATTGTGCACATTTTGAGCATTTAAGGTACTATAGTACTACACGCTATTTTTCAAGGTCTTCGAGCACATCCTTGTAATTGCTCTCGTATGCGTGCTGATTGGTTGATATTTTCTTAAGGTTGTTTATTGCTTCCGTTGACTTCCGGATCGGCTGGACAGTACCGGCTCCCGCCACACATCCGCCGGGACAGCCCATACCTTCAAGAAGGTATCCGTCATATTTGCCTGCCTTCGCCATCATCAGCATCTTCCTGCACTCTTCAAGTCCGTCTGCTCTTGCGACTTTTACTTCGTCATGTTCTGGATACTGTTCTCTGATCGCATTGACCACCGCTGATGCAACTCCGCCGCTGACTGCAAAACCACGGCCGTCACCGCTGGCTCCGTGCATGCTGTCTGTCTCCTCAAGCTTATCGAAGTCGACATTTTTAGCTTTAAGCATTCCCAGCACCTCTTCAAACGTGAGCACGAAATCGATGTCCGATCTTATGCTCTTCCGGCTGGCTTCCAGCTTCTTTGCCACACACGGTCCGATAAATGCCACCTTACAACCCGGATGCTGTTTTTTGAGCAGCCTTCCCGTAAGTACCATTGGAGTGAGCGCCATTGAGATACAATCCGCATGCTCCGGCAGAAGTTTCTTGGCAAATACCGACCACGCCGGGCAGCAGCTTGTTCCCATCCACGGCAGTTTGTCAGGTACATTTTCCACAAAATCCTTTGCTTCCTGCAATGTACACAGATCCGCCCCTATGGCAACTTCTATCGCATCTTTGAAGCCGATGGCTTTCATGGCCGATCTTATCTTCTGCGGCGTGCACTTCGGACCGAACTGTCCTGATATCGCCGGGGCAATGGCCGCATATACGGGTGCATCACCTTTCATGGCCTGAATGACCTGGAATATCTGAGCTTTATCGGCAATGGCGCCAAACGGGCAGTTTGCAAGACACATTCCGCATGATACGCATTTGTCATAGTCAATATCGGCACGGCCGTACTCATCGGAATGGATCGCCTTTGCTCCGCACGCCTTCGCGCACGGTCTCTCCTGTCTCACTACCGCGTGATATGGACAGGCTTCGATACATTTGCCGCATTTTATGCATTTGCTCTGGTCTATATATGATTTACCGTTTACTATGGTTATCGCGTCTTTCGGACATACGATCTGGCATGAACGCGAGAGGCAGCCCTGACAGGTATCGGTTACATGGACCACATTGTCGGGACATTTGTGGCAGGCAAACTTGATGATGTTGATCATGGGCGGTTCATAATATTTCTCCGGGATTATACATTCCTCAGCCCCGTCCGAAACCGGCGCATGCTCACTTGCCTTCCTGACCGGCAGTCCCATAGCAAGTCTCATGCGTTCCTTTACTATGGCTCTCTCAAGAAATACGCTGTCGCGATACGTCGATTCCTCGCCCGGAATTATCCTGTAGGGAACGTATTCCATATTCTCCATCAGTTTTCTGTCATCGCCGTCATATTCATAAGAAAGTCTGGCTATCTCGGCAAATACTTTCTGCCTTATCTCATTTATCGCTGTATAAATGCCTCTCATAACATGTCCTCTGAAAATCTGTGATCTTTTGTCTAAAATATTTTACCACACTTTCTGTCAACATTTTCAATATAATATACATCTGACAACACTATAAGCATCCGACCTTATTCATATAATGCAAGGAAGCTTATATCCGGGTTATCGATCCGTTTAACAAGCCCCCTGCCCTTCTCAGTGTATTCAGGATATTTGATCGTTACAGTAAGTGGTCTACCCGGAACCTGTCCGGATAATATCTTCAATTAACTAAAATTTTAACATCTGTAACTTTATCATGCCACTTGTTTATTGCGTTTTATCGGAAGGAAAAAACGTCCATGATCCCATTGTCTGATATTTTATCCGGTAAGTACAGATGTATTAAAAAAGAGCGCAGTTTCTAAAAAAACTATAAAAAACCGATCTGAGCCCGGATAATATGTTACAATAAAATCCATCAGAAGACTTTATCCGGATCATAGGGGAAATATTATCGGAGTATTTATGGATAAACAGGAATTCATACACAGTTTAAGACAGCAGCTTTCAGATATCGACGATTACACTTACGTCAATGACACGATCGAATATTATCAGGATTACATTGAGACACGCATGAGAAAGGGTGAATCGGAATCCGTTATACTTAATGAACTCGGCAATCCGGGCCTGATCGCCAAATCCATTAAAGCAAGCCGCGACGAGATCGCCACGACTGAACGCTCCGCTTCCATAGACGACGAGACTGCAACTGCTTCCGACAGCGGCTTATATAAGGGGATATTCAAATTCCTGAATCTTCCCGGCTGGCTGCTCAAGCTTATACTCGGAGCATCCGTTGTAGCCATGCTTGTATTGGCATTTCTTGTTCTGCAATGGCTTTTCCCTGTCATCGTTGTAGGTGCACTTGGTTATATGCTCTACAAGCTCATCAAGGGAATGTGATGCAGAGGAGTTCAAAGGTGCTTTATTTAATGATCCACATACAGTCAAAAACATGAAAATACATATAAAGTCTTGACTTTTAACATGGATGTGGTAACATAAACACGTTGTCAAAACTGTGCGTTTAGCTCAGCTGGATAGAGCGTTTGGCTACGGACCAAAAGGTCGGGGGTTCGAATCCTCTAACGCACGTTTGCGATTTGCGGTGGAAATGCAGATTTTATCTGTGTTTCCACTTTTTTTGCGTTCGATCCGAACCCTGTTTTTATGTACATTTTTATTCATAAATGGTTGCATAATAAATACATTGCCTTATATCTGTTGACCGATTTAGTCATTGTTCTATTTTGGTTTATTTCAGTAATAACGTAGGGGGTATTCAATACTACAGTTCTAATTCTTCATGTTCAAGCCTGTAACTACCAGATACATTTCTAAAAATATTTGCTATATTAATATAACCTTCAGCTTCACATTCTTCGGCTTTATTATCATATTCCGCTATTATGTCTTCCAACTTGTGTGATTCTGTTGTAATATCAAAAAGTCCAATAGAATTATATGCTTCGAGTTCAAATGACCTTAATACATTTATATTATCTTCCAAAAAATCAGCAATTCTTCTGTCAATCATAAATCCGTCTTCATCAGCGCCGACATAAAACAATGCCTTACCAAACATATCAAGCATTTCTATTCTTATTTCCACATTTTCAATGTCTAAAGCATATTTGAACCATTCCATAGTACAATCAAAATCAAGTGTTCCGTCTGGCTGTGTTCCCGGTATGACTTTAAAATGTTGTAATAAACTGTACAAATAATTGCTCAATCCTTCTGAAGTCTGTTCTTTCAGTTTTTTTATCAACTCCAATGCATATCGTGGATTATTGGCCATTTTCTGATAGATGCATTTAGGTGTCGTTATCTCATGTGGAAGTAATAAAGCAATATATTTTTCTTCTAGACCAGCTATTCTTTCAATATCTGGTTCATTTGAAGTTTGAAGTATTTGCAACATTCTCTGTATAATATAACGAATTGCTTGTTTATCATTTTTTCCTAGATCTTCCTCATTATACACATACAACTCAAGTATGCTATAAATCTGTGTAAGATCGACCTCTCCTTTTTCAAGCTTCCAAAATATTAAATGCAACGCTGTAACATAATTATAGTATTCTATTGTCTTTTTTATCATATACTCGTATTTTTCAGCGCTAAGATTAGCGCATCCTACATATGATACATTCGCCCAATATCCTTCTTGCTCGCTGCTTACCAATGTATCAATATAATCAATAATAACATCGCTGATCGCATGTGTAACCAGTATATCCGTACTCCTTCTCGTCGTACTACCTGTATTACAATATGCTATTACTTCATCATCTATCAAAGCATTGATAAGACAATCACCCAAAAGATGGTCTTCTTCATTCGGAAAGTCATCCAATACTTTAAAATAGATATCAGTAGCAAGATTTCTGTGTATTGCTCTAACTGCAGAATTCACATTTTTCACAGATGCGGCAAACGTAAGCGCGCCTTTAATTCCCTCAGTTTCCAAAATTGATAAAATACATTCGTCTTCTTCCTTTATACTTACTTTCTTTTCACGTTGAAAATCACTGTACGAAAATACTTCTTTCTTACCATATATTTCTTTTGCGGGCTGGAAATAGTATCGCAATTCATCTAAAGCCTGAATTCTGTCATTAGAAAAATCTGCTTTATTACTCCCCATTTGAAGAACAATTTCATACAATCCCTCATTGTCTTTGCAACCGGGACAATGTTCTTTCACAGCTGCAACAATAGTTTTTACATTATCATCAGATAATGAACGCATCATTCTTAACAGTATCTTAACCTGTTTATCATTATCCTTCAGATTATCACATAATATGCTTACATATGTCTTGATCTCATTCTTATACTCATCATTATTCAATCCCATTGTTCCAATGGGCAGATATCTGAACTCACAACGTTGAAGTGTACTTGATCTGCTTCCAGGTAAAAGAAATGCCACAAATTCCCATGCTGTATCAATATCTTTTCTGAATAATTTTTTTATTACTCCCTTCTTAGCCCTTCTGTAATTCTCATCTGCAGATGTGAATCAGATTATAAAACAGAAATTTGTTTTCCTAAAAGGAGGATGATAGAATATGAGTAATAATTTGCAAAAATCATGCAAAGACGTTTTTAATGCATTTCTCGTCGAAGATGCAACATACGATGGATATGATGAATTTCCATGTGTAAAAACAAGTTCGTTAATTCCGAACAGAGTAATTACATTTACGAAAGCTCTAAAAACCAATGATTATGATCAGTGGGTTGTATTCTATGAGCACGATTATCAATTCGAAAGGATTTGGAATCGTCCTAAAAGGTATTTGGAAATATTAAAGCGTTTTCGAGGCGTAATATCTCCTGACTTCAGTCTCTACAGAAACATGCCAATATGTATGCAAAAATGGAATACATATAGAAATCGTGCTCTTGCTCATTGGTGGCAAAAGAATGGAATAGAAGTAATTCCGAATGTCCGTTTTGCCGGACGTGATTCTTATCAATTCTGTTTTAAAGGTATAGAAAAAAATTCTACAGTATGCATCGGTTCTATCGGGTGTATGCGATCAAAAACAGAGCGATTGTTATTTACAGAAGGGTTGGACGAAATGGTTCGTCAACTCACGCCTAAAATAATAATTGTATATGGCTCCGCACCTAATGATATTTTTGATAAATATCGAAAAGCAGGAATTAGAATCATAGTTTTCAAGAGCGAATTCGCCTCTTTTCATGCAAAGGAGGTGAAATAATGGGTACTGGTTCTGGTCCTACTTTCGGAAACACTAAAGGCTCTGAAATAAACGTTGCTAATGCTACACATTCCTCACGTAAAACAGTTTCACAAATAAAACACGAATCAAAAATAAACGTGATGAAATGGGCTAAACAAAAACGTGACGAATTATCCGGTAAAACAAAAAAGAATTTTAATACAGCATGTGTTGTTTATGATATCGAAACAGGAAATTATTACTATGGCAGGAACGGCGGCTATCATGAGAAGTATTACGACAGGAATTCGCTATTATTTGGCGACGATACAAATGCGGGACTTCTTCCTCGTGTATCCATGAACAAATATCCGGTAGGAAACTGCGCTGAAGTTGATGCTGTAAATCACGCACTGAACAAAGGAGCAAAACTAGGCAATCTTTACATGACAACAATCCACACTACAAAAAATCAGTTTGGAAATTATAAGTCAGCTTGTGAAAACTGCACTTATACATTCAAAGGAAGAATAAATGATAATTTTTCCGGCTGGTATAAAAATGAAGGAGAATAAATATGACAAGCAGATTTAGCAACATTTCAATGAATGGTCGCATGGCCTATACAATTCTGTGTGTAGAAACTTTTTTATCAAACAGATATAAGGAAAATGACTGGAGTCTCATTTCAAAAGCGATGTGGAAAGCCACCTCCACAAATTGGGGAGAATGGCCTGATTTTTACTCCGTTTTTATCCCAAGCGTTTTATTCGAATACGCTGAGTATGATGATGAGCTTGCCGAAAGTATGTCAGAAGATGAATATAATTTTCTCATTAATCTTTATTCAGGTATTACTAAAGGTTTGGAAGACGATCCATCTGATGAAGTGACGTATATGCTTAACCTTCCGTTTGAGATGGCAATGATATACGAGGGTACCGTCATTGGAGACGGTTCGGAATCCTTCGAAATAATAAAAAAAGCCGAAGATGTTCTGAAAAAATATAATATTCCGCTACCTGACTACAATATTTTTTCTTTTACATCAATAAACGACCATAATGGTTGGGGCTATGACTTTGATGGTACTAAATACTCGATTATTATTCAATAATTTCATTATCAACCCCAAGCAAAGGACCCGGACAATGTATCTCATATCATTATATTTTGATGAAAAGACAAACAGAATGATCCAGCGATATATCGACAATGTTGCGATGCACACCGGAAATACATTTATGACAGACCATAATGTTCCTCCGCATATGACAATATGTGCAATAGAGGCTAAAAGCATTGAAGAGCTGGTACCGGCTTTTGAATCCTTAAATGGCAGGATAAAAGGCGGTGATATACAATTTGTATCCACAGGCCAGTTACTGCCGTATGTCTTTTATATAACCCCGGTCTTAAATGATCATCTTCAGGATATGTCAAAAACTATATATGATACATTTGCAGGCATCCCCCAAACAAGCATCAGCAGGTTCTATAAGCCTTCATCCTGGCTGCCGCATGTAACTGTCGCAAAGACTTTATCAAAAGAACAGATGCAGGAAGCCTTCAAAATAATGCAAAATGAATTTACCCCTTTTGACTCCCATATAGTAAGATTAGGACTCTCAAGGGTTAATCCGCATATAGATGTAAGTAGTATAAATCTATAAAATAAGCGTAGCGATAAGGAAGTGTATTGAAATGAAAACCAGAGAAGAAGCTCTCGAATACGGACTGTCTTTTCCGGGCACCTACCCGGATGCTCCGTTTCATGATACCAACTGGCAGCTTGTCCGGTACAAAGGAAATAAAAAAGCGTTTCTGTGGACTTATGAGCGGAATGGGCATATCAATCTGAATGTGAAGGCAGATCCGGATAAAGCCTTCTTTTGGCGTGATATATATGAATCGGTTATTCCGGGATATCACCAGAACAAAGAGCATTGGAATACGATCATTCTTGACGGAAGTATACCGGATGATGCTGTTAAAGAGATGATCGCGGAAAGCTATGATCTGATCTCGTATAGTCCGTCCAAGAGGATCTACGAGGCTGTGAAGACGATCCCGAGAGGAAATGTTGCTACTTATGCTCAGGTTGCAGAGGCTGCAGGGGATCGAAAAATGGCCAGAGCGGTGGGAAATGCGCTTCATAAAAATCCGGATCCGTCTACGATACCCTGTCATCGTGTAGTGAACGCAAAGGGAGAACTTGCCGGAGAATATGCCTTCGGAGGCGCATGGAAACAAGCGGAACTACTTATAGCCGAGGGTGTGGAAGTGGTTGATGGTAAAGTGGATCTGGATAGATTTCAGTGGAAAAAGCATAGAAGTGTCAAAAGCAAGTGATCGTCAGTTATCGTTATCAACTATTTTATCTTCATCTTCGTACTCTTTATCACGATGCTTCTTTAGAAACAGTGTCACTATCACGCCAAGACCAAATGCCAGGATGAATAGCAGGATATACCCTCCAGTTTCAACGGGAAGGATGAAAGAACCATACGTTGTATCGTTACTGACTGCTCCGCTTCTTACGAAAATACCAAACAGTCCGATCAAAGCAAACGATAAAACAAGAGTCGCACAACTGTATATCTTTATCATCTTCTTTACATGTTTTTGTTTAACGATGTTCCCTCTTTTTAAGATCTCATCGAACTCCATCTCTTTTGCATATTTCATATAAGATCATCTCCCTTACTGACATAATCTTTTTTTATAAAAATACCTTTTGAATTTGCATAACTAAAATACAACCATAAAACTATCACCAAAGGCAGGCAGTATCCTATATAGGAAACCACATTTTTAGTTGATACGAGCAGGTTATACAATGCATGAACGGACATTGCAAGTGTAAGAGCTCCCATTATACCTGCCAAAGAAAAACCGCCATATTTCTTAAAATAATTGATACCGGCTGCGAAAACTACCATACTCGTCAGATGCATAACTCCGACCGCAGCTCCTCTTATCAGAATGTACTTGATACTGTATGCACCTGATGCAAGGATGTATGAGCTGTTCTCGAATGTTGCAAATCCGACTCCTATCCCGATCGCCATCAGCATAAGATCATCATCTTTTGGTTCAAACAGATAGAAATAAAATAATACCGGAAGGAATTTCAAAAACTCTTCAATGATCGGTGATAAGAAGACCGATACATCTTCCGACTCAAGGCCCGAGACATCCTGTATAAATCCACCAATGTATGCAGCAAAAAGGCATGCGACCATTCCGCACATAAACGAGATCAGAAATCTTCTTACTTTTCCTTTTAAAAATATCAGTGATACGCCAAGCGGTATGATAAGGCACAACAATATGTTTTCAATATATATCACTTTGAGACAACTCCTTCTTTACGGCCAGGTACATGACTGCCGGTGAGATCACAAGGAACAGATTGTTGAATATATACACAACACCTTCAGTAATGTATATGTCCAAAAGCGTCATCAGGAAAAAAAGTACCGTAACATACAATGACCTATACTTAGTGGAAGGTTCCTTAAGTGTCTTTATCACTTTATACAGTAATCCGAATTCCATAATGATCGAAGCAACACTCACGCCTCTGCTACTGATAAGAAATATATATCCTTCACCCAGTATCTCGCCTGCAGCGACTATAAAGGTTATCACACTGAGTATCAAAAAAGCAGTGATCTCCCTTTTTGAAAAAGCTTCGGTCCTGATGATACCTGTAATCAACAGATAGAAAAGATATATATAAGGAATACCGAATACGATATCCTGGATCCATTCTCCCGACCATGCGATCCATGCCGCTATATGAACGGCCAGATATACTACTGAAAAGATCAGGATAGGAATATTTATCTTTTTCTTTGATCCGTTGATCGATTCAAATCCCGCCGCCAGTAAAAGCAGCATCGAAAACTCGGCTATCTCGTCAAAAGCAAACGGCATTCTCGTTACCGGATCGATAAAAGAATAGGTGATGTAGTACAGATCACTCAGCAAAAGACCGATCATCGAAGCCAAAAAGAAAAGTACCCAGACCGATCCCGATGCCATCACCATCTTATATGAACGCCATATAACATAGATCAATACAAATGCTTCTATTGTGGAAAGAACGATATCATATATCAGAAGAATGCTCATATCTCGTCATTCTCCTGTCCGGCTCTTTTCACATATATGATCAATGAAGTTACCGATATCCCGAGTGCAAATGCACATAATGAAATGATCAAATATCCCATGAATAACCCATCCTGTCAAGTGTTTGCTGTAACGCTTCTTTGGCCCGTGCCGTCAGATTGTAGACCTTTTTTATACTGATGCCCATGATCCTTGCAACTTCAGGCGGCTTCATCTGTTCAAAGTACAGAAGGAAAAATATCTGTCTGTAGTTTTCATTTAAAGAATCAAGTGCTTTGTAAATATATGAATTGGTCTCATTTATGACGATCGACTTTTCAGGCTGCTTCATATCATTCTTGCTGTATAGATCAGCTAGCTCAAGCTCATCATCAGAAACGACAGCGACCTTGTTCTTCCTTAAGAACATCCTTGCCTTGTTATGCGCCACTGCAAAAAGCCATGATTTGAAACTCGCATCTTTTTTGATCCTGTAATTGACAGTACCTGAAGCCAGATCAGCAAAAGTATCCATCATAAGTTCCTGTGCGTCATCCATGTTTTTAACGATGCCATACAGGTAATATAAAAGGCTGTCCCTATACTTAACAAAAAGTGTCTTTAAGGCTTCTCGATCACGTGACCTGAGATATCGAAGATAGAGTTGTCCATCTTTATCCGGCATTTGCATACTGTTTCCCAATCCAGAAATAAACCCATAAAATTGCTTATATTTTACACTATTTCAGGGAATATTAAAAGGATCAGATCATTTTATGAAGCCGGTGAGACAGGTTGTGAACTCATCAACCTGTCTCTTTCTTATTCATCCTGCTATGCATATTTATTTAATCTCTTCTACCGTAACGCCAAGGGCTTCGAAGATATCCTTTGTCCTCATGAAGCCTGCAAAGCCACTATTGTTATCTTCTTTCTTAAGTTCTTCCATGGCATCCTTATACTTCTCTGACTTTATATCTATTACAGGGATATACATGTTATATCTCTTTCCCATATATGTGAATGTACAGTTCTTAGCAACATTACCTGTTTCAAAAAGAACTTTCATCAATGCAGGCGAAAGACAGATGTTTCTTCCAAAGTCTATTGTTACAGCTCCTGTTTTTGATGTTCTCATAAGAGAGCTTATCTGTCTTTTGAGCATATCTGAGGTGATACCCTGATAAGGTGGGGTCTCATCTGAATCGTTGCTGTTATCTGAGGTGTCATTATCATTATTCTGTTTAGGCGAATCAACTGGTATGATAACGCTCCCTTCAGGCTTAATTTCAAAGGAAAAATGATGTAACGGATCAATGTTTGAGTCAGGATGATCTATTATAGACTGTACGGATGTTCCGGCTTCATAATAGATCACACTGCCTGTAAATGATCCTGAAACAACAGGGTCTTTAAACGCACCTGCTTCCCCGTTATCTTTTCCACCATCACCAACGGCGGCACCGATGCCATAATTTACATTACCTTTTCCTCCTGCGGCAGCTTTCACAATAGCATCGTTACTTACTGTAAGTGAATTATCGTTACTATTAAATAGATCAAAACCTCCTCCAATCCCGGCTCCGTGGCTTCCTCCGGTCGCTGTTACGCTTCCTCCACTTATATCTACACTTCCGGCTCCCACTAATCCGCCACCGATTCCGGCTCCTCCATTTCCTCCGGTCGCGGTCACTGTTCCTCCGAATATTTTTACTGTTCCGCTTCCACCTTCTCCGCCTCCGATTCCGGCTCCACAATATCCTCCGGTCGCGGTCACTGTTCCTCCGAATATTTTTACTGTTCCGCTTCCATGATCTCCGCCTCCGATTCCGGCTCCTGCAAATTCTCCGGTCGCTGTTATGTTTCCTCCTTCAATGACGATATCATTTCCATCTTTGTTATATCCGCCTCCGATCCCGGCTGCTTGATCTCCTCCGTTTGCTGTAAGAGAGTCAGGTATATCGTTCTGACTTGGATCCTCATCTTTTATAGTCAAAGTTCCACCGTTTTCTTTCTGAAGGCCTGCACACTTCTCCCCAGATGCAAGCGTATTGGTCCCATCAAGTTCTATTTCTACATTCCCTTCTCCGGTTGTTTTTATGGCAGTCTCACCACAAATCGGCGTCACACCTATACTTCCAGTATTGTGTACATCAATATTCAAATCTCTGATCGTCACCTTTGCCGCATTTTCTCCCGTACCGGATGAATTGATTGTTATTGTATTGGATGTTGATGTTCCTGTTATAACGGTTTCCGTGGTTTCAGGTTCTTTTTGCACACCGTCCTGTGTTACAGTTCTGACACCGTCTGCATCAGAATCAACTATGATAGATCCATCTCCAATATTATATTCAGCTGCCAGCGATAACACAGGCATCTGTGCAAACAATATTGTTGCAACCGATATTCCGAGTAACTGTTTGACGATTTTGTTTTTCATCTTTTCCCTCCGCTTTAAAATATGTTGAAAATCATTCCCTTTGAATGTGCTTCTACTAATTAATTGCAAAACATTTCATTTTTACTCACTTTTTTCAAAAATTTTTTTCTAGTTTTTTTCGACTTGATCTTCCAAATTAAATATTCAAGGTTGATCCAAGCAAAAGAGGCAGGTTATGAAACTAATAAACCTGTCTCTTTCTTATTCATCCTGCTATGCGTATTTATTCAATCTCTTCTACCGTAACGCCAAGGGCTATGAAGATATCCTTTGTCCTCATGAATCCTGCAAAGCCACTATTGTTATCTTCTTTCTTAAGTTCTTCCATGGCATCTTTATACTTCTCTGACTTTATATCTATTACAGGGATATACATGTTATATCTCTTTCCCATATATGTGAATGTACAGTTCTTAGCAACATTACCAGTTTCAAAAAGAACTTTCATCAATGCAGGAGAAAGACAGATGTTTCTTCCAAAGTCTATTGTTACAGCTCCTGTTTTTGATGTTCTCATAAGAGAGTTTATCTGTCTGGTGAGCATATCTGAGGTGATACCCTGATAAGGTGGGGTCTCATCTGAATCGTTGCTGTTATCTGAGGTGTCATTATCATTATTCTGTTCAGGCACACCACCCAGTATGATAACGCTCCCTTCAGGCTTAATTTTATATGAAAAATGATGTAACGGATCAATGTTTAAATCAGGATGATCTATCATAGACTGTGCGGATGTTCCGGATTTATAATAGATCACACTGCCTGTAAATGAATCTAAAACAACAGGGTCTTTAAACGCACCTTCTTCCCCGTTTGGGCTCCCACCATCACCAACGGCTGCACCGATGCCATATAACCCATAGCTGTCTGATCCTCCTGCGGCAGCTTTCACACTAGCATCTCCACTTACTGTAAGCGAACTACGGTTAATATCGCCTGAAGAACAACCTCCTCCAATTCCGGGTCCTGCTTCTCCTCCGGTCGCAATCACTGTTCCTCCACTTATTTCTACTGTTCCTGTTCCACCCACTCCTCCACCGATTCCGGCTCCTAAACGTCCTCCGGTCGCTGTTACATTTCCTCCGTATATTCTTACTGTTCCGGGTTCATTACTTCCGCCACCGATTCCGGCTCCTCCATTTCCTCCGGTCGCGATTACTGTTCCACCACATATTTTTACTGTTCCATTTCCAATAAATCCGCCTCCGATTCCGGCTGCTTCACTTCCTCCGTTCGCTGTTACCGTTCCTCCTTCAATGACGATATCGTTTCCATCTTTGTAATCTCCGCCACCGATCCCGGCTGCATAAATGCTTCCGCTCGCTGTAAGAGAGTCCGGTATATCATTCTGACTTGGATCCTCATCTTTTATAGTCAATGTTCCGCCATTTTCTTTCTGAAGGCCTGCACACAAACATCCGGATTTAAGCGTATTGGTTCCATCAAGTTCTATATCTACATTTCCTACACCGGTTGTTTTTATGGCAGTCTCACCACAAATCCTCGGCCGAGTATTGGAATCTCCGGTATTTGATACATCAATATTCAAATCTCTTATCGTTACCTTTGCCGCATTTTCTCCCGTACCGGATGAATTGATCGTTATTGTATTGGATGTTGATGTTCCTGTTATAACGGTTTCCGTGGTTTCACGTTCATTTTGCACACCGTCCTGTGTTACAATTCTGACACCGTCTGCATCAGAATCAACTATGATAGATCCATCTCCAATATCATAATCAGCTGCCAGCGATAAAATAGGCATGTGTGCAAACAATATTGTTGCAACCGATATTCCGAGTAACTGTTTAACGATCTTGTTTTTCATCTTTCCCCTCCGCATTTTTAATTTGTTGAAAATCATTCCCTTTGAATGTGCTTCTACTAATTAATTGCAAAACTTTTCATTTTTACTCACTTTTTTCAAAAACTTTTTTGAAAACTTGAATGCAAAACTAACTTCATGTACATCCCTTCGCCTATCAGCTATGCAAAACTCATTTCCGGTTTGCGGATTATCTTCCATACTTCTTAACTTTTAAATGAAACAGGCGCCGGTTGTGATATGTACCCTCCTTACTGGTCTGTCCAGTAAAGAGGGTACATATCATTGTCCGACGCCTGTTTCAAACTTTCGATATCTGTTTTAAGTAAATAGCTTTTCAGGTCTTATTATATTTTGAACCACATCCGAATACTTATTATTCTTGAATCCATTTGACGTTATAAGAGTGATATGTATAGCCTTACCTGTACGTACCTCCTCTATAAAAGTTTCCACCTTATTTGTAAGAATATTGCCCTCAGACGGCTGAACGCTTCAAGCCAGTCCTTTGGGATCGTAAGCGTTTTATCACCATAGTATTTAAGTGACTCATTAAAAGCTTTAAGCTGATTACGTGTCTTCTCATCCGGGATCCCAGTGGTATAGAATGAAAATCGTTCATTAAAGAATCCTTTGATAAGAAAAGTCTTTCCGACACGACGTCTCCCAAAAACAACCAGAAATTCCGGTCTTTTAGACTCAAGACACTGTATTAATATATCCTGTTCCCTCTTCCAATCATACTCATAATGGCGTCACCTCTTTATAATCTGCTAAAATATGCCATTTTTTATATGTTTCAGCAGATTATAGAGCATTTTTGCCGCATAATCTGCTGAATTTCGCTTTTACTCTATCATTTTACTGCAAATAATCAAGTCTAAACATGTCTGCGCTCGTTCTGAAGCATTCTTTCAAGATCCTTCTTGTTATGACTCAGGACTTCCATCTTCGCAAGATTCAGCGTTGCCTCCGATAACGGTCTTAGCCCGAATAACTTCAGATATAACGGTCAATCCTTAAGACAACACAGCGGAACAACATAAACGCCATTTTCCAGCCGATACGCCACCTTATTCTTCGTTACAACCATAAGAAATGCCGGTTTTCCCGTCCTCTCCCAATCAATATCATCCGCAATCTTGATAAGGTTGTCAGCGGCTTTCCTTATATCATCTTCACCACCAAGCTTTACTTCAATAAGTGCCCAAGAGCCATCTGCAAATTGAAGAACAGCATCCGCTTCGCGCTTTTTTGAATCTCGGTATTTATAAACATGAGCTCCTATCACATCCGCATATACTCTGAGATCATGTACTACCAGAGATTCAAACAACAATCCAAATGTTGTTATATCCTTAAATACTCCTTCCGGTGTAATACCTAAAGCTGCAGCCCCAATTGACGGATCCGTAAAATGTCTTGTTTCTTTCGTCCTGATGGCAGTCCGGCTCCTGAGATTGGGATTCCACGCAGGTAGTTCTTCGATGACATAAAGATTTCTTAGTGCATTCAGATATTTTGCAAATACGTCTTTATCGAAGGTCTCATCACTTCCTGCACAGTCCTCCAAGAGCGTCGTATCAGCCGCAGCTATGGAAACATTTCTAGCATACGAGCGCATAAGTTTCCTTGCTTTCTGCTCATCCCTCTTGAGAGGTATGTCTTTCAATGAGAAAATATCGTCTGTAACAACTACTTCGTAATAATCCCTTGCCTGTGCCAGAGCTACATCCTTATCCTTTCCTATTGCAACCGGCCATCCGCCCCTGCAAACATAGTATGCATAGTCATTTATATCCTTCTTTGACATTGCCTGGGAAAATTTTCCATTTTTTAGATCCAGCAAAGATACAGAACCATTACTGTCTCCCGTTTCATAAAGAGACATTGTCCTCATCATCTTTCGTATGATTCTTCCGTTCCCTGTATGTCTACTACTTTCGTCATCTAACTTAGTTTTTGTCTTATCAGTCACACTACCGGTAAGAATATACTGCCCAAAATCTCCGGTTTTATCTACCTCATATTTTACCTGATCCCAAATAAACGATACGTGCTGCCACTCATCAACCAATATAGGTTTCGGTCCATAGTTTAAAAAGTTGGCCGGTGATATCTTCGCCAATTCAATAAATTCATTTCTTGATTCCAATGGCATCAAATCAATAACCGTTTTCGCATACCTCTTAGCAGTAGTAGATTTTCCACACCATTTGGGGCCCACGATCACAAGTGCTCCTTTGCTCTTAAGCGTAAACTCAACTATACTATCAAATAATCTGCTGATATATTCTTTCTCGCTCATTCCTGCAGCCACTCCTTTTCTTTTAATCAACTTTACCCTAAATCGGAAGAAAAATCAACTTTGAATCGGAAGAATGTGAGGTTTTTAATCGGAAGAATGTAAGCCTTTCGGTCGAAAAAATGTAGCAGTCAATAAAGGTGGATTGCAGCAGTCAAGAAAAGTAGACACGAAAAAAACTTTTTTGTTGTTTTATTTTTTCAAAAGTGGACATGAGTTTCACCTCCCATTAAAATTCGATGTCCTAAACTACTTTTATAATGCAACATGATGTTCTTTTCAAAGAACGAATTTACTCATTAGTTCGCACGTTAACATTTCGTGTGTTTTTAAAGCTTCAGGCGCCGATATTCGACGCCTGTTTCAAACTCTCATACTGTATCATAATATATATCCAGAGCCTTTTTCAAGGCGCTGAAATCAACCCGCCTCTTTCTTATTCATCCTGCAATGCTTATTTATTTAATCTCTTCTACCGTAACGCCAAGGGCTTCGAAGATATCCCTTGTCCTCATGAAGCCTGCAAAGCCATTATTGTTATCTTCTCTCTTAAGTTCTTCCATGGCATCTTTATACTTTTCTGACTTTATATCTATCACAGGGATATACATGTTATATCTCTTTCCCATATATGTGAATGTACAGTTCTTTGCAACATTACCTGTTTCAAAAAGAACTTTCATCAATGCAGGAGAAAGACAGATGTTTCTTCCAAAGTCTATTGTCACAGTTCCTGTTTTTGATGTTCTCATAAGAGAGCTTATCTGTCTTGTGAGCATATCTGAAGTGATACCCTGATATGGTGGTGTCTCATCTGAATCGTTGCTGTTATCTGAGGTGTCATTATCATTATTCTGTTCAAGCAGACCACTCGGTATGATAACGCTCCCTTCAGTCTCAGTTTCAGGGGGAAGCTCTCCTATATAATTATGATTCGGATCAATGTTTAATCTAGGATGATCTATCATAGACTGTACGGATGTTCCGGCTTTATAAAAGATCACACTGCCTGTAAATGATTCTGAAACATCAGGTTCTCTAAACGTACCTGGTTCATTTCCATGTCCACCACAACCAACGGCGGCACCGATGCCATAATTTACATTACCTATTCCTCCTGCGGCAGCTTTCACAATAGCATCGTTACTTACTGTAAGTGAATTATTGTTACTATGAAATGGATCAAAACCTCCTCCAATTCCGGCTCCGTGGCTTCCTCCGGTCGCTGTTACGCTTCCTCCACTTATATCTACACTTCCGGCTCCCGCTACTCCGCCACCGATTCCGGCTCCGCCATATCCTCCGGTCGCGATCACTGTTCCTCCACTTATTTCTACTCTTCCGAGTTCATTCATTCCGCTACCGATTCCAGCTGCATTCTCTCCTCCGGTCGCTGTTACGCTTCCTCCTCTTATTTCTACTCTTCCGCTTCCACTAAAACCGCCACCGATCCCAGTTCCGTCGCTTCCTCCGGTCGCTGTTACGCTTCCTCCTTCAATGACAATATCATTTCCATCTTTTTCACAGCCGCCACCAATTCCGGCTCCTTGACTACCTCCGGTCGCTGTTACGGTTCCTCCTTTAATGACGATATCATTTCCATCTTTTTCATAGCCGCCACCGATTCCGGCTCCGCCATATCCTCCGGTCGCTGTAAGAGCGGCAGGTATATCGTTCTGATTTGGATCCTCATCTTTTATAGTCAACGTTCCACCGTTTTCTTTCTGAAGACCTCCACACAAAGCTCCGGATGCAAGCGTATTTGTTCCATCAAGTTCTATTGTTACATTCCCTGCACCTGCTGTTTTTATGGCAATCTCACCATATCCGTTAAGATTATTTTCAGAATCATAAGAAAACTGATTTCCGGTATTTGATACATCAATATTCAAATCTCTGATTGTTACCTTTGCCGCATTTTCTCCCGTACCGGCTGAATTGATCGTTATTGTATTGGATGTTGATGTTCCTGATATAACAGTTTCCGAAGTTTCAGGCTCATTTTGCACACTGTCCTGTGTTACAATTCTGACACCGTCTGCATCAGAATCAACTATGATAGATCCATTTCCAATATCATAAGGCGCTGCCAGCGATAATATAGGCATGTGTGCAAACAATATTGTTGCAACCGATATTCCAAGTAACTGTTTTACGATCTTGTTTTTCATCTTTCCCCTCCGCTTTTTAAAAACATGGTAAAATCATTCCCTTTGAATGTGCTTCTACCAATTAATTGCAAAACTTTTCATTTTTACTCATTTTTTACAAAAATTTTTTCGAGGGGTATTTTTCTACCTGATCTTCCAATTTATATTCAAGGTTGATCCCAACAAAAAACAGATCATTCCCCTTAGCGAACAATCTGTTTTCTCATGTGTATTAACTATTCTTTTTATGCTACCTTTTTACATAAAAGATCTGCCATGAAAGGTAA
>JAILQX010000003.1 GCA_024698705.1 Lachnospiraceae bacterium
GTGACCGCTGCTTGGCTTAGCCATGGGCGCCTCCTTTCTTGGATACAAAAGCAAGACTTGTATCACTGGGAAAAGATATGATACGGATACCCATATCGGAAAGTTTTTTGAAGCAATCATAATTGGCTGAGCCATATACAACAATAGTATGAGGATTAAGCACCTCAACCATTTTGAAAAGACCGGCTTCGAAGTCAGGACGGTTTTCAAGCTTATTAATCCCGCTTGCAACGGTCCCAATAGAAACAATGCTGTTATAAGGGATGCCGTCGAAACAGTAATCCCAGGTTTCTTCGGTTCCCCAGCGGACATTATTAATGACAGAGATCCCCTGAGAGCCGAGCCAGAAGCCTAAAGCTCTCATGCGATACGTGTTATATCGCTTGATTGGATCAGGAAAGTCCGCATTGGTTGAAAAGTCTGCAGTGATCACACCGGCAAAATGGCGGAGTACTTCCAGGGCTTTTGGGGGATAAAGCCATACGCTGCTCTTTGGACCGTCAAACTTCTGATCATCAATGTAAAAATGCACATAGGCATCAATATGATAATCAGGCCTGGAGTTGTGATTTATCTTATGAAGGTGTTTGGCTTCTACATAAGATATCATTTTTGGGGGAATATCTTTAGAGGTGCAGGGACAGACAGGAATATCTGATCCTAAGACGAATTCAGCACCCTGAACCATAAAGGCATTCCACATGTCGGCGCATCCGTTACGAATGTGCTCTTCATTAGAATTATGAATCATTGTGATTCCTCCTTCCTTTTAGAAGGTGAAACTACTTTCCGGTAGCAGAATCACAGATTGTTTAAATTGATGATGCTCCGGAACATCGTTGATCGGGCGACGAGCTATCATCGATTACAGATTACCAAAGACGTGAAAGGAGAAACATTCCTGGAGTTTTCCTGGGATTGGATTTTTTAGGATGAGTGAGTTATGCTTAGGAACATATTTGCAGATTCTTTACAATGCAAGAAACGAAGATAGGACCAATACAAAAGTATTCTTTATCGGAGAGATTCTTTCCCTGCTGACAAATGATTTCGATTCGAGTAATACTGCAATGTCAAAATTATTCACGGGGATTAATAATCCGACAAATGAACTTACTAAAAAAGCGGCGTGCCTAACTAAAGAAGTCTATCCAATATTTGTTGAGGACTTCAAAATGATTGTTATGCCGATGCTAAACCCTAACAAACTTTCTGATGCGGTAAAAATGTTAGAAGTTGCAATTGTAGAGGATTCGGATATTAACCATGATACTGAAGTGGATATAATTACCGGTCTGAAAAAAAGTGAATTACAGGGGAAGGTAGAAAATCAGGCAGATTTTTTTGCAGGAGTTTTTTTGTATGTTATGAAGTGTACAAGAAATCCCGGAAAGAGCGGAGTTGTTGGCTCTATCATGGAAAAGTTGATTAAAATTACACCTGATTATGTTTTCGTACCATGTAAAAATCAAAGCACTCATGTCTTGGAAAACGATGAAACAAACTGTTCACGCAAAAGGAGAGAAGAAGAAAGATACGATGAGCAGATAGAACAAAAGGCTACAGCTTTTTGTATAAAATATGATTTGCAGAGAGACTGGATTCCACTTTGCCAGATTGCTCAAATTACCAACCCAACGAAGAAACACAGCAGAAAGATTTTTAACGATTTTTGCAAATGCACCCGCAGCGTTCAGGGAAAAATTTTGGAAATAAACGGTATTAAGAAATTTGAATTAGCTGGTGACGACTGGTGGTATGAGTATCTGGCCATGTTCAAAAATGATTACAGAAAATACGAGCTTGGTGCTGAGAGATACTTATATACTTTTAGTCAGTATTTTCCCAGATTACTGGAATATGGTGGAGAGCGCATCAATGATTATACGCAAATATCATTTGTGCCTAAAATCATCCCTCCTATGGTAATCTCAAAGAATTACAAACTCGATGTCGCAGGACTTATTGATGAATATATTCATTACAAAGAAGATAAGAAATACAAAAAAGTATTAGAACCGCCTATGGACTTTATGTGGAGAGAACTGGACTTTGGCAGTTGCCCGGAACTTATGCTCACAGCTTTTCTGGCATTATTCATTATCGGAACCTGTCGGGGAATACCGCTTCCGCAGGATGCTGAAATTCAGCCATTTGTTTTTAGTGGTATAGGTGCTTCTGATTTAGAAACTGCAGAGGATATTTTCTATCAGACGATACTCACTTTATATGAAAACTATGAAGTTTGTACAAAATTAACCTCTCCTGATTGAAAAAGTAGGTTTTTGGTATGATTTCGGTAGGTTTTGAGTATTCTGTCTTTCAAAAAAATATGATAGAGTTACAATGACAGAAGTTGACGATGATGATCACTCCGGATTTAATGAAAGTACGAAAATAGTACGAGAATAGTACGTGAATAGTACCCGGGCCGGAAGAGTTATAATGTATTTAAGGACCTGAAGAGGGGATGACCGAATGATAAGCAAATATGTTGTGGTATTGCCCTATGACAGGCAGTGGGGACAGGATTTCCGGCAGATAAAAAATGAACTTAAGAATGCACTCGGAGATCTGGCTTTGAGGATCGAACATGTCGGAAGTACTTCTGTGCAGGGACTGTCTGCAAAACCGATCATTGATATTGATGTTGTCATAAAAGACTATACGGTCTTTGAAGATGTAGTATTCGCCCTGAATAAGATCGGATACAGGCATGAGGGAAATATGGGTATTGAAGGTCGGGAGGCTTTTAAATACGATAACAAGGATCACCTTAAAAAGCACCATCTTTATGTCTGTCCGCAGGATTCAGCGGAACTTGCGCGGCACATTGCTTTCAGAGATCATCTGCGCCGGGACCCCGAGGCCGTACGGGAGTACAGCATGATCAAGGAGAAAGGCGCCGAGCTCTTTCCGTACGATATTGAAAGGTATATCGAATATAAATCACCCTTTATCGAAAAGATATACAGAGAAATAGGTATATAACATGCGACGAGGAACAGAAACAGTCTTCCGAGGTAAATATATATGGATCACGAAATAAAGAAAAGATCAAAAAAGAAAATCGTTTTAATTATTTTTTTATGCGTTATCATGCTGATGATCATCGGATGGGAGATGCTCTGCATCAGTATATATAATGCTAACTTTAATGTGCGCTGCGACAGTTATGAGCCGATCATGCTTCGCACGGAGGATTTTAGCGGACTAAGTTGTGATGAATACTCGTTTCCCTCCGATAAGGGGCAGATGCTTGCAGGATATTTGTACAGAGTGGGTGAAGATCAACACGGGATAGTGGTGATCGCTCATGGATTTGGTGACGGAGGCCACAATTCCTACATGGACTGCGCAGATTATTTTGCACGAAACGGCTATTATGTTTTTGCTTATGATGCTACCGGAGCAGATAAAAGTGAGGGAGAAGGTGTAGGTGGCGTCCCACAGGGCGTGATAGATCTTGAACATGCCATTTCCTTTGTTGAAGCGAATGATGATATCCCCGATCTGCCGATCGTTCTTTTCGGACACAGCTGGGGAGCGTACAGTGTATGCAGTGTTTTGACATATCACCCTGAGGTAAGGGCGGTTATTGAATGTTCGGGTTTTAACCGGTCGTCAGACATGTTTGAGTCGGGCGGAAAATCACAGGCCGGTGATGTCATTTATGCGATGACACCTTTTGTCAGGATCTATGAACTGTTTAAGTATGGTAAATATGCGTCAAATACCGCAATGGACGGTTTCCGGTCTACAGATGCATCCGTGATGATCGTTCACAGTGCGGATGATGACGTGATAGGAATAGAATACGGGTATGATCGGTTTTATGAGAAATTTAAGGATGATGCCCGTTTCACATTCATCAGATTTGAGGATAGGGGACACAACAGTATCCTAAACGATCCGGATAATACTTATTTAGACGAATTCAACGCCGGATTGGATTCATGGCTTAAGACACTTGATTATGATAATAAATCTGAGGAAAACAGGGACCGCTTCATAAAAGATAAAGCAGATTACATCACAGAGAACCTTGATCACGCAAGGTGGAGCCATCGTCTGGATAAAGATCTGTTTGATAAGTTTTTGGGCTTTTATGACAGGGCGATACAGTGACAGACTGATCGCAGCTTGTCGGGGGTTTGCACCCGGACACTAAATTTGATATCATTAGAATGAACAATACACAGGGGCTGTACAGACCTGTGTATTCATATTTACATCAATATTGTTAGAGTGTGTAAAGGAAGGGATAAGACCATGATTCTTTGTATTGCATCAGCTCCATGCAGGGTTTGAGGAAACTGTATGGAGAAACGGATAATAAAATGATACGTATATCCTCAGACTTTGCTTCTGAAATAAAGATAAAAAAGGAGCAAAGAAATGAAAACAAAAAATACATATGATCTGAAAAATTTTTATATTCTGTGGAGTACACAGAGTTTATCACAGCTGGGAAGCAGTATCACAGCATTTGCACTGACATTATGGCTGTATGAGACAACCGGCTCAGCATTAAGTACGGCTGCGTTGACGATCTGCTCATATGCGCCTTATGTTGTTATGAGTATATTTGCAGGTGCGTTGACGGACAGGTTCGATAAGAAAAGAACAATGCTCGTATGTGATACACTGGCCGCGTTATGCACTATTATCGTTTTTTTACTCTACAGATCGGGTAACCTTGCGATATGGCATCTTTATGCGATAAATGCCTTTTCGGGTCTCATGAATACGGTTCAGCAACCGGCAAGCGAAGTGACGATGACATTGATCGTGCCCAAAGAAAGATACCAGAAAGCAAGTGCGTTAAAGTCGCTTTCAAGGTCGCTCATATCGGTACTGAATCCGCTTATAGCCGCGGCTTTGTATTCGCTGGCGGGACTGGATATCGTGATCGCAACGGATATCATAAGCTTTGCAATAGCATTTGCTGCATTGGCATTATTTATCAAAATGCCCGAAGTAACAGTTGTGAAGAAAGAAAGTACTATCAAACTTGTCAGGGAGGGACTGGGATTCTTAAAACAGACTCCGATGGTGTTAACCATGCTTTTGTTCATGTCGGGTGTTAATCTTATCGCATCGGCTTTTGATGCAACCCTTCCGGGGTATGTAATACCCAATCCGAAAGGCGGGACCAATGTACTCGGAATAGTAACAAGTTCGGCAGGTCTGGCTATGATAGCCGGAAGTCTGATCGCGGCACATTTGCCAAAGCCAAAGGACAGAGTTAAGGTGGTATATGTCACGATGCTCATATCACTCGGAAGCGAGAATTTTCTGCTTGCATTTTCAAGGGAACCCGTGCTCTGGTGCATCGGTCAGATCATCGGATGGATACTTGTTCCGATCATGAGTACAAATCTGGAGGTCATATTGCGCAATACTATACCTGTAGAATTGCAGGGGAGGGTATATGCATGCAGAAACACCTTACAGTTTTTCACGATACCGATAGGCCTTTTTATCGGCGGACTCATGGTGGACAATGTGTGTGAACCATATATGGAGACGCACGGAAAGTCTGCTGCGCTTACAGCGATGTTCGGTTCGGGAAAAGGTAGCGGCGCCGCGATGATGATGCTCATACTCGGAGTGGTCGGAAGCATATTATGCTTTGTTACAGGTAGAAGATTAAAGAAGTATCATTATACCGAAGGCTGATCTGAGTGGTGATCTGAAAATACGATCGGATATAAAAACATATAACGGCAAAGGAACCGGAGTTATAAACCGGTTCCTTTTTGCATACGGAAAAGAATAAAAATCCCGTGCCATATATGAGCGAAAATGGTATTATAGACATAGTTAAGATACATAATACCAAGGAGAATGAACATGAAAAAGTGGTATGATGAGGAATATGAATTCAGCATTGAAGTGACGGGATTTCTTCACGGAGACCATACGGAAAGATATTGCCGTAACGGTGAAGAGATCGGTGATAAGTATACATGCACCTACGGTTGTCCGGTCAATAAGGACGGATACGGGATCTGCTCAAAGACCATGATGATGCTTTATCCGGTCATGGAAGCCGTCAGAAGCGGAGGAGATCTTGAAAATATAGGCGGTGACGGTAAATACACCAAAACCATCGTATGTCCGGACGGATGTGTGATATTTAAACTGACAGCCACACCATTGGGAAATGAAAACTTTCATAAAGGCGGCTTCTGGGATTATCCGGATGAGACATGAGTAAATACATTAAAAGATAAGGATGAGTGAAAGTATGATTAAGATCATTTCGGACAGCACCTGCGATCTGTCAAAAGAAATTATAGAAAGATACGATATAGAGATCATCCCTCTGCATGTGATCATGGGAGATGATGAGAGAGAGGACGGGGTAAACGTAACGCCCGATGAACTGTACAAGTGGTCGGATGCACATAAGACCACGCCGGGAACTTCAGCAATTGCGATAGATAAGGCAATGGAGGTATTTGACAAATATAAAGATGATGAGATCATTGCTTTTGCCATTTCGGCAGATATGTCCGCCACCTGCAATGTCATGAGGATGGCAGCTGAAGAACTCGGAAGAGAGGATAAGATACATGTGATCGATTCCGCAAATCTTTCGACAGGTGTCGGTCACCTTGTAGTGGAAGCCGCCATAATGGCCGGGAACGGCCTTGCTGCGGAGGAGATAGTTTCCGAGATCGAAGCTTTAAAGCCACGCGTTAGGGCCAGCTTTGTCGTGGATACTCTGGTTTATCTTCAAAGAGGCGGAAGGTGCTCAAGTGTCGCTGCGATCGCAGGCGGGATACTTAAACTTCATCCGAGGATCATTGTTGAAAACGGTAAGATGAGTGCCAATAAGAAATACAGGGGACGCCTTGAGAATGTGATCCTTGAGTACACCAAAGATATGGAGAGCGGCCTTTTGAGTGCAAAAAAAGACAGGGTTTTCATAACCCACTCGGGATGTGATCCGGAGACTGTCGATAAGGTAAGGGATTATCTTAAGGGACTTGAACATTTCGATGAGATCATAGAGACAAGAGCGGGAAGTGTTATCTCAAGCCATTGCGGCCCGGGAACCCTGGGAGTGCTGTATATAGCGGACAAATAACAGTATTGGGCTTAACAGCAAATAAACTGTATAGGAAACGGAGGCGGAACATGGATAAACAAATGCGAACAGTCGGTATCAAAATGAGTATTATGATGTCTGTTACAATGAGTCTGGTGCTTTCTCTTGTGGGAACACTGCTTGGAGGACATTTCAACATCCCGTCATGGCTTATTTCATTTGCTGTTTCACTTATCATTTCACTTCTGATTGGCTTGGCGGTACCGATCAAAAAGATCGTAGATGCATTCTGCGATAAGTGCAATACCGATCCGCAAAGCATGAAAGGAAACCTTTTAAGCGGAATAATATCGGATATCATTTACACACCGATCATAACCGTGATCATGGTCATCGTCATGCTTAAAAGTGCCGCAAAACATGCTCCGGCAGGAGCGGTGCCCCCGGTATCAAGAGTTCTCCCCGTATCTCTCATAGTATGTATGATGGTCGGATATATTGTCATAATAACGGTGCAGCCGCTGCTTATCAAAATGCTTACAAAGAATCTGCGTGGAAATGGAATGCAACTTCAGATGAAAGAAGAGGATAAACAATGAATCTATTGTCCCCAAAGGAAGATGTCAAATACAATCAGTTATATGAGCCTGCATGGAACGATCTTGGGATAGATGCGCTGATCGATATGATAACCTCTCTCGATATAAATAAGCAGATCATCCGGAAGGTATTTAACAGTATCCCGACAGATACAGAGACCATAATTTACAGACAGGAAATATTCAGGGATCTGTTCGATGATCCCGACATGTGCCGTGACATGAAGGCGGTTCTGGAGAATCTGGATGTGCTTTTGGAATATGACAGCCATAAGCAGTTCGGACTGATCAAAAAATCCAGTATCTGGGATCTTATCAGTTACATGGAAGAGATGGATGTGTATGTTAAGGTCATAGAAGGCCTGAATGCACTGTTTGGTAAATATGAGGTGAAGTCCGCAGGATTGAACGAGGTGAAGAAGAGAGTGGAAAATGCGACCACCACGGACGATCTTGATGATATCAAAGAAGTCATTGCCAGACTTAAGGTGGATCTGTCACAGGTTAAGAGCGTAACTATGACGATAAATCTTTCGACCGACATGTTTCCCGAAGGAGTCGTAATACATAATTTTAATAATTTCCAATACAATCCGAACTATACGAGCAGGGCTCAGGGACATTTTGACATGCGCAGCAGAGCGGATCAGACCGTTATGAGGTATCTGACACAGGATCTAGAAAAGGAGCTTGCAAAGGAATTGAGGAGGACCAAGAAGGCATTTAAGGAATATCTCAGTCTTGACGGTTTTTTTCTTTTGGATCTTATAGACGATCTTAGATACTATCTGCTAATGGTTGATTTTGCGACCGGACTTTCTTCCAAAGGAAACAGAATATGCATCCCGAAGATAGTTACGGACAACGGGTCACTGACCATAAAGAATCTTTACAATATCCGTCTGACGGAAGATAAAGACATAAATATAATAAAAAATGATTTTGCTTTTAAGGAAGATGAGAGACTGTTCATACTTACGGGGCCGAACAGAGGCGGTAAGACAATTTTGTCGCAGGCTGTGGGTCTTTCGCTGCTGATGGCGGCGCAGGGATTGTTTGTCACAGCCGACAGCTACGAAGGCTTTGTATTTGATCAGATATTTACGCATTTCCCCGCAGATGAACAGGAAACGTTGGGCTACGGACGGCTCGGTGAGGAAGCGATACGTATAAAGAATATAGTGAAGAACGCTGACGATCATTCGCTGTTATTGCTAAATGAAACTTATTCATCGACATATTCGACGGACGGTGCATATCTGGCGGAGGATCTGATACGCCTTCTCAAAAATAAAAACATACCTATGATCTACAATACGCATTTGCTTGAACTGGCTCATAAGACGGACCTGATGGACAAATGGGAAGGTATAAGCAAAGTCGTAAGCATCACGATGGAACTTAAAGACAATGTCAACACCTTTAGGCTGCTCAGAGATGTGCCTGACGATAATTCACATGCACGTAACATAGCGACCATGTACGGGATCACATACGAACAGATGCTGGAAGACACGGATCAAAGTGAGGAGAAGTAAATGAAAAAACCGAAATTAAAACTTATCATGACGGTTTTCATGTGCATTCTGTTATCACTGAGTCTTGCCGGATGTGAAAAAGAGATAGATATGGATGAAGAGGGGGAAGAAGTGTTCAAGCCGGGGAATAAGAAAGATGACGATGAGTTAATCTGCGGAGGAAGAACCACCAAAATAGATGATAAGGCTCCAAAGGAGATAAAGAGCAAAGATATCACCGAGTTTTCTGCGAGCTTTTCGCTTAACGGTGACTGGCAGGCGGAGGATCCGAGGAACAGGGACTGGAGAGCGTTTACATTTACCGTAAAAGCCGATGAAAACGGTGATCTCATCGCCTGTGAGGAAACAGACGGTGTCTCAATGCCCGCTGATGAGAAGCTTCTTACCGGACTTCAGGAAGCGATAGACAAAAATGATCTTGTAAAGCGCAACGGTGTCTACGATGTGACGGCAGGTTTGCCGCCCGAATATCAGAGATGCGATATGGAGGTCACATACAGATCCGGAGAAGTGCTGTATTTTGCCGAAGATAACAATCCGTTGGGAAAATGGCAGAGAGATATATGCAAGGTATTTATGGACTGGTTTGCGGATAACGGCAATGATTTCCTCCTTCCGCCTTTGGAAACTTCAAAGATCAGCCGTATAGATATTACATTCAGGGAAGGTAGCATTATAAAGTGGTATAGCGGTATCACGGTTGACGATAATGATGCGATAGACGGAGAAACCTATCTGTTTGGAAGAAGCGTTTATGATTATGACACCAAAAGCTCGGTCAGCGATGATTATGTAAAATTTCCGAAGGACTACTACGACCGCATTACGGAAATATTGTCAAAGTACAGAATTAGTCAGTATAAAGACGTCCCGCCCTATGCAAATTGGAGACAGGATGAGTTTGACAGCGACCCGGATTCGGACGATCTGAAACTGGAGATATACATCGAATACGAAGACGGGAGCATACTCAATATAAGGACCTCAAAACAGTTTGTGTTTGATGAAATCAGACCTATATTGGATGAGGTGCTGGAGTATCAGGATTCGTTGTTTGAGTAATTTCGGGGAGAACTGTTGAATGATTGTTTACAGAAATATCATATACGGGTTGTTTTTATGACCCTGTGCGATCTGGTTATATCAAAATATCGAAAACTGGATATTTTCTAATACCAAATTCGGGTATACACTCCTTTTAAGATAAACGAGCTTATAGGAGAAAAAATTATGAAACGTATACTTACCATTCAGGACATATCCTGCCTAGGAAAGTGCTCTGTAACAGTTGCACTTCCTGTTATATCAGCTATGGGTGTTGAAACGGTCATACTTCCCACGGCTGTACTTTCAACACATACCATGTTTAAGGATTTTACCGTTAAGGATCTTACGGATCAGCTGATCCCGATCACTGAGCACTGGAAGAGCCAGGGCGTAAAGTTTGACGGTATTTATACAGGATATCTCGGTTCTGCGGAAGAGATAGAGATCGCAAAGAAGATATTTGATGAGTTTGGCGGAGACGATACACTTATATTTATAGATCCGGTCATGGCGGATAACGGTAAGCTCTATCCTGCGTTTGACCTTGAATATGCCAAGCTGAACGCATCACTCTGCGGCAAGGCCGACATCATCGTTCCGAATATCACTGAAGCATGCTTCATGACTGATACCGAATACAAAGAGGCTTATGATGAGTCATACATCCTTACATTGCTTGAAAAACTTTCAAAGCTTGGTGCAAAGAAGGTTGTCCTTACAGGTGTATCTCTTTCGGAAGGCAAGACGGGTGTATACGGACTCGATACGGTCACAGGTGAGAAGATCGTATATCAGAACGACAGGGTTGATGCTTCTTATCACGGTACAGGTGATATATTTGCAAGTGTCTGCGTGGGTGGATTGATGAGAGGATTGTCATTGTATGACACCTTCAAGCTTGCAGCCGATTATACAGCGGATACCATAAGAGAGACTCTCAAGAACCCTGCTGAGCCATGGTACGGCGTTGACTTCGAAGCAACATTGCCGAAGCTTATCAAGGCGTTGGATTAAGATAGTATTATCAGCTGAATAAAAAAACGAATGACAGCCGACAATATCAGGTGGCGGAAAACGCTGAATATTATTGGCTGTTATTTTTTATATAGCCAAAAGTTTATGTTTAAAAAGAGAAGCATCAGGATGTTGGGTTTACATAATATAGTTAATTTTGCGATGACTCATCAGATAGACAGAAAAAATAAGCAATATTGTAATTTTATCTGTTAAAAAGCCTATGTTGAAATAAAGATCAATCATACCAAACAGATAAAACAAGTAAAAAACAATATTTATCTGTCCTGAGAGTTTACATAATGTCAATTTAAATCACTTTTTACAGATAAATCACGTTGATTCAGAAATTTATCTGTCCCACCCCCAAAACACCACGCTTCACTCATTAAATCGGATTGACAATATAAACTTATGATGCTATTATCAGAAAAATATTTATGAACATTTCATGCGGAAAGGACAGGGTTAGAATATATGGAACACGTTAGATTCAGTCCAAAGGGTGTCTGTTCAATGCAGGTAGATTTTGATATTGAAGAAGGCAAATTACACAATGTTGTATTTATGGGCGGATGCAACGGCAACCTTAAAGCGATAGGCAGGCTCGTAGAAGGTCACGACGCAAAAGAGATCGCAGATATCCTCAGGGGCAACAACTGCGGTATGAGAGGTACTTCATGTGCCGACCAGTTTGCGAAAGCGATCGATCAGTATATGGCAAAGGCATGAAAATGCGAAAGTAACGGGCTGGTATATTAAAAAGCAGGAAAACGAAAGACCTTTAGATGAATACAGGGCTAAATGTAAGTAAGAGGGCATCAACCGCAAAAGCGAGGGGTGCCTTATTTAATTAGTTTTTATAAGCAAATGATGGAAAACAACACCGAAAAATGCTAGTATATCCTTATGTTGGTAGAAAATGGTGAATGGGTCATGTATGGAGTTGAGGAGGACGATCCCTGCTGCATCCATACAGTTGATGAACTGGTCAATTACATAAATAAAGCAGGATTCCTTCCGCTTTTCCGTAATGAGATCCCGGGATTTTCGGTTGAGGAAAGGACTGTGCCTTATCACTGGTGGAGTGAAGATGCAAAAAAGGATCCATGGAAATGGAGAGAGATCATTGCGGGCAGAGGAGATATAGCTTACGGCAAATTCTTTAACCGCAAAGCAGGCTTTATCTCGAAGGAGTGGTTTCCTTACCTGGCCAATATCAGAAGAGACGGATATGACTTCGATGCGCTCTGGGACGATGAGAAGGCCACAAGGAGAGAGAAGAAGATCATGGATCTGTTTGATGATGATACCGAACTATTCTCATATGAGGTCAAAGAGAAAGCCGGATTTTACAAAGGCGGAGAAAAGAATTTTGAAGGCGTGGCATGTGACCTGCAGATGAAGACCTATCTGTGTGCAAGAGATTTCAGGCAAAGGACAAATAAGCGCGGCGAAAAATACGGCTGGGCCATTGCCGTTTATTCGAAGCCGGAGCATTTGTGGGGTTATGAGCATGTAACAAAAGCATATAAAGAAGAGCCGGAAAAAAGCGCAGAGCGTATCAGAAAGTTTATCACAGGTAATTTTGATGTTACCGATGAAAAGCTGATAAGAAAAGTGCTTGGAATAAAGAAATTTGTATAGAATACGGGATTTATCCGTTTACAGGAGAATATATCATGACGCAAAAAGACAAAAATACCATACTTGACGATCTTGCGGGAGAACTCAATAAGAACTACGAAGAAGTCGATCTTCTCAATGCCTACGGCAAGAGAAAGCTTCCGGACAGGGACCGCATCATAGTCATAATCAAGGCCATCAGGAGATTGATGTTCCCCGGATATTTCGGGCAGGTCGCATTTGAAAAGACCACATCGCATTATTTTGCGGGTGAGATGCTCAGCTCGATAATAGAGGAGCTTAAAAAGCAGATAGTCATCGCACTCAATTATTACAATACGGACGAAGCGAACGATCAGAACGTACCGGATGAGGCGGAGAAGATATGCTATGATTTCGCATCAACATTTCCCGATGTGCAGAGGATACTTCTTACGGATATCCAGGCGGGATTTGACGGGGATCCGGCGGCGAAGAGTAAGGAAGCTATCATATTTTCATATCCCGGCTTCAATGCGATATTTGTCTACAGGATCGCACATGAACTTTACAAGCTCAAGGTGCCGTTCATACCGCGTATCATGACCGAGTATGCGCATTCGAGAACAGGTATTGATATCAACCCGGGTGCCACGATAGGCGAGTATTTCTTTATCGATCACGGTACGGGTGTTGTTATCGGTGAGACCACAGAAATAGGCAATAACGTGAAGATATATCAGGGCGTTACGCTGGGTGCCCTTTCAACGAGACAGGGACAGCTGCTTTCGGAGGTAAAGCGTCATCCCACGATCAGGGATAATGTTACAATATATGCAAATGCATCAGTTCTCGGCGGCGAAACGGTCATTGGCGCAAATTCAACGATCGGCGGCAGTGCATTCATCACGGAATCGGTACCGCCCAATACACGCGTCAGCGTCAAGAAACCCGAACTTTCATTTAAGGGTGATGAAAATAACAAAGTTTACATGTTTGACTGGGTCATATAGCCGGGGAGCGTGGTTTGAGGAGTGTATATGGAAATAAGAAGAGCCGGAGCAGCAGATCTGGAAGGGGTTAAGAAACTTCTGGATCAGGTCAATCTTGTGCATCACATAGGAAGACCGGATCTGTTTAAAAAAGCAAGAAAATATTCGGATGAGCAGATACTTGAGATATTTGAGGACGACAGCAGACCTGTTTTTGCTGCTGTCGATGAAAATGACAGGGTGCTCGGATATGCTTTCTGCGAACATATAGAACATAAAAATGAGCAGATGCTGGCAGATATAAAAACGCTTTACATTGATGACATCTGTGTCGATGAAGAGATGAGAGGCAAACATATAGGTACGGAGATATATGAGTATGTAAAAAAATATGCCGTATCCAGGGACTGTCATAACATAACGTTAAATGTTTGGTCGCTCAATCCCGCGGCTTGCGCATTTTATAAAAGTCTGGGTATGGAGGTTCAGAAATACGGAATGGAAACCATTCTGTGATCCTGACGAAAAAACAGATCATATCCTGACGAAAAAACAGATTATTTCGGGAACGTAAAAAACTTTTCGGACACGTAAATATAAATTAATGTTGCATATAACAACTATATATGGTATGATGTCGAAGAAATCGGAGGATATATTGTGAGAGAGCATGGTTTGGTGTCCTACAATTTCATAGATAAAGATTCTTAACGGTGGGAATATTATTTTCTCACCGTTTTTTTAGGTTATTTAATCAATTCAAAGGAGGAGAGAGATATGCGACATCTGATGAATCCGCTGGATTTTTCGGTGGAGGAGCTTGACAGCCTGTTTGACCTGGCTGAAGATATGATGAAGGATCCTGCTAAATACGCCGATGTATGCCACGGCAAGAAACTTGCTACATGCTTCTATGAGCCCAGTACAAGGACGAGGCTGAGCTTTGAGGCGGCCATGATGAATCTCGGAGGTAACGTTCTCGGTTTTTCTTCGGCCGATTCATCTTCTGCGGCAAAGGGCGAGAGCGTATCCGATACGATAAGGGTCATAAGCTGTTACGCCGATATATGCGCCATGAGACATCCGAAGGAAGGTGCCCCGATGGTAGCGGCGGGCAAGTCACTCATACCGGTCATCAATGCAGGAGACGGCGGACATCAACATCCCACACAGACACTTACGGACCTTCTGACGATAAGGAGTCTGAAGGGGAGGCTCGGAAGCTTTACGATCGGGCTTTGCGGAGACCTGAAATTCGGACGTACGGTCCATTCGCTGATCGAAGCTTTGTGTAGATACAAGGATATCAATTTCATATTTATCTCTCCGGAAGAACTCAGGGTTCCCGATTATGTTACGGAGATGTTAAAGAGCAGGAACATAAGCTTTAAGGAAGTCATAAGCCTCGAGGAAGTCATGCCGGAGCTGGATCTCCTCTATATGACAAGAGTCCAGAGAGAGAGATTCTTCAATGAAGAGGACTATATAAGACTCAAGGATTTCTATATACTCACCAAGGAAAAGATGGAACTGGCAAAGGAAGATATGCTTGTTCTCCATCCCCTGCCGAGGGTAAACGAGATCAGCGTGGAAATAGATTCGGACCCGAGGGCCGCTTATTTCAAGCAGGCGAACTACGGTGTGTACGTAAGGATGGCGCTTATATATACATTGCTGGAACTGGGTAAAAAGGAGGCTTAGTATGTTAAATGTAGGCAAGATAGAAGAAGGATTCGTGCTGGATCATATAAAAGCGGGACAGAGTCTTTCGATATACCATCATCTTCAGCTTGACACAAAAGACTGCACGGTTGCGATGATCATGAATGCAAGATCAAAGAAGATGGGCAAAAAGGATATATTAAAGGTTGAATGTGACATCAACGAGCTCAACATGGATGTCCTTGCGGTCATTGATCACAATATAACGGTCAATGTCATAAAGGACGGTGTTATAGTTGCCAAAAAGGAACTCACGCTCCCCAAGGAGATCCACAGGGTATTCAAATGCAAGAACCCCAGATGCATAACCTCGATCGAGCAGGAACTGCCTCATATATTTTACCTTGCCGATGAGGAAAAGTGCATATACAGATGCAGATATTGTGAAGAAAAATTTGACATGCACAGCCTCGAGCGAGTAAAAATAATGTAATTCTTTCGACTTTGTGTTATATTCTATATAGGCGAAAGGAGAGTATCAATGGGATTTGTGGAAAGAAAAAGGTGGCTGTTCCTCGGACTGCCATGGACATTTACAAAATATACCGTTACGGAAGACGTACTTACCATCGATGAGGGGCTTATCAATACCAAGGAAAACGACTGCTATATGTACAAGATCACTGATGTTGAACTTGATGTAAGTCTCATGGAAAGAATCTGCGGACTCGGTACGATCAAGTGCATAACGGGTGACAAAACACATCCGGTGCTTCTTATAAAGCATATAAAGCATTCAAAGGATGTTAAGAATTATATCCTTGAGGAATCCGAGAAAGCACGTATCCGCAGACGTACGGTCAACATGCAGGATATCGGCGGTGCCGATTTGGCTCTCGATGATATGGATGATGTTGATATGTCATAAGATAATGAGGAGATCAGGCTGTGATTTATCACAGCCTTGTTTTTTGAGAAATGAAATATACCGAATGTTTGGAACGAATTGATGAAACAGCCCACAGTGTGGGAATCGTACCCGGGCTTGATACCATAAGGGAATTGTGCCGTAGATTGGGTGATCCGCAGGATAAGCTTAAGTTTATTCATATAGCAGGAACAAACGGCAAAGGATCATGCCTTGCATTTATTTCTTCGATCCTTAAGGAAGCGGGATATAAGACAGGATGTTATTGTTCTCCCGTGATCCGAGATTACCGTGAAAGATTTACTATCAACGGACGTATGATATCCATGAAGGCGATGTGCGGATATATGGAGAGGATATTTGATATTTGTGACCGTATGGTTGCAGATGGATTCACTCACCCTTCTGCATTTGAAATTGAAACGGCAGTCGCGTTTTGTTATTTTCTTGATAAGGGCTGTGATGTGGTCGTACTTGAAGCCGGAATGGGAGGAAAACTGGATGCTACCAATGTTGTGAAAACAACCTCCCTGGCGGTACTCACATCCATTTCAATGGACCATATGGCATACCTGGGTGATACACCGGCAAAGATCGCGGAAAACAAATGCGGTATCATTAAAACTCATGTGCCTGTTGTCAGCATGTATGCAACAGAAGAAATCACGGAGGTTACAGACCGGATCTGTGCAGCCAATGAAACCGGCTGTACCTATGTCGACAGGGACAGCATCAAAAACATAAGATACGGAACAACGAAACAGTTCTTTGAATACAGGTATACTAGATATGCGATATCGCTCCTGGGTACGTGGCAGACAGATAACGCCGCGCTTGCGATAGAAGCTGCGGAAACGCTGATGTGGCACGGCTTTGAAAGGATCACATCCGAAAAGATAAAAAAGGGTCTGGCATCGGCTACCTGGCCCGCAAGGTTCCAGACAGTCTGTAAGAATCCGCGCTTTATCATTGATGGTGCGCATAACGATGACGCAGCAAAAAGGCTGCGCGAATCGATCGATATATTTGCAAAAGACAAAAAGAAGATATATATCGTCGGAATGTTCAGGGATAAAGAGATCGAAAAAGTAATAAGCCGCATCACAGGTGACGGGGAACTGGTATTTACATGCGCTGCGAGAAGCGCCAGGGCCATGGATCCGATCGAACTGGCCGGGATCGTAAGGAATATAAACCCGCGTGTGACAGCCTGCGATTCGGTAAATGAGGCAGTTGAATTTGCCATGGCGGCTGCGGATGAAGATACTGTCATAATCGCATTCGGGTCACTGGCTTATCTGGGGAAAATAATGGATATATTTGATGTCAAGTGATATAATATGTTTTGACTTTTCAGCGTAGGGTCATGAATGATCCAAAGGAGCATTATTATGATAGACAAGATTAAAGTTGAAGAAGCGGTTAAGATGCTTCTTGAGGCCATCGGCGAGGATCCGTCCAGAGAAGGTCTTGCCGAGACACCGGCCAGGATCGCAAGGATGTATGAAGAGATATTTGCCGGTATAGATGAAAGCCCGAAGCCGATACTTGCTAAGCGTTTTACATGTGATAACAGCGGGATAGTACTCGAAAAGGATATAACGTTTTATTCGATGTGCGAGCACCATCTGCTTCCGTTTTACGGAAAGGCTCATGTGGCCTATATCCCGGGAAAGGAAGTCGTGGGACTCAGTAAGCTGGCAAGGACGGTGGAGTTATTTGCCAAAAGACCTCAGCTTCAGGAGCGTATGACGGCGCAGATAGCCGATGCGATCATGAGCGAGCTTGACTGTGCGGGTGTTATGGTCATGGTTGAGGCCGAGCATATGTGCATGACGATGAGAGGTGTCAAAAAGCCCGGAAGCACGACAGTAACCTGCCAGGCAAGAGGCGAATTCGAACGTGAAGACATGAAGGCGGCATTTTACAGGATGATGGGAAGAGACTGATGATAATTGCTGATAAAACATATGATAAGAACAGAACATATATAATGGGAATCCTGAACGTTACACCGGATTCCTTTTATGATGGAGACAGATATTCGAGCCTTGATCGTGCCGTTAAGCGTGCACTTACAATAGTTGAAGAGGGCGGGGATATCATAGATATAGGCGGAGAATCGACCAGACCGGGTTCAACTCATGTCAGCGAACAGGAGGAACTTGAAAGGGTCATGCCGGTTATCGAAGCGGTCAGGCGTGAGGTCGATGTGCCCTTGAGTCTCGACACTTACAAGGCAAATGTTGCAGCAGAAGGGATAAAAGCGGGTATAGATCTTATCAATGACATTTGGGGCTTAAGATACGATGATAACATGGCCGGTGTTATTTCCGAGAGCGGTGTGGCATGTTGTCTTATGCATAACAGAAATGACAGGACATATAATGATCTTGTTAAAGATGTATACAATGAATTGAACGGGTGTATTGATATCGCACTTAAGGCGGGAATAGATAAAGACAGGATCATGATCGATCCCGGTATAGGCTTCGGCAAGGACACTGATCAGAACCTTGAAGTGCTCAAACACCTTGAAATATATAAAGACAGTCCGTATCCGGTCCTGCTCGGAGTGAGCAGGAAATCCGTCATAGGAAATGTACTTCATGTTGAGACCGAAGACAGGCTGAGCGGTACACTGGCGCTTGCTTCATGGGGGATCGTTAATCATGTATCATGGTTAAGGGTACATGACGTAAAAGAACATGTACATACTGTGAAAATGCTTGAATATATGATAAGATGAACTTAAGGGTAAACTGCAAAACAATCAATATTGAGGGGTGAAATATGGATCGGATAATAATCGAAGATCTTAAGGTGTATGCTTATCACGGAATCTATGAATCCGAAAAGGATAAGGGGCAGAATTTTTATGTGAATGCTGTTCTTTATACGGATTTCAGGGATTCTACCAAGAAGGATGATATCGAGCTTTCGGTCGATTATGCCGAGGTATGCAAGGTCATCAAGGAAACAATGACAGTCAAGACTTATGATCTGATAGAGACGGTTGCCGAGCGTGTTGCGGAGGCGCTGCTAATATCATTTTCCAGGGTTGAAGCAGTCGATATAGAGATCAGGAAGCCGCAGGCTCCGGTACCGATGGAATTTGAGTCTATCTCCGTTAAGATCAGCCGCAGATGGTCGGAGGCTTATATTTCATACGGATCGAATCTCGGAGACATGGAAGAGAATATCGAAAAAGCTCTCTTCAAACTGTGTGACAGGACCGATTGTAAGATGGTGCAGAATTCAACCCTGTACAAGACTAAGCCCTACGGCAATGTGGTACAGGATGATTTCCTGAACGGAGCATGTCTTATAAAAACATTGCTGGATCCCGAGGATCTGCTTGATGTCCTTCATGAACTTGAGAATGATGCCGGAAGAGTGAGAGACGTACATTGGGGACCCAGAACCCTCGATATGGATATTGTATTTTATGATGATCTTATATTTGACAGTGACGATCTTATCATACCGCATGTGGATATAGAGAACAGGGAATTTGTACTCGCACCCATGGCGGAGATAGCACCTCACAAGAGACATCCCATTTTCAGAAAAACAATACAGGAAATGTATAACGAACTTAAGAACAGATAAAAATGAGCCGTGTGGTCATCCACACGGCTTTATTGATATTTTATCCGTAGTATATCTATTTTACGTAGAAGGGACCCGCGGGGCTTGTACCGTTGTGAGGAGCATGGAAGACAACGGTCTCATCGTCAAATGACCTGTAGTACACATATTGCGATGTTGTCTGGATATCCTTGAACACGCCCTCGGAGAGCACGGTATCACCGCTGCCGTCAGATGATATGCGGTGGAGCGACGGGTTGGGTCCGACACTCACCTGATAATAGATAATGTCTCCGTAAATGTTGTAGAAATCTATCCTTTCTTCACTGAGTTTTGTATCCGTGTCAGAGAAAGGATCGTATCTGTGAAGGGTGTAATCATCAAAGGGATCTATAAAATATATCATACCGTCATCGTGATAAACGGGCATATAAACATCGTGCTCCCAATACGAGCCAACTGCTTCGGTAAGAGGATCGAGAGCATTCAGATAATGGTTACCAGATACACCGCTGAAATAGATGGTGCCGTTACGTATGCATGAAGGATCGATCATGTCGGGACTGACCTGATGATCGTTCTCTCTGGCGATATCGATACTGTAAAGAGAAGTTCCGCTTGATTTGATATAGTTCTGATAAAACAATGTATTACCGTACAATACGGCCCTGGCAACGGGATTCTGGGTGTAGCATATCGTATTGGTCCCTTTATGGTTGCTGCCGTAGAGTCCGGCAACCTTTCTTACGAAGCCGAGGCCCGAGCCGGCTGATTTGCCTGACTGGCAATAATATATCCTGTGGTCATCAACGTTTATGGAAAGGACGGCAGTATTGATGAGTTTTTTGATCCCGGACTCATCGGGGTTCATGACATACAGCGAGTCATTATCACCTGCATAGGCAAAATAAACCTTCCCGTCATGCTCACAGTAATAACCGCCATTGTAAAGATTGGATGCGGTATTGCCAACGTAGTCCACAGGATTCTTGTAGGTACGGTGGCTGAAAAAAAGCATAACGGCAATAATCCCAAGAAATACGATAACCGAACATATAATTATAAGGTTTTTTAGTTTATTATCCATATTTTAAAATGTTCCCGTCTTGTGGAATCAACTGTTTATATATAAATTATAGACGGAGTATTTCTTGATATCAAGGTCAATCTGCGATAAGATTTATACATACAATCGAATACGGGACGGAATGGAAAAATGTTGATAAACGAATTGATATTATACAAGATCGATGAAAATGAAACTATATTGAAAAACATGTCATATCTTATGGATCTTATGGAAAGACCCAAAGAGGAAAGAGACACCGTAAAAATGCGCGACATGTTCTATTCGTGCATGCAGGGACTCCTTGAACTTGGCGGTAACTACGGATTTTACGGTAATCTCTGGCATTGTTATCTGGCCAATATCCTGGTCAACAATGAGAACAGTTACAGCCGGTCAACCGAGATAGTAGGTAATATCGTCGGTACGATCAATGATGCCGTATTGCATGACATTGTTATTTTCAAAAAACTCTTTGATTACAGTTTTGATGATATGATCTCATTTCTTGATATAGACGGCTTTGATCTCATACTGGATTACAGAGCAAGCTGTGAAGAGAGCAAGGTATATAACCAGAGGATCAAGGAGAGGATATGCACGCTTGCGGCCAGGTTCAACGATGACCACACACCGACCGAGATGAAGGATACCCTGACAGATTTCTACAGGGATTACGGTGTCGGTAAATTCGGACTGCATAAGGCTTTCAGGATCGAGGAAAAGGACGGGGAAACGCAGATCGTTCCGATACTCAATATTGCCCATGTAAAACTTGACGATCTTGTGGGATATGAGATACCAAAGAAGAAACTGACTGACAACACCGAAGCATTTGTTGACGGCAAACGTGCGAACAACTGCCTCCTTTACGGTGATGCGGGAACCGGTAAATCTTCTTCGATAAAGGCCATAACCAATGCATATTACGAGAGAGGATTAAGGGTCATAGAGATATACAAGCATCAGTTTAAAATGCTCAATGATGTCATTGCCCAGATCAAAAACAGAAATTATAAATTCATAATATACATGGATGACTTAAGCTTCGAGGATTTCGAGATAGAATACAAATACCTGAAGGCAGTTATTGAAGGCGGACTTGAGAAAAAGCCTTCAAATGTGCTCATCTATGCTACATCAAACAAAAGACATCTGATAAATGAGACATTTTCCGAGAGAGAGGATGCTTTAAATGTAAGAGATACGATGCAGGAGAAACTCTCGCTCGTAGCAAGATTCGGTGTAACGATCTATTTCGAATCACCGGAAAAGAAGGAGTTTCAGAATATCGTAAGGGAACTGGCCTCAAGGGCGGGACTTAAGCTTACGGATGAGGAACTCATGAAAGAAGCAAATAAATGGGAGATGACCCATGGAGGTTATTCCGGAAGAGCCGCGACCCAGCTCATAGATTATCTTCTGGGTAAACAGCAGGTATAACAGCAAGTTAAAAAGGGGTATGACAAATGGCGAAGAAGAGTCTGTACAATCCTGAATATTATTATAACAGGGAACTAAGCTGGCTGAAATTTGATGAAAGAGTCCTCTTGGAAGCATGGGACAGGAATACTCTGCTTTTTGAAAAACTTAAATTCTTAAGTATCACGGCATCCAATCTGGACGAATTCTTTATGATAAGGGTTGCTTCACTCAAGGACATGGTCAATGCGGGATACCGAAAGACCGATATCGCAGGTATGACTCCAAAGGAGCAGCTTGAAAAGATCGACAAAGCCACACATAAGCTTGTCGATAAGCAATATGAGACATATTCCACACTTTGGAGCGAACTTAAGGATAAAGGGATAGAGATAATCGGTAAGGACAGGAAACTGACCAAAAAGCAGGAAAAATATATAGAGAATTATTTCATGACCAATATTTATCCGGTACTTACTCCCATGGCTGTTGACAGCTCGAGACCGTTTCCGCTGATACGCAACAAGACACTCAATATCGGTGCCATCGTACATAAGAAGAACGATCCTTCAAAGGAGATCGAATTTGCGACTGTTCAGGTCCCGAGTGTGCTTTCGAGGATAGTCGAGATACCGCAGGATGCCGGTGGAACCAGGCTTTTCATGCTTCTCGAGGACATAATAGAGAGATATATCAGCAAGCTGTTTCTCAATTATGAGATCGTATCGACATGTCAGTTCAGGATCATGAGAAATGCCGATCTTACCATCGATGAGGATGAGGCTGCCGATCTTCTCAAGGAGATAGAAAAGCAGATCAAGAAACGTCAATGGGGAGAGGTCATCAGGCTTGAGATAAGCGATTATTCGGACGGTCAGCTGGTAGCGATCTTAAAGAACGAATTATTTATCAGGGAAGAGGATACATATTATATCAACGGTCCGCTGGATCTCACATTTCTCATGAAGATATACGGACTCGAGGGATATGAAGACATGAAGCTTTCCGAGCATGTGCCTTCGCCCGTTAAGGAGATGAGAGACAAGGCGAGCATATTTGATGCTATAAAGGAAAAGGACATACTTGTTCATCATCCTTATCAGTCATTCGAACCGGTCGTTGATTTTATAAAGGAAGCCAGCAGGGATCCCAATGTCCTTGCGATCAAACAGACATTGTATAGGGTATCCGGAAATTCACCGATAATCGCGGCGCTTGAGTCTGCGGCGGATAACGGGAAACAGGTAACCGTTCTTGTCGAGCTCAAGGCCAGATTTGATGAGGAAAATAATATAGTTTGGGCCAGACAGCTCGAACATGCCGGATGTCACGTTATATACGGGCTGGTAGGCTTAAAGACTCACAGCAAGATAACCCTTGTGGTAAGAAAAGAAGAAGACGGCATAAGAAGATATGTCCATCTCGGTACAGGCAATTACAATGATGCGACTGCCAAACTGTATACGGATATCGGTCTGTTCACATCGAAGGAATCCTACGGTGAGGATGCAACAGCTGTTTTCAACATGCTCAGCGGTTATTCGGAGCCGGAAGCGTGGAATAAACTTTCATTGGCACCGCTGTGGCTTAAGGACAGATTCTTACAGCTCATAGACAGAGAGAAGAAGATAGCCAAAACAGGAGCGGAGGCTCACATTATCGCAAAGGTCAATTCGCTCTGTGATGCCGATATCATAGAAGCTTTGTATGAGGCCGGTATGGCAGGTGTAAAGATAGACCTGATCATACGAGGCATATGCTGCATCAAGGTGGGAATACCGGGAATAAGCGACAATATCAGTGTGCGTTCCATCGTAGGCAATTTCCTTGAGCACAGCAGGATATTCTATTTCCACAATAACGGTTCGCCGGAGATTTTCTGCGGAAGTGCTGACTGGATGCCGAGAAATCTGGAGAGGAGAGTTGAGATACTGTTTCCAATTGAACAGGAGGACCTTAAGAAAAAGATCTGTCATATACTCGATGTGGAGATGAAGGACAATGTAAAGGCCCATATACTCATGCCGGATGGAACTTACGTCAAGGAAGAGGTTAAGAAGGAAGACAGGATCAATTCCCAGATGATATTTGTTAAAGAACAGAGAAAAAAAGCCGAATAATATAATGAAATGGTTGATAACACGGAAGCGGAGGTGAGAGAATGTTCAACTATGATGAGACGGTATTGGATGTATTTTTGGAAAATCAGGAGAAATTGTATCCGGAAACTGTAGCCGCGACCAGAGAAGAGGCTGACGATTTTCTCAGCGAAGTGATGGCTGTGGTTGTAGAGAATTCAAAAGAGGTTCGGGAGTATTTTGAAGAGCAGTGCATCGACGTGGAAGGTGCGGATCTCGATGAGATACTCGAAGCCGATGAAGTATTTGAACTTCCGGACGGCAGGTATCTGATCGTGGAAGCTTAAAAAAAGCATTATAAAAGGGTTGCCGAGTGGCAACCCTTTTTATCATATGCCGGTATATTAAAGATACTAAACACCTTTGATGATAACATTGATAACTTCAAGATCTGTTTTATCCATGTTTTCTTTCTTTACCGAAAGGAACTGTTCATCCGTAATACCAAGGTTTCCGATAAGAAGCTGAATATCGATCGGGATCACGTAGGTGGATACGGGTTCCTCTACAACAGGAGTTTCAGGTGTAGGATGGAACTGTGCGGCAACCTTTGCTGCATCATATGCTTCCTGAAGCATTCTGGTAAGTTCGGTGGCAGCCATATGTTCAGCTTCGGCTTTTGCTCTGGCAAGTGCTTTCTGTTCGGCTTCCATACGTTTCTCGATAGCGATCGCTTCGGCAGCGGCTTTTTCTTCAGCAGCCTTTGCAGCGGAAGCTTTGGCATTGGCGTATTTTTCCTGTGCTTCAAGTATTGCTTTCTCTATAACGAGTGCTTCCTCGGGACTTACGACCGTTCTGTTGGCCATAGCTTCCTCGAGTTCTCTTGCTTCTTTTGCGGCGATCTCGGCTTCAAGTTCAGCCTTGGCAGCTTCATCTATCTTCTGGTTAGCCTGCTGGTTTGCCATAGCAGCCTGCATTGCAGCCATAGCATCTTCGGCAGCTTTTGCTTCAGCATCAGCTTTTGCGGCAGCTTCTTCGGCAGCGGCAGCTTCAGCGGCTCTCGCAGCTTCTTCAAGTGCGAGTCTTGCTTCTTCAGCGCGTCTTGCATCCTCAGCAGCCTTTGCTTCTCTTGCACGTCTTGCTTCTTCAGCAGCCTTTGCGGCATCTTCAAGAGCTCTCTGTGCTTCAGCTGCAAGTCTTGCTTCTTCAGCAGCTCTTGCTTCTGCTTCTTGTCTTGCTTTTTCTTCAGCAGCCTTTGCTTCGGCGATCGCTTTCTGTGCAGCGGCCATAGCTTCTTCGGCGGCCTTTGCCATAGCAGCGGCTTTTTCTGCCTCTTCGGCAGCCTTTGCTTCAGCGGCGAGTCTTGCTTCTTCAAGCTGAGCGGCTTTCTCTGCGGCAGCCTTGGCAGCCTGTTCAGCAGCGCTGGTTGTATCATCATCCTGGGGGATAGCGGGAGCAGTGGCAGCTTTGGCTTTTTCAGCCTGTTCAGCTGCGGCCTTTTCGGCAGCGATCCTGGCTTCCTCCATGGCTTTTTCTTCTTCTGCACGTCTTGCTTCTTCAGCAGCTTTTTCTTCAGCGGCACGCCTTGCTTCCTCGGCGGCCTTCTCAGCGGCGAGTCTTGCTTCTTCGGCAGCCTTTGCTTCGGCTTCGGCTCTTGCGGCTTCTTCGGCTGCAGCCTTCTCAGCGGCGAGTCTTGCTTCCTCGGCAGCCTTCTCGGCAGCGATCCTGGCTTCCTGGGCAGCCTTTGCTTCTGCAGCGGCTTTGAGAGCAGCGGCTTTTTCTTCAGCGGCTCTTATGGCTTTTGTCTTGGAAGGCAGAACACCTTTTTTGTTTTTCACCAAATTATCAACAATGTTTACCGGGTCCCAGTCACGATGAAGAGAACGTTCTGAGTTGTAATCACTTCTTTCGATATTACATTCTTCAAGCAGTTCCTCGATCGTATCGTAATAACTACCGTCGTAGTAAAGCGTTGTTGGTCTTTTTACGATATCTTTTAATCCCATCTGATTATTTCCTCCATTAACAAATATTATAGCCCCATTTGACTGATTTTTGAATTGTTTTTATTAACTTTGTTTATTTTTTTCGTAAAAATGATATAATTGACTTGAATTTAAGAAAAGTAGTGTAAAATTTATATGAAAATTGTGCACTACACAAGCCACACCTTCATGAAATTTAACTTTTTACGGTGTGGCTCTCAATAGATATGGGAGGGTGATCATGAAAAAAATTGCAAAAGAGTTTAAAGAATTCATATCGCGAGGTAACGTTATGGACATGGCTGTCGGAGTTATCATCGGCGGAGCTTTTACAGCTATAGTAACTTCGCTTGTTAATGATATCATAATGCCTGTTCTGTCATTGCTCACCGGTGGTTTTGATTTTACCGCTTTATGTGTGAAGCTGGGAGAAGGAGAGGAAGCAGCAACACTTAATTACGGTGCCTTTATAGCAGCGATCATCAACTTCATACTTATCGCGCTGGTTATTTTTTTCATTATCAAGAGTATCAACAAGGTTTCAAAGAAGAAAGAACCCGAAGCCACTACCAAGGAATGTCCTTATTGCTTCGAGAAGATATCTATCAAAGCTACAAGATGTCCTCATTGTACAGCAGAACTTGATAAATAGAAGAGCAGTTGATATAAAAAGCGCAGCATATATTTAAAAGGGTATCGTATAAAATAAAAAAGACGTCCTGACGGGCGTCTTTTTCATGCATAAAAAAATCCGGTGATCGCTCACCGGATTTTTATGATATATATTATCTGCTCTTAATGATCGCATTGATAACATCAAGGTCTGACCAGTCACTGTGGATCTGCTTAACAAGCTGGAATCCAATCTTAGGTGTGTTAAGGTTTGCAAGCAATTCATCAAAGTCTTTGCTTGTTTCGCCGATTGGATTACCCTTGGTTGTAAGGATAGCATTGACGATATCAAGATCAGACATATCTGACTGTACCTGTTTAACAACAAGGAAACCTTCCTTTGCAATGTTAAGGTTTACAAGCAATTCATCAAACGCTTTTGCTGTACTTCCGCTGGGAGCGGGTGTCGGTTTAGCTGCTGCTTTGTCTGTCTTTGCTGCATCGGCAGCCTGTGTGTAATCATACTCGTTCATGGTTGTTTTGTCCTCCTTAGTCTTTTCCGGTGCTGTCTCTGAGACAGACTTGTCTTTTTCTTCGGTCTTTTCAACTTTTTCGTCAACCTTGGCTTCTTCGCGGGCCTTTAGCATCTCGGCTATCTTGGCATCAACTGCACTTGTGTCGACAGGTTTATCTTTTGTCTTTTCTTCGGCCTTAGCGGAATCCTTGTCGTCTTTAGCATCAGACTTATCTTCAGCTTTATCTGCCTTATCGGCTTTAGCATCAGCCTTGGCACCTTCCTTGACTTCTTCTTTGACTTCCTTTTCGGCTTCTGCAGCTGCAGGAACTTTTTCTTCTGCCTTTGTCTCGGCAGGAGCGGGCTCCGGTTTTTCCTCTTCGGGTATGTTGACAAGATTGATAACAGGTTCATCATTGCCTGCCTTCTTTGCCTTATACTGAGGATTCTTTGAAGGTAAAACGCCTTTGTTTGACTTTACGAGAAAATCAACAACGTTCATCGCATCCCAATCACGATGTGTAGCCTTAACTTGTGTGTAATCCGCCCTCGTTATATTACATGCAGCGAGAAGATCATCAACGCTGTTGTAATAGTCGCCGTCAAAAAACAAGGTTGTGGGTCTTTTGACGGTTTCAATAACATCTTTTATTCCCATATCATTCACCTCTCTAAACAATATTATATATATAATAACACAAAAAGCAAACTAAATTTTTACAAAATCATGTATTATTTTACTGATTTTTCAATATAACGGGCAAGACCGTCGTTATTGTTGTCAAATTCAGTTATAATGTCGCAATAATCAAATATTTTCGGATTGCCGTTGCACATTCCGACACCGGTACCGGCGGCTCTGAGCATGGAAATATCATTTTCCTCATCGCCGAAAGCATAGGAATCCTTTATGTCAATGCCAAGGTAATCACACAGCAGTCTTAAAGCTTCACCTTTTCCGGCATTTGCAGGAAATACTTCAAGATATCTGCTGTTGGAGAACAGGGTGGTGAGAGAAGAAAAACCTTCATCCACAAGTTTTGAAAACCGCACCAGTTTTTCATGATCTTCAAGATCTATCGCAAGAAGTTTGCACGGAGGTTTATCCATCACGTTTGTCGGATCCGATGCGATGAGCAGGGGATGAGGACAGCGTATCATATAAAAATCAGTCTCTTTTGTACGTTTCCCGATCACCAGTGAAGTATCGGTGTAGGTCTGGATGTATACCCCGTTTTCTTTTGCCAGCTGCCATACTTTTCGCACTTCTTCATATGTGAGCCTTGATTCAAACACCGTCTCGAGTTTGTCACAGTCGTATATGAGAGTACCGTTGGTGGCAATGATGTAAGAACCGGGAAGGTTAAGATTAAGGTCGCTTAAAACCTTGAGTACGCTCGGAAGAGAACGTCCGGAAGAGAATGCGATATTATTGCCGGCTGATGTATATCCCGTAAGTATTTTCCTTGTATAATCAGATATGACGGAATCATCATTTAAGAGGGTTCCGTCAAGATCGGTAAATATTATGCTCATATCATTTTCCTTTTGTAGGCGGTCAGGGTATCGAGGACACTGTCGTCCACATACATCTTTCCGTAGCCGGTCCCGAGCTCAAGTCCGGGTTTTGCATCACCGTGGAAATCACTTCCGCCGCTGATCAGAAGATCGTGTTTCGCGGCAAGTTTACGCATATCACGTTCATCGGAAGCAGTGTAGGTGCCGTATATGGCTTCCATACCGACAAGTCCCGCTTCTTTAAGTTCGATCACAAGATCTTCAAGCGCATCCTTGCCGAGACCGTACAGAAGAGGATGTGCAAGAATGGGTAATCCGCCGGCTTTTTTTATAAGATCCATACCGCGTTCGGGTGTGACCTTTTCACGCGGTACATAATAGGGACAATGGTCTCCGATGTACCTGTCAAAGGCTTCCTTTACGGATTTGATATAGCCTTTTTCAAGCATGTATCTTGCAAAATGAGCTCGTGTGATGACTGATTCTCCGTAGCGTGCACAAAGCTCGTCATAATCCGTGACAAGTCCGGCTTTGGTGAGTTTATCGCACATCTTTCTGTTGCGAACGGATCTGGAATCGACGAAATCATTGAGTTCTTTTATGAACCTGCTGTCGTGATGATCGATGAACAGACCGACAATGTGCACATCATGTCCGTTGCGGTCACAGCTGAGTTCTACTCCGGGGATGACGTTCACACCGGTATCATAGCCTCTTTCCATCGCTTCGTCCAGGCCGGTGACAGTATCGTGATCGGTCAGTGCGATGGCACTTAAGCCCTTTGCACTTGCAAGATCTATGAGTTCGGTCGGCGAAAGGCTGCCGTCCGATCTGTTGGAATGTGAATGAAGATCAACCATACAAATACTCCGTTATGATCAGTTATCGTCATCCTCACGGTTGGCGACATATACCGTACGTTTTCTGGCCATTTCATCGCTGGCAAGATATTCGTCATAGGTCGTTATCTTATCTATTATCGAACCGTCGGGCATTATCTCGATGATCCTGTTGGCGGTAGTTTGTACAAACTGATGGTCACGGCAGGAGAAGAGGGCGACACCCTTGTATTTGATGAGACCTTCGTTGAGAGCCGTGATGGCTTCCATGTCGAGATGGTTGGTCGGCTCGTCCAGGATCAGACAGTTTGCACCGCTTATCATCATTTTGGAAAGAAGACATCTTACCTTTTCACCACCGGAAAGGACCTTTACCTTTTTGATACCGTCATCTCCGGCAAAAAGCATCCTTCCGAGGAAGCCGCGCACATAGGTCACATCCTTTACAGGCGAATAACCTGTAAGCCATTCGGTTATATTGTAATCATTGTTGAATTCGTCAGTACTGTCCTTCGGGAAATAAGCCTGTGAGGTGGTAACCCCCCATTTATAGGTTCCCTCATCGGGTTCAAGCTCGCCCATCAGGATCTTGAACAATGTTGTCTTTGCGAGCTCGTTGCTGCCGACAAATGCTATCTTGTCATCGTGTCCCATTATAAATGAAACATTATTGAGTACTTTTTCACCGTTTACCGTCTTGCTGATACCTTCGACAGAAAGGACCTCATTGCCGATCTCACGATCCGGTCTGAAGTCGATATAAGGGTATTTTCTTGATGAAGGCTTGATCTCGTCAAGTTCGATCTTTTCAAGAGCACGTTTCCTTGAAGTTGCCTGCTTTGATTTGGAAGCATTTGCGGAGAAACGTGAGATGAATTCCTGTAATTCCTTGATCTTTTCCTCTTTTTTCTTGTTGGCTTCCTTCATCTGTTTGATGAGCAGCTGGCTTGACTCATACCAGAAATCATAGTTGCCGGCATAAAGTTCAATCTTGCCGTAGTCGATATCTGCAGTATCCGTGCAGACTTTATTCAAAAAGTAACGGTCGTGGGAAACCACGATGACCGTATTTTCAAAATTGATCAAAAATTCTTCGAGCCAGGCGATGGCAGCCAGGTCAAGGTTGTTGGTCGGCTCGTCGAGGAGAAGAATGTCAGGGTTGCCGAAAAGGGCTTTGGCAAGAAGGACCTTGACCTTATCTGCGCCGTTTAAGCTGCCCATTTGTGAATAATGAAGATCAGTCCCGATCCCAAGACCGTTTAACAGGGTGGCAGCGTCTGCTTCCGCATTCCATCCGTCCATTTCGGCGAATTCCGCTTCAAGCTCGCTTGCACGAATACCGTCCTCATCGTTAAAATCTTCCTTTAAATAGATCGCGTCTTTTTCCTTCATGACATCGTACAGATGCTGATTGCCCATGATAACCGTATCAAGAACCGTATATTCGTCATATTTGAAGTGATCCTGTTCTAACACGGAAAGGCGCTGTCCCGGTGTAATGATAATCTCACCGTTCGTCGGTTCAAGATCGCCGGAAAGGATCTTTAAAAATGTGGATTTACCGGCACCGTTGGCACCGATGAGTCCGTAGCAGTTGCCCTCGGTAAATTTGATGTTCACCTCTTCAAAGAGGGCTTTTTTACCGATCCGAAGTGTAATGTTGCTCGCTTGTATCATAGTAAACTCCTTTTATCGTAGGGTCCGCGTGTTTGTTTACAATCTTATCTATTCTACTAAAATATTTTTCTTATTTCAATATTAGGAATATTTTTCAGTCAAATGTACTAATTTTTATACTGTATTTTGGGGATTTCCTATTGAATTATTATAGATTTTCAACTATATTAGTAATTAGGGTTTTCTGAACGGGAGAATCTATATAGTTTTTAATAAAGTAGGAGGAAAAGGTATGAAAAGAGCTATGAAAACCATGGATGGTAACCATGCTGCGGCGCACGCTTCCTATGCGTACACCGAAGTAGCGGCGATCTATCCGATCACACCGTCGTCTGTTATGGCGGAAGCAACAGATGAATGGGCGACAGCAGGCCGGAAGAATATCTTTGGCAAGACCGTACAGGTTACGGAGATGCAATCAGAGGCCGGTGCGGCAGGTACCGTACACGGATCTTTGGCGGCAGGCGCACTGACGACGACCTATACGGCATCACAGGGACTTCTTCTTATGATCCCGAACCTTTATAAAGTAGCAGGTGAAGGACTGCCGGGCGTATTTAACGTATCCGCTCGTTGCGTTTCTTCTCACGCACTTAACATTTTCGGCGATCATTCCGACGTTTATGCATGCCGTCAGACAGGTGTGGCAATGCTTTGCGAATCTTCGGTACAGGAAGTTATGGACTTGACTCCGGTTGCTCATTGCGCAGCACTCAAGGGCAAGATTCCGTTTATTAACTTCTTCGATGGATTCCGTACATCTCATGA
>JAILQX010000038.1 GCA_024698705.1 Lachnospiraceae bacterium
CTGTAACACCGAACTCAAAATCTTCGGCCTTACCGGGAGAACCGATCTGGTATGTGACCTGGGTAGCATCTGAGGCTTCCGGTTGCTCCTTACTGATACAGCCCGTAAAAGATGCCATCGTGCTGAGCATAAGCAGTATAGATAATGCCTTCTTAAACTTCTTCATTATCTAGATGCATCCTTCGTAATAGGTTTATGTTTTGATAACCGGATCCGTAAATACTCGTTAAAGTCCTTACCCTCCGGGGGAGGGATATCTTTAACAACGTAATTGGATTTGAGGATCTCAGTTATGTTCTTTGTAGCATTTCGTCCAGGCTGATCGTTATCCAGATGTAGGTATACATGACTGATATCCGGATGGTCCTTCAAGAATTGTTCGAGTGCCAACGGCATGACTTTCCCACCGATACCGCCAAGAGACAGATATGTTTCTTTACGCCAGTTTCCGCCTCTTAACTTGACGCAAGTGGCATATGAGAGCAGATCTATCGCACACTCAAACACATGAACTTTTCTTGGACTATCAGCTCGTGCGATCCTAAAAGAGAATCTTGTATCGCTGCCTGATACGTCACCTGTGTAATCTCCGTCAATTGCGCTTACGGAACCATACTTCGTAGTCCCGGCCGTGTCATATCCGACGAACAGGACAGTGCTGAATTTTTTAGTCTCGAAAATGAGCTTGTGCTCTATGCACCAGTGTATTATTTCAGGACTGATACCACGCCCGACAAGATAGTAAACGGCCCGGGACGGATCATCATTGACCTTCGGCATAGAGAATGCTTTGGGCGGTTCCACTTTGGGTTTTACCGGTGGAGGCGGTTCTGAGATGCGGCCAAGTATTCGCTCGACAGCTTCCCGGAACGGAATCCCTTTGACCTTTATAAGGTAATCCAGGGCAGATTTACCGCCTATTCCTTGTGAGAACCAGCACCATTTGCCGTTATTTATAATGAGAGAGTCATGTTCCGCAGTACAATATGTGTTCCCGGAAACGTGTTTGAGGTTCCCGGGATCGTAGTAGGTGAGATATGTTAACAGGTCCATTTCTCGGGCCCGCGCCATATCTTCATTGCCTATTAGTTGCATTTTGTGTACTCCTTTCATTAGATTTGGTTGTGAGACCATGTATAAAAATGAGCAAAAAAATAGGCCTTGGATGATTCCAAAGCCTATTGGGGTATGACGAATGCATACATGATATGTATGGATCTGCAAATACAGATTTTATGGACAAAATAATCCCCGCTTTCGCGGGGAATTATTTTGTCAACTACTTATTAATTTAATCTTATTGCGTCGCCGCCGCCTCCACGAGTTCCATATTCAAAAACCTTCATAATCTGGTTCATAGCATTTTCAGTAGTACCATTCTTTGTATAATCGTCGAGGATTACGCAGAGGAGTACTACCTGCTCCCAGGTGAGACAATAGCTTGAATATGTCTTTCCATTGGACGCTATACCATTGACCTCGAACACTCTATCGTTGTTTCCTGCTCCGGTCAAGCAGCCTACTCCAAGATATCCATCATAAGATGATCTGTAAGTAAGGTTTATATAGCCGCAAATAGGATTACCGCTTGCAGGGTTTACTCCATCCGGCTTGGAATCGTACAGGAACGATACCATAAGGGTATCATTACCATAAACATACCTTTTGTCCAGATAACTTTCATTAGTCTCGTCGGTGTAGCCGTAGTGACCCATGAGTTCTTCAAGATTGAAGTACTCATACTCGCTCCCATCCATCCGATAGATATAATCTTCAAGATGTACGGAGAGAGTGAAATCTTTACCTCTAAGGGTGTAGGTGTTGCCACTGTTCTGTGTTTCAGTAGTAGTTTCCGTTGTCTGATCGGGAATCAGAGCACCAGATGCAATGCTCTGATTTGGCTCCGAAACATCCGCATTAACTGTGCTCTTTGTTTCTCTGTTGTCAGCTGTTTCACGATTGTCAGCACCGCTTGTGCTGCACGCAGTAGCAGTGATAATCAGGCTGACTGCCAATATAGTCGATAGTAACTTCTTCATATACATTTACCACCATTCAAAAATATACATATACGTAATTATACATTCAAAAATAAGATAGTGATAAATGCAGCATAAGAGAAGGAGTGAACTATATCGGCAACATTGGAAACGGCAACAAAAAGGGAAAGGACCCCAAAGGATCCTTTCCCAGAAAATCAGACTCTTACGGAGTTTGTGCGTGATTCTCTTTGTCTCTTGATTCGCCTCTGACGTTCCTGTTCAACAAGCTTCTTAATGCTTATATGCTTCAAGGCCAGGCACCGGGCGACCACATCAATCGCCTCAGCGCCGTGAACCATGATTTCCTGCATATTCATATTGCGCTCGTTGAAATCCGCGAGAAACTGCTCGTCGAAGAGGACTTCCTTGATGTTTTCAGCTGCAGCACCGTTAGATGATGTGCAGTATCCGCTGTAAACACCTGTGACTCTGTCATCTTCCCAAAGGATCTTCCTGATATAT
>JAILQX010000050.1 GCA_024698705.1 Lachnospiraceae bacterium
GTATATTTTTTTTGAATATACGAATGTTATCATCAAAAATATACGATCAACATACGAATACTGCCAAAAAATATACAAAAAGGTCTTTTTGAAAATCATAAATGCTTTATTTTACGCTGTTTACAGGTTCTGTGACTTCAACGTCGGGAACAGCAGCACATCTCGAATCGCAGGGCTATCCGTCAGCAACATAGTCAGACGGTCTATGCCATAGCCTATGCCGCCTGTAGGTGCCATACCGATCTCAAGTGCGTTGAGGAAGTCTTCATCGGTGTGGTTTGCTTCTTCATCACCCATGTCTGCAAGAGCATCCTGTGCCTTGAAACGTTCTCTCTGATCAATGGGATCGTTGAGCTCTGAGTATGCATTACACATCTCCCAGCCGTTTACGAAAAGCTCAAAACGCTCAACATAACCTTCTTTGTCGGGCTTTTTCTTTGTAAGCGGAGAAATCTCAATCGGATGATCCATAACGAATGTAGGCTGAAGGAGATGCTCTTCAACAAACTCTTCGAAGAAGAGATTGAGAATATCACCCTTCTTGTGATGCGCTTCAAATGCTACACCCTTTTCCTTAGCGATAGCCTTGGCTGCATCGTCATCGGCTATCTGATCGAAGTCCACTCCCGCGTACTTCTTGACTGCATCTATCATGGTCATACGCTCAAACGGCTTTCCGAAATCAAGCGTAAGTTCACCGTAATTGAATGTCGTGGTTCCGAGTACTTCCTGAGCTACGTGACGGAACATGTTCTCTGTAAGGTCCATCATGCCGTAGTAATCGGTATATGCCTGATAAAGCTCCATGAGTGTGAACTCGGGATTGTGTCTTGTATCGAGGCCTTCGTTTCTGAATACTCTTCCGATCTCATATACTCTCTCAAGGCCTCCGACAATGAGTCTCTTTAAGTATAACTCAAGCGATATACGAAGGTTCAGATCCTCATCGAGCGCATTGAAATGTGTCTGGAAGGGTCTTGCTGCAGCACCGCCCGCATTGGCTACGAGCATGGGTGTCTCTACCTCCATGAAGCCTAAAGCGTCCAGATAATGTCTGATGCTTGATATGATCTTTGATCTCTTTACAAAAGTATCCTTTACTTCAGGATTCATGATCAGGTCCGTATATCTCTGACGATATCTTATATCGGTATTGGTAAGACCGTGGAACTTCTCCGGAAGCGGCTGGAGGTTCTTTGAAAGGAGAGTCGTCTCAGTAGCATGGATGGAAATCTCACCTTTCTGAGTTCTGAACATGTATCCCTTTACGCCCACGATATCGCCGACATCGTATTTCTTAAAATCAGCATATGCTTCTTCTCCGAGACCGTCTTTTGAAACATATACCTGAACATCACCCTTTAAGTCGCTCACATTGCAAAATGATGCCTTACCCATGACACGCTTAAGCATGATACGGCCTGCTATGCTCACATTGATCGGCTGTGCATCCATGATGGCACGTCTCTCATTGTAGTCTTCGTTTAATGCTGCTCTTGCTGTTGCTTCATCCATGCCGTCGGTATTAACTTCCGCTCTGCCGGCCAAAAGCTTACTCTCCAGCTCAATATATTCTGCCTTTGCATCTGTCGAATGATGTGTCTGGTCATATTTTGTTATCTGAAAAGGGTCCTTGCCTGCTGCCTGAAGGTTTGCAAGTTTTTCCCTCTTATTCTTTCTTATCTGGTTAAGATCGGGCTCCTGCGCCTGACCCTTGTTCTGCTGGTTCTGTTCTGCCATATCTCTGCTCCTTTTATTATTCCGATATCCGCTGTCTGACCGGTGCGGATAAATTACCCTTTATATAAATAACAGCTTCTCCGTTTAGAGAAGCTGTCCGGATCATCTTGATCAATTAGATCTCTGGATCTCAAGTACTTTGTACTTGAACAAGCCTGCTGCCGTTTCAACCTTTACGGTATCTCCGACCTTGGCTCCTATAAGAGCTCTTCCAACCGGTGATTCATTGGAGATCTTACCTTTAAGGCTGTCCGCCTCGGTAGAACCGACTATCTTGTACTCACATTCTTCCTTTTCGGTCATATCTTTAATCTTGACACGGCAACCTACATTGATACGCTCAAGATCAACTTCATCTTCGTCTACAACTTCGGCATTCTTGAGGATTTTTTCAAGCTGCTCTATACGTGCTTCGATATCTCTCTGCTCGTCTTTGGCTGCATCATATTCCGCGTTCTCTGACAGGTCGCCCTGTGCTCTCGCTTCTTTGATCTTCTGTGCTACTTCCTGACGTCTTACTACTTTCAGGTTCTCAAGTTCTTCTTCGTACTTTTTGAGTCCTTCGTAGGTTAATATGTTCTTTTTTTCTTCCATCGTTCAAGCCCTTTTTCAGAAAATAATATTTATCCTGTAACCTAACGTATTATAGCCAACTTATGCCGCTGTGTCAAGGCATCAGCTCCGCTGCGACCTTAAGTATATCCTCCATGGTTTCAACCTCATTTATGCGTCGTCTCAAGGCTGCCGAGCCGGGTATCCCGCTGCTGTACCATGCCAGATGCTTGCGCATTTCCCTTACACCTATGTATTCGCCTTTGTATGCAAGGTTCAGATCTGCGTGTGTCTTCACTGTTTCATATATTTCCCGGCGTGTCGGCCTTGGCAAGGTCTCTCCGGTTTCCAGGTAGTGCATTATTTCCTTAAATATCCAGGGATTACCCTGTGCGGCTCTCCCTACGGCTACCGCATCACAGCCCGTGTATTCGAGCATGGCTTTCGCACTCGGTCCGTCAACCACATCACCGTTGCCGATAACAGGTATCTTCAACTTGGACTTTACTTCGGCTATTATGTCCCAGTCGGCTTTTCCGCTGTAATACTGCTCTCTCGTTCTTCCGTGAACAGTCACCGCCGCTGCTCCGGATTCCTGGGCTATGTGTGCTATCTCCACTGCATTTATGTGGTCTTCGTCAAAGCCTTTTCTTATCTTTACCGTAACGGGCTTGTGAGTCCTTCCGGCCAGTTCCTCTACTATACGTCCGACGAGCTTAGGATCCCTCATGAGGGCACTTCCCTCTCCGTTGTTGACTACCTTCGGGACCGGACAGCCCATGTTTATATCCAGGATATCATACGGTCTGTCCTCTATGCGCAGCGTCTGTGCAGTCATTATGTCCGGATCCGAACCGAATATCTGAAGCGACACCACGCTCTCTTCGGGATGTATCTGAAGCAGGCTTTCCGTATTCTTATTGTTGTACATGATAGCCTTTGCGCTTATCATTTCCATGCAGACCATGCCTGCACCCATGCGCGAGCATATCAAACGAAATGGCAGGTCACTTACACCTGCCATAGGAGCCAGAATTATGTTATTTGCCGGCTTTACATTGCCTATCCTGAATTCCATCGTTATTTCCTGTTCTTGTTATATATGAGCCTCAGGCCCTCTAACGTCAATGCGCTGTCATATACCTGTATAAGATCGGTCTCCGCCGAAATGATCCTTCCGAGCCCTCCGGTCGCTACTACCTTCATGTCGTCAAATCCGGACTCCTTCCTGACCTGATTGATGATGTACTCGGTCTGTCCGATCTGTCCGTAAATGAGTCCCGCCTGCATACTTGAAATGGTCTCCTGCGCGAGGATCGACTTGGGTTTCCTGATCTCTATCTCCGGCAGTTTTGCTGTGTCTTCCCACAATGCCTTTGCGGACATACGTAATCCGGGAGCCGTGATACCTGCCATGAATTCTCCGTTTGCCGAGATCAGATCGTAGGTCGTGGCCGTTCCGAAATCCAGTACGAGTATGGGGCCGCCGTATTTCTCATAAGCGCCCACCGCATCTACTATTCGGTCAGGTCCTATCTCCTTTGGTGCCTCCGTCACTACCTTGATACCGGTTTTTATACCGACTCCGACTATGATGGGTTCCACTCCCAGATATTTTGAGATACCGCTTATCAGCGAATGCATCACGTTGGGCACAACGCTGGCTATGATACTTCCTTCGATACCGTTTTTGTCCACGCTATTCGCTTTGAGCAGTTCGATGATCTGTATTCCGTATTCGTCAGAGGTATGCTGTACCTTCGACATCATCCTGAATGACGTTACCAGCTCTTCGCCATCGTATACTCCGTAAGTTATATTGGTATTGCCTACATCCACTACAAATATCATATCTAATCCTTTCCCGTTCAGACTTATGCCGGACTTAATCCTCTCTTCCGAGTATGTCGTCTATATTTTCATGCAAAAAAAGTACTCTGTAATACAATGACAGGGATTGCAGCATCTCCTGCTTGGTATTGCGTATCTTATTGATGAGGAGTCCCGCGCTGATGTCGTCGTAAAGATAATCCTCTTCGGCTGCCGTGGTCTCGAATTCGAGATCTCCATCTTCATCAAATACGATCGTAAATATCCCGCCTACCTCTTCGGTAAAGAGCACACATATGATGTGCAGTTCCTCTTTGATGGATTCGGGTATCTTATCAAAATCCCTGTTAAAATAATATTTTTTCTCATAGGCATTGGCGCCGCAGAGTACAATCCTGTCATTATCCATCACTTCTCCTTATCGTAACCGTACACTCCCTGTACGGATACTTCTCCGGCATATACGGTCGTAACCTCACCGTCCTCGCCTCTGACGAGCATTTCTCCCTTGCTGTTGATCCCTTCGCAGATCCCGTCATAAGCACCCTGCGGATTTTCCACTGTTACCTGTCTTCCTACACTTACAAGAGCTTCATTGTATGTATCCACAAGTCCCGACAGGTCACCGTTCTCTCTGAAATCCTTAAGATATCCCTCCATGGCTTCCATGATCGCATCAAGAAGTGCATCCTCATCGATACACTCTCCCGTAGCCATGAATACACTGGTCGCCTTATCGGCAAGCTCCTCCGGCCATGCATCACAGGTAAGATTGATACCGATGCCCACTATGAGATATTCTTTATCCGGTATGGCTTCGGTAAGTATGCCGCAGATCTTTCTGCCGTCTATGATGATGTCATTGGGCCATTTGATATCTGTTTTGATACCAAATCCCGCTAACGCATCTCTTACTGCCAGTGCCGCGAGCAGTGTGATCATGGGACACTTGTCATTGTCCACACCCGCTTTAAAAAACATCGACAGTATCAGTGACGTTCCGGGCGGAGACACCCACTGTCTGCCCCGTCTCCCTTTACCTGCTGTCTGATACTGGGCAGTGACAACACTCAGTTCTTCCGATGACCATCCGTCCGCTATCAGCCTTTTGGCATATTCGTTGGTGGAATCCACTTCATCAAGTCTTAGTTTCATGGCCTAAAATGCTCCGAGTGTGGCTGCCATAACAGCCTTTATGGTGTGCATACGGTTCTCTGCTTCCTTAAATACAACCGACTGTTCCGACTCAAATACCTCATCCGTTACCTCAAGATCTTCGAACCCGAATTGCTCACCCTTTGCCTTGCCGATCTCGGTCTTCAGATCATGATATGCCGGCAGACAATGCATAAATACGGCATCCTTGCCTGCGCGTTCCATTACGCTCTTTGTTACCTTGTAAGGTGTAAGATCCGCGATCCTTGCTTCCCACTCGCTGTCGGGTTCACCCATTGATACCCACACATCCGTGTAGACCACATCCTTATCCCTTGTTCCTTCGACCGCATCCTCGGTAAGCGTAATGCTTCCGCCTGTTGTTGCCGCTATCTCCTTACAGGTCTTCACCAACTCGGGATCGGGGAAATATTTTTTGTTGGAGCACAATGTCAGATGCATACCCATCTTTGCACAGGTTACCATCCAGCTGTTTGCCATGTTGTATCTCGCATCACCCATGTATACAACTTTTATACCTTTAGTGTGTCCGAAATGCTCTTTTATGGTCAGAAGGTCTGCAAGCATCTGTGTGGGATGAAATTCATTGGTAAGTCCGTTCCAGACAGGAACTCCCGCATATTTTGCAAGCTCTTCAACTATTGCCTGGCCATAACCTCTGTACTCTATGCCTTCATACATGCTTCCAAGGACTCTTGCAGTATCCGCGATGCTCTCCTTCTTACCGATCTGTGATGAATCGGGCTCAAGGTATGTTGTACCCATTCCGAGATCATGTGCGGCAACTTCAAATGAGCAGCGTGTTCTTGTAGATGTCTTCTCGAATATAAGTGCTACATTCCTGCCCTTCAGTACATCCACACGCTCTCCGTTTTTCTTCTTTGCCTTAAGCTCAGCTGCAAGGTTGACCAGATATTCTATTTCCTCCGGTGTATAATCCAGCAGTTTCAAAAAATGCTTTCCCTTTAAATTCATGTATGTCCTCCATATGCCATAAAACACCATAAAGCCTTACTCCCTTCGGATGTAAGGCTTTGATGGTTTAATATCTATCAATAGCTGTTCTGTATGTTACGCTTTCGGTGCTCCCACAGAATCATTTATAACCTCTTTCATCGAGGTTGCCAGTCCGGCTAATCCCTGTATATCACTGGGGATGATGATCTTGGTAGCCTTGCCGTCTGCTGCCTTTTCAAATGCTTCAAGGCTCTTGATCTGCAATACTGCAGCATCTGCGCCTGCTTCTTTGAGCATCCTGATACCGTCGGCCTTTGCCTGCTGTACCTTTAAGATTGCTTCAGCCTCACCTTCGGCCTCACGGATCATTCTTTCCTTCTGAGCTTCAGCCTTGAGGATAGCTGACTGCTTCTCTGCTTCCGCTTCGAGGATAGCTGCTTCTTTCTTACCTTCAGCAACAGTTACGTTGGCTTTCTTTTCACCTTCTGCTCTTGTTACGGCCTCACGTCTTTCACGTTCTGCCTTCATCTGTCTCTCCATGGCATTCTGGATCTCTGCCGGAGGGATGATGTTCTTAAGTTCGACACGGTTTACCTTGATACCCCAGGGATCTGTTGCCTCGTCGAGCGATGCTCTCATCTTGGCATTGATGATCTCTCTTGATGTAAGTGTCTGGTCGAGTTCGAGTTCACCGATGACATTTCTCAATGTTGTTGAAGTAAGGTTCTCTATAGCCATCAACGGATTCTCAACACCGTAAGCATAAAGCTTGGGATCTGTTATCTGATAGAATACTACGGTATCGATCCTCATTGTAACATTATCCTTGGTGATAACCGGCTGGGGTGCGAAGTCTGCAACCTGCTCCTTAAGAACAACCTTTCTCGCTATCTTGTCAAAGAAAGGCAGCTTGATATGAAAACCTACTGACCATGTGTCTTCATATGCACCGAGTCTTTCTATGATATATGCATGTGCCTGAGGTACAACCTTGACATTTGCAATGACCACAAAAAGCAATGCTACCAGAATGATAATTATCAATGTTACTAATCCGCCCATTTAATTTTCCTCCTTGTTTTGTTCCACTATAGCTCTAACGCCTTCAATCTTCTTAATGGTTATAAGTGCGTCCTTGGGTATCGTCATGCCGTCCTGTTCGGTCCTTGCCGTCCACTCCATACCGTCAACCTTGATCTTGCCCGTTGCCTTGATATTGTCGATCTCTTCGATAACATAAGCATGTTTTCCGACAAGTCCCTCGGCATTGGTCTTAACCCTGGTCTTGTTGAACCATTTTGATATGACCGGTCTTGTGAAATACAACAGCACTATACTTACTATGGCGAACACCAGTACCTGAACCACTATCGGTGCACCGAGCGCTGCAAGAATAAGTGCTGCCAGAGCTCCGGCTGCAAACCATATGGTCGTCAGACCCAATGTAAAGATCTCTACTACTACAAGAACTACAATGGCTACTCCCCATAATATCATCAACATCGTTGCATTCATATGTTCATCTCCTGCCTTTCCGGTTGTTTGAATCACCTAATGACTATTTGTGTTGATATGTGCTTATTATAACGTATATATTGCGTTTTAACAATAAAGTATGTATCGATATTCCGTTCTGTTTTTGCACCATGGCAACAAAATATAACCTCATATTTGGTATGCGCCGTGCAAATACAAATAACCGTCCCCGTTTCACACTCTTTACGTAAAAAGACCGGAAGACTAAGATCTTCCGGTCATGATTTCATTTACCAGAATACGTGATCTCCTATCACATATCCGTCGTGCTTTCCGACTCTCTTGAAATGAGTTGCCGTTCCGACATTACTCTGTCCGGCTATGGCTTCTCTGGCTGCCTGCATGCAGGAATCCTTTACTCCCGCACCAACCTGTGCTTCAACCTTGCCTGTTCCTGCCGGTCCGAACTGTCCCGATGCATATATAACACCTGCGACCGTATCGGGGTATGCCGAACTCCTTACTCTGTTCATGACAACCGCTGCTACGGCGAGCTGTCCTTCGTACGGCTGATTTCCTGCTTCACACTGTACCAGTGCTCCGAGCAGTACATCCTCTGTGGTACCTATTGCTGTAGGTCCGAAATTGGCTATCATCTTGGCCTTCTCTTCGCGTTCTCTCTTCTTACGCTCCTGTACATCGGCTAAGGTCTCGCCTTCATCCAACTTGAATTCTATATCGACATATTCCGCGGAAATGAATCCCTCAGAGCCTCCGAACTCTATCGAAAGCCATTCATCGGTATTTCTGTCCTCGTTTGTCTCAATGATATCGTCTTTTTTTACAAGACCATACACACCTGCAGTTTCACTCGGCTCTTTACGAACCCTGAGCGCATCGGCCTTTATCGTTGCAAAGGAATGTCCCACATCCTCTGCCATGGCTTTTGCCTCATCTCCGAAAACCAGGTATTCATTACTTGCCCATCCGATCAGGTTACCGGATTGCAGCTTTGTCCATCCATCAGTAGTTTCAAGAATGGTTCCTCCGCAATCGGCATACATATAACCGACAATGGAAGAATCTGTTGTAGGCTCTTCGCGCACATTCAGATAATTTTTTACGCTGGCCATTACCAGCCCCGACGGAGGTTCCTCCGTCTCCTCGTCCCCGTCTTCGGTATCTTCCTTGGGCGGTACGACAAAATCATCCGTTATATTGTCCAGGGAATCCAGCGCCTCTGCCGCTCCGCTGTTGAAGTCGGCTAACGTCTCTATCCCGCTTGCGGCCATGGCCACACTTCCCGACATGGAAATGGCACATATTCCCGCAAATACACCTGCAATGCCGCGAAGAAGTCGTTTCCTTATCTTCATAACAACCTCCGCAAATTGAAAGCACCCATTCATAATACATCAATTAACCAAATTAGTCAACAACGCCCCTTGCGGACGTAAGCCCGGCGGGAGCGGGGAACAAAAAAAGCGGGAACCAAAAGGTTCCCGCCTGCGTTTGTTGATTTATTTGTTGGGCTGTGCTCCAAGGTAGACCATTACCTGATTGAGCATCTCTATGAAACTCTCCACAGCGATCTCTCTTGTTCTTCCTTCGATCGGGAAATACTCTCTGTTTGAAAGCATCTCTTTAAGTCTGCGAAGCTCGGAGATATCATTCATGTAAAAGGCATTGATGCTGCCCATGTCATATACTGTGAGGAAGCCCTGTTTAACATCGTAGATGCCTTCAAGACTGCTCTTCTTGAGAAGTTCAACGATCCTGTCGATCGAAACAAATTCAGTAAATGACTTGTGATCAACGTAGTAGTTCTTCTTCTCCTGGCAGCTCTCAAGGAATATCTTGGCTGTCTCGTACTTGTTGTTGTCAACGGCTGCTGCAAGATTGAGTTCTCTGTTCTTCTCCTCTATCTTGGCTTCGATCGGTCCGTAAATCTCCATGTACTCACGTCTTGCATCTTCGGAAACGAAGGTTCTCGGCATCCTTGCGATCTCTTCGCATTCCTTTGACTTATCTATGAGACCGAGCATAACTGTCTGCGTCTCCATGAGGTCCCCGTCATACAATTTGTTCTTCTTCATAAGAAGGAGCATATCTATGATGTTCTGGAAATCAGAGAAAGCATATTTGCCATCCTTGAGCTCGTTACGAAGCTTGTTGATAAGTCTGTTGACTTCATCATCCTGCTTGAATCTCCAATCGCGTAACTCGCCGAGTGCCTTACCTGTTGATTCCTTCTTCTTTGTCTTTAAGCTGTTCTGCTCTTCGATCGTTACAACCTGCTTAACCGACTGACCAAACGCCTTGTCATCCCAGAATGTCTTCTTCATCCACTCGTCGATGAATCTGTGTCTTAAGATAGGCTCGCTCTCTTTGCCTTCAAAGATGATATAGTCTACGTTAAAGCCTGAATTCCAGGGAACAAGCTTCTTATTCTGTCCGATGGAACCTGATAACCAGATACTGTACTGAAGGAATGAATCCGTGATCTCATTGTGATACTGTGCCGTACGGTAATTCTCTTCCGTCTTCTTGTAGATCATCTTGTACTTATCGATCCAGCGAAGGAATATACGAAGGTTTCTGTTATCCGTTTCAAGGAACGACTTCTCGATCCTGTCAATGTTCTTGTTGAGGAATGCCTTGTAATCGTTCTCTCTTACATATCCCGTTGAACCTATCTCGGGATTGCCGTTGATAACCTCGAGGATGGTCTCTCTCAGACTCGGGAAATAAGGCAATGTCTTTCCTATAACCTTTTCTCTGATGTCCTTATAGAAATAATTTATTGAATAAACGCTCTCATTGATCTTCTTGAGTTCTTCAATAGTGATCGGGCTCTCTCCGACAGGCTTTCCGTCGCTTGAATCAACAAGCATTCTTCCACCCATGAGGAGTGATATGTACTTGAGCTCCACATTGGAATTCGCATAGATCTTACCGATGTTCTCCTCGTCCGCAAGGATGATGACCTTACATCCGCAATGCTCGATGATATTGTCAACAAAACCGAGCACTTCGTTTACGGGGATAGTACATCTCTCAAGATCATCGAAGCACAGTACCACGTCTCTGATACGTGATATCTCCTTCATGCTGCTGATCTTGCTTATATCCACATTGATAACGTCCTTGATGGAAACGCTTACAGCCTTGCTCGCGATGGCAAGCAGACCACTTGTTTCTGCAATGGTCTTCTTTGCAATATTTGCCTTTTTGCTCTTGATCGTGATGAGGAAATTGGTCATCAACTGCTTAGCAAGAGCGTCAATTGACGAAATGCCGTAAAGTGAAATGTATATATTTGTCTTCTCTTCAACCGGAGGCTCTGTCATCGACTCAATTGCCGGAAGAAGATAATTCTCGTACAAATATGTTTTACCGGAACCCCAGGGGCTGTCTATAAGAACAGCATACTGCGCTTTGGGATCACGGATATAATCCTTCACACTTGCAATAATCTCTTCTCTTGTCATAAAAAAACACCTCTCTTAACCCTTCAATTTTGATATAAACCTTCACATTTAAGGATATACCTTAAAAGCCTTTTCTGTCTACTGTTTTTTGCATTTTTCCGCTTTGTTTTTTTGCTGTTTTCTATGCTCGTACATGAGCAGCGAAGCTGCTATCGATGCGTTGAGCGATTCAACCTTTCCGCTCATCGGTATCAGCACATATTCATCCGCAAGAGACACCGTTTCTTCTTTGAGCCCTTTGCTCTCATTGCCGATCATAAATGCGCTTCTGTCATAATCGGGTTCGTCGTAATCGCATTTGCCTTTAAGATGTGCGGCGTATATCCTGATGCCTTCTTTCTTCATGCTCCGAACCGTATCGGCTATACTGTCGGTATACACAAAAGGGACTCTGTAGATGCTTCCCATTGTCGAACGTATCGTCTTGGGATTGTAGATGTCAACGCAGCCGCGGTTCAATATGATACCGTCGACTCCGGCTCCTTCTCCGGTCCTTACTATGGTTCCGAGATTGCCGGGATCCCTGAGATCCTCAAGTATCATGTACAGCTTTCCGTTTGCGATCATGTCTGCCTGTCTGTAGCTTTTCTGCCTCATGACACACATTATGCCCTGCGGCGTCTTTGTATCCGAAAGGCGTTTCATAAGAGCATCATCAACCACTTCCGTAATGCGCCCGGCGCATATTTCCGAATGTTCCTTAAGAAATGCTTCAGTAGCTATCGTTTCGACTGTCTCATCCGGATCGGCCTCAAGAAACATCTTGATGCCTTCAACGATATAAAGCCCGCTCTCCCTTCTTGTCGGGGCATCGTCCCTTAACTTTATCAGTTCTTTTACCTTTTTAGCTGTCATACCCCTATAATACAAGACGGGATGAACCCATCCCGTCACTGTCCTCCGTATAAACTGTTTAAGCTACATGGAAAGTATCCTGCTCACTTCGTATTCATACTCGGAAATATTCTTCTCCATGCTGAGTGCTTCGTCTATGTCGAAATCCTTTATCACACCGTGGTTCATGCCGACAACCCTGTTTGTCTTACCTTCACAGAGTATATCCGCCGCATATGCCCCCATGATGGATGCATAGTATCTGTCTTTACATGTCGGGCTTCCGCCTCGCTGCATGTATCCGAGGATCGTTGCTCTGGTCTCTATGCCTGTAGCTGCCTCGATTCGTCTTGCCATGGATGTTGAATGTCCAATACCTTCGGCATTGATTATAAGATGATGGGTCTTGCCCTTTTTCCTGTTATTGATGATATTGTTGATGATATTCTGCTCGTTGAAATCATATTTTTCCGGAAGTAGGATATCCTCAGCTCCGTTGGCGATACCACACCACAATGCGATATATCCGGCGTTTCGTCCCATAACCTCAATGATCGAGCATCTCTCATGTGATGAGGATGTATCCCTTACCTTGTCTATAGCCTGCATCGCGGTATTGACTGCCGTATCAAAACCGATCGTATAGTCGGTGCAGTTGATATCCAGGTCAATGGTTCCGGGTATGCCTATCGTATTGATCCCGTGCTTCGAAAGTGCCTGTGCTCCTCTGTAGGAACCGTCACCGCCTATTACAACGACACCGTCTATGCCGTACTTTCTGCATATCTCAGCGCCTTTCTCCTGTCCTTCCTCTGTTGTAAATTCCTTACAACGGGCTGTTCCGAGTATGGTTCCGCCCTTCTGTATGATATCGGATACGCTGTGTCTGTCCATGTCGATTATCTCTTCATTGAGAAGACCCTGGTATCCCTTCTTTATTCCTTTAACCGCAACTCCGCTTACAATGGCTTTTCTGACTATGGCTCTTATGGCTGCGTTCATACCCGGAGCATCTCCTCCGCTCGTCAGAACCCCTATGGTTTTTATATTATCAGACATATGTCCTCCGTTCCGCGTTCCGCGTTCCGTGCTTTTGTTACCACCTAATTTTAGTTTACTTTCCGGTCGATGTAAAGTGTGAGTTGGCTGTTCATACAAGCTTTACGTTATCTTCGCCGTACTTTTCGGTCAGCTTGCCGAGTATACCCGTTGCATTTACCTTAATATCCCGCAATGCTTTCATCTGCTTTGTATCGGAAATATAGATCACCACTTCATCGTTGCCCCCTTCACTGCCGAGCAGCTGCATGAGTCCGGCATCTTCACCGGCATAGGAATCCATATCCTTAAATTTGATCCAGAGCTTGCGCCCGATATCCTCAAACGGTATGACAGTCTCAACAAAGAGTTCTGCGTTCTTCATATACTCCGCCCGTACACGTCCTTTTACAAATACCTTATTGTCATCCTTTATGTATTCGGAGTATTTTCTGTAGGCGCCCTGAAATGCTATCAGGCTGACACTTCCGACCATGTCCTCGATCTTGAATCTGGCCATCGCCTCACCTTTTTTCGTATACAATATCTGTTTGTCGGTCACTATCCCGCCTACCGTGGCAGTGTCATTATCCTTTACGACTGTCTGCCCCGTATCGTCCATGTACACGAAGTCCGTGGAAGTATTGGTGATATGTTTGCGCCATATTTCTTCATACTGCTCCATCGGATGGCCGCTTACGTAAATGCCGAGTATCTCCTTTTCGAATCCCAGCAGTGTTTCCTTGCTGTATTCCTCGATGTCAGGCAGCTTTATCTCAAAATCATCCTTTATGTCGTCACTCACTATATCAAAGAGTGACATCTGGCCGGCGATTCCGTGCTTTCTCTCATCGGCAACGGTATCGACTATCCTGTTGTATACACTCATGAACTGGTGTCTGTTTCCGCCCAGTCTGTCACAGGCCCCGCCTTTGATGAAGTTCTCTATGCTGCGTTTGTTGAGTACATCTATGTTCCGGACGATAAAGTCCTTTATATCCTTGAAATGACCGTTTCTTTCCCTCTCTTCGACGATCGCGTCTATGACATTGCGTCCGACGCTCTTTATCGCAAGCAGTCCGTATCTTATGGATTGTCCGGATGGCGTAAATGTGGCATCCCCCTCATTGACGTCCGGAGGCAGCATGTTGATGCCCATCTTTCTGCATACGAGTATGTATTCCGATACCTTCGGGCTGTTATCGATGACAGAGGTCATAAGTGCCGCCATGAATTCCACCGGATAGTAATACTTGAGCCATGCGGTCTGGTATGCAACGACCGCATAACATGCCGCATGCGACTTGTTAAATGCGTACTTGGCGAAATTGACCATCGAATCATAGATACCGTCCGCAACCTTCTCATCTATGCCCGAATTGACACAGCCTTTTATGCCTCTTTCCTCGCTGCCGTGTACGAAATACTCTCTTTCCTCATCTATGACGTACTGTTTTTTCTTGCTCATCGCACGTCTGATGTTGTCGGCCTGACCCATCGTGTAACCTGCCAGATCACGCACGATCTGCATTACCTGTTCCTGGTATACGATACAGCCGTAGGTTCCGTTGAGGATGGGCTCCAGTTCTTCACAGGGATATGCGATACGACCTGTCGTATTTTTCCCTTTGATATACTGAGGGATAAAATCCATCGGACCCGGTCTGTAAAGTGAGATACCGGCGATTATATCCTCAAATGCTTTGGGTCTTAACTCCTTCATGAAGGATTTCATTCCGCCGCTTTCAAGCTGGAACACTCCTTCCGTTTTTCCGGTACCGATGTATTCGAGTACCTTCGGATCGCTGTAGTCGAGCTTGTCCACATCAATGGTTATCCCGTGCAGCTTCTCTATGCTTTTGACCGCATTGTCTATAACGGTAAGAGTCCTTAGTCCGAGGAAATCCATCTTGAGCAGTCCCAGCTCCTCAAGTGTGGTCATGACAAACTGTGTTGTGATCGAACCGTCGGCACCTCTCGAGAGCGGTACGAACTCATCAACCGCTTTGGGACAGATGAGGACTCCGGCTGCGTGCATGGATGTATGTCTGGGAAGACCTTCCAGTTTCATGCACATATCAAGAAGATCATGGGTGGTTTCATCCGAGTCGTATGCAGCCTTCATATCCGGATTCATCTTAAGTGATTTTTCCAGGGTGATGTTGAGCTCGTTCGGTACCATTTTCGCAAGATTGTCGCAGAATGCATAGGACAGATCCATAACCCTTCCGACATCCCTGATGACACCCTTGGCGGCCATGGTTCCGAAGGTCACTATCTGTACGACCTTTTCTTTGCCGTATTTCTCACCGACATAATCTATGACCTCCTGTCGTCTTTCGTAACAGAAGTCTATATCTATATCCGGCATGGATACTCTTTCGGGATTCAGGAATCTCTCAAACAGAAGCTGGTATTTGACAGGGTCGATATTTGTGATATGCAGGCAATAAGCCACTATGGAACCCGCCGCAGATCCTCTTCCGGGTCCTACCGGTATCTTTTTGCTTCTGGCATAATTGATAAAATCCCATACTATCAGGAAATAATCCACATAACCCATACGCTCTATAACACCGAGTTCGTAATCCAGCCTTGCCTTTAAGGTCCCGTCATCATCGGGATACCGCTCTTCCAGACCGTTCTCACAAAGTGTCCTTAAGTAGGTTGTGGATGTAAATCCTTCGGGCACTTCAAAATGAGGCAGCTTCGTATTGCCGAATTCTATCTCGACATTGCATCTGTCCGCTATCTTCTGAGTGTTGTCTATCGCTTCGGGAGCATATTTGAACAGCTCCCTCATCTCTTCCTCACTCTTGACGTAAAACTCTTCGCCCTCGAACCTCATGCGGTTCTCATCCTTCATGGTCCTGCCTGTCTGTATGCACAGCAGCACGTCATGGGCGACGGCATCCTCTCTGCTTGTATAATGGATGTCATTGGTCGCAACAAGCTTCACTCCGGTCTCTTTGCTGAGACGCAGGAGCATAGCGTTGACCTGAGCCTGTTCGTCTATCCCATGGTCCTGAAGCTCCAGAAAATAGTTATCTTTTCCGAAGATATCCACATATTTCTCTACGATCTTTTTGCCTTCCTCATACATGCCTCTGGCAAGATACCTCGGCAGTTCTCCGGCAAGACACGCAGAGAGTGCTATTATCCCCTCATGATATTGCCTAAGGACCTCTTCATCGACTCTGGGTCTGTAGTAAAAGCCTTCCGTAAAGCCTCTGCTGACGATCTTGCAGAGATTGGAGTAACCGGTATTATTTTCCGCAAGAAGAACAAGGTGATAGTATCTGCCCTCACCGGGATTTGTTTCCCTGTCGAATCTCGAGCCCGGCGCCACATAGACCTCGCAGCCAATTATCGGCTTGATGCCTTCTTTTCTGGCTTCCTTATAAAAGTCGATGACACCGTACATAACACCGTGGTCCGTGATGGCCGCGCTGTTCATCCCAAGCTCCTTTACCTTCTTTACGTATTCAACTATCTTGTTGGAACCGTCCAACAGGCTGTATTCCGTATGCGTATGCAGATGGACAAATGACATACATTAACTCCTCAAAATAAAACAAATACAGGGTCAAAGCCCTGTATTTATTTTATCACTCTTTATGATCACATTCTACAAGATATCCGATCCAGGATCACATCTTACAAAATGGAAACTATACTGATATTATGCTCCTTCATAAGATCCACAAACTCTTCGCCGCACTTGATCACCGGCTTTGAAAGCCTTTGCTTGTTGATAAATACGATATCGCCCTCTCTTCCGTCGCTTAAGCGCACTCTGTTGAGCAGGTAAGTGTTGACGATGTTCTCAAGAAATACCATTATCATCCTTGTATCGTACTTCTGGAGTCCTTCCTGTTCGAAGACCTCAATGACCTGGAACGGTGATAAACTTCCTCTGTATATCCTGACAGCCGTCATGGCCTCGTATACGTCTGCTATGGCTACCATCTTTGCATACATATCCATCTTGTCACCGGTAAGTCCGAGCGGATATCCGCTGCCGTCAACCTTCTCATGATGCTGATATGCCGCAAGCTTTACGTGTATATTGATGTCGTAATCCTTGAGCAGCTTGTACCCTTCCGCCGGATGTGTCTTTACAACCGTATACTCCTCATCCGTCAGCTTCGCCGGCTTTTTGATGATGGTCTCGGGTATCTTGAGCTTGCCTATGTCATGCATGACACCGCATTGTGTTGCTATCTCTATCTGTTCGGGATTAAGACCGAGCCATTTGCCGAACACATTGCATATCAATCCCACATTGAGGCTGTGTGCAAATGTAAGATCATCGTACTGCTTCATGTTCCTGATCATGTCAAAAACATTGACATCACCTGTCGGTGGATGAAGCATCTCGGTGATATTATCCATGATCGAAGTCGTATCCGGCGGTATGTTTCGTTCCACAACATCTGAGAGGAACGACTTCAATTCGCCTACGGTATTCTCGAAGTTCTCTTTGAATACCTTGTACTCTTCGGTCTGCTTCAGTCTCTGGGAATATGACATCTTCTCGGGATCGGTCTCGATCTCCTCTTCTTCCGCGTCATCTGCGGGCATATCGGGGCAATCCAGTATGAGAACATTCTGGATACCGTAAAATGTCAGTTTTCCTATGGTTTTGTCAGTTAGTTTCAACCCTTCCGGGAGGATCAGCTGATCGGCTTCATTGTAAGCATCAGCCTCAAGTACCATTCCGGGTGTAAGTTTTGAAATGTGGACTTTTCCCATACATTTATCTCCGCTTTCAGTATTTATAATTATAAATAAAAAAGCCCCAAACTGTCAATCAATTTGGGGCTTCACAACTTATTTACATTTCAGGCACTTATGCGAGATACTTCTTCAGAATATCTGTCTTGTCGAGTGCCTCCCAGGGAAGGTCGAGATCATTTCTTCCGAAGTGTCCGTAAGCAGCTGTCTGCTTGTAGATCGGACGTCTGAGATCGAGCATCTTGATGATACCCGCGGGTCTGAGATCGAAGTTCTCTCTTACGATCTCAACAAGCTTCTCATCGCTTAATTTTCCTGTTCCGAATGTATCCACACGTACTGATGTGGGAGCTGCAACACCGATCGCATATGAGAGCTGGATCTCACATTTGTCCGCAAGTCCTGCCGCTACTATGTTCTTTGCCACATATCTTGCCGCATATGCTGCGGAACGGTCTACCTTTGTGCAGTCCTTTCCTGAAAATGCTCCGCCGCCGTGACGTGCAAATCCGCCGTAGGTGTCTACTATGATCTTTCTTCCCGTAAGTCCTGCATCACCGTGAGGTCCGCCGATAACAAATCTTCCGGTAGGATTGATGAAGAACTTTGTATCATTGTCGATCAGTTCCTTGGGAAGTATCGGATCGAATACATACTTTTTGATGTCTTCATGTATCTGTTCCTGTGTAACATCCTCATCATGCTGTGTTGAAAGAACAACGGCTTCGAGTCTGACCGGCTTGTCATTTTCATCATATTCAACGGATACCTGTGTCTTTCCGTCGGGTCTGAGATACTTAAGTGTTCCGTTCTTACGTACCTCTGTAAGCTTCAGCGCAAGCTTATGTGCCAGAGCTATCGAATAAGGCATGTAAGAATCTGTCTCGTTGGTAGCGTAACCGAACATCATACCCTGATCACCGGCACCCGTATCGAGATCGTCCTTAATATCTCCGCTTTTTGCTTCAAGAGCCTTGTCAACACCCATTGCTATATCGGGTGACTGCTGGTCAAGTGCTACGAATACCGCGCAGGAATTGCCGTCGATGCCCTTCTTGCCGTCATCATAACCTATATCCACAACGGTCTTACGTACGATAGCAGGAATGTCAAGCTGAGCTTTCGTTGTAAGCTCACCCGTTACAAGAACAAATCCTGTACAGCTTGTGGTCTCACAAGCTACACGGCTCATGGGATCCTGCTCAAAGCAGGCATCAAGTATAGCGTCTGACACCATGTCGCAGACTTTGTCGGGATGTCCTTCTGTCACCGACTCAGATGTGAAAATCTTTTTTTCCATATGATTCCTTTCTCAGAGAAGTAACAGTTTTTCTGTTTTCTCTGTAAAAAAAAAACCGCTTATTCATAAGCGGATCCGATAAGTTCAATTGATACTCAAATCCTCTTATTGTTCGACGTACTCGCTCAGGTTGGCACCTTCCTTACAGGGGTTGCCGTGGCTTCCTCGGTCCTATGTACCTCCACCACTCTGAATAAGAGAAACACACAATATTAAGTTCTTGTATCTGTCAGTTACCTTACACTGATATTAAGTCTTTGTCAATATGCTTTTATGTCGGAGTCTTATTTTTTTCATTGTGTCGTTATATTATTCTTTTATCCGTTCAGACGCTTTTTCTGCCGTTATGTTGTTATTTCGTCCCGTCAAATGTACTGATAAAATGATAATATGCATTTGACAATATATTTCGGAGGTTATAAAAATGACTATCAGCGGAATGCCGTTAAAGACATTACGGAATCTGCATAAAATGACAATAGATGATCTGGTGAAAAAGTCAGGAGTCAGTAAAACAACCATTCGACAGATAGAAAAGGGAGAAGCCAATCCCCAATACGAAACATTGGTCCTTTTAGCCGATGCCCTTGATGTTCCCATGGATGTGCTTTGTAACAGAAATATCAATATGTACAGGATCGGTGATAAAGGTGACAGTATCCTGATCGAGTACACTTCCGCGGGAAATAATTCGAAGCTGGCCGGTGTGATAGAATATCTGCAGTTAATGAACAGATTTGACAGATAAAACGCATATCTGTTAGGCGGGGGTTCCGGCCTAATAAAATAGAAGCCATGACGCGACATGGCTTCTGTCATTTTTCGGGAAAATACCCCTATAAATGGGAGGATGCCAAGTATACTTGGTATACTTGGCATTTTATTATGAAAAAGTTATTATTGAAACTAAAATCGCTTCTCTTTTATAGTACTTATTGTAAAGGAGGAATTTGTCTAAATAATGTTATGTAAATTAACTCTCCGTAAATTAATTATGAACAAAATATGAACAAGCGCCCGCAAAGGCGCTTGTTTTCTGATTTTTTTTCATTTTTTACTTGTTTTTTTATATTTTTTCAGGTTCCGGATATTCAACTCCGAATGTTTCAACCGTCATGGATCTGATAACCTGCGGCTCGATCGGCTTGTCACCCCAGTCGGTCTTCGTTTCCGCTATCTTGTTGACAACATCCATGCCTTCGATAACCTGTCCGAATGCGGCATATGCACCGTCAAGATGAGGTGATGTCTTATGCATGATAAAAAACTGTGATCCTGCAGAGTTTGGATCCGTGGCTCTGGCCATTGAAAGGACACCCTCGGTGTGCTTCAGATCATTTGCAACACCGTTCTGAGCGAATTCACCCTTTATCGAATATCCGGGACCGCCCATTCCTGTTCCGTCGGGACATCCGCCCTGTATCATAAATCCCTTTATAACTCTGTGAAATATAAGTCCGTCATAATACTTTTTGTTGATGAGACTGATGAAATTGTTAACGGATATCGGGGCTGTTTCGGGATACAGCTCTGCCTTCATCACGTCTCCGTTTTCCATTGTGATCGTTACTACCGGTTTTTGTGCCATAGCTATTTCCTTTCCGAAATAATTGTTTTATGATATGTACATGGCTATTGTAAACTAAAACCGAGGTTTTTGAAAGATTTATTATGCGTCAACAATTACTGCGTGCGATCTATTACGTCACGATGGACCATTTTGTAACAATTCCACAGGCTCTTACCGCGGATCTGGCCTACCACGGCATAAAGATCTTTCAGGTTCCCTATCATTCAATAGACAAGTTTCTTCCGCCCAAAAATATGACGCCGAAGAACGTGCTGATCCTCTGTGATATACCCGAACTTGCCAAAGCTTTCCTTGATGGCGGTTACTACGTGGTCGCGGTTTCGCATATCGACAATAAGGGGCAGCATTTCCCCGGGATAAACTTCTGTGTTGAGGATTTTACCGAGATAGAATGGTTTTATTTTGTAAAATACTGGCAAAGATATGCCGGTGTTCCCTGGCATATAATGGATACGGAACGCTGCAAGATACGAGAGATGTCTCCGGATGACCTGAATGCACTGTACGATATGTATACGGATAAGCGTATCTGCGAGTATACCGAGGATCTGTTTGAAAACCGCATGCATGAGCTGGCTTATATAAAGGATTACGTCAAGGGAATGTATCATTTCTACGGCTTCGGCACTTGGATCGTGGAAGACAGGTTTACGGGCAATATGATAGGAAGAGCCGGCTTCAATTACAGGCCCGGATTTGAAGATCCCGAACTCGGCTTTGTGATAGCACCTTCAAGATGGCGTCACGGATATGCCTACGAGGTATGTACCGCCATAATAGATTACGGGAAAAGAGAATTCGGTTTCACCCGAATACACGCATTTGTCCGTCCGGAAAATACCGCTTCGGTCTGCCTTCTCGAAAAACTGGGCTTCAGGACCTGCGGAAGATATACGATCAATGATGCGATACATGACAGATGTGTGCTTGAACTTTAAATATGTCATACAATAAAAAAAGCCGCTTATGCGACTTTTTTTATTCGGCATTTATTTGCCGCTGAGATACTTTTCAATCCCATCTATGGCTGCTTCTTCATCAGCTCCGTCTACAAGGGCATTCACCTTCTCACCTATATCAAGTCCGAGGCTCATCATACCCATTATGCTTTTGGCATTGACCTTCTTATCTCCCGTCTCGAGATAAATAGAGCTTTCATACTGGCTTGCAACCTGTACAAGCATGGCAACCGGCCTTGCCTCAAGACCATTCTCCAATCTGATGGTAATCTCCTTTGTTATCATAATTTCTCCTCTCGCAATGGCGCTACCTTAATTCCGATGCCAATTCACTCAGCTTCCTCAATCTGTGATTAACACCGCTTTTCCCAACCGGCGGATCAAGTAACTCCCCTAATTCCTGCAAAGATGCATCAGGATGCCCCTGTCTGACTTCGGCAATCTCCCTAAGATTGTCCGGAAGCCTCTCAAAACCATAGAGCTTCTGAATCAACTGTATATCCTCTATCTGTCTTGTCGATGCAGCAACAGTCTTTGCTATATTGGCAGTTTCACAATTAACCCTGCGGTTAATCGAATTACCCATTTCCTTAAGTATGCGAAGATTCTCGAATTCCATAAGGGAAACCCTGGCTCCGCATATACCGATAAAATCAACTATGGCGCTGCCCTCTTTAATATATACAACAAAATACTTCTTTCGGCAAATGATTTTTGCTTCAAGTTCGAACGTCGCCATAACGTCGATTATCTGCTGTGCCTGCTCCCTGTTCTCACAAACCATCTCAAGATGATATCCCTTCTTCGGATCGCTCATGGATCCGGTGCACAGAAACGTCATTCCGAGGAATGCACTTCTGCAGCAGGAATTCTTGATAAGGATCGCATCGACCGATCTGTGAAAACCTTTGAAAACTCCATCCCTTCCGAGTATCCCGGTCCCTTTCAGAATGTTGACCGCGTCATCTTTATCGCTGATCACGATCTCATAAGGGCCGCTTTTTTCATCATCCGGTCCGTCCCCGATTTCAGACACGCTATTTATATTATATGTTTTTCTCAATAAAGTAAAGCATTTTCTGTAAAGAGATCTTCTTTCAATGCTTATGACCAGTTCTTCCCTGCCGTCTTTAGTGCGCCGCAGTGAGCCGCAATGGTTCAAAACTGTGGCTATCTGTGCTATCTGACAGTGTCTCGGTCCGGGTGCGGTCTTCGCTATTTCTTCTTTTACATCCGATGAAAATGACATTATTTGATATCCCTATGTGACAGATTAAGTCCGTAGTCTCCCTTGTCCTTCATCCGTTCATACAATTTATTGGCCAATGTTACCGATCTGTGATGACCGCCCGTACAGCCTATTGCGATAACAAGCTGGTATTTGCCCTCGTTCACATATCCGGGGATCAGAAATTCCAGCATGTCTTCAAGCTTGTCCAGAAAGACCTCTGCATCCCCCGATTGCATAACATAGTCCTGTACCGGTTTATCATTACCCGTAAGGTATTTCAGTTCATCTATATAAAACGGATTCGGTAAGAATCTGACGTCAAATACCAGATCGGCATCGGACGGTATACCGTTCTTAAAGCCGAAGGAAACGATATTGACCATCAGACTGTTGTATGACTTGTCCCCTACAAATATCCTGTCCATCTCTTCCTTGAGATTTCGGACCAGAAGATGTGACGTATCAAATATATAATCGGCTTCAGCCTTGATCGGAGCGAGTATCTCACGCTCCATCCTGATGCCGTCTTCTATCCTGATGTTTTTGGAGGTCTGAAGCGGATGCAGTCTTCTTGTCTCCTTGTATCGCTTTATAAGCGTCTCATCGCTTGCATCCATAAAGATGATCTCGCAGGAATAACCGTTATTTTGCAGCTTATCAAGACTTTCCTTGGCCACGGCAAAATTCTGATCTGCCCTCACATCCAGTCCGAGCGCTACTTTCTGTATCTCTCCGTTCGGATCGCAGATCAGTTCAACAAATTTCTCTATAAGCAGGACAGGGAGATTATCCACACAGTAAAATCCCATGTCTTCCAGCATTTTCATGGCAGTTCGTTTGCCGCCGCCACTCATTCCCGTCACAACAACAAATCTCATTTAAACTCTCCAAGAAATATAACCTCGGGCTCCAGTCTGATTCCGCTGCTCTTCAATACCTTATCCTGCACATCCATGATAAGCCTGTACATATCATTTCCCGTGGCATGATCCGCATTGATCAGAAATCCCGCGTGCTTCTTTGAAACCTCTGCTCCACCGACGCGATAACCCTTTAAGCCCGCATCGGCTATAAGTTTACCCGCATAATTGCCCTTCGGACGCTTAAATGTAGATCCTGCCGAAGGATATTCAAGCGGCTGTTTATCTCTTCTCTTCATATTAAGGTCACGCATGATGCCGTCAATGACATCCCTGTCTCCGTATAAAAGCTGGAATGTTACCTGCAATATGACAAAGCCTTCCTTTTTTGCCCTCGAATTCCTGTATTCAAATTCCATCTCCGCATTGGAGAAATTCCTGATCTCCCCATTGGGTGTAAGCGCTCTGACCTGATATGCGACCTGCTTGATCTCTCCGCCGTAGGCACCCGCATTCATAATGACGGCACCGCCGACTGTACCGGGTATACCGCTCGCGAATTCCATGCCTGTCAGATTGCACTCCATCGCCTTACGTGAAACGGCGCTTAAAAGCGCGCCGGATCTGGCTACGATCCTGTTGTCGTCATGAACCCTTATCTCATTGAACAGCGAACCGACCTCAATGATCACTCCCCTGTATCCTTCATCCGATACAAGGATATTGCTTCCGTTGCCCAGCACAAAATAAGGTACATTCTCTGCCCTCAACATGGTTATGAGTTTTACAAGTTCCTGCTCGTTGGCGATCCTCACAAATATGTCGGCGTTGCCGCCGATCTTAAAGGTCGTATGCTCAGCCATTGGCTCATTTACAAGAATGCGCTCTTTTTCAATTATGGAGTTGATCTTTTCGATTAATCCTTCCATGTATCGTATACCAGTTTTGCCGAACCGTATATGCCCGCATCATTTCCGAGTGTTGCAAGAGCAAACTTTGCTCCCCTTGCTCCCGGGAATACGTACCTGTCATAATACGGTTTCATATAATCTATCAATATCTGTCCGGCTCTTGAAACTCCGCCGCCTATGACAAAGATCTCGGGATTTACGACATTGGCTACTGCCGCAAGACCTTTACCGAGATATTCACCGTAAACTTCGGCTACTTCAACTGCCAGGGCATCTCCTGCCTTAACGGCATCCCATACATCCTTTGCACTGAAATCCTTATCTCTTAAAACACTCGGCTTGTCGCTTTCAGCAAGTTTTCTGCCTGCTATCCTTACAACGCCTGTTGCAGATGCATACTGCTCAAGACAGCCGTGTCCCTTACATCCGCATTCGTCCGGCTCGTCGTCCTCAAGATGGATATGTCCTATCTCACCGCCTGCTCCCGTAGCACCGCAGACGATCTTTCCGTTTATGATGATACCTCCGCCGACTCCGGTCCCCAGAGTTACCGCAACCATATCATCATAACCCTTGCCGCCGCCTCTCCACATTTCTCCGAGTGCCGCGACATTGGCGTCATTGCCTGCTTTTACTGGTACTCCAAGGATCTCACTGAGTTCTGAGGTTATGTGACGCTCACCCCATCCGAGATTTGCTGCCATGAGGACCGTGCCGTCATCCGTAACAGGTCCGGGAACACCTATCCCCACACCTACTACGTCAGCAAATGCGATATCCTTCTTAGCTGCTTCTTCCCTGATGCTTTCCGCAATATCTCCTATGATGTGATCACCGCAGTCTTCCTTGCGGGTGACTATCTCCCACTTGTCGACCAGTTCTCCTTCCGGTGTGAATAATCCAAGCTTGACCGTGGTTCCTCCCACATCAACGCCAAATAAATACTTTGCCATAATAACCTCTTTGTCTTATCTTTATTCTTCGTCTTCTTCTCTTCTCTGGGCAAGCGAATTTCTGACTCTTTCATACAATACCTGTGCCGCGTTGTAACCCATCTTCTTCTGACGATGGTTGACTGCTGCGGACTCACAGATGATCGCCAGGTTACGACCCGGTCTGATCGGTATGCTGTGGCACACTACTTTATTGCCAAGATATTCGATATATTCCTCTTCAAGTCCAAGTCTGTCGTATTCCTTGTCCTTATCCCACTCCTCAAGTTTGATAACGAGATCGATGTTCTGTGTTTCCTTGACGCTTGAAACACCGAACAGAGTCTTTACATCGACGATACCTATACCTCTGAGCTCTATAAAATGCTTTGTTACCGCGGGTGCGGTACCGATAAGCGTCTCGTCGCTGACCTTTCTGATCTCAACAACATCATCGGTCACAAGACGGTGACCACGCTTGATGAGCTCAAGTGCGGCTTCCGATTTACCTATGCCGCTTTCACCGGTTATCAGCAATCCTTCGCCGTATACATCGACCAGAACACCGTGAACCGTGATACACGGTGCCAGTTTGACGTTCAACCATCTGATGACTTCCGCCGTAAATGCACTCGTCGCCTTCTTTGTCATAAGGACCGGCACCTTTTTTTCCTCAGCCGTCTTCATGAATATGTCATCCGGAACGAGCTCCCTGCAGAATATGACCGCAGGAATGGGGTATGAAAGCAATTCCTTATACACTTCCTCCCTACGTTCTTCGGAAAGGCTTTGCATATATGTATATTCCACAAAACCTATGATCTGAATTCTGGTCGCATCAAAATGCTCAAAATATCCGGCCATCTGCAACGCCGGTCTGTTGATATCCGGCTGGGTGATCTTTGTCTTGCTGATATCTATATCAGGTGTGAGATTATCCAGCTTCATCTTTTCAATTATTTCCGATAGTTTTACACTTGCCATAATCCGTATCTCCTATACTTGGGAAGCTTATCCAGATATTTTTACCTGTTGCTTAATAATTCTATCATATTCATTTACCGTCTGCACCTGTTGAGTGAAAATATCTGTATATTTCCTCCGCTATATGAAAAGGTATCTCAGGCAGTTCTGCGAGTCTTTCCGGATCCGCGTTTTTGATATCCTCTATGCTGTCAAAGGATCTCATCAGCGCTTTCCTTCTGGTCTCTCCGACTCCGGGGATGTTGTCCAGCACCGATCTTACCTGATCCCTGCTCCTTAGGGAACGATGATACTCAATGGCAAATCTGTGCGCCTCATCCTGTATCCTGGTTATCAGCTTAAAGCCTTCACTGTGCGTATCTATGGGCAGTTCCTCGTTATTGTAATACAGTCCTCTTGTCCTGTGGTTGTCGTCCTTTACCATACCGCAGACCGGGATATCGAGTTTCAATTCCTCCAGTACCCGGAGCGCTATATTTACCTGTCCTTTTCCTCCGTCCATCAGAAGTACATCCGGATATTTGGTAAAGCTGCCAAAGCCCGCATCTTCGCCTTTTTCGGCCATTTCCCTGTTTTCTTCTATGCCGTGCGTGAACCTTCTGGTCAATACCTCTTTCATGCAGGCATAATCGTCCGGTCCGCTTACCGTCTTTATCTTAAACTTTCTGTAATCGCTTTTCTTGGGCTTTCCGCGTTCAAATACTACCATGGAACCCACATTTTCAAATCCGCTGATATTGGAGATATCAAATGCTTCCATCCTTTTTATGTCACGTATTCCGGTAAGTTCCTCTATCTCCTTTACCGCGCCGATGGTACGTCCTTCCTCACGCTTTATCCTGTCTCTGTCCTGCTTTAGGATTGTCATGGCATTCTTCGCCGCCAATTCCACAAGTTTTTCCTTGGTACCGATCTTCGGGATGACGATATATGTCCTGCTGCCTCTTCGCTCACTCAGCCAGCTTTCAAGAAGTCCTCTGTCCTCTATATCCTGCTGAAGCATTATTTCCCTGGGTATGAACGGAGTTCCCGCATAGAACTGCTTAACAAATTCACCGAGGATCTCGCTCTGCTCCCTGTCTTCCACACCTCGCATGTAGAAATGCTCTCTTCCGATCAACTTGCCGTCCCTGACAAAGAATACCTGGACCACGACATCATTTTCTATTCCGGCCATTGCTATGATGTCCTTGTCCTCGCCGTCCGAATCCGTCATCTTCTGTTTCATGCCGACAGCCTTCACATTGGCTATCATATCCCTTACGGCAGCCGCCTCTTCATATTCCATATTCTCTGCGTGGCCTGCCATCTTCTGTTCCAGCTCGGCTACGACCTCCCTGCAGTTTCCTGTCAGAAGGTCCACTGCTTTCTCAACTTTTTCCATGTATTCCTGTTTGGAAATATATCCGACACACGGTGCACTGCAAAGCCCCATCTGGTAATTTAAGCAGGGTCTGTCCTGCACTTTCACACCTTCCTTTATCGACTTGTTGCAGGTCCTCAGTCCGAAAAGCTTATTGATGAGTTCTATGGTTGAATTGACGGGGAGTTCTCCCGGATAGGGCCCGAAATATCTCGATCTGTCCTTCTTCATCTGACGTGTTTTCATGACACGCGGAAAATCCTCACCGAAGGTCACCTTTATCATGGGATAGGTCTTGTCATCCATGAGCATAGTATTGTACTTCGGACGGTATTCCTTTATCAGGTTGTTCTCAAGAACGAGCGATTCCATCTCCGAATCGGTCAGTATGTATTCAAAATACGCTATCAGACTGACCATCCTGTCTATCCACGGCCCGCGTCCCACATTTGTACGAAAATAAGAACGAACACGATTGTGCAGGTCTTTTGCCTTACCCACGTAAATGATCGCATCGCTCTTATCATGCATAATATACACCCCCGGCTCATGGGGGAGTTTATGAAGTTCTTCCTGTATGTCAAAGAGTTTTTCCATCAGAGATTATTCTCCGTTATGAATCCTGTTTTGAATCTTCTTCCTCTTTTTCTTTTTCTTCTTTTTCTTCCACTTCAGGAAGGCCCTTGAGTTCTCTGAATATCTTCATGAATTCCTTGCCTGTGATGGTTTCCTTCTCGATAAGGAACTTTGCAAGTTCATCCATAACGTCACGGTTGTCCGTGATCATTTCCTTTGCTTTACCATAGCAGTCTGCGATTATCTTTCTGACTTCCTCGTCAAGTGCTGCGGCTGTCGTATCGGAACAGTTGAGCTGCGCTCCTCCGCTCAGGTACTGGTTTTCTATCGAAGCAAGGGCCATCGGTCCGAACCTGTCGCTCATACCTGCAAGAGCTACCATGTTGCGTGCAAGCTTGGTTGCTTCCTCTATATCGCTCGCGGCACCGTTCGTAATGCTGCCAAACACTATCTCTTCCGCGGCACGTCCGCCCATATAGGTAGTTATCTTCTGAAGCAGATCTTCCTTGCTGTCGAGATATTTTTCTTCTTCGGGAACCTGCATAACATAACCGAGCGCACCCATGGTCCTGGGTATGATGGTTATCTTCTGTACCGGTTCGCTGTTCTTCTGCAAAGCGGCAACAAGAGCATGACCGATCTCGTGATAAGATACGATCTCCCTCTCTTTCTTGCTCATGATACGATCCTTCTTCTCCTTGCCGGCAATAACCTGCTCAATGGCTTCCATAAGGTCCTTCTGGCATACGAATTCACGTTTGTTCTTTACGGCATTTATGGCCGCTTCATTGATCATATTTGCAAGATCGGATCCTACGGAACCTGCTGTCGCAAGCGCCAGTTCGTGCAGATCGACAGTCTCATCCATCTTAACATCCTTGGCATGGACCTTGAGGATGGCTTCCCTTCCTTTTACATCCGGTCTGTCAACGATGATCCTTCTGTCAAAACGTCCGGGTCTTAAGAGCGCTTTGTCAAGGATCTCGGGCCTGTTGGTCGCTCCGAGCACAAGTACACCCTTGCTTGGATCGAAACCGTCCATCTCACTCAACAACTGGTTAAGTGTCTGTTCTCTTTCCTCATTTCCTCCGCCGTATTTTGAATCACGGCTTCTTCCTATGGCATCTATCTCATCTATAAATATGATACACGGTGCGTTTTTATTGGCTTCCCTGAACAGATCCCTTACACGGCTTGCTCCGACACCTACATAGAGCTCTATGAAATCGGAACCTGTAAGTGAAAAGAAAGGTACATGCGCTTCACCGGCAACAGCCTTGGCAAGCAGTGTTTTACCTGTTCCGGGAGGTCCCACGAGAAGGGCTCCCTTAGGCAGCTTCGCACCTATGGATGTATATTTGGTGGGGTCGTGAAGGAAATCAACCACCTCAACCAGTGATTCCTTGGCTTCATCAACACCTGCCACATCCGCAAATGTAACTCCCGTCTCTTTCTGTACATAAACCTTTGCATTTGACTTGCCCACACCCATCGGTCCGCCGCTTCCGGCTATCTTCTTGTAACCGTAGCTTATAAGGAAATAAAGCAACAGTATCGGAAGTACATAGGTCAGAAGAATAGACAGTAATAAGCCCGAATTGTCAGGTATCTCGGGATCGATGTGAACACCCGCCTTGAGCAGTCTTTCCGTAAGTACGTCATTGCTCTCGGCTATACCGGTGTAATATGTCAGTTGTGATTTCCGGGAATTTGATCCGAACATGTCAAATACCGGAGCATACAGATCATTGGCAGCATCCTTGTTGCCTTCATCCGATACCGGTATGATCTCGAGTTTGTCACTGTTCATGTATACAGTGTCAACTTTGCCTTCTTCGAGCATCTGCACAAAAGCATCATAGGTGATCTCTTTTGTGGTCTCATTGCCAAAGTTGCTCATGACATAGCTCATTGTCACCAAAGTGATAAGAGAAGCGATCAAAAGGAACAGAACACTCTGTCTTCTGGGCGGCATGCCCTTGTTACCGTTGTTATCCTGTCCCTTATTGTTATTATCGGAGCCGTCACCACCGCTGTAGTTACCGGATCCTTTGTTTTCATTTTCGTAATTATCCATATCCGTACCTTCTGTTCTGAACGCTGACCTGTAAAGCCCGCGATATATGCCACATTTTTCTTAATTATATGGATAGTACGGTATAAAATCAATTAAATTTCTGTGAAAAATTGTACATAAAATATGAAATCAAGCGTCTAAGTCAGGTACGAAACCGGGCATCAGCTGTAATTTGAACAGATTCGCCGCGTGCTTCCTGTCTATCAGGGCCTTGTGTTCCTCATTGTCTATTACGCCTTCCCTGATGTATCTGTCCAACTCCGCATATGTAAATCCGAGGTTATCCTCATCGGTCTTTCCGCACAGTCCGTCGCTTGGAACCTTGTCAACCAGCTCATCGGGAAGTCCGAGATATCTTCCTATCGCTTTAACCTCCTGAACGGTGAGGTTTGCACACGGACTGAAATCTCCTGCGGCATCACCGTATCTTGTCGAATATCCCACATAATCCTCCGACAGATTGCAGGTGTTGGCCACGCGTCCGTTATTACTCTGTGATATTGCATAAAGGGTTGCCATCCTTATTCTCGGCGGGAGGTTGATCCTTGTCTGATCGCTCATTGGCAGATCGGCAGGAAATGCATGCTTTATGCCTTCTACCGCTTCTTTTATATTGACTTCGTAATTCTTTATACCAAGGTGGTTCACGAGAAGCCGGGCCTTATCTATATCAGGCTGTTCACCGTTTGGCATCAGCACCCCGATGACTCTGTCCCTGCCGAGCGCCTTTACGCAAAGTGCAGCCACAACGGAGCTGTCCTTTCCTCCGGATATGCCCAAAACCGCGTTGCATCCTTTACCGTTCTGTTCAAAGAACTCTCTTATCCATGCAACACACTGTTCTGTTACCTTCTCTACATTAAACATATGATTTCCTTTCCCCTGATAGGGTTTAGCAGTATGTAACGGATACGTCACCGAAGGCCACGTTTCCTTCTATCCTTACCTTGGGTTCGCCGTTTGTCAGGCTCTTGTTCTTTTCTTCAACAGCACCGAAGATCGGAACCGCCGAATTGGTCACATACCAGCCCTTCGGTACATACAGGCTTACCGAACCGAACTTGACATCCACGTTGATAACAGCCTCGCCTTCTTTGATCACGGTATCATCAAAATAGATCTTCAGATCACCGAAGTAGCATGATACATTTGCTTTTTTGAAGTCATCGGCCACAACATATTTTGTTCCCGATGAAAATGCCGTACTGAATCTGAATTCATTGTCAACCTGGTTTTTATCTTCGGTTCCCTGCTTGTCTTCTATCTCTCTGTAATTGCCTATATGGCCGTTTCTTTTGTTGCCGAAGAGCATCCCGAGACCGAGCGTTCCGAAGAGTGCCGCCCAAAGTACCGGCCACGGTGTTATCTTATCAAACAGCGGCAGCTCATCAAAGATAATGCACAAAAATGCCGTGGGAAAAAGTATGCTGCCCCATTCTCTTCTCTTGAGTCCGTCTATAAGCCACATAACGATCAGTGCGCCGACAACGACTCTCCACATTCCGAAATCTTCAAAGAAATCAAACTTTCCGATAAGCATCAGGAATGCTGCTACCAAAAATATAATTCCCCAGATATAATTTCTTCCTTTTCTCATATGTTACTCCTTCTTTCGTCCAGTCTTTCCATTAATGACCGGTAATAATGCCTTGATACATAAACCTGTTTGTGTGTGTTCCTGAACGCCACTTCACTTGATGCCGTAAGATTTCTGTCGATGGAAAATATCTTTGCCGTGTTTAAGATGGTCGATTTCGACACCCTCATAAAATTCCTCGGCAGAAGATCTTCCAGTTCGTACAACTTGTATCCCACTTCATAGATATCATCCGCAGTGTGAGCGACGATCCCCTTGTCGCAGGTTTCAAAGTACAGTATCTCGTCCAGTGAAAGATAAACCCTCACATCGCCCTTATAGAACTCAAAACTTTTCTGTCCCTTTGTTGCCTCGACTATAATGTTCTGAAGTTGTGCTATGTCGCCTGTAAGTTCGGGAGTCCTGATTATGACTTCCTGCTCATCCAGGTTTTCATCCAGCTCAATACGTATCTTCATGCTACCATTCTACCTATTATCCGGTCGAAGTAAACAGTTTGAAACTAACAGGTTATCATTAAACGCGTAAGAAGTAACATTTTTTAACTCAACGTTTGTGGTATTTCATATTATCCGCTTCATATTTGGGCTCACACGTAAGGTGAAGATCCAGTTTCTTGAATATCTTTTCATCCACGGATGACAGAAGGACCGAAGAGTGCGCCTCACAGCCTTTGAGCTTGGGTATCTGCTCAAGCGCCAGTTTGGCATCTTTATTGGTAAGAGCCGAAATGGACAATGCTATGAGTATCTCGTCCGTGTGAAGTCTCGGATTTCTGCTTCCGAGGTATCCCGTCTTCAGCTTCTGTATGGGTTCGATAGCCTCCGGACTTACCAGATGCTGTTTGTGGTCGATACCCGCAAGTTCCTTGAGTGCATTCATGAGCACCGCCGCCGAAGCTCCCAGAAGATCCGTGGTCTTGCCGCTTATCAGTGTTCCGTCCGGAAGTTCTATTCCCGCGGCGGGATGTCCTGTCTGGGCTTCTCTTTCAAGTGCCACATTTACTACCGCCCTGTCCTCCACGGTCAGATAAGCCTGCTTCATGATCAGTTCAAGCTTATAGAGTATATCCTTAACATCCTTGCCCCTCTTCCTGTCACAGAGGCACTGATAATATCTTCTTATTATCTCCTGCTCGGACGCCTGCCTGCACACTTCATCATCTATGATACAGTTGCCTGCCATATTGACGCCCATGTCAGTCGGAGATTTGTACGGGCTTGTTCCGAGGATCTCCTTGAAAATAACATTGAGGACCGGGAATATCTCGACGTCCCTGTTATAGTTGACTGTCGTTTCACCGTATGCTTCAAGGTGGAACGGATCTATCATATTTACATCATTGAGATCCGCTGTTGCAGCCTCATAAGCCATGTTGACCGGGTGCTTGAGAGGCAGGTTCCATATCGGAAATGTCTCAAACTTCGCATATCCTGCCTTGATGCCCCTCTTATTTTCATGATAAAGCTGTGAAAGACAAACGGCCATCTTGCCGCTTCCCGGTCCCGGAGCAGTTACGACCACCAGCGGCTTTACCGTTTCTATATATTCATTTTTTCCGTATCCGTTTTCACTGACTATCGTAGCGACATCACTCGGATAACCGGGTATGTTGTAATGCCTGTAGGTTTTGACTCCCATCTCTCCGAGCCTTGTCATGAACTTGTCCGCAGAAGCCTGTGAATTATATCTTGTCACACAGACACTTCCGACATAAAGTCCAAATCCCTGAAATGCATCCATGAGTCTCAGCACATCTTCCTCATAGGTTATGCCCCAGTCTCCTCTGATCTTGTTGGATTCGATATCTTCCGCACTTATCGCGATAACAACCTCCGCCTGATCCTTTAACTGCATGAGCATCTTCAGTTTACTGTCCGGTTCGAATCCCGGCAGGACTCTCGATGCATGATAATCATCAAACAGCTTGCCACCGAACTCAAGATAAAGCTTACTGTATCTTTTGATCCTTTCCTTGATGTGTTCAGATTGCATTTTCAGATACTTTTCATTGTCAAACCCTAGTTTCATCGATGTCTCTCTTTCTACAAATGTTTTAGGTGCTCCGTAGGAGCACTACATTTATTGGGAACGCTCGCCCATTGAAAGTTCGCCTTCGGCGAAGAGCTCGCGCCTTGTCATAAGATGCCGCTCGCGGCAGATTTCTTATGACCGGTGCTCCGTAGGAGCGCTACATTTATTGGGAACGCTCGCCCATTGAAAGTTCGCCTTCGGCGAAGAGCTCGCGCTACATAGCGCCCTTGCAGGGCACTACATTTATTGGGAACGCTCGCCCATTGAAAGTTCGCCTTCGGCGAAGGGCTCGCGCTACATAGTGCTCCGTAGGAGCACTACATTTCGTCATCATCAAATACGGGAAGTGAGAATATAAACTCTGTTCCCACACCTTCCGTACTGATAACGTTGATGTTCTCCTGATGTGCCTTGATGATCTCCTTCGTTATGGCAAGTCCCAGACCTGTGCCTTTTTTGTCCTTGCCTCTCGACAGATCCGTCTTGTAAAATCTGTCCCAGATCAGCTTTAAGCTGTCTTTGGGAATACCTATTCCGCTGTCCTTTACGGATACAAATACTTTATTTTTCTTTTCGGTAGTCTCTATCTTGATGACCGAATCCTGATACGAGAACTTGATCGCGTTATCCAGCAGATTATAGAGGACCTGCTGGATCTTATCCAGATCCGCTTCGACCAGAAGCTCTTCGCCCGTCAGTACCAGATCAATGGATATCTTTTTCCTGTGAAGTGTTCCCTCAAATGATTCTACAACATTTTTGATTATCGTATTGATATCAAATATGCTTTTTTCAAGTATCATGCCCTTTGTGCTCAGATTGTTGAGCGATAAAAGACCGTTGGTCAGCTTTGTAAGCCGGTCTGTTTCATTGAGTACGACCTTAAGGTATTTCTCATGCATCTCAGGCGGTATCGTTCCGTCTATCATCGCTTCGAGATAGCCCCTGATGGATGTCAGAGGCGATCTGAAATCATGTGATACATTGGCTACAAATTTCTTCTGGTCATCCTCGGCCGTCGCCACTCGATGTGCCATATATGAAAGCACTGCTGCCTGATATCCGAGTTCATCATCGCTGTCCACCGAAAGCTCGTAGTCCATATCTCCGGCCGCATAATGCTCCGTTGCTTCCGTGATCTTCTTTATGGGAAGATATACAAATTCCGTAAAGAACAGGAGGATGATCAGTGAAAGTAAAAACAGCAGTATGAGCAACAGGTATGATATCGAAAGCAATGCCTCCCTTGACTCCTGAAGTGACTTCATCGAAATATGGATCACCACATAACCCTTTACGGTAAAGTCCGTGGTTATGGGCGCATATACGCTCAGCATTTCCTCATTGAAACTTCCGAAAAAATCTCCGGTCGTATAATACGAACCAAGCGTGATCGTGGAATCAAAGTTCTCCACGGTCCTCTCTTCGTCAATATTGATCGGCTGCGAAGAATCCAATATGAATCTTCCTGACGGATTGATGATCCAGATCGTCGCTCCCAGATATGTATCCAATGCATCCAGCTGCTTCTGGACCGAATCAAGTGACACCTGATTATTGTACAGGTCCGTGGCATAGGTATTGGCTATCAGTGTCGCTTCCTCATACAGATGTTCCGCTTTTTCACGCTTGAGATGCTCCAGTGTCATGGAAGACGCAAATGTCGTCACCATTATGAAGCCGAATATTCCGTATATGATATATGCAAGTATAAGTTTCAGATAGAGGGTTCGCCTCATGCTCTTACCTCAAATTTGTATCCGATGCCCCAGATGGTTGAGATCTTCCATGCATCATGATCGTTTATCTTTTCACGCAGACGCTTGATATGCACATCCACGGTCCTGGTGTCACCCATGTATTCATAACCCCAGATCTGGTCGAGCAGCTGCTCTCTTGTAAATACATGATTCGGACTTGAAGCCAGGAAATAAAGCAGTTCCAGTTCCTTGGGCGGCATATCCACGTTCTTTCCCATGTAAAGTACCGAATAATTGGTCCTGTTGATGACAAGATCCGGATATTCCACGCGTTTCTCCGCCGTTTCCTTGACGGGCTCACTTACCGTCTTGTATCTTCTGAGGACCGACTTTACTCTTGCGACCAGCTCCTTTGAATCAAACGGTTTTTCCATATAATCATCGGCGCCCAGCTCAAGACCGAGTACCTTATCAAATACCTCACCTTTTGCGGAAAGCATGATGATCGGGATATTTCCCTTCGCCCTCACTTCCCTGCAGACCTGATAACCGTCTATTCCCGGAAGCATAAGGTCAAGAAGTATGAGATTAGGCTCATAGCTGTCAAGCGCCTCAAGAGCAGACTCACCGTCATTGAATATCTGCGTATCAAAACACTCTTTTATAAGATACAGCGATACAAGCTCGGCTATGTTATTGTCGTCATCAACTATCATGATCTTCTGTTTGTTAACCGCCATGTTCACTCCATTCCGGGTTATCCCCTATTTGTCCTTAAATACCGCTATCGTAACACCGGCATCACCTTCGCCGTATTCACCCCTGCGATAAGATTCAACGTACCCCGTCTTTTTAAGATGCTTTTCCACAGCCTGCCTGAGTGCTCCGGTTCCTTTGCCGTGAACGATCCTTACACTTGGCAGATGCGCCAGATACGCATCGTCGAGATATTTGTCCAGCTCATTTATAGCTTCATCCACTGTCTTGCCGAGAAGATTGATCTCGGTCGATACATTTATGGATTTGCTCATCTTTATCTGTGAAAGGCCCGATCCCGACTTGCCTTTTTTCTTATATGCGGGTTCGTCTTCATCCATGAGTTCCAGATCGTCAACATTTACCTTTGAACGGATTATACCGCATTGTACGAACAGATTTCCCTTTGCATCCGGGAGACTGTTTACCGTTCCCTTAAGACCCATGGAAATAACCCTGACATCGTCACCGAGCTTTAGGCTTTCCGGTTTGATATTTCGTTTCTTTACGGTTTCTTTCTTAAATGAAAGCTTGGAGTTGTTATCATTGATCCTGTCACGGACTTTGCTTCTGCCCTGCTCAAGTTCCCTGATGTCCATGCTTCCGCCGGTCTTGTTGAACAATGTGATCGTCTCATCAGCCAGATCTTTGGCTTCTTTGAGTATTTCCCCTGCCTCTTCCCTGGCCTCTCTGAGTATGGATTCTTTCTGTTCCTCAAGTCTGCTGTTCTTCTTTGCCAGATCCTGTTCGAGCTTTTTTATCCTTTCTTTGGATTCGGCTATATCGCTTCTTTCCTGTTCCATTATGATACGCTTGCTCTCAAGATCGCTTATGATGTCCTCAAAGTTTTCCTTGTCCGCTTCTATCTGAAGCTTGGCAGCTTCTATGATGTTGTCCTTCAGACCCAGACGCTTTGAGATCGCAAATGCATTACTCTTGCCCGGAAGTCCTATCAGAAGCCTGTATGTCGGCGACAGCGTATCCACATTGAATTCACAGCTCGCATTTTCCACAAAATCCGTTGTCAGCGCATATATCTTCAGCTCACTGTAATGAGTTGTCGCCATGGTCCTGATGCCTCTGTCATGAAGATGATTTAAGATCGCGATCGCAAGCGCCGCTCCCTCGGTGGGATCCGTTCCCGCACCAAGCTCATCAAAAAGACACAGACTGTTTTCATCGGCCGCCTTAAGTATGGCAACGATATTCTTCATATGAGAAGAAAACGTCGACAGGCTCTGTTCTATGCTCTGCTCATCTCCGATGTCCGCGTAGACCTTCTTAAATATCGAAAGCTCCGATCTGTCTCCGGCAGGTATATGAAGGCCCGCCTGTCCCATAAGGGTCAAAAGTCCGACTGTTTTAAGAGAAACCGTCTTACCTCCGGTATTGGGCCCTGTGATTATGAGCAGATCGAAATCCTTTCCAAGCCTCACATCTATCGGTACGACCTTATCCGCAGGAATGAGCGGATGTCTGGCCTTTCTTATATTGATGACATGATCTTCATTGAATACCGGTGCCGTTGCATTGTACTCAAGTGCCAGTCTTCCCTTTGCAAATATAAAATCCAGTTTCGTCATGAGCTTCTGGTCGTTGATGATATCCTCTGTATGCTCTCCGACCTCTGCGCTCAATCCCGCAAGTATCTTCTCTATCTCTTTCTGTTCTTCGAGCTTAAGCTCTCTGATACGGTTATTCAGGCTGACTATGGCTGCAGGTTCTATAAATAAAGTAGAACCCGATGAAGACTGATCGTGGATCATGCCCGCAACCTGATTTTTATACTCCGCTTTTACCGGAATACAGTATCTGTCACCCCTCATCGTTATGACGGCATCCTGAAGGTATGTGCGCAGTGACCCGTTCACCATGCTTACAAGCTGTGTATGGATCTTTTCGCCTGCATTTGCCATTTCACGCCTTATGCCCTTTAAGTTCGACGAAGCATCATCAGCCATGTCTTCTTCACTTATGATGCACCTGTGTATCTCTTCCGAAACTGGTGAAAACGGCATCAGGCCTTCAAACAGCTCCGTAAGAGTATCGTCCTGTTCGTCATCACGTTCCTTTCGGCCATATGTCTTGACGCGGTTTACATTATCAAGAAATGCGGCTACCGTCAGAAGCTCCGGTTGTGACAGGCACGAACCTATGTCAAGTGACTTCATCATCAGAGTGACATTCTTATTGTTGCCAAAATTGATCCCGTCCTTCTTTATGAGCCTGTCAAATGCATCCGCGGTATTGCGCTGTGCCTCTCTGATCTCATCTATATCCGCAACCGGAACAAGCTTCATACACCTGTCTTTGCCAAGAGGCGATGACGCATATGAAGCCAGCTTTTCCGTTATTTTATTGTACTCCAATACACTCAGTACTTTTTGATTCATTACTTGTTTATCCGTGCCCCTTTGGGCACTACCTTGGGGAACGCTACATTTTATTTTATCAATAATCGGTTTTATTTACAATGAATCCAACGTCCTTATCTTACGGTTATATACATGCTTTCCCCTTCATAGGCTGCTCCGGTTATCAGCTGGAGCGTGTGGTCGTTCAGCATATCCCTGTGATAGAAATGTACATGTCCGGCAAGGACCAGTTCTACCGGGCTGTCCCCGGCCAGTACAAGATCCAGAAACTGCGCGGTCGTCTCATTGGGATAGCAACCGTTTACGCCCATGGTGACCCTTGACTTTCCGGCATCCGAAGGTCCCCATACCTCGATACACTTGTCAAGCAGGGATGTATCATCCGTCAACGGCTCTATCGGAACATGTAAAAGCAGGATAACGGGTTTCCCTTTTTCGGATATTTTCCTGTATGCACTCAACGCCTCCGCGGATATCTGACTGTTTTCATCGTCGGCTGCAAAAAGTATCAGGTCATCATACTCTTTCACCTGATATGAAGCATCGCCGTGAAGTTCATCAAGCCTAGGCAGATATTCACTGTAAGCCTTTTCGGAGAAATACTCCGTTCCATACTCAAAATCATGATTGCCCATATAATAGATATACGGTACCCCAGGCTTTTTCAGCTCTTTTGTAAGGTAATCGATCGAATCGTACATAGCCGAATCAATGATATCTCCGCCCAGTACAAGGATGTCCTCTTTTCTTGAAGATGCATCCTTCATGATACTGTCAAATGTTTCCGTCGCGTCCATACCGTTGTGCCTGAACATCTCTTTTCTGGATGCAGCCTTGTCAAGGACATCGGGATCCCTGTCATCACACAGTGACATATGTGAATCCGCCAGGAAATAAATCTTAAACTCTCCGTCAAAGCCCCTGATATCGACCTCTTCCTGCCTTACGGTAAGCTCTGCTTCCTTGCCCGAACACCCGCAAAAAAGCAGTGTGAATATACATATGATATAAACAATAGATTTTTTTATTCCGTTTCTCCCGATATCTTTGGCCATATCTTTGTCATGGCCTTCATAAACGGTATTCCTATTCCGTAACATGCTATCGCTTCTCCCGCCATTATTGTGAGAACCATTATTCCTATACATCCGAATGTGGTCGTAAAATTGCCCATGGATGTAATCCCATAACCGTAATACAGTACAAACGGTATCACTGCCGCATTTACAAGAACCGTCGGCAGAGGATAAAGATACTTATGCTTCTTGGGTATTTTTCCTGTGATCAGTGCTGCCACAAGAGTTGCCAATGAGCCGAATACCACATCGATCCAGGCTCCGCTGTAGATATTGGCAAGTAGACAGCCTACAAACATTCCCGGTATTGCCGCCGGTGTGAAGTAGATGAGTACACAAAGGGCTTCGGACGCCCTGACTTGGATCGCATAAGAGGAAAACTCCCAGGTTGCAAGCGTTAATACTGCGTAGACAGCCGCGATCACAGCTGCCTGTGTGATAAATCTGATCTTTTTATTCATTTTTTCTCCTAGTTTTGTTTATAGTGAGGATGGTCACGAACTCACTTATTGATAATACAAATCACATGGTAGCATCATTTTTTGATTTTGGAAACCGCTACTTGCATAAAATTAGATAAATATCGCATAAATCTGATATGGTTTTTTAGTTTCGTTAAACTATAATTACGATATGGCAAAGATAAATATAAAATCTAAGACTATCAATATGACTGTCGGAAATCCCACGGGACACCTTGTCAGGTTCGCATTGCCGATGCTTATCGGAAATATCTTCCAGCAGGTATACAACCTTGTGGATTCCATAATAGTGGGCAGATACATAGGCAGCTCGGCTCTTGCCGCCGTAGGGGCCACGGGTTCTGTCTGCTTTCTGTTTTTTGCGCTCTGCAACGGCGTGGGAAACGGTGGCGGTATCGTCACATCACAGTATTTCGGCCGCGGGGATGAGGGTAATATAAGAAACTGTATGACCAACACCGCTTATATCATGTTCGGTATGTCACTTGTGATAGGTACTATCGCATTTTTCCTGGCCAGACCGATATTGAACCTGCTCGAAACACCGGCTTCGATCATGGATAACTCACTTATTTACCTGCAGCTGCAATGTATAGGCCTTATATTTGTTGCGTTGTACAACTATGCGTCAAGCATGTTGCGTGCACTCGGCGACTCGAAAACTCCGCTGTATTTCCTTGTATTTTCATGTCTTGTCAATACGGGACTCGATCTTCTGTTTGTCCGCACATTCAATCTCGGAGTATTCGGAGCAGCCCTTGCGACTGTTATTTCCCAGCTTATAAGCGGTGCGCTCTGCCTTATATTTGCATTCCGTACCAATGAATATTTTACATTTACAAAAGAAAATTTCAGATTCAGAAAAGATATATTTGTTCAGACCGTCAGGATCGGCGTTCCGCTTTCAATGCAGTTCTCGCTGATAGCTATATCATGCATGGCTCTGCAGAGAGTCGTCAACGACTTCGGGCCGGTTGCGATCGCGGCATTTACCGCCACGAGCAGGATCGAGCAGCTGATCCATCAGCCGTATCAGACATTGGGATCTTCACTCTCAACCTTCTCAGGCCAGAACTACGGTGCCAGAAAGAATGACCGTGTTATAAAGGGCTTGAAGATCAGTGCTTTGATCATGACCGTATTTTCTCTTCTGATGCTGCCTGTCATGCAATATCTCGGCAAGGGCATCGTAAGCATCTTCGTGGAGGATGCCGAAGTCATAGAAATGGGTGCCAGAGCTCTTCTTATAACCAGCTGGTTTTATATTTTCCTGGGTATGATCTATGTGGTAAGGGGTGTGTTAAACGGTATCGGCGATGCCGTGTTTGCCATCATAAACGGCGGGTGTGAGATCCTGTGCCGCCTGACCCTTCCGATTTTTTTCACGATGATCCCCGTGATGGGTCTGTGGGGAATATGGTGGTCCGTGGGAGCCACGTGGATGCTGAGCGGCATCACGGCATATTTACGCTATGTGTGGTACAAAAAAAGTCATTTGTCCGTCGACAAATGACTTTTTTGTTTTATGCACGGTATTATATATTTATCGTTTCTACCTTTTTGAATCCTCTTATCTTGGCGATATCTTTGGCCTGACTCTTCGTTATGTCACTGGCAACACAGATCTCCTCGCCCGTCAGAACATCCTTGATGTCGAACTCTCTGTATTTTGCCGCCTTATCATATTTGATATAAGGCTTGAGTTCCTGCTGACAACCCGGATTCGGATCGTTCATAACAGATTGGGCCGTCTTCTTGTCGATCGGCTTGTCATCTGCGCAGATAGGGCATCCCAGGATGTACTTGGTTCCCATGGGTAAGAGCGGAATGTAATCAAGATGACCCCATCTTGTATCCTTTACAACTGCTTTCTTATATGTCCTTCCGCAAATACTGCACTGCTCCGGATTTCCGAAATAACCCATAAGCTTTGTAAAATGATATGTTCCGTAAACAACTGTTCCCATTATTTCTCTCCTATACTACATACTCCGTTGAAATCTCTTTACAACGACTGTAATTATAGCTTTTCATGACAGTTATGTCAAATGTATTAATTTTCATCTCTTTCGTATTTATTTAACTGTTTACCGCTATTATATTTTACAAATAGATTGTATAATGGTATGGAAAATACATGTGTGAGGTGCCTATGAAACTCAGCTCTTTATTATCCTATAAAAGCATCTGCATCCAGTGCCATGACAATCCCGATGCCGATGCTCTGGCTTCCGCCTACGGATTGTATGTGTACTTCAAGGAACACGACGTTGAAGCATACATCGTTTACGGCGGAAGAAATCAGATAACCAAGCCGAATCTTCTGCTCATGATCAAGGAGATCGGTATACCGGTTTCATTTTTTCCGGAGACATTCCATATACGTAACGGCCTTTTGCTGACGGTCGACTGTCAGCCCGGTCAGGGTAACGTTTCCCCCATACGATGCAATAAAGTAGCCTGTATCGATCATCATCAGCGCTATACCAATATTGATATGAGCGATATCCGTCCTTATCTGGGAAGCTGCGCCACTCTCATATGGAAGCTTCTTAGCGAAGAAGACTTTGATTTTTCCGCTCATCCGGAGCTTTCCACGGCTCTTTACTACGGTCTGATGACTGATACCGGCAATTTTATAGAATCACTGCATCCCATGGATCGTGATATGAAGGACAGTCTGCATTTTGACAAGAATCTTATAACACGGTTCATTAATTCCAATATTTCCATTAAAGAGCTTGAGATAGCGGGGATCGCACTTATACGACATATCTACAATGATGATCACAGGTTTGCCGTTGTTCATTCAGAGGCCTGCGACCCGAATATCCTCGGGCTTATCAGTGACCTCGTACTGCAGGTGGACAAGATCGATACCTGCTGTGTATACAATCATGTGGATACCGGTTTCAAGATCTCCGTAAGAAGCTGTATCAAAGAAGTCCGTGCCAATGAACTGGCCGAATACATCACTCAGAAGATCGGCTCCGGCGGCGGTCATACCGATAAGGCCGGAGGATTTATATTTGAAAACCTCTACGAATCGCTTTATCCCACGATCAATACCGAGACCTACTTCGGTCTGCGCATGACCGAATATTTTGACAGTATCGATATCTTCTACGCCAAGGAAATGAACGACGATATTTCCGATATGCCGTTATATGAGAAGAAAAATGTCACCGTTGGTTTTGTGGATCCGACGGATTTCCTTCCGATAGGCGCAAATATCGTCATCCGTACCCTGAAAAGCGATACGGAGACCAGAGTTGACAATGACTTCTACATACTTTTGGGTGTTAACGGCGAGGTATATCCTCTTAAGAAACATCTCTTTGATTCCATTTACGAGATACACGGGGAGCCTTATTCTTACGAAACCAATTATGCTCCCACGATCCGTACCAATCTGGACGACAAGGTATTTAACCTTGAGGATTATGCCAAAACCTGTTCTCCCCGCCGCAACACATTTGTGTACGCCAAGGAACTGGATCATGCCGTAAAAGTATTTCCTCTCTGGAATGAGGAAGAATACATACTCGGTAATCCCGGGGATTATATGGTACATCAGAAGAACAACCCGAAGGATGTATACATCATCCCACGCGATACGTTCAACATGACCTACACTTTATATGAACAGTAACTATCAGCGCTGACGGGTGTCAATGTGAATACGTGCCGGCGGCTAAGAATACGTGCTGACGGGTGTCATATGGCGCCCGTCTTTTTTTGTGTTATAATACTTTTTGAGGTATATCAGCCGAAAGCCTGATATGCTTCCCCACATCAAAGAACTCCTTATTCTGAAACAAAGGCTTTGCCTGCGCTAAGATCGTTCTGTGGGATCATTTGTGGAAAGGAGGAAATGACGTGGAAGAGAAAATAGCTATCATCGGTTTATTTGTTGAAGACTATGAATCCGCAACAGCCGTCAATGAGCTGCTACACAAAAACGGCAGCAAGATCATCGGCCGGATGGGTATTCCCTACAGAGAACAGGGACTCAATATCATTTCAGTCATAGTTCATGCAACCGGCGATGAGATCTCCGCTCTTTCAGGTTCATTGGGACGGTTAAAAGGTGTGACCGTCAGATCAATGCAAACATCTATCTCACAGAAAGGAATCAACGATCATGAAGAAATTTAATACCAGATCGCTCGCATACGCAGCGATCCTTCTTGCTATCTGCATAGCAAGCCAGTTTTTTAAGAACCTGTCCGTATACATCACAGGTCCCATCATAAATGCGTGCCTTATAATATGTGTTCTGACAGCGGGTCTGCCGTGGGCGATCATCCTGTCGATAATCACTCCGATAACAGCATTTATCATCACAGGGAACCCCCTCATGAGTGCGATCCCGATCATAATGCCCTGCATAATGGTGGGCAATGCGATCCTCGCTATCTGTGTGGCTCTCTTAAAGGATAAATTCGGTGAAAAAGCAGGCCTTCCGATCTCCATGGTTATCGGATCTGTCCTGAAATTCATATTTATGGGCGTTGTGATCTCGCTCATCATAATCCCGAACCTGTTACCCGAGAAAATGCTTCCGAAGATCAACGTATTTCAGATGACATTTTCCGTAACACAGCTGACAACCGCGCTTATCGGTTCGGTACTCGCCTATATCATATGGCTTCCGCTTAAAAAGTCACTCAAGAACGAGCAGTAAAAAATATGCCTCCCGATCTAAACTCGGGAGGCATTCTTTATACTTGTGTCTTTATGTCCAAATGATCGACAATGTGTGATCCGTCCGGATGGCCGAGATGTCAGCTTTTTGATCTGTCTGAAAGTCCGGAATGTCAGCCTTTTAATCTGTCCGAACATCCGGCCTATCAGCCTTTTAATCCGTTTGTCTGTCTGATCATGTCTTCCACAACTATGTCGTATATCTCGCCGACAGTGTTGCAGTATTCAAGGATCTTCCAGGGCTCATTTGTATGGAAATGGATCTTTACCAGATCCTCATCACCTGCAGCTATCAGGCTGTTGCCCTCAAAATTTTCTGTAATATAATCTGCGATCTCATCTTCATCAAGATCTTTATCTCTTCTGTCGATCAGTAACTGTGTATCATATCTGTACGCAAACTGATCATCCTCAGCATCGATTGACTGTACACCCATTTGTCCGGTTCTCCTTTTTGTAGATTTTTTCAGCCTGTTTTCGCGGCTGTAAACGAAATAAAAATATCATACGTTCCCGTTATTGTCAACTAACTTTGCCTTCTGACTAGGCGCTTACCGCCTTCTGCTTTCTGCCGCTGCTACGGTTGTGCTATAATACATTCTGTTGTATCACATATGATATGGATCACAGTATCATTTATTATAGATCGGAGGTTTTCATGATCCAGGACATTGCACCTTCTGTATACCACAACGAGTATTCACCCGTTCCACCAAATGAAAATGACTTTGTATTCGCCTTTGACGGCCGGACCATCCTCGTCAATATTTCTGACGGGATCATTTCCTGCCCAAGGGTGAAAGATCTGTCGGAAAATGAACGACACGATCTTCAATATCTTTTTCGTATAGATGAGAAATGTGATTTCCTGTATACAGGCGCTTCAAAGCTTGAAGTTCCCGGTTTTTCGTACGAAACCGTCACTTCATTCAGACGCAACGGTCCCAAGCTGATGAGTTTTGCCGGCATGACGGCATACCATCTTTATGTCTGGTATTCCGCAAACCGCTTTTGCGGAAAATGCGGCAGCAAAACACACATCACGAGTAAAGAAAGATCCCTCAAATGCGACAACTGCGGCAATATCATTTACCCAAGGATATCTCCCGCCGTTATCATAGGGATCACCGACGGGGATAAGATCATAATGACAAGATATGCGGACAGAGAATACAAAGGTCGCTCTCTGGTCGCAGGTTTCTGTGAAATAGGTGAGACCGCCGAGGATACGGTCAGACGCGAAGTTATGGAAGAAGTGGGCCTTAAAGTCAAAAACATACGATATTACAAGAGTCAGCCGTGGGGCTTTGACGGCGGACTTCTTCTCGGATTCTTCTGCGATCTTGACGGCAGTAATGAGATCACACTTGAAGAAGACGAACTTTCTATAGCCGAATGGATCTCCCGCAGCGAGATCACGGACGAGCATCGCTTCTTAAGTCTCACCGAAGAGATGATCATGCTCTTCAGGGACGGAAAAGAACCCGGGAAGAATCCCCGTTAAGTTCAGAAAACGTAAAAGCAGGTATTGTTGAAAACAGCTATTGTTAAAAGCAGGTATTGTTGAAAGCCTCTTCTATTCGATGGAATAAACATTGATCTAAGTTCCTTTTCGTTCGTTTTCGTTCTTTTGGTTACTCTTTAAGATATTTCTTAGGATTTGACTCGTATTATCTTACTTATTTGCTTTTTATTTGTTTATCAGACATTGAATTAAGATAAGTGATAAGTTTTTCTCGATTGTATCTTACTTTCTTATATGATTTCCTAAACCACTGTTCTAAAACTAAGATATTATAATCATTTCTATTCATTTTATCTTAACCTTCAATATAATCCCGCGCGAGCACGCTCATATATCCCGTATCCATCATTATCCGTGTGATCTCTTCCACTTCAAATATAACCCCGAGCGAGCTTTCTTATATATCTGGTATTTAACGGATATTTGGATGTTTCAAATGTGTATATGATATCCTTTCCGGAAATATATCCGTTGTTTTCATATCCTCTGATTTTTCCAAATGCATTATTTCTGTATTCAAGATCATCCATCATCCCAAAATGTTCCCATATGATCTCTTTTCTGTCACTCATACGTAAAATAGTAAAGTCGGGATGTACCACACCTATTTTATTCAATACGATCGGCTTCTCGTAAAGATACGGTATTTGAAGATCATCCAATATTTCTGCAATGATCACCTCCGATTTGGAACGCATTTTTTCACCACGCATTGTATAAAATTCGAAAGCATTTTCTCTGAATTCCGGGTTGTTATATTCCTGTTTAAGCCATTTTTGAATATACTCTTCATCACTCTCTATCGGCGGCACGGCTAAGATTCTTTCTCCTTCAGCCATCATTTCATATGCACTTACCCACGGATCCGAATCATGATATTTCAGATAGCTCTCCAACAGTGAGATTTCCTGTTCCAACGCATCGATCAAATTTCTGTCATATTCCTTTTGTGCAAGTTTTTGCGCCAGCCCCATGTTCCTACGGTTGATGTATTTACCGTTTTTGTCCTGCAGATCCTTCCTGATATGATATCTGTATGAGCCCTTTTGTTTATAGAATCGGAGTTTTCCTTCCGGTAGCCGCTCCATTTCCTTCATAACCTTATCCCTGATATCTGTTAAGGATTCAATTCTTTTTGCTATATACCCTGTTATGTTTATAATAATCACTCCTTTACTTTGATGTATGATCATTTGTATGAATCGCTGGTACTTTAAGATAAAAACATGCTTTTTATTGTTTTTATCTTATAATTCAACACTCATCGTGTTTTTATGCACTATGAATTAAGATACATTTGAAAATAATAGATTGGATATCTTACCCAACAACAATTTCAGCCCCAATTTTAGTCTGAGATGATAATAAAGTAAGATAAATCAGCCTTTTTAGTTATATTGATCTTAAAAAGGAAATTGTCTTCTTCTTGAAAATGCTCATAGTTAAGAGGTTATGTTTGTTTTAGATATGATTCTCTTAAACGGAACGCTCAACGTTTAAAACTCGTCTTCGGGGAATGAGACTAGTCTTCGATGAATAAGATTCGCGCTGCATAGCCCTTCAGGGCACTGCATGAAAATGAATCAGATACTACATCTTTCGCATATGATACCAAAGGAACCTGCACAATGCAATAATTTCTTGGTTTCCATGTTACAAACCGGCAGACTGCCTCTGATCAAGGCTGTCTGCCGGTTTAATGTATACGTGCATAATAGATTACTGCTTATTTTCCTAAAGTTTGTACTGCATAAAGTTTCCGTTTTTGACAAACCCGAAATCCGTATAGAGCAGAACTCCCATATCGGAAGCCGTGATCTGTACCGCACCGCAGCCGTAGTCCCTTGCTTCGTCCACCACTCTTGAAAGCAGTTCTTTTGCAATCCCTTTTCGTCTGTAATCAGGATCAGTAAACATGCTTGACAGCAGACCCAGTCGTCCGCTGGGGCAGCCGAAATACGGCGGTTTCTCAACAAATGACATTCCGCTGGTTCCTACGATCCGATCACCGTCCATGGCAAGCCACGATACAAAAGTCCCGTCTGCCATATGCCTGTTGTAATAATCCTTGAGCGACGGAACAAGGTCGATATCTTCCGTAGCACCTTCTTCACGAAGCTGTCTTATGCGAAGACCTATAAATGTATCCAGTTCCTTGTCCGTAAGTTTCTTATAAACCAATTCCATGATCCTACCTCCCATTTATCGTTCTATATGTGTACCGTTCTTTAACCTCTACCATATCTCAAAAAACCATCCTGCAAGCGGTGAAAGAATGATCATGATGACCGAAAAAGTGAATTCTTCGATGGATATGAGCGTAGCACGCTGCTCACTCGGAAACATATCCTGAAGGATAGCATTTGTCCTTATCTGGAGTGCATCATCCGCAAGCGCCGCCAGGAAACCGCCTATTACCATGACAATACATATGCCGCTGTGTTCCAGACATATTCCGCCGAGTATCACCAGAAATGCCACAACAAACACGCTTCTGTATCTTGCCTTCTTGAACCCGAGTATAAGTTTGGAACCCAGGACTCCTCCCATTTCCATGATGAGAAGTGCCGGTCCAAGGAGCCAGCCGGGGATCCCGGCATTCGGAAGTTTTGCCTGCAGGAAAAATAACAAAAGTATGTCCAATGCCCCCACAAGCGAATTGGCAAACATCAAAAGTACCGTCTTGCTTGTATTTTTCAGGAAATAAAAACTTTCCTTGTAGCAATCCCAAACCATGGTCATTACATGTCCAAACGTAAGCCTCCTGTCATATTCTTTCCCTTTTATCTCAGTAAGTGAAGACAAAACCAGGATCTGGGCCACACCGAATACCAGGCTTACACCGTACGAGATCCTGTGTCCCAGAAAGATCGCAAGTCCCGCTGCCAATGTCGATATTCCGCTGCATATACGGTAAATGATCATCTGGTTGGAAGCATATCTCTCATATCCCGCTTCGACTCCGACACGCTTCATGGAATCATAGGCAAGTGCATCGCCCGATCCCGAAGCAAAATTATAGTTCAACGCCCTGATGCCTGTGGACAGGCAAACCGTAAAAAGGTTGAAAGAAAATATCATAACGAGATCGGATATGATGGCCATGATCGTGCTTACGATAAGCATCCGCTTCCTGCCAAACACATCCGCGAGCACACCCGAAGGGATCTCAAATATGAGGCTGACAATATGGAATGCCGTTTCGGCAACTCCGATCTCTACAAGAGAAAAGCCTCTGGCGGCAAGTATCGCCACCCACGCTCCCGTGAGGGAAACCTGCCCAAGCACGGAAGACAAATATAATCTGTTTATCTGTTTTTTGATATTAAACATAAAAAAATCTCCTTAACTTCTGTGATCTTATCGAATCGTTAAGGAGATAATGCGCTTTATAAATGTTTTGGAAAACTGTCATATCCTTCCAAAAATGGGCGCACTATCCCCGTAAGGAGTAGTGTAGTAACCATTCTGAAGTTGGATATTAAGTGTTTTCCAATACATATCCTTTTCCTCTTTATTTGCTATGATGATACATCCGTTGCTCTGTTTTGTCAAACGCATGCGCAGGACATACCTAATTTAGCGATAATGCTACTTTCCTTTTATCTCTATCCTGTCCAGTATTCCCTGAACCGATACTCCCGGGTGTGTAAGATACATCCTGATCACATCTTCCGTAAATGTTTTCTGAAGGCCCGTTTTCTTCTGTATCTTCTCCGGACTGTATCCTTTTTTCACGTATTTTATGATGCGATTAACGCTTGCATATATTTCATGATCGACCGTAAGCGCCGTCTTTGTGTCAGAAACATCGTTTCCCGTAAGAGCTGCCGTCTTTGCACCGGATCCGTCATTCCCTGTAAAGCCTGCCGTCTTTGCACCGGATCCATCATTCTCCGAAAGGACTGCCGTCTTTGCACCGGATCCATCATTCTCCGAAAGGACTGCCGTCTTTGCGTGGCCGTAGTATATCCTCACAGGCTTTCGTTCCAACAGTCTGTTCCAGCTGTTTTCTATCTCCGTGCCCCGATGCATTTCCAGTTCATAGAGCGGATTCAGGTCTCCCACAAACACTTCTCCCGTGTCCAGCATCAGAGATATGCTGTCGTCACTGTGTCCGGGCGTATGGATCACCTCACCGTCGAAACCGAGTTCAGCCAGGAATCCTCTAGATCCCTCCACATTCACCATACGTGCCTCGCTGTCTTTGACAGGGACGAAACCGGACCTGTTTTCTTTGGCAAATATCCCGTCACTGACGTGGGTGAAATCCTTCTGCACATCCATTATCACAAGCCGGGCCCCCCTGTCGGCTATCTGCTGTGCGATCCCCATATGATCCGGATGATAATGTGAGATGAGGATATGATCGATATCCTGCATTCTCTCATCTGCCTCACCGAGGGCGTGACAAAATGCATCAAATGTCCCCGCCCATCCGGTATCAAACAGCAGTTTTCCCCTGCTGCCACAGATCAGATATGTGTTTGTGTTTGAGTACCTTAATTCCTTGATCATATACTCCCCGAAAGACCGTCATGATCCCGTTCCGTTGTATTTTCTCGCGCCGCGCATCCAGATCCGATAGCTCATATAGAACCAGAGCACGCCTATCACGGGTGATATCCATGAAAGCATCGGAACCTTATCGGGTCGCAGTATCACCAGACTCGGATAGTACGCGATAAATGCAATGGGAAACAGGAACGTAAATAAAAACCGGAATACCGGATTGAATATCGTCACCGGATATTTTGCATATTCACGCAACCTGAATGTGAGATCCAGTACATAAAACGATCTGTCTATCCAAAAGCAGGTGGCTGCTGCTGCGTTCTGCATTGCCATCATGAAAAGCGATGCCGTGATGGCAAATATAACTGTCTTTATTATACTAAAAAATGTCACAGGCAGTCCAAGTTTATTCCACGCATAAACAAGTGTGGCTATCCCGAATCCGAACTGTCCCAATCCTTTTGCATCAAACACCTCCGATTCATAGTAGAAGAAGAGGTTGATCGGCCTGAAGCAATATTTGATGAAGTCACCGTTGTAGACATTCATACGCAGGCTCCAGTTGTTGTCCAGCATGCATTGCATCGGAGTGATTGCAATCAGCGAGAAGCCGTACAGAAAAAGCATCTCATTGTAACTCCACCCGTTTATGGAAGAAAAATTACTGAACATGATCTTAAATGACACAAATCCGACCACATTTGTCAGTATCATTCCCACCATGGAAATGATAAAGTCCGCCCTGTAGCTCATCTTGCTCTTAAGATCCTGAACAAGTATCTTAACGTATATCCTTAAATAAAAAGATAATCCTCGACTCATATCTTCAACCTCCGTTTACCGTTATCTGTCTGAGAGATATCTTCCAGAAGCCTACACTGAGCAGGTAAAGCATGACTGCCCAAAATGCCTGAAGCTCCAAGATTGGCAGTACATCACATATTTCCGGCGAATTCATCAGCAATATGCTGAGCGGTCCGTCATAAACTGCCTTAAAGGGCAGTACCGAAGCGACTTTTGCCAGTCCCTCGGGAAAGAATGCCAGCGGTATGGTCGCTCCCGAGAATAAGAGCACTATGACCTGCTTCATGATATTGATACCCCAGATCGATTCACTGTACAGGCAGATCGTTCCCACCATAAAATCAATGCTGTAGTTGATCATCACTGCCAGTATTATCGATATGATAAAGTAAAGCAGATTTATCCCCAGCGGTATCGCTTTGGTAACACATTCAACTATGATGAATGTAGGTATAAATGTTGTAAGAAACTGCATAATTGTCGGTCCCGTATATGACCAGAACAGATAACTTCTGTATTCCATGGGGCGTACAAGATCCAGGACTATCTTACCGGACTGTACGTTACGCCCCATTTCCCACACCGTATACATTTCCATAAAATTGAAGATCGCCGTTGCAAGTACCAGGTAAATGAGAGTACTTTCGAAGGTCATGCCGTTTACAACGGGTGTGGGTGACGATGCAAAGATCGATCTCCACAGGAAATATATAACGGTCAGATATATGATATTTCCGAATATCATAACGATCGTAGCCAGCCTGAAGCCAAGCTCCTCTATGATACCGGCCCTTGTCAGAGCCAGATATTTGCGCATTTTACTCATATTCCCTCCGTATAGATCCTCTTGATGACTTCTTCCGTAGAGATCTCCTCCAGTTTCATATCCTTGATGGAACCGTTCTCCTGAACCCCGGAAAGAACGTCCATCACCTTGATCCTGTCTTCATTAATTACCAATGATACCCAGTTGTTTTCGGTACTGATACTGATCCCGTAGGGAGAGAATCTCTCCTCAAGCGATGTGATGAAATCATCCGTCATCTGGGAAGAACGTATCCTCAGGCTTAACGTTCTGTAGGAACCGAAGACCTTTTTGAGATGCTCCATATCATTGTCATACAGCATCTTTCCTTTATCTATGATCACTATCCTTTTACACAATGCATCCACATCACCCATATCGTGAGTCGTAAGTATGACCGTTGTGTTCTTCTGCTCATTTATGGCTGCGATCAGATCTCGGATATTGCTCTTCATTGCCACATCCAGACCGATCGTAGGTTCATCCAGAAATACAACCTCCGGACTGTGGAGAAATGATGCCAGGATATCGCTGAGTGTACGCTGTCCGAGTGACATCTGTCTTACAGGCTTGTGCAAAAGTGGCTCCAGGTCCACGATCGAAGCATAAAAATCAAGCATATCGTTATAGTTTTTATCTTCTATCATATAGATATCCTTGAGAAGCTTGAATGATTCGACAAGCGGCAATGACCACCACAGCTGTGAACGCTGTCCGAATACGACTCCGATCTTTTCACAGTTGCTTGTCCTGTCTTCCCATGGTGTTTTTCCGTTGACCATGATCTCTCCGCTCGTAGGCTTGAGTATACCGGTCATTATCTTTATGGTTGTTGATTTTCCGGCACCGTTTGGTCCCAGATAACCCACTATCTCTCCTTTTTTGATCTCGAGTGAAACATTGTCTACCGCAGTAACTGTTTTATAATCTCTGGAAAATAGATCCCTTATGCTGCCTTTCAGGCCTTCATGTCTGTTCAGCACTTTGAATTCTTTTGTGATATTTTTCAGGACTATGCTGTTCTCCATTCCTGTTTCCTCCTTTGTTTTTTGATTATTCATAACTATATATGGAATTATGGCGATTGACTACCCATAAAATTACCCGTTTTTATAACAATATTACACTGTACATATCAGGGCACTTATGATAATAATGGTAATAAAGAACTCAGGATATGAATATTATCATTCGGCAATATATGGGATCATCGTCCGGAAATGTCCGGCAAATGAAAGGATATCTGATATGCGTAAAGAATGGATGGGACTTATACAAAGAAACAGTGACGGCTCCGAAACACTCAACTACAATGATGAGTCATTTCCGGCTTATATCCACAACGGCTGGATAGTTCCCGGAGCAACCTGGGGAAATGTGGTACATTTTCATGAGGATCTTGAATTTGTTACCGTTGTTGACGGAAGGGTCGGATTCAGCGTGAACGGAAAAAATATCGTGCTGGAAAAAGGCGAATCCATCATGATCAATTCCAAACAGATACATTTTATATATACAGTCAATGAATCCAAGAGTAAATATATCGTATATATCCTGCATCCGAGGCTTCTCTGCTCTTCGTTTCCCGTAGAGCAGCAATATGTGGATCCCATAATCAACAATGAGAATGTTCCATACATACACTTTAAGACCGGGACATCATGTGCCGCCAAAATGGAAACAGCAGCCCGTGAGATGCTTGCTTCCATCGGAAACAATTTCCTGATAACAAAGTCATTTTTTGTTGTCTGGGATATTGTAATCAATTACATGAGTGCTGAGATATGCTTTGATAATGTGGAGCGTAACGATCAGTCGGTTGATATCATTAAGAATATGCTTGATTTTACACGCGAGAATCTGGATAAGAATATCACTCTCGATGACATAGCCGAAAGCGGCGGAGTCAGCAAGACATACTGTAATGCATTGTTTAAAAAGTTCACCAACCGCTCTCCGGTGGAAAACCTGCTCCATACCAGAGTTGAACGTGTTGCGGAGCTTCTCCTGAACACAGAACTCCCCATGTCGGATATTGCGGAAAAGACCGGCTTCTCAGGTGCCAGCTATATGTCTGAGATATTCAAACGCTATTACAAGGTTTCTCCGCGCGAATACCGCAAGCGCAAGGGCAGCGTCGTGGATCTTATCGAAAAGGCCCTTGAAGATAAGTACTGCGTAAAGCGATAAACCCTTCGTCACAGATCCGCGATCTCGGTCTGTTCCCTGCGATTACCGATCTCTTTAGCCAGTTCCATAAGTTCCTTTATCTTACGGGTAATGTATTTTCCTTCATGATAAACGATATAATTCTGTTTATACATATTGATATCTTCCACATCGCAGGAGCTCACAAAGCCGGATACGATGCTGTGATATACCAGTTCTTCGGGAAGGATCGTTATCCCGAGACCCTCATGGACAGCACGGACGATCGCATGTGTTGATGCACTCTCCATGGTCGGTTCTATAGGGAGACCGTGTGCATTGAACAGAACATCCATATAATTTCTCCCTGATGTTCCCTTTTCCCTCAGCAAAAATGAGTCGTTTCTCAATTCCTGCAATGATATGCTCTTTAGCTTACCCCTGGGGTCGTCAGGCGGCAAAAGAAGGACCAGCTTATCCTTGTAAAATAATTCGCATTTGACATGCTTCTTCGGAACATAACCTTCCATCATCGCAAAATCTATCTGATTTTCAAAAAGCTTCTGCTCGATCGTGGCATTGTTGCTGACAATGGATTTCACTATAACCTTTGGATACTTTTTTTTGAATTCCAACACAAGAGGCGGCAATATGACACTGCCCATTCCGATCGTTGCACCGACACGGATGGTCTCATTTTCATTTAACTCCAGCATCTCGCCTTCAACATGTTCAAACGCCTCCACCGCCTTCGTAGCATAATGGAAAAACTTATCTCCGGCTTCTGTCGGCTTCAGCCTTTTATTGATCCTGTCAAAAAGCTTTACACCGTAATACTCTTCGGTCTCATGTATCGCACGGGTTACCGTAGGCTGCGTCATATGCAGATTATCCGCGGCTTTAGTAATACTCATCGTCTTATAAACTTCTATGTACAGCTTCAGATTTCTTAGTGTCATATCGCTCCTTATGCCCTTTTAGGTATTATTTTAATAAAAAAATAGCATTTTACGTATTTATTTTCAAGTATTATCATTGGAAAGGATTTTAGGAGAGAGTCATGAAATTTCGCAAACTGAGGTTTTTATATAATCTGAATATCAGTCAGATAATAGCAGGTGTGTACGCCCTGCTTATCATCATCGGCGCGATCCTGCTGGATCTTCCGTTTGCGACCGTTTCCGGCAAAAGCGTAGGTGGCCTGACTTCCCTCTTTACATCCACATCCGCTGTCTGCGTTACTGGTCTTTCAATTGTTGATATCTGGTCAACATTTTCACTGTTCGGCCAGTTCGTAATACTCATCCTTATGGAAGCCGGCGGTCTCGGCTTCATGTCGATCATCTCGATATTATTCTATATAACCGATAAAAGTGCCAATATCCGTTCGCTTTCCCTGATCGCCGAATCTCTCGGAACCGATATCATCACCGATATACTCAGGGTCCAGAAAAGACTGCTGATCGGTTCATTCAGTTTTGAATTGATCGGAACGGTACTGCTTTCCATACGTTTCATACCCGTTTTCGGCGTGGGAAAGGGCATATGGTTCGGTATATTTCATTCCGTATCCGCTTTCTGCAATGCAGGCTTCGATCTGATGGGTATATTATCTCCCGGCGGAAGTCTTGTATCATGGGCACATGATCCCGTTGTCCTTCTAACCATAGCATCACTGATAATAATCGGCGGCATAGGTTTCCTTGTATGGAACGATATGGTATTTGCTCGTCAGATCAGAAAATGGTCGATCTATACCAGGATCGTCATACTTACAACCGCTTTACTGTTAGTTGCTTCAACGATCTGCTTCATGTGCTTTGAGTTTAACGCCCCTGCATTTGACGGAATGACAACCGGTGAAAAGCTCGTCAATTCATTTTTCCAGGCAGCAACGACCCGAACCGCAGGATTTGCTTCAGTCGATCAGGCCGATCTGACTCCGCTGTCCGTAATGCTTACCATGTTTCTGATGATCGTCGGCGGTTCGGCCGGCTCTACAGCCGGCGGCATCAAGACCGTAACCCTGATGATCATACTCAAAACGCTTGTCTCGAACCTTACCGGAAAAAAGAATGTCACGATCTTCAAACGGACCATAACCTCTGACCAGATACAGAATGCCTTTACGGTAGCGGGAGGTTTTCTTCTCCTTTCCGGGATCGGAGGATTTTTTATAGAACTTACATCAGCGGCAGGGTTACGCGCTTCTTTCTTCGAGAGCATATCCGCACTGGCAACCGTAGGGCTTTCACTCGGAGTAACGAGCGCATTGTCACTGTCATCCAAACTGCTGTTGATCGTACTCATGTATATCGGCAGAGTCGGTCTTCTGACTCTGACCATAGGCTTTTTCAAAGTAAAAGAAAATCCAAACATCAGGTACCCTTCGGTCAAACTGATGATCGGATAAAACGGAGGTTTATATGAAATCATTTGTTGTAATCGGACTTGGATTGTTCGGAACCAAACTGGCTACAGATCTGTACGAAGCCGGCCACTTTGTCATGACAATTGATAAAAATGAAGAGGTATCGGAAATGATAGCCGACAAGGTATCAAAGGCTGTTACCCTCGATGCCACCAACCGTAATGCGTTGTCACAACTGGGCATCAGCAAATATGACTGTACGATCGTCAGCACCTCCGGCGACCTTGCTTCATCGGTCCTGATCACCATGAACCTCAAAGCTCTTGATGCCAAACACATCATATGTAAGGTCCATGATGAGACCGACCGCGAGATACTCACCACTCTCGGCGCTTCGCTTTGCATCATACCGGAGCACATCGGTGCTTCCAATCTGTCACATACGCTTACGGGAAGAAATATCCTTGATTTCACGCAGCTTTCGGACCTTATCAGCATCGTAGAACTGTCCATTCCGAGGAGCTGGATAGGGCACAGCATTTCCGACCTCAACGTACGTTCCCGCTATGGACTGAATATCATAGCCCTGCGCCGCAACAACTCGATCCATGTCGAATTTGATCCCAAGCAGCCTTTGGTACAGGATGATATCCTCGTGATCGCCGGAAAAAACGATACCTTGCAAAAATTCATCTCATCCAACAGATGAGTTCTGACGTTCTATTTTAAGATCAATAATTCAGATTGTCATACAGATACTGTAAGATCTCAATATGGTCTTTGCATTGCTTGATATCCTTCTGCATGAACTCAGTCGCTTCACTTGCATAGATCGTTTGGGACATGCTCTGACCATCGCTGCTGTATTCAAAGGTCACTGCATCCAGATTGCCTATCACACCCAGCATGATATATGACATACCACGCATCTTATTTTCCAGATATTCCAGTCTGTCTGAAGGTATCTCTTCCTTCAGCTTTATCTTCCATGTATACGGCTGTTCCTGTGAAAGCAGCTCGTTTTCGTAGGGACCTAATATCTCTGCCAGGTGAAGCGCATTCGCTGTCCTGTTATTTGCGGAAGGATCTCCCATATAATCATGCCTTGTTTCATAGATGGATGACACCATAACCGATATCCTCTGACCATCGACCCAAACAGGTCGATCGTTGATCTCAACCACCTGAATCTCATTTGCATCAGTCAGGACGATCTCAAAGGCATGATCACTGGCCGGACTGTACAATACTTCATTGACATAGATCGAAGTTACACCGTCCTTCTGAATAACAGTAGGATTGGCCAGGCCAACTGAGCTGTCCGTTACAGTCCCGCTCAGGATAAGCTTGTCATCTTCCACGGATGTCTGCAACGTTGTAGCCTCAAGCGGCACTCTGTTCCCCACCAGATAAAGCCGCACAAATACGATCACTCCGATCAAAACCAGCGCCCCCGCTATACTTGCGCAAACTATGATCCTGTTGCGTTTTTTATTCTTTTTCAGAAAATCTATTTCCCTGGTTTCGCCGGGTGTATCCAAAGCCTCTTCCCCCTCGGGCTTTTTCATGTTTTCCAATGCGCTCCTGCAGGCTTCACACTCCGCGATATGCTCTTTTATCAGTTCATCACTCTCGGGACTGGTCAGCCCGTCCACATAAGAAGGCAGCAGATCTTTTATCACGGCACACGGTATTTTATTCATTTACATCCTCTTCCTTTCCAAGCTTATCTTTTCCCCTGTAAAATGTAACTCTCGCCCAGTTTTCATTCCGTCCCAGGACTTCACCTATTTCCTTAAATGACAGATCTCCGAATATCCTCAGATACATAACCTCTCTGTATGGTTCCTCAAGCGAATGCAACCGCTTTAAAAGGGACAAGTGCTGCAGGTTGTCTACAACCGTTCTTTCCGCGGAATCGGTCGTTTTGTCGGTATCCATGAGATCTTCGTGCTCAGGATGCTTGCGGCGGTAGGTCAAAAGCGAGTTCTTTGCGATGGAACACAGCCATGTGGTGATCTTGCAGCTTCCGTCATACCTGTCCACTGTACGTATCGCCTGATAAAATGTTTCCTGCGTGAGCTCTTCCGCAAGGGAGTCATCATGCGTAAGCGACAGCAGATATCGATATACTGCTTTGGCATGATCACGATATATTTCATCCATAGACTGCACTTCCATCACCTCTTTTCTATAACGTTAATGCAAAAAAAAACCGGTTCGTTACAAAACCGGGAAAAAATTTTTAAATTTTTTTCTCAATTCATGCTCCTTCTCTTACCTGTTTACTGATACTTTCCCAGTCATAATACCGCCTGTAATTGCCATTCGGAAATACACACTCCTGATTCCACGGACGGTCAAATACCATTACCTTAAGATCCGGAAGGTGATCAAAAAACTTAAAGGCCTTCGGTGAATCCTCTATCGCGATATCAAATCTCATCTTCATGTAGTCTTCGATCTCAAGACTGAAATCGCTGTTCTTTATAAAGCTGTCTCTTCCGTATTTGTTCAGGCAGTAAAGTTTGATCCGTTCAAATCCATGGTTATCAAGCCATTCACGGGACGGCTCATAAGCACTGAAAGGGCGTCCGGTTATGACCGATACCTCCCATCCTCTGTCAAGCCAGTCGTTAATGACCTTTGAGGCTCCCGGTGTTTCATCATACGCAAGAAGCCTCTCCGGTTTGTGTCCCTCGATCATCAGTTCCTCATACTGTTCATCGGGAAGCGAAAAAGACTTATCCAGTTCAAAATATTTTATTTTCTCATAAGGCACATCTTTTCCGAAAAAATCTGCCAAAAGCTCTGAAAAATATCTTGCTGTCTCACACAGACAGTCATCATAATCAACATATATCTTCATAACTAAACCTCACATTTCCGACACAAACCCTGCCAGACCCGGGCATCAGCGATGCAGTTCATAATCAACAAGTGTCATCTTATCATTTACGGGCTTTTCTTCTCCTACCCGTACAAATCCGCACTTCTCATAAAGATGACAATTTGCGGGTTCCTGCAATATGGTATCCAGTTTCCATGTCTTAACGCGAGGCAGGATCTCAAAAGCCTTCTGTATTGCAGTGTAACCGATCCCCCGGTTCTGAAACGCCGGCAGGATAAATATCGGACTGATAAATGCCACATATTTTTCATTGGGATCGTTGTGACCTATATTTATAACACCGACTTTTGTCCCGTCCAGCATGATAAAATAATATTTTCTGTTCTCCACTTCAAATCTTCTGCGGATCCTCTCTATCGGCTCTATAGCCGGAGAGCCTTCATCATGATATTTTTCATATAAGGGCATAAAGCTTTCAACCTGCATCCTGTACAGTTCCTGAATTTCATCTTCGGTGACTTCAAGTAGCTTCACTTCTTTCATAGTATCCATATATTATCTCCTTCTTTTGACATGCTCTCTTCTTTCCCGGTGTCCTATATCCGATTTACCACGTTCTGTCTCCTGCCTGTTTCCACGCATTAAAAGCATCTTCCCAGGTGCTCACTTTAAACGGTCTTTCGGTATCTCCTATTTCCTGTGCATATTTTTCCGCAAAATTCAGGAAGAAAACAAGGTGCTCTCTTGCTGTAAGGAGTTCTTTTATGATAACTTCACTCCACACCTTTGCTTCCGTGTACTGAGAACTTTTCTTCAAAGCTTCCACATATTCCTGTTTTGAAAACTGAAGTCTGATCTCTTCGAGTTTTGTTTCTCCGTTTTCCGTGACGGAAAGAACGGAATAAGGGATGCTGTCCATGATCGCATCCAAGGGCAATCCGCATGAACCCGGATTGATCAGCAGTACATTTTTCTCAGGCGATCCATAACTCCATTGTACATGAGAGTGCCCGAAGATATAAACGCCTTCTTCGAGTCCGGATACTCTTTTTTGAAATACGGGATCGTGATCAAGTATTTCACTTATATCATGTCGCAATATATCCGGCGTGACCTCTGAATCCTTATATCTTTTTGCAAGGATCCCGGGCCCGATCTTTCCAAACTCATACTCTCCCAAAAACAGATCGGAAGAATGGGCGACATGGATCTTTACGCCATTTTCCGCAAATTCAAGTCTTTCCGGCCATGAAAACATGGCTTCCAGATTATCTTTACCGATATTTCTGTAATTCCAGTAAGAGATCTGCATCTGCCCGTCAGTCCAGGTGCTCTGATCCTTTCCGATCAGATCTTCAAGATATCGCTCTTCATTTCCGCGAACGATCTTCTTGTGAGAAATATCCCTGAGCACCCTGATACATTCATCGGGCCATGCTCCGCTCAGGCAGTAATCACCTGCAAATATAAACCTGTCTATCCCACGTTTTCCGGCATCCCTGAGCACTTCAAGCAATGCCGGGAGATTTCCGTGTATGTCCGAAACAATTGCAATTTCCATTTTATTTCCTTCCCGGAATACAGAGCCAGTCTGCATTACCCTCTTTCCGTTTCTGATATACTGTGACTGAATATGAAATCGCTCCACCGGCAAACGTTAATATGATCTTTTCATGTCCGACTTTACTCCTGATCCATTGAATGTAATTCTTTGTCTGTTCCATTTACCGGTCTCCTTTTATATCGTTGATCACAATCACTTTGATCGGCTCGTTTTCTTTATCATTTCCCTTATGCCGGCATCCACATACGATTCTCCGGATTCCACGTGTCCGCCGGGAAGCGTATAACCCTGCCGGTCTTTCTTGATCCGATTCAGTGGAGTCTATGTATTTTAAACAATATATAGTATCCCAAATGTTTAATTTGAAAACGTTCCTGATAATCTTCCGACAGCGATTATATTTCCGCTGTTTCCTTCTGCATCTGTATCCAGTGCTTTAAAGTTCTCCTCAAATTTCATATTCGATGCGTTGAAGGCTCCCTTTACTCTTTCAACCGGCGCTTTAAGAGCAACAACATAAACTTCATATGTACGAGTCGCTCCGCTTGGTGGATATGGTCCCACATATTCTGATTCCGGGGCCCAGCCCTCATCAAGACTTGTCTCCGTCACATTGTCAGATTTCCAATGCATAAAGTGCCAGGAAACCGGATCATCCATTATAATGACATAAAGCCCGGCGCCATCAACCGCGCTCCACTGAAGCTGAGGCGATTTATTTGAGCCCTTGTCAGTATTAGATATGACATCATTCCAGACACCATCATTCAAACTGGTTGAAGTCACGTCAAAAGAGTTGTAGTCATCTATAAATGCATTATACTTTGGAGTACTTTCTGCTTCGGCAGCTGTTGATACGGTATCCTCTGTCACAGCTTCTTCTGATGTTTCTTCTTCAGTAACAACTGTATCGATACTACTCTCAGTGACAGAGACGCTCTCTGTAGCAGATTCGCTTACATCACCTGACGAGCTACATCCTGCACATAAAGCTAAAATCATAATACCTAATAATATGGCCTGTTTCTTCATGATCATTTTCTCCTTTAATGTTATCAAATTGATATCACGGATGTGTTATCACACATCCTTTTCTGTGTTACCTTATAATTCTAACATCGTTTAAACAAAACAAAAACATCATCTTTCCCTGATCCGCATATTCCTTAATTTCTTGATAGCGACTTCTTGCCTCCTCGTATATAAATGTTGGGGTAAGTATGTTTGATTCCTTTTTATGTTTCATTTGAATTTCTTTCTTTTTTAATCTTTGTGGGGTTTCGATGCTTTTACGGCAGTTGGTGCTTGCAGCATCGGGATCAGAAGTTTTTGAAGAATCGATGTCCCGCCCAAAGGAGGGACATCGCAATAAATATATAGATCTCAGAACCTGTATAGATTCAAGATATTATAACTATTCCCATATTCATTCCTCTTTCACAAACATAATAATTATGTACAAAAAGAGACACATCGTAAAGATGCGCCTCTTCTGATAAGCGATATAAATTCGTTATTATGCAAGATATTTCTTAAGATCATCTACCTTGTTTAATGCCTCCCAGGGAAGCTTAAGATCGTTTCTTCCGAAATGTCCGTAAGCAACTGTCTGCTTGTAGATAGGACGTCTTAAGTCTAGCATCTTGATCATGCCGGTCGGATCTCGCTCGGGTCGGCACCTTCCTGTCAAGGGGTTGCCGTGGCTTCGCAGATCCTATGTATCTCCACCACTCTGAATAAGAGAAACGACAATATTCAATTCTTGTATCTGACATACACGCTGCAAAACTATTGTCAACAGTCAATGGATATGTTACTGTATGCCTTATGACATTTTCTTTTGGATTAGTATGGTTTGATCCCATCCTTCATTTTATTCTGTTGGTGTAAAGAACCTGTCAAGCTTTACAAGGCATTTATATAACATCCTCTTCTCGTCATCATCAAGGTCCTTAACAGCAGCCTTTATCATCTTTTTATGAAAGTCGCGGTGATGGTAAAATGCCTTCTTTCCTCTTTCCGTGAGTGTAGTATATACAACTCTCTTATCCTCTTTGCTGCGGTTTCGTTCAATGTAACCTTTTTTCTCAAGCCCGTTCATGTTTGTTGTCAGAGTTCCCACAGTCACCGAAAGAGCTTTTGCGATCTCCGACATGTTTTTTGGCTCGCCTATGCCTACAGCCTCTATGATATGCATATCATTGTTTGTGATGTCCTTAAACTCCTCTGTGATCACTGCCTCTGACTCAACGGCCATTACATGATTAAAGAGATTTACGAGCATTTCGTTTAGTCCCTTGTTGTATTTTCTTTCCATATACCCTCACAAAATAACAAAAACATCACAGCAATTATATCATAATTCCATAAGACATGCACTATAGGTCAGCCCTGCTCCGAAACCTGAAATCACTATCTTCATGCCTTCAGTAAGCTTTCCTTTTCTTCTAACCTCGTCGATTAAAATCGGTATGGAAGCCGATGATGTGTTTCCAAACCTCTCTACATTGGTCTCAAACTTTGATATATCCGCTTTAAGTCTTTTTGCGATGCATTCAATGATCCTTAGATTTGCCTGATGAAGAAGAAACATATCTATATCATCTACAGTCATACCCTCCTCATCAAGCAGTCTGAGTATGGTGTCGGATACCACTCGGGTAGCGAATCTAAAAACTTCTCTGCCGTCCATCTTCACATACTTGTACAAGATATCTCCTTCATAAAAAGCACTTTTTGAATCTCTCTGATAACATGAAAGAGCCTCACCTTTAAATCCGTTGCTCTTTTGTATGAATCTGAGTTTGCTGTTATCTTTTTCAAAATACAGCGCACCTGCACCGTCTCCGAAAAGGATGCATGTGGAGCGATCCGACCAGTCTACTATATTTGACAGCACCTCTGCACCTATGATGAGTGCGTTTTTGTATATTCCTCCCGATATATATGTATCTGCAGTATTCATTGCAAACAGAAAGCCCGCACAGGCCGCATTAAGATCAAAAGCAACGGCACCTTCAGCACCGATGCTTTTTTGAACCTCGCAGGCTATGCATGGAAGAGCCTGTTCAGCACTGCAGGTGGCAACGATGATGAGTTCTATGTCGCAAGCATTTATCCCGGCATCTTTGATCGCCTTTTTAGCAGCCTTGCAGGCAAGCGTTCTGACCGTCTCTCCCATTGATATATATCTGCTTATTATTCCCGTTCTTTCTTTTATCCAGTTATCATTTGAATCAATAAATCCGCAAAGCTCATCATTGGTCACTTTTCTTTTCGGGATCGCACTTCCGCTTCCCATTATTCTGATCGACATTTATATTGCTCCCTCTTAATCTAGAAGTTACGAAACCGCTTATATCTTTCTTCGCGGATCTTCTCTTTGCTCATTCCCCTGTATTTTTCCAGAAAAAAACATATCTCTTTCTTCAGATTCTTTCCTATTGCTTCCTTGGTTACTTCATCAGCTCCTCCGTACTCCGGAATGATCTTTTCGATAACCCTTAGTTCAAAAAGGTCATTTGCTGTGATCTTCATTACTTCGCTCGCTTCTTTTGCACGGTTTGAATCCTTCCATAGGATCGATGCGAATCCTTCAGGGGAAAGAATCGAGTATGTGGCATTTTCCAACATCCATACTTCATTTCCGACTGCAGTGGCCAGTGCGCCTCCGCTTCCGCCTTCTCCTACCAGGATACACAGGATCGGTACCGTAAGTTCTGACATTCCCATAAGATTTTTAGCTATGCTCTCTCCAATGCCTCTTTCCTCGGCCTCAATCCCCGGATAGGCTCCAGGCGTGTTGACAAAGCATATGACTGGTCTGTTGAACTGCTCTGCCTGCTTCATGAGCCTGAGTGCTTTTCTGTAGCCCTCCGGCAAAGGCATTCCGAAATTCTTTTTTTTGTAGTCCTTGGGATTCTTTCCTCTGTCTTCCGATATCACCGTCACGGGCTGATTTCCTATAAAGCCGATACCTCCGACGATCGACTCATCATCATTGAATGCTCTGTCTCCATGAGCCTCGATAAACACATCAAATATATATTCTATATAATCGAGTCCCTGCGGCCTGGTAGCCTGTCGCACGCCTCTTACCTTCTCCCATGGAGTTTTCGGAGTCGAATAATGCATCCTCTCTTTTACCAGTTCACTTATTTTGTATTCGACATCTGTCTCGTCAAAATCCGAATAGTTTCCTTCAACGCTCTTGTGAGACTTTATCATAAAGTAGATGGTTTTTTTTAGGTTCCTTCTCTCAACGATGCCGTCAATTAGTCCGTGTTGCAGCAAAAACTCAGATGTCTGAAATCCTTCGGGCAGCTCTTCACCGATCGTCTGTCTGATGACTCTTGGGCCTGCAAACCCGATAAGAGCTCCCGGTTCAGCCATTATTACATCTCCCAGCATTGCAAAAGAGGCTGTAACACCGCCCGTTGTCGGATCTGTCAGTATGGTGCAGTACAAAAGCCCTGCCTCTTTAAGCCGCGAAACCGCTCCGGATGTCTTAGCCATCTGCATTAAGGATACGATCCCCTCCTGCATCCTTGCCCCGCCCGAACAGCAGAAAACGAATACAGGCAGACGCTCTCTTATTGCCCTTTCTATCGCAAGAGTCAGCTTCTCTCCGACCGTATGACCCATACTGGCCATCATGAATCTCGAATCACATATCCCGATGACTGCCGGCTCTCCGAACACTTTGCATCTTCCCACAGTCAGTGCTTCGTCAAGACCGGTCCTTTCCCTTGCCTCAAGTACCTTTTCCTCGTATCCTGCAAACTCAAGCGGATTTGATATCTGCATGCCTTCAAACCATGCTTCAAAAGTACCCTTGTCCGCTACCATCGATATCCTGTTTGGTGTCTTGACTCTGAAATTATATCCGCAGTCATAGCAGATATATTTCAGTTTTACGACTCTGTCTCTCTCTACCATACCCCCGCATTTCGGACACGGAATGTATTCATTTTCATTACCGCCCGATACCCTGACCTGATGAAAGCATGATGAATTTTTTATCTTTAACAAGCTCATGATAATACTCCCGACAAACCCTATCCGATGGCAAATGTAAGCTTTGCCTCAGCGACCTTTACCCCATCAACCTTTGCTACGGCGTTTCCTATTCCTATAGGTCCTTTTATCTTGATTATCTCAGTCTCAAGCATCAGTACATCTCCCGGTATGACTTTTTTTCTGAACCTGGCACCATCTATCCCCGCAAAATATGCCGTCTTTCCTTTCATATCGGGGCATGACAAAAGAGCAACCGCTCCGACCTGCGCCAGTGCCTCTATGATGAGTACTCCGGGCATAACGGGATTATTGGGAAAGTGTCCCTGAAAGAACTGCTCGTTTGAACTGACGCATTTCTTCCCGATCGCCTTTTTACCTTCTATGATCTGCTCGATCGTATCGATCAGAAGAAAGGGATATCTGTGCGGTATCACTTCCATTATCTTTTCAATATTCATCTGTGACATGATTCTCCCCTCCGTCATTCCCTATACTTGCCGATAAGTATGCTCGCATTATGCCCCCCAAAGCCGAGCGAGTTGCTCAGAGCAAAAGGGACCTCTTCTTTATAGCTTTCCTTGCAGTAGTTTAGATCCATTTCTTCATCACATTCATTAAGTCCCACGGTTTTATGGATATAATCCTCATTCACTTCCTTGACACAGGTAATGAACTCCACAGCACCCGCCGCCCCAAGCATATGACCCACCATCGATTTGGTCGAATTTATCTTAAGCTCTTTCGCATGAAGTCCAAATGCCCGCTTGATCGCTCTTGTCTCAAACAGATCGTTATAGCGTGTACCTGTCCCATGAGCATTTATGTATGTGATCTGTTCCGGTTCCAGACCTGCATCATTGATTGCATTTGTCATAGCCCTTGCGGCGCCTTCCCCGTCCTCTAAAGGGCTTGTTATGTGATAGGCATCCGAAGAACAGCCGTAACCCAAAACCTCGGCATAGATCCTTGCACCTCTTTTTTTTGCATGCTCAAGTTCTTCAAGCACGACAACACCTGCACCTTCTCCCATGACAAATCCGTTTCGCTGTCTGTCAAATGGTATAGAGCATCTGTAAGGATCATCACTTGTTGAAAGCGCATTAAGAGCCGAAAATCCGGCTACTCCTATCTCTACTATACCGGCTTCAGTTCCGCCTGATACCATCACATCCGCATCCCCGTACTGGATGCTCCTTAATGCCTCTCCTATGGAATTTGTCCCGCTCGCGCAGGCCGTGACCACATTTATGTTCTTTCCCTTAAGCCCAAACATTATGCTCACATTTCCTGCAGCCATGTTTGTTATAATTAACGGAACACACATAGGAGATACCTTTGAAGGTCCTCTGTCCAAGAGCCTTGTATATTCACGCTGAACGGTCGCAAGAGAACCCACACCGTTTCCGATAGAGCATCCGACTCTGTAGGGATCCTCCAGATTCATGTCAAGACCTGAATCCTTAATGGCCTCTTTAGCTGCAGCAACGGCATATTGACAAAACAGATCCATTCGTCTTGCAGCTTTTTTATCCATGTAGTTTTCTGCATCAAAATCCTTTATCTGTGCTGCTATATGGCACTTGTAATCAGATGTATCAAAATACGTGATCGGTCCGAACCCGATCTTCGAATTCTTTATCGAATCCCAGAACTCATCAACACTGTTTCCTATCGGTGTAATCGCACCAAGACCGGTGACCACTACTCTTCTTTTCATTACTCTCCCCCTAAATGCTCATTCCGCCATCCACACAGATCACCTGGCCGGTTATGTAATCAGCTTTTTCACTTGCAAGAAATGCTACCATCTCAGCGATATCCTGCGGCTTTCCAAACTTTTGAAGCGGTATCATCTGTTTTGCGCTCTCTATAGCTGATCCGGAAAGTCTGCCTGTCATATCCGTTTCGACAAACCCAGGCGCGATCGCGTTGACACATATGTTTCTGCTAGCCAGTTCTCTTGCCAGACTCTTTGTAAGACCGATGATCCCTGCCTTTGATGCACTGTAATTTGCCTGTCCGGCATTTCCCATGATACCTGAGACAGAAGATATATTTATGATCTTTCCCGATCTTTGCTTTACAAAATTCCTGTAAAGATGTCTGATAGTGTTAAATGCTCCCTTCAGATTAGTGGAAACGACAATATCAAAATCATCCTCGCTCATCTTTATCAAAAGGTTGTCTTTAGTCACACCTGCATTGTTAACTAATATATCAACCTTCTCATATTTATCCATGATCTGCTTTATCATTTTCTGTGTGGCGCCAAAGTCTGAAACATCGCACTGAACAGCTTCTGCGATGCCGCCCGTATTGATGATCGTATCGACAACTTCTTTTGCCGCCTCTTTTGAGCCGCAGTAATTCACTATAACCTTCGCACCACATTCTGCAAGCCGTATGGCAATCTGTCTGCCTATCCCTCTGCTTGCTCCGGTCACAAGAGCGACCTTATCCCTTAAGTCACTGTTTGACATATTCTCTCCTTGACAGTTTCATATCATCGAATTTTTGAAGATCATCGTACTTTTCTATGTTTATCACATTAAGATCTCTGTCTGTCTTCTTTATAAATCCGGCTATGGTCTTTCCCGGGCCGATCTCTATAAATGTATCCACTCCCATCCGGCACATCAAAAGTATGCTCTCCCTGAATCTGACAGTACTGTATACCTGCTTTATGAGAAGATCCTTTATCATGGATCTGTCTGTAACAAGACTTGCTGTAACATTGCTCACATAAGGGATCTTTATATCCTTAAGTGTTATATTCTTAAGAGCCTGTGCCAGTATCTTACCTGCCGGCGTCAAAAGTCCTGAGTGAAACGGGCCGCTCACATTTAATTCGATGCATCTTTTTGCACCGGCCTCTTTCAGTTTTTCTGACGCTGAAAGCACCGATTCTTTTTGTCCGGAGATCACAAGCTGGCCCGGGCAGTTGTCGTTTGCAATAGAAACTATCCCCTCTGTTTCACTGCAGATCCTATCAACTGTTTCTGCATCAAGTCCTAAAACGGCCATCATTGCCCCGCCTGTCGGATAAGCCTCCTGCATGCATTTTCCTCTGAGTCTTATGAGCTCAAATATATCCTTTAGATCCATTGCATCAGATGCTGCAAGCGCTGCATATTCGCCAAGACTCAGTCCTGCGCACATATCAGGTCTTATCCCTTTTTTCATCACTTCATTTAACATTGCGATCTCTGTTGTAAGAAGTGCTATCTGAGTGTACTCGGTAATGTCAAGGCGATCGTTTTGTGTAAAGCACAGTCTTTCGACATCGACTTTGGATGCTTCATTGGCAAGTCTGTATATATTTCTTGCATCACCTGAATTATTGTAGAAGTCCTT
>JAILQX010000004.1 GCA_024698705.1 Lachnospiraceae bacterium
AGTTCCGTAGGCTGTTCGAATCCCGGATAGAAAAGATCTAGATTCCCGCAATCTTCATACCCCAGTTTTCTGTAAAAATACTGTGCTTCCTCATCTTCCCGGGTGGATGTAAGTACCATTCCGTAACCCAGACTCTTCATATCGTCTTCCCAATGTTTCATAAGGCTGCGGCCATATCCGCATCCGTGTTTATCATTCCTGATATAAAGCATAGTACAGAATGGCGTGTTGTCCCAAAACAGGTTGTATCGCAGTATTCCGACAGGCTCATTGTTTTCGAAAAGAACATATCCCTGTCTGTCACGGACTTTCTTATCGAATTCGGCTTCCGGTAAATGCTTATCAAGCTCAAACCAAAACCGCTTATCTTCATTTGTCACATATCTGATCGTTATCATTTTCTATTCCTGTTAGAAATTTATACTGTTTATTATCCTCGTATAACTGACACTGTTCCGGGTTGAACAATGAACCTTTTCGGAGAAGTCTACCGGTAAGTTTCCGGGCTCTCTTCTGCAGCGCTGTTTAAACCGGTGGCATCTCCTCAGCAGTTGCCGGATCTAAAACCACAGTGGGTGAATATCCGGGAACAATACGTTCAGCCTTAAGATACACAAACCTGTTTTGAGGAGTGACATCAACTTCAAGACCAATACCTTTATGTTTTCGCCCCGCATAATCGAGATACTTTACCAGAACATGATAGTGACCATATGACACCGGGATCCTGACGGTATCAAAAGAGCTGTAATGGCGGGCACGACGTCCCAACAAGCCAAGTTCAATGCCGTTTATATATATTTCCATGCTCAAATTAGTACGAAGCGTGCGTAAGATTTGAATTACACCATCCTCGGGGAGGTGTACCATTACATGACATTTCCAGCAAGGTCCATTGCCGGCAACATCCTGGACCATACCACATTGTGGACATTTGAATCTGAGTGGTGTTGGCATGATGACTCCTTCCCTTTTTCCGTGTTAAAGATCAGAAATCCTTCATCATAGCTCTGAGCTCATCATCTGATTTATCCTGGATCGACAACTCGGCGAAGAACTTGGCCTCCATGACCGCAACAGCTTTTCCGTCCTTAACGAATACGATATCGTAGACATCGGGATCCGCATAATCAGGACTCAAATAGAGAGCACCCCACTGATCGCCTGCCTCCTCGGGTTTTTCCAAAGTGCATGTTGCGAGCACTTTGGTGTCTTCTTCGGTGAAGCCCATATCCGTATAAACATTAGCATCGTCTGCATGCTTATATACGTATACCCATAAACCGCCGTTGACGCTCGTATCAGGATAGAACTCGACCCACTCGTCCAACTGGAAAATGCATCTTATGCCCTTTACGTCCGGATCCTTCGCATTGAATTCCGCAGTGCCGACCTGATTGCCTTTCAAGGTTAAGCCCTTGATCACAGGGCCGCCGTCAGAGTCTTTATCAAACTGATAGAGCTCACCGGGGAGCAGCACGATGGCACCTGCATCTGAATTATTATTTTTTGTTGCATCAGAATTACCGCCGGCATCTTCACCGGAAACGGCATCATTTGTGGTTTCCTTGTCAGCTGTTGATGTCCCGTTCGAACTAGCGCATGAAGAAAGTGACAGAAGCATCGTGGCAGAAATGATAAGTGCTATAATCTTTTTCATTTGGGTATCCTCCGAAACAAGTTTAGGAATTCTGATCATTTTCTCTGTTAAGGGATCACTCCCTCAGACAAGATAATTATATCATCCGGATAAAGAACTTTTGATATCTTTTTGATGCGCTGATTCTTATATTAAATGTAGTCCTTTTATTTCTCCAATATATATGAGTTCAGATTATGGCTATATTCGGTAGTACGTCTTATCCAAAACCACTGCATTTTGCACGATCGTTTGTTCTGTTCTGTATAATCTCACAGCTTCTTCGTTTTTCAATCGGATAAATGTAATATTTCCGCGAGTATTCAATCGAGTTTTATCACTGAATCACAGCACTCATTGATGAACTCGTAATCGTGCGTTACGACATAGACGGTCTTCCCTGCTTTCTTAAGACTCTTAAGCTCCTGTGACAAGCGCGTCATGTTAAGTTCATCCATTCCGCTGGTTGGT
>JAILQX010000010.1 GCA_024698705.1 Lachnospiraceae bacterium
TGAAGCTATCCGAATCGGACTGGCATCTCCGGAGAAGATCCGTGAGTGGTCAAGAGCTGAGGTTAAGAAAGCTGAAACCATAAATTATCGTACATTAAAGCCTGAACGTGACGGTCTTTTCTGTGAGAAGATTTTCGGACCTTCAAAAGATTGGGAGTGTCACTGCGGAAAGTACAAGAAGATCCGTTTTAAGGGCGTTATCTGTGATAAGTGCGGTGTTGAGGTTACAAAGGCATCCGTTCGTCGTGAGAGAATGGGCCATATCGATCTTGCTGCACCCGTTTCACACATCTGGTATTTTAAGGGTATCCCTTCACGTATGGGCCTGATACTTGATATCTCTCCCAGAAACTTAGAGAAGGTACTCTATTTCGCTTCATATATAGTACTTGATAAGGGCAATACCACTCTTAACAACAAAGATATCCTTTCGGAGTTTGAATACAACGAAGCAAAGGAAAGATGGCCCGAGCCCGACGCATTCCGTGTAGGAATGGGTGCAGAGGCAATCTTAGAGCTGTTAAAGAAGATCGACCTTGAGAAGGACTGTGAAGAACTCCATGCAGAGCTTGAGGCTTCCTCAGGCCAGAAGCGTGCAAGGATCATCAAGAGACTTGAGGTCTTTGAGGCATTCAGAGAGTCAGGAAATAAGCCCGAGTGGATGATACTCCAGGCTATCCCTGTACTTCCTCCCGATCTGCGTCCTATGGTTCAGCTGGACGGCGGCCGTTTTGCTACATCTGACATGAACGACTTATACCGTCGTATCATCAACAGAAATAACAGATTAAAGAAGCTCCTTACTTTAGGAACTCCCGAGATCATCGTAAGAAATGAAAAGCGTATGCTTCAGGAGGCTGTTGATGCCCTTATCGATAACGGTCGTAGAGGACGTGCTGTAACAGGCCCCGGAAACAGAAACTTAAAGTCTCTTTCAGACCTGTTAAAGGGTAAGCAGGGACGTTTCAGACAGAACCTGCTTGGAAAGCGTGTTGACTACTCAGGACGTTCCGTTATCGTAGTAGGTCCCGAGTTAAAGATCTATCAGTGCGGTCTCCCTAAGGAGATGGCTATAGAGCTCTTTAAGCCCTTCGTTATGAAGGAGCTTGCAGCCCGCGGTATTGCTACCAATATCAAGCAGGCTAAGAAGATGGTAGAAAAGCTTGAAACACAGGTATGGGACATCTTAGAGGATGTCATCCATGAGCATCCCGTTATGCTGAACCGTGCTCCTACACTTCACAGACTGGGTATCCAGGCTTTCGAGCCCATCCTTGTTGAAGGTAAGGCTATCAAGCTTCATCGTCTTGTATGTACCGCTTTCAACGCCGACTTCGACGGCGACCAGATGGCTGTACATCTTCCTCTGTCAGTTGAGGCTCAGGCTGAGGCACGTTTCCTCATGCTTTCACCTAACAACTTACTTAAGCCTTCAGACGGCGGTCCCGTTGCCGTTCCTTCACAGGATATGGTTTTGGGCGTTTATTACCTTACACAGGAAAGAGGTACTTCAGTAGGAGATGCCGAACCTGTTGCAGGTGAGGGAAGATATTACAAGAGCCTCAACGAAGCGATACTTGCTTATGAAAACGGCGCTTGTACATTACATTCACGTATCAAGGTACGTGTTACCAAGGTTGTTGACGGAGAGGAATATACCGGTATTGTAGAATCTACTCTCGGAAGATTCATTTTCAATGAGATACTTCCTCAGGATCTTGGGTTTGTAGACAGAAGCGTTCCCGAGAATAAGCTCAAGCTCGAAGTTGACTTCCATGTCGGCAAGAAGGGCTTAAAGCAGATCCTTGAGAAGGTTATCAATACACACGGAGCTTCCGTAACGGCTGAGGTTCTTGATAAGATCAAGGCAACAGGCTATAAGTTCTCTACAAGAGCAGCCATGACGGTTTCTATTTCCGATATGACGGTTCCCGAGCAGAAGCCTCAGATGCTTGCGGCTGCACAGGAAACTGTTGATAAGATCGCAAAGAACTTCAGACGTGGTCTTATTACGGAAGAAGAGAGATACCGTGCGGTCGTTGAGACCTGGAATGAGACGGATGCCGAGCTTACAAAGGTTCTGCTCGACGGTCTTGACAAATACAATAACATCCACATGATGGCGGATTCCGGGGCCCGTGGTTCCAACCAGCAGATCAAACAGTTGGCCGGCATGCGTGGATTGATGGCAGATACAAGCGGTAAGACTATCGAGTTGCCTATCAAGTCGAACTTCCGTGAAGGTCTGGACGTTCTGGAATACTTCATGTCAGCTCACGGTGCTCGTAAAGGTCTTTCCGATACTGCTCTTCGTACAGCCGATTCCGGATACCTTACAAGACGTATGGTTGACGTATCTCAGGAACTTATCATCAGAGAGAGCGATTGCTGCGAAGGAAAAGAAGAGATCTATGGTATGACCGTTAAGGCATTCATGGATGGTAAGGAAACGATAGAAAGTCTCAAGGACAGGATCACAGGCAGATTCAGCTGCGATACCATAGAAGATACGGATGGTAATGTGATAGTTAAGCGTAATCACATGATCACACCTTCAAGAGCCGCCAGAATACTTAAGGATGGCGTTGAAGTGAGCACAGGCAAGCCGTTCAGTGTTGACGGTGAACTCAGAAAGGATGCGAGCGTAAGGATACGTACGATCCTTACATGTCATTCAAAGGATGGTATCTGCGCTAAGTGTTACGGTGCCAACATGGCAACAGGTGAGGCTGTTCAGGTCGGTGAGGCTGTCGGTATCATAGCAGCACAGTCTATCGGTGAACCCGGTACACAGCTTACCATGAGAACTTTCCATACAGGTGGTGTTGCCGGTGACGATATCACTCAGGGTCTTCCCAGAGTTGAGGAATTGTTTGAGGCACGTAAACCTAAGGGACTTGCTATCATTGCAGAATTTGGCGGAACGGCAACCATAAAGGATACAAAGAAAAAGCGTGAGATCATCATCAACAATGATGAGACGGGTGAGTCAAAGACATACCTTATACCTTACGGTTCACGTATAAAGATACTTGACGGTGCAGTTCTTGAAGCAGGTGATGAACTTACGGAAGGTAGTGTAAATCCTCACGATCTTTTGAAGATCAAAGGCATTAGGGCCGTTCAGGATTACATGCTCCGTGAAGTTCAGAGAGTTTACAGACTTCAGGGTGTTGATATAGCAGATAAGCATATCGAAGTTATCGTTCGTCAGATGCTTAAGAAGATCAGAGTGGAAGAGAACGGTGATGCGGACTTCTTACCGGGTACATTGGTAGATGTTCTTGACTTTGAAGAGATAAATGAACAGCTTAAGGCAGAAGGCAAGGAGCCTGCAGTAGGTACACAGATCATGCTCGGTATCACAAAGGCCGCACTTGCTACAAATTCATTCCTTTCAGCTGCATCATTCCAGGAGACCACCAAGGTTCTTACGGAAGCAGCCATAAAGGGTAAGATCGATCCCCTTATCGGTCTTAAGGAAAATGTTATCATCGGTAAGCTGATCCCTGCAGGAACAGGTATGAAGCGTTACAGAGATGTTAAACTGTCAACTGACGGCAGGCTTGAAGCGGCACTGGCTGCAAAGCGTCTGATCGAAAGCTCGATCGAAGCGAACAAGGAAGCTGCAGACGATGTCATCATAGATGATGAAGAAGAGACAGAAGACATTATTGATGAATAAAACATAACAGGATATTAAAAAGGGCGTCATACCGACGCCCTTTTTTGGTACAGTAAAGTGTAAGTGTCACAGAGCGATCTTCTTATAACTGCACTTATTTTTTTATACCTGAATTCCCCACGTTTTATTTGAAAACAGGTATTGTGAAATCTATTTGCGGTTCAACGACCTGAGTGAGTTTCCATGAAACGATACGATACAGATGATCGGTTTCATTCTTCGGATAAACGGGCTCTACATCAACTATCAGAGCCTGCGTGTCATTTACCGGTACGGACAGCTGCGTGTGTTTGCTGCATGATGTGATGTACGCATCATCCGATGAAGAATACACATATATTTCCATATATTCCTTATCGAGATCCTCGAGCAGACCCTGCATCTCATTGCAGGCGTCGTAGTAGGTGAGGTTCTTTGTGATGGTCTTTGAAGTCAGTTTGTAGTCATTGAGAGCCGATGAAAGTGACAGGACTGCAAATGATACAAGACTGAGCACGAAGAATATGAGCAATATTGAAGATATTCCAAGATTGATGTTTATAGTGTTCCTGCGCTTCATGGCTTCACCAGCCTTTCGTATCTGATCAGCTCTTTACTGATAAGTATCTGCCCATCGCCGGCGAGGCTGACGGAAATATTATCATAGACGCGGTTTTCATCGCTGTTGTATGTGATCTTGCTGGTTACAGTGAAAGCCGCACACGACGGATCGCATAAATTCAGATCCGAGTCAAAAAATGCGGTATTTTCACTTGCCTCGGGAGCGCTGTCGTGATAGAAGTCCTCTGCGGCATTTGTAAATAATATATTGGCATTGCTCAGATCGCTGCTCTCCCTGTTGGTTTTGTGCGCATAAAAGAAAAGCTGCAGGCATACGGCACTGGCAACCGAGAAAAACATCAGAACTATCAATAATTCCATTAAAAATAAAGCAGCTTTTGACTTATGCATAACGTTTTCCAAGTATTTTTATCTGAAGCCACAGGGGCTTGATCATTAATAATCGCATTTTGAAGTACATGTAAATGTTATTTCCGAAGCTTTATCATCCTTTATGGAAATGACAAATTTACCGTTTCCCAGGTCATCTACGGACAGATCGGTGATCGGCAGAAGGCGCTGCCCTGCCTTCGGCATGAGCTTGTTGTCTGCCTTGGTATTCATTTCCTTGAGATAACCATCATCTTTGTAGATATATGTGTAGTACTCGGTCTCATTGATATAAGAGGAGATCCTGAGTGCGCTGCAGTCGCCGTAAGGAATGACCACACACGAATCGGCGGTATCACACTGGCGGAATTTCTCCTGTACGTAGGCAGCAGAGGTTGTCAGATTGTAATGCTCATCAAAGTTCGCTACGGTTTTTTCGTAAATGTTTGCACCAAAAGCGATGAGTAAAACGGAACAGGTCGCAAACAGCGCAAAAAGCATGAAAACAAACAGGCTGTCCACTATATGCCTTGGATCATGTGTACTATTCATCCGAATCTCCCTTCTTTATTATTGAGAAGTTTGGATACATATTATTTCCGATCGGACGATAGTCCACGATATAGGCATCCTTGTCATAGATCAGGCCGTAGTTTTCAACTATGTATTCCAAAGAGGGCGGATAGAAGCCTTCGATAGCGTAACAATGTATTATATCGCGCTCCAGGGCACTCCTGAGGATATCGTCCTCGCGATCCAAGTTTCTAGTTTCGACTCTTGACACAGCGTAGACGAATATGATGATAAATGCGGCAAATACGGCAGCAGTCAGCACCAGCGTATTCATATGCAATTTTTTGTGTTTATCGAATCTTTTTAATCTCATATCGGCTTTATCGTTTGTATCAGTGTTGCTTTTTTAAAGTCAGTGTTATTTACCGGTAACAGCGTTTACATCATCCCATGGTTGACATGACTCCCAGAAGCGGAAGTATGACCGAAAGCAGGATCATTCCGACTATCATCGAAAGACAGATGACCAGCGTGGGTTCGAGAATGGATATGAAATTTCTTAACCTCTTGTCTGTATCCTCTTCGTAGAGAGTGGCGATCTTATCCATGACCACATCAACATTACCGGATTTGACACCGATAAATATCATTCGCGAATACAAGTGGCTGAATATGCCTGCTTTATTGAGGGATTCGGAGAAATTGAAACCCTCTATGATATATTGCTTAAGATCGTTGACCTGTTTGGCAACACGTGCATTTTCAACCAGTTCATCGGTAAGATCAAGCGCCGGATATATACGCATTCCGCTCGAAAGAGTGAGAGACATTCCGCGTGCGAAACGACCGTAGGCAACGTCACGCTGAAATGCTCTTGTCGGAGGAAATGCCATCAGGAACTTGTTCCATGTGGCACGACCCCATTCGGTTCTTATAAATACAAGCATAAGTATCATGATGCCTGCAAGTACCATGGCTCCGGCCCATGAATATGACTGGATGCTCTGACCGAATTCGAGCAATGTTTCTGCAATACCGCTCATGTGCGTTCCGAGCTGTTCAAATACCTGATTGAACATGGGCAATACCTTGGTAACCAGGATTATGATTATTATGGACATCATTATTATCATGATGATCGGATAGGTCACGGCACTTCTGATATTGTCGGACACTTCTTCCTCATGTTCATAATAGCGATCCAGCGCGATGAGCACATCATCAAGCTTACCGGTTTCCTCGCCGAGGGCGATCATGTTGACAACATATGAGGGGAAATATTCGCATTCCTTTATGCAGGTCGTAAATGTCTCGCCGCGTCTGCTTATCTCAAGTATGGATTCGAGAACTGCGATTGTTCCTTTATCTTTGGTATCCGAAAGCATCAGTTCAAGACCATCCTTGGGTGTTATACCTGCATTGATGATCATGGCCATTTGTTCACAAAATGATGCAATCTCAAGTTTACTGAGCTGTTTTTTCTTTTTCATGGGTTCAACCGTTCCTTTTACTGAATTGGTAAATACCGTATTTATAAAATAAAATCAGTATACGTACTGTGTAATGTAATTATCGCCTTCTCCTATAAATTTCTTCAAACTGGATTCACTCATATTTGCGGCAAATGTGGGATCCATCAGCTCCCAGTTTTTCCCGTCAAACTTTATTATACCATTTACCCAACCTACATCTTTTATATAGGTTGAGATCCATGCATGATAGGCATCCCCGGCATATCCGATCTCGAGTCTTGTCGGGATACCCTGGCTTCGCAGCATTGATGCCATGAGGGAGGCGTAGTCAAAACATATGCCTTTCTTTAGTTTTAATATATTGTCTACATCGGGAATATATGTCGATTCGACGTTTTCAGCTTTGTCATAGTCATAGACTATGTTGCTTATAACATAATTATATACATATGAAATGACATCGGCATCATTGTTTGCGGGATATACGAGCTCGCTGGCAAGTTTTACGGCCCGGGAATTTTCGTCAAACTTAACATACTGGTTAGGGTACAGATAGGGCGTGAATTCGTCTATGGCATCTGCGGACAGGTCGTCGCAGAACAGAATAGAATAGTCATTTCCGCTGATCAGTTCATATACGCCTACGTTATATGTTCCGCCGCCTCCGGTTAATGGGAAGGTATCGCATACGTTCTTATTTAGGTCATATGTGTAAGCCACACCCTCGGGAGTTGTTATTATCATCCTGGTTCTTTCGGCATCCCCTGTATATGTAACGCATATGTATCCGTCGTCTGCATGGGAGTAATCTATAGTGACCGTTTCTTCTCCCATGGTAAGAGTCCCGTCCGCAAGAGGAGTAAGACATACACTCTTGTTGTCACGGCTTCCTTTGACATTTGTATCAGCAGGATCGGATGTGTCTTCTGTATTTGCAGATATATCGACACTTGGGGTTACGGAAGAAGGCGTAACTGAAGAATCCCCACCGGTAGAGCATGCGCAAAGGGAGAAGGTAAGACACAGTATGCATGTTGTTGATATAAACCTTTTTATCATATATCGGAAACCGCAAAAATATCAATATCTGTTACACTTCATATCCTATAATATTATAAACATTTGTGGAACAAAATGGAAGATGATTACAACGGTGATTATTAGTACCAAAGTACCACAAAAAGAAATCAAAAGTTTGTGCAAATTGACATTGAATGCAACCTTAAGAAATGTTAAGATT
>JAILQX010000023.1 GCA_024698705.1 Lachnospiraceae bacterium
AAAGTATTGATACTCGGGAGCTTCCCTTCGGTAAAATCAAGGGAAGCAGGATTCTTTTACGGACATCCGCAGAACCGTTTTTGGAAGGTTTTGGCAAAAGTTTTTGGCGAAAAAACACCCGAAACCATTGAAGAAAAGAAAGCCTTTCTACTGCGAAACAATGTAGCTGTTTGGGATGTAATACATTCATGCGATATCGAAGGTTCATCTGATTCAAGTATAAGGAATGTTGTGGCCAACGATCTGAATGAAATACTTAAACTTGCAGATATCCGTGAGATATTTGTAAATGGAAAAACAGCATTAAAATATTATAAAAAATATACTGAACCCAAACTGGGAAGAGATGCCAAATGCCTGCCTTCAACGAGCCCGGCAAATGCTCAGTGGAATATAGAGAGACTGGTGGGAGAATGGAAATGTATAAGAAGGGAAGTAAAGTAAGATGATCACGACAAAACAATTTCAGATTTTAACTGATATAAATCTTGTGTGGAAATTAATGACAGATGTATATGATCACGAGGAGAATAACGGACCGGCGGCACCGTTCTTTGAGTATGCCATTACATCGCCCTGGTGCGACAGGGATTATCTGAGACTGAATCGTTTCTGGATGGACGGGGATGATCCTGTGGCGTTTGTGTTTTACGAGCAACCGGTGAATCAGATTTATTTTGTGTTAAGACCGGGGTACGAGACGCTGGCGCCGGAAATGATCGAATATGTTGAGAAAACATATCCGAAGTTTGAAGATCCCTTGGAACTTGTATTTAGCAGTGGTCAGACAGCACTTATTGAAGCGGCTAAAAGAAAAGGGTATGCTTTTACCTATAATGAGATAGATCGTATTTTTGATTTCAGGCAGGGAAAGCTTGACTATCCGCTTGATCCGAGATATCACTTCGTGGATCCTTTGACATCGGATCCGCTAAAGGTTGCAAAATGCCTGTGGGACGGGTTTAATAAAAGTGAACTCGGAGAGTTTAAAAACTGGGATATCCCTGAGAAAAATGAGGGAAGAAGTCCGCATGAGCTATATCAGAATGTACTTGGAGCAACTATTTCTCCGGCACCCCATGCAACTTACGAGTATACTACCATCATAGCTGATGAAAATGAGGACTATGTATGCTTTGCAGGTATGTGGTGGGTACAGGAGAATAAGCTGGCTTATCTGGAGCCGCTGTGTACTGTACCTGAGCACCAGCATAAAGGACTTGCGGCAGCAGTTCTTTCAAGATATGACAGTATTTTCAGACCGCTCGGAGCAGAGATCATGACCGGCGGCGGGAGCGAGTTCTATAAGAATATCGGGTATCAGGGTGTACATGTCGTGGAACATTATAGCAAATGATCAATCGTAGGGCTTTTCCGGTGAATGACAGGTATGAAAGTATGGAGGAACATCATATTTTATTAAGGAAACAAAGGAAAATGAAACGCTGTACAGAACTGCAGGACATGGTTGACAGCTTTGCAAAACAGTCATAATTGATATTATAGGTATATTTGAATAAAGATGTTGAGTAATACGGTAAAATATGTTATAATTACTTTGTTTAATGATGCTGTAATTATTTATTGCTTTATGAAAGAGAGAAAATCGAATGTTTAAAAACATGAAGATTGGAAAAAGGATTAGTGTCCTTATTTCCTGTATGCTTATTGTTGGGTTGGCAATACTTGCGGTTACAGTTATGATCAATGTTCAAAAAGGTATGAAGCAGACCGCGAATGACCGGTTTGAGGAATTAGCCGATGCCAGAGCGAATGTTGTTGAAACCTATTTTGATGGACTGAAGAGTTTTGCTGAAGGTTATGCTGGAATGGATTTCGTGGTAGACCATCTGACTCATCTTGATGATGAGCAGAAAGCGGCAACGGATGCGAATGGGGCAGCATCTTATTTTGCGACCCAAAAGGGTCAGCTTGAAGGTCTGTTTGTACTCAACACAGACGGTATATGTGTGACCCATACGAACCCGGCGGTAGTCGGAATTCAGATCATCAAGACACCGGAAGATCTTGTTGCTTACAAAAACAATGTTTCTAAAGGCGCATGGATAAAGGGTATCGCACCGGCTACAGCTACAGGTGAGCTTGTTGCGGTTACTTATGCAGGTGCTTATGAAAATGGCAATTTTGTCGGATACATAGGCTGCGGAACGTATATTTCCGGACTTACAAATCGTCTTACATCTATGAATATCAACGGTATAGATAAAGACGAAGTATGGCTTTTGAATCTGAATGCCAACAACTATGTAGTTGTTCCCGATTCAGCATCTGATCTGCTCGGAGCTGCGATCGAAAATGAGAATCATAAGAAGCTGGCTTCCGAAGCAGTGACTAATATAGCCGGAAGTCTTTCTCTGAAGGATAATGGCGAATCAAAGACTTTCTCGTATAAATATATCAAGAGCCTGAATTATGTTGTTCTTGTTGCAGCGCCTGATGCAGAGGTCCTGTCAACATCCAGAAGTACAGGTATCACTGTTGTTGTATTGAGTATAGTGATCCTTATCGCTATGGCAGTAGTTGCGACGATCATCGGTACAAAGATCGGTAATGAAGTGACCGGGATTGGAAAGATCATCGAAGAAATCGGTACACTGGATATGACAAAAGCTTCGGGACTTTCAAAGTACAGCGGCCGCAAGGATGAAGTGGGAACTATAGCGACAGCGACAGCGAATCTTGCCGGGGCAGTGAGAGACAGCGTGAAGTCACTCATCTCCAGGGCAGACAGACTCTCAGAAGAGTCGGGACATCTGTCGTCGAATACGGATAACACACTCAGTTCACTGAATCTGATAGACAATGCGGTAAAGGAGATCGCTTCCGGTGCGAACAGCCAGTCTTTAGAGACTCAGCATGCTTCTGAATCGGTAGTTCGTATCGGTGAGATGGTAGAAGATACCATTTCTCAGACCGAGAAGCTCAAAGATTCTGCTGATTCTATGCAGAACTCATCTATAAAGGCGAAGGAAGTTCTGAAAGAACTTACTGAGATAAGTAATAAGACACGAAAGAGTGTGAACGTTATCTATGAGCAGACAAATGAGACCAATCAGTCGGCAGAAAAGATTTCAGAAGCTACAGCTCTCATTTCTTCGATAGCGAGCCAGACCAATCTGTTATCTCTCAATGCTTCGATCGAGGCTGCGAGAGCCGGAGAGGCTGGAAGAGGTTTCGCAGTTGTTGCTGAAGAGATTGGCCAGCTCGCAGATCAGTCCAGCGATTCCGCAAAACAGATCGAAAGCATCATCGGTGCTCTTGTGGAATCTTCAAAACGTGCTGTTGCCACGATGGATGAAGTTAGGAAAGTGATCGAGAAACAGAACGATTATATAGCCAGAACAAAAGAGATCTTTGACAATGTGGATTCTGAGGTCAATAATTCTCTGAGCGGTATAAATGAGATCTCGAAGACTGTCAGCGAACTGGATGCAGCCAGAAAAGTTGTGGTTGACGCAGTCACAAGCCTTAGCGCGATTGCTGAGGAGAATGCTGCAAGTACCGAAGAAACATCCGCTTCCACAGCCAATGTCAATATGATGATGGGAGATGTTTCAGGTATTGCTGAGAGAGTAGCAAAGACATCTAAAGAGATCAAGGATGATGTCAGTGCATTTACCGTATAATGGAATAAGATAATGACTATTTGTTATCCCCCGGGGTATCTGCCCCGGGGATTTCAATATAACAAAATGAGATGCGTAGCATCATTTTGTTACTGAGGAAATGCTGGAAGCGTTTTCGAGGTCATAAACAGGGAATCGGAATTAAACTCCTTGATGTGGCTGAAGCAGAGGCAGCTAAGATATCCGATACGGTATTTTTGGCAGTGGGATGTCATTCGGGATATGGAGCAGCCCAGAGGATTTATGTAAAGCGTGGCTATATACCCGACGGCAGCGGAGTATGGTATCAGGGAAAGCAGTTGGATCAGTATGCTCCATGCGTAAA
>JAILQX010000017.1 GCA_024698705.1 Lachnospiraceae bacterium
CGAAATCATTATAACATAATACTTGACGCGGTCAACGCAATTATGTATAGTCAAAACGAGCTGAACAATGGATATCTCACCACCATTCAGCTCGTAATTATCTTAGGGAATCGCTTTTACAGAAAAACTTTCACACACTCGGATTTATCTGTATAAAACCCGCTAAACCCTACTAATCAGCGGGTTATGAACAGATAAAAAAGCCAACTCAAGAGTATTATCTGTTCAAACCTAATATAATCAAGCTTCCTATAGACGATCGAACAGATAAAGCAGCCTATTTATCGGAATTATCTGTACCAACTCCTCAAAACCAATTAATCAGAGGGCAAAGAACAGATAAAATAACCAACCACCAAGAATTATCTGTCCAAAACCAAAAAAACCACTGATTTTCGGTGGAAAGACAGATAAAGCGGTCTATTCATCAGAATTATCTGTCCCAGCCTTAGAGGATCAAGCTTCCATACACTTATTTAAGCATACACTAGTTTCCTTACACTTATTTAAGCTTACACTAGCTTCCTTACACTTATTTAAGCACACGCTTATTTGAGTAAAAAAATAAGGCTTCGCAGGAAGCCTTATTTCTTATCTTTCTTATAATTCTTATATTTCTTAATTTCTTATACGCATCCTATACGGGATAAGCGTTATTTGCGGTGTCTGCCTTTGATACATCCACCTTAGTCTGCTGTGCCTGACGATACTTGAAGAAGTCTGTAGCAACCTGCGGGAACAATGCGTAGCTCAGTACGTCCTCATCCTGCTGTTTCCATTCTTTCATCTCTGCCTCAAGCTTCTCAAGCTCGGGCTCTGTATGTCCGGTAGCTTCTGCAGATCTTGCGGTACTTCTCTTTTCACCGGGGATAACCTTCTTGATAACGTCCTTGTTCATAGGCTTAACTGTCTGGCCGTAATTACCTCTCAGGAGATCCTTAAACTCCCCTGTAGCCATCTTATATCTCTCACCCATAAGAACATTGAATATAGCCTGTGTTCCGACGATCTGTGAAGAAGGTGTAACGAGCGGCGGCTCACCGCAGTCCTTACGAACCTTAGGGATCTCTTCAAGAACTTCCTGATATTTATCTTCTGCATTCTGTTCTTTAAGTTGGCTTACCATGTTTGAAAGCATACCACCGGGAACCTGATACAGCAATGTCTTGATGTTAACGCCGAGAACCTTTGTGCTCATAAGACCGCTCTCGATGCACTGTTCTCTGTAAGGACGGAAGTAATCTGCGATCTCAGCCAACAGGTCCATATCATAACCTGTGTCATAAGGTGTACCTTTGAATGTCTCAACCATAACTTCCGTAGCGGGCTGTGATGTTCCGAGAGCGAACGGGCTGATAGCACAGTCGATAACGTCAACTCCGGCTTCAACAGCCTTGAGGTATGTCATTGAAGCAACACCTGAGGTGTAATGTGTATGAAGCTGGATGGGAAGGTTTGTATTTTCCTTCATTGCGCTGATAAGCTCAGCAGCTCTGTAAGGAACGAGCAAGCCTGCCATATCCTTGATACAGATCGAATCTGCACCCATCTCTTCTATCTTCTTTGCCATATCTGCCCAATACTTAAGTGTATAGGCATCACCAAGCGTGTAGGAAAGTGCTATCTGAGCCTCTCCTCTTCCTTCCTGCTTCTTGATCTTATTTGTAGCATCTACAGCTGCCTGGAGGTTTCTCAGATCGTTCAGACAGTCAAAAATTCTGATAACATCAATACCGTTTGCAATTGACTTCTCAACGAAAGCATATACAACATCGTCTGCGTAAGGACGATATCCAAGGATGTTCTGTCCTCTGAAAAGCATCTGCAATTTGGTATTCTTAAAACCGTCACGAAGCTTTCTCAAACGATCCCAGGGATCTTCTTTAAGGAATCTAAGAGAAGCATCAAATGTTGCACCACCCCAGCATTCTACTGCGTGGTAGCCAACCTTATCCATCTTTTCTACTATAGGAAGCATTATCTCGGTAGGCATTCTTGTTGCGATCAATGACTGATGCGCATCACGAAGAACTGTTTCCATTATGCCAACCGGCTTAGCTTCAAGTTCACTTTTTTTCTTAGCCATAATGATTCTCCTTTATATATTTAGAATATTCCAAAAATCGCCATAAATGTACCTGCCGCAACGGCTGTACCTACAACACCGGCAACGTTGGGGCCCATAGCATGCATCAACAGGAAGTTTGTGGGATCGGCTTCCGCACCAACCTTCTGTGAAACCCTGGCTGCCATGGGAACCGCAGAAACACCTGCAGAACCGATAAGCGGATTGGTCTTTCCATGTGTAAAGAAGCACATGAGTTTACCGAATATAACACCCGCAGCAGTACCGAATGCAAATGCAATAAGTCCGAGAACAACTATCTTGATGGTTGCCCAGTTAAGGAATGCTTCTGCACTTGTTGTAGCACCTACGGAAGTACCGAGCAGGATAACAACTATATACATGAGCGCATTGCTCGCTGTATCAGTAAGCTGTCTTACAACGCCGGACTCCTTGAAAAGGTTACCTAACATCAGCATACCTACAAGGGGAGCTGTTGTGGGAAGTATCATACATACAACTATCGTAACGATTATAGGGAAGAGGATCCTTTCAAGCTTTGATACGGGACGTAACTGAGCCATCTTGATCTTTCTTTCCTTTTCTGTCGTAAGAGCCTTCATGATCGGAGGCTGAATGATCGGAACCAGTGACATATAAGAATATGCCGCAACCGCGATGGGTCCGAGAAGATCCGTCTGTCCGAGCTTACCGGCAAGGAAGATGGATGTGGGGCCGTCAGCACCGCCTATGATAGAGATCGCTGCGGCTGCCTTATCGTTGAAGCCCATCCAGATAGCTCCGAAATAAGCAGCAAATATACCAAACTGAGCAGCTGCACCAAGCAGGAAGCTCTTGGGATTTGCAATAAGAGGACCGAAGTCTGTCATCGCACCTACACCCATAAATATAAGTGAAGGAAGGATGGCATATTCATCCAGAATATAGAAATAATACAGCAGACCGCCGACACCGTTGGGTGAATCCTTGAAGCTCATCATGATATCAGGATAGATATTTACCAACAGCATACCGAATGCGATCGGAACAAGAAGCAAAGGCTCGTATTCTTTTTTGATCGCAAGGTATAAGAAAAAGCAGGCTACTCCAATCATAATATAGTTACCAACGGACAGGTTAAAAAACGCTGTCTGGTGAACCAGATTATTAAACGTATTGTAAATGTAGTCCATTATAATTTCCTCCTAGAATAGTGGAACTAAATGTTCCCAAAGCAGAAAGCTTTAGTTCAATGTTGCAAGACATGCGCCTGCTTCTACAGGATCGCCTACCGCTACATCGATGCTTGCTACTGTTCCGTCCTGAGGAGCGACAACAGGGATCTCCATCTTCATGGCTTCAATTATAACAACAGTATCGCCTGACTTTACAGCCTGGCCTACGTTTGCTTCGATCTTGAATACCTTACCTGCAGCTCCGGCTTCAACCCTTATGCTGCCCGCACCTGCGCTTGCTGCCTTGGGAGCTGCTGCGGGTGCTGCTTTGGGAGCGGCCTTGGGTGCTGCCTTGGGAGCGCTTACTGCTCCGCCTGTGCTGCCTTCTTCAACTACTACATCATATACATTGCCATTAACAGTAATGGTATAATTTTTCATTTTTATTTCCTCCGATATTATCTAATTCTTCTTATTGAGCGAACAACATATCCGCTTCCGTTAGAGCTGCCTTCGTATGCTGCTATAGCAGCAGATATTACTGCAACAAGCTCAGTATCATCATTATCATTGATCTCTTCGCCTTTGGCGATCTGCTCAACAGCTTTGTCCACACCTGACTTGGGTTCTTCTTTTTCATTCTTCTTATTTTTTCCTATAAGGTTAAATGAAGAGATAACCAGCATGATTATTATAAGAACGATAAATACCGTACCCATGCCGAGCAATGTGTTAAGTCCTGCATTTTTCATGAGCTCGCCCATATCTTTTGTTAAAAGAATCGCGTTCATAGGCACCTCACTCTCTTACAGGACCGCGCCGTGTTTTTTAGCTGCAGTCTCTACATACTTGGGAAAAAGCATCTCAAATGCTCCGATAACATACTTTCTTGTATCCTCGGGAGCGATGATCGTGTCAACATATCCTCTTGATGCAGCTGCATCGACGCTGTTCTGAAGGCCGTCATATGACTTTGCACATTCAGCGATAGCATCAGCGCCCTTACCGTCGCAGATGATCTGAGCGGCAAGTTTTGAATCCATCATACCAACCTTTGCATTGTCCCATGCAAATGTCATATCAGCTCCGAGAGCCTTTGAATTCATGATGGTATATGCAGAACCGAAAGCTTTTCCTACTATAACGTTAACCTTGGGAACGGTTGCATTGGCAAATGCATAAACAAGTTTAGCGGCAGCCTTTGCTATCTTCTTCTCACCGCACTTGCATGCAGCGGAAAAGCCTGATGCATCGGTAAGTGAAAGAACGGGAACACCGAAAGCATCACAGAAATTTACGAAATCAGCAGCCTTCTCGCAGCCCTTTGCGCTGAGGGAGCCGTCGAACTCTTCGCTCTTCTTGCCTTCTTCGTCATAAACAACGCTTCTGTTGGCTACAACGCCCACTGTAGCGCCGTTAAGTCTGATAAATCCCGTAACCATATCCTTTGCATAACCGGCCTTGATCTCAAAGAATGAATTGTCATCCGCGATCATGCTTGCCACATAAGATGAATCCTGATATACGCCGGCAATACCTTCACATGAACGGTTAAGGTCATCGGTGCAATCGGTAAATGAATTATCGGTATCACAATTTGAAGGAAGCATGCTTACAAGCCCTCTTATCTGAGCATAGATGCTGTCCTCATCAGCAACCACATCGGCAAGTCCGGATTCTTCCGACTGGAACTTTGCATCGGATGTGTCACATTTTTCAGCATAATTATCCTTTATAGCATTGGGAGAGTTAACAAATAATTTAGCCTTGCTTTCCATAAAGGTGAAATCAGTAAGTGAAGGAATAAGTGCAAGCCCGCCACCGCAAGATCCGAACACTGCCGTGATCTGCAAAATAGCGCCTGAAGCACTTGCCTGCTTGGCAAAGATCTCACCAAACGCATTCAATGCGTCGCAAGCCTCCTCCAGTCTCAATCCTGCCGAATCGATAAGACCGATAACCGGTGCGCCGGTTTTCAAAGCAAGATCATAGAGGTTCGCAATCTTTTTGGCATGCATCTCACCAACACTTCCGCCTAGAACAGAAGCATCCTGAGCGTATACATACACAAGATTGTCGTTGATTACTCCATAGCCGGTAATTACGCCGTCCGAAGGAGTATTCGTCTGTTTCAGATTAAAATCCGTGCTTCTTGCAGTAACTTTAGCACCGATTTCAACGAAACTGTTCTCATCGAGCAGAGCTGCTATACGTCCGCTCGCGCTTGTAGTAGTACTCATTAAAAAGCCCTCCGTTTGATAAATAATTTATGATGAATGCTCAAAATTTGAGCCAAATCGCACCGCATACAAGTATAACATAAAAAATAGGAAAGAAAAAGCGGTTTCTTCCCTATTTTTTACTATTTCACAAAGATTTTATCAAATTTGTTAAATTTTTATCGTATTTTTTTGTTTTTCTCGTATGCCTGCCAGTTCATCTTTATTTTCCGAGGCATCACGGCTTGTGACGATACGGTTTCTTCCACCCTGTTTACCGATATAAAGAAGTGAATCGGCTTCCTTTATGACCTCATCGATGCTCCTGTTATCACCCTGCGTAAGACCGAACGTCATGGTAACCGAGAGTTTCTGTCCCTGATATTCTATGATATTCTCAAGTATTTTCTGCCTGATCATGCACAGATGGGCATAAGCTTTGTCAAGATCGAAGTCCTCATAGATGACAAGGAATTCCTCTCCACCCCATCTTATCGTGTAGCCCTTGCCGATCATATTTTCATTGAAGATCCTTGCGGTTTCCCTTAAGACCAGATCACCGCAGTCATGCCCGTATGTATCATTGAAATTCTTAAAGAAATCAATATCGGCCATACAAACGCAGTAGTGGACTCCGGCTTCCTCCAGCTGGTATTGCGTGTAATTGATCTTGCTTTGTCCGACACGTCTCGTATACAGCTTTGTAAGCGCATCACGCTCGATCATATCCTTTATGAAACGTTGTACCGACTGGGTAAACTTGGCCATATCACCCAGCTCATCCTTCCTGTGTAAGATCTTCTCATCCATACTTGCGCTTAAGTTTCCGGCAGCGATCTCAGCAAGGAACTTTTTCTCTTTATTAATGGTCTTAATGATATCCTTTGACGGGATCGTGCTGATAAGAGCACCTATAACAGAGAAAATAACGGTGATCAGAGGCACCCACAATATGGCCCTCATGCTCTCCTTTTCGACCTCATAGGTGGATTTGCCTGCAAATAACATGCCTATCGTTGTTCCATCCGCATTCTCAAGCGGCAGATAAATTCCGAAATATTTAGACTTATCCAAAACTATGTTATTGTAAAAACTCGTCTTATTGTTCTTGATGACCGCATCGGATACAAAAGGCTGGGCCGTAGCATAAAGTATCCTCTCTCCGTTGCCGTCTTTAATGGTAGTGAGCATACTTACGTCAAGATAGAAAAATGCGTATTCCATGCCCGTAGCGGCCTTAAATTCGTCCAATATCTCATTGGTGTCGGATATGTCGGTACCACCCTTTAAAAGCTTGTATTGACCCTTTGAGTCCTGTTCTACGGTATAATCTCCCGGGAATGTCCTGTCATAGTGAATGCGTAAAGAATTTGCAGCATTGGTCAGATTGCGTCTGACCTCATTCTGCGTATTATAGACAAATATAAAATAGCTTGCGATCGTGATAACTATGCCCATAAGTATCATGGGCCAGAAGGCAAGAGAGATAAGTCTGCGCTCAAGACCGCTTCCGCGCTTCTTATCTTTTGATCGTATATTCTCATTGCCGTCAGAGACTTTTTTAACTGTCTTATCAGCCATATGAATAACCCCCGTCAAATGTCTGACTTTAAGTCAGTCCGAAATCCTCCAGCGAAAACTGAATGCTTTCCTCATTTAGCAGCATGTCCATGTCATATTCATCCAGTTTCACATTGTCGATCTCATCGAAATTTTCGTCTTCCTCATCAAGAAAATCATCATCATTTTCTTCCGATCCAACCTTCTTATCCGCATCCTCTCTTTCACTCTCAGTGCTTTTAACGGCTGTGGCGGATTTCTTGCCATCGCGCTTCTTTGGTACGGGTTTGGGCGCTTCTGCTACCTTCGCCTCTCCATCGTTTTCTGATGTTTCGGAATATGAAAGATCGATCTCTTCTTCCGCTTCAGTAACTTCAGCATTCTCCTCACCTTCAGTATAAGAGCCTTCCGAGAGTTCCGCATCATCACTGCTGTAATCATGCTGTCTTACCCCGAAGCTCGCATTGTAATCCATGCCTGTGAGCAGATCCCTGACCTGCTTAACTGTATTCTTTATTGATGCCTTGGCAGGTATGATGACAGTAAGTACCGAATTGTCATCAACCACGCTGTAGCCTGCTTTTCTGAGTTTAGCCTTTGCTTCTTCTTTTGTAGCCATATACCCCACCATATCAGATATTGAGACTAAGCTGAACCTCCTGTTCGGCCTGTTCTCTGAATTCCTCTTGCATTACCTGACTCATTTCAGGAAGGTCTTCGAGCGATCTTACGCCAAAACTGCGCAAAAACTGTTCCGTCGTACCGAATAATATCGGTTTACCCGGTGCGTCCATCCTGCCAAGTTCCTTGACAAGATCGAGTTCTATGAGCCTGTTTATCGCATGTGAGCAGTCAACCCCACGGATCTTCTCTATATCGGCACGGGTGACCGGCTGTTTGTATGCTATGATGGATAGTGTTTCAAGAGCCGTATCCGTCAGAGTATACTTTCTGTCGGTCTTTGTGATGTCAATGAGATATTCGTACATCTCGGCCTTACTGCACATCTGAAAACCATCTTCGATCTCTGTGATCGTAACACCGCGGTTTTCTGCTTCCATCTTGGTCTTCATATCATTTATGATCTTTTTTGTCTGTTCCGTGCTTGCGCCGATCAATTCAGCCAGCTTCTCGGTCTTGACCGATTCACCCACAGAAAACAGAACTGCCTCGATAACGGCTTCCTGTTTTGCTTTTTTCATAAATTCCCATCCTCAGGGTTTTACCCCGTTTATCCTTAACGAATCCACAAATCCCTTCTATACATCAAAGTCCGCGAGATGCATCCTGCTCTCGGCATCATCGCATACGCATATGATGATATCGTCAAATATATGATCCTGTTCGATCACGATGATCCCGACCTTGATGAGTTCAAGTACGACAAGAAATGTAACTATTATCTCCATCTTGCTGTTCTGCTTTTCCAGAAGATCCCTGAAGCCCAGTCTGTCATGTGACAGTATATAGTTCTTTATGTATTCGGTCTTGGCTTCAAGCTCTATCTCATCCTTTTCGATGTTGCCGAACTGGCTTCTGATGGGATCGATCTTGTCTTCCTTACGCTTGAGCGTCTCCTGAAATATCCTGTGAAGGCTCTGAAGATTAAGTTCACCCAGAAGATAATCATAATCTATCGGCGGGCGATATTTCTTAACTTCTTCCGGAAGTGTCTCATGCTTATAGACGAATCTCTCCGCGCCCATATGCATGTCCTTAAGTTCAAATGACATATACTTATACATCTTATACTCAAGCAGTTTCTGTACAAGCTCTTCTCTGGGATCGACCTCTTCACCTTCTTCGTCGACTTCCTTGGGAAGGAGCATTTTGCATTTGATATCAAGTAATGTGGCAGCCATGAGCAAAAACTCGCTCATAACGTTCATATCTTCGCTTTCCATCTGTTTGATATAATCAAGATACTGCTCGGTAATGAGCACTATCGGGATATCATAAATATCTACCTTGTTTTTTTCGATAAGGTGAAGCAGCAGGTCCAGCGGTCCCTCAAATACTTCAAGTTTAACATTTAAAGCCATAACACGCCTCTTTTACCATATATTGTGGTAAACACAAGTCCACACCTTATAATTGTACAAAATATGGTAGTAAAAAACAAGAGCAAATATTATCCTGACGATCAGATATCATCCTGATGAACAATACTATCGGCTAATTGACATTATCATGCCGTTCAATATCGATAATGACAAGTTCTACGGGATTCATCACCCTGAAAGGCAGCGTATGGCTTCCGAGTCCCCTGCTTATGACCATGACTGAACCGTCCTTGTCAAATCTTCCTCCGTCATATCTCGGAAATAAAGTAAGCCGCGTAGACATCACTCCGCCAAGGAAAGGCAGCCTAACGATCCCCCCGTGAACATGTCCGGAAAGCACCAGGTCAGCTTCTCCTGCATATGTATCAAAATATTCCGGGTTATGAGCCAGAAGAACTCTGAACCCTGAATCATCATATTCGCCGATATATTCCCTCAATGCTTCCTTTGTAAGCTCTGTGGGGGTAAATCTCGCGTAATATTTTCTGTCGATCATCAGACCCTGTACTTCAATGCCAATGTCTTTCAGATCGATCTTTTCATTTTCCGTAACCGTGATACCCAGCTTTCTTAAGCCGTCAATGAGTTTATCATAGGTATCACCGTAATCCTCGCGGTATCTGTACATCCTGTACTCATGATTGCCTATACCGTATACAACGGGAACACCGATCGCCGCGATATCGGCCATGAACTTCAATGCGTCAGTGATGTCACAGCCTTTATGTGCCGTTATCATATCTCCCCCCACCAGTATGACATCGGGACATGCTTTTTTTACAGCCTCGGTGAGCCTGCAATTGTCGCGTCCGATCTTATTGTCATGAAGATCCGAAAGAAATGCGATCCTCAAAGGTCTGTCGATCTTTTCACTTTTGATCTTATAGATGCGCGTCACGAGATGCTTGTTGTCCACGATACTGAATATGACAACGATCAATATGAGCACGCAGATAATCAATAAAAATATTTTCACGTTTTTCTCCGGATTCGGTGCTTATTTCCATTAAATTATAGCATACTTCGGGCACAAAAAAACCCTCAGACGGTTCCGAGGGTTTTATACGTATTAATTATACTTACGCTTTCTTGCAGCTTCAGATTTTTTCTTACGCTTTACGCTGGGCTTCTCGTAATGCTCACGTTTTCTGATCTCCTGCTGGATACCAGCCTTTGCGCAACTTCTCTTGAAGCGACGTAATGCGCTATCTAAAGTTTCGTTTTCTTTTACGATAACACTTGACACTTAACTTAGCCTCCCTTCAGTCCTGCTTTCAATGACTGATTCAGGTTATTTGTGCATAAACACATTCATTATTATAACAATTTTTAGCATTTCGTCAACAGTTTTTTCAAGTTCTGACAAGATTTTTCACATATTTACTTATTTTCGCCGATCGTCACCGTCTGCTGTCCGTCAGCCGGCACCTTTGACTTGTTCAGGTTTGAAAAAATGCACAATGCCACAAGGACCGCCACCAGTGCCATAAACCATACAAAATAAGCCGTGATCTTAATAAATTTGAAACTGCTCTCCATACAATGTTCCCCTTCTGACCTTCAAAATCTTTACTGTTTTTCTTATTCAAAAATATAATAACATTATATGTGTAATAGATCTGTGACTAAAGTACTATATTTAGTGTATCTGTCCTTCAAGTACCTCAACTGCCTTCTCAAGACAGGCATCAATCCCTGCGGGATTCTTGCCTCCTGCCTGAGCCATATTGGGACGTCCGCCGCCACCGCCGCCTACGAGTGAAGCGATCTCTTTTATGAGATTTCCCGCATGTGCGCCCTTCTTCCGGGCTTCATCGGTAGCCATTACAACGAGATTTACCTTTCCGTCGGTATCACCCGCGAGAACCACAACCCCTTCACCGAGCTTGGTCTTTAACTGATCACCGAGATCCCTGAGAGCATTCATATCAGTACCCGGAACCTTTGCTGCCAGCAGCTTGACACCGTTAACGTCCTTTACGCTGTCCATAACGTCGCCGAGTGCTCCCTGTGCTGCCTTGGCCTTCAGACTCTCGATCTCGGACGAAAGTTCTTTGATCTCCTTCATCATGCCCGAAAGCTTTTCCAAAAGATTTACGGGTGTAGTCTTTACTATTCCCGCAGCTTCCTCGAGTTCATTTTCAAGTTTCTTATAGTACTCTCTTACATTGTCCGCAGTGATCGCTTCGATACGTCTCACTCCTGCAGCAACACCGCTTTCGCTCATGATCTTGAAGCTGCCTATCTGACCTGTATGTGCGACATGAGTACCACCGCAGAATTCCTTTGAAAAATCTCCCATTCCGACAACTCTTACGGTGTCACCGTACTTCTCTCCGAACAAAGCCGTAGCGCCTGTCTTTTTTGCATCTTCTATTGAAAGCACCTGCGTAACAACTTCCATATCCTCTGCGATCTTATTGTTGACGATCGCCTCGACCTTATCGATCTCTTCTTTTGTCATGGCCCTGTCGTGTGCGAAGTCAAATCTTGTCTTCTCCGCATCCTGATAAGAGCCTGCCTGATGAACATCGTCACCGAGAACTTCCTTTAATGCACTCTGAAGCAGATGTGTCGAACTGTGATTCTTGCAAATACTGCTTCTTCTTACTTTATCAACCTTAACGGTGACCTTATCACCGCTTTCAAATGATCCCTTTACAACCTTTCCGATATGGGCTACCCTTCCGCCCTTGAGCTTCATCACGTCTTCAACGGCAAATACCGCATCGCCCTTTTCTATTGTACCGTGATCCGCACACTGACCGCCCATGGTAGCATACATCGGTGTGACATCCGTTACCACGGTTCCCTCATCACCTGTGTTTAAGACATTGGCCATGCCTTCATCACCTGCAATACCAATGATCATAGCATCGCTCTCAAGTTTTTTATATCCGACAAATTCCGTTATCTTATCTCCAAGGCTCTCGAACACATCGCTGTCGGCGCTCAGTTTTGCAGAAAAACTTCTGCTGTCCCTTGCCTTTTGCTTAGCTGCATCCATGGCCTTATTGAAGCCTTCTTCATCAACGCTTAAGCCTTCTTCGCCTGCCATTTCCACTGTAAGCTCGATAGGGAAACCGAAAGTATCGTAAAGGTAAAATGCATTATCCCCATCGATACCCGCAGCACCTGAGTTCTTTTTGTCATCAAGGATCTTTTTGAACTCCTTCATGCCGTTTTCAAGAGTACTCTCAAAACGCACGATCTCCTTATCCAGTTCTTTAATGATGAAATCACGGTTCGTTACAAGCAACGGATAACTCTCGGCATATATATCGTCAATAAATATACAAGCGATATCAAGCATATTGTTCTTCTTAAGACCGAGCGTACGGCTGTGTCTTACCGCACGACGTATCAGTCTTCTTAAAACGTAGCCTGCTCCTGCATTTGAAGGGAGCAGCTTTGCTTCATCACCGATCAGCATCACGCTTGTACGAAGATGATCCGCAAGTATCCTCATGGATCTGGACAGCTTATCGTCATTGTCATAATCATAGCCTGATTCTTTCTCGATATAGTTTATTACCGGAAGATAAAGGTCTGTTTTGTATACGTCCTTTGTTCCGTTTAAGAAAGCAAGATTACGTTCAAGTCCCCATCCCGTATCGACATTCTTCTGCTTAAGGGGTGTAAGCTTGCCGTCCTTATGCTTTTCATATTGCATAAATACATCATTGCCGAGCTCGGTATATTTGCCGCATGAGCAGCCCGGTCCGCAATTCGGTCCACAATCCGGAACATCTGCGATATAGAACATCTCGCTGTCGGGTCCGCAGGGACCGTACTCAAGTCCCCACCAGTTGTCTTCGGCGGGAAGATAATAGATATTCTCTTTCTTGAAGCCCGACTTTATTCGGCAGGCGGCACCTTCTTCGTCACGGGGTGCGTTTTCATCGCCGGCAAATACTGTCGCGGCAAGATGATCCGCATCAAAACCAAATACCTCGGTGAGAAGTTCATAGCTCCATTTGCAGCGGTCTTCCTTGAAATAATCCCCAAGGCTCCAGCTCCCCATCATCTCAAAAAAAGTCCCATGGCTCTTGTCGCCTACGGAGTCAATATCATTGGTCCTTACACAGCCCTGTATGTTGCACAGTCTTGTACCGAGCGGATGCTTTTCTCCGAGAAGATAGGGCATAAGCGGCTGCATACCGGCAACGTTGAACAGAACACCGGTGGAACCGTCCGAAACAAGTGAAACCGCTCCGACATCCACATGACCTCTCTCTATATAAAAATCTTTCCAAATCTTTCTAAGTTCATTCGATGTATACTGTCTCATCAAAATCTCCATTCCGCAAATTGCTTTTATTTTATCATTCCAAATTATTATAAGTACTGACCTTAAACCTGTCAAACATTGAATTTGACTATACTGCCGTCACGTCTTACAAGTATGGCCGATACATCATTTGCCTGCCTGTTTATGTAATTCATGGCCTCATCACTGCCCATGATGAGAAGTGCGGTCGACAGTGCATCCGCCTTGGCGGAATCCTCACATATCACGGTGACTCCTGCAAGATCGTTCTCCACAGGATAGCCGGTCTTCGGATCTATCACATGGTGATATATCTTATCATCGATCTCAAAATATCTTTCGTATATACCGGATGTGACGACCGAGCAGTCGGCAATATTAACGGTATCGATCGTTTCGCCCAGATCTCCGAAGGGCTTCTGAACGCCCACAATGTATCCTTCACCGTTCTTGTCGCCTATGCAGACTACATTGCCTCCCAGCGAGATCACTGCTTCCTTACAGCCCTCGCTCACAAGAAAATCCTTGAGTTTATCAGCTATATAACCCTTTGCAATCCCGCCGAGATCCAGTTTGGCATCGTCCTCAAGGATCAGAAAGCATTTGCCGTCCCCTGTCTTATCGACCATGATGCCGTCCGTCCCGGAATTTAAAAGTGCTTTTTCTATACTTTCTTTATCGGGTACCTTCGGATCCTCGGCATGAAAGTCCCAGAGTTCGCTCACATTCCCTATAGCGATGTCAAAGCATCCCGATGTGGAATCGGCGTATTCCCTTCCAAGGCATATGACACTGTACATATCCTCGGAAATATCCGTCATATAGGCTCCGTCTTCGTCCGTATTCAGGTTGCCCTGCCTGCTGTTTATCTTATATAACTCGCTTTCCGGATCGGTCCTTGAAAATATCCTCTCATACTCAGCGCATTTTTCGAGTGCATCGTCCAATATGATACCGTTCGTGTCATCAAACACCCTAATATTTACATAAGTATCAAAATAAAACCCCGAGACGCTGTCCTTTTTTTCATCCGTTTCAGCGTTTGTGTCACTCTTCATCTTTCTTGCGGCAAGATATTTGTAGAAGAACTTGTCCTCCGGCTCATAGGTGTAATAATTGTAGAGCATATCCTCCGACAGCTCGGCATCCCTGTTTGAGTAGAACTCAAGCGAACCGTAGACATCCTGAAGATGCGATTCTGTCTTGTAGACCTTTATATTGTCCTTTATCTCCATGAGCGGATACCACATGCCTATCACAAGTACCACAGCCGTTACCGTCGCCCTGACAACGAGCTTACGGTCGACATCTTCCGACTTCACCCGGCGATCGTAAGTATTGAACAGCTCGATCACAAAGATCATTATCACAAACAATCCCGGGATCGACGTTCCCATTACCCAGTCATTGCACAGTCCCATACGGAATACGGGTATAACGGTAAGTACCGCAACTGTCGTGTAATATATGATGTCCTTCTTATGCTCCTTAAAAGTACAGATCGCATATATCCCGAACATCATAAAGTCAAATATAAATATGATCCACACTGTCCCAAGATCCATATCCTGCACATGAAACTTCATGTATCTCGGCTTCTCTACCTGCATATAGCCGAGGAAATACGTGATCAGTACGGTTCCCAGAGTGGCCATCGTGCATATATTTGAAAGTGAAAATATCTTAAATAAGCTCTTTTTCTTATCTTCCGCCTTGATGAAACTCTGAACGGCAACGGCTATACCGAGGCAAGCGAAGCATACGATCGAAAATGTACCGTACAGAAGTGCCGGTGCAAATAAAAGCACATAATGTTCGGTATGTTTTTTGTGCTCCATAAAGAGCATCACGATCAGCCAGATGACTATCACCTGTGGATACACCCAGCGTATCATGACGATATTACTTCGGTACTGAAGCATAAAATCTTCTACGAGGAGCCAGTGATGTGCCCCGAGTGAGAACATGTCGACCGAATAGAGGTCATTGCACACGAGCTGTGCAAGCGGCAACGCACCGCAGAATAACAGCATGATGAACAGTGTCCTGAACTGTTTTTTTACATTATCGCTTTTTGTGATACGCACGAGATTCAGATAAACAAGATACAGCCCTGTAACGCCCCATACGGCCATTACGGCGCTTGCGACCTTAAAGCCAATGTCTGTCTCCATCCCGCCGTTTCTTGCCATTACAAGACCGCGTACGGCTTTACCGATCAGTGCCGGAAGCATGTACTGCCCCAAATAATAGGTCAGCATGCTTTTTTCGTATCTCTCATAATATACGGGCCAGCTGCGGTTCACGAGATCACGCAGCACTGCATTATGTTTGTGCCAGTCTCCCGCCTGCTGGAATATACCTCCGAAACCTATGAGTATACAGATCACGATCAGGATAAGGGCGGAAAGCGCCATCATCCACGGACCGATCTTCACAGGCTCGGTGTTCTCAAGTTCGCCGGTATAATCCTCATACATTTTTTTCATGAAAAAAGCACAAAAAGATAACGTTATGATCCATACCGCTATCTTAGTGTGACCGATCATGAATATGCAGACCGGCAGATATATGTATATAAAGGTTATCAACAATAAAGCTTTGCTGTTGCTTTTCATTCCGCGACTCCAGCTCATTCAGTCAATTTTTATGATCTCGATGATCTGACCGTTATCACCGACCGCCAGGAAAATGATCTCTCCCAGTGTTTCAAGCACACCGTTTTCGACCGTGCCGTACTTTTCGTATTCACGCGGTCCGATGTAAATATAGTCAACATTATATTTGTCAAGCAGTGACTTTGCCCTCATGCTGTCGGTCCCCGTATAAATATCCTTAATGTCACCCGCTCTGAGTTCGTAGAAATTATAGGAATTGTTCCACAGCCATTCGTGGGTCCTCCAGCCCATAACGGTCGGAAATCCCGTTAGCACCGATACATAGCAGCTGTTAGAATAGCTGTCGCCGTCTGCCTGGAGAACAACGGGCTGCAATTCACCTGTATCCGCGACCTGATCTGTCAGTGAATCTATGGCACCCATCTCCGTTTGGTTTTCAAGCCTTATGCTGTAGGCCGCATCCATGCTGAGATAGCCTTTATTGCCGCCGTCATTTAACCACATACGGGTCGCCATAAAGATATAACCGGACAGCATTGCGATACAGATCAGCAATCCTGTCGCAGTCCGCCGGTATTTTTTCCTGTAATACATCTCCTCCTCGGCCTTTGCCTGAGTGTGGAAAAAATTGACGATATAACCCGAGCAGAGGCCGAACATGATAAATGCTTCAAACGTAAGTTTGAACATCGTATTGGCCCTCGGGAATCCGTCTATATAGATATCCTTGACAAATATAAACTCCGGCATGAATATAAGCCCGGTCGCACACAGCAAGAGCAGCAGTACGTAAAGAGCTGACAGCGTCAGTTTCTTAAGTCTTATGATGAGTGCTGTGAACAATGCCGTCATAATAAGGTCAAAGCCCCAGAGAATCAGGAACTGATACCATCTCGTATGCGTATAAGCAATACCCAGTCCCTCGGTCATCGTCTTGAAGTTCAGTGAGAACGGCAGAGCGACCGCCAATGTGATTATCACGACAAACGCGCCTATTGCCGCAGTATTGCCTATGATCTTCTTGCATCTGACAGGTTTCGTGTATCCGGCCGTGTTGTCCTTACCGAAATGTCTGATCAGTCCAAACAATATGATGCTGCCCGAAACCACGAAGTAGATCATGAAATCCCAGCTGTTGGCCATAAAGCTTATGCCGATCAGAAAGCCCAGACACGCTATTTTAAGATCGAGCATGTTCTTCAGCCAGCTGTCACTCAAACTGTCGGAATCCTGCAGCCAGGCCCACAGAATGGCCAGGATGCATATGACTGCCATCATATTTACCACATGTGCATGAAGGTCACCTACTATGAACGAATACGCCGGGAATTCATGGATCGTATGATCATTGGCGACTTCGGGAATGTAGCCTATGTATCTGGTCGAATTTGCAAACCAGTAGTTGGGCGCCGGACCTTCGAGCTGAAGCATTTCCCATACGGCGGGAACCAGATATTTAAAAACTATAAAATGAAAACTGCCCGCACACACGACTGCACATGAGGAAATGATACCTGCGATCCTGCTCTTTGAAATATTTCTTACAAGTGCAAAGATGCCGACAAGCGCAAAAGCCATCACGGCATAAAGTCCGAAGGTATAGGCATAACCCATGTCTATAAATGCCAGTTTACCGGCAAATGTAAATATATATTGGCCGAAATAATAATAATTGATGCTTTTCCCCGCGCACCAAATATCGGCAGCCGGCATATATTCAGTCCTTGCGATGGACATCATAAATCCAAGATCCATGAAGCGTTCGGTACCGTAAGAAGGCACCCTGTACGCATAGATAATGCATACGAGCACAAAAAGGAAAGCAAATACAAGGCCTTCGATGAGCATATATCTGAAAGAAGCCCTGAGTTCCTCAAAAAACGAGTTGTCGCCTTTTTTATATTTCCAAAAAACATATGAATAATTAAGAACGGTTATCAGAATGACGCAGAACCATGAAGTGCCCACTCCAAACTTCAGAATGTGGCAGGAAGAAAAAAACCACATCAGATATCCGGACAGATACAGACCGATGATCCCCGAAAATATAAATCCCCTGTTCTCAAACTTATGAAAAAGTTTGAAACAAAGCGGCAATACCGAAATGCCGAGGATCAGAAGTATGCATAAGAATTTGAATAATTGCAGAAGATCATTCCACATTAAAAAACTCCCCTAAAGCAATCAAAACAGCCCTACAAACCAGGCAACTATACCGGTACCGCATCCCATGATCACACCGGCGAGCACAACTCCCGCAAGTACGGCGATGACACTTTTCTTAAAGTCCATATCGAGTATGCTGGCAGCAAGTGTGCCTGTCCATGCTCCCGTACCCGGCAGCGGTATACCGACAAATAAAAACAGTGCGACATACAATCCGCGTCCTGCCTTGCTCTGCAGCTTTTCCCCGCCCTTTTCACCTTTTACCATACAAAAATCACAGAACCTGCTGAAAAGAGGTATGTTCTTCTTCTGTCCCCATGCAAGAACCTTTCTCGCAAACAGATAGATTACGGGAACCGGAAGCATATTTCCGATTATACAGACTATATAAGCGTTTAGTACGGGTATCCCGGCCGTCAGAGCATAAGGTATTGCAACCCTGAGTTCAATGAGCGGAACCATGGATATCAAAAATGAAATAAGATATTTTTTAAACATATATAAACCTTTACTACAGAAATCTGACTATTATGACCGCTACTATTACACCGGTGAGTGCACCTATGAGAACCTGCAACGGTGTATGTCCGACAAGTTCCTTTAATCTTTCTTCCGGTGAGATATTCTTACCCATGTTCTGGAATATCTCGATCATATCATTGAGGATCTTGCCCTGACGTCCTGTTTCCATACGCACATTCATGGCATCATACATGACTATGATCGCAAAGCAGAGCGCTATCGCAAATTCAATACTGCCTCCGCCGTATATCATGCCTGTTGCGGTCGCAAGGCCACATACCATGGATGAATGGCAGCTCGGCATACCTCCGGCACCGACAAAACGCTCTAGCTCAAATTTCTTGTTGATTATGGCATAAATAATGGTTTTGGCAACCTGTGCAACAGCCCATCCGCCGAGCCCTGCCAAAAAGGCCTTATTGGCAAACAGACTTCTCAAAAAATCCATGAAAACTCCTTTTTGTTATTACAACATTCGTATTATATCATCACATGCCAAATAATAAAAGACCCACTTCCGCGGGTCTTTTATTACCGAAAATCTTTATATGTTTAAGTATAGTCGTATCGAACCGGCATTAAACTTCGATCTCGTAAGCGGGTACGACAGTTCAATTTAACCTTCGATCTCATATCCGAGAACGAGTCCGCCTCTTTCGGCGTAGAAAGTACAGAGTCCTGTCGTTTCGGCAATGGTTATGTCGGCATTCGGAAACTCCTTTAAAATAAGGTTCTTTAAGTTTTCGGCATCCTCAACTGCAAGACAGTGATCTATGATGAACCTTCCGCCCTTGTATCCGGCTTCCTTCATGGCATCAACCAGAGTACGGAGTGTCTTGTCATCGCCCCTTACCTTATTCTTGGGCTGAAGTACACCTGTCTCCGAAAAATCCCCGACGATGTGAATCTTAAGTGTCTCTGCGATCTTGGCAACAGTTTTGTTTATACGTCCATTATTTGCAAGATTCTTAAGTGATTTTAAAGCAAATCCTATCTTTGTATTTCTGTGGCAATACTCATCCAGTTCCTTACAGAAGCTGTCAAACTCTTCGGCACTCTTGAAGTTCAAAGCTTCCGGATCCGCTTTTTCCTTATTTGCTATATATTCGATACAGAGTTTTTCAACCGGTCCTATGGCCGTTGTATCAAGTACATATACTCTTCTGCCTTCGTGTTCTTCCATATACTGCTCCGCAGCGACCCTGCAGGCATTGTAGGAACCCGATAAGATGCTTGCGAGTGTGATACCTATGACATATTCGTGCTCACCGAAGCTTTCAAGCCATTCATCAATACCCGGGCAGGCCGAATGCGATGCAAGCTTTGTTCCTTCCAGATAGCTGACCATGTCATTGATATCAAGATCCGCATCATCAATGAACTCTTTCTCATCGGTACAGATCTTAAGAGGTACAACGCAGCCGTCCAGTTTAACTCCGTTAACCTCATCCAATCTTCTGTAGTTTGATGCAGAATCGATCGTAATGTGTAAATTCATAGTATTTATCTCCCTATCATAAGTTTTTCAAAAACCGATGTCATATATATTTATATCAGTATTATAATGGCAAGTCAAGTATCTTACAATTTATAAAAAAAAATTAAGATAAAAATCGTATTTTGAGATATAATATCATGTGTGAGGGGAATCAGCCATGGATAAATTTGAAAATACAAGAGCGATCGATGATATCAAGAGATTTCATCTTCCCAAATACAACGAGATACCGGATGTCGGCCTTTTTCTTGAACAGACGACCAAATATGTAAGCGGCTATCTGGAAAACCTTGAAGGAATAACGATAACATCGTCCATGATAAGCAATTATGTCAAGAAGAAGCTTATCGACAATCCTATCAAAAAGCAGTATTACCGCGATCAGATCGTCTACATCATATTTATCGCAATCGCAAAATCAGTGCTCTCTCTCGAAGAGATCGAGCACCTGATCAATGTACGCGGTAAACAATATGATTGTAAAGAGCTGTATGAATATTTCTGCAATGAATTCGAAAGCAATCTGTATTCGGTATTCGGGATCACACCCGAAGCCAAAGAAGAACCGTATCCCCAGAACGAGGACCGCTTTCTTCTTCACAATACAATCATAACAGCTTCACACAAGATATATCTTGATAAGATATTTGCACTGAGGATCCACAATGAAAAAGAGTGAGCACCGATCACTCCGATAAATGCCTGTCGATCGGTCACTCATATCATTTCCTGTCGATTGGTCACTCATATCTTGCTATCGATACGGTAAGCACTCCGTTATCTGCGGAAGCATATATAACGATCGGAAAATCAAAGGTATTGTCGAACTTAAGATCCAGAGAATTTCCCGCTATAGTGGCATCCATACCCGCCGGAATATATGTTACCGGCAATGAATGGGGATGACGCTCCGTAGCAGGCAGGCCTGCCGAAAGCATGGCCGCATATAATGTCGAAGAAACCTGACACACGCCACCGCCTATACCGCTGGCGTGTTGTTTATTTAGGAAAATAGGTGCGACCACATATCCGTTGGCCGAAGTCCTCGGAAGGATGGTCTGATTAAATGAAAAACTCTCTCCTCTTTTAACGACAACACCGTTGATACGAGAAGCTGCAACGCCCACATTTGTTGCTCTTGCAACCTTTGCATCATACTTTGTCGTATATGTTCCGATGATATTGCCCGCTTTGACTGTCACGGCTTTAGGCTGTGCAGTTGCGGTTTTTGCGTTATTTGTGCCTCTACCGTATACGGACTTGCGGTTCTCGTTGACGCCGAATACCGCATAATGAACATGGTATTCCGCCCAGTTATCACCGTAGGCCTGATCCAGGTCTTCATTATTCTCTCTGTAAGCCTTGGCATTGAACGTGGCTGAAGCATTTCTGCCTTCCTTAACACCGTTATTGATGTAATGTGTAAGCAGGCTGTCATAATTGTTGCCATACGCCGCCACAACATCCGGGTAAGTTGCCGCATAATACTGCGCATCAAATGCCATGGCATATTTTGCCCTTGCACTTGTCTTCTTAGGTGCCGCCAGACTTTCGATCGCAAAGGTATTGCCGAGTACAAGAATACCCGTCAAAACCGCTGCCAGTCTGTACAACAGCTTTCTGATAGATCTTTTCATAATATTGCCTCACTCATATATAAGAAGTTCCGGTACGATCATTTTGCGGTCTCCCGGATCAAATAACAGCTTTAACGGCTTAATTCCTGTAATCCTTGCCATGTTTGCCGTTCGGATTGACAAATATGGATTTGAGCACCAGCGCAAGTCCGCCGAACAGCATGATAAAGATCAGAAGCGTGGCAAATAAAGATGTCGTATTCCAATAAAGTCTAAGATTCATGATCACATTTGCAATGATCAGAAGGATACTGAGCCCCGTACATATCTTTGATGTCATGTTATATCTGTAGAACAGGAAAATGATACTTGCTATAAACGGCACAAAGATCAGTCCGTCCATTCGTCTTCCGAACATCGAAAACGCAAAGATACTGCTCGTCGTTACTTCCACATTCTGCATGAACAGATAACCGCCCACACACAGCATTACCAGCCCGACAAAAAACTGGATTATATCATTTTCACCTAAATTCTCGTTATTTCCCATATCCTCTCCTCCTTCTATCAAACCTGCAATACTAACCCGATTCACCTTCCGGGCTTTCGCATGCCCTGCAATACAGCGAGCAGTACCTTGAACACATCCGTATTGTCCAGTACGACGATGGCAAGTTCCTTTCTTGCCCTGTTTAGCCCATGGAACAGGTTCCTTACCGGTGATTCATCACCCTCATACCTTGCACGCAGGCTTCCGTCACCGTCATAATAGAACATATCATCCATAAGCATAACCACTTTATCATATTCCTGACGGCTTGAAAAGTACACTTCCACGCTTCTCGGGGACGTTATTCGGGTATAATCGTGCAAATAAACCTCGTTATTTCCGCAGCCGATATCATTTATCAGATCATCGTACACATAAGTGTAATCGTCAGCCATGTAAGAGTTGATGAGCTTGCGGGCTTCATCGGCATCATTTGCCCAAAGAAGTGACACTGAAGGATATTCCTTGCGATGGTTCATCCTCGTTCCCTGCATCACGCACTGGATAAATGACGACAGCTCACTGTTGGTCCTTATCCTGTTGGTGAGCCTGTAATCGGCATAGCCTTCCAGGCCATCTATCCTCCCAACGATATCAGTTGAAAATTCTTTCTTTGAGATCACTTTTTCGCTGTCATAACAAAAGATAACAGGCACTTTTAACCTGACAGCATTTGATACTATATGATCAAGCACGTTAACATCCATGCGGTGAGCCTCGTCGGCAAGTATCGCGGAATAATCATCCAATCCCGGCAGGAAAACACCGTTTTTGCCGTCATAAAAATCTATACGCTTCAGTCTGCTGTCCAGATGTTTAAGTTCATCGGAAAATGCTCCGCAATGAAATATACATACCTTCTGCTTCTCGGACAGTTTCATGGCTATATCGTACAAAAGCAGAGTCTTACCCGTTCCGGGAAGACCCGTAAAGCCCTGAAAACAACCGCCCTCAGCCTGTATCTTCTTGAGTATCCTGCGTTTAATGTCCTTCTGACCTGAAGTAAGAAAATATTCGTTCTGAAGAAATCTGTCCGGATCGTCCAGAGGTGATATGATGTATCTCTCCTCCTTGAAAAGCTCCTCTATGTTGTCCTCGTAGCAATGCTTCTGCTTTGCGAGTTCGTTGCACAACTCTTCCCATCCGGCATTCACTATCCTGCCGCTGTTCGTCAGCCTTACAAGCCTGTCAACGGCACTTATGTAGGTATAAGACCTGATATTGATACCGAGAGTAGACAGATAATATCTGTTCTGCTCCAGTTGTTTCTGTATCTGTTCATCACTTACCGGCTTGCTCTTAAGCTCGATATTGATGACCGTATCCTCCGAAATACGAAGGAGATCGAACTCCTTTCCAAGTTTCGGGATCTGAAATGAATAATAGAACTTATAACCCGAAGCCTCCGGTAAAAAAGCCATAAGGTGCTCTACCAGCTGTTCAAGTCCTGTCATTTCCCAGCTTTTTACGGCGATATGACCTGCTCTTGAAGACATCTGGCGTTCCATCCTGCCAAGGACCGAATTAAGTTCGTCATTTGGCATGGATAATACACGTGTCAATGCATATATATTTACCGGTTTCAATCTGAGTTTCCTTTCGTCTAAGTGCTACAGTACTTCATCAGACTCTGCAACACCTCGGTTGCTTATCATTAGGCTCTACAGCACTTCGGTCGCTTATCATTAGGCTCTACAACACTTCAGCCATCTCATATATCATACGTTCTGTTTTTTCCCAGCCGATGCAGGGATCGGTTATAGACTTGCCGTAAACGGTTCCTCCGACTTCCTGTGCACCGTCTTCTATATAGCTCTCAACCATGAAGCCCTTGACGTGCTTTCCTATCGTTTCATTGTGTCTGCAGCTATGAAGCACTTCCTTGATTATCCTTGACTGCTCAAATGGATTTTTGTTCGAGTTGGAGTGGTTTGTATCGACCACTATGGCCGGGTTGGCCAGTCCCTTATCCGCATACAGATCGCAGATATTTATCAGATCCTCATAATGATAATTGGGGATGTTCTGACCATGTTTATTGGTATATCCTCTGAGGATAACATGCGCATACGGATTTCCGGGTGAATGAACCTGCCAGCCTCTGTAAATAAAAGTATGCTTGCTCTGTGCTGCAAGTAAAGAGTTCATCATGACCAGATTATCACCGCTTGTCGGATTCTTCATACCGACAGGTATTCCGACACCGCTTGCCGTCAGTCTGTGCTGCTGGTTCTCAACGCTTCTTGCGCCTACGGCTACATATGCGAGCAGGTCATCAAGATACTTGTGATTCTCAGGATAAAGCATCTCATCGGCACATGCGAATCCTGTTTCATTTACCGCTCTCATGTGCAACTCTCTTGTGGCAATGATACCTTTGAACAGATCTGATTTCTGTGTTGGATCGGGCTGATGCAGAAGTCCCTTATAACCCTTGCCCGTGGTCCTCGGTTTGTTGGTATATATCCTCGGCACGATAAGTATCTTATCCTTGACCTTATCCTGAACCGGAATGAGTCTCGATATATAATCCATGACACTGTCTTCCCTGTCAGCGGAACACGGTCCGATCACCAACAATTTCTTATCACTTCTTCCGTCAAGGATCTGCTTGATCTCACCGATCTTCCGCTCAACTATCTGAGTACTCTCCTGCGTAAGCGGATACATCTCCTTAACTTCCATAGGTATGGCAAGCTTTCTTTCAAATTCCATATCCATCATAATTCCAAATACTCCAATCTATTGATAAATATAATATGTCAGATAAAATCAATATGGATATTTTAATTAGTTTCCTGTCAAAATACAACAATTTTTTGCATGAGTCTAAAGAAGAATCTTCTGTGTGGTTTTCGGTGGATTCTTTTGTATGGTTTTCGGTGGATTCTTTTGTATGGTTTTCGGTGGATTTTTTTACATGGTTTGCATTGGAATCTTTTGCGTCGATTGGCAATAAAATAAGTTTTGAAAGCTCGCGACATATATTTCCAATAAATTAGCTATTTTATCTGTTCTTTTTCCTCTAATCTACCGGTTTTCGAGGGCTAGGACAGATAATTCCTTCGGATTGGCTACTTTATCTGTTCTTTTTCCTCTAATCTACCTGTTTTCGAGGGTTTGAACAGATAATTCCTTAGGATTGGCTGTTTTATCTGTTCTTTTTCCTCTAATCTACCGGTTTTCGAGGGCTGGGACAGATAATTCCTTTGAATCGGCTGTTTTATCTGTCCGCTCACCCACAGGAAGCTTGATTCTCTTGGGTTTGAACAGATAATTCCTCCGAATCGGCTGTTTTATCTGTTCTTTTTCCTCTATTCTACCGGTTTTCGAAGGTTTGAACAGATAATTCCTCCGGATTGGCTGCTTTATCTGTTCTTTTTCCTCTAATCTACCTGTTTTCGAGGGCTGGGACAGATAATTCCTACGGATTGGCTGTTTTATCTGTCCGCTCACCCCCCTCTGATCTATCGGTTTCGAGGGCTGATTTATCGTCTACTGCACATTATATTTGCTGAGGATGCGGGCATCCGGCTGGTAGCTGCCGAGTTCCTCGGCTGCACGTTTTATGATCTCATCATAACTGAGTACAGGTGAAGAGAACATGGCGGACGTAGTGATAAATGTCAGCTTGTCTTCCTTCCTGTTGTAGCCCTTTACAAAATAGATCTCAGCGATCTCCTCCATGTCAGGATTGAGGAGCAGGCTCGTATTGGCTTTTATCAGATAGTTGCCGTTTGCAGGCATGCTGATGACATCCCAGATGCGGCCGTAATCTCCGTATGAAGTCTTGACAAGATCACATGTACCGGCATCATAGATCTGCATTGTGTTCGAATTGTAGACTATGAACAGGTACTTACCGTCGCTCGAATACATGATACTGCTTACAACACCGTAATCACCCATGATCTCCTTATAAGGCTTTGTATCACCTTTGTTATATATGTATATCTTCTTGGATTTTGAATCACAGACTGCCGCATGACTGCCGTCTGCCGAGCAGGCCACATCATCACTGATGAGCCTGAAACCGGTGATATCGATCTTGATACCGGCATCTTCACCGGTCCTTGTATTCTTAAATTCCACGTATTCATTGCCGTCATCAGTTGTAAAATATCCGAGATAATTGCCGTCTCCGTATACCTCGAGATCATACAGATAAATATCATCACCAAATTCTATAGTCTTACTGTGCTTCTTTTCCGCAATATCGTAATATTCCAGAGCTTCCCGTCCGAATAACACAAAACCGTCATCGCCGTCACCCACATAGTTGAAGCGATAGTTTGGCGTCTTAAACTCGTCTATCAATGAGGCATCCAATGTATCATAAAGTGATACCGTGAATTCATCATCTCCCGTTTCGGTCAGGATGACTCCGTATTTCAGGTTGTCAGATGTGTAATCATAGTTGGCAACATTGGCTGTAAATTCCACATTGGGGCTCTTCAGATATTCATACAACGTGACATAATTCCTGCCCTGAGTTGCAAGGAAAAGCTTTCCCTTAGCCATACAGCTGTCTTTGACCTTGCCGTTGATCTCATATTCATACAGCGAACTGTCAAGGACCAGTCCGTTTTCAAGGACATATCTGTTGATAGTACCGTCCTTCGTGATAAGGACTTCAAATTTACCGCCGCTGAGCGGGAATGAATCCACTACCGCCGAGCTCAGACCGCTGTTATAATAGACCGATCCGTCATAAGGGCTCAGAGTAAAAGGTCCGTCTGAATCCCTCGCGTAGAGGAAATCCTCTTCTTCGCCTTCGTAATAACGCATGTCGTATAAGAATGATGCGATCAGTTGATTATTTGTAAATGCTATCTTTCCCTCATCCATGTTTATTCCGATGATCACACACTGATACTCTATGTAATTGCCGGTCGAGGTCGCACTTACATAAGCCATATTGTCATGCATGCACATGGTTGTATAATAATCGCCTTCCGGTCCGAGGTATACATTTTGGATCATGTCACCACTGTCGGTATCATATACCACGAAATAATTCTTTTCATCTTCCATCAGACCAACACTTACAATGATACCGAACTTACTGCCGTCATCGGAAAATGATGCCGTTATCATATTGGCGTAATTTTCTTCCGCAAAGTCACCTTCCCACGAGATCATCGGCTTTGTGTATTCAGCCTTTGCCGTAGCCGTATCGATCAGTATGATGTCATCGTTTACAACCATGCATTTCGAATGATCACTGTTAAAAAAGGCCTTACCGACATGATCGGAAATATATGTTTTATTTCCGGACGGTATGTCATATATGTATTCACCTTCTTCGTCGAAAGTTAAGATGGCATCATCATTGAGAAACTTGATGTAGTCCATGTTATTAAACAGATCACCGACACTGAGACCTGCGACTTCTTCTCCGCTCTCCACATCCCAGATGACCAGATTATAACTCTCATTGAGTGCCGCGATATGTACTCCCCCGGGTGATACGGTGATCCCGGTAACTCCCGAACCCGCATCAAAATTTGCCATGGGCATGTACAGATCACCTGACGAATAGCAGCCGAGTGCCTTGGTCATGGCCTTCTGTGCTTCTGCGGCGTAAGGTATGTTATCATTGGCCGGATCTTTGGGCATCGAGTAATAAAGAGCGTAGAGCGCTTCCATCCTTCGTCCCTCGCTCATGATCGTATCCGAAGCATCGGCCATGCTTATCTCGTATTTTTTCAGTGATTCTTTGTATTGCTGCTCTATCTCACCGGCCTGACGGCTGATCTCAACGTTCTGTGCCGCTATTTCCTCAGACTGCTTTTTGATCTTGTGTGCAGTTATAGCACTGTATGTTCCGAATGCAAGTACAACAGCCATGACAGCCGAGCCTATGGCCAGTATCCTGTGCATCCTCTGTTCACGATGCCTCTGCTTGAGGTCGTCAAAATTAAGACCGAACATGGGGGCTAAAAGCCTGAGGCCCTCGTCTTTCATCCTCTTTTTGATCTCGTCCCGGTTTGCTCCCCTGAAATCCGCTGCAAGCGGTTCACAGAGAATACCCTCCTCATCCTTTAAAAGCTCTTCGGGAAATGAATCGGCCGGCTCGCCTTCAGCCAGCACAACAAATACATGCTCCCTGCCATGCATTTTCATGAAAGTCTCTATCTCCTTGCGGCACCACAGAGACTCCTTGAGCCTTGGCGTACAGATGACTATGAGATTACTTGAATTCTTCAGTGCCTCAGTGATCGGATCGCCGAGATTGGCTACAAGCGGCAGTTCCTCCTGATCCCTGAATACCCTGCTTATCTTTGCGGGCAGGTCGGGATGCGCCTTTCTGACAGAGCGCGGCAGTTTGAAACTCTCCAGATACTTATGAAGTGTCTTCGCAACAAACATATCCAGTTCGCAATGTCTGTAGCTTATAAATGCGTCATAATGTATGTTTTCCAGATTCATTTAGATCCCCCTTAAGCCTCTTCATACGTTTTAGCAAATATCTTTCCTTCGATTATGTATATATCATCATTGTCATCTATCCTGGCCGCCATATAATCATGTTGGCGACCCAGCATATAATTCTGGTTATCCCATGAAGTAAATACCTTTACGGTCTTATCCAGTTCTTTTGCAAGTATGTAGTTTGTCTGTGTCGAACGGCACGGTCTGATGTAATCCCTCAGTTCTTTCATCTCTCCGGTGATCCTGTTCCTGATCGTAGGTGTGTAGGATACATCGCATTCGTACGGCTCATCCACTATCATGTATGTGCTGTCGAACTTTTCTTTTCTGATCGGATATACTTCTCCGACTATTCCGACCATTATGTATGTGTTTTCATCTATAACGGTGTTGATATCGCCTTCCAATGTCCTTACCGTTATGAGTGTGTCCTTGGGCCAGAATTCCGAAGGATCCACCATACCGATGATGATAGGCTTCTTTACGTATTTTTTGAATTCACTCGGATCGATCTTGTATCGTCCCGCATATATCACTTCACTGCTTGCGAAATACCTGTTCATCGCATTTCCTATATATGCATCGATATCGAGTTCCTTATAGACACTCTCCATCCTGTTTTTGGCGATAAATCCGCCTGCCTTGTCAATGTGACCGCCTCCGTTGCCTATATCGGCCGTCAGGAATTCTATCAGCTCATCCGCGTGCACTTCCTTTACACAGCTTCTGACAGAGAATTTATAACCGCCCGATTCCTCGTTAAATACCACGCATATGTCTATCACATCCACCTGAAGCAGGAAATCCGCAATAAGTCCGAGGATATTGGGATCGCAGGGCTGAGAATGGATGATCGCGTATCTTCTGTCGGGATTGTAGACATATCTGATCAGTGCCACTCCCGCTATTTCCAGTTCTCTTAAGGAAATATTGGAGTTGACGAGCAATGATATCACCGACTGGTCATATGCAAGAGAATCCTGCATATCGCGATCCAGAGGGTGTTTCATTTCCGCAAAATTACTTGTATCCGTCATCAGCCCATAATACAGAGCCGTTGCCAGTTTTGAGTTCATATTGACATTAAAGCCCTCGTATCCGAGCAGCTGCCATACAAGTGTCGAGCAGCTTCCCAGTTCGGAACGTATCTCCGTCATGTCCATGGCCGCCAACGGTGAAGGTGATGACTGATGATGGTCGATTATTGCCAGGCTATCGTATTCAAAGGGGGTCACATTGCTTTCTCCCTCCTGGCAGTCCACGGTTATCAGGAGGCCGTCGATATGCATCCTCTTGTCATCTATATAAGTTACAGGTATGGAGAATTCTTTTAGCATCAGTTTAAGATTGGATTTCTGGATCTCATTTCTTCCGCCGTAGATTATCCTGACGTCCTTTCCCTGATCTCTGAAATACAGGTAAAGTCCGTATGCTGACGCCAATGCATCCGCATCCGGATTATCATGGCACTGAAGTGTTATCTTGTCGTATTTTTTCAGATCTGAAAGTCTCATATATTTCCCCCATCTTTAGAACATCGGCCGATTTTCGCATAATATTTTATTGTATTATACTATAAAAACTCAGGTAATACATTATTTATGATCAAATCTTAAGAGTTAACGATTGTATTGGACGGGGCAAAATAATATAATAATAGATGTGGGTATATTATTATCAGGTCAGTTCTCTGACCATGTATACTGCGCCGTATCGGCGTTTACAAAAGGAGGTAGAGTAAATGAAAAAGTACATTGCTGAATTTATCGGCACATGTGTATTGGTTGTTATGGGTTGTGGTACGGCAATGCTGGTAGGCTGTGATGCCGCAAACGGAAGCGGCTATCTGCTGACTGCACTTGCATTTGGTCTGACCATCGTAGGTATGGCTTACTGTGTCGGCAATATTTCCGGCTGTCATATCAATCCCGCTGTTTCACTCGGTGTATTCATGAGCGGCGGTATGGACGGCAAGGATTTCTGCTGTTACGTAGTATCGCAGATCCTCGGTGCCATCGCAGGCACGGGCATTCTCGCAGCCATATTTAATCTCGGTGCTGTTCCCGACATGACAGGCGGCTACGGCTCCAACGGACTTGCCGGAGTAAGCGGAAGCGCTGTCGCAGGTCTTCTGGTTGAGATCGTTCTTACATTCATCTTCGTTATGACCATTCTCGGCGTTACTTCAAAGAAAGCCGGCCATGGTTCTTTCGGAGGACTGATCATCGGTCTCACACTTACACTTGTACATATCCTCGGCATCGGCCTCACAGGTACTAGCGTTAACCCCGCAAGAAGTATAGGTCCCGCTCTTTTCGCAGGCGGTGACGCACTTTCAAGCCTTTGGGTATTTATCGTAGGCCCTCTTGCAGGCGCAGCTATCGCAGCACTTGTCTACAAGGCACTCGAAGCAGAGAAGAAATGATCCGTTTGGTGTGATTTAACATCTGTTTATATACGTTTATAAAAATCCAAAAGACCGCCTCCGGGCGGTCTTTTAGTTTATCTTTCAAGCTTTGTTGTATTTATTCTTTCTGCGTCTGCGTCGCTTTTTATGTCCATGCTCTGTCCTATAAGCATTGATCTCATCAAATATGGTCGTATAATCCCTTTCAAATAATTCCTCGCTTACCTGTTTCCAAAGTATTTCCTCCGGAACACTGTCCAGAATGTATCTTTGAACATATTGCTTGCTCTTTGCGGCATACATATACAGCCCGTTTATCTGCTGAATGTGTGCAAGTTCCGGTCTCCAGAGTATGGTGATCTTATTCTCCGATTTCAGTAGCGGGTTGATCTCCGGCTTTCTCAGGACATAAAAATCGATAGCATCACCCGGCTCGCTCCCGGTCTCCATAGCTTCGGCTACTATGATGCCCCAGTATTCCGGTACATGCTCCTCGATGTGAGCAGCGTGACTTGAACCGACCACAACTATATTGCGATCGTAATACATATCATAATTTCTGACCTGTCCTTCAAGTCTTGTGTAACTGTCGCGGTCACTCTTGATCTCTATACCGTACAATGCATCCTCGGTGACCATCACGATATCCGCTCTTGCCTTTCCTGTCCTTTTCTCATCAAGGATGCGGACCTTACCGTATTCATTTTCCAGAAAATCATACAGTGATTCTCTTATATCTTTATCCGAAGTTCTGTATACTTCTTTCATTTGGTGTAATCTTTTGCCTCATCAATAAATCTTCTGCGGCTCAATATAATATATCTCTCCGTTTCCAATGATATGATATATTTTCATACCATTCTCAGATCGCAAGTATCAAATACAGTCCCTGTACTTATGTATCCCAGTCTTTCACCCATTACGGCCTTCATGATATCATATTGCTCCTGCCCAGTACAATGTCCGGTCAGGTAATACGTATCATAACTCATCAATTCCTTCGCTGCTTCCTGTAATCTGAGTGTTCCTGCTTCATCGGGCTCTATACCCATAAAATGAAACCCTCCGACAAGAATATCAGGTTTAAACCAGTTCTCGATGTTAAGTATGCCCTTATGCGAGCATCCGCTTATCAGGACTCTGCGATCCTCTTCGAGAAGCAGGTAATGTTCATGCTTAAAATCCTCCGGTCTCTTCACATTATCAGTCACCACCGAAAGTCCTGCCGGATCTATCGGGCACTTAAGTTCCCTGTCATTGCAACTAAAAAGAGTGATGCCTTTGTCGATCTCAAATTCATCACCTGTGTATACTATCCTGTCGGAGTCTTTAAGACTGATGTCTACTCCGATATATTTGTCCTTTTTATTGAAATGCTCCTCGAAAGCCCTGACATTCATGTAGATCTTCGCCTTGTCATTTACCTCAAAGAATCTCACGAATCCATTGCCATGATCATAGTGTCCGTGCGACAGGACCGCTATATCCACCTCACTGAGATCGACACCAAGTTTCGCTGCGTTTTCGATGATCGCTCCCGACTGCCCCGCATCAAACAATATCTTATGCCCTGCGGTCTCGATATACAGACTGAGTCCATGCTCACACACAAGCGACTCATCTGCAGTTGTATTTTCCATCAATGTTGTGATCTTCATGATATACTCCGTCTTTAAGTTTCATGATATGCTCCGTCCGGCAGCTTCAAGATATGCTCCGTCCGGCAGCTTCATGATTTCGGTTCGTTTCTTTTGGATCCTATGCAACGCGCCACGATCCATACTATTAACATCCCGATGGATCCACCCAATACGTTGCATATGATATCATCAACCTCGCTCTTTCCGAGTGCAAATACAAACTGCGCCACCTCTATCAGAAGCGAGATCAACGCAGTGATGAGCAAAGTCTTCTTTACGGACTTACACGCCATGCCGATCAGGATCCCTGCCGGAACAAAGAAAATAATATTTTCTACGATCAAAGCTTTCTCATAATTCCAGTTCAGCAATATATGGAACGGCCTCAGCTCCAACTCTCGCCTAACACCGATATCGCGCATAAAGATCGCCACATACAGCAAAAATGAAAAATACACCCCTGACAAGCCACCAAAGAGCGCCCGTGAAACGGCCGCTCCGACAGTAAATCCTTCGTTTTTTTCTTTATATATCAACACGGCCCCCGTGGCCGCAAAAGCACCTACGAACAGCACTAAAAACCATGAACCGTTCCAGTATGAACGCAGGTGATTCATTATCATAGAAAACACACAAAATATCTCCGTTATTAGTATTCAAGCCATTATATCAAGCCCGGTTCGGAATATCAAGATTGTAAAGATCTTTACGCTGTACGTCAACAGTACGAGTTATTACGCTGTTCTTGAACAGTACAGGGACTTTTCGCTATACATGAACAGACTCTAACTCTGCATAAGCATAGCCTTAAGTCTTTCGACCTCTTCGAGAAGATTCTTGTAGGATTCCTTAAGGCTGTTGTTATCTTCCTGCAGACTGTTGTAGGCTTCCTGCAATTCCATAATGGTATTGTCCTTCTCCTTCAACTCTATCCTCTGCTGTATTATCATCCTGCGATCATTCTTCGCAGGATAATCTTCTATAACTCTGCCACCCATGATATCACCTATCCCTTTCCTCACATTGCTCCATTTATCGGATATCCGGTCAATTACGATCGCGGTCATGTTTATGACCGAGCGTACTTCATTTGAATCGAGCAGGCCCTCCGTGTACGCCATTTCAAGCCGCCCATAGATGTCTTTAAAATATGCCTTCAGGCTTTCAAGTTTCTCCTCGTCTTCGTTGTATATCTTCAATTCCTTCTCAAATACAAATATATGAAATGGTATCAGAAAATACAACCTTTTTTCAAATAATTCATCAATACTATACCCGTTTAAGCTCACTGTTCTCACAGGTATATGCATATCGCCGGCTTCACTTCTTAAGTGAATGAACAGTTTCTCGGGATTATCCGTACCCCTTAGAAATATAACAGCCGTCTGAGGAAAATCAACATCTATGGTCTTCCTGTCATCACTGAAAGTTATCGACTTTTCAGCCAGTTTGAAATCATACTCGTATATACGTATGAGTATGATCCCATCACCATAAGCCTTAGATTCAGACTCCACATGATAAACATGCTTCCGCTTATCATCATCTTCTAAACTTATCACCGAATCCACAGCCCTTCGCCGTGTTTTCCGCGGCGTCTGATACATCAGTTCCTGCTGAAGCAGTTCATTTCCGGTATCACGTTTGTAATGTGTACCGAATACCTCATTGATCAGAGGGATGAGAAGCTGACTGCAGTCAGTTGCGAGGGTCTTATGCACATCATCGTATGTAGGTACAGAACCCGCTTTTCTCTTGTTTGCCATTAGCGCCTCCTTCACATTTGATAGCGCAGGAGACACATATATGATGCCCATAGGGTTGATTGAAGTACCGAGACAAAATTTATAAGAACGTACCAAACTTCATCCGGATGATCCAAACCGCCCCTGATACATGCTTAAACATAAGCTCCTGCTATTTGATTGAAAATAATATGAATAGCATGAGCTTTATGTGGATAAAGATTGGTATATCCAAGTCCAAAGATTGTGGTCGTTTAACCGATCATTCCGGTAAGATAGCGGCCCGCGTGGACTCTCGGAGGAAGCGGTCCTCCTTATATACCTTCATGCTTAATCGAGCTTTGATGCCCTTGATCTGATTCTATCTTAACATCCAAAGATGCAATAAACAATAAAAATCTGCTTTATAGCTTAACCTTTTCCGCCGTCAAACGCCTCTTTTCAAGCGTTTTGTCAAATAACTCATCCGCGATACGCGGCAATTGTTCATAGATGACCTTCGTCCCTTCCTCCGTAATACCGTTTGGTGTAGCCACGCGTTTAACAACATCATCAAAGTTCATATCACGATCGAGCATCAGCTCGCCGGTTGCCGTAAGGGTATGAAGGACCATTTGCGATATCTCAGCCTGCGATAATGAGGTATGCTTGCCGGCCGCTTCGCAGATCACATCAAATACAGCCGCAATAAATCCCGGCATGCAACTGACCAGTTCGGAACCCATACCAAGCTCATTTTCAGGAAGTTCTATGACACGACCGATCGACTCCAGCAATCCGCACAGGCGTCCTTTGTCATCTTCGGTAATTCCGCGTCCAAAGCTTACCAGCGTCTGCGAACGATCGATCTCGGCCGTCACACTTGGTATGACCTTCGCAAGTCCGGCGCATGTCAGCTTCTCAAGCTGTTCAAATGTCACGCTTCCGTTAAGAGACACTATTACCTTGTCTTCGCTGACACAGTCCGCAATATCGGTAAGCACCGTTCCGATATCCATGGGCCGCACACAGACAAATATAATGTCCGACTCTCCGGCAAGTTCAGCCGCACCGGTGCATATCTTATATCTGTCCGGTCTTACCGGTATCTTCGCCATAGTCCTGTTATAAACCAGGTAATCATTATCCGGCAACCCAACCGAAAATTTATCAAGCAGCATGCTTCCCATGCTGCCGTATCCGATTATTCCAACATTCATATTTCCGTCCTTTATCTACGGTTCCCGCTCTGCATCGGTGTCAACAGCATTCTCGGTGTCTGCGGTGTTCTTATTTGATGCGATCCTTTTATCAACAACTTTGAGGATGCATTTCCTGATCACGGTCAGAATAACGGTCACAAATGCAGCCATAAAAAAATACGGCAATATAAAAAATGTCCCCATTCCTTCTGTCATGAACAACAGCAGTATAATGGCCAGATACAGCAGAAACGGTAAAAAATCATAAAAGAATCTGTAATTCCTTTTTTCTCTCTCATAATCCCCATACAAATAATAATGATCCTGCACAACGCACCCGATCACTGTCAGTAAAAGTGCAACCGCAAAACCGATCGCATTCGGCCATCTCAGAATATTAACAAGCAGCGTGAAATTGATATATCCGATCGCCATCCACCACAAAATATGAACGACGATAACTATGCCATTGTTTCTTTTGAAATAATCTAAGAATCTGTCCATTGATCTCCTGTTTGTCAGTCTGCTTTTTGTGGAATGTCAAATACTAATTTCTCTATCCACGCTCAAATAACAGAGATTAGTTATTTGTTTCATACATAATCTTTTATAATATGTAATTCAATAAGCAAATCTTTAAGTTTTTGTTTTATGCATGCTATAGGAAGAGCAATAAAAACAGCTCTTTTAAAATTCCCATTTTTTTTCAAACTCTTCATAAACCTTCTCCTTCCAATATGCCTGTTGGATGGATGTTTCAGTTGATGATTCGCATCAACTGCTGCACTTAAATCAACCTCTTCTAAATGCAATTCAGCTGTTTCAAGTAAGGCAATACCCTTCTCACTTTGACAAAGGATAAGTGAAACTCCCTTATCCATCTTATCCGACAGCTGTCCCCATGCATCTCCAAGTGTGATATCAGAGACGCGTTTGATAGACGCGTACCTACAAGAATAGCAATTCTCTGTATAATTAAGACTATTTAAAAAAGCCAAAAGATACGAATCCAAAACGCGATTAGGCTTAATACGACTTCCATTTATGCTTATTCCAAATCTGTTATTATTTCTGAAGTCTATTTGCGTGATAGTCTCCCATATAATTCCTTCATCTGAAATGTATTGTTTCAACAAACTTGGCGATGGGGTCCCATGGCAAATCAAATCCATGGTGTATAGTTCTTCATATTCCCTATAAAGACTTATTACTCCAGCGACTTGACATGGAAGGCCAATAAAAAGGACTTTCTCACCTCTACTAAGAAGAGTTTTAATCTCTTCATAAATGTTTTGTGGATTACTTTTAACATATTTTGACCCAGCAAACTTGTTTATATCTTTTACATTATTAGTTGCCTTAAATATAAAATCTCCATCCTCAAATAAACAAGAAACCACATATCCGCCTTTTTTTACGAAAGACATAATAATAGCTGAAGCCGCTCCTCCCGATGCTGAGTGTTGTCTGATTTCTTCCGGGGCCCACCCTTGTTTCCAAAAAATCGGCTCTCTCAACTCGCATAAAACTTCATTTGGACAAACCTTTTTACATGTATCGCAATCCACACACTTTTCCTTATCAATTATGGCATTAAGTGCTCCTATAGAATCTTCTATTCGTATAGCATTCTTGGGACATACGTTCTCACAAGCTCTACATCCAGTACACATATCAATATCACATACTGTACTCATCTTTTCACTCTTTCTCATCATCTGCGCAGACTCTTATGCCTATTTAAAACTATATGGGATACTCCCTTAACTAATTCACGAAATTCTTTTCCAAAAACACATGGTATAACAATAACGCAAATTATCCTTATGATTTCATATGCTATGCCATTAAAAAATAACGACACTCCCGAAATAATCATTATAAAAAGACATGTAAAATATTTTAAATCTGATATTTTTATTCTAATATATTTTCGGGTATCAAAAAGGCGATAAATAAATACTCCAACATAACTTAACAACGTAGCAACTGCAGCTCCATTAACTTTCATCTTTGGTATTAGGATCAGATTCAACAATATATTTATCGTTGCCCCCAATGCTGCCGAAAACAAAAACCCCTTTCCATCTTTCTCAACTACATATGGTGTTGCCAAAAAAGATCCTAGAGAAAGAAAAACAAACCCTATTACTAAATATGGTGTATATTTCCAAGACTCATAAAACTCTTTTCCCGTATACACCCGTAAAAAAGATTTAATAACAAGAAAAATGGATACTGCAACAAAAGAAGCGGTAGCGAACAGTCCTCTAAACACTTTATTACTATATGCTTCCTTATCGTCACTATCATTTTCTCGGATTGCCGAGTAAGACCATGCCTGGTTAAATATCTGTACTAAACCAGTTAATAGAGATGGGATTTTATATGAAACCGCATATACTCCATTTGCCGCTTCACTAACCAATGCTGTAACCATAATTCGATCCGATGAATTAGTAACCCACCACAGAAAAGTGTTGGGCGCTAAAACCATTGCATATCGTATCATATTTTTCGTTAAAGCAACATCAATATGAAATGCCTTTAACTCTAAAATTACCTTTCCGGCAATACACGCATATATGGAAGTGATTAAGTTTGCCAAAATATATGCTAGAAAATACCCTTTTATCCCTAACTTAAATGAAACCAGAAATAAAATATTGAATCCTGCTATTAATCCCGCATTAATGATATTCCCTATAGAATACTTTAATAACTCTTCCTTTCCCCTTAAATAGCACAAGAATAATTGACTACTTGCTAACATAAATATACATGCACAAAGATAAAAAGAGTATTCAGAGATATACTGCGCCTGGTGAAGAAAAACAACCGGAAATACTACGTGAGTAATTGGTATTGCAAAAAGTGTGATAAGTAACGCTATTCCCCAAATACTTATTCCCGTACTTATAATCCCTGTCCTATCCGAATCTTTATCAAGTGGAAATCTCATCAATGATTCACCTATATTCAATATTACTAGAGGCGCCAGAACAGTACATATTGTAAAAAGTAAATCTATAATTCCATATTCTTCTGTAGTTAAAACATTCGTATATAATGGCACTAGAAAAAAAGCTATTATTTTCGTACCCAAGCTACCAATTGCGAAAATAAAGGTATTCTTAGCAAGATATCCCCTGCGTCCCATCAATTCATCTCCAACTTCTGTTTCTTACTGCAATAGAAATGTATGTATCAATTAAACACATTCTCAATGCTTTACCCACTCTAGTACGATGTCCAACCAGTTGCCATAATAATCTGTACATTTCTCTTAACTCATTGGTCATCAGTTTTTTGTTTTCTTTATCTGGCAATTGATTCATTGCGCGAATCAAACGATGTCTTACTATTAATTCGAAATACTCGCAGGCATAAACCAAATTATCCGGAGCATTATTATTTACAAAAAATTTTTTTAATCCTCTAGCAACATCTATTCCTGACCATTGCCCTGGAAAAAAAGCTCTTTTACTCTGAGATAATGGATTTTGCACCCAATGATATAATGGCGTATCATCAAAATATAGTTTTCTCACCTTATACATCAATCTAATCATCATTGAATAGTCTTCATATTGACTACCCACTGGGAAAACAACATCCTCTATTACTGATCGACTTATCAGCTTGTTCCACACCGCCCCAGAAGCAGTTTTGTTTTGAAAAAGAATATTATATATAAAAACTTCCGACTCATATATACCCGAATGCATTTCAACAAATCTATTCTCCTCGCTTCCGTCTATATAAGTCATATAATTAGCGCAACAAGACAGAAGTACATCATTATCGATAGCATTCTTTAAGAGTCTCTCATACATTGTAGGTTCTATATAATCGTCATCATCTACAAATCCTATATAATCCCCTGTGGAGATTTCTATGCCAAAATTTCTCGCTTCAGCCTGTCCCCCGTTTGCCTTGTGTAACACTACTATCCGTTTATCCTCTTGTTTTAATTCGTCACAAATATGAGGAGATTCATCTGGGCTTCCATCATCAACAAGTATTATTTCAAGGTTTTCATACGTTTGTTTCATAATCGACTGAACACACTTACGTAACGTTTTTTCACCTCGAAATACGGGAACTATCACGCTAATTTTACATTTCATTTAAAAACCGCCTAAACAATCTAATAATCTAATAAAGCAGGAAACATCAGTCAATCAAAATCTTCTTCATTATCGAAAAGGATTTTTCTCGCTCAGATAACAATACTTGTTCAACTTTATCAAAACCTATCTTCCTATCACATAAGTCATATTCATCAAATGACAAGAGAATTCTATCTTCTGTACCCGTCATCATTAAAATGCTTTCTATTCTAGTGGCATATTTCTTCGGTTTAACCACAATAAACGGCACTTTAAAGTTTAAAGAAAATGCAGTCATATGAAAGGAATCCGTTATTATACAGGTGGCATCTGAAATCAAACGAAGAAATGTTTCTATTGTAACATTATTCAAGCATCTTCCTATTTTTTTTCGATCCCCTCTTCGCATACCAATACGTATTATTTGCCAGCCTTTTAGTATCGCTAATTCTTTAGTATACTTTTCAAATAATGGATTATCATTAAGCTGGTATACTAGAAGATATTTGCCCTTAATGGTTTGCTTCTCTGCAGCAAGAGTTCTCCATTCAACGTCAGTTAACATTAATGTTGGATCCAAAACCTGATGGGATTTGATTCCAATAGAATCCAACAACTCCTTCGCAGAGTTTTCTCGAACCGTTATTCCGGAATATTTACACAACATTTTCTGAAACAAAGAAATTTCTTTTGTGTCAAGGTGCTCCTTTCCAATGCTTGAAGAATAAGATATTCTTTTTGATTCTTCTGGCAAGAAATCAAGAAAGAAAACTCTGTCCACTCCTCCGTTCCAATCACTATTCCATATTTGATCACTTCCCGAAATATACACATCTGCCACAGGATAGTTTGATAAAAGTTCCTCGAATGAATAATATCTGGCCTGAGTCAGATTCACATTATGCGTAATGAACTCCCAAAAGATGTTTTTTTTATCTACAAACATCACCCTAATAAACCATTTAGAAAATGATCCTATTGGATTGCGATCATCATTTATCAACTTGATTCTTGAAGTAATTCTATTCCTTCTTAAAATTAGTTTCGCAATTGCATCTGATGTGTTGCTCTCTCTCCAATAATCAATGAATTCAACATCATATCCAAGTTTATTAAGTACTTTCATAGTTGCATATGTCTGTAACACCGACCCATAGTTTCTAACTGTATGTAAAGTAATCACATCCGCTTTCACAATTTAATCTCCATATCATTCATCCTATATTATTTACCAATTGAATCGGCGGCAGCGTAAAGCCGCATAGAAACTTGACATTTTTATACTGTTAAAAAAACATAGGGTATAATTTTAGGAATTATATTCATGGTCAGTCTCCCAAAGTATACTTTTTAAAACCATCTATCTTCCCTTTTAACGAATATAATGAACGCTTATACTTCTTATTACCGATACTGTACAATAATATTCCGCCCATACTTTTTATGAGCGATTTTATATATAACCAGCCCCACAGGATCTTTCTGTTTTTTAAATAATATTTTTTATATAATGCCCCAAATCCAACACTGTAATTATATGTACGAGTATAATCAATTATATCTGTGTTACTTTTATGATAAACAATTAACGCAGGATTATATATAACTCTCTTTTTTTCTATAAGTGTTTTAATTACTATATCAGTTTCTTCCCCCGCTCCATATTGGGCTCCAATACCAAAATCCATATCAAATCCATCAGATAATATACTTTTGTGTATTATCATTGCCGCACTCATACAATAATCAAATATTGAATTCCATTTGATATTGATCGTGTTTGCCTCTATCATGTGCGGAAGCAGATACTCTCCTGTTATCGGATCTTTTATTCTTCCCGCAAGTATTCCAACGTCGTTTGTATTTTCAATTGTTTCATTAGCTTCTTTTAAGTAGTTATGATCATAAACTGCATCATCATCAATCAGAGCAATAAAATCACCTTCGCAAAATTGTAATCCAAGATTTCTGGATCTTGATAACCCTTTTTCTGATACATGATAATATTTTATACATTCACTATTCTGATAATCATAATTGATATTATCACTCTGATCTATAATTACTATTTCATATTTATCATATGACTGCTCAAGTAAAGAATTAACACATCTTCTCAACAATTCCTCGCGATTCAAAGTACATAATAAAAATGAAAATTTTATATTTCTACCCATATGTCACCCAATTTATTTCCAAAATGGTATATACGGAATATATGCCTGCATGTTTTTGAAATATGGTATCATAAGCACTCCGCATATCATAACCTTTAATATCTTACCGTTGGCAGATCCGTTTTTACTCTGTCTAATAAAGAATTCCGGCAGATATAATATTGCTACCTGTGAAAAATAAAGGGATAATCTTGCCGGATAATTCATATTTCGTAAAACAAATGCTGTAACGATATAAACACATATTATCGCTATTTTTTGATATGCATCTTTTTTCCCTTTATCATCAATATATGATTTGTTTTTTTCCAAATATATGCAATCAAATACTATTATTAAGATCAAAAGCAATGCCATATAAAAGCTATATGTTTTTCCATCATTCTTGGTTAGATTATCCACTCTGAGATAGCCAACATACGCCGGGAAAAATCTGATAAATAATAATGTAATTGATTTATAAGCGCCCTCTATCAAAGCAATAATGACAGAAAAAATAATCGTTTTTTTTAAATCCGGTTTGATCAGCATAACAATATAAAATAAAATGGCAACGATCGAAATCTGATGAACCCCTACGGCAATTAAGAAAAATACTATACTGGTCTTTATTCTTTGACTTTTTAGCATACTATATGCCACCAAAACGATAGCCATAGCCACACACTGTCTTGTGGCATTAAATGCAAAAAGGTATAATCCCAGAGTAATATATATATACCACGACGTTTTTATATCTGTTGACTCCTTATAGATCACATATCCATAACAAGTCACAATAATAATGGCATTAAGTATGATTATTGCCTGAGCTTGCGGAAAGAAAAAGAATAACGCTTTACTATAAATGGCATAAATAGGGGCTTGTTTAAGGAACATTTCAAACCCGGCACGTGAATTAACATATAATCTCATTATACCCAAAGTATCCGTACCGACGCTTTTCCCTCTGAATCCCATTAGTATTCCTAATGCAACAGACGCAAGTATAACTTCTATTTTTCGTATTTTTAAAATATTGTTTGTTCTGTTTTTTAATAAATAATCAATTAAACCAGTTGTAGATAAAACAATTACTACAAGGCCTATATATATACCCATAACAAATTCATCCTATCAATAACCGATATAATCTGTTTGCTGATTCTTTCCAACTATATTTTTCTAACAGTTTACTGCTATCTATGGTCTGTTCTGTTATTTCAGAAAATGACTTTACAGATGATGGATCGATATACAAAGCAAATCCGTCATATATTTCACGCAAACACGGTATATCCGATATGATTATTTCTTTTGCACCTGATGCAACAGCTTCCAGCGGCGGAATACCAAATCCTTCGTAAAATGTTGGAAAAAGAAAGGCCTCACAATATTTCATGAGTGCCTTCGCTTCTTCATCTGACACATATCCAAGATATTTCAAATTGGTTAATTGTGAATAATCTTTGGATATGACATCAGCGATTTTTCCTCCACCCGCAATAACAAATGTTTTTTTCGGGTTGTTTTTTGCAGCCTCAACGATCCATTTAAAGTTTTTATTTGGTGCTAATGTTGCCATAGCAAAATAATAGTTATATTTTTCTAACGAATATCTATGGATTACGTTTTCATCTTCAACTATGTTTTCAATATGTTGCCATGCGTTATATATGACATGTATCCTGGATTCATTTACATTATAGTGTTTTAAGATTTCAGATTTTGAAAATTCGGATACTGTGATTATCTGCATATCTGAATTTACGATCAACCTATACATGTATTTACGATACATTACCGTCAAAAAACCTTTTAAACTGGTATTAAAAAGTTGAGGATTGACCTTTAAACCGATATCATGCAAGGCAACATACCCTTTTTTATAAAAAACAGGGATCGTATTCTCAAAGAATATTCCTTTAGTCCTGTTCTTTTTCAGATACCTCATCAGGTCGATCTGTTCCCAGATCCTTTGTGAGTGATTTCCATATTTGATTATTTTAATATTATTTAACTTAAAATCTCCTTTATACCATTCAGGAAGCAACAATTCGATAGTTGTGTTGTCATCTATGAGCTTATCCAATTCTTTAGTTATCTCAATTGCATATCTTTGAATGCCTGTGATACGTTTGGTTAAAAAGATACCGTCAATAACATAATCAGCCATATGCGCCTCATTTCATCTCGTTATTTATAAATCTTCTGAAATTATCATAGAAATATTTAGACAGGAATTCCTTTTCCACACGTTCTTTTGCCGCTTTACCATATTTATCACGCAGTTCTTTGTCTTCACCTAATTTGATAATCGCATCAGCATATGCTTTGACATCTTTATTGGGAACTTCGATTCCTGTTACATTGTTGATATTGACATAGTTAACACCACTGCCTTCTATCGTATATGTAACAGCAGGTTTCTCATAATACATACCTTCTGCCAAAGCTATACCGAACGCCTCATTTTTTGTTATAGATGAGAAACAAAAGATATCACAGGCATTTAAATATGCTTTTAATGCTTTTCCGTCGATCTCACCCAACAAAACAACATTGGTTAAGCCTTCTGATAATCTTTTGATTGCTGCTGTTGACTCATCTTCTCTGCCAATGAGATATAAAACATATTTATCCGGCAGTAATCCCATTGATTGTACCAGATACTCAAACCCTTTATACGGGACCTGTCTTCCAACACCAACACATATGATCTTATCTTTATTTTTCTCACGTATTTTGTTGGATTCTATGCGGGTGTCCTCGTCAATTACAAGTTTATCTTCTTCAATGCAATTCGGTATTACAACACATTTTTCTTTATACTGGGAAAGATAATAACTGTCAGTTATATAGTTAGGACTGGTTGCTACGATTTTCGTCGCTTTATCCAATAGTCTGACTGTCAGTTTTCTGAATATCTTCTCGCCTATCTTTTGCTTAACTATGTCAGAATGCCAGTAAACTATCAGCTTGGATGAACTGCTTAAATGCTTTAATGTGTAATATTCTGTAAATGGATTGGGGAGATGTAAGATGATAATGTCAGGTTTGAAATCTTTTATCAATTTCTTTATGTTTTTTGCCATTGAAATAGAAAGTGGCTGAGAAAACAGTTTTAGTTTTGTACCGCATCGTGTTATTTCAACCCCTTCAACATTATCTACGCTGTCTTCTTTTCCACGTGTAAAACATACTATCTTTTCTTCATATTGATCCGATATTGCATTTGAAATCGCTTGAGCTATTTTTTCAATACCGCCCAACTCAGGATAGTAATAATTTACTATCTGCAATACTCTCTTTTTAGTACTATGATCATCCATAGTAGTTCCCTTTCAAGCCGTAGTTTTTCCCTCATCAACCCCTTCGGTGCTTTCCTTCATAAACAGAATCTTTACTGTTGCAAAACATATCCTCAGATCCTCGATAATACTTGGATGTCCTATATATATCAGGTCCATAAGAAGTTTATCATATGGGGTTGTATTGTATTTTCCATATACCTGGGCATAACCTGTGAGACCTGCCTTGGCTTGTAATCTGAGTTTAAATTCCGGTATTTCCTTTTCGTATTGAGCAGCTATTTCCGGACGCTCCGGTCTGGGGCCTACTATGCTCATATCGCCTTTAATGATATTGAATACCTGAGGTAACTCATCGAAACGGATCGCTCTGATCACTTTTCCGACCTTTGTGATTCGGTCATCCTTATCACCCGTCGATAATCTGGCAACGCCGTCTTTCTCCGCATCAACACGCATGCTTCTGAACTTGAGTATATAGAATTCCTTACCGTCCTTTGTAAGTCTCTTTTGCTTATATAGCACGGGTCCGCCATCCGTTTTAACGGCAATGGCTGTAATTAGCATGAATGGTGATAAGATTATCAAAAATATCAGACTGCAGACTATATCGAAAACTCTTTTGAACAGAACATATTCAGGATTGGGTCTGTATCTTCTTACCTGCATGAGTGGCAGGTGGAACATATGAAGTGTTCTGGCACTGCCCATCATCACATCTCCAACCTTGGGCAGGATCATAGTTTCCACGTTGTTCTCTATGCATGCTTTCAGAATTGTATTTCTGTCGTGACTGCTTATACCAACGATAAATACAGTTTCATACTCTTTGACCAGTTTAGGATCGGCAAGAACTTCATCTACATGAAGTTTCGCAGCTATGTTGTATTTCTTATCCATTCCATAGCTTCCGACCAGACCTGCAAAATTTTCACGCCTGTTATATATTACTGCGGATTTACGAGGTTTATGTGCTTTAAAATACCAGATATGGACAAGAGAAGACCACGCTATACTCAGGCCCACCTGTATTATAAGGCATGAGATCATAGGCCATACATTAGGCAGATACAATGATAACAGCCATATGACCATGAACATGATCGAATCACTTATAAAGAGCGCCAGAAACTGGCTGTATATCATTTCCGATATCTGGCTTGTTGAAATGATAAAGCCGTCATATGCTCTGCAAAGGATGATATACAGTATTGCAAACATACCTATTACCACAAGGTCACCCTTAAGATAATAATGCACCTTGGCATGTACCGAATAATGCACATACCATACCAGTGCGAAGCTTGCTGCCATCAGAGCCGCATTCAGTATTTTCAACAGTCTGACCGCCAGATCGTGTCTCAGATTGCTATTCACTCTTTACGCCCTCTCATCCCTTTTTGATTGCCTTTACGAGTATCCTCATATCTCTTGCAAGGCTGTATCTTTGAACATATATCATGTCATATTTGAGCATATCTTCATTGTTGGTGTATTTGCCGCCATACGCCTGGGCATATCCGGTTATTCCGGGTTTTGTTCTCAGACGATACTTGTAATTACTGTCTTCGGCGAGAAGTCTGTCAGTCTTCTCTTTGGTATATGCCATCGGTCCGACTATCGACATCCTGCCCCTGAACACTGCCATGAGTTTCTCTGTCGTCCCGGCCTCTTCCTTATATGCAAATCTCCTCATGCGGAACTCTTTGCCGTATCTGCCGGTATATGTATCGCTCTTCCATACCTGTCCGCAAATGATCTTGGCTTTAATCGACTTGATGATGATCGATGGTATCAGGATGATCAATGCCAATGTTGAGAAGCACTGATCAAGTGCTCTCTTAACCATTCTGTTTTCCCATGTGATACCATACTCCTTAAGTTCTATGATCGGAGCTTCTATCAGTTCCATGATACCTGCGCAGTTTATCAGCAGGTCAGACAGTTGCGGTACCATATATACTCTTACAAAATGGCTGTAGCAGAATTCAAGTATGTCGTTACGCAGTTCGGTATCCATCTCTCCGAGGATCACTGCGCCGTACCAGTACAGGCATTCGTGCTTGATCTCATCAAGTTTCATGTCGGTATCGATAACCTTCACTATACGGTATCTGTCCTGACGCATATTGAATGCATCAATGGTCGAAGTTAAGTTCTTATTACTTTGAACAACAAGTATCTCTTTGGGCGGAAATACCCTGCTGTAGATCCAGTCACTTATTATCGTCCATATGATCGTAAGTACAAGCTGCATTCCCAGCAGTTTTAGCATGGGTATAACAGGTATCAGCCAGTTCCTTATAAGTGACAATTGGAAATATGTTATGACATCAGTGATCAATATCGCTGACAGTTGGGCCGCTATGATACTTCCCGGTCTCTGATATCCGGTCTTCATGCCATCGCCTGTTTTCGATATGAAAAGCAATATCATAAAGTATATGGCGAGTATCAGCAAATGTCCTCTGAAATACAGTTTCAGACCACCGCCGAACAGATAACCTTCCTGACTCACTCTGACCTTGGCCAGATAGGGATAAAGTTCCTTGAACCATGCATAGGCATACAGTCCCGTCTGCCCGACTATCCCGACTATGGAAAGCTGTACGGCTGTAAATCGCTTGAGGGCCTCAAGATATCTCCATATAACGTCCGAAAGCACTCTTCTGACCGTCGCTCTGAAAGCCCACATACACAGGCAGAACACAGCTGTTGGCAGGCTCAGATGTTCTACGTTTCTGTAGAGGTTCCATATACGCTTTACAGCTGTACCTTTATTTGATGACAATGATTCTCCGGGTCTTCTGTAAATCGCCAGAGCCTCATCCAGTCCGTATGCATTTATCCCGCTTTTGAGTATCTTCCACCATGTCGCAGAATCTTCACTGCCGACATCAGGCATCTCAAGAAGACTTTTATCTACTATCTGCGTATCTATAAGAACCGTTGATGTGAAGATAACGGTTCTTGAAAGTGCTTTTCTGTAGGCAAGAGATTTGGGAACATGAACAACCTTGCCAAGCGGATTGCCTTCCTCATCACCGTAGTGATACGAGGTAAATACAAATCCCGCTCCCGTCTTGTCCATATACTGAAGTTCTTTAAGCAGTTTATCCGGATACCACAGATCATCCGCATCAAGGAATGCCACATATCTGCCCTTTGATGCTTCCACACCGGTATTACGTGCCTTTGCGGCTCCTTCGTTCCGCTCCTTGCAGATCAATATGATCCTCTTGTCATTGGTTTTTTTCTGAAGAGCTTTGATCTTTTCGACACTGTCATCGGAAGATCTGTCGTCAACAAGTATGAGTTCCCAATCCTCATATGTCTGGGTCCTCACACTCTCTATGGTCTTCTCTATGTACTTGCCGGCATTGTATACCGGAACTACGATACTTACCATACTCTTCCCCGCCTTACAGGCTAATCGTTCAATCCTACTTCCTTGTAGAACACATCTATTATCAGATCGTACAACGCCTCTTCATCCACGTAGTACTCTTCAAATTCTTCTCCCATAACGGTCTCACCTTTTATCATATGAAAACCGTCTGTTTCAAATGTATATCCCGTGACCTCCGGCGCCAGATATGCAACCTCATCAAATGTCACATCCGTTGTCATATACGGCATTAACTGATTGTATAGCTCACTGACAACTCCTATGTCATCTTTTGCCGCCGCTTTTGCCTGACTGACAAAATTTGTCAGATATTGCTTCTGTCTTGCAAGTCTGACGTCTGCAGAACCAAACTCGCCGGTGTCTCTGTCACGTACGTACATTGCAGCATCATTTCCCATCAAATGTACCGCTTCGCCCTGCGATATTATCTTTCTGTCCTTTTCATCATATACATCCGACAATGCTTCGACATTTACTCCGCCCACGGTATCATTGATGATCGGTATCGCTTTCATGTTAATGGCGGCGTAGCCGTGTATCGGTATGTTGTAGAGGAGTTTTCTGACCGCATCGACCTGGTATTCGCAGGATTTTTCCACGCCGTTGCCGAAGCCGTGCTGTACGGCTATCTGGGCCTTGACCGTGTCGACGTAGTCGCCGTTTTCATTGTATATATCTATATCGGTCATGGTGTTTCTGTTGATGCCGACTATATTGATCTCTCTGTTGTACTGATCGAGAACAAGGAGGAAAAGCGCATCTGCCTGGCCGCCGTTTGTTCCTTCAGCCACTTCCTTTACCTTGCCGCTCTTGTCTATGCCCATGAAGAGAAATGTGATCAGGTCATCGTTATACTCATATATCTTTCCGTTATATTTGACCCAGCCTTCCTTCCACTCCTGCTTCTCCTCGGGGGGCGCTTCGATGGTTTCCGGTGTCTGTAGCACCGGTACGGCCGCCTGAGCCTGCTTTTCAAGGTTAACCTTGCCGACAGCCCTTATCACCGTCCATGAGGCCACCATGGCAAATATGACACCGAAAACAGAGAACAGAATATTTCTTGCTATCTTTCTCTTCCGTTCTCTCGATGCTCTGGCCAATGCTACCGGATCCAGCATGGTCTGCTTTTCATGTTCAATTTGCCGGAAATTTCGTCTGTTACCAAACATTGTCAGATCATTCCTCAATAACCCTGTCTATGATGCCGGCGGGATCCTCGATGAGGGTTCCGTATACTACCAGTTGTCTGTCCGAATCCGGATCATCTATGGTGAGCGTCACCATAAAATTATACTCACTCAACTGTTCCCATCCGTTTCGTATCTGTTTCCCTACTATCTTGCTCTCATATACATCTTCCATAAACTGTCTGCAGCCCGATGCATATGTAAAATCATAGGTTCTTATCAGACTGGTGTTGTCTCGTTCCATGCATCCCCATATCTCATAGGTGAGCACGTCACCGTCTATATAAATGTAGAATGTTTCATTTTCATCAAAAAAATCCGGATTTTCGAAGTTTACCAGTTCCCTGAAGAGTCCCTTTTCTCCGCCATTGCCGTGTATGACCGTGTTGAAATCGCACATGTTGGTCATATTGGCCATCTCTATATACAATGCACCGCTTTCGTCCGCTTCCTTCTTTGAATTGTGTGTCATATAGAAGTCATCCGCAATCGCACTCTGAAGGATCGGGCAATCTATATCGGTACCGGGTACCGTAAGCCATCCGAATATCTCTTCATTTTCGGCCGCAAGTGCCGGAATATCTATATTTCTCGATTTGATCGCATCGGGATCCGAAGTACTCGTAACTGTGACCGCGTTGTCTTCTCCGTTGCTTTCGGAAGGATCTCCACCGTTTTCGTTTACTGCAACATTCTCATCGGTCTCAGCCGTTATATCTTCCTGCGTTTCCGCACCTTTGCCGCATCCCACACCGGATACAGCCAGCAAAAGAGCTGCCGCACATATGGAAATATTTCTCATATACCGGCTAGTCATCGTTTCCGCCCTCATTCTTTGAAGGGATCGAGTCCAGTGTATCCAGATCAAATTCAAAATCGTCATCCAGTATCATGCGGGATGTTGTATCTTTCACAACGCCTCTGAGAGCATCCTCCTCACTTATAAGGTAATTCGGATTCATGCTTCCGTCCTCGCCGTATTTGCCATAATATTTGCCATAATACTTGCCATAATACTTGCCGTAATTGCCGTACAGGCTCTTGGCAGACATATCGACCTTGTTGAGAACAACGCCCAGTATCCTGCAGTCCGCTTTATCAAGCTGCGCTTTTACGGATTGTGCGAATCTGTAACTTATGGCGTTGGATTCTATGACCACAACAACACCGTCGCATCTGTGTCCGACGACCGCAGCATCTATGACAGATCCTAGGGGAGGTGTGTCTATGATGATATAGTCAAATGTTCCTCTGAATTTAGCCAGAAGATCCCTAAATTCTTCGCCGCCGAGAAGCTCCGAAGGGTTCGGAGGGACCGGTCCGGAAAATACCATGAACAGGTTTGTCACATTGGTAGAATAGACTACGTCCACTGCGGGTGCTTTGCCTATCAGAGCGTGTGTGAGACCTTTTCTTACCCCACCGGTCTTATATCTTCCGACAAGGACAGACTTTCTTAAGTCTGCATCGAGCAGAAGCGTCTTATTGCCCGCTTTTGCAAATGCTTTCGCCATCTCCATTGCCGTGCTTGATTTTCCCTCGTTGGGGGTGCACGAAGTAACAGCGATGGTCTTTACTTCACCGCCGCAGAATTCGACATTGCTTCTAAGAGACTTGAATGCCTCATTTACTCTGTAATCTTCTTCCTGAAATGTAAGATTTATCTTCTGCATCTTTATCTTCTCTTTTTCTTCTTCCTGTTATCTTCCGTTTCGATGATCGGAATGATGCCCAGTGTTGACAATCCGAGGAATCTCTCCACATCTTCGCTTGTCTTGATGGTGTCATCCATCAGGTATCCTATAAGTATGATCGCGCACATCAGTATACCTCCGAGTGCTCCTCCCACCACTATCCACTTGGTATAACTGGGGGATGATTTCTCTGTGGGCATATTGGCACTTTCAACTATATTGACCGCATCGATATCCATAACGTTGCTGATATGCTGTGATGCGCTTTCTCTCAATGCATTGGCCATGTTCATGGCTACCACCGGATCGTGATCCGAAACGGTGATCGCAAGTATTCGTGTGTCCGAAGGTGAAGATACGCTTATCTTTTTCTTCATCTGGGCATATTCAAGATCGAGTCCCATTTTCTGGATGACTTCTTCCACAACGTACCTCGAATTGATCAGTTCCGAATAGTCCTTGGTCAGCTGCGTTCCGAGCTGCACATCCGAATATGTGACCGTCTGGCTGTCGCTCTTGTTTAGTATGTAGATCTTGGTCGTGGATTCGTAGGTCGGCTTTATCACAAAAAAACTGATAGCAAACCCCGCGATAGCCGTTGTCAGTGCCACCAGCAGGATCAGCCACCATCTGCCGATCAGTATGGAGAAGACCTCAAGAAGGTCTATCTCGATCATATCATTTGTCTTATTATTGTTATTATTGTCCATCTTCCCCAACCATTAATGTTGTTCTTTATATTTCGTGCCGTGATCATATCCGGCTCAGATATATTCGTCGTTTATTATATGCATCGGATTTGTCTCAAATATCGTTGTTACAAAATCCTCTCCGTATTTCTTGGCCAGATACCTGATGCATTTATCCATCCGCATGGTCCTTTTGGTATCTTCATGTGCGTCGCTTGCCACAAATGACACAACGCCTTCCTTAAGAAGCTTTCTGGCGTCCGACTTGACCTTCCATCCGAAGTTTCCCATTATCGAGCCTGAATTGACCTGAAGGTAACATCCTTTGTCAGTCAGGTCATATACTCGCTCCACATCCTTCATAACATTGACATATCTCTCCACATGAGCGATTATCGGGCGGTAACCTCTCGCAAGCATATCATCTGCGCCCCGCTTTATATAATCCCAGTCGTCCATGGGGTTGTATTCCAGCAGAACATAATGCGAACCCGCCATTGTCGCCGCTTTTCCGTTCTCAAGTCTCTCTCCGACATCCATACGGTAATATATCTCATTGCCGTGATAAAGGTTGATACCGATACCTTCCTGCACACACGCTTTTTTCAGCATATTCATGAGTTCAAGCATCTCTGATCTGTAGACATTGCGACGGTTCGGCTTATTGTGCGGTGTAAGTATGACATCCGTCGTACCGCTCTCTTCGGCCTGCTTTAACATTCTCAGGCTCATATCGATATTCTTCGAGCCGTCATCCACTCCCCACAATATGTGGTTATGTATGTCAAATATTCTTCCCATATATAGTATCTACTTTCAAATTTTAAACATTTCACGGTCCTGCGTCAACCGTATATGGGCAAATATCCCAAAAACAGCCCTGCAAAAACAAGGTTCTGCAGAGCTGCATCAATTACACTTCACGAAAGAAATCCACAAAGTGGACGTGACACACAAGCTTGCTTGTGTGTTTTATCATGCATGATAAAAATTTTTGTATATTTATACTTCTACAAAAAGAAGTTTCTCTGCGTTCTTCGTAAGAGTAACAACCACGTGATCTTTTCTGACCTCGTTTACGACAACCTTTGTCCAAACGCCGTTATTAAGCTGGTAAGCTTCTATCTTCTTACCGGACTGCATACCGCTTACCCAGAAATTGATCTTTGCCGTATTAAAGTTAAAGCCCTTAAGACCAAAGAAAGAAACGATCTTTCCTTTTGCCTTCTTGGCCTGATCCTTTGCAGCATCTGTATCTGCTTTGTTGGGTTTGATCAGAGTAACTGTATAATTTGAAGGTGCACCGTTTATCTCTACATGGCCTCCCTGACCGGTTACCATGAGTGCCTCACCTTCAAGACCCGGTACGCTTGTTATGACATTGTTACGGTATTCCGGAACTGTCATATTAAGTTCAGCTGCTGAGCCGGCGTAAATCGAAGTTGCATCATTCGTCTGTGTTGTCGCAACTACAGCAGATGCTGACGGTGAATTGGCTGCTACTGCAGATATAGCCATTCCGAATGTCATGACGCCAACCATAAGCAATGCTACTAATTTTTTCATCGAGTCAAACTTCCTCCTCTCATAATCGTTGAAGTGTAATGTATGTATCACGTGCAATGCACATCATACCATATGTTCTTCAGGAAATATTCCCTTACTCTTTTCCCTTCCCGTCAGTTTCCACGGCTTCGGGGATCTCTTTTTTTTCTTCTTTAAATTCGGCCTTAAATACCCTTGATGCCTTTGACACATTGCCACTGTAATCGCATACAGCATAGTATACGACCGCGCTGTTGTCGTCTCTGTTCTCAAGGATTTTCTCCACAACAACCCTGTCAGTTATGTCACCGTCAACGTTGTCCTGCGCACTTACTCCTTCGAGCAAAATATCATTGCCGATATCTGCAGTATAAACAGCTGTATTCTCGGTAAAACTGATCTTCGGCCTCTGTCCGTCTTTGTTGATATAAAAGAATGCACATATGCCAAGCATCGCGATGTCTATCACTATTAATAATATAACTGTAACCTTGCTGTTCATGCCTGACTCGCATACCTTTCCTACTGTAAACTACATTTTACTATCAACACGGAATTATGTCAACTTTTTATTTAAACAGTGTCCTGTTTGTCCAAATGATCATACGGAAATATCGTCTTGATCGTGCCGTCAGCATTGTACTCGAGCTCGGTATACTTTACATTTCTTCTGTGATTTATGCCATTGCTGAGCTCACAGTCATGGTAGAAAAGATACCATTTGCCATGATATTCGATGATGGAATGATGCGTTGTCCAGCCAAGGACCGGCTCCATGATCCTTCCGCGGTATGTAAACGGTCCCATCGGATCCGTTCCGGTTGCGTATACGAGATAATGTGTTGTTCCGGTCGAATAAGACAGATAATAAAGCCCGTTGTATTTATGTACCCAGGGACCTTCAAAATATCTCCTGTCTTCATCTCCGGCTTTGAGTGGTTCACCGTTCTCATCGAGGATCTGAACCATCTTCGGAGTTTCTTTAAAAGATTTCATGTCATCGGCAAGTTCTGCCGCAAACGGACCGAGTGCCGCCTCATCTCCCTGCGGTCCGTCAGCTCCGGGTATCATATCAGGATCGCCCATTACGAACTCACCTGTCTGCCATTTCTCAAGCTGGCCTCCCCAAAGGCCGCCGTTGTACATATAATACCTTCCGTTATCGTCCTCAAATACAGCAGGATCGATACTCATGCTGTCTTTTATGTAATCGGGTTCAGCCTTGAACGGTCCGACAGGACTGTCACTTACGGCAACTCCGACTCTGAATATGCCTTCTTTGTCCCTTGCCGGAAAATAAAGATAATATTTACCATCCTTGCGTGCCACATCGGGTGCCCACATCTGCTTGCTGACCCACGGAACATCCTTCATATGAAGTGCTTCGCCGTTGTCAACGCAATCTGCCTCAAGGTTGTCCATAGACAGAATATGATAGTCTTCCATCTGATATTCGCCGCCGTCATCGTCGTCTTCGCCCCCATGTGCGATATCATGTGACGGATATACGTATATCTTGTCGTCAAATACGTGCGCAGACGGATCTGCAGTAAAAATGTGTCTTACAAGTGGTTCTCTTTGTTTCATGTCATCTCCTTATTGATAAATATATTCCCCCGGCTTTTACGCCATCCCAAGGTCTATTTTGTATACTCCTGCAGTTTGCTGATATTGTCTATGATACCCTGCATGAGAGTTGAAAAACTGTTGACCAGTTTAACATTTCTTTCCGTTGTGCTGTAAGCTTCCTGTGCACTTGCACTGATCTCTTCGCTTGTTGCGGACAATGTGGATACATTGTCAACGATCGTATTGTTTGCTTCGAGCAATTTCTTCATCACACTGTCAACATCACGTACATGTCCGGTAAGTTCATTGACTTTGTTGCTGATGATCTCAAACTTTGCACTCGCTTCCTGTGCTGCCTGATTTTCCTTATTGGAATTATCAACCGTTACGGAAACCTTATCCGTCATAAGCTGAGCATTGTCAGCAAGTTCATCGATGAGTACGGTGATATGCTCCGTCTCTTCCTTTGTCTGTTCAGCGAGCTTTCTGATCTCTTCAGCAACTACCGCAAAGCCTCTGCCTGCCTCTCCGGCTCTTGCAGCCTCTATGCTGGCATTGAGCGCGAGCAGGTTGGTCTGTGTCGAAATACCGAGAATGATGCTTGTGATGACACGCATCTCATTGGACTTATCAAGCAGGTGATTTGCCGCCTCTTCCATGGCATTTGTATTGTTGATCGTATGATTTACCTGCTCAAACAGGCTCTTCATGATGTCGCTGCCGGTATCGAGCGCTTCTTTTGCATCTTCAGTGATATCAAGGATCGCCGAAGTCTTCTCCTGAGTCTGATCCATGATCTCCTGGATCTCCTTGGTCTGCTCGGTCTGATTTACAAATGCTTCCGCACTGCTGTTGACACCGACACTGATGTTGTTCATCGACTCACTTACGAGTTCTGTTATTTCCGAAATATCCTTAAGGTTTTCAGAAAGCCCCGCGGTACTCTCTTCAACCGATCTGACAACTTCTATTATCTGTCTTGTAACCGTTTCATTGTGATCAGATGCTGAAGTAACCTCTGAGAGTGATTCATCAAAGAACCTCTTAACGAGTTTTAAACCTTTAAGTGCGACAATCGATACAATGACTGTTATGATAGCCTCGATCATGACCTCCTCAAGCTTATCGGTAACGACCTCGGCACGTGTCATCGTGAGTACTATCCTTATGATGTTGGTGATGATATAAGCGATACATCCCAGATTTACCAGCCACTCATCCATTGCAAATATCGCAAGGAAAAGATAAGGTATCATATAAGGGAACATTGTACCGCTTGCTCCGAGTATCATCATAAGAAAATAAACCAGCGCAAATGCAAGAACTACGTATCTGGTAAATATGATCTCACTCTTATACCTCGCAAACATGATAAATGTGCCTATAAGTGCGATAAGACATACAACAGACGGTATAACGCACATTGCAACAGTAATATTTGCATCTTCGTCCACAGCTGTTATCTGGCTCATTACCCCCATGATCGCAAAAAATGAAACGATCACATGTACCAATAAAATCAACCTGTTTGTTCTAAACAAATGCTTTTCTCTCATTGTTTCTTCTCCTCTGTAATAATGGTTTTTTTATCAATACATTCCCCCATGTAGTAAAGAAAATTATACCACAAATTTAGTGGTTTTGACTATATTTTTCTGAAAATTTGCCCCAAAATCCGTTTATTTGTTCAAACGCAAAAGAAAAGAGTCCCGAGCCCCGGTTCCAAGGTCTTTTCCGCATCAAAAAAGGACATCCTTTCGGATGTCCTTTTTTGATGCGGAAGATGGGACTTGAACCCACACGACGTAGCCGCCACAAGATCCTTAGTCTTGCCTGTCTGCCAATTCCAGCACTTCCGCTTACCGCAATCATTTCGTGACCGCAAAAGATATATTATCACGCAAAAACTCTTTCGTCAACAACAAATTACAGAATTTCTCCGGCTGTGTTATTATTAGCCTTGACAGTGACAGTAAAACACTATAAAATAACAAAGTGCTTGCAGAAATGGCGGAATTGGCAGACGCGCACGGTTCAGGTCCGTGTGGTAGCAATACCATGAGGGTTCAAGTCCCTTTTTCTGCATTGTATCTAAATTCAAAACCTCGGGATTTGTTACATCCCGAGGTTTTTTATTATCAACTTCGACCGCGTTTCTATTCTTTTATATGTACCGCAACATCCCCCTCTTCAATGTGCATAACGATCTTTGTAAGATTCTCATCGCATATTTCTGTGGTTCCGTCTTTATGTTTCACTATGTTAAAGCAGGCCAGGCCGCCCGTACGACACTCCTCTTCTTTCTGTCCCGAAACGAAATTTCCCAATGAGTAATAAACCAGTGTTTTGTGTCCGCTGTCCGTCACTATAGTCTCGAAAGGTTCGAGAACATGCGGATGGGAACCTATTATCACATCTGCACCGTTTTGGGCCATAAGGTACGCCAGACGCTTCTGTTCCTCATTCGGTTCCGTATTGTATTCATCCCCCCAATGAGCCATGACCAATACAACATCGGCACGCGCCCTTGCATACTTAAGCTGATCCGTAAGCCGTTCTTCATCGGTGAATTTCCATACCGCATTAGGATTATCCGCAGGCTCGGGCATTCCGTTTGTACCGTAGGTATAAGCAAGACATGCGATCCTTACTCCGCGGCATTCCAAAAATCCTATCCCTTCGTAAATATCATCTGTTTTAGAAGCCCCAACGATGATCCGGCCACTTACGGCTGTTTCACTCTCCGTTTCGTCAAATGCCTTCTCATACGCATCTATGGTCGAACATAATCCTGTCTCACCTTTGTCCAACATATGATTGTTGGCCAGTCCGATAACATCGAAACCTGTGTCGACAATCGCGTCTGCTATACCCGCAGGTAATGCAAACCTAGGATGATCACCGACTTCAGACCTGTCATAGACAAGTACCGTCTCCTGATTGACAAGTGCCAGATCAGCAGCTTCTATAAAGGGTTTTACGGGTTCATACAGGTCGTCAAATCCGTCTATGTGATCCAGCAGATAGGGGTGCACCAGATTATCTCCTGCACAGACAACTCTGACCGAAGTTTCTTTCGGATTGCCCGCCAGACGCAACCCAAAGTTTTCCCACATCCAGATGGTATGTCTTTCATCATCAGATGCTCCCTCGATCGGCACATAATCGATCATTACCTTATCATCACCGTATCCGGCCATGGATTCAACTCTGTTATTCAATGCGGATGACATCCACAGGGCTCTTATCTTTTCTTCTTCTTTTTCATCCCACCTGTATATGAACACATGCTGCTCAAGCCTTATATCATTGTGACTTACCCATCTGGGATGAACCTTACCGTAACTTCCGTGCTTCCATACCAGCAGGACCAATTCATCGGTCCCGTCCCGGTCCACATCTCTTACGAGCATATCCTGTACAAACCAGTCATCCTCCGTCTTCCACAAGAGATTATGGTTCCGGTCGGACAGTCTCATTTCCCTGTTCCGCAATGTTACATAGCCGCCTTCAAATGCGGTTTCATATTCGTTCCATATTACATTGCGGGGCAGAAATGCACCCTTCCACCACAATGCAAATATGGCAGTGATGATGATCACTGCCACTATTACAAAATATATGAAGCTGTGCTTTCTGACTTTCAGCATTATTTTGTATCCCTAATCGTGATATCTGGTGAAACTGTCTGTCCACTCAGGCTGTCTTATACTTTTATCCGGTATGTCATATTCCATATTGTCGTTAAGTTCCATTCCGAGCTTGCGTTTCCATTGTGAATCGGTCATTCTCTCGCTTATCGGAACTTCAAACTGATAATAACTGTATACTGCGCCTTTTCCGAGGTGCAGTTCTCCGTCTATCGGAAATACGACGTACACCACATTGATACGTCCGATTGCTTCTTCAAGTACGGCACCGTTCGGATCCGTTGCCACATCCGCTACCAGTGCGGCGGGAAAATTGCTGCTTTCAGCATAGTTGCTGTCTTCAAGAGCGGATTTGTCTATCGTCATCTCCCAGAAATGTTCAAGGTTTCCTCCCATGCATCTGATCAGTTCGTAATCGTCGTCCGTCAATGCTTCATTTGTAAGTTCCTTGATCGCTATATCCTTAAGGTCATCCGAAAGCGAGCTCAGTTCGGCGAGTGCTTTTCTGTCCTGATCGGACAGGATACCGAACTTATCGAGTCCCGCACTCGTATCTGCCGTCAGTTTGGCAAGTCTTGCAAAGAGTTCCGGTTCAGGTTCCACATAACCCCTGTCATCGATCTCTTCTTCCCAACCGCCGCCCATTTCAGCCATGAACTGCTTTGAATACAGGATCGAATCGTGTTTGAGTTCGGTCCAGCTTCCGAGGAATGTCACAAGATCTTTCTTTGTCCACTCATCATTTGTCATGAACGAAGGATAACCGTTCCCCTTCGGAACAAGCAGCGGATTTAACGTGTTGAGCCAACCGCCGTAAAGGCTCGCTGACCACAATGTATCAGGAGCATTTGCTATGCTGTCCCTGAGCATATCCATATTTTTGCTGTAGTTCTCATACTCTGCGTTGCCGTTTTCTTCAAGGATACCGAGCGCCATATCCGAGCCCATTGCAGCCGGAACATCGAGTGCATCGGGAAGCATCCTCTTATTGCCTTGGGGGTTTGTCATAACCTTGCTGTAGCACAGTTGTGTAAATATCGCCGCATCAAGTGTAAAGCGCTGTCCCATGAACCTGTAGCCCTTGGCCATTTCCGTCTTGTCGGTCTCACCTTCATCATCCGCAAATACCATCGAATTGATCTTTGGCGGTTCCATCTCGGCAGTCAGTTTTTTGTATGTTTTATAGCCTTCCTTATCATCTATGATATCAGCGATATCGGCACCCGTGCCAAATGACTGCTCTATCACCGGCATGTATTCATAATATCCCGAATCGTCGCTTGCTCCAGCAAAGAACGCGGTAACGCTGTATATCCTATCCCATGAAGCAAGTGCATCTTCATCCATGCACAGGTTCATGAGCAGAGCCGCCTTGTTAAGCTTCTCCTCTTTCTGTGTAAAATTACACCTGCCGAACCACATCATGGCTTTAAAATATCCCTGCAGCTGCGGTGTGCTCTCATAATAGCCCCTGACAACATACTGAGAATAATCTTCATCGACATTGAAAATATCATTATGTCTGATCGCATCGGCCGCCTCTATTTTGTGCAGTTCGTCTTCAACATGATCGGCATAATCCGGAACATCGATATCATTTCCCATCAGCTTTGCTCCGACAGCAAAGAACTCCACATTTACTTTTGCGGCATCTTCCCAGTCGGTGCCTTTGCATTCATCATACATGGCGACTGCTTTGTCAAACATATGCTCAGATAACTTCTTCAGATCGTCCGATAAGAAGTTGATCTCGGTATTCTTCTGAAGCGTCGAATAATAAAGATGATAAGTATGCATCATCGAATCCGTTGTTACGAAATTCGGTGTCATATCATAACGGTTATCTTCATAGATATCGAAAAACTCATCGCCCCAGCCTTCGACAACAACAAAACAATTGTCGGCGATCGCCTGCTTCATATCATCCTGCAAATAGAACCGGCCCAGATTCGTCACATTGGACAGATCGGGCTCAACGCTGTAGGCTTCGACCGAAGGTGTGTATGACGGATCTGCCCCTTTGAAATCGACTGTCATCAGTTTTCTCTCGTACTCACCGTAATCCCGGTTTTTTACGATTTTTATATCGTCCTTATCCTCTTTGTCGTCCTTATTATCTTTGTCCTTTTTCTTTTTGTCGGTTTTCTCCGGCTCTTCCTCAGCCACGGTGACATCCTTATTCTGACTTCTCAGGTACAGCAAACCACCGCCGCACACAAGTACAAATGCAAGTACTCCGATAAGTATTCCAAGAACTATCTTTCCTTTTTTACTCTTCATAATACTTTCCTGACCCGAAAGGAACTTATGCGACAAACGCGGGGTATCAGCCGTATAACAGCTCCTTAAGGGCTCCCTCCTCAGTTGTTTTATTAACAACCTCTGCGCCCCGCTTACCAAATATCATATCACATTCACTGCCCTTTTTGTAGGGAGACCACACCGGCATGGGGGTTCCGTCGGCGTCATTGCCGTTGGGATCACCGGTCTTCACGAAATTGCTCCAGTAATTACACATCTGTCTTGCCAGATCGTAATGTCTTCCGACAAACGGTCTCCAGCATTTGGCCAATGTTTCAAAGAAAAACCACAGTTCAACCGAATGAAAGGTTCCCGGATCGTCCCAGCCGGGAATGTCCGCATCAAATCTGTAATAATATAAAGGCAGATCGATACCGTTGTTTTTCCTGTCAACTGCCATCTTTTTGATAGCCCATTCAAGCGGGCTCAGATCTCCGTACTTATCAGATGTCTCAAAGAATCTGAATTCATCGGTCGTATTGCCGGCCATGATGGGAACGTTGTTGCATTTGCCTGCAACGATGGCATCATAAGGATCGCCAAAGCAGAACCTGTCATCCTTGACCGTCATAAATCTCTTTATCATACCTGCGGGACTAAAATCATTGCCGCAATATTCGGCATATTTGTCCCTTATGTACATCGCATCGAGTTCTCTTGCTTCCTCAAGTGTACTTACACCAAGGATTTTAAAGAACTCCTCACCTTTCCCTGCAGCTTCCTCAAGTGTATCGGGATGCCCCAGCGGAGATATTCCGTTTATGAATCTGATTATACCGCTCTGTACGATCGCTTTTGAAAACAGCCCCTTATTGCCCGCATAGGCTATCTGCGACAGCACGCTTCCGCCTCCAGCAGACTGTCCGGCGATCGTCACATTTGACGGATCGCCGCCAAATGCCGCTATGTTACGTGATACCCATTGAAGGCCGTACTGCTGGTCCAGATTACCGAAATTCGCCGGGAAGTCAGGCTGTTCCTGTATGATCTGCGGATGAGTCATGAAGCCCATTGCCGCAACCCTGTAATTGACGGAAACCACTACGATGCCTCTTCTTGCGACACGTTCGCCGTCAAATTCCATTTCCGAAGGGTAGCCCCACTGAAGTGCTCCTCCGAAGAACCATACGACTACAGGAAGCTTCTCATCTGCTTTCTTTGCCGGTGTCCACACATTTAAGTACAGGCAGTCCTCACTCATTTCTATGTCCGGATCTACATGCCATTCACGACAGTAAATATCCGTACCCAGTCCCGGTGTATCCTGTACCGATATAGGTGCGAACCTGTAGCATTCCCTGACACCTTCCCATTTTGATGCGGGCTGCGGTGCTCTCCATCTGTTCTTTCCGACAGGCGGTGCCGCAAACGGGATCCCCTTAAACGCCGTGATCCTCGGATCTGCCGCCTCTATGCCTTTTACTGTCCCGTACTCTGTTTCAACTACCCTTAACATTTTGTATTTTCGACGATCGGCGGTCCGGCTGCCGAAAGTCTACTCTCCTTTCTCTTATATGAATTCAATTGAACCGAGGCTGGCGTTGCCTCCGCCCACATATGTTACATATATGTCATGAACCCCGTCCGCAAGATCCACGTCGGTCTCATATCTTTCCCAGACATTGGCATTGGGTATGTTGCAGACCTTTCCTATGACCTTTCCGTCGAGTCCGTCTCTTATCTCAATGTCCCCACCCATATAGCCTCTGACTTTTACAGCCATTTTCCTGACACCCTTGCAGTCGAATGACTTGAAGCCGGCAGTCGTACCATCAGTCATATTGGTGATATAACCGGGATTCTCGTCGCCGTCTCTTCCTTCCTGAACTATCCTCGGCTGCTTCTCGCCTACATAAAGCTCGGGCTCCTTATTGAACAGATTACATGCGATGTATGCGGGATATTCTCCCTTTCCGATGAGCGGTCCGCCGTTTAAACCGCAGGATGTCATCATAACCTGTGCTATGTCACCGTTTTCGTCGAAATGTATCTTTTCGGCGCAGCCCTGTCTGCTGTACCAGGTTCCGTTGGTCTGCCTGTGATAGAAAATATACCAGTCATCATCTATCTGAACTATGCTTCCGTGGTTATTACCGCCGTAAGCCATGATGCGGTCCTTATCCTTGTAGCTGTCTATGCCCACATCGGTATTGCTGACGATGACTCCGCCGTATTCAAAGCGGCCGTCGGGGCTTTGACTCTTGGCATAGCACAATTCATGCATCCACGTTGATGAATAGATCAGATAATACCAGTCGCCTCTCTTCCTGATGGAAGGCGCTTCAAAAAACGTATGTCCTTCAAAACCCGTTCCGTCCCCGTATTCACAGCCCGGTGCGACTATCTCGGGGGCTTTTATTACAGTGAGCATATCCTTATCGAGAACGGTATGCTGCGCTCCCGTCCTGCTCTTGTCACCGCGTCCGCAGAAACCGGTGTAGAGATGAGTTATATTTCCCTCGGTTATGACTCCGGGATCGAATTGTGGCTCATCGCCTTCCTTATCACCGAGTTTTGTTCCGTCTTCGTAATGTACATATCCGTAAAATTCATATTTGCCCGCAGGAGTATCGCAAACCGCAACGGATACTACGGAAACATGGTCAAGTACGTAGTACAGATAGTATCTTCCGTCGGGTCCGACAGTCACATCGGGCGCATACAAACACATCTTCGCATCACGGTTCAGAGGATCGTCAGTCTTTCTGTATATCACTCCCTCGTATCTCCAGTTGCCCGGATCATCTACGGGAGCCGAATAGCATACATAATCGCCCGGACAGAACACAAAGCCGTTATAGTGGTCATGCGATCCGTACACATACACTCTGCCGTTAAATACATAAGGTTCTCCGTCGGGAACATATTCCCATGATGGTAAATACGGATTAAATGCCTGTTTTTTCATAAATAATTTGCCTTTCTTTGCGATCTTCCCCTCTTGGTAAAACATTTTACCAAATTCAAAGAAAAAATATAACCCTTTTGCATAAAATACAAAAGGGTTAGTGGAATTTTTACAAATCTTTTTTATTTTTTCAGGCAATATATCCCCCAGTTTTTATTGGCGTTTCCGGCAAACCAGTAAAAGCCGTCATCGGAATCATCCGTACTGTGATCGTTGTCATCACCTTTTTTCCAATAGGGCTTCTTTCCTGTGGTGCTGACCTTATTTTCAACACAAACCACAAAGTCGCCTTCTCTGGCCTTTGCATACCAGTCGTAGGTCCTTCCCGTGTTATCTATAGTCATGATATATACTTCGCCGTCATAATAGCCGTTCTTGAAATTTCCGAGTACATTGACTATGCATGTCTCGCCCTTCACCTTTTCAACGTTGTAGGTGTAATGCTCCTGACCCTCGCCGTTTGGCAGATCGTTCTTGAACTGACCGTTGTACTGATGCTCAAGCACGCCTTCGTAGGTTCCTTCCACGCCCTCTTTGTCAGGGTATATCCTCAGCCAGTAACCGGTTCCTTCACGTATCCCGTTCTTCCAGTCTCCGAAATAATACGTGTCGTCGGCATATATGGCAAGTCCCCTGCCTTCGGGTTTATTATCACTGTTAACGGCACCGTAATAATAATACTCATCCGTTCCCCTGAGTTCCCTTGAGATGTTCCTTACCCTTTCAAGCCTGATCAGATCAAATACGGCATCAAGTTTGTATTCATCCCAGTATCCGTAAAGCTCGGCCATCTGACTGTCATCGTTTCTGACTGCCTTTAGTATCTTCTTCTCATAATGTTCTTCGTAGGTATAGCCCGATTCCACTCCGGTCACAATCTGGGCATCCACGGGCTCGCTCTGTGCATCTGCGGGCTTCGCCTCTTTTGAAACGGCGGTCTCGGTCTCCTGTGTTTCCTTAAGTTCCACCTTCTCAACACTGTCAACGACCTTTATACGCTGATCATGCTTGCCGTCCGTCAGCAGCACTATCGCTACTATCGCTAGGATTATGATGATCGCCACACCGCCTATGGCTATTTTTTTGTCATAATTGTTCATGGATATAACCTCTGTCGTTTTACCTTATCTGATATGTTACATTCTAATTCTCATACTTGTAAATATTCTGTAGAATAAATTAAGAAATTATTAAAACTTCTCCTTGACATTCATTTGTAAATCTAATATCATAGTTGACGGACGTTTCGGGATGTGGCTCAGGTGGTAGAGCGCCTCGTTAGGGACGAGGAGGTCGCAAGTTCAAGTCTTGTCATTCCGATGGATAAAGAAAGCCGATGACTCAGGTCATCGGCTTTTTTGTGTATTTTTATTCCCAAAGCTTCACGGGATATTCTCCCTTACTTTTAAGATCCTTTATGGCTGCGCTCACAAGAGGCTTGTCTTCCTTGTAGGTAACTCCGTGCCATACATCCGGTGTGGGCAGCATCTTTGCCGTAGCCTTACCTTCATGAAGAAGTTCGTCCACAACGAAAGGAAGGAAAAATTCTCCCTTGAGCGGATTATCCGCAAGCTTCTCATCCAAAAATACCTTGAAACGATTCTCCAGTTCGTCCAGTATCGAATGTGTGAACCCCCACATGTTCATGGATACGTAGCTGTCCTTCGGCAATCTCACCCATGTCTTACCGTCGTTCTCCGTATATTCCGCATCCTCCCCATGCTTTTCTATACGTGTACGCTCGTGTATGGTTTCCAGATAGCTGTTTTCATCGATCACACATACGCCTCTCGACACATAACCGTTCTCAGTAAGCGTATTGTGAAGTTCATATCCAACAAATGCATATCTGTACTTATCGTCATCCTTTGCAGTCTTGAGATATTCCGCTATCTTTTCAAAACCGCCTCTTCCGTAGAAATCATCGGCATTGATAACTGCAAAATTGCCTTCTATCGCATTCTTTGCACAAAGTACGGCATGTCCCGTTCCGAAAGGTTTTTCCCTTCCTTCGGGAACGCTGTATCCTTCAGGCAGCTTATCCAGCTCCTGAAATACATATTCAACATCGACATATCGTGCTATCTTGTCGCCTATGGCCTCTTTGAATTCCTTCTCTATGGCATGCTTAATGATAAATACAATCTTGCCGAAGCCTGCCTTTACGGCATCGAATATACTGAAATCAATTATGATGTCGCCTTCTTCGTCAATCTTGTCTATCTGTTTGAGGCCTCCGTATCTTGAGCCCATTCCGGCTGCCATGATAACAAGTGTCGGTTTTGGATCCATGGTATCATATTCCTTTCATCGCAGTGAGTATCTCCTGCGTTATATTGTCCACAATACAGAAATATACACCATGTTCCTCATTCTTTTCAAGCAGTCTTGCCTTTACGTGTATCCAGAAAGTTCCGAGCGGACAGCTGATCCTGTATATCTCCTGTCCTATCGAATGATAATCCTTGAGAGAATCAAGCGATGCCATTACTCTTTCCTTGTCACGCTCCATGAAGAAATCCGTAATGTTGCACCTTAGGTTGTACATGCGTTCTCTCGTGGTACCGAATACCTCATAGAAGCTGTCGGAAGCAAGTATGATCTCCAATTCCTCGCCTTCGCCCCTGTCACACAGAAGATAACAGTCATGCATCTCAAGGACGGCCTCGCAGTCCGAGATCACATATTCCCACCATTTGTCAGGATCTAAAACTTCCTCGTCAAAAGGTTTTGAAACAACGGGTTCTATATTGTGTTCACGATCTTTTATATATTGGATGAACTGTTTTGCGGGCATGGGCTTGGCAAAGTAGAAGCCCTGTACCATGGTGCATCCCAGGTTCTTTAAGTGTGAGACCTGTTCGGGTGTCTCTACGCCTTCAACTATGGCCGGTATTCCGAGCCATTTTGCCATATGTATGACAGCCGCAAGTATACGGTTGCTCTTTCTTTCATCATTGGATTTGTCAAGGAAGCGCAGGTCGATCTTAAGACCGTCGATCGGTACATCCTTTAACATGTTGAGTGACGAATAACCGCTTCCGAAATCGTCCATGTCAACCTCAAGTCCGTGTTGATGGAACTCTTCCATAACACTTAGCATAAGCTGCTCACTCTCGGAATATGCGCTCTCGGTAAACTCAAGTTTTAACAGATTCGGAGCTATCGCATATTTTTTGACCAGTCCCATGAGTATATTTACAAGATCCGGATTATACAGATCTACCCTGGATACATTGACACTTATCGGCGGTACATTAACGCCGACCGACTGGGCAGAACTGATAAATTTGCACGTCTCCTCCCACACATAATAATCCAGTTTCATGATAAAACCGTTTTCCTCAAATATGTGTATGAAATCCGAGGGAGTATAATTGTCGGGGCTGTTCCATCTTACCAGTGCTTCAGCTCCTATCAGTTTCTCACCGTCAAGGTTGTGCTTTGGCTGGAAATAAACCTCGAATTCACCGTTCATAAGAGCGGCATTCATCTTTGAGGTGATCTCAACTTCCTTAACAGCCTTGTCGTGCATCTTCTTGTCAAATATACCGACGTGGTTCACGTAATTGCCCTTAACGGACTTTAAGGCAAGGTTGGCACGCTCACACATGCTGGAAATGCTGAGATCCCTGTTCGTAACGATATAGACACCAAAAGAGATCAGCAATTCAAAATTCAGATTGCTGGAAAACTCGGTGGCTCTTTTTTCGATCGCGGAAATGTAAGAATTGAGATTCTGTTTCGAATAAGGACATAAGAACACGAAAAGATCTGCGTGAACCCTTGCATATATGGAATACTCGACTTCCTCAAGCACCATATTGAGCGTCTCGGCCATGTACTTCAACAGCCTGTCGCCTTCTCCCAGACCATAGATATCATTGATCATGGTCAGTCTGTTTACATCAAGCTCTACAACGGAAAAATCTATCTCAGGGTGAGCCATGATCATGGCATCGGCCTCAGACATGAAATATTCCTTTGTGTATACCTGTGTCATTGCGTCGTATTTTTTTGCGTCAAATCTAGCATTATTCACAACGGCACCCCCATAAGTAATATATTCCCCGAGCAAATGTGCTCAGACACTATAATAACATTTTTGAATATTATATTCAAGTAAACTTAAGGCAAAAATGAAAAAAATCCATCGATTTTTTGTAAATTGTCGCACAATAAACCGATGGATCTTTGATTTGTATTAAATTTTATTCAACTAATGATGGAAAAGTCTCACTCCATTGCACACCATGGCCATTCCGTACTTGTCGGCACACTCTATAACCAGGTCATCCCTTACGGATCCGCCGGGCTGAACAATATATTTTACACCGCTCTTTCTTGCTCTTTCGATATTGTCCGCAAACGGGAAGAATGCGTCCGAACCAAGTGATGCTCCGTCCATTTTGGCAAGCCATGCCTTCTTCTCCTCAGCAGTAAATACCTCAGGCTTTACCTTGAATACCTTCTGCCATGCTCCTTCGGCAAGGACATCCATATATTCGTCGCCGATGTAATTGTCTATCGCATTGTCCCTGTTGGCTCTACCGAGGTCGTCCACAAACTGCAGGTCAAGTACTTTGGGGCACTGTCTGAGCAGCCAGTTATCGGCCTTCTGTCCCGCAAGTCTTGTACAATGTACTCTTGACTGCTGTCCTGCTCCGATACCGATTGCCTGTCCGTCCTTTACATAGCATACCGAATTTGACTGTGTATACTTGAGAGTGATGAGCGCAATCTTGAGGTCGATGCGGGCACTTTCGGGTATATCCCTATTCTTTGTTACAACGTTTGCAAGAAGGGAATCGTCGATCTTTATCTCATTTCTTCCCTGTTCAAATGTGATGCCGAATACATCCTTATGCTCTATGGGTTCAGGCTTGTAATCCTTATCTATCTTTATGACGTTATAATTGCCCTTTTTCTTTGCCTTGAGGATCTCAAGTGCTTCGGGCTCGTAGCCGGGAGCTATAACACCGTCACTGACTTCTCTCTTGATGATATTGGCTGTAGATACGTCACATATGTCGCTGAGTGCTATGAAATCACCGAAACTGCTCATGCGGTCCGCACCTCTTGCTCTTGCATATGCGCATGCGAGCGGGCTCAGTTCTCCGAGATCGTCAACCCAATAGATCTTTGCGAGCACATCATTGAGCGGAAGTCCCACTGCTGCTCCCGCAGGTGAAACATGCTTGAAACTTGTTGCTGCCGGAAGCCCTGTGGCTTCCTTAAGTTCCTTTACAAGCTGCCAGCCGTTAAAGGCATCCAGAAAATTGATATAGCCCGGACGACCGTTCAAAACCTCGATGGGAAGATCGCTTCCGTTATTTGTAAATATCTTTGCCGGCTTCTGATTCGGATTGCAGCCGTATTTTAATTCAAATTCTTTCATGACTTTTCCTTTCAAATAAAATGCCGATAAGAACGATCAGCTGTTCTTATTGATTATGCGTGAGGTGAACTCTCCTGTCTCGATATCGATGAATCTCGTGAAAAGAGAGACCTTGTTGTCCTCGTTGAGGTTCTTCCAGATCATATCCGTGAATTCATCTATATTGCCTTCGATCTTAACCCACTTGGGTTCGCCCTCAAAGCTCGGGAGCGGGTTACCGTCTCCCATGTATGTATGTATGAAATGTCCCTCTCCGGCAACGGGGTTCGTATATGCAAACGTATATCTGTTGCACGCATCCGGATTACCGTTGTTGCTCTTTAATATACTCATCGCATAGTTATAGGTTCCGTTCTCAACATGCATGATGCCTGAGATCCTGGGTGTGTAATTCGGTCCGTCGGGCTCGAATTCCCTGGTCCTCAAAGACTGCTCAAACGTAAGCTGCTTATCCATTCCTTCGTAAATGGTATCGGTCTGGTCGCCGTTTGTAACGATCGTCTTGTTGCCGAGTACCCTTACCGGTGCATAGATGATAAGTGAAGGATCGCTCAGTTTACTCGGGTCATATGCCTGTGTCCTGATGCCCTTTCCGTCAACAACAAATACCCGGTTTCTGCTGTTTACGCTTCTTCCCATGATGAAATATGCCGTTACCGCATATTTGCCGTCTGCCGTTCTGCCTATCACTATTCCTCTTCCGGGATATGAATTGGCAGACAATTCCGTTGCAAGATTCATAAATTCCATTCTTATATCTCCTTTATATGATTTACATAACTAATAAATGAAGATCTATCTCCTTTTATTTGCGAGATATTCCCTTATCTTTCTGACACTTGTCAGATGCATTTCCATGGGTCCGGCGGTGACAAATACGGTATCTATGCCCCGGCTCTCCGCGTGATCGCAGATCGACTTAAGGTCTGTCTCCACATAACGGTATTCTCCCATGTACTTGAATCTTTCGGTGTAAAGAATATAGCAGGCCTTGCCCTGGTTGATGAATATCTCATCGTTATCCTGAAGTGTAAATATCTGTATCTTGTCAAGCCTGTCTATGATCACCTGCTCAAGTATACCATAAAGACTTTCAAAAAACTTATAGTCATTATCCTTTTTTTCTTTTAATGCGATCCCCTCATATCTCCTCTTGAGCAGCTCTGAGAAAAATATGAGCTCGTTCATCGGCAGATCCTTGATCGCGTCCACGTATTCGTGGGCATTGCCGGCATGCTCAAACGGTATATGGCCAATCTCCTTCTTTCTCTCATCGGTGATCCTGAAGGGATTTGTAAACCCGAGTATGGGCATCGGATTGAACCTTAACGGCGCCTTTGCACTCTTATCCTTCGTCATGGTATCAACTTCGCTCTTGTTGAGCATGATCTGGATACTTGCATTTTTATCATATCCCAGAACATCCTGCATCCATGAAACCTTAGCGCCGAGGCATTTGCTCTCGTGTCCCGGGTTTATATCAACAAGTTCTATACCTAAGTGAAGAGCTATATTAAGTACCATTTCCAGACCCAGGGCCGGTTTTTCATTGTCTATGAGCCCCAACGGATATATGCCGTCAAGCACCTCATAACCCTGTTCATCGATATAGTTCATGGCGTATTCGGGATCGGTGAACATCATTATGATCCTGCCTTCCGAAGTCGTTCCAACGTAAGGGAAACTGTAGCCCATCATCATCTCGGCGTTGACCGTGGAAAGAAGGATGTAAAGCTTCCCCGATGTATATTCCTTAAGTGCCTTTACGGCTCCTTCTTCGTTCATATTTTCCTGCATAAGATCTCTCCCTTGTATTATTAAATCACTGCACAAAGCCTTCTTCGTTCAGGCGCCTGCGTTCCCTGTTCATCTCTTCGTAGAGTTCCATGGCCGGCATTCGTCTTGCGCCCTCACCGAAAATAATGACCTGCTCAAGTCCGTCACTCGTAGCAACTATTATATCATGTTTCTTTGCTAATTTATGCACTGTTTTTTCAATATACTGATCCGCTGTTTCGGCTTCCTTCGTATATACCACGTATATGTTGTCCTCATGCTTCACGCTCCCGGGATTTCCCTTCACCTTATAAGCATCAAACACAAGGATCAGCGTGCATCCGACACTGCCCTGATAATTGCTGCATTCCCTTATGAGAACCTCTCTTGCCCCGTCAAGATTGTCCGCGGCTATCTCCTTAAGATGGGGCCATGCAAATATTATATTGTAGCCGTCAACCAGCAGATATTTGTCCTTTGCCTCCACAGGCTTGTATACATAGGGCTTCTGCGCTTTATCACCTGTAGCAGGCTTTTTGTTCCCGTAGCCTATATATCTGTATGGCGTGAGTTCTTCTTTGCTTTTATGATAGGTGTTCATGTAGATATTTTCTATCTCTTCCATGGAAATATCACGCGAACCGCTCGCTGTCCGTGCTTCTTTTGCCATACGTACGGGATCAAAGCCGCTGTCCTTCTGTCCGTCCTTGGCACTGTCGTTTTTCAACACGTCCCGCAGCTTATCGTCAACGTTGACGTGCGCCATCTCTTCCACCTCATACCACGGAACTATGATCCCTGCTCCGTGCGAACAAAATACGGAAGATGACGGGTTTTCAGCATCCGCATCCGGGTCATAGCCTCTCTCATCTATCACTTCTTCGGCGTCATGACACGGCACATAACCGTTTATCTCATAATTGAAGTTTCCGCGTCCCTTTGTATAATTATTGACCTCCCTGCCGTATTCCCTCATGGTCTTCAAGGGTGCAACACCGCTTATGGTACATAGATCACCTTCTGTCAAGGGTGTACCGCTCGTCCCCTTAAGACGGCTTATATCACTTATGGCACGGCCTGTCTCAGCGATCGGAACTGTAAGAGTAAATGCGATCTGCGGCTCCAGCAGTATGCTTTCCGCCTGCATCAGTCCCTGTCTTATCGCCCTGTATGTAGCCTGTCTGAAATCACCGCCTTCCGTATGCTTGGTGTGAGCCCTGCCGCCTATAACGGTTATCTTCATATCGGTCAGTGCCGAACCGGTCAGTACTCCCTTATGCACCTTTTCCGTGATGTGCGTCATGATCAGTCTCTGCCAGTTAAGTGCCAGATCGTCTACAGAAACAAATGAAGCAACGCTTATCCCGCTTCCGGCCTCACCGGGCTCCATCAGAAGATGAACCTCCGCATAATGTCTGAGTGGTTCAAAATGACCTGTTGCATGTACCGGAGCGCCTATGGTCTCCTTATATACGATACGCCCCTTTCCGCATCCTATCTCGGCGTCGAAACGGTCCTTATAAAGTCTCTGTATGATCTCAAGCTGTACATCTCCCATGATCTGTACGCTTATCTCACCGCTTTCTTCATCCTTCTCGATATTGAGCTCGGGGATCTCCGAAGCCAGCGTGAGCATATTGCGGTAACATATCGTATTGTCGGTTCCCTGAGGAGGTATGATCGCATATCTCATGACGGGAAGCATGATCGGTGCATATTCACCGTTTTCAGCTCCCAATGTATCTCCCGCCCCGATCTTATCTATGCCTGTAAGTGCACATATTGTACCGGCATCCGCCGCCTGCAGGTTTTCGTATTCGTGACCGTTGTATCGTCTTATCTCATTTACCTTATATTCCCCGTATGCGGTCTGTACGGTATCTCTGACCTTCAGCTCTCCGCCGGTGATCTTAACATGCGTAAGCCTGTTGCCCTTACCATCATTGCCGATCTTATATACCCTTGCACCGAATTCTTTTGAATAGTTTCTCTTCGGTCTGTATTTCGTACATACTTCCAGCAATCTGTCTACGCCTTCGTTCTTAAGCGCGCTTCCGAACACAAGCGGTATGATCTTTCCGACGGCTACCGCTTTTCTTATGCTCTCATCGCTCACTGTTTCTCCCGAAATGAACTCATCCATGATCTCATCGTCGAGATAGGCCATATATTCCATATCTTCTTCGTCAAACGCGTCATCGTGAAAGTCCATTATACCCTCGGACAGCTTTGAAGTGAGCATAGCAATAAGGGCGTCTTTATCGGCGCCCTCAAGATCCATCTTATTGACAAATATAACGGTTGGGATCCCATACCTTCCCAGAAGCTTAAAAAGTGTGCGTGTATGGGTAAGACGGTCATTTCTGCTTATAACCAGTATCGCAAGGTCCATGACCTGAAATGTTCTCTCTGTTTCTGCCGAGAAATCAACATGTCCCGGTGTATCCAGTAAAGTTATGTTAACCTCATTGTATCTGACAACTGCCTGCTTTGCAAATACGGTGATGCCACGTTCCCGCTCAATGGCGTGATCGTCGAGCATACTGTCACCATGATCCACCCTGCCCTGCTTTCTTAAAACTCCGCATGTGTAAAGCATTGCTTCGGCGAGTGTTGTTTTTCCCGAATCGACGTGGGCCACAATCCCAACGACCAGATCATTGTCCATGTTATATCCCCAGCAGCTGTGTAGCGATACCAAAGTAGATCAGAAGCGAGATCGCATCCACGATAGTCGTGATAAACGGCGATGCCATTACCGCAGGGTCAAAGCCAAGCTTCTTGGCAAACATCGGCAATGTACAGCCGACGATCTTGGCTATGATGACCACGCATATCAATGTAAAGCATACAACAAGTGCCACGCTTATGCCCACCTTATCGAAGAGCAGAAGTTTGGCAAAATTACATATCGCAAGGGTGACTCCGCAAAGCGCGGCAACCCTGATCTCCTTGAATATGACCTTGAACATGTCCCCGAATTCTATCTCATCCAGTGAAAGTCCACGGATGATCGTGACCGAAGCCTGTCCTCCGGCATTACCGCCTGTATCCATGAGCATGGGTATGAACATCGTAAGTGCGACATATATGCTCAGAGCATTTTCAAATGAAGCGATGATTCGCCCCGTAAATGTAGCCGATATCATCAACAGCATCAGCCAGGGTATCCTCTTCTTGTATGTTTCCCATATACCGGTACGCATGTAGGATTTGTCCGTAGGCACGATAGCTGCCATCTTTTCGATATCTTCCGTTGCCTCTTTTTCCATGATGTCGACTACATCATCGACGGTGATGATACCGACGAGTCTGGATTCATTATCCACAACCGGCATGGCCGTAAAGTCGTATTTCTGGAAGGTTCTCGCAACCTCTTCCTGGTCCATCAGGGTGTTGATCGAAATAACATTTTCATGCATGATGTCACCGATCAGTTCATCCGGATCCCTGAGCAAAAGGTAACGCAAAGCAACCGTGCCGACCAGTTTTCTTCTGCTGTCAAGCACGTAACATATATTGATGGTCTCGCTGTCGAGTCCAACCTTTCTTATTCGGTTAATAGCCTGTTCAACCGTGAGATTCTCTTTGAGATCGACGTACTCCACCGTCATGATGGAACCCGCACTGTCCTCCGGATATCTTAAAAGGTGATTGATATCCCTTCTTGTCTCGGGACTTGCGAGTGTGAGCAGTCTCTTTACAACATTGGCCGGCATCTCTTCCAAAAGGTCCGTAGCATCATCGGCCATCAGGTTATCGATGATGCCCGCAGCATCCTTATCTGACAATGATGTGATGATGAACTGCTGATCGTCCGTATTAAGATATGAAAATACGTCAGCCGCCATATCCTTGGGCAATATTCTGAACAGCTTTACCTGCTGAGCCTCATCAAGATCCTCAAACAGAGTAGCTATATCAGCCTCATTCATGTCCGAAAGCATCTGGCGAAGTGTTGTGTACTGCTTATTGTCTAAAAGATCGCGTACGTGAGTAAGTTCAATGATTTCTTCCATAGCAATTCTCCCAAATATGTGATTTTCATGCAACTTCGCCCGGGTATCGAGGAATCAGTACTGTTTTTACTACTCTTCATGAAAACCACCACCTTTCTTAATTGCCATGAGACAAACAGATTTGCCGGATACAGACTTCCGACTTTCTAATAATACTTTTTTAGGGTTTTATTGTCAATAAAATAGAATCATAAGATGAATTATTTCTTAATAAAATCTGAAGTACCTTTATCTTCTTATATTTATTTGTTATAATAGGATTTTGTAAAAAATGCGGACGTGTTCCGCCCAAAAAGAGGAAGTATATGAACTATTCAAAACATGGTGTGGCACAGAAAAGAAAAGAAGTCAATTCGTTAGGTATCAAATGTGCGAAAAAACTTAATTTCTATCTTCTTGCCGTTATAATAATGGCCTTCATCGCGATCTCCGTCATTGGTATCTGCGGTGGGCTGGGTGTATTCAAAGGAATCATAGATACCTCACCCGATATTACCAATATAGATGTTTCGCCCACGGGCTTCTCAACATTTATATACGACTCCGAAGGCAATCAGACAGCCAAGCTGGTCGCGACGGATTCAAACCGTATCCCCGTGACCATGGATCAGATACCCGATAACCTCGCACATGCATTTGTTGCGATCGAGGACGAACGTTTCTACTCTCATAACGGTATCGATATAAAAGGTATCCTCCGTGCCATAGTTGAGGGCGTAAAGAACAAATTCAAGGGAATGCAGGGTGCTTCGACCATAACTCAGCAGTTGCTCAAAAACAACGTATTCAAGGACTGGACCGAAGAAGACAGTATGGCAGACAGGATCACACGTAAGATCCAGGAACAGTACCTTGCCATCCAGCTTGAAAAGGTCATGGACAAGGACAAGATCCTTGAAAATTACATGAATACGATCAACCTCGGTCAGAATACCCTCGGTGTCCAGGCTGCTTCGCTCAGATATTTTGACAAAAATGTATATGAGCTGACTCTTTCCGAGTGTGCCGTTATCGCAGCAATCACTCAGAACCCCAGCAGGCTCAATCCTATTTCCCATCCCGAAAAAAATAAGGAACGTAGGGATAAGGTACTTCGTAACATGAAGGAACAGGGCTATATCACAGAGGCCGAATACAATGCAGCCATTGCAGATGATGTATATTCACGTATTCAGCTTCACAACAGTTCGGTCGAAGATATAACGGTCAATTCGTATTTTGATGATGCCGTTACCGAAGCCGTATACAACGATCTGCTCGCCGCAGGTTATGATGAACAGAAGGCTTATACTCTTCTGTATACCGGCGGTCTTGCGATATATTCGACACAGGATCCGAGGATCCAGAAGATCTGTGACGATGTATACAATAACGAGGAAAACTATCCGGAAAATACCTACTGGTATCTCCGCTATGCCCTAACTATAGAACATTCCGACGGCGAAAAAGAAAACTTTTCATCGGAAATGTTCAAGGCATATTTTAAGGAATCCAATGCAAGGTTCAATATGCTCTTCAGTTCTCAGGAAGCCGCAAATGAAGCCATAGAGCAATACAAGACATATGTCATGGGTTCGGGTGATGAAGTAGTCGCAGAGACCATTTCCCTTACCCCCCAGCCACAGATCTCGCTCACAGTTGCCGAACAGTCAACCGGCAAGGTTGTAGCGATGGTCGGAGGCCGCGGTGAAAAGACCGCATCAAGAACCTTTAACAGAGCGACAACGATGACCCGTCAGCCGGGTTCAACCTTTAAGGTCGTATCTACATATGCACCCGCGCTCGACAGCGCAGGACTTACACTTGCCACGGTCCAGAATGATGCACCGTTCAATTATGCCAACGGAACACCTGTATCCAACTGGTACGGCGAAGAATACCGCGGTATCAATTCTCTTCGTACAGGTATCAAGGACAGTATGAACATAGTTACCGTCAAGACCCTCACGCAGATCGGTCCGCAGACAGGTTTCGATTATCTTCTGGATTTCGGCTTTACAACTCTCGAGACCGGACGTGAGATAAACGGCAAGATATATTCCGATATACAGCAGTCTCTCGCTCTCGGCGGTATCACCAAAGGTGTTACAAACCTTGAGCTGAATGCGGCATATGCATGTATTGCCAACGGCGGTACTTATGTAAAACCAAAACTGTATACAAAGGTTGTCGATCACGATGGCAATGTCATCCTCGATAACACCGTACCTCAGACCCATCAGGTACTTAAGCAGACAACCGCATGGCTTCTTACATCAGCCATGATGGATGTTGTAAATGCCGGTACAGGTACCAAGTGCCGTATCCCCGGTATGACGGTAGCCGGTAAGACCGGTACCACTTCGGATTACAATGATGTATGGTTCTCAGGCTATACACCTTACTATACCGCAACAACATGGACAGGCTATGACAATAACGCCAAGCTGACATCAAACGCGGAACATGATCTCTCCAAGACCATGTGGCAGAAGGTCATGAGTCAGATCCATGAAGGTATGGAAGACCGACCGTTTACAACTCCACCGGGCATAGTGACCTGTACCGTATGCTCACAAAGCGGTCTTCTTCCGATCCCTGGACTGTGTGACGCAACCCTTAAGACGGAATACTTTGATGAGGCCACGGTACCCAAGGAAAGCTGTAACGTACATTACGCGGGAACGATCTGTGCTTATCAGCACTTACCTGCAAGCGAGAACTGTCCGTTTAAGGTGGAAGGAGTTTTCGAACTTCCTCTTCCTGAAGATCCTGCTGTTGCAGCCGGTAATCCTGCCGTAGGCGGTAATGTTGTTGTTCAGGGTACGATCGGTGAAGACGGAGTTCAGAGATGTATGCATAATGCACTCTTCTTCGCAGATCCTTCCAGCGAGGCCATAATAGCTCAGCAGAACGCCGAAATGCAGGCAGCCGCGGATGCTGCGGCAGCAGCTCAGGCAGCGGCTGATGCAGCCGCACAGGCAGCCGCGGAACAAAATCCTCCACCGGCCGAATGATAATATTAAAATACGATCAATGACTCTGTTCATTTTGATCCGCACAAAATAAGAGGAATAACGTTCAAACGCTATTCCTCTTTTATTATTGATTATATTCTGTTGGATTATCCGATGACATTCAGCCTCGATATCCGGCTTATTCTGCCTTGTCTTCTGCTTCTGCTGTCTCTTCCTTCGGTGCCTCAACATCTTCGGCATTTACGGAAGGCTCATTCTCAACATCCTCAGCATTGACGATATCTGAAGGATTCTTCTTGCTGTTTATATAATCCTTGGCATCTACTATGGCATCACTTACTTTGTCGCCTACTTCTTTTGCCACTTCCTTGGCCTTATCGCCTGCAGCACTGATCTTACCTTTAAGCTCGGGATCGTTTGCGATCTCCTTAACCTTATTGCCTACCTTTGTTCCGGCAGCCTCAAGCTTCTCTTTAATCTCCGCATCTTTTACAACTTCTTTGATCTTGTCACCTGCAGCCCCTATCTTTTCCTTGAGTGATACATCGTCCCCCTTCTCCTCTGTATCAACTGCCTTGGTCTCGATCTTTGCACCGCACTTCGGACAATAATCGCAGTCCTTATCAACATAAGCTCCGCAGGCATCACACTTAACATCGCCACGTGCATCAGCTATCTTGTCGTTGATATCTGAGATCTTCTCCTGAAGCTTCTTGATCTCTTCCTTGATCTCACCGTAAGCGATATTCTCGTCCGCATGATCCTTGTAATACTGCTCTCCGAGGATCCTGTACTGCTTTGAAAGTGCACTCTGAGCAGATGTTTTCTGTGCCTTGAGTCCTGCAAGACCGGATACTTTTCTGGTCTTATCCGCAACAACCTTAACTCCGTCACTGATCGTAGCGCCTAAGTTTTCCAATGTACTCATTTATTATCCCTCCATTTTTTTAATATCGGCCCATTGGAATTCGATTGTGTCAAAGGGCCGACGCTTCATATCAGGTTTTCACAGAAAACCTGATACAACCTTTGAACATATGCCTTTTCGCCCGCTGCGAAGATACATATGTGATACCCTGACGGGTAATTACATGCCATGTACTTTTTAATGCTATTTTAGTATAACATAGCAATATTTTAGCTTCAAGCAACCTTATCGCGGTATTACGACCACTTAACCCCGTATTATTAACCTGTTAATTATATTTATCTTTTGGGAAATAAAAATGATGTGTGTCGGACATAAAAAAATAAGCTGCTGACGGGAATCGGACCCGTGACCTCCGCACTACCAATGCGACGCACTACCGACTGTGCTACAGCAGCTTAAGTAAAGTGATTTTACTCACCGATTTATATTATCAAATGCACCCTTCAATGTCAATATAAAAAACTCTTACCCGTTCTTGCCCATTTCAGCCATATATTCGGCTGCATCATCGGGTATGTCATCGAGATCTTCACTTCCGGTATCGACATCGAGAGGCTGTTTTTTGAACAATGTATCGTACATTACCGGAATGATGAACAGAGTCATCAGCGTAGCGTATGCAAGACCTCCTGCGATGACCAGTGCCATACCTCTTCCCATCTGTGAACCCATGTCATCTCCGAAGATCAGATTTGACTCTGCAAGGATGGTTGTCAGGGCCGTCATAAGAATGGGACGCATACGTGTCTTTCCTGTCGCTATCAAAGCTGTCCTTCTGTCGAGTCCGCCCTTTCTGAGCTGGTTCGCATAGTCGACAAATACGATACCATTGTTAACTACGGTACCCATCAGGACCACAAAGCCCATCAGACTGATTACAGAAAGGTTCTCCCTTGCGATCCAGAGGCTGAACAGACCGCCCGTGAATGCCAGCGGAATGGTAAATAATACTATGAAAGGACTCAGTAAACTCTGGAACTGGGCTACCATTACGAGGTAGATGAATGCCGCTCCGAGAAGAAGCACGAGTGCCATCTGTTTGATCATCTCAACGACCGTATCGTACTCACCGCCGAGCTTCAGATAACAGTCTCCCGGAAGTTCCAGGTCCTCAAGCATCGGTTCAAGCTCCCTTGTAAGCAAAGTCGTATTGTAGCCTTCCGCAACATTTGCCGTTACATTCATATATCTTGTCTGGTTCTCACGGTTTATTGTCGTGACACCGTCTCTTATGACTTCTGAAGCAAATTCGGAAAGCTTATGCTCTTCTGTCACCGTATCGCCGTCTTCATCCACCACTTCCACCGTAAATTCGCGGTTCATGAGATTTTCCCTGTTAAGCGGTTCCAGCTCGTTGACGATCGTGACCTGCATATCTATCCCGTCGATGGTGACTTTGACACTGTCCGCACTCGTAGTCAGCTTGGTCGCTATATCCTGGTATATCTGGGCAACGCTCAGTCCCATACTCATCGCCTTGTTCTTATCTATCACAAGATGTATGACCTTATCCGCATCCTCCTCACCGTTTGAGATATCGGTATAGCCCTCCACATTTCCGATAACATCCATTACCCTGTGGCTGGCTTCAAGCATATCCTGTGTATCCGTTCCGTATATGCTTATGCTCAGACCGGAACCGAAGAGCTGTGACATTTCCTCCATTGCGGACTGAACTCCGAAATCCACGCCCTCATTATTTGCTGCGACCTTTGCTTCCATTTCCCTGCTTATGCGTGTGATCTCCTCCGCGCCCGCATCGGGGTCCTCAGTAAGTATCATAAACGAATAATCCCTGAAATTGTTATTTCCCGCATCAAGGCCCGAAGTGAACAGCTGTGATCCGTCACCGTCCATAACAGCTACGGTGCCGACACCTTCAACCTCCATCAGTTCCTCTATGACCTCACCTGCGATCGCATAGCATTCTTCTTTGGTCTTCTCTTCATCCTCAATCGAAAGGGTAGCCTGGATCTGGTTCGCGCTCATTTCCGGTATCATGACGATACCCATTCTGATAACCTGCCAGATGGTAAGTCCGAGCAATGCCACGGCTATAAGTATTGGAACGACCTTCACCCTGAGGCAGAATCCAAGTGCCTTCTCGTAAAGCGAAAGAACTCTGTCAAATAAAGGATGCTCCTTGGGTTTTGCATTCTTCAATATGGTCGAGCCTGATGCCGGAACTACCGTCATGGCTATTACAAGTGAAGCCAACAGACAGAAAATGATAGATAAGCACATCGGCATCATCAGTTCATTGACAAGCCCCGTCGTATAGATCATCGGCAGGAAAACGCAGACCGTTGTAAGTGTTGAACTGATGATGGCTCCCGCAACCTGCTTCGTTCCCTGAACCGCTGCTCTGGGCGCTTCAACACCCCTGCTCCGCAGTCGGTAAATATTTTCTATGACAACGACCGAGTTATCGACAAGCATACCTATGCCGAGCGCGATACCCGACAGTGAAAGCATGTTAAGTGAGATTCCGGAGAAATACATACATATAAGTGTTACAAGCACACTGAGAGGAATGCTTATCGCAACAACCAGCGTCGGTTTTGCATCCTTCATGAAAATGGCAAGGATTATGATCGCAAGTGACGCACCGATGATCATGGACTGGAGCACACTCTTTACGATAAGGTTGATGTAATCGCCCTGATCCATCTGTATGCTGATGTCAAGTCCCGGATATTCTTCCTCGAGCTCCTTTACTTTTTCCTTGCAAAGCTTGCTGACTTCATTTGTTCCCGAAGTGCTGGCTTTGAATATCGAGAGCATAACAGCCTGATTGCCGTCGAGCCTTACAAAGCTGTCCATCGAATTGTCTATGATCGTGATATTTGCAACATCGCAGAGCCTTACATCTCCGACATCATCTATATGGCAGAGGACTGACTGCTCAAGTTCCTCTATTGATCTAAAATTATCTCCTACTTCTATGAGCCATGAATTATCGTTTTTATCATCCACATACCCTGCAGGCATCGCAAAATTCTGTGCATATACGAGCGACGCAAGTGTCTGCAAAGAGAGCAGATCGTCCGCATTTGCTTTCTTCAATGCTTCAGCCTTCTGCTTTTCATATTGCTTTACCGCGTCATTGTAATCATCCCAGCCGTCGGCTAGCTGCTTCTCTCCGTCCCTTATGGAATCCCAGCCTTCATTGATCTGTGTCTGACCGTCTTCAAGGGATTTCCATCCGTCATCTATCTGCTTCTGCGCATCCTCAAGACTGTCCTCGGCGGAATCCAGCTGAGCCTCTGTTGACTCAAGCGTTGCCTGTCCCATGGTGAGCTGCGCATCCGCACTGCCGAAGCCTGTCGCTGCCTCAAGCTTTGCCTTGTCTATGTCTGCATATGTCTTACCGTCAAGCTTTGATTCATATCCCGCTATAACACCCTTCGTTACCTCTATCTCAACCTTGAGGGCATCTATCTCTTTCTGATAGCTGTCGGATGATGCAATGATCGCATTTATCGCTTCGATTATGGCATTTTCAACATCTGTAGGCGATTTTCCGTCCAATGACGCAGCAGATAAGCCAAAAGGAGTAAGCATGGTCGCTTCAATAACAGACAATTCATCTGCAGACAATATTCCGTCATTGGGATTATTATCCAATGACCCACAAGAACCGGGAATGGTCGGTAATGTTGCCGTAAGCGTTGGAATCTGCGCATCAACTGCAGCTTTTGCTGCCTCGAGTGCCGCAAGATCGGCCTGCCGGTTCGTCAGCTGTGTCTTGTATGAATTGAGCTGGTCAAGTGCATCTGACGCAGCGGCGAGCTGGTCATAGGTATCCTTTTTTGTCTTATCCAGCTCCTCACGGCCTTTTTCCATCTCTTCTTTGCTGTCATTTAATTTTGCACGGTTATCGGCAAGCTCCTGCTTTCCATCATCAAGTTCTTTCTGACCGTCCACAAGGTCCTGTCTTCCATCCTCGAGATCCTTCTGGGAATCAACAAGCTTCTTTTTGTTTTTGTCGATCGTAACCTGCGAATCCTCCAGTTTTTCCTTTGCCTCGTCGAGCTGCACGAGAGCATCGGCGAACTTATCATCCGCAACCGCAAGTATCCTGTCATTGAGGTCATCTACCTTCTCCTTATCAAGATCGATCTCAATGGTCTTTTCTATAAGTCCGAGGCTTGTAACGCTTGCAACACCTTCGATACGTTCAAATGAAGGAACAAGCTTATCCACCGTAAACTGTGACAGTTCTTCAATGGACATGCCGTCCATACCGACTGCCAGATATTGTGTCGCGAGCATGTCAGCCGATAATTCCATGATCGTGGGCGTACCGCATTCTTCCGGCAATGTGGACTCCAGCGTATTTATCGCTGCGGAAACCTTGACCATCGCACTGTCAATATCAACATTGTCTTCAAACTCCAGCTCTACTATTCCATAATTTTCGGAACATATACTGTAGACGTTCTTAACACCGTTGATGACTCCCATGGATGCTTCCATAGGCTCACATATGTCATTTTCAACCTTTTGGGCACTCGCTCCGGGATAAGTGGTGATAACAAGCAGATATGGCAAAGATACTTCAGGCAAAAGATCAAGCTGCATTTTTGTCAGACTGACAACTCCTAAGATAAGTGCAACTATGACCCCGACCAGTACGGTAAATGGTTTTTTAACACTGAATTTGGGCATAAAATAAAATCCTAATCTGGTATTAAATATAAACAAAGAGGATACGTACAATGTACATATCCCCCAAAATTCCTTTTTCAGTATAAAACAATTCTTTGATTATTCAATACATATAAAAAAATCTTTATGAAAATTTTAGAATATCAGTTTCTTGACCTTTCCTCTGGCTCTCTGCAGGGCATTGTCGGTAGATTTTTCATCCCTGCCGAGGACACCTGCTATCTCCACATACCCCATTCCCGTCATGAAAAGATCGAGAACCTGTTTTTCAAGCGGACTCAAAGCCTCATCTATGGCCTTCTCGAGAGCTGTCACATTTTCCCTGTCTATCATCATACTTTCGGGATTAAAGTCTGTCGTTGCGGCAACATTCTCTATGAGTTCGGTATCATTGTCATTGTCACCTTCAGGCTTACTGTAAAGCGATACATAACTGTTCAACGGAATGTGTTTCTGTCTGTTTGAAGCCTGCAGGGCATTGTACATCTGACGGTTCACGCACAGTTGTGCAAATGTGGCAAATGAGGCATCCCTTCCTATATCGTAATCCCTTATGGCCTTGAACAGTCCGATCATGCCTTCCTGTATCAGATCCTCAGGTTCCGCACCCAGGATATACATGGATTTGGCCTTGCTCTTTACGAGGTCCTTATATTTGTCCATGAGCCTGTCGACGATCCGCTCATCACCGTCACGTAGCATGATGATCAGCTCATCATCACTGACCCCGTTATCATATCTGTCAGCAGATTTCTTCATATCATCTTCCGATCCTTTGTCTGACTATCTCATATGCAAGAACTCCGGTCGCAACGCTTGCATTCAGTGAATCTATGTCTCCCTTCATGGGAATGGCTGCAACAAAGTCGCATTTCTCCTTTACCAGCCTTGATACGCCCTCTCCCTCATTGCCTATGACAAGGCCTATCGGCCCCGTGAGATTGAGTTTATACATCTCCTCGCCGTCCATGTCCGCGCATACGAACCACATGCCTTTGTCTTTGAGTTCTTCTATCGTCTTGGATATGTTGGTGACTCTGACAACAGGTGTGTAATTGAGCGCTCCCGCGCTGGTCCTTGCTACAGTGCTTGTAAGCCCGACTGCCCTGTTCTTGGGTATGATCACGCCGTGAGCTCCGGCAAGATTGGCTGTTCTGATGATGGCTCCAAGGTTGTGCGGATCCTCTATGTTGTCAAGGATGATGACAAACAGATCCTCTCCTTTGCTTTCGGCTTTGGCAAATATATCTTCCATAACGCTGTATTCATATGCAGCCGAATATGCTATGACACCCTGATGTTTGCCCGTCTCACTCATATGGTCAAGGCGTTCCTTATCCACATATTTGACGAAGATATCATTTTTCTTTGCTTCTCTTTTGACGGTCATGATCGGACCGTCATTGCATCCGTCGAGTATGAACAGCTTATCGATCGGTTTTCCGGCTCTTATGGCCTCTATCACGGGATTTCGTCCCTCTATCAGTGTTTCCATGTTTACCTCATCATATCCAGGCCTTCAAGCGCACGTTTGACCAGTTCTATCATCCTGTCTTCCCTGTCCGTCAGATACAGATATCCCATCAATGCTTCAAAGCCCGTAGCTTTCCTGTAATCCGTTACGCTGGCATTCTTGGCTGTTGTGTAACTCTTTGCATTGCGGCCTCTGGTATAGACGTTCATCTCCTCATCTGTAAGATCATCTTTAAGAAATTCTGCCATGGCAGCCTGTGCGCCGGCCTTTACCATAGCCGATTTTCTCTTGTGCAGATGCTCGGGATTTCTGTTACCGCGTTCCACAAGCACGGTCCTTATAAGCAGATCGTAGATACAGTCACCCACAAAAGCAAGTGTAAGAGGTGAATACGTTCTTATATCCACCTCTTCACATTCAAATTCTTTCTTAAATTTTCCGAGAAGACTTAAGCTCTCTTCCACGTTACACCCTCTCTGGTATCCTCAAGCACAATACCTTTTTTTAGAAGCTCGTCCCTGATCTCATCGGCTCTGGCAAAATTTTTATCCTTCCTTGCCTGCTGACGCTCCTCTATGAGCTTTTCAATGTCACTGTCGAGTACTTCCGGCTTTTCGACGATGATTATACCGAGGATATTATTTAACAGGATAAGCTCGTCGTACATCTGCCTGAAGCCTTCCTTCGTGGTCACTTCGATCATATTGACATTGATGTATTTTACAAGTTCAAATATGACCGAGATCGCGTCCGCCGTGTTATTGTCATCACTCATGGCTTCCTCGAAACGCATCCTGAATTCCTTCATTCCGTCCATGATCTTGTATTCCTGTCTTGCAAGCTTATCGCCGTCTGACATCTTCATGGCATTTTCAAGCTTCTTAGCGCATGTTCTGATCCTGTCAAGCGAGTTCTTTGCAGCCTCCATAAGCTCATCCGAGAAGTTAAGAGGACTTCTGTAATGAGCGGAAAGCATGAAGAACCTGAGGACCATGGGCTCGTATCTGCGGAGTATGTCTCTTACGGTAAAGAAATTACCTGCAGATTTGCTCATCTTTTTATTGTCGATATTTAAGAATGCATTATGCATCCAGTATCTTGCGAAATTGCAATCATTGACGCACTCTGACTGTGCTATCTCATTCTCATGGTGAGGGAATATCAGATCCTCTCCGCCGGCGTGGATGTCGATCGTCTCGCCAAGGTATTTTCTGCTCATAGCAGAGCATTCGATATGCCAGCCCGGACGTCCTTCGCAATAGAATGAATGCCAGCTTGGCTCGCCTTCCTTCTTGGGCTTCCAGAGAACGAAATCGAGCGGATCTTCCTTCTGATCCTCTCCGGAAATGAGAAGCGATCTGTTGCCGCCTTCAAGTTCATCCAGGTTCTTGTGAGAAAGCTTGCCGTACTCCTTGAAGCTTCTTGCCCTGAAATAAACCGTGCCGTCCTCACCCACATATGCGTGGTTCTTGAGCACCAGTGTGTCTATCATATTGAGCATCTCGGGGATCTCTTCGGTCGCCTTCGGATGAACGGTCGCAGGCTTGATATTGAGGGAAGCCATGTCCTTCTTGCATTCCTCTATATATCTTTCGGAAATGACAGAACTGTCTACACCTTCTTCCTGTGCCTTCTTGATTATCTTGTCATCAACATCCGTAAAGTTCGAAACATATATGACCTCAAGTCCCTTATACTCGAGGAAACGTCTGAAAGCATCAAATACTATCATAGGTCTGGCATTGCCGATATGTATGAGATTGTACACGGTCGGTCCGCACACATACATGGTAACCTTTCCTACGCTCTGAGGATAAAATTCATCTTTTCTTTTGGTTAATGTGTTGTAAATCTTCATCTTGCGCTCCTTATCCCTTCTTAACCCCGATCACCTGTCATCGGACAGCCGCTGCAGCCTCCGCAGTTCATGTTCATCACGTCCATCGTTGCAAAATCCCTCGGATTCTCTATAAGACAGACTGCAAACGCGGATATTCCTTCTTTATGTCCGGTAAATCCGAGACCTTCCTCCGTTGTTGCTTTTACGTTGATCTGACTGATATCGATACCGAGTGCTTCACTTATGTTTTTCCTCATCTCATCGATATACGGTCTGAGTTTCGGTGCCTGCGCCACAACCGTGGCATCTATATTCTGTATGATATAGGATTCATTTTCAAGCATTTTACCGACCTCTTCCAAAAGTTTTAAGCTGTCGGCATCTTTGTATCTCATATCCGTATCGGGGAAATGCAATCCTATGTCGCCCATGGCAGCCGCACCGAGCAACGCATCCGATATGGCATGCAGCAATACGTCTGCATCCGAATGCCCAAGCAATCCCATTTCATACGGAATATCCACTCCTCCTATGATAAGCTTGCGGTCCGGCACAAGCTTATGCACATCGTATCCCATTCCGGTTCTCATGTCTGCTCCTCTTTATGTATATTTTCACCGTTATAGTTTTCAGGATCCGCGATGGTGAACAACGGCTGGAACTTGTTGTTGCCGCACATTTTGTAATAACCCTGAAATATTCTGTCCAATATGATCTTGACTTCACTGTTGTCGCCGGGTTCCACGAGCATCACCAGGAACTGTACGCTGCTGTATCTCGTGACGACATCAACGTTTCTGATGGCCAGCTTGATAGATTCTTCCATACAGTACATGGCGTGTTCCAACTCATCTATGTAAGCTTTTTCTCCCGATGTAGGCTCTATCGTGATGAGCACCAGCTTGAAATTATGTCTGTGACGTCTCTGAAGGTTTGCAAGGTACTCGAACAGCTTGGCAAAATGCCTGTACTCAACCTCCATTGCTCCGTAGTATTTTCCGCTGTTCTTGATGCCGTATACGAGTCTGTCCATATCAACTCCGCCGGCATCATTGGTTTCCTCCTCTTCCTTGTAGAAGAAATATCCCTCTTTACCGTTCTGCTTTACGTGGTAAAGAGCCTTGTCAGCTTTGTTGTATACATCTATATAGGTATCGTCGGGCGTACACATTACAAGTCCCGAAGACAGTGAAGATGCCTTGATCTCGGGGATCTTGTTCTTGGCATTTGTAAATGCCTCCGTGATCTCCTTCACTCTTTCATCAGCCGCATCCTTATCCACACCTTTAAGGAAAACGATGAATTCATCCCCGCCTAGGCGGCATGAAACCGCATTTCCGGCATGTGAACGCACGATATCCCCCACAAGCTTGAGTACCAGATCACCTGCATGATGTCCCATGGTATCATTGATCTTTTTAAGATTATCCACATCAATAAATGCAAAACAGCCTTCTTCTTCCTGCATTGATTCCGCGATCGCACGCTCACCGAAGGTTCGGCTCAAAAGCCCTGTCGTAACATCTATCTCATCTACGGCATTCTGCGCAACAAAGGATTCCATGACCTTCTGAAGAAGTACCGAAGAATCTTCCATGGAATCATAATCAACGGTTTCCGAGCCCCTGCTCACACTGTCGAGTTTTCCTTCATCGATAAGTCTCATGAACACATCGACAAGGTTCGGATCAAACTGTCCGCCTCTTCCTTCTGTAAGTTCCTGTCTTATCTTTTCGGGTGTCAGGGCTTTTCTGTATATCCTTCGCGATCTCATCGCATCATAAGCATCCGCGATCGCTACGATACGGGCTTCCATGGAAATATCCTCACCCGCAAGTCCCTCGGGATAACCGCTTCCGTCATATCTCTCATGATGATGCAATGCCACATCCTCTGCTCCGACTATCATGACATTGTTCTTGAGAATATCGCCGCCTAGCGTTGTATGTGATTTTATGACATCGTATTCGGTCTCTTTTAATTTCTTGGGATTATTGATGATCGCATCAGGTATGCCTATCTTGCCCACATCATGGAGCAATGCGGAATACCTGAGATTATCTGTCCTCTCATCATCCCATCCTATATTTTTTGCAAGGATCATCGAATACTGGCTTACACGTGTTGAATGCCCCTTTGTGTACTGATCCTTGGCATCTATGGCCTCTGCCAGAGTCTGAACGGTCTGCAGTGACATCTGTTCTATCCTTCTGCTTCGTTCTTCAGCTTTAGCTGTCTGACGCTTGACCTCCTCCTTGAGGTTATTCTGAAGGAAATCAAGTTCTATGATACGGTTTATCCTTGCAAGCAGTATATCCTTCCGGCATGGCTTGGTAATATAATCGCTCGCTCCCTCCATAAGGCTGTTTGCCTCGGTTGCCCTGTCATCGTCCGCAGTCATGAATACAACAGGTATATCTGCTGTCGTCTTATCATTTTTTAAGTTTTTTATAACGTCATGTCCGGACATTCCGGGCATATGTACATCAAGAAGTATCAGGTCGGGATGTTTTTCGTACACCAAATTAAGAGCCTCTTCTCCCGAAGCGGCCTCTTTGGAAATATAATCTTTTGACAACATCTTGGAAACAACTATTCTGTTGATAGCCTCATCATCCACTATCAGGATATAAGGCTTTTCCTTGGCAAAATCCCTCATGGTATCACCAGACCCAAACTAGTCCTGCACAGCACCCGCAACAGTTTCAAGTACTGCTTTATAATCTCTCATGCATGATTCATGGTTTTCAAGTATAAAATCTTCCCGGTTCTCCTTGCATGCGGTTTCAAGCGCAAGTGCTTTTTTTGACAGTTCCTCAGCACCGATCGTCAGCGAGGTGCTCTTAACCCCGTGGATCCTGATCTGATAGTTTTTCCAGTCTTTCTGTGCAAAAAACTCTTCAAGTTCTGCTGTCTTATCGGAATTGACATATTCCTCAAGTACTTCCCTGTATATATCTTCGTCATCGAGGCAATATGACATACCGAGTTCAGTGTTAAGTCCGTTTAACTTCTCCAGCATAATGTCCCCTTTAAAAACTTATAAAGCAATCACAACAATAAACCGATTTTATTATAACACAAAAACCCGAAAAAATATAAAAAGAATTCCGGCGCGGAAATCCTGTGCAAATTACCGTCAATACCACTGCCTCCGAAAAAAAAATCCGCCTGACCGGCGGAGCTTTGAAGTTACATGTATCATCTTATTTAATCCCTTCCGAAATCACTTCCGTTTGAAAAAACTCCGGGATATCTGAAATCAATGGTCGGATACTCCGAACTTACATGATATAGTCAGCCGCTGTCTGCTGAGCGTAAGCCACATATGAGAGCTCATCCTCACTCCACTCTTCCACGCCGTCGTCGGAAAGAAGCGTTACCAGAACGGTTTTTCCTTCAACCGTATTTACACTGCCCTGAGGACGATAATCCGTTTTTTCGTAGGATCCGCCAAAGATCAGCGTAAAAAGGATCAAAGCGATAACAATCGTACCAATTATCAATAAGAGTTTTTTCATAAGCACTCCTCACATATTTATCTTATTTTATTCTTTTACTCTGTCAGATATATCGGCCTTTTAAGACATTGCTCGTTAAACACATACTCAGGTGTTATAAAAGGATATATGATCTCATCCTCATAGTACCATGGATCCGATCCATGATATTCATTTATGAGAACATGAAACTGCTGTGCAGGCATGTATCCCTGTGCAAGCAAGAAGGCCTTTTTACCATCCTTTTCACATACATCAACAACCATGACTACATGTCCCGGCGAACCGCCCTTTATAAAGATATCGCCTATCTGTATGTCTGACAGTTCGACAGATCGTGATTCTTTATCCAGCGAGAGGGTACTCGCATACATATATACCGTTTCCAGGTATCTTTCAAAGTTATCATCCGAATCGGAGGTTACACTACCGTCTGCCCAGGATACATCATTTCCGCTCACAAGGATCCTCTTGCCGCTTTTATAGCTGTTCCAATCACATAAAAACCCGTTTACGAAATGAAAGGCTATCCTATCTTCTTTGCCGCATGATCTCATGTATTCGGCATAGACTCGCATTACCGAATCGGCACACTGTTGCAGATCATTACCCGAAAGGTACATATCAAATACGCATGCTGCATGATCGTTTGACTTGACTGTTCCGTCAAACAAAAGAACCGGACTTTTATCGGGAAGTACTTTGTAGTTTCTTAAGAATTCTCCCAGGCTTGCCGGCTCTTCAGTAGTCCTTTCATATCCTTCCGGAACCAGGATCCGTGTCTGAAGGGTATTGCCGTCAGGATCTATCAGAGTCTTATCTTCTCCAAATGTCCCGCTATCATCCGGTTCTTCCTTAATTATCTCAGGCGTATCTTCTGTTTCAGGTGATATATCAGGATCATCAATATCATTGTCAGATGTATGACCGATCATTTCCGGCTCCTGTCCGTCATTATTATCTGCTCTGTCAGAAGCACATCCGATGAGCGTACATATTAGTATTATCAATATGGGTATTGTTATCTTTTTCATACTGCTCATACAAAATATCCGTTTCCGATTTATATGATCTAAATATTATTTTTCCGTCTGATCACTTATTAAGAGTTTTTCTGATGCCTTCATAAAGATGCGTAGATGGCATTTTAACTCCTGTGTTTCTCAGTTTTGAAAGGTCATATATCCTGTGGCAGAGATGACCTGCATATTCAGGATGTGCCTCCGGATATCCGGTAAGCGGTATCTCCCGCACATTAATATCTGCTCCCAATATATCTGCAATATACTCATAATATATCCTGTTTTCAACCGCCTCAGGACCGCCTATACAAAATATCTCATTAAAAGTCTTATCATTTTGAACACAGTCTATCATCGTCTCTGCAAGGTCATCCACAAATATCGGATGTATAAGATATGTTCCCCTTCCCACCAGACGAATAGGTTTATTGGAAATGATGTGATCGATCAGGTCTCTTTGTCTGCTGTGTTCAGGATAACATCCCAACAAAAATCCCGGGCCATATATGTGCCCCGGTCTGAATATGGTTATCTTTAACTTTGAGGATCGCAATGACATTTCATTTAGGAAAACCTTTTCCATCTGTCTTTTATTTTGGGCATAATCGCAATCCTTTGTATCTCCGTCTGCTTTAAGACATACACCGTTTTCATCTTCAGGAGTCTTCTTACATTTCCCGTCAAATACGGAATCTGTCGAAACAACTATAAGTCTGTCAGTATATTCAGACAGTATTTCTGTATCTGCCTTTGCATGCTCCTTATTCATACAGATGCAATCAAATACAACATCAAAATAAACATCTGCCGAACCTATCGCTTCTCTGAAAGCGTTAAGATCATTTCTGTCTGCTTTTAAAGATACCACACCTTCAGGAAGCGTACGCTCTCCTCTTGTTAACGTGTACACTTTATATTTATCCAAAGCTTTGACTGCCAGCACGCTGCTGAGTCCGCCGCTTCCTCCAATCACAAGAGCTTTCATATTTGCCTTTCATCTGATATCGATCTGTTTTCTGAATATCTGAAATTTAATAATATGTCCATAGTATCCGGATCGTTCTTATCACATTATCCGATCTACCTTGTCGTATTCATAATGATTTTCCTTTTTTCATCATCCCTGCAAAACGGATATCATCTTTCAGAAATAATGTTCCATCAGACGATCAACCCATTCCGGAACTGATGCATCTTTCCTATCATATACCGGATAATATGGTTTTATATCTAAAACCGGAGTGCCGTCTACTGCATCGAGTCCTCTAACAATAAGTGTATCTTCGGAAACAGAAACCACTTTAACAGAGGTCATACCTATACGATTAGGTCTGTCCTTTCCACGCTGTGAAAAAATACCAACCAAAGGCATATCATCTCTATTCTGTGGTCTTCTTTGAAGGTGCTTGTCCTTCTCATACTTTGCTTTATCAAGATGATAAATAATATTTACATGAGAAAAATCTTCAAGTCCTTTCAAGCCGGGGATATACTCTTCCTCCAATACTATAGAAGAAGTGTCTTCTCCCCAAGAAACATCTTTTCGATCTTTTACGTTATTTCTGACATAACCAATCGGTTCCATTTCGATTTTCATAGTTGTCTCCTAAATCAGCCTTTATTTTTCCAACTCCTCATTTGCTTAGGATCTTATGAAGCCTTTATCTGATTTCGGCATGTTCTCCGAGATAAACCGTTCTACTTTCATATGAAGATCGTATTTCTCTCGCAGATCCGTGATTGTCTGCATCATCGTCGAAGCATGATGAGCATCAATCGCATCCTGATCCTCCCACGCATCGATCAAAAGAACCGTCTCCGGATCATTCATCGGGAAGAAATAATCATATCTGACATTTCCCTTTTCAGATCTGATTTTATCCGCTGTTCCACTTTTTTCCATCTCTTCAGCAAACTTATGCGCGTTACCGTTTTGTCCTGAATAATACAGGTTAACCGTTATCATTATATATTCCTCCGATATATTCCTATTTAAACAACTACTCACAAAATATTTTTTTCTATATATTCAGCAATCCCATCATTATCATTTGAGCCAATGACAATGTCCGCAATCCTGCTCACTTCCGGATGTTTATATTCCTATCAAATAACCCTTGTTTTTACTGTCTCTTAAGGCAGAAAGTGTTCGCTCAGATATTGTTTTATCTGTTTTTGGCAATGTTCCGTCTAAATCAAACAATAATAATTTCACAACACTATCCCTTTGCATAATAAAACTGATAATTTATCGTTCCAAACAGATGTCTTTTACAAGCTCATACCATTCATCCGGATAGACTCCCAAAAACTCTTCATGTCGCATATCCTGCTCGTGAATGACGGGATTCTTGAAATACTTTTTATATCTTTCCAGATATTTCTCACCCATCTTTTTCGCATAAAACACATGAATTTGTGTCTCTCCGTTGTCAATCTGCTCAGGGATCGGCGTAGTTAGATCGGAAC
>JAILQX010000021.1 GCA_024698705.1 Lachnospiraceae bacterium
AGCATTAACAAGCGAAATCAACAGAGTAGCAAAGACAACTACATTCAATGAGAGAAATCTTTTGGATTCAGCTCAGACAATTAACCTTCAGGTTGGAGCAGAAGGCGACGACGATAACATGATAAGTGTTAAGATGAAGGCCATGAATGCAACCGGCTTATCTGTTAATGGTTTGGATGTTAGCACAAGCGATAGTGCAAAGGGTGCTATCACAACAATTAAGAATGCTATAACAGCACTTAATGAGCAGAGAGCAGATCTTGGTGCACAGCAGAACAGACTTGAGCACACGATCAACAACCTTAACAATGTAGTTGAGAATACAACCAGCGCTGAATCTGCTATTCGTGATACAGATATGGCATCAGAGATGGTTAGATATTCAAATAACAATATCCTTGCTCAGGCAGGCCAGTCAATGCTTGCTCAGGCCAATCAGTCAAATCAGGGTGTTCTGTCACTGTTGAGTTAATATAAAGTACATAAGTGAATTACGAAGAGGAATTGGCTTTGTCAGTTCCTCTTTTTAGGTTAATCAAAGAGGTAGATATGCATATTTTGATGTACAATTGGCGTGCTTTTTCGAATGATTATTTATTAAATAATCTGAGGGAATTGGGGGGCAATGTTGATGTCTGGAGTGATCCGGATATCCTTGAACCCACAGAGAGAGCGATAGAAAAACTTAAGACCAAACTAAAAAATAATTATGATCTGGTGGTATCGTTTAATTATTTCAGAGGAGTTGCCACAGCATGTGAGCAAACCAATATACCTTATGCTGCATGGACGCAGGATGCACCTCTTTGGAGTCTGTATGATGATACCATCCGGAGTAAAAATAATTATTTTTTTTGTTTTGATTCAGAACAGTATAAGCACTTAAAGGAAAAGAATATAAAAAATGTGTTTTATCTTCCATTAGGGGTAGACGTTGAAAGACTGGAGAAAAAGACGGTTAATATTACGGCAGATAAAAGGTCAAAATACGTTGCAGATATTAGTTTTGTAGGTTCTTTATATAAAGATACTGCTATGTTTGATGATATTGTGGCAAAACTTTCAGAGTATAGCAAAGGCTATTTATATGCTATTTGCAATATGCAGTTAAAAGTACCGGAAATAAGGTTTTCTGAAATTGAGATTTCAAAAGAAGTGATGCGTGAGTTACAAAGAAAAGTCTCATTTGAAGGAGAAGGCTATATTGAAGTTAAATTAAAAAAACTGTTCGAAAATATAGTTGACAGAAAAGTTACTGCCATAGAAAGAAATATGATGGTAGAGATATGCAGAAAATATCAGAATTTCAAGATATATACCAATAGTTCACTGGATGAAGCATTAAATAAATATAATCAGGGCATAGTAGATTATTATACGGATATGCCGTTGGTTTTCAATCAAAGTAAAATAAATATAAATCTTTCTGCCAGACCTATTCATTATGGAATACCTTTAAGAGTTTTGGATATCATCGCATCAAATGGATTTGTGTTAACAAATGCGCAGCCGGATCTGTTTTTGTATTTTGAAGAAGGAAAAAGCATAGCTACATTTCAATGCATAGAAGAACTGGAAGATAAAATTGATTATTACATGGATCACGAAACAGAAAGAATAAATATAAGGAATGAAGGTAAAGCAATAGTTAAAAGCATATTTGATTATAAAACTCAGATTAAAACTATATTCGAATGTGTCGGAATCTGAAGATTAAATAAGCGAGGTAAATTTTGAACAATAAAAAAATACTTTTAGGAAAATGTTATACAGACGGAATTTCGAATGCATTTAAAGAACTCGGATATACAGTGAATAATGCGGACAAAGAGATAACCAGGATCAACGATGAGGAAACATGGAAATTAGTTGAAAAATACAAAATAGAAGGCGTTGACTATGTTTTTTCTTTGAATTTTTCGAAAGATATGGCTAAAGCGTGTAATGCGAATAAAATCATATACATATCTTGGGTATGGGATTCTCCGCATGTAAATTTGTGGTCAGAGGCTGCAAGATACGAGACGAATTTTATTTTCCTTTTTGATTATGCTCAGTATCAAATACATAAAAACAGGGGATTGAATAATGTATACTATCTTCCGATCGGTGTAGACTGTGGTTTATTTAAACAGATGATCGCGGATAAACCATCAGTGAAACGCTATGAGGCTGATATATCGTTTGTTGGAAATCTTTATAACGATGATGAGCATAGTTTATGGGATAAAGTCAATTATCTGCCGCAATACCTCAAAGGTTATATAGATGCGATCATATATACACAAAAAAATGTCTGGGGAAGCAATCTTATTTCAACTATAGGTTATGGTGAATGGCAACTATTAAAAAAATACGTAAATCTGGAGTTTGGTGACGGTTACGAAGACGGAGCATATGAAGCAGCTATGTCCAATATCATATCTCAGAAAATTGCTCAATTGGAACGCATGGATCTATGCAGTATTTTAAACAATAAATATGATTTTTCTTTGTATACTGATTGTGATACTTCTTTTGATGAAAGGATTAAAACAAGGGGACATGCAGATTATGTGAAAGAAATGCCGTATATTTTCAATGGCAGCAAAATTAACATCAATATCACATTAAAATCGATTTTAACCGGTATTCCGTTAAGAGCGTTGGATATAATGTCTTGCGGGGGTTTTTTGTTAACAAATTACCAAATAGAGATAGCAGAGTACTTCGAAAATGAAAAAGATATGGTTTTTTATGAAGATATGGGAGATATGTGTGAAAAAATAGATTATTATTTGGAACACGATGAAGAAAGAAAAAGAATAGCATTTGCCGGTTGCGAAAAGACAAGAAAGTTTTTTTCGATATCAAGGCAAATCAGCTTAATAAATGATATAATAAACACATGATAAATGCTATACGTGGAGAATATATATGGCTTTGGATTTTATTGAACAAATATATGCAGATGCATATTTAACAACAAGATTAAAACAGTTATCATGCATGTGTAAGGGGCATAAACGTAATAATGTGTATTCGGAATGGAATATTTTGACTGAAGATATTGCAGGGTTTTGCCGTAAATACCTTGTTGTTAACAGTGAATTGAGCGAAAGGATATGGGACGAGTTTCAGAAAATCAGTAGTTTGATATCGAACGGACAATTCTCGGAAGTTGCTGATGAAATAGATCAGATCATACCATATATGTATGACGCAATCAGTATAAATGGAAGTGTTGATGTAAGTGAGAATGGATACACTTTTTTTTCTTCCGCTAGTGGTTTCCTGAGTGTTAATACCATGAAAACAGGTAAGGACATATACAGTAAGGTTGATCCGGTATGGGAAAAAAGACAGCAGGCTATATCGTTATATAATCCACGAATGCTGCGTTTTTGTGTTTTGGGATGCGGATTGGGATATCTTGCGTGGCAGATGTATGAAATATCAAATCATAGCGTAGATATATACATATATGATAATGACCGGGCTATGCTGAAATATGCAGAAGATTTTGGGGTACTCGACAGAATACCGGCAGAAAAGTTACATATAATCACAAACAGCAGTATGGAAAGATTGCTTGGAGATTATTCGGAACAACTGGATTATTTTAAAGACGATAAAGCGGTTTTGTTTATTGAAGACTACATGATGGACAAAGCTTCAGGGAATGAAAAGAGTATTATGGAAAAACTTTATTCCATGATACAAACAGGAATAGACTATAAGGATATACAAACCCAGAATCATTTCAGAAACAAAATGAATGTGGGAAAAAGCATCTCGGATATAGAATGGGACAAGTTTTCATCTGATTGGATTATTATCGGAGGAGGCCCTTCTTTAGACGAGAGAATATCCTATATTAAAGATAACAGAGAAAAGCGAACGATATTAGCTGCATCTACGGTTTATAAAAAACTGATCATGAATGATATAAAACCGGATTTTGTTGCTGTTATAGATCCGCAAAACAGGACATATAATCATGTCAGAACGATGACTGATCAAACAGCTCCTATAATCATGACTGATACAGCCAACTGGCAGTTCGGTGAATGTTATAAAGGTGAAAAATATTTGGTTGAGACAAGTGGTTCCTTTTATTCTCAAAACAATGAGAAATGGTATTCAAGTGGTACTGTGGTTGCGTTTGCGATAGATGTAGCTGCATATGCAGGCGCAAAAAAGATTGAATTGATCGGAGTGGATCTGTCATATCCGACAGGGGAATCACATGCAAAAGATACAATGGATTACAAAGAAGTAAAAGCAGACAATCTGATTATGGTTCCCAGTGTGAATGGAGAAATGGTATACACGGATTTTCTGATGAAGATTTATATAGATGAGATTTCTGCAAAGGTGAATGATTTTCATGAGATAGAATTTGTAAACCTTTCTCCTTATGGTGCGTTGATTAACGGATGCAAATAGAGGATATGTATATGCACGAAAAATTCTGCGAGCAGGAAGAACGACAAGGTTTCATTGTCAGTGAAGTCATGAAACATTCATGGGCTGCATACCTGAAAGTGCTCGACGAAATACAGGAAATTTGCGAAAAACATGGTATTAATATTTTTGCTTGTTATGGCACATTATTAGGGGCAGTCCGTGAACACGGATTTATCCCATGGGATGATGATGTGGATATGGGTATGCTCAGGGATGATTATATTCTTTTTATGGATATAATCTCAAAGAATTATGCTGATAGATATCATGTTTTGAATCCCTATACCAGAACCTGGTATAACATGAATTTCTCTCATATAATAAACAGTCGAGATAAAAGATTTGATAAAGAGTATCTTAAAGAATGGTGTGGGTGTCCGTTTATGATAGGAATGGATATTTATCCATATTACTACATACCCAGAAACAAATCGGATGAGGAATATATATTAAATACGCTGAATAAAATTGATTCTATTATCGCATTGTACAGGCAAAATGATCAGCAAGAAAGAACAAAGGAAATAATAGCAAACGGGTTGGTTGAATTACAGCGTGAAACAGGATATGTTTTTACAACTGACAGACCTATGGAAAATCAGTTAGAGATTCTTTACGATCAAGTGTGTAGAATAACTACTGAAGATGAGGCTGATTTTGTAGCGAGATATGAAGAGTATTCATTGAATAAAATAAAAAAATTTCCAAAGGACAATCTGAAACATACTATATATATTCCATTTGAATATACTCAAATTAGTGTGCCGAGAGGATATGATTCTGTATTAAAAGCACGTTTTGGCGATAAATATATTATTCCAAGACAAGAGGGTGGAGCACATGACTATCCCTTTTATCGAAAACAATTAGATGATGAAGAATACTATCAGGAAGAAATCAAGAGAAAAATCAAACCAAGCGACGTGTTTAAGTGTGATCAGATAGATTGTAACGAGGATGATGGAGATCATTTGGCTGACACGAATGCAAAGCACACAAGAATTAAGGTTCTCTATCACACATGTGTTCGTGAAATCATGATATACAATGATAAAGCAATCAATACGATTAAAGAGATATTGGAAAGGTTACCGGATGATCAAAGTAATAAAGAAATATGGTGGATGCCAGATGTTTTTATCAAAGAAGATGATTATGCGATGGATATGGTAGCTCCCGGTTTAATAAAAAAATATGAGGAACTGATAAAAGAATATGTAAAAAAGGCCGGAAGACTCTATGATATCACTGACAAATATGAAGATATGGTGTCATATTTTGATGAATATATGGGTGATGATGGTTTTATAGCTCAGAAGTTTAGAGATGCGGGAAAAAAAGCGGAAATATCGGACTATGGAATTCTGAGAGATGTAGATGCTACATTTAATGACAATAAAAGGATTGAAAACAAAGAAGCAGATGCTTATGAACCAGATAGGAGTTCTAAGCGCCTAAAACGTAGTTCGGGAATTAATAAAAAAAGTGTTTTATATGTTACGACATCCAGTGTTTTGTATGAATATCAGGATACCATACTTGATAAAATAAGATATACGTTAAATGTTTTTAAAAAGCGTTCTGAAGACATTAGTCTGATTTGGAGCATTATAGGATTGGATTATGTTGATAAAGATCATTTTTCCCCAGGGTTCTTAGAAGGTTTAAACGACATTATTGAGGAGTATAAAAAGGAAGCGTGGGGAGTATTTGACGCGTCTGATAATAAAGAGATTATAATTGATACAACGGATGCTTTCTATGGTGACGCTGATTACATTGCTACAAAATGTATAGAAAAAGGAATTCCTGTGATGTTACAAAATCCGCAGATATTAATTAAGCAATAAGCGTGTTTGGAACTAATTCGGGAATGGTAATACGAGGTGACAAATGCAGAATATAGAACTTATGGCATCAATGATGTGTGCCAATTATGCAAATCTTGGAAAAGAAGTAAGGGAATTAGAAGAAGCTGGGATAGATTCATTTCATATTGACATTATGGATGGTCGATATGTTCAGAATTATGCTATGTCACTAAATGACCTCAAAAGCATACGTAGACTTACTGATAAGCCGTTAGATGTACATCTCATGATAGAACATCCTATCAACACTATAGATCTGTTCATTAATTCTCTACAACGGGGGGATACTATTTACATTCATCCCGAAGCAGAATACCATCCTTCGACAACCTTGCAGAAAATAATCAATGCAGGCATAACTCCTGGGATAGCTATTAACCCAGGAACAAGCGTAGAAACCGTATATGAGATGCTAAGAATCGTAGATAAGGTGCTTGTTATGTCAGTGAATCCCGGGAATGCAGGACAGATGTATATGCCATACGTGGGAGAGAAATATCAGAAGTTGCTGGCGTATAAAGAAAGCATGGGATTTGATGTGTACTGGGATGGTGCTTGCAGTATGGATAAGATCGTGGATTTCGCCCCAAAGGGAGTGAAGGGGTTTGTTTTAGGTACAACATTACTATTTGGCAAGGGGTGCTCATATGTGGATACGATGAGAATTATCAGAGACAAGATTAAATCGATAGGAAATTGATTTATATAAGAAGCTGGATTAGCTGGTGATGGTATTACCTTATTGATACTGCTTTTTATATTGCTCCCTACACAAAGCAAATATTCGTTTTGCAAGGGAGCTTTTCAATCTATAAATATTTGAAGTAGCTAAGCCGATATATTAGATAGGGCTTCATACAGAAATATGACACCCCAATTTTAATAACGCAAGGATGAGAATATGATATTCGCAAGATTAGAAAAACTAAGTAATTACGTGAGTGCTACTGATTTTGAAAAAATCAGACTATTTCTTGATCGTATTTCGCCAAGTATGGAAGATGGCAGATACGATATTGAGGGGGAACGAATATTTGCAAAAGTCATGAGTTATGATACTAAAGAGGTTAGTGACTGCAAAATTGAGGCTCATAATATGTATATAGATATTCAAGCAACATTAAAAGGATCTGAAGGGATAGATGTCTTTGAACGAGATTCTGTAAATGAAATCGTTCCATATGATGATTCTGAAGATGTTGCTTTCTATTCTGAAGAGAATAGTCGTCCTATTGCTCATTGTGTAAACGTTCCGGGATATTTTACCATGCTGTATCCGTCTGATGCTCATAGACCTCAGGAAAAAACTGGTTTGGATACAAATGTGAAGAAATTTGTAATCAAGATCTGTGTCGATGGATTTGATATGCAATATGGAGAAAGCTACTTCAATTTGATCTTTAGTGGTTTGAATCGAACAATTACTACGGACTCTACCGGAAGGTCTATAGATATAAATGATGGTATAGCTCGTTGGGCAGAGAAAGCAGATAAGATTTCAGATTATGACCATGGAATTATGTGCTTTTGTGGGAATGGAGCTAGCGCTAGTATGGCCGAGCATATGTCACATGATTGGTTTCAAAACGCACATATTAACACACTGACCTGTTCGGAAGTGTCACACATCACAGCTATTAGTAATGACATTGGATACGATGATGTATATAGTTTTAGAGTCCGGCGAGTGATTTCGGATAATGATATATTAGTCGGAATATCTTCATCCGGAAATTCCCAAAACATTGTAAACGCAGTTTTGGCTGCTAAAGAAAAGGGTGCATTTGTAATCACACTAACCGGAAAGGGATCAGACAATAATTTACGAAAACTGGGCGATGTTAATTTCTATGTACCACTTTCGACTTACGGAGAGGTCGAGAGCGCACACGCCATATTACTCCATATGGCGTTGGATTACTATTTAGATAAATTTTTAGGAGGCAGACACTGATGAAAGTTGTAGTCGGAGCATCTGCATTCGATGAGAATGGAATAGGATTGGAAAAGTATCTTAGCGAAAATGGAATAGAAGTTATAAAGAATCCTTACGGAAGGAGATTAACTTTAGAAGAAACGATAGAGCACGTTAAAGAGGCAGATGGACTTTTGGCAGGACTTGAGCCATTAAATGAAGAAGTGTTCCAAAAAGCAGACAGACTGAAAGCAATCGCCAGAATTGGAATCGGCATGGATAATGTTGATAAAGAGGCAGCCAAAAGATATGGGATAAAAGTATCCAACACACCGGAGGGGCCAACGAGTGCAGTGGCCGAAATGACATTAAGTGCATTGCTTTGTATATGTCATAATATTGTCTGGGCGAATAATGATATTCATAATGGACGGTGGACTAAACGTATGGGACACTCTATTGCAGAGTTAAAGATATTCGTTGTTGGTTATGGTCACATCGGAAGGCGAACATCAGATCTCTTAGCGAAGATGGGAGCTGAGGTTTCGATATATGATAAATACAATCCGGAAGTTACAACATGTGAATTTGAAGAAGGCTTAAAAAAGGCAGATGTAATATCTTTACATGCATCTGGAAAAGACGAGATCATTTCTTCGGATATGTTCTCATTAATAAGAGATGGTGTTATTATTCTGAACAGCGCAAGGGGATCGTTGATCAACGAACAGGCTTTATATGAGGCACTAAATAGTGGTAAAGTTGGAGCTTTTTGGGGTGATGCATTTTGGAATGAACCTTATACAGGTATTCTGACTCAATGTGAAAATGCAATTTTAACACCCCATATAAGTACGTATACATCGTTATGCAGAAATAATATGGAAAAACAGGCAGTTGATAATCTATTGAGAGATTTGTTGTAGAGAGCATAAATGAACAATTATAAAGTGATAGCAATGATCCCGGCCAGACTGGGATCCAAGAGAATACCAAAGAAGAATATTAGATATCTATTGGATAAGCCTTTGATTCAGTATCCGATAGAATTAGCTATTCAATGTGAGAGATTTGATAGTATCTGGGTCAATACTGAGAGTGAAGAATTGGGAAAGGCTTCTCAAAAACTGGGGGCAAACTTCCATAAAAGGCCGGAGGAGTTAGCTACAGATACAGCTACTAATAGAGAGTTCACATATGAATTCATGCAGAAACATAAATGTGATTATGTAGTTATGATCAATGCAACATCTCCGTTGTTAAAACTTGAAACTTTGAACGCCTTTTTGGACTATGTTGATTCAAATTGTTATGACACCATAGTATCGGTTATCAAACAAAAAGAAGAAACTTTTTATCAGGGTGAACCATTGAATTTTTCATTAGAAGAAAAGGTAAACAGTCAGTTATTAGAGCCCACAGAGGCAATATGCTGGGCATTAACCGCATGGAAAAGAGATAACTTCATGAAAATGCAGGAAAGCGGTATTAACCCCGTATATGGAGGAGTAATAGGACGTTTTTCCGTACCCAAAAATGAATCGTGTGATCTGGACACGCTAGAGGATTGGAAGATTGCCGAAGGAATGTTAATGGCAGAAAGAATACTGACAGATGAGCGTTATATGGATATATAGTTCATCCAACTACTGTAAACGAGGTATTTATGAATAGTTCAAACGAGTTATTGGCTTTGGCAATAAAAGCAGCTCAAAAAGCGGGGAATTATTTGAGAAAACATGAGTCTGTTCACGTTGATTCGATGGAAGGACGTGATATAAAACTTTCATCGGATAAGAAAAGTGAGCAAACTATTATGGATATTCTGATGGAAAGTGGTATACCGATCATTTCAGAGGAATATGGCTTGACTGGAAATCAGGGAGACACTTATTGGATAGTTGATCCATTGGATGGAACACTAAATTATTACAAGGGAATAGACGAACTAGCGTGTGTTTCAATTGCATTGTGGAAAGATGGTTGCCCTGTTTTGGGAGTTGTTAATAGATTCGCTAAGGATGAATTATTTTATGGTTCTAGTACAGAGGGAGCGTATCTTAATGGCGAAAGAATATATACTTCTGATATTAAAGTTACACAACAGGCAGTAATGGCAACAGGATTTCCCGTTAAAAGATCATATGATAATGATAGTTTGATCAGTTTTGTAAAACAAGTGCAGAATTTCAAGAAGGTTCGCATGCTTGGAACAGCAGCGATAATGGGAACTTTTGTGGCAGCAGGCAAATTTGATGCATATTTTGAAGATGAAATCATGATATGGGATGTTGCTGCTGCAGTAGCTATAGTTAACGCAGCGGGAGGAGAGACGGTTCTTGAAATGCTTGATGATAACAAGGTTGTATGTAAATGTTTTGCTACCAATGAACTTATGAGGGACTATTATTCAAAGACTGGAGATCAGTAATGTTACGTTCATATCAGTATACCGAAAAATCATATCTAGATGTTAGTGTTCAAAATAATTATTTTAGGAATAAAGAAATAGATATTGCCAAAGAATATGTAAACGCTCATCCCAGTTCAAAAAACAGCAAAAAAGAATGCCCTGTTTGTCATATTCCATCTGGAGAATACTATTATACAAAATGGGGTGTGGATTATCTTTGCTGCATGAACTGTCGGAGTATTTATGCAGTTTGTGATGATAGTATTGCGAAAGATTATCAGAATCTATCAGAATTAATAACCCTGAGGGTAGATAAAACATATCAAAATGAATTGCTGAAAAATCGAGAGGAAATGTGGGGAGAATTCATTGAGTGGGCAGAATATAGAGCATTTCGTTTTTTAAGAAAAAACAAGGGATTAAACATAGTTGATATTGGTAACAGGATGGAAGGCTATTCTAATATGATAAAAGCCGCACCTTTTTGTGAAAGATATGATCTGCGGGATTCTATATTATGTAGTGATAGTCATACGATTAATAAGGGCGAGGCAGATATAGTTTTTTGGTTTGATCAGTTACAAAAAGAACTGAATCCTTCAGAGAAAATCTCGATGATAAGGAAAGAATTAAAAGAATGCGGGCTTTTATTTGTTGGTACTAGAGCTGGTAGTGGATTCGATATCATCACTTTAAAGGAAAAAAACACAAACATATACCCATATGAGCATATACTGCTAGTATCCGTAAAAGGACTAACTAAATTGCTGGAAGACAATGGCTTTGAAGTGTTAGAGATAACAACGCCGGGAGTTATGGATGTTAAATATGTTAAGGAAAGCATTGAAGAAGTGGGAGACCGAGAAGGATTTGTACGATATCTTTTGGAAGAAAGTAGCCCTGGTATACTTCAGGATTTTCAACGCTTTTTACAAAAGGGCTGTTTAAGCTCATTTGTAAGAGTAATAGCCAGGAGGATTTAATAATATGCAACAATTCAATACGGTTATCATTGGAATGGGGCGCATGGGACGAACCAGATATCAAGAAATGACAAGACATGGCGGATTTAACATCACTGGCGTTTGCGATAATAACCTCGAATGTATACAAGACTATAGTGGAAATAAGTATTCTGATTGGAAAGAATGTATAGATAACGAACAACCGGAAGTTGTAGTAGTTTGTACCGTTAATGCGGTAATTCCTGATATTGTGTGCTATGCGTTGGACAAAGGATGTCATGTATTCTCTGAAAAACCACCTGGCAGGAATTTGAAAGACACCCTGCGTATGAAAGAAAAGTATGATAAAACGAATGGATTAGTTTTGAAATTCGGATTCAATCATAGATATCATAATTCGATTATTGAAGCCAAATCGTTGATAGACTCTGGTTTTTTGGGTGATGTAGTAGCTGCAAGAGGAGTATATGGCAAGGCTGCTAATCTAATGAGAGATGAATGGAGGAATAATATAGATATTGCCGGAGGAGGAATTCTACTAGACCAAGGGATACATATGTTAGATCTTTTACGTTATTTTGTGGGGGATTTTTCCGAGATTTCTGGTTTTACGGACAATCTGGTCTGGAAGGAAAGTGCTGGAGAAGATACAGCGTTTGCTACAATGAGAACCCAAGATGGTAAGGTCGCCACACTTCATTCTAGTGCAATCCAATGGAAGCATAAGTTTGACTTGGATATTATGCTGACAGATGGATATATAGCACTTAATGGCTTATTAACATCAACAAAGAGTTATGGTGAGGAAAGCATTACATATTATAAAAAAGATTTGGAAATAAAGAGCGGTAAAATTGGTAATCCCAAAGAGTACACAATGTGTTTTGACGAAGATTCTTCTTGGGAACTTGAAATCAAAGAATTTTACGATGCCTTAACAGGAAGAGGAATTGTGGAAAACGGAACAATTGAGGATGCAACACAGGTGATGAGCCTTATTGATAAGGTATACAAGAAAAACAATGACTAAAAAGAATATATCTGAATTAGCTGAGTTTGTCATTTGGGGAACGGGATCAAAAAGCAGTGTTTTCTCAAAAGGGTTAGTGCACAAACCATCATTTTATATTGATAGTGATATCACAAAGAAAGACAAGTTTTTTTTTGAAAGAAGGATATGTCATCCATCAGATATAGAAAACTGGGATGAATTGTATATTATTATTGCAAATAGTTATTATGATGACATAAAGAAGGAATTAATAGAGAGAGGATTATTTGAAGGTCAGCATTTTGATTATTACGAGAACATAAAAAATGACCTGTTAAACGTTGAAAGACTGATAGATGAATTAAAAGAAAGCATGCACTATTTTAAGGACGGCTATAGTGATTTTTGCAATCAGATCTTGATTTTTGGATCTATGATATCTTTTGACAAAAACAGTTGTAGTAATCTTAATCGAACTAATCAGATATTAAATGAAAAGACAAGGTTTTTACTTATATCTGAAACATATGATGTGGTAGAGAAAGACAGATTGGGTTTGGTAGAATTCCCATATTTTTGTCTTCCTCTAATGCTGTGGCAAAATTATTACTTTATTAAGGAGAATCATGAAAGTATACAAGTTTCTGAGGATATAGAAAGATATCTATCTGATGAAGAGTATAGAATAAATGCGGTAAAAGACTTTGAAGGCAAAAACAAGGATATTGCAGAAGGATATGCCAGAATATTCGTGTATTATGCAGATGGATTTTTAAGAGAACTGATTGATTTTATAAATCCTAGAAGTGTTTGCATTTGGAATCAGTTTTACCCTTTCCATATTTTGATAAGATATATATGCAAGGAGAAAAATATTGATTTGGTTTATTTGGAATATGGAGGAATACCTGGGACCTATTTGATTGAACGAACGGGGCAGATGGGAGAGAGTTACCCTGCCACACATTGGAAAGAATTTCGAGAGTTGCCGATAGATCAGAAAGATTTAGATAAGACAAAGAAAGTTTTGGATTATCTGAAAACGACAGGTCTTAATAGAAGAAAACAACCAGAAAATGATGAGTTGGAAAATGCCAGAAGGATGATTAATCTCCAATGGCCAACTATAGTTTATTTCGGTCAGAATGATTATGAATCGGGGATGTACCCGTATAATGAAAATGCCAAAAGGTTTCATTCTCCTATTTTTTCTTCTAGCAACGAAGCGGCATTTTATTTGGCGGCTATTGCCGAAAGAAATTCATGGAACTTTATCTACAAACCACATCCATTATGTTTGGGGCCGGATAGCGAAGAAGCAAAAAAGAATTTGCCCAAAACCGCAATTGTAATAGATCGTTGCAGCATTAATGATTTGGTTGATTTGGCTGATATTAGTGTGACAATTTTGTCGACTTCTGCATATATATCACTAATAAGAGAAAAACCGGTTTTGATGCTAGGATTTACACAACTATACAAGAAGGAAAGTACATATGAAGCTTTGGAATTAGAACAAATAGAAGAAACAATTAAGGTGGCTCTAGTTAATGGATATACAAAAGAACAGAAAGATGCATTTATAAACCAAATAGCCAGGGAAATTAAATATTACGTTTTTGATGATTTTTCTGAAAGATATTTACGTTATGGAAGAGATTGGAGAATAAAAGAAATTTTTGATGTAGATATATAAGAAACACCAAAGAAAAAAGAGAGGTTATGTATGTCTGGAATGAGAGTCGCTATTATAGGGGAAATGCCAAATCAAGTTTACTCGGGTGGTAGATATCATGCTTGGGTTATGGCTGAATGTTTATTGAACGAAGAAAATAGTGTAATGCTTATAACGAACACAATTCCGCCATTTGCAAGTGATTTTGAGGATTATCCATTTCATAAAAGATTAAAGCTTTTTCTTACGCAATCGTTTGAGGACATAGCATTAATTAGAGATGAATTTGATTGGGTCATAGCAATACCAGGGATTAAAACAAATACAAAAACATATAGGGCTTGGTATGATTTTTCTGTTATCAAGCGCGCTAGATTCGCATTTATAAACTTCGAAACACCAAATTGGTATTCTGAGTGTGGAATGATAAATAGAAGTACATTAGGATTTGAGTTTCTTCATAAGCTATGTAAATATGGGGCACTAGTTTTTTCGTCTGCTTATGAATCTGATAAATATGCAAGACGGTATTATAGCCAGTATCCTAAAAGCACTGATTTCTGTGTATGGTCCCCCGCTATTAATTCTAAGGTGGCTGATACAACAAATGCTACAAAAGAAAAACAGATTATTACTTTTTTGAGGGAAGCAGATAGCCATAAGGGAAGCGATGATTTTCTTAGTATTCTATGCAATCAGTTATCAGGATATACAGTAGTTTGTATCGTTGGAACTAAAATATCAAGTGAATATTTGGTAAAGATATTTGAAAGAGCACAAGATTGCAATATAAAACTCAAGATAAAATATCACTTGAATGATTATGAGAAGTTCATAGAGTATAAAAAATCACTTGTTTTATTATTTCCGTCTCATTTTGAAGGATATGGATATCCTCCAGTAGAGGCTTTATATTGTGCTACTCGTTGCGTGTGTTATGATTTACCTGTTTTAAGGGAGGTATCGGGTAAATATATTACGACTTGTGAAATGGATAATACACAGGAACTTAGAAAAGCTTTGATAGAAGAATTGAATAAACCTCAAATAAATCAGGTAATAGTAGATACGGCTGATTTTGATAGGCAAGCAAAGAGAATAGATGAAATACTCTCAAGTCATATGAAGAATAATAAGATCATGAACAGAGCTTGGAACGATTATTGTTCTAGTTTTTTTAGACTTAAAAGAGATTATATTTTTGGTAGATGTAGATTGTTATACGCTAAATTTGGATTATGTAGCATGGTAAAAAAGACGATAGAATCAAATTCTGTTTTGTCAAAAAGAATCAATGAGGAAGATGAGAGCTGGAAGAAGATAAAAAAGAATATCAAAGGGAAAAAGGTATTTATATGGGGATATGGGGGAGGATATTTATCAGTATTTCCAAAATATATCAATAGAATAAATATACATGGTATTATTGATGCTTCGCCATATAAGCAAGGACTAATGGATATTATCACAAAGAAAATATATGTCCAATCACCGGAAATATTGAAACAGTATTCACCAGATGAGATTGCAGTCATAATTTCGAGTGTGAGTTTTATTGATGAGATCATTGAGACATTACAGAATATGAATATTAAAGAAATACATTCGCTTATTCTTATGGAGACTAATAGCATAAAGGGTAAAAACTACAGAAATCGAATTATAAAATGAATGAAGTATTATACTATAGCATATGCGCTTAAATATATAAAAGAGATTTAGGAAAGGAAAAGTAAATCCAATTATCTCAAAAGAATAATTTGATTATACGAAAAGAGAAGTATGAGATACAAGAATCAAGTAATATATTATCCAATTTTTGAAGATGATTTTGAACTAACAAGTCACTATTATAGGGCGTGTTGGTATTTGCCAAATCAAAATAATCACTTGGAGTCCGTTATCATGTATAAAAAAGATTGCAATTTAAAAGATTGTATAGATTATATGGGAAGAAAGACCACTTCAACGAGTCATATTTGTATCAAAGAACATAATGATGATTATGAAAGAGAGCTGAATGAATCTTACGTTATTCTGTGGTGGAAGAATTTTGATGAAAACATAGCAAAAAAATGGGTAATGGAAGGGCATCAAGTTGTAAATGTTGACACAAACGATGAGGACGCAATTGAATATGGAAAGTATTGTGGACTGATATGGAGATATTTTAAAACTAGTCAAGAAAAGCAGCAAATAATCTATGAAAATCATGTCAGATTTAAAGAAATAGCAAAGGACATTAAGAATGCTTATGGAGATATATCTTGTGTTTTTGGAACGGGACCTAGTATAGAATCTTCTTGGGATTATGATTTCTCAAAATGTGTGTGTGTTGTATGCAACTCGATAGTTAAAAACAGGGAATTATTAGATTATATTCAGCCATGTTTTGTCACTGCAGGTGATGTGGTATCACATCTAGGAGTATCTAAATATGCAGAGGTATTTAGAGATGATCTTTTTGATTACCTAAATAATAGTAAAGCATATTTTATGACTACAGCAACTTTTGGATATTTGTTATTAGAGCATTATCCATATATGAAAAATAAAATTATGATTGCTGAACAGGGGATTGATGTGCAGAATTTTGATTTGTGTAACACATATCTTTTACCCCGCTTAGATTCTGTGTTGAATGTTTTAATGCTACCAATAGCAAATACGTTTGGGAAAACAATTATAATCAATGGATGTGATGGAAAAATTCCCAATAAAAACAATGAGGATTTTTGGGCGCATTCCGAATCGGCTCAATATTTGGAATTAGTTAATACTGGACATAAGTGTCACCCGACATTTGATATAAATAGACAGAAAAAGACATATTCCAGATACAATGAATCAGTAAGATTATCAATGGATATGGGAGAAAATGAATATGGAAAGAAATATTACACTATATTACCATCATTTGTTGAAGCGCTTAAAGGAAGAGAAATATGTAACAATACTGATTTAATGAGACTCATTAGTAAAGAGCGCTAGATTTGATAGGAAGATATGTGAAAAGAATAGAGTCAAAATCTAGAGAAATACGTGGTGTAAAGAGATGAGAGAGCGTATGAATATAATTGTAGGAATTGAAGATATTGCACAAAAATATGCAAACCAGATTGGCACAGAGAATATATATGCCTTTTGCGATTACAAGGGAGATTATTTAGATAAGAGTATTGGGGGATTACCTGTCATTTCCTTGAAAGAATTAACCGAGATATGGGAAAAGTATCAAGTGGTTTTAGCTGTTCCAGGTAGTAGAAAAGGAGAAGAAGCAAGAAAAAAACTAGCCGAAGCAGGAGTCTCATACAGTTATTATCTGGGAGATGATGAGGAAAGGTTATTTAAGAACGTATATAAGAATAAACTGTGGGGTGAAGATGAACGAAAGCATGAAACACAGTATTATTCGGGAGCAGGATCTCATGATGAAAGGATTATTGTGCCATATATTAATCTACTTAGACAACTCATTATTAACAATGGCATCAGATCGATATTTGAGGTTGGTTGTGGTGATTTCAACATTATGCGACAAGTTCTGGAGAACATGGATGATGTAACCTATATAGGTGGCGATATAGTACCTGAATTAGTAGAACAGAATAACAGGAGATATGCCCAAAAGAACATACAATTTATACATATTAATGGAGCAAGGGATACAAAACAGTACGCTGGTGGTGATTTGCTGATTTTTAGACAGGTTTTTCAGCACAATAGCAATAGGAATATTGAAGTAATGCTTAAGCAATCAAAGAAATACAAATATACTCTTGTAACAGAGGATGTATATATAAATGAAGGAGTAGAATACAATATTGACATGCATACTTCTGCCAGTACTCGTGTAGAAATGAAATCTGGGGTATATATAGATAAGCCTCCATTTAATGTTCAGAATAGTGTTAATTTGTTGACTGTTCCACGTGAGATTAGCGAGATTAGAACAACACTGATTATTTCTAATGCTACTTAAAAGCACGCAACGCAAAGAAATCAGACTAAATGAGTTAGACCAAATCATTAGACATGATTTGGGTGAGGTAAAAAGAAGATAAATTATGTCTAACGGCAATGAACTAAGAATACGACAACTTCTATTGTTTCAAGTAAATATGCTTTTGAAGCATATTTATGGTTGATCTTCTTACTTGAGCTTTGAAATAGTGGATATGACTATTTAAGGATTGAGTTTAAATAACGTTGTTTTCACATATGAATAATATATTTATGAAAGGAATGATATGAGAAAACTGTATGTATGGGGACGAGGTGAATGTGCGAAGGAACTCTTTGAAACACAGAAGTTATTAACATCTTTTGTTGATGGTGTGATAGATTCTAACTTATCAGAGGAAAGCTTTTTTTATGGTAAGCCTGTTGTTTCATTTGAGAAAGTAGAATCAATTAATCCATTTATAATTATTGCCACATCAAAATATTATTCAGAAATAAAAGAATTTTTGGATAATAAATCACTAAAATATTTGGATGATTATTGTGACTATAATCATGTATATCAAAAAGTAATGAGAGCGCCTGGATTTAGAGATGTAAATTATAGGACAAAATTGCTTTTTGAGTTAATGAATAAGATAGAGAAGTGGATCCCAACGGCAGTTGAAATAGTAATTAGTAATCCGGAAAAGTTTCAAGAAATCATAACAACAGATATTGATATGTATATTGCTGTGCTAGATTGTTGTGCTGATAAGGATAATAATATGATTCAAATTCTTGATTCATATATAGAGTATGATAGTATAGCTGATTTTTCGGTTATCTTTCGAGAGATAATGCTTCATGAAGAATACTATTTTCATACAGTTAAGGAAGAGCCAACAATAATAGATGCAGGAGCAAATATAGGATTAGCGATTTTATATTTTAAGTTCCTATATCCTAAATGCAAAATAATTGCTTTTGAACCAAATGAGAAGGTGTATGGTATACTTCAGAGAAATATAACACGTAACGGTTGGGAAAATATCTCGCTATATCAAATGGCATTAAGCGATAGAATAGGTGATGCAAGATTTTATATCCAAAAAAGTGGAATTGCTGGTAGCATAGAAAGAAGAAATCAAGAGGGAATAAATGAAAAATGTAAAGAGGTTACAGTAAAAACCACAATTCTGAATAATTACATGCCAAAGTATGTTGATTTCCTGAAAATGGATATCGAAGGAAGTGAAACAGTAGTTATAGAAAAATTGGGATGCTTATTAAATAATGTGGAATACTTGTTTATCGAATTTCATGAGGGAAATCTAAAAGGCAGAAATTCGATATCCAAAATACTGGGAATTGTAGAGAAATATGGATTTGATGTTAATGTTGGAAAATCATATGCAAGCCAATGCAGAAGCGAATTTCGCCCGATGAATTATGTGGGATCTAGAATTTCCGAAGTAATATATGCAAAAAGAAAGATCTGAAATAGAATGAACACAGTTGTTTTTAAAACTGAAGACTTGAAAGAAAGAAATAATCATATGATCAGAATTAAGCCATGCTATGCGGTAAAACTAGATGCTCATAGGTTATTGTTTACTTGCCAAGAAAACAATATTTTATACCAATTAGATCTTAATACAGCTTTAGTATCTAGCATAACATTATTACAGGAAAATTGCTGTATGCCGAATAAAATTGGAAGGATCGTAAGAAGTGGCGAAAAATTATATGGGATGCCATTAGTTTCACGAGATTTGACAATTTATGATATTCAAACAGGAGAAATTGAACATATAGAATTGCCTCAAAGAATAACTGATGAAATCGACGATGGGAAATTTGCCTTTTTTTCTGGATGCTTCTATCGTGATTACCTATATATGTTTGGATACTCATATAGGGGAATAATCAAGTATAATATAAAAAACAAAACTATAGAAGAAATACCAGTAAGTCAAGGCTTCGCAAGACAGTATTATTCAGGTGATGGCTTTTTTCATGTTAGTTATTTGAGAGAAGGAGATACTGTTTTTTTCCCTTTTCAAAATAGTAATGCCGTTTTGGAATTTAATCTTATTACTGATAGTTTTACAGTGCATTCTGTTGGAAGTCAGAATCAAAGATATATTTCAATAGAAAAAATAGGAGAACGAGTATTCTTGATACCGCGAGATGGTAGCACTGGATCGGTTGTTGTTTGGAATTTAAACACTGGAGAAGTAAACGAATATAACAATTATCCAGATGGATTTAATCGTCATAAATATGCCTTTTATAAATCTATCGTAATAGACGGGAAAATAGTAATGCTTGCCCACATGGGGAATATGAATATTTGCTTTGATCCAACAGATATGAAAATGAGTAGATTTCTTGATTTTTATGATTCTAGTGATATAAATAGTGCAAAATATGCAGTTATTTATAAAGAAGAGACAAATGTACATTTTTTAACGCCTAAGGGACTGGTCACATGGAATTATCTAACCGGAGATAAATGTATTAAGAGTTACACATATACTAAAGAGACAATCGAAAGAATTCATGAAATTGAAATGAAAAAAGGGTTAATGGATATGATGAGTAAAAGAACCAAACCTATTATATACGAGAATGACGTAGCCAGTGTTAATACTTATATCGGAGCACTGTTGGATTTATAGAAAAAGTTGGATTTTTATGAGATAAATGTAAATATGTTACCGGAAGATAAATACATTAAAGAACAATTCGAGAAAAGATTCCTTAAGGACTCTACAAATAATATAGTGATTTATGGAATAGGTGAAAGAACAGAGAATTTACTTAAGAATATTTCTGGCGATCGTATAGTGGGGTTAATGGATGCTAAACATACCGGAGAGATTTTGTATGGGAAGAGAGTTTTGAATTACGATGAGGTTTCTGAGATTTCTGATGTTATTATTGTAATTATCGCAAGAAACTCTGTCATAAATATTATATATAAAAGAATAGAGTCATTTGTTAATCAACATATGATTAAAGTATATGATATTAATGGGACAGAAATTGTTACACATTCCCTTTCAGGCGTTGAGAGGGAATGCTTTTCTATACAGGAGAGTGATCTATGGGGAAGCATTGATCAAGCAGATATTGTTTCATTTGACATATTTGACACATTACTTGCTAGAAGAGTTATGAGGCCGGTAGATGTATTCAGAATAGTCGAAGATTCAATACAATCTAAGGATTATAGTTATGCACAAGAAAGAATCCGAGCGGAGAAGGAACTTAGTTTTTTAGTATCCCCAACAATATATGAAATATATAAGCGACTCGGAGAGAATATTGGATTAGATAAAGTAGAAACAGATAAGATACTTAGGACCGAGATCGATGTCGAAAAGAAAGCACTTGCACGTCGTGATAGTGTATGCCGGTTGTTGAGCAGAGCAAAAAGGCTTGGCAAAAAAGTATTGTTGATATCTGATATGTATTTTACTAAGGATATAATTGAAGAGATACTTAAGTTTTTTGATATTGTTGATTATGATGAAATATATGTTTCATGTGAGTATCATGAAACAAAAAGTAGTGGATTGTATGATATAGTCAGAAAGAAAGAAAATGTTACTGGTAACTGGTTGCATATAGGTGATAATGATTATTCGGATATACAAAAGCCAAAATCCTTAGGAATATCCACTTATAAAATATTCAGTTCAACCGAAATGCTGGAACAAAGTATATATGCAGACATACTTGAGTACAATGCTTCTGTAGAGACCAGTGTCATACTTGGACAATTTGCGGCAGTGGCATATAATAATCCGTTTGGTGGGTTTGATAAGACTGGAAAATTGATAATTGACAGTGCAGAAGAATTAGCAAAAACAATATTTGCACCAATAATCTTCAAGTTTATTGAATGGCTGGTCATAAAAGTAAAAGAAGACGGCATTGATTTTATAATGTTCCCATCACGCGATGGCTTTATTTTAAAAGATCTTTACGAATATGCAAATAGAATTCTGGAGTGTAAAGATACACCCAATGATGCATATGTATATACATCTCGCAGAGCTGCTTTGGTATCGGCTGTAAAAGATGTTGAGGGTATAAAGAAAGTGGCTGAATTTCCGGGCAGTTTATCCATAGAGGAGCGGGCGAAGAAACGCTTTGAGATATCTGATGATGTTAAATATATGTCAGATGAGTTTGTAGATGAAGCGTTAAAACGTAGTGCAAGAGAGAAAAAGGAGTACCTTGACTATTTCAAAAAAATGAATTTAGAAAACTACGATAACATATCATTTGTTGATTTTGTTTCGATAGGAACCGTCCAGGAGGCACTTGAAAAACTACTCCAAAGGCATTTGCAAGGGTATTATTTTTTAAGAAGATATCCGGATAATGAATACAAGAAGCACATGGATATAGATGCTTTATATGGGACATACAATGATTTTGAAATGAACATGAATCTCTATAAGTACTATTATTTTATGGAGATGTTATTATCTTCGTATGAAGCTTGTTTTAAGTATATTGATGAGGATGGTAAGCTTAGATTTTATGAAGAAAATAGATCAGAGGAAAGTATTCAGATTTTAAAAGAATTGCATCGAGGATTATATAGTTATTGCGAGGAAGTGATACCGTTGATCATGGTTAATACTAAATGGAGTGACACAGTAGAATTATATGATCATATTATTGGTTTCTTTTCAAATGATTATATTAATATTAAAAATGGTCTAATTAATGATTTTATCAATGTAGATGAGTTTATGGAAAGAAAGGTTTCTGAATCCAATCGATGAAAGATGATAAAGACAACTTTTTTTCAAATTGTATATCGCTTGGATGGTTTTGCGGAACTGCTAGTGCTATGTCAAAATATGGTCTAAGGAGCATATCTGGACCATTTGATTGGTACTTTTCTGATCTTAAAGCAGTAATAACTCAGATGAATATTGATTTTGAGGATTTTTTGGATAGAGAAAGACTAGAAGTTCTTGAGGATAATCCGACAAGATTCTCTGATTCAAAGTATGGCTTTCTCTTCTTTCATGAGATTAAAAAGAACCTTGATACTGATTATACAGATATAAAAAACAAGTATGATAGAAGGATAAGAAGATTTCAGGAGCTAACCCAAGAACCGACATTATTCCTAAGAGCAGTCAGATCACCGGAGGAGAAAGGCTATATTGTAAAAGAATACGAAGAGATTAACAGAGTTATAAAAAAGAATAACCCTGACAGCATAATTATCTATCTCACGACTGATAAGATGGGACGGTTGCCGGATACTGTTTTATCATTTTCTCTCAATATAGATGATTATAAATTTGATGCAACGTCTTTAAGATGCATGTTTGATAAATCGCCTGAGTTACTACAATTTTGTAGAGATCATCTAAATCCTGAATACATAGCAGATAATAAAAGATTTGACGGTGATTCTAATTCCTCTCGTGCGGCAGAGATGTTCTCAATGATAAAAGAAGATAGAGAGGAAGTATCAGACAGCATCAGAAATATCTTTAACCTACAGGGGAACAAGGGAATATATTTGTGGGGTATCGGATATCATGGTAAAGCTATGTTGGAATTTCTTGAAAAAAAAGACATCATTATAGACGGACTGGTTGACAGTAATCTATGTGGACGAGAGTATAGAGGATATATGATTGGCTCATTTGATAGTATACCAAATAATTCAAATGTAGTGATCACTATAGCGGATAAGAAATCAGTTGATAGCATAAAGAAAATGCTTGATGCGAAAAACGCTATTGTATGCGATTATCAAAGATTGTATGAAATGATAGACGGATTATCGGATAAAACCAAGAGTGTCGACATCGAACAGGTGTTCTGATACAATAACCTTGGGCATTATCAAAAACGTTATGCGGTTCGCCTTTTGCCGGATAGTACTGTATCCGAGAACTCCCTTGTAAAGGAGGTATCTGTATGGGAAATCTTAAGAAAGGTCATTATTAAGTAGTTAGATGAATATATTATCTGTCTTTGGTTCGATAGCTTCTATAGCAGGATTGATCCTGACCGTGGTATTTGAGTTAAAAGACAGAAATAAACATAAAACGAAAGAAAGCAACCGCCACTCGCAAAGGTAGGTTGCTTTCTTTTTAGAAACTGATCAACTTAGGCGAACCGTTTGTTACACGATAATGCCTTTCATTTTTTATGATATAGGTTTTATTGAGGCTTGTCAAATCTTTTGTTAAACATCAAACAGTTGAAACAGTGAGTGGATGATTATGTATTATTATATTTTTGGCGCACATTCCCGGGGGTATACATTATATGAATATTTGAGGGTTTTAGAGCCACATAGCGAGATTTTAGGATTCTTATTTAATAATGATGAATGTAACCCTTCGGAAATAGAAGGGATTACAGTTAAACATATTAGTAATTGCAAAAGGAATAATAGAGTTGATCTGGATTTCACAGCACGAGTATATGTAGCGACTCGTGGAGTTTATCATTCTGATATCACCAACATATTATCGGGACTTGGATTTATAGATATAATTTGTGTAACGCCTGAACTGGATATGAGTTTGCGCAATAAATATGTTGAAAAAGCATATGATGAAAAAGGGAGATCTTTTGTAAAGATTAATGATATTACTGGCAAGAATGATAATAAAAACATATCGGAAGAATTCATGCTTTATATTGCAAAGACAGCAACAGATAAATCTTTCTTAAATGATATTGAACTACATGCATATGAGAGCATAATACAGGTTGGATGCAGTCTTACGGAGATCAGACTGAATGAGGCAAATTATTTCGATAGTATTGAGGGAATATCAAAACGAAATCATCAGTTTTGTGAGCTTACAGGGTTGTATTGGATTTGGAAGCATGCCACCCAAGATATCATAGGACTGGAACACTGGCGAAGAAGATTCATTCTTCCCGATAATTGGACAGAAATAATGCTTGAAAATGATATAGACGTTATTTTGCCGGTACCTCTTTGCGTGATGCCTTCGCTACTTGGCAATTACAAGAGCAGGCATAATCCTGATGCTTGGGACAAGTGCATGGATATACTGGAAAAGCACCATCCTACAGATTATTATAGTGCTATTCATTACTTTGCTGATAATAGATTATACTCACCATGCAATATGATAATTGCAAAAAGAGAAATTCTTAATGAGTATTGTGAGTGGCTGTTTCCGGTCCTGTTGGAGTTGAATGATACGGTTGGAACGCTTGAAGATTCATATCAGAACAGATATCCGGGATTTATTGCTGAAAGATTGTTGAATTATTACTTTGATAAGAAAAAACGTAGTGGATATAAAATTGTTTATGCAGACAAAAACTTTATAAAATAAAGATATAACACGAGAGTAATACACATTAAGGTACCTAAATGTAGAGGATTATTTGAAAGATTTGTTGGGAGAGCAGTATGAAAGCTTGGACCTTGTATGATATCGATGATATCAGATTTGAAGATATTGAGAAACCTCAGATAAAAGCAGGAGAGGTTCTTGTCAGGGTGAGAGCGGCAGGCATCTGTGGATCTGATGTTCCGCGCATATATCGTGATGGAGCTCATAATATGCCTCTAATCCCTGGACATGAATTTGCAGGAGAAGTTGTTGAGACAGGAGATGATGTTGACAGTAAATGGATAAACAAGCGCGTGGGAATATTTCCTCTTATTCCATGCAAAAGTTGCATTCCCTGTATGAATAAGCAGTATGAGATGTGCAAGCATTACAATTATCTCGGCTCAAGGATAGATGGTGCCTTTGCAGAATACGTTGCTGTTCCTGCATGGAATCTGATTGAATTGCCTGACGGAGTTTCATTTGAACAGGCAGCGATGCTGGAACCCATGTCTGTGGCGGTTCATGCAATGCGAAGATGTATGGATCGTGATGTTATTGAAAAAGTTAAGGATGAGAAAAGCACGGTTCTTGTTTACGGGCTGGGTACGATAGGGCTCATGCTTACCATGTTTTTGCAAGAAACAGGAATTAAGAATCTGCTGGTGATAGGTAATAAGTCATCTCAGTATAATGCGGCAGTCAGACTTGGAATTACTGATGAAAACTATTGTGACAGCAAAACAAATGATGTCAGATCATGGGTATATGAGAAAACAAACGGTAGCGGGGTGGATTATGTATTTGAGTGTGTGGGAAGATCAGAAACTGTGGCACAGATGATCGATCTTACGGCTTCAGCCGCAAGAGTAATGCTGATCGGCAATCCATATTCTGATATGACACTCGATAAGAAGATTTACTGGAAGATATTAAGGAACCAACTTACAGTTCTGGGAACTTGGAATTCATCTTTCACGCATGAAGAAGACGATGACTGGCATTATGTACTTGATAAACTAGGCAGTGGAAAGATAGTGCCACAAATGTTCATAACTCATCGATATACTATGGATAATCTTGAGCAGGGATTACATATAATGAGAGACAAGTCTGAAGAATACATTAAAGAAATGATTGTAATCCGGTAAATAAATGAGAGGTTTTTATGAAGCACAAAAAAGTTACGGCAGTCATACTTTCGGGGGGGATCGGAACCCGAATTGGGTCAGATATACCCAAACAGTATATTAAAGTAAAAGATCAAGCTATCATAACTTATTCATTGAGGGTATTTGCAGATCATCCGGATATTGATGGTGTTCTTATAGTTGCAGCTGATGAGTGGCGTGGTTTTATCAACGATGAGATGCTAAAATGCGGTATTTCAACGGATAAATTCATTGGATTTGCCAATCCCGGGGAAAACAGGCAACTATCCGTATACAATGCGTTGAAAGCAATAATTTCTCGACCGGAAACGGACAATTCAATTGAAGTATTAGTTATGATCCATGATGCTGCCAGGCCAAACATCTCGGACTCTTTAATTTCGCGATTATTGGAAGCATATGATGGTCATGATGGCGTCATGCCTGCAGAATCGATGAAAAACACCCTTTATACAAGCGTGGACGGTAAAAGTTTATCTGGGACGCTTGACAGGAGTATGATATTTGCCGGACACACTCCGGAACTGTTTGATGTTAGTAAGTACTATCAGGCCAATATATCTTTACTTCCGGATAAGATCAAAAGCATAAAGGGATCATCTGAACCGGCACTGATGGCGGGAATGGATATAGTCATGGTCGAAAATGATGAGAAAAATTATAAGATTACTACCCAAAATGATCTTTATAAGTTTTCTGAAGAAATTACAAGAGGGTGTAAAGTCGACAAGTTTACAATGTAATAGAAAGATGTTATTTTTTTCTAAAATGTTGATGTAATGCACGGTATTTACTCTATAATGTTGATTGAAAATACAAAAACGTCTTCTGAAATGATGACAGAGAGGGCCGTATGCTAAAACGTAAAGCTACTACCTGCCTATATAATTGGAAAGAAACAAAAAATCAAAAGTATCTTGTGGTTCGGGGAGCCCGCCAGACCGGAAAGACTTATATCATTGAGCGCTTTGCCGAAGACAATTACGAAGATTTTATAGAGATAAATTTCAAGAAAACCCCTTCAGCAACTGAAATATTTAGCGGAGACCTTGACGTTGATAACATGATCACGGCTCCGCATTTCAGATTCCCTGAAATTAAGATAACTCCCGGAAGAACACTCATCTTTCTTGATGAAATTCAGGAATGTCCCGAAGCGATCACATCATTAAAATTCTGGGCAGATGATAACAGATATGATGTCATTGCATACCCTTTCCGGTAATACAAAAGGCGGACTGTATGAATGTGCTGTTGCTGATGCGTTATACAAAATGGTTTCTCGCTTTATTATTACAAAAATGACACGACGAAAAAAGAATTGGACATAATAATACAAAAAGATGGCATAGTTGTCCCGATAGAAGTAAAATCCGGAAATAAAAAAGCAACATCTCTTATCCATGTCATAAAGAATAAACCTGAGATTTCTTATGGATATAAATTTATTGATGGCAACATCGGCGTAAGTGAAGATGGAATCATCACGCTTCCTCTATACATGGCTTCCTTTGTAGAGTAGCAGTCAAGTGAGTGTGTAAAGCAATTAAAAAGTTGACAGAAATATTCAAAGCTTCCATAATATGATTATGGAGGCTTTTTTATATGAGAAATGAACGAAATGCCGGTCGAAAAAAAAGGATAACCGATTCACAGATAGAAGAGATAAACAGAAGGCATTATTCCGGTGAGAGCATATCAAAGCTTGCGATGGAATACGGTATTACCAAGCAGGGGCTTAGTAAACGCTTAAAGGAGTATAATTACGTGCCGGTGCGCTTGGAATACTATGTGGACGGTGATCTTTGCTCATTGATCGAGGCAGACTTTCATAAAGAAAAAGTACATGTGATCAATTATACAATAGAGCTCTCCAAAACTGCTTTTGGATATAAATTGACACCCGAATGGAACGAATTCTTGGATTTTATTGAAGAGAATTACCTTTGGAGCAGGGGGATAAATAAGGGTGATGATTCTTTCCTGCTGATAGATAAAACTTTTGATTCTTCATTAAAGGATATAACAACTAAATGTGATCGAAAAAAAATAGAACTGTTGACAGACAGATGTGAGGATATTCCTGAATTTCGTATTAGAAGAGAAGATGTTCTTTTGTACAGAAGCGACACCGATGGATATCAGATGAAAGCTCTGACTTCTGACAGAAAGAAATTTATTAAATCTCAAGCTGTCATGGCGGGCATAAAGATGCGAGATCATAAGGTTGAGGTCATAGCAACCGAAATATGCAGGCAGTTGGGCATACCATGTGTTGTACAGAGGCTTTGCAGATTTGTTTATGGTGAAAATGAATATGGCGGAGTATACTCGGATAATTTCGAGTTGGATGGTTATATCTTTATTTCTTTTGAAAGTCTTTTGGAAAAAAAACATATATCATCAAATGACGGTGAATTCATAAAGCTGGATGCAATTTCAAAGCTAAAGTGGTGTGCTGCGAAGCTTTCTGATATCGGCAAGCTGGAAATTGAGACAACTGAAAAATATATGCTCGATTTGGCTGTGCTGGATTGTCTTATAGGAAATGTTGACAGGCATACAAGAAACTTTGGCCTGTTTTATAACGTTCAAAAAGATCTTTTTGAAATACCGCTTGTATTTGATTGTGGAATGGGGTTATTTGAACATGATAATTACAGAGATCGATACAGTTCATTTGAAGCGGCTATGAACAATGTTTATGTCTCGCCCTACGGCGTAGACCCTTTTGAAATGCTTGTCATGCTTGATAGAGAATACAAATTGAGATCAATATATAAAGGCGTGGAGACTATTGACTATGGGAATTTGCTGGATACACCTTACGCTTTGGAATATGAGAGGAGGATGAATGAATTATGGCAGAGATTAGGCTGATCAACAATCTTAAAGGGATCCTGTATTATTTGGATACTCCTCTTATAGACTTTGAGATAAAGGATCGTGAATTGATAAAAGCAATTGATCTGAGCAATAAGAAACTTTATCCCGTAGAATTAGCTGTATGGGGGGTTGACTATGGAAATATAAACGACTTTTTCAAGCGTAGAACCATGAAAGAAGGTTGTATGTTCTATAAGGAACATTTGGAAGCCATCAATATGGAAAGGTTTGATTTTGATGAATATATACGTAAGAATAACGGAAATAACAACATAGACAACTACTGGATCCGTTTTGATGAAGGGGGAGCGAAGTGCTTCAGAGATATTGCTGAACATAAATATATGCTCACAGAATAATATACAACGGGAGGCAGTTTGTATAAAATCTGACGGCTGTTTGTATGAGATCTGTCGGAAAGATTGATGTCAAACGCGTGTTTTGCTACAATGATATTGTAATGATGTGTTGAGGGTGTTATTACCGGATAATGGGAGGTATAGCGATGAAAAAAGGAAAAGTGATAGCGATTGTATTGTCCGGTGGCGTCGGTTCCAGAATCATATCGGATATGCCTAAACAATATGTAAAGGTGGGTGACAGGATGGTCATCTCTTATTGCCTGGAGACTCTTATGCTCCATCCCCAAATAGATGCACTCAGAATAGTTGCAGCAGAAGAATGGAGAAATCCCATACTGGATGAGATGGAAAGCCTGAATATCCCCATGGACAAATTTGAAGGTTTTGTTGAACCCGGAGACAGCAGACAGGGTTCGGTTGTCAATTCTATAAAGGCCGTTATAGATGATATTGGCTTTGATGAGATTTCTGACGAAAGAGTTCTTATTCATGATGCGGCAAGACCGTGTGTGACAGCCGAGCATATTTCGACTATCATAGAGGCATCTGAAGAACATGAAGGTGTCATGCCCGCCCTTCCGATGAAAGATACAGTGTATCTCAGCGATGATGGCGTGACTGTTACGAGGCTTTTTGAAAAGAACAGGATTTATTCCGGACATACGCCCGAAGTATTTGACCTCAAAAAGTATTACAATGCCAATATACTTCTTGTCCCCGGAAAGATCAAACTCATTAACGGATCATCCGAACCTGCCGTAATGGCCGGAATGGATGTGGCTATGGTTGCCGGCGATGAAGATAACTTTAAGATCACAACGATGGCAGACCTTGAAAAATTCAAAGAAATTATTAAAATGAGAGGAATAGAAAAGCAGTGGTAATTTTCACAACTGTTTTCGGCATGCATGAAATACAGGATAGGGGGCATTGTCAGCCCCCTATCGTTCTGGCATATGGAACAGTCTTTAACTTTTGGCCAGCATTTTCTCGAGTTCTCTGACCCTGGCCTCAGCCGCATCAGCACGCTTTTTTTCTTTAAGGGTGTTTTTGCGTTCTTCAGCACGTCCCTCGGCGAATCCTTCGGCACGGCCCTCTTCCTTATAATCCATGAATATCAGTTTCTCTTTCATATACTGTGACCTCCATTTCTCATTCAGTCGAGCTTCCTTGACAGCTGACTCTATACGTGCGGTCAGTTTATTGGTTACAATATGATTTTTCAGATAGTTATAAAAATCACGTAGGCCTTGAGGAATATCTTCCCCTGTATAACATGAGTTGCAAAATATCTTGGTAGTTCCGTTCGCAAGTTCTATCTGAGGTTCATCCGTACAGATTTCCCTGAACTCATATAGCGCTTTTCCCTTTTTAAAAGGATCAAAGGTGCATATAAATATGATGTTGCTGTCGGGAAGATCCTGATAGCGCATACCTTTATTCATCAGATCCGTGTCTATTGATGACTGATAAAATCTGGCTCTTCTGGGCAGATTCAGATTTTCTGTGCTCTGTTTACCGGATTTTTGCATCTCGGCATCAAATATTTCGTGTTTATTTCCTGTAAAAATATCAAGTTTGATAGGCTTGCCGTCGGCAGTATATCTGAATTCCCTTTGGGGTGTCAGATCCTCCAGTTTTTCTATGTGCCGCTGGAGTATGCACTCCAACACATCCTTGCACAGGCTTTTGTCTTCCATGACTTTGCCGAACATAAAATCATCCGTAAAGTCCAGTTCATCATAATTCTTCATTGAGGTCCTCCTTTTTTCTCTTTGAGCAAGAGTATAAAAAGACAGACCGGCATGTAATCCCGTATATCTCTGAACTCTTGCTTATTATGTGTGTTTTTGTATAAGCAAGATTTTCGGAAATGATACAGAATTGTATGTATATGTTGAAAACATGGTTTCGAATATGAAAAACTGCTTATAATCTGATGCTAACATCCGGCCTGATAAAAGTCAATCACGTAGGTTGCGGCGGGGCGGAGAAATTTGTCACGGCAGCATAGGAGAAATTCTTAATATTCCATTAAATTTACATAATAATATAGATTTATGTAAACAGACATGATATAGTGAATGTGGTATATTATGTAAATCTATCAAATATAACAATGGAGAAAGATGAGATGCAGCCATTTGACAAAGAAAATCTATATTTTATAACGGGAGCGGCAGGTTTTATAGGCTATCACCTGTCAAAGCGACTTTTGGAAATGGGAGCTGGTGTGGTCGGCTATGACAATATGAACGACTACTACGATGTCGGCCTCAAAGAGCACAGATTGAGTTTCCTTAAGGAATATGACGGCTTTACGTTTGTTAAAGGCGATCTGGCCGATAAAGACACGTTGTGGAAGACATTTGAGGAATACAAGCCTGATATAGTTGTAAATCTTGCGGCTCAGGCCGGCGTAAGATACAGCATTGAGAATCCGGATGCTTACATACAGTCAAATATCGTTGGATTTGCCAATATACTGGAGTGCTGCAGACATTTTCCCGTAAAGCATCTGCTTTATGCTTCATCAAGTTCTGTTTATGGTGGAAATGAGAAGATACCGTTCAGTACATTTGACAGCGTGGACAGACCGGTCAGCCTGTATGCAGCTACAAAGAAGTCAAATGAGCTGATGGCTTACAGTTACAGCAAGCTCTATGGCATGAAGACGACGGGACTCAGGTTCTTCACGGTTTACGGCCCTATGGGACGTCCTGATATGGCTGCGTATAAATTTGCACTTAAGATGAGGGCCGGTGAGCCTATTCAGATATACAACAACGGTGATATGGAGAGGGATTTTACCTATGTTGATGATATAGTTACGGGAATCTGCAATATGCTCTGCAATCCTCCTAAGCAGGATTCGCTCGGGGCATGTTACAAGATCTACAATATCGGAAATCACAGTCCGGTCAAACTCATGGATTTTGTCGCTGTATTGGAAGACAAACTCGGTATGGTCGCAAAAAAGGAATTCCTTCCTATGCAGCCGGGTGATGTTCCGAGGACTTATGCGGATGTAAGTGAACTGATGAAGGATTTTGACTTTAAGCCTGACACGAGCATTGATGAAGGACTGGGGAAGTTCGCCGAATGGTTTAAGGAGTATTACGGATAAATTTGCCGAATCTTTTAAGGAATTTTACGGATGATTAAATTTCCAAAACAGGAAATGACAAGGGGGAGACGGAGGATCAAATGACAAATAGAATCCTGAAAAATAAATTAAATCGTGTTTTAGCCATTGCACTGTCAGCAATATTGGCGTTTAATATTTCGATCCCGGCATTTGCGACAACTGCGGTCAAGACATCCAATTATGTCATCAGCAAACTTGACGGGGCCAGAGCTGAGCTTGAAAAGCTGGCAGGTCAGAGAAGCATAGGGGCTGTTATTTATCTGAAGGATGCCTACACACTTAAAGCAGAGGCCGATGCCTACAGCGAGGATGTGGCAAGTCTTGCGACAGGTCAGAGTGTCGGCATCATTTCGGTGGATGTAGATGACGGAAGGAATATCTGGTATAAAGTCACATACTCCTATGCCGGTGGTACGATAGAAGGCTATGCGGAGCGTGAATTCCTGGCGAGCAATGATGAGCGTTTTCTCGCATGGGAAGACAGATATATCACGACAAAGAATCGTGAAGCCATCAGACAGCTGGGTGATTGCAGCGATATAGAGCAATTCCCGGAGAATTACAGGGATGCATTATACGAATTAAAGAAGAAGCACCCGAACTGGATATTTGTACGCCAGAATGTGGGTCTCAACTGGAATACAGTCCTTTCCGAAGAAGGTAAAGGAGAACGAAGCCTTATAAGCAGCAGTGCCGATTCAAGCTACAAGGGGGCACCTTCGGCAAATACTGCCGGATGGTACAATGCTACCCCGGGTATCCTCGCTTATTATCTTGACCCGCGTAATTTCCTGAGTGAAGAGCGTATATTCATGTTTGAACTTGAAACCTTCAATGCCGGTACGCATACGACGGATTCCGTTCAAAAGGTACTGAACGGTACGTTTATGTCCGGCGGGATTCCGGGAACCGGTTCAAGTTATGCGCAGGCTATCCTTGATATAGGTGCGAGCCTCAATATGAGCCCGATAGCGCTTGCTGCAAGACTTAAGCAGGAACAGGGCGTCAATGGCACTTCACCGCTCATTTCGGGCACATATAAGGGATATGAGGGCTATTATAATTATTTCAATATAAAGGCGAACGGAGGAACCAACACCCTTATAATAGAAAATGGTCTTAAATGTGCCAGAGACAATGGCTGGAATACCAGAGTTAAGTCGATAAGCGGCGGTGCTTCCATCATAGCGGCATATTATGTCGGAAGAGGGCAGGATACGCTCTATCTGCAGAAATTTGATGTGGATGCATCTGATAATAAACTGTACACACACCAGTATATGCAGAATATTGCAGCGCCTTACAATGAGGCTTATTCGACCTATAAGGCATACAATAACGCACAGATGCTGAATACGGCATTTGTATTTAAGATCCCGGTATATGACAATATGCCGAAAGGACGTTGCATGAAGCCGAATGCAACCGATGTCCTTTCGCTCAATATGACAGAGGTTGAGAATCTTCCCGTAGATCAGAATGCGGTCGTTACAACATTGATCAATGGTGCAGCGGTTACGGATGTGCCCATGACATATACCAGCACCAATACAGGTATTGCGACAGTTGATGAAAAGGGGGTCATCACGGGTGTCAGACCCGGCGAGGCTTATATAAAAGTCAACAGGGCTGAGGACAGCTCACAGACCGTACAATGCAAGGTTAAGGTCATAAAGGCTGATATTGCCGTTTCCAAGGTTGATATCCCTGAACTGGATATAACATACAAACCCGATGCAACACTGGCAGATATTGAGCTGCCGGAGGCTTTTGCATGGGCAGATGCATCGCTTGTGCCCACTGTTGAAAATGCGGGATACAGCGTGATCTACAGCCCGGATAACAGCAGGTATAATTCACTTACGATGACGATACCGGTAAATGTTGCGAAAGCGACATATAAGCCGGAGGAAATAAAACTTCCTACCGCCGTTACGATCAATGCGGGAGCGGAACTCGGCACGGCAGTATTGCCCGAGGGCTTTGTATGGAAGGATCAAACGTTGACGGTTCGCAGAAAAACGGGAAATGTAAGTTATGACGCGATCTACTGTGAAGATCCGAACTGCTATGAACCGTTGGAAGTTAAGATAAATGTAAATATCGTATGCAACGAACATGAATACGGAGAATGGATCGGTGAGCATGCAACCTGTGAAAAGGACGGAACGCTTATACGTACGTGCGAGATCTGCGGTCATACGGAAACACTGAAGGAGCCGGCGACCGGACATGATTATATTTCGGAAATAACAGAAGAGCCGACCGAGGATAAAACCGGCATTAGGACGTATACGTGTAAAAACTGCGGGGATACTTATACCGAGGAAATACCCAAGCTTGAGAAAGCACACACCCACAGCTATACGGAAACCATTACAAAAGAGCCTACATGTACCGAAACAGGGGTAAAAACATATACCTGCAGTTGCGGTGAAAGCTATACGGAAACCATAGAAGCTACGGGGCATGATTATGATGAAAATAACGTATGTAAGAAATGCGGCTATGAACTTCCGGTAATACCGGTTCATATCCACGATTATACGCTGTCGGATACGACTGCGACCTGCACCGAAGCCGGAGAAAACAGGTTTACCTGCAGTTGCGGTGATTCCTACACGGAACCGGCAGAAGCGCTCGGACATGATTTCAAAAACGGTGTATGCACGAGATGCAAAGCTAAGGAAAAAAACGAAGGTAACTTGACACCAAAGGTGAGCATTACGGCAACACCGAAGGTTACACCGGAGGGAAGCGGTGAGACAGAAATAACGACTCCCGAGGTGACAGCGACAGCAACGCCTACAGCAAATGCAACAGCCATGGCAGAAGCGGAGGCAACCGCGGCGGCCCGGGTAACAAGAATGGCGGAAGCAACTTCAGCGGCCAGAGCAACAAGAATAGCGGAAGCAACTGCAGCAGCACAGGCAACAAAAGCAGCGAAAGCAACAACGGCAGCAACGACAAATGCGGCAGCACAGGCAACAACGGCAGCAACGACAAATGCGGCTGTGGAGGCAACAAAAGCAGCGAAAGCAACAACGGCAGCACAGGCAAGTGCAACCGCCGGCGCAGCAGCAAAACCTTCGATAATACCGACACCGACTCAGAAGCCGGTACCCACGGTCGGGAATACGCCTGCGGCTACCCAAAAAGCAGAGGGATCCACACCAGCGGTAACTACAAAAGCTGAAGGATCCACACCTGCGGTAACCACAAAAGCTGAAGGATCCACACCTGCGGTAACTGCATCGACGGATGAAAATAAGCCTGAAGCAACTCAGCAAACGACTGCATCAACGCCGGAAACAACAAGAGACAATAAAAAGAACGAAGATATAACGGATAAGAAGGCGGACAGCAAGCCTGCCAACAATGAAAACAACACAAAGGAAAGCGGTAAAAAGGAACCGGTAAAGCCCGAGATAGAGAATGTTGATGAATTTACGGAAGGTGAAAGACCGATAAGCATAGTCATGATGTCATCAACTGTACTGGACAAAGAAAAGATAGAGGAGCATATTTCCGCGAACAATAAGAAACTTGAGGTGACCCTTGCAAATGATGTGGTATGGTCACTCGATCTGAGCGGAGTAAGTGATTATTCTGACGTAAATATTGATCTTGCAGTCGATACGAGCGACGTAGAGGTGCCGGAGGAAACTTATAAGGCCATTTCAGGCGATAATGAAGTGATGACCATAGAGCTTAAGCATGAAGGCAGTTTCGGCTTCCCTGTGACACTTCATATTCCGGTAGATGCAAAGTATATCGGAAAGACAGCCAATATGTTCTGGTACAATACCGACGAAGACAAAATGGAATATGTAAATGAATGCAAGGTCGGTGAAAACGGCATGACAGCTTTCAGGTTGAGCCATGCTTCAAAGTATGTGATTATATTTGCGGACGGCAGTCTGGATCCGTCAATAAGTACAGCGACTGAAGAAAAAGCCGAACGCAGCATAGAGACAGGTGATGCGGATAAAGAAAACGCTGTAATGGCAGCAAGCGAAACTGCCGACAATTCCGGTAACATGATATTGATCGTCGGTGCGGTCGCAATAGTACTCATTTTGGTACTCGGTATATCATTGGCAGTGATAGTTTACAGAAAAGAGCGAGACTGAGGATGATTTTTCAATTTCCTCTTTATGTGGTACAATTCAAGCTGGCGGACATTGACCGACGATGGTATATTATCGATAAATAAAACAGGTAACGGAGCAAAAATATGGCAGCATCCATACTAATTCTAATTTTAATTTTTGCAATAGCCCCATTTCTTATGGGACTTGTTCCTGCTTTCTTTACAGCAAAACAGCGTAGAACAACAAGTGTTATCTATTTGGGCGGTTTTATACTGGGGCTGGCTTTATTCCAGTTGATAGCGGTACCCATAGTCATATTGGATGCATGGGGCTTTGAACTGATCGTTATTCTGTATTCCATAAGCATGGCTGTCGTATCGGCAGCGGGAGTGATACTTACATTTATCAAATGGAAAAAAGAAGGCAATATATTTGCGGAAGCAGCATTCAAGCGTAACCTCACGGTGGAGGAGGTCGTTGAATGGGTCATATTTGCGGCGCTTCTTATTTTCCAGCTCGTCATGTTTGTGAAAATGGCCTCATTTGACGGCGATGATGCATATTATGTGGTGGAATCATTGCTTACAACCGAATCTGATACGCTTTACAGGATTAGACCGTATACCGGATTGTCCACGGATCTGGATCTGAGACACAGTCTTGCGGTATTTCCCATATGGATCGCATATGCTTCAAGGGTGAGCGGTATCCATTCGACTATTCTTTGCCACAGTTTTATGGGGCTTTTGCTCATCCCGATAACCTATACGATTTATCTGGAGATAGGTCGTAACGTCCTCAAGAAGGAACGTAAGAAAATGCCGATATTCATGATATTTATCGCGATCATGCAGATATTCGGCAATGTTTCGATCTATACCAACTCCACATTTCTGATCACGAGAACCTGGCAGGGTAAATCCGTGCTTGCAAATATCTGTCTGCCGTGCGTTATATGGCTGCTTTTGAATATATTTGACAGTGACAACAGGGATGAAGACAATACTCTGGGATTGTGGATAATATTATTCTCCGTTAATATCGTTGCGGCTATGAGTTCGACGGCCAGTGTATTTCTTATGGCCATGCTGATAGGACTGTCGGGACTTGTACTTGCACTCAGAGAAAAAAACATTCAGATATTGTTAAAACTGATCATTACCTGTATACCGCTTGTGGTTTACGGGGCTTTATATATGTTGTTGTAGAAGAACACTCGCTGTTATTGATCCGACATTAACGGATGGGCGGGCACTACATTTGAGGATCGCATGAATACGGTAATCGAGGTTTTCAAAAATTATAACGGAACAGGTTACTATTGCGTGTTGTTTATCATCGCGCTGCTGTATCTATGGTTCACGGAAGAAGATAAGCGCATCAGGGCTCTGCTTATATACACGCCCTCGGTCATTCAGGTGCTTTTCTTTATTCCATATTTTTACATGCTCTACAATATGCTTGATGAGGGAACTTATTACAGGATATTGTGGCTCATGCCGATGTCTGTGGTAATAGCATATGCGGGATGCAAGGTCATAGGTGTCCATACCAAGATAGGGCTTGCACTGCTTTCGGCCATCCTTATCATGGGCGGCACATATGTCTATAAAAGCGTATATATGTCACCGGCTGAGAATGCGTATCATTTGCCTGAGGAGGCTGTTCAGATATGTGACATGATAAAGCCTGAAGAAGGCAGAGAACGTGTCTGGGCTGTATTTCCGACCGATCTCGTGCATTTTGTAAGACAGTATACGACCACGATACAGATGCCCTTCGGACGAAATAATATGGTCGCGGAATGGGAAAACTACGAAAATCCCATGTACGACTTTTACATTCAGCCCGTTCTTGATGTGGAGCAGTTGTCGGAACTGGCGACGGAATACTATTGCAACTACATTATTTTGGACAAGGAAAGGATCCTTGAGAACGGTAAGCTTGAGGATTATGACATCATAAAAATCGGTGAGACTGACCATTACATAGTCTACCGCAATAAAAAAGTTCCCTTCTGGGATGAGAGATGAGAGGAAATAACATGGCAAAACGTAAGGTTGTCAGCGATTTCGAGGAAATACGTGAAGAACAGGAAGACTTCGAATTTGATGATGAAGACTTTGGAGATATTGAAGACAGCGATATAAAAAGGGGCAGAAGGAAAAGTAGCGGACACGTCATTTTTTTTGCTCTTGTTGCGCTTGTGCTTGTCATATGCGGTGTCAGCCTGATGATCTGGAACAGGGGAGAGGAGCAGGAAGATATCGAGATAGATGAATCGGAGTTTGATACTGAACCCAATGATTATATTCAGCCACTGACAAGCGATCTTATGGCCGGAAAGCCGGAAGATGATGTTACGACCATACTTGCTCTGGGCAATTCACCCTTTGCGGATGACGGGGACAACAATCTTCTTGCCGCGGCCCTTAGGGATGTTTACGGCGCCACGGTCATCAATGCATCCGTGCCGGATTCTTATCAGGCAAGGAGCAATCCGATGGGGGATACTTCGGATCCCTGTGACGGAGTCAGTCTTGCAAATGTGGTTGAGGCGCTTACGACAGGTAATTTTGAGCCTCTCGAAGAGTCCGCGAAAGAAGTTTCGGACAGTGCATACGACTGCGTATGCGAGTTTGCATCCATCGATATGACGCATGTGGACTGCGTGGTTATATTTTACGATCTGAGTGATTATATAGCTCACAGAAACATATATAATCCGGGTGACGAAGACGATGTAACAACATTCTGCGGGGCTTTGAGTGCTTCCATCAAGATGATACAGGAAAAATATCCGTATATCAGGATAGTTGTGCTTTCTACACCTGCGTGCGGTAAGACCATAGATGATTATTACGTTGACGGGACGATCGTTGACCTCGCCAACGGAACACTTCCGGATTATATAGGAAATGAGATCACTGTATGTGCGACACGCGGGGTTTCATTCGTGGATCTGTATTTCGGAGCCATTCACGTGGATAACAGGGACCGTTATCTTGTAAATGATTATCATCTCAATGCCGAAGGGGCTAAGGTGGTCGCACAGAGAATGGCGAAGCTGATCACATTATAAGGGCAGATAGGCAGAGTTATGTCTTCAAACGGAGAACGCAATAAAACCTTTACAATTCTATCGTGTATAGGCATTGTCCTGATAATACTGGGTCATCTGAATTTCGGTATACTGGAATTCGGTGGCCTGTTTCCGTATTATTCATACCATGTTATGATATTTGTGTTCGTATCCGGATACTTTTATAAAAAAGAAGACGAAAAGAATATATTGGGACTTGTAAAAAGAAAAGCAAAAAGACTGCTGCTTCCGTATATGATCACGAATCTTCTTATCGGTATCATCGTGTCGCTGCTTCACAGGGCGGGGATAATATTCGGAGGCAGGCTGACTCCGGTTACTCTCTTTGTGGAGCCGTTTACCGACGGACATCAGTTTATGCTCAATGCTCCGGCATGGTTCATACCCGCCTTGTTCTTACTGGAACTGTTTAATGTGATCGCAAGAAAAGTGCTGGGATATGTAAAAGCAGATAATGAGTATGTGATATTTGTTATATACTTTTTACTTGGGATAGCGTGCGTTATCTTATCGCAAAGAGGAAGCATATATGATTATTACAGGATACCCGGAAGGATAATGCTGATGGCGCCGGTTTTTCAGGCCGGAAGGCTGTACGCCGCAAAACTGGAACGTTTCAACAATTTAGGGATCATTGGTAACGGCATATATTTTACCATAATATTAATTCTAAATTTAATATTATGCAAAACGATGGCCGGACTCGGTTTTTCGGTCGCATGGGTCAACGGATTCAACAATAATCCGTTCATACCGTTTGTCACGAGCTTTACGGGAATAGCGCTTTGGCTGAAGATCTCTCAGATCCTGGCCCGGATCGATCTTAAAAACGGCTTTGCGGATTACATGGGAAGACATACGGGCTATATATGCATATTTCACCTGGCAGCCTCATTTGCATTGAACTCGCTGCTGGCGTTTTTACACACAAAAGGTTCGCTCGACGGATTTGACATGACACTTTACAAAGGCGATGTATATTATGCATATGTGCCCGCCGGGGCGGATGCGTTCAAGTTGATCTATCTGGCGGTATGTATTATACTGCCGATCGTATTTTGCCTATTATATGATAAAGTTGCCTCTATCTTTAAGAACGCAGGCAAACGCAGAGTTTTGAAACAGGAGAATTGATATGTGGATTGCGGACGGTTGGAATGATTATGAGGTGATCGATACATCCGACGGAGAAAAACTGGAACGCTGGGGAGACTACATTCTTGTCAGACCGGATCCTCAGGTGATCTGGAAGAGCAAAAAAAGCGATAAGAGGTGGAAGAGTATGAACGGCCACTATCATCGCAGCAAAGCCGGCGGAGGGGAGTGGGAGTTTTTTGATCTTCCGCAGGAATGGCAGATATCTTATCGGGAGCTTAAGTTCAATCTGAAGCCTTTCAGTTTCAAGCATACAGGGCTTTTCCCCGAGCAGGCGTGCAACTGGGACTGGTTCTCCGAGTTGATAAAAAAAGCGGGGAGACCGATAAAGGTCCTCAACCTTTTTGCTTACACCGGAGGAGCAACGTTGAGTGCCGCAGCCGCGGGGGCGAGCGTTACTCACGTTGATGCATCAAAGGGCATGGTCAACTGGGCCAAGGAAAATGCGGCGTGTTCCGGTCTTTCCGACAAACCGATCAGATGGCTTGTGGATGACTGCGTGAAATTTGTTGAACGCGAGATACGAAGGGGCAATAAATACGACGCGATAATCATGGATCCGCCTTCCTACGGCAGGGGACCGAAGGGAGAGACCTGGAAGATAGAAGAATCAATCTTTCCTTTTATTGAACTCACAATGGACATCCTGAGCAATGAGCCGCTGTTTTATCTTGTGAATTCATATACTACCGGTCTTCAGCCGGCAGTGCTCACATACATGCTTTCCATGACTGTCGGAAGGAAATACGGCGGCAAAGTGGAAGCATCGGAAATAGGACTTCCGGTCAGCAACAGTGGATTGATACTCCCGTGTGGAGCCTCCGGCCGATATGTAATGCCCTGACAAGGGCATTATGCAGCGCGAGCCACATCGACGAAGTCGATATTCAAACTGGCGAGCGTTCCCCAAATGTAATGCCCTGACAAGGAAATAAAATGAAAAACAATAATATCAATATTCTGAACATACTTTTATTACAGCTTGTTATCATCATCTATACTTTTAACAGCATTATTGCCAAGTTCGCCTCACATACCGCGGTATGGTCGTTTGAATTCTTCATGTACTATGCGGCTGAGGTATTCGTTCTTGGCATCTATGCAATTTGCTGGCAGCAGATGATCAAAAGATTCGATCTTTCGGTTGCTTATGCCAACAGATCCGTGGCGATACTGTGGACGGCATTGTGGTCTGTCGTTATTTTCGGGGAAGGCATCAGCCTCAAGCAGATGGCAGGCATATTGCTTGTGGTTGCAGGAACGGTCATTGTTAACATGAACGGTTCTTCAAAATCCGAAAAATGCCAAAAGGAGGTGGAATGATGTTTGGATTCTATCTTCTGCTCGCTTTTATAGGCGTTATTGTTGCTGCATTTTCACAGGTGCTCTTAAAAAAAGGTGCAATGAGACCTCATATCTCATTTATCAGAGATTACCTTAATGCGCCCGTTATATGCGGGTATGGGCTTATGTTTGTCGCCCTTCTGGCAAGCAATCTTTCATACCGTGGAGTGAATTACATGGCGATACAGGTCATCGAAGCCGTGGGTTACATCCTGGTACCGATCCTTTCTTGTGTTTTCTTTAAGGAAAAACTCACAAAAAACAAAATAATAGGAATTATCATCATCTTGGCGGGTGTTCTTATCTTCAATATCTGAACCGTATGATAATGGATGCCCTTTTTACCCCGGATCCCATCCGGGGCTGTTTGTACGTGCGTTTTTGTCGGCGGTTTGCGTGTGTATTCCTGTCGGACTTGTACATATCGTATGAAAATGTTATAATCGATAAGACTATGGGTGTCTTTGCCCTGTCACAACAGATTGTTGGGTAAAACATCCGCAAATACAACATATTGATATTTGGAGTATATTCTATGAACAACGACGACAGAGATTTTATCGACCTTGACAGCACCCAAAACTGGTCACAGCTTGATGTGAAAAAAGAGTTGGATAACCTCGAGGTCAATGAAGAAACGGGCGAGAGATATGACTTCGCAAGAGGCTTTACGGAAGATGCGTCTGACGAAGAGGAGAAAAAGGTTCTGCTTGACGGACTGACAAGCGGACTGAATTACATTCCGGAAGAATTCCTGGTGGCTGCAGATGAAAAGCATGAGGAAGAGTCACGGAACAATATCGAAGAGGAAAAGCCCGATGTGAGCTGGGCTTACAGAGATACAGATCACAACGAGGATGTGGATGAGCCATTTATTCCGATCGCAGGTATCAAGGAAGCGGAGAAAGAGGCTGCAAAGCTGAGAGCTGCGGAGGTTAAGGCCGCCACGGAGAAGGAAGCCGAGATCGAAGCGATCAGACGAAAGAACCTCGAGGAACAGAAGGCAAAGCATGCACAGATCAATGCAAGCGATGCGGCGGTTCAGGCTAATATCGAGGCCAGAAAGAAAGCCAGGGAAGAAGCGGCTGCTGCTCATGAGGCTGTCATTAAGGCCAATGCGGAAGCACGTAAGGCTGCCATGGCCCGGGCTGAAAAGGAAATGTACGAGTCAATGCATGACGACGGGACAATGGATATGTTCTCAACGCAGGCACTTGACATAGACGAGATCAACGCCGTAGCTTCCACAAAGGAAGAAAGAATGTCGGCGGCAATGAAGAATGCTGCACCTGCTGAAGACGGAGAATACGAAGAAGTAGTCAAGGTCGTAAAGAAGAAAAAGAAGAAACCTCAGGACAGCGCAGCGGCGGAATATGCCGCGTGGGCCGAAGGCGGCGACGATGACGCCCCCCGCGACAAGAAGAGAAGACGTAAAAAACCGGTAGAAGCAGAGACTGATGAAGAAGAGGAAGAAGATGACGAGTATTACGGCTTCTTCGGTAAGATAGCTAACTTCTTCAGGAATCTTTCGGGACTTGACATGCTCGTAGCGGGGACAGGTATCCTTGTCGTACTCGTAGCGATAATCACGGGTATAGTATATTCTTCTTCAAAGGCTACGGAGAAGAAGGTTGAGGAATTTGCTTACCTGGGACAGAACATGCAAACACTGGGTATCAACGGAAGCAGCCAGCTTGTTGCCATCGCCGATGCGAGAAAACTTCTGGCAAGCGTTGAAGACGACGTTGAGCCTGTAGAAGAGGAACCCAAGGAATATGTCGAGAAGGAAGAAGACAGTACGATCTCTGTTACAATGTCGCTGACTTCCGTAAAGAAGGACCTTAAGATCAAGTTCATCAATGCAAAGACCAAGAAACTTGTAAGTAATCATGAATTCAAGGTTAATATAGAAGACGCAAAGGGCAAAAAATATTCGGCAACGGATGATGATATGGACGGTATCATTTACTTAAACAGCGTCGTTCCCGGAAAAGCCAAGGTATCAATGGCAGATCTTCCGGATGAAAAGGGCATTACCTACAGCAAGGAAACCGTAACCGTCAATATCAAGGAAAACCTTGATTACAAGAAGATCGATGTATCCGACGAGATCAAAAATGAGTCTCAGATCAACGCAAAGGCAGAAGATACGGCTGCGGGACTGGCGACTGAAGGCTCTCTCAAGGATACGGTTGAATGGGTTGAATCAACCGCAACACCCATCGACGGAGAATATATAGCGATAAAGAAAAGCGATATCACGGATCCGGCCAAGATCAAACCGTCACCTACCGCAACAAAGACGGCAAAGGTGTACGGCATAACGCCCATGGTAATGAGCGAAGGCAATTATGCCGGCACAAGAAAGCTTCCCGAACCGTATAAGCTTGTAAGAAATATGGCGTTTGATAATGATGATCCGACTTCGACCGAGACACCTACCGAGACGCCCACCGAGACGCCCACCGAGACACCTACCGAGACGCCCACCGAGACACCTACCGCAACACCTGATCTTACGTTGACGGCAGCAGCAAGTGCTGCAGCAGCAAGCAATGCGGCAGCCAGCGCGGCAGCTGATGCCAGTGCTTCGGCAGCGGCAAATGCCAATGCTACTTCAGCAGCGGCAAGCAATGCAGCAGCCACCCTTTCGGCTCCGACCAATGCGGCAGCCAGCCAGGCGGCGGCAAGCAAGGCGGCAGCGGCCAATGTATCGGCAACGGCAGCGGCAGCGACCAAAGCAGCGGCGGCAAGCCCGAAGAATGACACTACAACACCCCTTACCATTAAGGGAGTACAGCTTTATGTAAAGAATGCCGAAGGCAACTTCACAGAAGCCAAGTATGCGGATTATTACAAATACAATGAATTCTACAGAAAACTGGATCCTGTCAAGGATAAAGGCAGTTATAAGTATACCGGATGGCAGGTGATCGACAACAATACATACTATTATGACAAGAACGGCAACCCCGTTACCGGTGAACAGGTAATCCAGGGTGCAAAATACAACTTTGACAGCACCGGAGCACTTGTTAAGGGCTCGGGAACATTGGGTATAGATGTTTCAAAGTGGAACGGCAATATCAACTGGACAGCCGTAAAGAATTCGGGTGTATCATTTGTCATCATCAGATGCGGTTACAGAGGCTCTTCAACGGGTGCGCTGGTAGAGGATCCCAAGTTTAAGACCAATGTCAAGGGAGCTACCGATGCAGGACTTAAGGTCGGAATATATTTCTTCAGCCAGGCAATAACCGATGTTGAAGCGGTTGAAGAGGCTTCAATGACGATAGATCTTATCAATAAATACAAGATATCATATCCGGTATTCCTTGATGTTGAGGACAGCGGCGGCCGTGGTGATAAGATTGATTCCAACACTCGTACGGCCATAATCCAGGCATATTGTCAGACACTGAAGAACAGCGGATATACATCAGGTGTTTATGCCAACAAGTCATGGTTGAACAATAAGATGAACGTTGGTTCACTCAGTGCATACAAGATATGGCTTGCCCAGTACAATACCGAAGTGACCTATACAGGCAGATATGACATGTGGCAGTATTCATCAAAGGGTTCTGTCGGCGGCATAAGCGGTAATACCGATATGAACCTGAGTTACCTCGGATATTAATAAAAAACGGAGAAGATTATGAGAACATATTTGGTAACCGGAGGAGCCGGATTTATCGGTTCCAACTACATTCATTACATGTTTAAGAAGTATGGTGACAGCATAAGGATAATCAATGTTGATGTGCTCACCTACGCAGGAAACCTTGAGAATCTCAAGGATGTGGAAAACAGGGATAATTATATCTTTATCAAGGCTGACATCACCGATAAGGATGCGATCTCAAAAATATTTGAGACCTATGATATAGACCGCGTGGTGCATTTTGCGGCAGAAAGCCATGTTGACAGATCCATCAAAAATCCCGAGGTTTTTGTGCAGACAAACGTACTTGGTACGGCGGTCATGCTAAACAGCGCAAAGGCGGCATGGGAACTGCCTGACGGCGGATATAAGCCTGATAAGCGATTCCTGCATGTATCCACGGATGAGGTGTACGGATCTCTTACAAATGACGATGAGTATTTCTACGAAACAACTCCCTATGCGCCGCACAGCCCTTATTCGGCAAGCAAGGCGGGCTCGGATATGCTTGTAAAGGCTTATATGGACACGTACAAGTTCCCGGCCAATATAACCAACTGTTCCAACAATTACGGACCTTATCAGTTCCCGGAGAAGCTGATACCGCTGATGATCAACAATTGCCTTCAGGGAAAGAACCTGCCTGTATACGGTGACGGCAAAAATGTACGTGACTGGCTTTATGTTGAGGATCACGCCAAAGCCATCGACATGGTCCAGGAGCAGGGAAGACTGTTTGAAACCTATAACATAGGCGGACACAATGAAAAGCAGAACATCGAGATCATCAATATCATCATAGAGACACTGAGGGAAATACTTCCCGATTCGGATCCCAGAAAAGCTCACATCACAAAGGATCTGATCACGTATGTGGAAGACAGGAAGGGGCACGACAGACGCTATGCGATCGCGCCCGATAAGATAGGCGCTGAGATAGGTTGGAAGCCCGAGACCATGTTTAAGGAAGGCATAAAGCTTACCATAAAATGGTATATCGAGCATGAGGAATGGATGAAAAACGTGACCAGCGGCGATTATCAGAAGTATTACAGCGAAATGTACAAGGATTAAACGGGGTAAAACAGCGGCAAATGAAAGGTATCATACTCGCCGGGGGTTCCGGCACAAGACTATATCCACTTACAAAGGCTATTTCAAAGCAGATAATGCCGGTTTATGACAAGCCGATGATATACTATCCGTTAAGCACACTCATGCTGGCGGATATAAGGGAAATACTTATCATCTCAACACCCAGGGATCTGCCCGTATTCAGGGAACAGCTGGGTGACGGCAGCCAGCTTGGCTTACGTCTGGAATATGCCGTACAGGAGAGTCCGAGAGGACTTGCGGATGCATTTATCATAGGCAGGGATTTTATCGGCAGTGACAATGTCGCACTTGTGCTCGGCGACAATATTTTCTATGGACAGAGCTTCTCAAAGATGCTCAGAAACGTTGCTTCAAGAGAAAAGGGAGCAACCATATTCGGATACTACGTAAGAGATCCCAGGGAATACGGAGTTGTTGAATTTGATGAAAACGGGAAGGCTGTTTCGATCGAAGAAAAGCCGGCTAACCCGAAGAGCAACTATGCCGTTCCGGGGCTCTATTTCTATGACAATGACGTGGTTGAGATAGCGCGCAACGTAAAGCCTTCCGCAAGGGGTGAAATCGAGATCACATCGGTCAACAATGAATACCTTAACAGGGGTATGCTCAGTGTTGAGACGATGGGCCGAGGATTTGCGTGGCTTGATACAGGAAACCATGATTCGCTTTTGGATGCGGCTAATTTTGTTGCGGCATTTCAGAAGAGACAGGGCCTTTACATTTCCTGCATAGAGGAGATAGCGTTCAAACGCGGATTCATAGATAAGGAACAACTGCTTAAACTTGCCGAACCGCTTATGAAGACGGATTACGGTAAATATATGGTAGAGGTTGCCAATGGACTTTAAGCTTGTCAGGACAGGTATATTGATCGTATTGCTGTGCGCATTGACGATCCTTCTGGTTGTACTTGGTTCCAACGGTATGCTTGGCAAAAAGCAGCAAAGTACAGATGCTGTTCAGACCACAGCAGACACACAGGAAACCGCGGCACAGCCTTTGGATTACAGCGCATGGATGGCTGACGAGACGTTTTTTGACGAAGAAAAGCTCGGAGACGGCAAATATGAGGTTGCCGAGGAGAAGTTTGCTACATTTAAGGTGTCCAGCGTGGACAAGGACTTAAGGATAGTCGTCATGGACGATAAAGGCGAGTTGATCTCGGGCAGAAAGTTCAAGGTAAGCGTGGCAGGTCTGGGCGATTACACCGATGATGACAGAGACGGTATGGTATTTATCGAGGATGTCAGACCCGGAGATTACAGCGTATCGCTTGGAAGCGTGATGGGATATACGGTTCCCGAGAAACCTGCAAGCGTGACCGTAAAAGCGAGTATAGAATACAAGGCGATAGCGGATATTTCATATCTGATCAAGACCGAGGCGGATATAGATGCGGAGGCCGAGGACAGTGCGGTCAGCGATGCCGGAGAGGAAACCACCGGTAATTCGGGAATAAAGACCGTTGAAGGTGCGGTATTTGGTATAGACGTATCCAAGTATAACGGCGAGATAGACTGGGAAAGAGTCAAGGATGAAGGCGTAAAGTACGCTATAGTAAGATGCGGCTACAGAGGTTCTGTTACGGGAGCGATCGTAGAGGATCCTTATTTCAGGGCAAATATGGAAGGCGCCATAAGAGCCGGAGTACCCGTGGGCGTGTATTTCTTTACGCAGGCCGTTGATGAGAGAGAAGCCGTAGAAGAAGCCAGCGCGGTAATGAGCCTGATACACGAATACAAGATAACCTATCCCGTGTTCATAGACAGTGAGTCTGCGGGAGGCAACGGAAGAGCCGATGCTCTTGGCGTAAAGGACAGATCAAAAGTGCTTCAGGCATTTTGCGAAACAATAAGAAGCGGTGGATATACCGCGGGAATATACGCAAGTAAGAACTGGTTCAACAAAAAACTTGATGTTTCCAAACTGAGTGCGGACAACGTGACATGGCTGGCCGAGTATGCCGACAAACCGAGCTACGGAGGTACATATCAGCTGTGGCAGTACAGCTCAGCCGGAAGGATCCCGGGCATAGAGGGAAGAGTTGACATGAACATCAGTTATCTGGATGTCAGTGGATCTGACAAGGCAACGGATAATAAAGATAAAAACAAGGATAAAAGCAATACGGACAAAGATAAGGAAGATAGCGAAGATGGGCAGGATAACGGTAGAGACATGTGATATAGAAGGTCTTAAAGTGATCGCACCGGAGGTACACGGAGACGAGAGAGGATATTTTATAGAGACCTACCAGTACAATGATTTTAAAGCGGCAGGTATCAATGACATATTTGTTCAGGACAATCAGTCATCATCTGTGAAAAATGTCTTAAGGGGTCTTCATTTCCAGATAAATTACCCGCAGTCAAAGCTTGTCAGAGTCATAAAGGGCGAGGTTTATGATGTCGCCGTGGATCTGAGAGAGGGCTCAAAAACCTATGGAAAATGGTTCGGAGTAGTGCTTTCTGCGGAAAATAAGAAACAGTTCTATGTGCCCAAGGGCTTTGCGCACGGATTTTATGTAATGAGCGATGTGGCGGAATTTGTATACAAGGTATCTGATTTCTACCATCCGGGAGATGAGGGCGGTTTGATGTACAATGATCCCGATCTTCATATCGAATGGCCTTTTGACGAAAATTGTGAATTGATACTTTCGGCTAAGGATAAGGTTCATCCTTCATTTGAGGAGTACAAAAAGGAAAGAGGTATCAACCTTTAGAGGCAGTGTATGAAGAAGCTGAGTATCGGAAAATACATAACCAAACCGGTGGGGATCGCCATTTTTGCGACGATCATGACCATCCTTGCGCTCACGATCGGTTTTCATCATAATCCCTATGCGGATCCATCGGATGAGCTCACCAAAAAGATCATTGCCATATCGATCATAGCAGTGGCGGTTATGGCTTTTATTTTCCTGTACGATAAAATAACGGTTTTGCCTCTGGAATTGTGGCAGAACAGGAACCTTATCTGGAAGCTGGCTCGCAATGATTTCAAAAAGCGTTATGCCGGATCGTCTCTGGGTGCGTTATGGGCCATGATACAGCCTGTTGTCACGGTCGCGATGTATTATGTCGTATTTGACATCATCATGGGGGCGGGAGCTCAGGTGGGAGCCAGGGCGACTAAGATACCCTATGTATTGTTCCTGACAGCCGGACTTGTGCCATGGTTTTATTTTTCCGAGGCTCTCAACAACGGTACCCAGGCACTTATCGAATATTCTTATCTGGTCAAGAAGGTTGTCTTCAAGATAAGCATCCTTCCGATCATCAAGGTCATAGCAGCGACCTTCATCCATATCTTCTTTGTATTGGTGATGCTGGTTATCGCGGCATACTATGGCTTTTATCCCACTGTTTATACGATACAGATAGTTTATTACAGCATATGCACGTTCATTTTCGTGCTGGCTTTGTGTTACTCGACATGTGCGATCATGGTATTCTTCAAGGATATAGCGCAGATCATCAACATTCTGCTTCAGATAGGGATGTGGGCGACCCCCATATTGTGGAATATAGAGGGCTTTGATGAGAGCATACAGATGTATATCAAGATCAATCCTCTTGTATATATAGTAAACGGTTACAGAAGTGCTTTGTGCGAGCGCACATGGTTTTTCGAAGATTTTTATTCGACGGTTTATTTCTGGATATTTACAGTGGTACTGTTCGGGATAGGCTGTCTAATATTTAAGAGACTGAAGCCGCATTTTGCGGATGTGCTGTAGGTATTGATATGGCAGATACGGGCAAGAGAGACAATTCAAGAGAAGTGGCCATCTGTGCCGAAAATATCACCAAGATGTACAAACTCTATGACAAACCGGGAGACCGTGTCAAAGAGGCCCTTGGTTTTTCGCGCAAAAAGAAGGCCAAGGAGCATTATGCCCTGACTGACGTGGATCTGACCATCTATAAGGGCGAGACTGTCGGGATAATAGGGACCAACGGCTCCGGCAAATCGACGATCTTAAAGATCATCACCGGAGTACTCAACCCCACCAAGGGCAATATAAGTGTAAACGGAAGGATAAGTGCGCTTCTCGAGCTCGGAGCGGGCTTTAACATGGAGTACAACGGCATTGAGAACATATATCTCAACGGTACGATGATGGGCTTCTCAAAGAAGGAAATAGACGATAAGCTTGAAGATATCCTTGCATTTGCCGACATAGGCGAGTATGTTTATCAGCCGTGCAAGACCTATTCGAGCGGTATGTTCGTGCGACTTGCATTTGCCGTTGCGATCAATATAGAGCCGGAAATACTCATAGTTGATGAGGCACTTTCGGTCGGAGACGTATTTTTCCAGGCAAAATGCTACCATAAATTTGATGAATTCAAGGCGGCGGGCAAGACGATATTGTTCGTAAGCCATGACCTGAGCTCGATAGCAAAGTACTGCGACAGAGTGGTGCTTCTCAACAAAGGCGTTAAGCTTGATGAGGGCGAGCCCAAGAAAATGATAGATATATACAAGCAGGTGCTCGTCGGGCAGTATCAGGTTGACCGGGATGATGAGCATAACCTCCTCGATGACGATGAGGTCAAAGCAAAGGCCGCACTCGGTTCCGTCAATCCGGAGCTTCTCGAATACGGCACGATGGCTGCGAAGATCAGCAATTATTATGTGACAGACAAGTCCGGAACAGTGACAACAGCCGTGATAAAAGGCGAGAAATGGACATTGCACTACGATGTGGAATTTACGGAGAATATAAAGGCTCCGATATTTGCATTTACAATAAAGACGATCAGGGGAACAGAGGTGACCGGTACAAATTCGATGTTTGAGAGGGCTTTTCTTGACGGAGTCAGGAAGGGAACGAAAAAAACGGTCACATTTACACAGAACATGGATCTTCAAGGCGGAGAATACCTTTTAAGCCTCGGAGTTACTGGATATGAAGATGATAAATTCCAGGTTTATCACAGGTTATACGATGTTCTGAACGTTACGGTCATATCCGACAAGGACACGGTCGGATATTTTGACATGAATTCAAAGGTGGAAGTTAAGTAATGGAATTGAGAGATACCATAGGCAAGATCACACTTGATTACAGTCATTACCCGGGAGAGGATCTCTATACCGACGGGGCCATAGAGGATGAAATGTTAAAGATCGCAAGGGATATGTCAAAAGTGGAATATCCTTCGATCATAGAGGAAAGGGCCAGCTGGCCGATCATGTATCATTTCTCTGAGCAGAGGGCCAATATCGTGGACTGGATACCGCTTAAAAAGACCGATAAGGTCCTTGAAGTAGGTTCGGGTTGCGGAGCCATAACGGGCATGCTGGCCGCCAAAGCAGGAGAAGTGACCTGTGTTGATCTTTCAAAGAAAAGAAGTACAATCAACGCCTACAGAAATCAGGATTGCGACAATGTGACAATAAAAGTTGGCAATTTTAAGGATATAGAGCCCGATCTGGACTGCGATTACGATTATTGCTTCCTCATCGGCGTATTTGAATACGGAAGCGCATATATGGGCGGAGATAATCCGTATGAGGATTTCCTGAGGATAATCAGGAAGCATACAAAGGGCATCATCGTCATAGCGATCGAGAACCGTTTCGGCATGAAATACTGGGCAGGCTGCAGAGAGGACCATCTCGGGACCTATTTTACGGGACTGGAGGGTTATAAGCCTCAGGATGGCGTTAAAACATTCTCAAAGCAGGGCCTTAAGCGGATATTTGAAAGCTGTGGGGAATTCACATACAACTTTTATTATCCCTATCCCGATTATAAGTTCATGACAACGCTCTTTTCTGACAAGAGGCTGCCCGTAAAAGGAGAATTATGCCTCAATATGAGGAATTACGACAGGGACAGGGTCGTTCTGTTTGATGAAAAAGCCGTATATGACGGCCTGATAGAAGACGGGGAGTTTGATAAGTTCAGCAATTCTTTCCTGGTATTGCTCGGCGGAGGATCTGACAGGATATATGCAAGATATTCCAATGACAGGGCTGATGAATACAAGATAGTTACGGAACTCATAGAGGAAAACGGAGAGAAGTTGGTCGTAAAGCGCGCGCTGACGCCCGAAGGAAGGGCTCATCTGCATGCAATGCGTGAAAACAGCGAATTACTTGCGGACAGATACGGCTCGGGTGAGCTTAAGATATGCCCGTCAAAGCTCGTGGATGAAGGAAATGCGATCATCTTCCCGTATGTGGAGGGAAGACCTTTGTCCGAACTCATGGATGAGAGACTGGAAAATGATGATCTGAACGGCTTTGAGGCGCTCTTTGATGAATATTTAAGACGTATAAGCTATGGCGAAGACAAACCGGTAGCGGATCTTGATCTGGTATTTTCAAATATACTCGTAAAAGGAGACGAATGGACGGTCATAGATTACGAGTGGGTCGAAAGGAAGCAGGTCAGGACATCGCAGCTTGCATTCAGGGCGGTGTATTGTTATATTCTCGAGGATGACAAGCGCAATAAGCTTAATTTTGACACTATTGTGAAGAAACTGGATATCACCGTAGATGAGGAACAGGGATATCGTGAAGCAGAAGCGGCATTTCAGAAGCTTGTCACCGGAAGACGCAAGTCCATGGGAGAACTCAGGGATATCATAGGCGGAAAGCTGCTTTCACTTGAAAAGAGCATCGCGGACGCGGCTGCGGAAGCGGACAAGCGCCGTATAAAACTTTATCTGGATACGGGTATGGGCTTCAATGAGAATGAAGCGAGATATCTCGAGGATGTATATGACAGGGAGGAACATGTCGAGCTTGTGTTTCCTGTGCCTTCAAACGCGCGTAAGGTGCGCATAGACCCCTGTGAATACTATGGGGTATCATTTATCGAATATATCGGTTTTAACGGCAAAATGATCGACATACGCGACAATAAGAGGGTATATATCAACGGAAAGAAGCTTAAGGACAGCGAAAAGAACGGCATAACGGCTGTTTTCTTCAATGAGGACCCCAATATCGTAATAGAGGTCACCGATCTGGTCAGAAGCACGGGCAATGAGATACGTATGGGTATAACGACCTCGCTGTTAAAGAAAGAAATGATCGAAAACCTGGCGGGTAATTTAAAGAGGATGATTCGACTGTAATGGGTATCGTAAAGGAACTGCTCAGAGCACCGCTTGAGAGAAAATACTATACCGAATACTTTTATGAGCTGGAGGCGTCATATACTTCCTATGATACATTTATCAGAAAATGGGAGGAGGACTATCCGGCTTCTCTTTGCGCCGGCAATGATGCAAAAAACAGATTCAGTGTGACTGACTATGAAGAAATGAAATATGATCCGGACGCTGAATTTGTGCTTTTTACTTCGGATACAGACAAACTGGATGACAGGGCATATGAAGTAATTGCAGGATTTTTTGATGCTCATAAGGATGCAAAGGTCGTATATGGCGATGAAGATGAATACAACAGCGACCGTACGGTCAGGATGAACCCTTTTTTCAAGCCCGACTGGTCACCCGACACATTGCTGGATCATTTTTACATGGGCAATGTCGTAGCATTCCGCGGTGATGTACTGAAAGCAAAATCAGGATTTGATGACATATATGAACTGACTCTTTCCGTAACGAAGGGCATGGATGCAAAGGCGACCTGCCATGTCAATTATGTTTTATTCCATGATAAATATCTGAAAAAGTTATATAAAAAGGGACCGGTAAAAGATGATTATACCGATAAAGGATTAAATAACAAGGTATCCATTATCATTCCGTCGAAGGACAATCCCGCTATTCTGGGCAATTGCTTGAGGTCCGTTATAAAGTTTACCAAGAACAGGCGCTATGAGATCATCGTTGTTGATAACGGCAGCAGCGAGGAGAATCAAAACAGAATAAAAGAACTTTTTGAAGGCTTAAAACACGATTTAGCAACATGTGGATATGTGGAAAATGAGGTGGATAAAGAAGTACTTAAGTACCTGTACAAACCCCAGCCGTTCAACTTCTCACGCATGTGCAATCAGGGCGCAGCGGAGGCTGACGGGGATTTTTTGCTTTTCTTAAATGATGATATAGAAGTGAGGGAAGGCAGATGGCTTGATAAGATGATGAAGGTTGCGCTGCGACCTCATGCCGGGGCGGTGGGAGCCAAGCTCTACTATCCGAACAGCATGCTCATACAGCACGCGGGCATAGTAAATCTGCGGCTCGGACCGGTTCATAAATTACAATTTAAGGATGACGATTCGGTATATTATATGGATTTAAACAACGGTGTACACAATTGTATCGCCGTTACGGGAGCCTGTCTTCTGATCGACAGAAAGAAATTTGATGACGCAGGAGGCTTTGCCGAGGAACTCGAGGTAGCATTTAATGATGTCGATCTGTGCTTCAGGCTTTATAAAATGGGATATCATAACGCGACCTGCAACAATACGCATCTCTGGCACCACGAATCCTTGAGCAGGGGTGACGATTCCGATAAGACCAAACTGGAAAGGCTTACGGGAGAGAGGGAACTGCTTTATAAGAGGCATCCGGATCTGTATGCAAGGGATCCGTATTATTCGGAATTTATGTCCAAAGATATACTGGATACAAATTATTCATTTATTTACGAGTATGATTATCACAATTCAACATACGATGCCATGCTGAAGCCGTTTGATGGCAGGATCGGGGACAAATGGTATAATGAATGTCTGATGACAAGTGTCGAATATGCCGGCGATCTGGCAAGATTCGAAAGCATTGGGGCAGAAGAGGGGAGTGATTTCCTGATCAGCGGATATGCTTATGTTGCCGGTTCCGACAATTCGCAGTTTGAGAGAAGCCTGATCCTGAAGGGTGAGCATAATTCCTATATCTGTCATCTGCCCTGTGTTTACAGACCGGATCTGGAGATGAATCTGGATCCCGAGGAAAACGCCCTTATGTGCGGTTTTTCCGTTGTTATCGATATGAAAGAGCTTAAAAAGGATGATTACAGGATCTGCATCTTGGCAAAAAAAAGAAGCTCAAGACTGAAACTCTATGAAGAAACAAACAGATTTCTTGAGGTGGTCTGAATGAATTATCAGGAAATGTATGAAAAAGAGCATATCAAAAGTGCCGATCTTGCAAGTCGTGTGGCAGAACTTGAAGAAGCCAACGATTATCTGCAATTTCGCCTGGACCGTATACACAACAATCCGCTGTGGAGGTCCACCAAGGGGTTAAGAACCTGTATGCATGCACTCATGAGACAGACGAGCCGCATAAGAAACTGCGGAGGTCTTCGGGGAGTCATGGCCAAGATCGCATATAAAAAAAGAGAAAAAGAGGCGATGAAGAACTACGGGACAAACAGTTTTCCTTCGCCCGAAGAGAGAGAAGCTCAGGAAAGCACGGAATTTGCTTATGAGCCGCTTATCAGCATACTTGTTCCGTTATACAATACACCGATGAACTTTCTCGAGCAGATGATCGGTTCCGTGGAAGCGCAGACCTATAAGAAATGGCAGTTGTGTCTTGCGGACGGATCGGATAAGGATCATGACGAAGTCGGAGAGTATTGCAACAACAAGGCGGAAAACGATAAAAGGATAGTTTATAGGAAGCTGGAGAGCAACGAGGGTATTTCCGGTAATACAAATGAATGTCTTAAACTGGCGGATGGTGAGTATATAGCACTTTTTGATCATGATGACATACTTCATCCGTGTGTTTTATTTGAATATGTCATGGCGATCAATGAAAAACAGGCAGATTATCTGTATTGCGATGAGACCACGTTTGCGGGTGACAACATCGATCATATGCTGACCATGCATTTCAAACCCGATTATGCCGTGGATAACCTGCGTGCAAACAATTATATCTGTCATTTCAGCTGTTTTAAACGGGATCTTCTGGACACTACGGAACTTTTCAGGACAAAATATGACGGAAGTCAGGATCATGACATGATATTGAGACTTACCGACAGGGCAAAAAGCATAGTCCATGTCCCGAAACTCATGTATTACTGGAGGTCACATGCAGGAAGTGTTGCAAAGGATATCAATGCAAAATCCTATGCGATAGAGGCTGCCAGAGGCGCTGTTGCCGACAGCTTGAGAACACATGGCTACAAGAACTTCAGGATAACGTCTACAAGGGCTTTTGAGACTATTTTCAAGATAAGCTATGAAATAGAAGGGAATCCGAAGATCTCGATAATAATACCGAACAGGAACCACAAGTCGGATCTTGAGACCTGTATAGAGTCAATAAAGGAAAAATCAACTTATGATAACTATGAGATCATAGTTGTGGAAAATAATTCCGATGAAGAGGAGATATTTGATTACTATAAGACTCTTGAAGAAAGTGGCGTGAAGATCGTCAGATATGAAGGCGGGTTCAATTATTCAAAGATCTGTAATTTCGGCGAAAGCTTTGCAGAGGGCGAATATATACTCCTTCTTAACAACGATACAAAGGTCATAACAGTCAACTGGATGGAAGAAATGCTCATGTATGCACAGAGAAAGGATGTCGGAGCGGTCGGAGCCAAGCTGTATTATGCCGATAAGACGATCCAGCATGCGGGCGTTGTGATAGGATTGGGAGCACATCGGACCGCAGGACATACCCATTACATGCAATCGAGAGAAAATCTGGGATACATGGGACGTCTTTGCTATGCACAGGATGTTACGGCTGTAACGGGAGCCTGTCTCCTGGTGAAAAAAGAGCTGTATGATAAGCTCGGCGGACTGGATGAGAGCTTTGAAGTATCATTAAATGACGTGGATCTCTGCTTGAGGCTGAGACACATGGGACTGCTCAATGTATGGACCCCGTTTGCGGAACTGTATCATTTTGAATCAAAGTCGCGCGGCCTTGATGACAAGGGTGAAAAAGCAGAGCGTTACAACAGGGAATCCGAACAGTTCAGGCAAAAATGGAAAGAAGATCTGGAAGCGGGAGACCCGTATTACAATATTAATTTCTCATTGGACAGAAGTGACTACTCACTTAAAATATGATAATATGATGTTGGCGTCAAAAGTGTCATGTGGCTGCGTCACATAGACAATTTGCACATGAAATCGACACGGAAAGCTCGCTTTCCGATTCGATCTTATGTGCAAATTTACCATGGCACTGTGTGCCATGTAACTTTTGATTCCAACATCATATTTAAATTCAAACTTTACGGAGGCAATTATGGGTTACATCGAGGAATACAAATTCTGGCTTGAGGATGACTACTTTGATGAAGCGACCAAGGCAGAACTCAAAGCGATCGAAGGAGATGAAGCGCAGATAGAAGACCGCTTCTATAAGGATCTGGAGTTTGGTACCGGAGGACTCAGAGGAGTTCTGGGAGCCGGAACCAACAGAATGAACATCTATACGGTAAGAAAGGCATCGCAGGGGCTTGCCAATTATATCATTAAAGAAAAAACCTGTGAAAAAGGAGTTGCCATAGCATATGATTCAAGACGCATGAGCCCCGAATTTGCCGATGAAGCGGGACTTTGTCTGGCGGCAAACGGAATAAAAGCTTATGTGTTCGATTCACTCAGACCGACACCGGAGCTGTCATTTGCCCTTCGTACACTCGGATGTACGGCAGGCATCGTGGTAACGGCCAGCCATAACCCGCCGGAATACAACGGTTATAAGGTGTATTGGGAGGATGGCGCACAGATCACATCTCCCAGGGACAAGGCCATAATAGCCGAGGTTCGTGCGGTGACCGATTTTCACAGTGTCAAGACCATGTCAAAGGAAGATGCGATCAAGGCGGGACTGTATCAGTCCATCGGCAAGGAAATAGACGACAGGTACATGGTTGAGCTTAAAAAACAGATCATACATCCGGATATCATCAAAAAGGTGGCGGATGAGATAAAGATCGTCTACACACCGTTTAACGGAACAGGCAATATTCCGGCCAGAAGGATACTTGATGAGATAGGATTTAAGAATGTATATGTTGTACCGGAGCAGGAGAACCCGGATCCGAACTTTACCACACTCGAATATCCGAATCCCGAGGATCCGAAGGCTTACAAGCTTGCATTGAAGCTTGCGAAAGAAGTAAAGGCCGATATCATACTTGCGACCGATCCCGATGCGGACAGACTGGGTATATATGCTTATGATACGAAATCAGGCGAGTATATGCCTTTTACCGGCAACATGTCCGGAATGCTCATCGCCGACTACGTCCTGAGCCAGAGGATAGCAACAGGCACCATGCCTGCAAATCCCACTCTTGTAAAGACCATAGTTACGACCAATATGGCTGATGTGATAGTTAAGAAATACGGTGTCGGAATGGTCGAGGTACTGACAGGCTTTAAGTACATCGGTGAACAGATCAAATGGTTCCTTGAAAAAGGCGACAGAAACTATGTATTCGGTCTCGAGGAGTCTTACGGGTGTCTGGCAGGTACACATGCAAGAGATAAGGATGCCATTGTGGCGGTTATGCTTTTGTGTGAGGTCGCTGCTTATTGCAGATCACAGGGCAAAACTGTATGGGATCGCATGATCGAGATGTACGAGGAATACGGATACTTCAAGGAGACACAGTATGCGCTTACACTTAAAGGCGTGGAAGGCTCAAAGAAGATAGCGGGTATCATGGAAAAGCTTCGTAACGATCCGCCTACGGAACTTGGCGGATACAAGGTCATCGAATTCCGTGATTATGACAGAAATGTTGTAAAGGATATGGCGACCGGAGCCACAAAGGAAACCGGACTTCCTCAGTCCAATGTTCTGTATTTTGTATTGAATGACGATGCATGGTGCTGTGCAAGACCTTCAGGAACGGAACCCAAGCTCAAGTTCTACATGGGTGTTAAGGGCAACAGTTTAGAAGATGCGCAGGCAAAGAACGAGGCTCTTACAGAGGCTGTAAAAGCACTCTTATAATATGGGATGAGCGTAGGAAATAATATCAGAAAAGCCTACAATTACATGAAGAAAAACGGTCTCAGGGAAACGATATTCGCATCCATAGAGCGCATAGACCAGAACAATGCGGTTTATGAATTTGCGGATATCGACGATGAGACGTGGACAAAACAAAGAGAAGCACGTTTTGACATCAGAACGCGTTTCTCTATTGTTGTGCCTATGTATGAGACAAACAAACTGTTTGCCTCCGCCATGATCAGGTCTGTGCTGGAGCAGTCTTATCCAACATTTGAGTTGATCATAGCAGATGCAAGCAGCAGTAATGTTGTGGAAGAGGTGGTAAGGTCATTTGAGGATGACCGCATCACTTACCTTCGTATGACGGATAACAGAGGCATATCCGGCAATACAAATGCAGCAATAGATGTAGCGAGCGGGCATTATATAGGTCTGCTGGATCACGATGACCTGCTCACAAGGGATGCTTTGTATGAAATGGCAAGGAAAATAGAACAGGCGGGCAAAGACGGCATAAGATATGCATTTGTTTACTCTGATGAAGATAAGTGCGACATGGCCGCAGAAAAGTTCTTTGAACCGAATTACAAACCGGGATTCAACCTTGACCTGCTTTTGTCGAACAACTATATCTGCCATTTCATGGTGATGGAAGCAAAGCTTATCAAAAAACTTAAGCTCAGGAGCGAATATGACGGCGCACAGGATCATGATCTCATCCTGCGTGCATACAGAGCTACGGATAAGCCCGTGGGAAAGGTTGACAAGGTGCTTTACCACTGGAGATGTCATGACGAATCTACGGCGGCAAACCCGACAAGCAAGGATTATGCGTACGAAGCAGGCCGCAGGGCGATCCAGAACTATCTTGATACCGGAAATATGTCAGGTGCCGTTATCCCGACAAAGCATAACGGCTTTTTCAGAGTGGTTTACGGCAGTCTGTCAGGTAAAAACGGAGAGATAAATTCGGGTACGGGTGCACCTGAGATATGTGATATATTCAAAAACCGCTTTGATATAGGAGTGGTCGGCGGACCGCTTATCAGACGAAATAGAATAACGGGCGGTATGATAGATAAGACGGGCACATGCCCGCTTGACGGTGTCAATATCAACTATTCGGGATATATGCACAGAAACATTCTGCAGCAGGATGTTTACGCGGTCGATGTGAGATGTATGTACATAAGAAGCGAGCTTGCAGAGGTATTTAACGAGGTTGCTTCACAGCCAAAATATGCAGGAATATTAAATCAGGATTTATCAAATAAAAAAGGCGATATCATAGATATCTCATCAAAGATAGAAGCAGCCGGAACAGATGAAAACCTGCTTCTGGATATGAGCGTTGAGTTCTGCGTCAAAGCCGGACTTGAGGGATATCTGATATTCTATGAGCCTAACATGGGGGAGATGATCTGATGGTTAAAACAACAGTTGTTATCCCCAATTACAACGGCATAGATTACCTTAAGGAATGCCTGAGATCGCTGTATCTCATACGTGACAGTCATATGTTTGACATCATCGTTATAGACAACGGATCGGAGGACGGAAGTGCGGATCTTGTGGCAAAAGAGTATCCGGATGTAATGCTGATCAGACTTAAGGAGAATACGGGATTTGCCGCGGCAGTCAATCGCGGGATAGAGCATACAAAGACGGATTACGTTCTTTTACTTAATAATGATATAAAAGTCAGGGATAATTTTGTAAAGGCTCTGGAAGAGTGTATGGACAGTGACAATAAACTGTTCTCGGTCAATTCGGTCATGCTCTCAATGGCCGATCCCGATGTCCTTGACGGAGCCGGAGATTATTATTGCGCATTGGGATGGGCGTTTGCCTATAAAAAGGGAAAGCCCGCAAAACCGGTTATCGACAGAGGAGACAGAAATATCTTCTCCGCATGCGGAGGGGCATCCATATACAGGATGAGCGCATTAAAGGAGACCGGCCTGTTTGACGAGGCGCATTTTGCCTATCTTGAAGATACAGACCTTGGCTACAGGGCAAGGATACTCGGATATAAGAGCAGATATACCGCTTCGGCAGTCTGCGAGCATGCCGGGAGCGGCTACAGCGGCTCGAGATACAATGAATTCAAGATCTCTCTTTCGAGCAGGAACAATATATATCTTATATTTAAAAACATGCCGTTTTTGCAGTTCATCATAAACCTGCCTTTTTTGATAATCGGATACCTCATAAAGATACTGTTCTTTACACTGAAGGGATTCGGAAAGACATACATTAAGGGCCTTGGAGAGGGCTTTAAGCTTGCATTTTCCGCCGAAGGACGAAAAAAGCACGTCAGGTTCAAGGCGGCAAATACTTTCAATTATATTTGCATACAGTTCGAATTGTGGGCAAATATGTTCAGACGCATCATCGGATAGGAAAACCCGTAGATGCGTACAGTTGTTCTTTGACATAGAATCTGATATAATTAATAGGTTAAGATGTTTTTTTAATCGGGTTAGAGCGGGGACATGATTAAAGAGAATCAGAAGTATTTTAACAGGCTTCACGTTATATTTGATGCCCTCATAGTGGCAGGTTCCTATTTTCTGGGATTTTTTCTCAAGTTTGAAGGACCTTTTGCCGACAGATCAACGCTGGCTTATACGCCGGAGTTCTATTTTTCTGTTCTCTATTATCTTATTCCCGGATATCTAATAATCTATTACATGAACAGGATGTATGCGCCAAAGAGGACGCAGCGTCTTGAAGCGGAACTGGCCAAGGTCTTTGAGGCCAATGTTATCGGTGCGATCGCATTCATGGTATGCATCACGGCATTCAAGATCCCCGATTTCTCCCGTGGACTGATCGCCCTGTTCTGTATTTTAAATACGATATTTGCGTTTGTAGAGAGATGTATCATACGTACCGTTCTCAGAAAGATCAGAAGAAAAGGATACAATCTCAAGCATATACTGGTCGTCGGCTATTCGAGAGCGGCCGAAGAGTATATTGACAGGATAAATGACAATCCCCAGTGGGGATATATGATCCGTGGGATACTCGATGACAATATCCCAAGGTCGACCACATACAAAGGTGTGAAGGTAATAGGCAGGATAGATAATCTCGATGTTATCCTTCCGGCGAGCCGGCTCGACGAGATCGCCGTCACACTTCCGCTTTCGGATTATGATAAACTGGCGGATATAGTGAGCCGATGCGAAAAATCCGGGGTTCATACCAAGTTCATACCTGATTACAGCAGCCTTATACCAAACAGGCCTTATACGGAAGAACTTGACGGACTGCCCGTCATCAATATAAGATATGTACCGCTTACCAATACGGTTAACGCGTTGATCAAGCGTATATTTGATCTTGTATTTTCATTGATAGGCATAATCATCCTTTCACCGCTCATGCTCGTGCTTGCGATAATCGTAAAATGTTCGAGCAGGGGACCGGTAATATTCAAACAGGAAAGAGTCGGATTGCACAACAAGATCTTCAATATGTACAAATTCCGTACCATGCGCATGCAGGCTGCGGAGGAGGAAAAGAAGGCATGGACCGTAAAAGACGATCCACGTGTCACCGGCCCCGGCAGGGTCATGAGAAAATTTAATCTTGACGAATTGCCACAATTGTTTAATATATTGAAAGGTGATATGAGTATCGTGGGACCCCGACCGGAACGACCTCAATTCGTTGAGCAGTTCAAGGAAGAGATACCGAGATACATGATAAAGCATCAGGTACGTCCGGGACTGACCGGATGGGCCCAGGTCAAAGGATTCAGAGGGGATACGTCCATTCACAAGCGCATAAGCTGCGACCTGTATTACATTGAGAACTGGACGTTTGGATTCGACATCAAGATTATGTTGCTTACCATAATCAAGGGCTTTAAAAATGCATATTAATTAAAGGGATTGGAGAAAAAAGAAATGGCATCATCACAGGCAGCCAAGAGGAGAGCATTAGCAAGAAAGAAAGCAAAGAAGAAGAGAAGGAAGATACTTCTTCTGATCGTGGAATTCTTTGTACTTGCACTCCTTGTTGTTATTGTTTACGGTGTACAGAAAGCACAAAAGGTCACAAAGGTAAAGATCGACGAACAGGAAATAGTATCAAAGATGAATGATAACGTAGCTACGAACGAAACGCTCAAGGGCTACAGAAACATCGCACTTTTCGGCGTGGATTCCAGAGAGAAGAGTCTGGGAAAGGGAAGTCGTTCCGATACTATCATCATCGCATCGATCAACCATGATACGGGTGATATACGACTTTGCTCGGTATTCAGAGATACATATATGAATGTCGGCAACGATTCGTATAATAAATGTAACAGCGCATACGCCAAGGGCGGTCCCGAGCAGGCAATCAACATGCTCAACATGAACCTTGATATGAACATCACGGATTATGTAACTGTAGGCTTTGAAGGACTCATAGAGACCATAGATGCCTTAGGCGGTGTATATATCGATGTCGAGGAAAAAGAGATAGTACATCTTAACAATTATCAGATAAGCATGGTTGGAAAGACCACCGACGGCAAGACATATACTGCGACGGAAGGCGTTGATTATATAGCGGTCAAGGAACCCGGATATCAGCTTTTAAACGGTTTACAGGCTACCGCATACTGCCGTATCAGATATGTCGGCAATGACTTCCAGAGAGCGGAAAGACAGCGTAATGTGCTCAAAGCGGTCATGGATGTCTGCAAGAAATCGGATCCGAAGAAACTTAATGATGTCCTTGACGCGGCATTGCCGAATGTAGCAACATCACTTGATGTTGATGAGATGACGGAAATGCTCGGAAATGTAGCGAAATATAACATTACCGGAAGCGACGGTTTCCCGTTTGAGACCAACAGGACAACGGGAAATGTCGGAAGCAAGGGAAGCTGTGTCATACCGACCGATCTTGAACAGAATGTCGTTTTGTTCCATAAGTTCATGTTTGATGAAGACAATTATACGGTATCGCCTCAGATACATGAGTACAGCCAGAAAGTGGCATCGGATACAGGACATTGATAAGTAACGTAAGAGGCCCGTTTTACGGGCCTTTTTTCGAATATGAAACGGAATACAAGCCATGGTTGATGTGATCATTCCCACATACAGGCCGAAAGACGGATTTTACAAGTTGATCAAAAAACTTGCCTCACAGACCGTAAAGCCTCATAAGGTTATAATCATGAACACTCTGTCCGATGAAGACGGACTGGTTTTGACGCCCGAAGTCTGTGACGGACTTGATGTGGAGATACATGACATCAAAAGGAGCGAGTTTGATCACGGCGGGACAAGAGATAAGGCTGTAAGGCTCTCAGAGGCCGAATTCTGCGTTCTTATGACACAGGATGCACTTCCTGTCGACGACAGGCTCATAGAAGCCATAACGGCCCCGTTTGAGGATCCGCGGATAGCCATAAGCTTTGCCAGACAGGTCGCATACGAACATGCATCCCCTGCGGAGAAAATGACAAGGGAATTCAATTATCCTGCGGAAAGCTCAGTGAGATCCGTTGAAGATCTGGAGAAGCTTCAGATCAAGACATATTTCTGCAGCAATGTAGCATGTGCATACCGCAAGAGCACATATATGGAGCTCGATGGCTTTGTTAACGGGACCATATTCAACGAGGACATGATATATGCAGCAAAAGCCCTGAAAGCGGGGTATAAGCTTGCATATGCAGCCGATGCGATCGTTTTCCACTCGCATGATTACAGCGGAAAACAACAGTTTAAGAGAAACTTTGACAACGGCGTGAGCCATGCGGATCATCCGGAGGTATTTTCGGGTGTTAAACAGGAAGGCGAAGGCATGAGGATGGTAAAGTATGTCTGCGCCCGCCTCGCTAAGGAAGGTCATGCTCTTTCGGTGCCGGGATATATTTACCATACAGGCTGCAAATTCATCGGCTTCAAGCTCGGATGCAGATACAAAAGGCTGCCAAAGTGCCTTGTTTATGCGTTTTCTTCCGACAGAAATTATTTTAAAAAACAGGATGATTTCATAAAAAGACAATAAATAAAACACAAAATGAACACAAATTGATCTTATTCTTACTTACATAACAGCAATGGAAAAGCATTGCGGAACATAACCGTCTTAAGTACGGATGTGAGGAGGGAACAGTTATGGAATATGATGAGAACAATTACAATGGGATCAAAAACGATATAAATCCGACAACAACGGCAAACACCCAGCCTGCGAAGAAAAAGAAAGAAAGGAAAGCAGGCAGGTTTTTCGGAAAGCTGATAGGAACGGTCGTACTGGGAGCAGTATTCGGTGCGTGTGCTTTCGCGGCATGGAGAACGCTTGATCATTACGGTGTACAGATATTTCCGGACAAAGAAGAAAGTGCGGATGAATTTGATGCCGAGAAATACAGATCCCAGATAGAAAAAGACATCCTTTCAAAACTTGAGAATGACAGAGACAGCAAAAAAGAGGATATTTCCGATAACAGTGATGAGGACAGCACGGTAAAGACGTTTGCAACTGATTCCAATGTTACCATGAGAGTTACGGATGTATCCGAAGTTGTTGACAAGGTTATGCCGAGCGTAGTTTCGATAACAAACAATTACACATATGTAACGAATTACTGGGGAATGGAATATTCACAGGAATCCGAGGCCAGCGGATCCGGTATCATAATCGGTGAAAATGATACCGAACTGCTCATAGCAACAAATAATCATGTTATAGAAGATGCGGATAAACTTGCTGTTCAGTTTATAGACGGTGAGGTGGTGGAAGCAAAGGTCAAAGGTGCCGATGCCGACAATGATGTTGCGGTAATAGCAGTCGCACTTGATGAAATGGAAAATACTACAAAGGACGCCATCGAAATAGCTACATTGGGTGATTCCGACGCACTTAAGGTCGGCGAGCCTGCGATAGCCATAGGAAATGCACTCGGCTACGGACAGTCTGTAACGACCGGTGTTATATCGGCGCTTAACAGAAGTATCGAAAGTGAAGACGGAACAAAGCTTGAAGGCTTTATACAGACCGATGCGGCGATCAACCCGGGTAACTCGGGAGGAGCATTGCTCAATGTCAATGGTGAGGTCATAGGTATCAACTCCAACAAGATCGGCGGTTCGACCGTGGAAGGTATGGGATATGCCATACCGATATCAAGAGCATTGCCTATAATTGATGACCTTAAGAACATGAAGACCAAGAAGGAGATCAAGGACAGGGAGAGAGGTTACCTTGGTATTTCCGGAAGAGGTATTTCAGCTGAAATGACAGAAGTTTACGGCTTCCCCGAAGGCGTATACGTATATGAAGTATACGAAGGGACCGGAGCTGAAGAGGTAGGCTTAAGAAAGGGCGATATAATCGTCAAATTCGAAGGCAGCACCATAAAGAGCATGGAGGAATTACAGCAGGAACTGGCATATTATGAGGCCGGGGAGACTGTCAATATAACTGTAAAAAGAGTAAATGAGGACGGAACCTACGATGACGTAAAGCTTGAGATAGAGCTTGTGTCAGAGGATGTGATGCCTCAAGAGTAGAGGTTTTATGGGAGACAATAACGATAATAACTATGAAGACGTATGTCTCATGTGTCACAGAAGTGAAAGCAAAGCCGGACAGATGATAAAGCTGCCCGGCGGCTTGTGCATCTGTAAGGATTGTATGGATAAGACATACAACATGATAAGAGACATAGGCTTTGATAAGATACTCGGACAGACGATGCCGACTTTCACGGATCTGATGAAGGATACCGCCGACAATGATAAAAAGGATGAAAAGGTCGACGGACAGGACGGGAATGCGGAAGATAAGGCGGTAAGCACCGAAAACGGACAAGGCGATATGGCTGATGCAAAGCCTGCGGAAAGCGGTGAAACTCCGGATGAAGCAGGTCAGGAGGACAAAAACGGTAAAGAGGCCGATCCCGTCGATAATGCTCGTATCAGGCTTGAAAAGTATTTTAAGAGCTTTCCCGGGATCAGTTTTGTCAATCTGTCCGATCTCGGAGAAGGCGCGATGCCCGGGCGTACAAGGGTAAAGAAAAAGCCTGCCGGCGAAAGAAAGCCGATCATAGATATCAAGAATGTTCCTGCTCCTCATAAGATAAAGGCTCAGCTTGATGAGTATGTCATAGGCCAGGAGCACGCCAAGAAAGTCATATCAGTGGCCGTATACAACCATTATAAGCGTGTGGCAACCGGAACAATGGACGATATAGAGATAGAAAAGTCCAACATGCTCATGATTGGACCTACAGGAAGCGGTAAGACGTATCTGGTCAAAACACTGGCCAGACTGCTAGACGTGCCGCTTGCGATCGCCGATGCAACGAGTTTAACGGAAGCCGGATACATTGGCGATGATATAGAAAGCGTTATCTCCAAGCTCCTTGCCGCAGCGGACAATGACGTGGACAGAGCAGAGATGGGTATCGTCTTTATAGATGAGATCGATAAGATCGCCAAGAAACACAACAATAATTCACGTGACGTAAGCGGTGAATCGGTACAGCAGGGCCTTTTGAGACTGCTTGAAGGTGCCGATGTCGAAGTACCTGTCGGAGCCATGAGCAAGAATGCAATGGTACCGCTTACAACAGTCAATACCAGAAATATCCTGTTTATCTGCGGCGGTGCATTCCCCGACATAGAGGAGATAATAAAGCAGAGACTGCACAAGACCACTTCGATCGGTTACGGAGCTGAGTTGAAGGATAAATACGACAAGGATAAGGATATATTGTCAAAGGTCACGGTAGAGGATCTGAAGAAGTTCGGTATGATACCCGAGTTTTTGGGACGTTTGCCGGTCATATACACGCTCAAAGCCCTTTCCAAGGAAATGCTCGTGAAGATCTTAAGAGAGCCAAAGAATGCCATCTTAAAGCAATATGCAAAGCTTCTTGAACTGGATGAGGTCAAACTTGAGTTTGACGACGGTGCCCTGGAGGCTATAGCGGAGAAAGCGCTTGAGAGAGATACCGGAGCTCGAGCATTAAGATCCATAATCGAAGAGTTCATGCTTGATATCATGTATGAGATACCCAAGGATGACAATATAGGCAGAGTGGTGATCACGAGAGAGTACATAGAAGGCAAGGGTGGTCCGGTTATAGATATCCGTAATAATATCGGGATCGGTTTAAATGAGATGGACAGTTTGCACAAAGCAAACGGCTGATATAATGTGTAAAAGTACCAAAAACAGATAAAATAATTCGCTAAATCATGATTTAGTTGCACGAGAAAAAAGAGGAGCATCAAAAATGCTCCTTTTTTTCTTGACCTGAAACCCGGTCCTGAACATACAAGATGTTGTGGGGACGGGAAAAGAGTTAACACATTTTGCAAGTCGGAAAATGTAATTTGCTAAAAATAGATTTACCGGATTTCTGAAAAATCCGATTTGAGGGCAGAATTCATCATCAAGATGTTGTGGCAGAAAAAAGGGAATGCACAAGATAAGAATAAAACAGTTACGTAAACCTGATTTTGACCAAAATGATTTTTACTTGCAAGATTTGATATGAGTTTGAAGAGTTTGGAAAAATTTTGCAAGAAATCCTGCAGGCAAAAATTACAGTCTGAGGGACATACAAGATGAGGTATAAAATGAGGCGTGAGATACATCAGATTGTGGAGTCTCCGATTGCCTCTTTAAGATCACACTTGATATTTTAAGCCGTCTGAGAGTTAAAATCAAGTAAAATATGGAAGAATATTTGCTAAATCATGATTTGATATTCATGTAAGGTGTATTTTTAAAATGAGTTGCCAAATAACTGTGTTTGTATATAATAGAAACAGTATGTTATCAGGGTAATGTATATGATAAGAAAAAAGATCATCTTACCGATGATCTGTGTATTCGTACTTACGGGATGCGCAAAGGATGATAAAGAACCGGAGCAGCTCGTACAGGTAGAGATAGAACAGATATCGGATATCACAACCAAACAGGAAGAGACAGTGACCGGAAGCGGGACAGATGCTTTGAAGGAAGCTGAAGCCGAAGCGGGAATCACTCCCGATGCGGAACCTGAAGCCGACACAGAGGAAGTTGACGAGAACGAAAACGGTACGGAGGACGAAACCGGTGCTAAGAACGAAACCGGTGCGGATAACGAAACCGAGTCAGCGGGTTCCAAAACCGCACAGACGGATAACGATCCCAAAGTCATAAAGATCGCAACTATCGGGTCGACTTCGAAGGAGATCGTTGAAAAGGCCGCACAGGCTGCGGGTTATTACGGTTATGAGGTACAGAACATAAGCTGCAATGATTATGACGAGCCGAACAGACTGGTACTTGAAGGGACCGCGGATGCATGTCTCTATGAGAATGAGATCTATCTGGATGGGTTCAACAAGAGATACAACAGTGAACTTGCCGTAGTTGAGAAGGTGTATTATGAACCGCTTGCGGTATTCGGAGGAACGGTCAGCAGTATTGCCGGTATGTCGGCGTGTAAGATAGCCGTACCAATGGGAGAGGTAAATCTTGCGAGAGCCCTTCATCTGCTTGAGCAGAAGGGCATAATAGAACTCAGTGAGGATGCCGGTTATCTGGCCGGAATGGATGCGATAGCATCGAATCCGTTTGGAGTTACCATAGAACAGGTGGATATGGACAGTCAGATGAGCAGTCTGGCGGGATACGGACTGTTCGTTGTGGATTACAACAGGGCCGCGCTGGCGGGTATAGACCCGAAGACGGCGCTTGGATATGAGAACAGGAATTCAAGAGTATTTGATGAGTTTGCCATCTGTCTTGTTACTGCAGGCGGTAAGACGAACAGCATGAAGATGACAGGCATGAGTAAGATCCTCAACAGTAGAGAGGTTGAAGACTTCATAAGGGATTCGTATTACGGATCCGTAATAGACTACAGATGATAATAAGAAAGATCAAAAGGCGGATCCGAACGGATCCGCCTCTTTTTCAGTGTTTTTCCTTAAGTGTGATGACTATGTCCTTGCCGGGGCTTACGATAAAGTTCTGTTTATCCGGCATGTATACCTTGATCTGCTCATCGGGATGCATTTTTGTAAAGAAGAACGGGAAGTTGAGCTTTAATCTTCCTGTATCACAGGAATCAAATATCCTGTCTGGGATGTCTATCTCATAACTGTCATTTCTGTAATGTATCACTGACATTCCTTTCAGACGGTATTCGAGCTTTCCTATATAGTTATATACGGCAACCGTACGTAAGAACAGAAGGACTATACCTGATAAAACAGATATTGCCGCAAGTGTTCCGAAGACCGTAAGCAGTATATCCGTTACGGAAAATTTATCATCAATCCGGTTTGCGACTTCCTCCGTAGGTCCGCTCATGAGTTCCTGTGTATCTATCTTCTTTTGTGTGGCGTTATTTGTCGGAACAGCCTTGGATGTGACAACAGCCGGAGACACCTGGGTTTTTACGGTTTCCGAAGGCTTTGTACCGGAAGTTCGCAGCCTTCTTTTGGCAGGAAAAGTCACAGCGGGTGTAGGGGTGATCGTTGGTTTTAAAGGTACATAAGACGAATCATCATCATCCCCATCGTTGTTATCTTTGGGTGAAACGATATTGTTGACCTCGCATCTGCTCTCAGTGATATTGTCAAACAGATCTCTTACAAGGACAGTTACCGGGCCGTTAGATGAGACTGTGATCGTATTTCTTTCGGTCCAGGTCCTGCCGTTATCATAGCTGAAGCAATCGGGCGGCAGTCCCGCTCCTTCGCTTTCATAAGCTCCGATATCGGTAGCTTTCCAGGTTATGGTGACTTTGTCCTCGGTCTCACCCCACGGGTTAAGACTGTAGGCGACCACAGGTCCGTAAGAATCAAGATTATCGACGGTAACTTCTTCGGTCACGATATTATCGAAAATATCCCGAACACATACATCTACCGTACCGTTTTCGGTCACTTCATGAGTATTGTCGTCTGTCCAGGTCTCACCGCCGTCGTATGAATAAGGCTCCGTTGGAAGGCCGGCGCCGGGAGTACCGTCCGGCTGAGTGTCATTTACTATGACCGTGATCAGTGTGGTCTCTATATCGGGAGTATCATCGTAGGTGATGGATGAGATGATGGGAGCCGTTCTGTCTATGTTGGAGACAGTGATATTCTTTGAGGCGACGTTTGACAGGTTGTCGCGCACAAGGATGGTATAGTTTGAATTCTCCGGGTAGGTGTGGCTCGTTTCGTTTGTCCAGGTCTCACCGCCGTCATATGAAAACGGAAGTTCATGCAATCCGCAGCCCTCACTTCCGGAAGGCTGGAGATCAATAACATCTGTTATAGAAACAGTAACATCGCCGTTTGTCCAATTTTCGGGGCTCAATACAGCAGTCCGGATCACGGGCCCCGTGACGTCGACATTTGCCACGTTTACTGTGACAGCTTCGGCTCTTGTCCCGCCGACGCTCCTCAGTCTTACGGTGTATGCACCGCTTGAATTGACGGTATAGGTATTTCCCTCTGCGGCTGTGCCGTTGACACTAAACGGTGTTGCACCGGAACCGTAAGCGGGATTTGACAGAGTCATTATGAGGTCGGTGCTTTGACACCATCCGTTTTCGGAAGCCGTAACCGTATAATTGCCCAAAACCGTATATTCGGACATATTGCAGCCGAGGTCGTAATAATCATAGGACTCCTCGCGTGTAGTTACATACCAGCAGCGCCGGTGGCTCTGGTCGCCGGGATAGCCCGCACCGCAGGTGTCGCATTGAGTTGCGTCCCATTCGGGCCAGTAGACCATGGTACCCGGACATTGTTCTTCGATGGTACGGGTATCGGAGCGATGTATCGAGTAGCAGCCGCCTCCCGAGTCAGGGCTCCCCGTGTGGGCATGAAATATGCGCCCCGTAACCGATACGGGTGACGGAGTGTCCGCTTTTGAAGTTATCGCAATGGAAAAAACAAGTGAAATGCATATAAATGCTGATAAAATAAGCTTAAATGTGCGCACGATGTGCTTTTTATTTTTGTACATAAGTACCCCCTGAGAGTAAAATTCACGTTTAATTCCCAGGGGAAGTATCTGCATTTTATATGCGAATGAAGGAAATGTCCATAAGTATATGACAAAATTTATATAATTTTTAGAAAAATTTCACTATTATGGTAATGTTCGTCGGTTGTAAAGAATTGTGATAAAAGCTATAATATCACAGTAAATGTGTGAAACAAGAGGATCGATATGAGCTGGGAAGACAATATCAGAAAAGTCGTTCCTTACGTTGCGGGAGAGCAGCCTAAGGACAGAAATATCATAAAACTGAACACCAATGAAAGTCCTTATCCGCCGTCACCGCTCGTGGCGGAGGCGGTAAAGAATATAGAGACCGATCAGCTTCGCAAATATCCGGATACCAATGCAACGGAGCTTGTTGAAGAGATGGCGAAGACATACGGCGTTTCAAAGGATAATATATTTGTCGGTATAGGTTCGGATGACGTGCTGGCACTTGCATTTCTTACGTATTTCAATTCGGATAAGCAAGTTATCTTTCCGGATATAACATACAGTTTCTATGACGTATGGGCAGAGCTTTACAGGATACCCTATGTCACAAAGCCGCTGGATGATGATTTCAACATCATTAAGGAAGATTATCTGTGCGACAACGGAGGAGTTGTCATAGCCAATCCCAATGCGCCCACGGGAGCTGAAATGTCCATTGATGCGATAGAGGAGATCGTAAGGTTCAACAAGGACAGGGTTGTCATCGTAGATGAGGCTTATGTGGACTTCGGAGCGACCAGTGCACTGCCGCTTATAGACAGATATGATAATCTGGTGGTAGTACAGACATTTTCCAAATCAAGGGCCCTTGCGGGGATCCGTATAGGCATGGCTTTCGGAAATCCGAAGATCATCGGCTATCTTAAGGACGTAAAGTTTTCGTTTAATTCATATACACTTAATCCGTACACGATCGCAATAGGTGCCGCAGCTCTGAAGGACAGAGAGTACTATGCGGATATTACGGCCAAGACCGTTAAAACGCGTGAAAGGATGAAGAATGAGCTGAAACAGCTCGGCTTTACATTTGCGGATTCGAAGACCAACTTCATATTTGCAAAGCATGAGAGGCTTGAGGCGAAGGATATATTTGCCGCGCTCAGGGCAGAAGGCATCTATGTAAGATATTTCAATAAACCAAGGATAGACAATTATCTTCGTATTTCCATGGGTACGGATGAGCAGATGGATAAGATGATCGCATTTTTGAAGGGTTATATCAATGGATAGTTACAGCCGGCTTGCGGGATGCTATGACATATTTATGGATGATGTGCCGTATGAGCGCTGGTATGAGTACATCCTTTCGCGCTTTGAGAAGTACGGGCTTCAGGGAAATATAGTTCTGGATCTCGGATGCGGAACGGGTATAATGACCGAAATGCTTGCAGATGCGGGATACGACATGATCGGAGTCGATCTTTCGTCGGATATGCTGGATGTCGCGCTTGAAAAGAAGAACCAAAGCGGGCATGACATCCTTTATCTAATGCAGGACATGAGAGAGTTCGAGCTTTACGGGACCGTAGGCGCGGTTGTGAGCGTGTGCGACAGCGTAAATTATATCCTGGAAGACGGGGAAATGATAAAGGTATTCAAACTGGTAAATAATTACCTTGATCCGAAGGGACTTTTTATATTTGATTTTAATACCGTAAGCAGATATGAATGCTACGGCGACTCGACCATAGCGGAAAATCGTGACGATTACAGCTTTATTTGGGAGAATTATTACCATGAGGAAGGCCATATCAATGAATATGACCTGACGATATTTGCCAGAGAGGGCGAGCTTTACAGGAAAAGCTGTGAGACACATCTCCAGAGAGGCTATACCCTTGACGAGATGAAAGGATTTCTTGAGGCGGCGGGACTTGTGCTTCTCGAGAGTGAGGATGCCGATACGGGAGGCGAGCCCGGTGCGGATTCGCAGCGGATACACATCGTTGCGATGGAATCCGGAAAGGTACGATAATGGACAGGATAGTCAGAGCCACGGCAGCGGGAGCACAGATACGTGCTTTTGCCTGCGTGACAAGAGATACAACGGAAGAAGCCAGAAAAAGGCATGACCTTAGCCCTGTGGCATGCGCGGCACTGGGAAGACTCATGAGCGCGGGACTGATGATGGGAAGCATGCTCAAGGGTGAAGACATACTTACGCTCCGGATAAATGGTGACGGACCCATCGGAAAGGTTACCGTTACAGCCGACAGCATGGGCAGAGTCAAAGGCTATGTCGACAATCCGCAGGTTTACCTGCCCCCGAACAGCTTGGGAAAGCTCGATGTCGGCGGCGCAGTCGGAAAAGGTTACCTTCAGGTAATAAAGGACATGGGGCTCAAGGAGCCCTATGTGGGACAGGTAGAACTCCGTACAGGAGAGATAGCCGAGGATCTGACATATTATTTTGTGACCTCGGAACAGATAGCGTCTAGTGTGGGACTCGGAGTCCTTATGAACAGGGAGGACGGGACCGTCAGGCAGGCGGGCGGATTCATAATCCAGCTGATGCCCTTTGCGGATGATGCCGTTCTGACGAAACTTGAAGAAAATTTAAAAAATATAGATTCGGTAACGGGCATGCTTGATGCAGGCCTTACACCGGAGATGATACTTGAGCGTATTTTCGACGGCTTTGATGTTGAGATAGGTGAAGAACAGCCGGCTGTGTTTTACTGCAACTGCTCAAAGGAGCGTGTCGAGAAAGCTCTTATCAGCGTTGGCAGGGAGGAACTCAGATCCATGATAGATGACGGAAAGCCGGTAAAGGTCAATTGTCATTTCTGCAATACGGATTATGAATTTGATTGCGATGAGCTTAAAAAGATATACAATAAAGCAAAGGATTAGTTAGGATATGGCAAAACTGTATGCGCCGGATATCGATCCCGACAAAACCGCGGAAGAAAACGGCGATGGGACAAAAGAAGAATTTGAAACGGTCAACGATGAGATAAAAAACGAAGCAAAGAAGATCTGGCAGACCAAGACGGGTAAGGAAAGAGCACAGTATTTCATATACTATTACAAGGTCCACTTCATAGTCGCGGTTTTTGCGATAATCGCCATAGTAAGTGTGGTACGGGCATTTGTCACTCGCAAGGACAGTGTGCTCGAGGTAATGGTCATAAACGGTGAATACACCGAGTATCTGGATTATCAGCCTATCATCGACGGCTTTGCGGCCACACAGGAGTATGACCCAAAGAAAGAAGAAATGCTGATAGACCCGAGCAATCATGTGGACTTAAATACTCCGGACCAGTATAATCAGACTATAATACAGAAGATCTTTATGAATGTGGCGGCCAAGGAGCTTGATGTGATGATGTGCGATGAGGATTTCATGAAATTCACGAGAGCACAGGACATAGGTGTTGATCTTTCTACGGTACTCAGTGATGAGCAGATGGAGCGATATAAGGATCTTCTGGTATGGTATGATTTTCCGCCCGAAGAGGTAGGGGAAGACGAAGAATATATCGGAAGAAATGAAGCGGTTTGTATAGACATAACGGATTTTAAGAAGGTAAAGGACAATGCGATGTTCCCATACAGCGATCATGCGTATCTGTTCATACCGGTAAACACTCAGAATATGGAACGTGCGATAGCATTTCTTGAATATCTCGACGAATGAAAGGAGCAATAAATGAAAGAAGATTTGGTGGAAGTACTGGTTGCCTGTAAGACCAAAGGCGGATTAATGGTCCTCAGGATCGTATTGTATATACTTTGCGGTGTCGCAGCATTGCTCGGACTTACAGGCGTTGGCCTTATACCGATCATAGTAGCGGTCATACTGGGGATACTGGGTTATCTGGCAGGATCACGGGCATCCATTGAATACGAATATGCTTATTTTGACAAGGAGATCGTTATAGATGCGATCTATTCACAGCAGAAGAGAAAGCATATGTTCACCATAGAGACGGGCAAGATCGAAGCGATAGTACGCGTCAACGGTTCAAAGATGAAAGAATACGAGAGAAGACAGTTCGTCACACGTGATTATTCGACGGGAAAAAAGGAAAATGCCGAAGAGGTTTATGCATTTATCTACGAGGGATCACTGAAGATACTGATGGAGCCCGGAGAGAGACTGCTCAATACACTCGGATATGTATGTCCGAGAAAAATATACAAGAATTAGATATGTCCTGTTGCCGGAAGGCAACAGGAATTTTTTTACAAAAAGGCTCTTGTTTTTCATAAGAAAAATTATTAAAAATATAGCATTGATTTATTGCCTCAAGTGTGATAAATTAGTCTGCAAATCATTTAAACAACGAAAGGAGAGAAACAATGGGAGAGATAATACGCGAAGGTATTACATTTGACGACGTGCTGCTGATCCCGGCATATGCAAGTATCGTGCCAAACGAGATCGACGTATCAACTTATCTTACGAAGAAAATCAAGCTTAATATTCCGATCATGAGTGCAGGTATGGACACTGTCACCGAGCACCGCATGGCTATCGCGATGGCCAGACAGGGCGGTATCGGGATCATTCACAAGAACATGTCTATTGAAGAGCAGGCAGAAGAGGTTGATAAGGTAAAGCGTTCTGAAAACGGCGTTATCACGGATCCATTTTCTCTCAGCCCCGAACATACATTGAAGGATGCCGACGATCTGATGGCAAAATTCAGGATTTCCGGCGTGCCGATCACAGAAGGCAAGAAACTCGTCGGTATCATCACAAACAGAGATCTTAAATTCAAAGAAGACTTTTCCGGTAAAATCAAAGACTATATGACGAGCAAGAATCTCGTAACGGCCAAAGAAGGCATAACCCTTGAAGAGGCCAAGAAGATACTTGCGGATGCACGTAAAGAAAAACTGCCCATAGTAGACGATGACTACAATCTCAAGGGCCTGATCACCATTAAAGATATAGAAAAAACGATCAAATATCCGCTTTCCGCAAAGGATGAAAAAGGCAGGCTGTTATGCGGAGCAGGTGTCGGTATCACGGCAAATGTTCTTGAAAGAGTCGAAGCGCTCGTCAAAGTTAAGGTTGACGTTATCGTGCTTGACAGTGCACACGGTCATTCAGCCAATGTTATCAAGTGCTTAAAGATGATCAAGGAGAAGTTCCCGGATCTTCAGGTCATAGCCGGAAATGTTGCTACAGGCGAAGGCACAAGGGCTCTTATAGAAGCGGGTGCCGATGCGGTCAAGGTAGGTATGGGTCCCGGAAGTATCTGTACGACACGTATCGTTGCAGGTATCGGTGTTCCGCAGATCTCGGCTATCATGGATTCATACGCGGTTGCCAAGGAGTATGGTATACCGGTAATAGCTGACGGCGGTATCAAGTATTCCGGAGACGTTACAAAAGCTATTGCAGCCGGCGGAAGCGTATGTATGATGGGAAGCATGTTTGCCGGATGTGAGGAAAGCCCCGGTGAATTTGAACTTTATCAGGGAAGAAAATACAAGGTATATCGTGGCATGGGTTCCATAGCAGGTATGGAGAACGGATCGAAGGACAGATATTTCCAGACAAATGCAAAGAAACTTGTTCCCGAAGGCGTTGAAGGTCGTGTTGCATACAAGGGACTTGTGGAGGATACGGTATTCCAGCTTCTCGGAGGACTTCGTTCAGGTATGGGATATTGCGGCGTAAAGAACATTGAAGAGCTTAAGGAAAACGGAAAGTTTGTTAAGATCTCCGCTGCATCACTCAAAGAAAGCCATCCTCATGACATACATATCACTAAGGAAGCTCCGAACTACAGCGTAGACGCATAATACTTAAGCATCATGTATACCGAAACGGCAGCGCTTAAGAAGAAAAATGCATAGAACATATGATACATCAAAGCCGAGGCATATGCCGAGGCTTTTTTGTTTGTCATGAGACTTTCGAGAATGTCCGAAACAAGTGTGATGAGTTTTTCAAGACCGACGCATAAAAGACATGCCAGAGGCAGGAGCATCGGAAGATAATATCTGCCCTGGGGCTGGAAGTCCCAGTTGTAGGAATAAATCACGTTAATGACTGTCGTGATGCCCGCAAGAACGGCCATACCGATGCATATGATCATTTTTGACGAAAATGACATCTCTGTCATAAAAGACGAGTGCTTTCTTATTATGAGGCAGAGAAGGCAGATCACGGTCAGATATTTGTAAGCCATGTAAAGCTGGTGGACAGTGGGTATGAGCATCGGTCCGAACATGCCGATGAAGCTCTTCCATACAAGGGTATAATAGTCTGTCCCGAAGACCATGTCCATTACAGAATAGCCCTGAACTTTATAGGTCTGCGCCATCTGCTCGAGGAAATACCAGTTTCCGGTAAGCTGTGCGCATTCGCTCCTGGCACTGAGAGCCAGGATATCTCCGTCGTATAATACCATATTGCGGATAAACCACCAACCGGCCAGTATGGAGACTATCGCTACAATGATCCCGCCCTTTTGGAACATCTCTTTTTTGGAAACATCCTTATGAAAGAAATAATACAGAACAAATGACACGGCTGTCACAAGTATAAAACTATAGCAATTGTAGTATGACAGAAGGCAGAGCGCCATGCCGACGGAAAGAGTGATGACGGAAACACGGTCGAAGTTATTGCGATAACCGCGGATAAGCGAATACATCATCATAACGCATGACATGAGTGCCATGCCATCCGTATTGACATAGGTATAAACGAATATATTCTGCGGCAGCAGGGTAACACCAAGGGTAAAGAGCATTGCGCTTTGGGGCTTTGAGAACAGCAGGCCCGACAGTTTATATGTATAAAAAGCCGCTATGAGCCCGAACAGTACATTGACATATCTGGCGATGACAAGCTCGGTGTCAAAGCTTAAATGCAAGGGTGACAGGCATCTTAACAGAAAACCTTCGATGATATATGTGAGTATGGGCTGAAATGCATATGAAGCACCGTAGCCGTCTATGATTATCTCCGGTTCGTAGCCGGCAGGTATAGTGCCGTGCTGCTGTATATAGGAAACGACTTTATATCGGTTGATCTCATCGGGGCCGTCGCCGAACGGCTGTGTCATAACGAAGCAGGTCATGCACACAAGCAGGAAAACAATTATAACGGATATTCTGCATGTATCGGCATGCTTTAAGAGTTTGTTCATGTAATATTCCCTTTCCACATATGTGAAAAAATGATATATTTATTATATGTTAATTGAGCGATCAGCGCAAAGAGTTTTGCCCAAAGGGACATTAAGTTCGGGAAACGCTCATATGGGCTGATATTGATTACATTAGGAATAAAGACATGAATACCACTGACATCGATCCCGAAAGCCTGAAAAATGTAGAAAGATTCATACGCAAATTCTCGAAAGCGACCGGTATATACATCGGCTGCTTCGGTTCCACGTGTTTTAAACTTATAGATTACAGTGATGACGCAAATGTCAATGCCTGTATTCGCAAGTATATAACACAGTATACCGTAGGAGAGCTCTATGCAAGAGTGGCAATAGACGGTATAGAGGAACAGGTCGTTGACAATACGGAAGAGGATGATATCAAGGTTGCCGCGTGCTCCATAAGGGTAGGCGGACGTTGCCGCATGTTCTTTGTACTGGGCTTTGTGGATATAAGAGCCGATGAAAAAGCAAATCCCGATTTTAAGATACTTACATACAGATCAACATTTGATAAGTTCCTCAATGCGATCGACATCGTAAGGACGACCATCACGGATATGCTCGATGCGAGAATGTCGATATACCGTACCGAGGAGATAAGCAGGCAGACCGCCGATAATGCAAAGGAACTGAGTGAATCTCTCCGCAGGATGAGTGCCATGACGGAGGTCCTCAAATTCCTTGATACGGACAAAAAGCCCGAGATAATCATGGGAGATTACCTTGCGGTCACAGCCGGCTATCTGGGAACAACGTATGGCGCGATAGTCAAATTGACGGATACGGAAAACAGGACCATGGATGTGATAGCACAGTGGAGTAAAGAAGGATATGAGCCGCTGTATGCCAATACTCATAATGTGGCAGTCCCCGATTTTGTTGAAGGGATAAAACCCATAATCCTTTCACACGGTTCGAGATTCCTTCCCGAGACTGAAAAGGGCTGGGAGGACGTACGTATCATGGCTATAGTTGCGTTGCCTGTCCCGCTTATAGACAGATCCAATATGTATATCATCTATGTCGAGTCCGAGGCGGAGAGATCATGGAAACTCGACGAATTGCAGTTCCTGTCAGATTCATCGAGGGTATTGCAGAACATACTGGAAAAACGTATACATAAGAACTCGCTTGCAAGCTCGTATGCCTCTCTGGAGGAAATACTCGAGCATGTCGGTTGTGCGATCATTGTATTGGACAATAATTCACATGAGATACTGTTCCAGAACCAGATCATGAAGACATTGTTCCCGCCGGAATCCATAAATCCGGATCTTGAGAAAATGATAGCTACTGCCTACGACGAGGATAAGGAATTGGAATTCTACGATTACTCGACGGGGCTCTATTATGATATAAACCACAACATCATAAGGTGGGTGGATGCCAGAAGGGTTTCACTCTTTGCGATCTATGATGTGACAGATAAGAAGAATTACCAGAAGCGCATAGAACAACAGGCTTATACGGATTTCCTTACGGGACTCTTCAACAGATTGTGTTGTGAGAGGGATCTGGCACGTATTATTGACGAAGCGAAGAAGAGCAATAAAAAAGGCGCACTGCTCTATCTGGATCTTGATGATTTCAAGCACATCAATGACGGACTCGGACATCAGTACGGGGATGTGCTGTTAAAGGACATCAGCCGAGGAATGAGAGACGTACGCGGACTTGAAGAGAACTGCTACAGGATGGGCGGCGATGAATTTGTTATCATAATCCCACCGAGGCTTTTTGATGATTACGAACGTATCATAGAAGAGATAAAGAAAGTATTTGCAACACCTTTTTACCTTAAGGACAGCGAATATTACTGTACGATGAGTATGGGTATAGTCGTATTTCCCGATGAGGGCGATAAGGTAGAAGAACTTGTGCAGAAGGCCGATGTTGCCATGTACGAAGCCAAGAAATCCGGCAAGAACCGCATGTCGAAATATGTGACGGGCTCTACGAACAACGCCAACAAGCGTCTTGACATGGAGAAAAATATGCGAGATGCTTCTTCGGGAGATTTTGAAGAATTCCTGGTATATTATCAGCCGATAATAGACATACAGGAGGAAGGAAACCCCTGTGTGGGAGCGGAAGCTCTGCTAAGATGGGATTCAAAGGAACTGGGTTTTGTAAAGCCTTCGGATTTCATACCGCTTGCCGAGTATCTCGGACTTATCAATCCGATAGGCGATCACGTGCTTAAGGAAGCGTGCAAGACGCTGTATTACTGGAATACGCACGGACATCCCGATTACAAGGTCAATGTCAACTTAAGTGTCGTACAGCTGATGCAGAATGATATCGTTGATACCATAGAAAAGACCGTAAGGGAATCACATATCAATCCAAAGAATCTCACGCTTGAGGTTACCGAGTCACTGGCGATCAACGATATGGACAGGATGCAGGGTATAATGTCCGCGATACGTTCGATGGGGATCCGGATCGCACTTGATGATTTCGGCACGGGTTATTCGTCTCTGAACCATATAAGAGAGATACCGCTGGATGTGATAAAGGTCGACCAGTCATTTGTAAAAGAGCTTATAGAGGATGATTATTCGAAATCATTTATCCGTATGGTCGCCGAACTGGCCGGAGCTATCGGCGTAAGCATCTGCGTTGAAGGTGTTGAGACAGAGGAGCAGTACAGGATACTTGAAAATATGCAAGTCAGACTTGTGCAGGGTTATCATTTTGACAGACCCATGAGCAAGCAGGACTTCGTAGATAAATATTGTTGATGGGAGAATATCGATGAGTACAGAAAGCAGGAATTTTATTGAACAGATTATAGATAAGGACCTGGCAGAGGGTGTCTATGACACCGTCCATACCAGATTTCCGCCGGAACCCAACGGCTATCTGCACATAGGACATGCCAAATCAATATTGGTAAATTACGGACTTTCACAGGAATACGGCGGAAAGTTCAATATGCGTTTTGATGATACGAATCCCACAAAGGAAGATATTGAGTTTGTGGAATCCATCAAAGAGGATGTTCAGTGGCTGGGAGCCGATTATGAGGACAGACTTTTCTTTGCTTCGGATTATTTCGGACAGATGTATGAAGCTGCGGTAAAGCTGATCAGGAAGGGAAAGGCTTATGTTTCCGATCTTACTGCCGAGCAGATAAGGGAATACAGAGGAGATTTCGAGCATCCCGGTAAAAAGGATCCTTCAAGCGACAGGAGCATTGAAGAGAACCTGGCACTTTTTGAGGACATGAAGAACGGAAAGTTTGCCGACGGCGAGAAGGTACTCCGTGCCAGCATAGATATCAACAGTCCGAATATGAACATGAGAGATCCCGTTATATACAGGGTGGCACATATGACACATCACAACACCGGGGATGCATGGTGCATATATCCGATGTATGATTTTGCACATCCCATAGAAGACGCCATAGAAGGTATCACGCATTCAATCTGCACATTGGAATTTGAGGATCACAGACCCTTATACGACTGGGTTGTAAGGGAACTCGAATATCCCAATCCTCCGCGTCAGATAGAGCAGGCAAAGATGTATCTCAAGAATGTGGTAACGGGTAAGCGTTACATCAAGAAGCTTGTACTGGACGGTAAGGTTGACGGATGGGATGACCCGAGGCTCGTATCGATAGCAGCTTTGAGGCGTCGCGGATTCACTCCCGGATCCATAAAAATGTTTGTTGAGATGTGCGGTGTATCAAAGGCTCATTCCGTTGCGGATTATGCCGCACTGGAGTATTGCATCCGTGAGGACTTAAAGCCCAAGGCGCCCAGATACATGGCTGTTCTGGATCCAGTCAAGCTTATAATAGACAATTATCCCGAAGGTCAGACCGAGGAACTCGATGCCGTGAACAATCCGGAAGATGAAACTCTCGGAACCAGAAAGATACCTTTTTCGAAGGAACTGTATATAGAACGTGAAGATTTTATGGAGGAACCTCCGAAGAAGTATTTCAGGCTCTTCCCCGGTAATGAGGTCCGCCTGATGAATGCGTATTTCGTTACATGCACAGGCTGTGTAAAGGATGAAAACGGCAACATCACCGAAGTTCACTGTACCTATGATCACGCTTCAAGAGGCGGTAACAGCCCCGACGGAAGAAAGGTGAAGGGAACCATCCACTGGGTTGAGGCAAAGAGTGCAATAAAGGCAGAGGTACGTCTTTATGAAAATCTCATAGATGAGGAGAAGGCCGAGGCAGCAGGCAATGTCTATGATGAGGATGGAAATGTATTTTTGAACCCCAACTCTCTGACTGTTAAGCAGGCATACCTTGAACCCGCATTTGCCGGTGCAAAAGCCTATGACAGGTTCCAGTTTGTCAGAAACGGATATTTCTGTGTGGACAATAAAGATTCAAAGGAAGATGCTCTCGTGTTCAACAGGATAGTATCACTTAAGAGTTCATTCGTTCTTCCAAAGAAGGAAGATTAGACGAACATTAAACCGGACAGATCTTTTTAAGGAGATCCGGACAGACATAAAAAAAGGACCGGAAGGTCCTTTTTTTATAGCTTTGGGAGTATCAATCCCTGGGCAATACCAGTTTGGTATAATGACGTTTCACCTTAGTCGCCGAAGTATCGCGACGTGAGCCAAAGGAGTCATCCTTACACTTGCAATCATTGCACGGACATGGAATATCAAATCCAAGAAAATACATGACAGCCAACACTATGGTACATAGCCCTACGATCGCAGTTAAAGCAACCAAAATATTCTTTGTCAGTTTGCTCATATGTGCTCTCCTTTATTTTTACTCATAATTCTATTATAAACATAAAATAAAAGAAAACAAGTGCCGCAAAAAAAAACACAAGATATTGTGGCAAAAAAAATCTTTGATACTAGTTTTGATTGGCCTATTGTTTGAGAAAAAAAACTGTGATAGCATTGTCTATACCGGTCAATCATGATCGGCCCGAGTACAGGAAATGAAGGTAACTATTGAATGAATGACAAGTTTTTTGACCTTAAAAGTGAAAAGCAGGACAGGATGATAAATGCGGCTCTTAAGGTATTTGCAAAAAACGGATATAAGCATGCCAGCACCGACGATATCGTAAAGGAAGCCGGCATAAGCAAGGGACTGCTTTTTCACTATTTTGTCAGCAAGATGGGACTTTATTCGTTTTTGCTTGACTACAGTGTCAAGTATATGAATTTTGAATTTTCGCGCACTATAGGTGAGGAGAATGATTATTTTACGTTTCTTGAGAAACTTGAGACGGCAAAACTCAATGTTCTGAGAAACTATCCTTACATGAGCGAGTTTATAGACGGCTGTATCAGTGAAGACAGGAGCGATACCGAGGATGTGGGCAAAGAAGCCATAAAAGCCTACAATGAGACTCTTGAAAAATACAGATCGAAGGTAGAAAAGCCTTCATTGAAGCCGGGGCTGGATCAGGTACAGTTTGAAAATATCATCAACTATACCATCAAGGGCCTTACAGGCGCCAATATGGACGATGAATCGTTCAAGCCCGAGCAGCTGAACAGACAGATAGTCGAATATCTGCGTGTATTCAAGACTCTGGCACTTAATTAACAGATCGGATATAAATATATATCATTGAGGTTTTACGGGTGGAGCACTTGGCTTTTTCTGTTGTTTGTACACGGGATCGGCAGGGTATCCGCCTTTTAATTTTTGCATGCAGTTCTGAAGCGCTTCCCTTGAATTGCCCCAGTCGGCGTCCTTGTACCTGTAATCAAACTTATCTATGAGCCATGAGACATCCCCGTACAGCCTTTTCATGCTTGCTTCCATAAGAGGGAAGAAGGTATCGGAAAATTCCTTCTGCTGCTTCTCGGGCAGGTGGTTTGTGGCATAATTGAGCAGATCGCCGAAATGAGGAAGGCAGAAGCCTTTGTGTGAATTGACTTTTTCCTTAAACTCATTGTCCTTGAAATACATCTCGAAAAAAGTTCTTAAGTATCTGTCGTAGTTTTCCTCAAATGCATTGCAGATGAAGCATTTTTTACTGCGCTTGTCGACCCACGCACTGAAAGCATTGGCTCCCGGAGTGCTGCTCTTTTTGAGCATTGCGAGGGGAGTGTTCTTGGTCACGGTATAGAGAGCCCTGGCCTGCCACATCTCGTCCATCATCTTTTTCATGTGTGTCTTCATGATCCATGCATTGCCGAGGGTATTTCCGTAGTCATACATTTTTTTGAAATGAGCACGACAGAAGCCGGCCTCATCGGTCTTGTCCCTTATGTCGGATTCCATATAGCTGGAACCGCTGCCGAGGACAAAGTCCATCAGATCATGCTCTATCGAGCGTTCTATATAGCAAAGCGGACACTCGTCGTCCGCATTTACAGCGTCGTTTATCGGTATCGTATACAACTTCTCGTTCATAAACTGACTCCTTGTGAAAAAACTTTCACGGCCATTATATCACACCACCTTTTTGCTTTACAAATGATATACCCTGTGATAGTTTTAATAAGGGAAATTAAACAGTATAGGGAGGTTAATATGAAACTAATTTATCAGGTTGACGACAAACCAAAAACCGGGGAACTGATAGTATTTGCGATCCAGCAGCTGCTTGCGATCATGGCCGCAACTCTTGTTGTTCCCGTCATCGTCGGACACGGAATGTCACCGGCTGCCGCATTGTTCGGAGCAGGTGTCGGAACTATCGTTTATGTGCTGTTCACAAGAAAGAAGAGCCCGGTATTCTTAGGATCTTCATTCGCATTCCTCGGTTCGATGGCTGCCGCATTTGCGGGTGCCGCAAGTGATGCGGTAGGTTATTTCGGACTTATAATCGGTGCGGTCTTTGCGGGACTTGTATATGTCATCATCGCTTTGATCGTTAAGTTTGCGGGAGTTGACTGGATCAACAAGCTCATGCCCGCCGTTGTTATAGGCCCCACGGTTGCGATCATAGGTCTTTCGCTTGCAGGCAATGCCGTAGGTGACATCGTAAAGGGAGGGCTTGCGGATGCCGAAGGCACACCGCTCGCACATCCGCATATAGCGCTTATCTGTGGTCTTGTCACATTGGCCGTAACAATGCTCTGTTCGGTATACGGTAAGAAATTCGGAAAGCTCATACCGTTCATATTCGGTATTCTCTGCGGTTACTGTGTTGCGCTTTTATTTACGATCATAGGCAATGTCGCAGGTATTGATACCCTTAAGGTAGTAAGCTTTGAATCGTTCAAGGCACTTGCGGCTGACGGAGTGAGCATCTCGACATTCGTCGCATTACCGGGATTCACATTTTTGACGGCGTACGGCGCATTTTCCGAGGGGATAAGCGGAAGCTACATCCTTACGATCCTTGTTGCTTACGTACCGGTTGCATTTGTTGTATTTGCGGAGCATATAGCAGACCATAAGAATATATCTTCTATCATAGAAAAGGATCTTTTAAAGGATCCCGGTCTTCACAGAACATTACTCGGAGACGGCGTAGGTTCAATGGTCGGTGCATTCTTCGGAGGATGTCCGAACACCACATACGGCGAATCGATAGGCTGTGTTGCCATCACAAAGAATGCCAGCGTATATTCCATCATCTACGCTGCGGCAGGAGCGATACTCATATCATTCCTCTCACCTTTCGTGGCATTCGTTAATTCCATACCCAGTTGTGTAATGGGCGGCGTATGTATGGCACTTTACGGATTCATAGCAGTATCCGGACTTAAGATGGTACAGAATGTGGACCTCAATCAGAACAAGAACCTGTTTGTGGTATCAGTCATCCTCATAGCAGGTATCGGCGGACTTACGCTTAATTTCGGCAATGTAACGATCACATCGATCGCTTGTGCACTGATACTCGGTATACTGACAAACCTCATGCTTAAAAAAGGTGCTGACACCGAATAAAAAATATCATCGTATTGTACAAAAAAGGGTGTTGAGTTTCGGCTCAATGCCCCTTTTTTTTGTCACGCTCCGTGTGTTATAATACCCTATGAAGGATTGAGGAAATGAAGAAGATTTTTGGTATTCCCGAACTTGTAAGCACCGTATTCCGGTATGACAGTGAGATGGATCCGGATTTCGGCACACTATACAAGGTTTCGGCTTTTTTTGGGATCATCATCTATATAGTCAACTTTAAAAACGTTGACAATCTATTGGTTGTTCTGCCAACCTACTGCGTCGGCACAGCTTTGATTCTTGTGCCGTTTATCCTTGAAAGATTGAAGAATAAGAGGAGTTTTTCCAACAGATTTGTTATATTTCTGGGAATAATCCTGACATTTTATGCACTGTTCGGCATCAATGAAGGAACTTCCAATTACTGGGCTGTTATGGCAATATTTGTCGTTATGATACAGATGGGTATGCCTACGGGACTTGTTTGGGGGACTTATTTTTTCGTACTGTGCGTGGTATTCTTCTGGACGCCGATAAGGCATATGCTTCCGTACAATTATTCGGATGAATATGCATTTTCGTTTCCGCTCATTTTCCTGGTATCGTTCGGAGGTTCATTCGTTATCAACCTGTTCTACAAGAAAGGCCTTATAGAGCAGGAGAAACTCGACAGGCAGCTTCAACGCGAACTCGAGGAAGCTCTTGCGGGAACGGACGAAGCCATGATCGAATCCGTCATGATCATCTCCACATTGATCGATGAGAAGGATAAGTATACAAAAGAGCATTCGATGAGAGTGGCAAGATATGCGAAGATGATCGCGCAGCGCTACGGCTTTGAGAATGATGTGAAGCAGATGCGTAATATTTACAATTCCGCGCTTCTGCACGATATAGGCAAGATTGCCGTCAGCGATGAGATACTCAAGAACAATAGGGAACTGACGGATGATGAATACAGGCTGATGATGGAGCATACGACCTACGGTGAGGAGATACTCAGGGAGTTGACATTCCTGCCGACGGTCTACTACGGTGCCAAATACCATCACGAGCATTTTGACGGCACCGGATATCCGGATGGCATAAAAGGTGAGAACATTCCGGTTGAAGGACGTATAATCGCGGCCGCAGATGCATTGGATGCCATGAACTCGAAGCGTGTTTACAGGGAGGCATGCTCAAGGGAATACATCTACGAATCTTTTAAAAATGACAATGCACACCAGTTTGACCCCAAGATAGCGGAGATCGTGTGCGAACTTATACAGGAAGGAAAGATAGCGATAGTAGCGGATGAAAAAGGAACTGACTGATTTCATCAACAGAATAAGGGAGTGCTTTTCGATCAAGCAGCAGGACAGATTGATGTCATTTCTGATCAAGTGTCTCATGATGCTTATCTGCGTTGTTGTGTTCATCTATGCGTGTATCTTCCATACCTACAGATGCATGATCCTGCTCGGCGGGGCGGAAGCCATCTGGATCATCGACTTGATCATGACCAGAAAACGCATATATCTGTATGTGGATATAGTTGCGGCCACGCTTTCGTCATGTATCGTTGATACGCTCTTCCTTTCGGGAGATCTGAAGCAGGTCGGTGCCTTTTTGCTGCTGTTTACCGCTATCATTTCGGTATTCATGCTGGGTCTTTTCTGGGGAAATATTCTCGGTATATTCAATATGCTTGTCGTGGGCTTAACATTCAATATCGAGTCATTTGACTGGATAAGGGAGAAATACACGACAACCTTCTGCGAGCGTTTCCCTTATATCCTTCTTTGCTTCTTTGTATCCGCGGTATTTTTGCAATACGGAATAACCAGACGTCAGTTGATGAAGCAGAATTATCGTGCCGAGTTAAACAAGATGATAGATGAAGGTAAGGCGGAGCAGACAAAGATATCCCTTAACATCCTGCTTTCCATGTTCAAGGCTCTTTCCACCAAATCGCCCGAGGTCGGTAAGCATTGCGAAGCAACGGCGGAGTGGAGCAGGCTCATAGCAAGAGGCATGGGCTACGATAGGTATGAGGCCAGAAGGATGTATTACGCAGGTCTCCTGCACGATATAGGCAAGATCGGTGTGAGCGATGCATATTGGCTCAAGGGAAACATGAGCAAAGAAAAGAAGGCCGAGTATTACAGACATGTAGATATCGGCTACGATATCGTGAAAAAGCTCAATCTGCAGCAGATATCGGATGCTGCGGAATATCACCATGAGTATTGCAACGGAAAGGGATATAAGGGCCTGAAACGTTATGAGATCCCCGAGGCGGCGCGTATAGTGGCACTTGCCGACTATCTGGCGCATCTCGATCATGAGGAGATACCTTATGAACGGATGCTCAAGATGGTGGAAGCGACAAGCGATAAGAAATACGATGGTGATATCGTGGCAGTGGCCATAAAGGTCATAAGGGATATGATCAAAAAGGCCGAGGAAGATGCGGTATTCGGAGTAGTGGATCAAAGGATACAGTAATATGGGATTACAGCTTATTCTGGGGGCCGGTGGCACCGGCAAAAGTACATACATATATGAAACCATCACAAAAGAAGCGTCGGTCCGCAAGGATAAACGCTATTTTGTTATAGTTCCGGACCAGTTTACCATGCAGACCCAGGCCGATATGGTCAGCTTAAGCAAGGGCGGCGGCATCATGAATATTGACGTGCTAAGCTTTTCAAGGCTGGCACATCGTATCTTTGAGGAGACAAACTGTGAAAACAAAACCGTCCTCGACGATACAGGCAAGAGTCTGGTCTTAAGAAAGATCGCCGGTGATATAGCGGACAGGATCCCCTATATAAGCGGCAATATGAAAAGGGCGGGTTTTATACATGAAGTCAAATCCTCCGTTTCGGAGTTTATGCAATATGACCTTTCACCCAAAGAGGTCGGGATGCTGGCGGATTACAGCGAAGGCAAGGGCGCGTTAAAGGCTAAGCTGACCGATCTTACGGTGATCTATGAGCAATTCTTGAAATTCCTCGGTGACAGATACATAACAAATGAAGGTTCCATGGGACTGCTTGCACGCATGCTGGACAGTTCCGAGCTTATAGCGGGGAGCGTGGTCGTATTCGACGGATTCACCGGCTTCACACCGATACAGTTAAAGGTGCTTGGCAGGCTGATGAAGCTGTGTGAAGAGATCTATATCACACTGACGCTTGAAAGACCGGGTTCGGGAAGTTCTAACGGCGATCTTTTCACGCTGACCGCAAAGTCGATGGATGCGCTTGTAAAGACGGCCAAAGAAGCGGGGATCGAAGTGAAGGAGCCGATATATCTCGAACACGTTCACAGATTCGAGGGCAAAGCAGATCTTGCACACCTTGAAAGGCATATATTCAGATATCCGATGGCTGTGTATGACGGGCTGTGCGAAAGGATCTCATTGTATGAGGCAAAGGATATCGAGGATGAGGTGACGCATCTGGCTATCGATATAGGCAACCTGACAAGGAACGGGGCCGAATACAGGGAAATAGCGGTCGTTACCGGAAATATGCCCGAATACGAGAACCACATAAACAGGATATTCAGGTATTTTTCGATCCCGACATATATTGACAAGACCAGGGCTATTGTCCTGAATCCCTTTGTGGAATATACGGAGAGCCTTCTTGCGCTTGTAAATAAAAACTTTGAACCGGACAGCGTCGTAAGATTCTTAAGGAGCGGACTGGGCGGCTTTGATGAGGAGAAGGTTGACGTTTTTGAAAACTATCTGTTAAAGAAGGGCATGAGAGGCAGCAGGTACAGGGAATTCTGGCCTGCAGATGATGAGACGGTCGAGCAGATAAATGAGATAAGAGAAGCCATCCTCGCAGCCGTTGAGCCCTTACTTGAAGCAGGGATCAGACAGGGTAAAAGTTTACCTGCATCCGTATTTGTAAAGGCACTTTATGCCTGCTACACGTCGGGACAGGTATATGAAGGACTCGAAATATACCGTAAGAGATTCGAAGAAGAGGCTGACTTTACAAGGGAAAAGGAATATTCGCAGATCTACAGGCTTTCTATGGGACTTCTGGAGCAGGTATACGGTCTTCTCGGGGAGGAGAACATAACCCTTGATGACTTTTCACAGATCCTGGAAGCGGGGTTTGAGGAAATAACGGTCGGGACCATACCTCAGAGCGTGGACAGGGTTATAGTAGGCGACATGGAAAGAAGCCGCCTTAAACCGGTAAAATATTTGTTCTTCATAGGTGTAAATGACGGGGCAATACCCAAGAACAACAGCTCCTGCAGTATCATTTCCGATATGGAAAGGGAGTTCCTTGCAGGAATGAAGGATATAGAGCTGGCGCCAACACCCAGGCAGAAGATGTATATCCAGAGATTTTATCTGTACAATAATCTCGTTAAACCTTCGGAAAAACTCTACATTTCCTACAGTTTGATCAACAATGACGGTGAGTCGGCAAGACCCGCTTACATCGTACACACATTAAAGGATATGTTTTCGCAGTTAAAGACCGGCCGCAAGGGCACGGACCGCCTTGCGGACATATATAATGTCAGTGACTTAAAGAGCCTTCTCTGCGATCTGATGAGAGATTATGCCGCAGGAGCCAACAATTCGGGGCTGATCGTCAGCGCAATTGACAGCTTATTCAGTCTGGGAGAAGACGGACATAGAGCATGGATGGAAGCGATGATCGAAAACTCTTTCTTCACTTATAAGGACGACAGATTAAAGGGGATCATTGCGGGTATCCTTTACGGAGAAAATATGCTTGCGGGAGTCAGCCGTATGGAAAGATTCGCGGGTTGCGCATATTCTTATTTCCTAAGGTACGGACTTTCGCTCAAGGAACGTGAAAGATACGGAATAGACAACAGGAATACCGGTACGCTTCTGCATCTCGTATTGCAGGGTTATGCAGATCATGCCGATAAAAACGGCTTAAAATGGTATGAGATCGATGAGGAGACCTCCGAAAAGATAATAGATGCCACCATAGAGAATGTGCTGTCCGATAATAACATCTTTTTGGAGAATTCAACGAACGGATATATACTCACACACCTGAAAAAAACACTCTTAAGAGCCGTGGATACGTTGTCGTATCAGCTTAAGGCGGGAAAATTTGATATCGCGGGAACCGAAATACCGTTTACGAGATATCGTTCGATCGATGAGATAAACGAAGCATACGATAAGCAGGAAAAGATGCAGGTGGAAGGCAGGATAGACCGTATAGACACCTGCGAAACGGATGACAGGCTGTATGTGAAGGTGGTTGATTACAAGACCGGAACAAAAGATTTTTCACTTATCAATTTCTATCACGGGCTTCAGCTTCAGCTGGTCGTGTATCTTGATGAAAGCATGAAAAAAGCGGAGAAGACACATAAGGACAAGGAGATCGTACCTGCAGCATTACTGTACTACCGCGTGGGCGACGGTACGGTGGATGCGGAGAGTTCCGACAGCGAAGAGGATATTAAAAAGAAGGTATACGAGAGCTTAAGAACGAAGGGTATCGTCAGTGATGACATGGATGTGGTTGAAGCACTTGCCGGCGTAAAGGAAGGAAAAAGCGATGTCATACCGGTAAATATCAAAAACGGTGCATTTGCAAGAGGTTCGTCGGTGCTTAACAGGGAAGATATCGAGCTTTTGTGCAAATATGCCGAATACAAGCTTCGCAGCATAGGCAATGATATCATCACGGGAAAGATAACAAAGAATCCCGTGGAAGAAGATAACGGGAAAAAGACTTCGTGCACATACTGCGAATACAGGGATGTATGCGGATTTGAGCAACGACTTGACGGATATTCGATGAAGAAGATAGTAAAAGAAGAAGATGATGTCATCATGGATAAGATAAGAAAAGAGCTTGAGGAAGATTAGCTTTATGGGCGATATAAGACGTTCAACCGAACAACTTAAGGCAATAAACACTAGAGGTTGCAATCTGCTGGTCTCCGCAGCGGCGGGAAGCGGTAAGACAACCGTGCTCGTTGACCGTATCATTAAGAAGATCACGGAAGAAAACGTGGATATCGACAGGATACTTGTGCTCACATTTACAAATGCGGCAGCAGCCCAGATGAGAGAAAAGATCGAAAGGAAGATCACGGATCTTCTGAGTGCAGATCCGTCGAATGAAAGGCTTATAAAGCAATCCGTACTCATCCACAATGCACAGATCACAACGATCCACAGCTTCTGTCTGTTCCTTATGCGCAACAACTTTGCCGATATCGATCTGGATCCGTCGTTCAGAGTTGCCGAAGAAGGCGAGATAAAGCTTATCGAAGGACGGATCGCGGATGAACTTATAGAAGACAGCCTCACGGAAGGCGGGGATTTTCTTCTGGTGGCGGACAGATTCGTGCAGGGAAGCAGTACTGCGGGGCTTAAGGACATCATCCTTAAATTGTATGAGGAATGCCGAAATGCGCCTTATATAGAAGAATACATAGCTGAAAGAAGACAGGATTACGCCTGTGATCCGTCCGGGGATATAAACAGTATGCCGTGGGTCAGATATCTTTTGGAGCAGACACGGGTAGTGCTGGACGAGGCCGTAAAGCTGACCAAAGCCAACCTGGATCAGTGTATGGAGCCGGGAGGAGCTTATATATACGAAGACAATTTGCGAAGCGATATGTCTGCTATAACGGTCGGTATGCAATGTAAAACATACGAAGAATTCGCAGATTTTTTTGAAAATCTCCAATATACGAGACTGAGCACAAAAAAAGCACCCGATATCGATGATGAAGCAAAAAACGTGGCTAGGGCTCACAGGGATAGCGTGAAAAAAATGCTCTCCGGATACAAGGATAAGTTCTATGCTAAAAAAACAGATGATATCATTAGTATCATGAAGAAAAATGACAGGATCGTCAATATCCTGATGGACACGCTCGAGAAGTATGATGAAAGGCTGACGGAAGAGAAAAAACAGCGCAAGATCATTGATTTTGGGGACATGGAGCACTATGCCCTTAAGATACTTACGAAGAAGGAAGATGGCAGATGGGTACCTACCGAAGCGGCAGGACAGTACAGTGAGTTCTATGATGAGATAATGGTGGATGAGTATCAGGATTCCAACAGGACTCAGGAGAAAATACTGGATGCCATATCGGGTAAAATTAATTCAAAATTTAATAAATTCATGGTCGGAGACGTAAAGCAGAGTATTTACAGTTTCAGAAGAGCATGTCCCGATATCTTTATGGAAAAATACAGGACCTATAAAGACGATAAGAACCAAATAGTGGATCTTTCGGCCAATTACAGAAGCCGTGATGAGGTAGTGGATACCGTAAATCACGTATTTGAGAGGATTATGTCCTCGGATCTTGGGATGGTGGATTATGACAGCAACGCGAGATTATACAGAAAAGCTGAGTACCCGGAAACAGAGGGTAACCGCACAGAACTGCTGTTATTGAACACGAACAGTCCCGAATACAACAGGCGTGAGCAGGAAGCCATGATGATCGTAGCAAGGATAAAGATGCTCATAGCGGATAAATTTGAGGTATATGACAAAGAACTCAAAATAATGCGCCCCTGCAACTATCGCGATATAGTCATTCTGTTACGCACCAATAAGGACTGGGATGAAGACTTCAAGAGGATATTTGAACTTAACGGGATACCCTGTTATATAGCATCTAAAAAGGGATATTTTGCTTCAACGGAGATAAGAGAACTGCTCTCACTTTTGAGTGTACTGGACAATCCGCGCAATGATATAGCACTCTTCGGTGTCCTAAAGAGTATATTCGGAGGCTTTGATGAGAACGAGCTGTCCGTTATGCATATGAACGGCAGAAAGCTTCTTTACGACAATCTGAAGGAAGTGGCGTCATTTGAGAAGCCGGCGGAACAGGTGACCGGTGAGATGATCCAAAAGAGCCGGAGATTCATGGATCTTTTGAAAAAATGGCGGGCAAAAAAGACCTATACACCGATACATGAGCTTATCACGGACATCACCGAGGAATCCGGATACATGTATCATATCCTCTCGTTGCCCTTTGGAGAGCAGCGGGCGGCAAATGTACGTATGCTCATAGAAAAGGCAAGAAAATACGAGCAGGGCTCATTTAAAGGGTTATATCACTTTGTGCACTATATAGAGGAGATCAGAAGCTACGAAGTGGATTACGGCGAAGCGGTCATGACCGATGAGAATTCAGATGTAGTGAGGATCATGAGCATACATAAATCCAAAGGTCTGGAATATCCTATTTGTTTCGTATCCGGCATAGCCAAGGGGTACAATTTCATGGATACAAACTCGAGTTTCCTGATCGACAGGGATATGGGGATAGGCCTGGATCTGGTGGAAAACAATATAAGGATAAAAGATATCCGTAAGCTCGTGCTTTCGGCTCATATGAGACGTGAGATCATCGCCGAAGAGATGAGGATACTCTATGTTGCCATGACCAGGGCCGAAGAGAAGCTTATATTCACGGCTGCCGGAGATAATATAGAAGCAGATAAGGATGCCATCGCAGAAAAGACAAAGCTGTATGGAGATAAGGTCTTACCCTACAGTTTCAGGCTGGATGCCACGTCTTATTTTAAGATCATAGCCGGATGTCTCAATAATAACACATGCATTGATACGTTCGTTTATGAGCTTGAGGAACTGAAGGGCGAAGATATAAGGGAAAGTGTGGACAAAGAGCGAAGAAAACGGGTGATATTGGATAAAATATCCCGTAAAACAAGCGAAAATGCGGATGCCGGAGTGGTTGAGAGGATAGGATACAGATATCCGGACAGGATGGCATCATTATACATAAAGACATCTGTGTCAGAATTGAAGATCTCGGCCATAGAAGAGAAGCTTGCAAACAATGAACTGGAAGATATCCCGGCGGAATTTTTCACGGAGCATGAGCATGAGGCATACATTCCGGAATTTGCAAGAAGTGAAACCGGAGTTAAAGGAACAGCTGTCGGCTCGGCATATCACAGAGTCATGGAGCTCTTCGAGTTCGATAAATGCGTGGATTTTGAGTCTCTTGACCAATCAAGTCAACATAATAAAGTAGATGCCGTTATTGAAAATGAGATCTCTTCGGGTAAAATTGACAGGGATATCGCAGAACTTGTTGACATAGAAAAGATACTGTTATTTATGAGATCGGATCTGGGCCGCAGGATGTGCCTGGCTGCACGCCGGAATGAACTGCATCTCGAGGAGCCGTTTGTACTTTCGATAAGCGCCGACAGACTTAAGCCGGAATTTCCTTCCGATGAGAATGTACTTATTCAGGGGATCATAGATGCATTTTTTATCGAAGACGGTGAGATAGTACTCATGGATTACAAGACTGACCGTGTTAAAGATGAACATGAACTCATCGAGAGATATGAGTTGCAGCTTGATTATTATGAGGAAGCATTGCGAAGGATCACGGGCTGCCCTGTTAAAGAAAAACTGATATATTCATTTTCACTGAATAAGACAATTTCATGTTGACATGTGATCCGGGCAGCGATATACTTTGTTTCGTTAAATTAATAAAGAGCTAGGGGAGCTTTAGCTGAGACAGCCGCTTTGGCGGCCGGACCCTCAACACTTGAACCGGGTAATACCGGCGTAAGGAAGCAGTATATCGCATTATGCGATGAGTTCCCCTCCTTGAGTAACAGGAGGTTTTTTTATGTTTGTAACAGAGTATGTCAATGAATGGGATGAAGTCACATATCTTCCCACAACCTTAAGCAAGGTGATCTTATCCGTGCTTATCGTAGTTCTTCTTGCAGTTGCGGTCATTATATCGATGAAGCGTCTGAAGGTTAAGCCTTCGGTCAAGCTTACGACAAAGCAGTTGGCGTTCTGTGCCATGGCCATAGCGATCGGCACTATTCTTTCCAATGTAAAACTGTTCCATTTTCCCACAGGAGGTTCGATCACGTTGCTTTCAATGCTTGTTATATGCCTGCCGGGCTTCTTTTTCGGACTGGTACCCGGAATACTTGCGGGAGTGGCTTACGGCATATTGCAGCTGATAATCGATCCTTATGTGCTTTTTCCCGCACAGCTTATAGTTGATTATATTCTGGCATTTGGTGCACTGGGATTGTCGGGCATATTTGCCGAAGCCAAGAACGGACTGGTAAAAGGATATATCGCGGGAGTTCTGGGAAGATTTGTATTTGCGGTCATCTCCGGATGGATATTCTTCGGTTCTTACGCATGGGAAGGCTGGGGAGCTCTTCCGTATTCGCTTGCCTACAATGCCATCTATATATTTGCCGAAGCGGCGATCACGATCGTGATCCTACTGCTTCCGCCCGTTAAAAAGGGTCTGACTTATATAAAGAAACTTGCATCGGAATAAAGTATTTGTATAATTAGATATATGAAAAGTATGTTTGAACCGATCAACAAAAGAATAAAGAGCCTTCCGGCGGATAACAAAAGTTCTTTGATGAGATCGGTGGACATCATAGCACCGGTGTTTGTGTATTATTTTCTGTCTATGTTTGCGACATACGGAGCCGCATATCTTGTGAAACTCGGAGAACCGGAGTCGTCGCTGTTTGTGGCGCAGCCCGTGATGAGTGCCGCAATAATAAGGATAACGGCAGTTATAATTGCGGTTCTTCCGTTGATACCGTTGTTTATGGGTGAAAACCCGATCGTGGCGCAGAAGGGCGAAAAGCCGCTTTACATCCTGCTTACGGTGCTTCTGGCAGTTGCACTTGCCATGTTTCTCAACATGCTTTTTTATAAGACAGGATTTTCAACATCCAGCGAGACATTCGAGGGAACGGCAGCCAGGCAACTGTCGCTCCCTGTCGGGCTGGGTGTTTTTGTATACGGTATCATAACACCCATTACCGAGGAAATAGTATACAGGGGTGTAGTCTACAACCGGGTAAGAAGATATTTTAATCTTCCTATGGCACTTATTTTTTCTTCCCTGCTGTTCGGTATAGCACACGGAAACAGGGTACAGCTGGTGTATGGCTTTTTGATGGGTGTAGTGATCGGATATATATATGAAAGATTCGGATCTTTTATATATCCGATGATATTTCACTGTGCGGCTAATACGGCTGTATACATAGTAATGACGGATGAAAGACTGAAAGAGATCATAACCGGAAATGCGGGATTTGTGATAAGCGGGATCTGTGCCGCCACTGTATCTGTCCTTATAGCTGCAATGAAGCGGAAAGACCCGAAGACTGTCGCGGAAGCATAGTGCGCAATATACGGTTTTTATTGACATGAGTCTCCCATGGTGGTAATTTTATGTAGTATTTTTGGCGTTGCAGGTATGTGCTGCAATCCGTGTTAAACCCCAAAATACATTATCATTTCACAGCATAAATCTAATCATGATTTAAGAAAGAGAGGATAGCATGAGTTCTTTTATTGTACCGGAAGGCTACAGATCACAGCTCGGACTTTATGATACTCAGAAAGCGATCAAGACCGTTAAGGATTTCTTCCAGAATCTCCTCGCGGAGGAACTGGATCTTCTGAGAGTATCGGCACCATTATTTGTTTTACCGGAATCGGGGCTCAATGACAATCTCAACGGCGTTGAAAGACCTGTAAAATTCGGTATCAGGGAGCAGAGCGACAAGGAAGCCGAGATAGTACACAGTCTGGCAAAGTGGAAGAGATATGCTCTCAAAAAATATGATTTCTATGTAGGAAAAGGCCTTTATACCGATATGTCAGCCATAAGAAGAGATGAGGATACGGATAACGTACATTCCATTTATGTGGATCAGTGGGACTGGGAAAAGGTCATCAATAAAGAAGACAGGACGGTTGAGACATTAAAGAAAGTTGTTACCGCTGTCTATGATGTTCTCAGAAAGACCGAAAAATACATGTCTATCCGATATGACTATATCCATGAGATATTGCCGGAAGATATATACTTTATAACAACACAGGAACTTTTGGACAGATATCCGGACAAGACGGCCAAGGAGCGTGAATACCTTATCTGCAAGGAAAAAGGTGCTGTCTGTCTTATGAAGATAGGTGATCTGTTAAGTAACGGTGAGAAGCATGACGGCAGGGCTCCGGACTATGATGACTGGGAACTCAATGCGGATATTCTGGTATATTATCCCGTACTTGATTCGGCTCTTGAGCTTTCAAGCATGGGTATAAGAGTTGACGAGGACTCTCTTGTAAGTCAGCTTGAGAAGGCCGGATGTACGGAAAGAGCAGAGTTGCCGTTCCAGAAAGCCATAATAGACAGACAACTGCCTTATACTATAGGAGGAGGCATAGGGCAGAGCAGGATCTGTATGTTTTTCTTAAGGAAAGCACACATCGGAGAGGTCCAGTGTTCAATATGGCCCGAAGAAACACTCAAAACAGCTGAGAAATACGGTATTTCTCTGTTATAGAGCCTGCGGATATCAGTTATGTTAATCGCCAAAATCACAATATTTATGGCTTTTATATGACAAATTATCTACATTTTGTATAATTACATATTGACACTTAAAGTATATAATCTTACAAAAGATGTATAAGCGTACGCTTTTTTACAATTGTAATTGATTAATGTATTGTCTTTTCAGACATGACCGGAAATGAGGTGATTAATATGGATTACAAGATCAAGCTACGTCCCGCAGAGGTAAAGGGGTTTGTTGAAGCGGCATCAAAGAGTGACTGTTACATTGACGTTTACACCAATAATCACAATATCGTGGACGCCAAATCTATCCTTGGAGTACTTGGATTGGATCTGACACACAGCCTTACGGTTAAGGTACATGGTTATGATGAAGTTTTTGAACATTTCATCAGAAGATTTGCAGTCGCATGCTAGTTAAAGTCAAATTGGGAAGCACACTGATTTTTGATCAGTGTGCTTTTTAGTTTCGTCAGGATTTGTTATAATATATACAATGATCACTGCGGATAGGACCGTAAAAAAGGAGTATATATATGTGGGCAGAAGAAAGTGTTGTATATCAGATATATCCTCTGGGATTTTGTGACGCACCCTATGAAAATGACGGAAAACTGGACCATGGGATACTGAAGGTGATAGACTGGATAGATCATCTTAAATATCTCGGGATAGATTGTATATATTTTTCACCGCTGTTCGAATCCGATACACACGGATACAATGCAAGGGATCTGAGAAAAGTTGATGTAAGACTCGGAACCAATGAGGATTTTAAGAAGGTTTGCGAAAAGCTTCATGCAGCCGGCATAAAGGTCATGCTCGACGGAGTGTTCAATCACGTGGGCAGAGGCTTCTGGGCATTTGAGGATGTAAGAAAGAACCGCGAGAATTCAAGATATAAGGATTGGTTCTTCCTGAATTTCGGCGGTAATTCCGCATATAATGACGGATTTTACTACGAAGGCTGGGAAGGCAATTACGATCTTGTCAAAATAAACCTCTGGAACAATGAGGTTGTAGATTATTTGTTTGATTCTGTAAGATTCTGGGTGGATGAATTCGGTATAGACGGACTTAGGCTGGATGTGGCTTACTGCCTCGACAGAGGCTTTATCGGCCGCCTGAGAAGTTTTTGTAATGAACTGAAACCGGATTTCTACCTGATCGGCGAGATGATCCACGGCAATTACAGCGACCTGCTCAGGGACGATATGCTCAACAGTGTTACGAACTATGAGTGCTACAAGGGACTGTATTCGAGCTTCAACTGCATGAATATGTTCGAGTTGATGCACAGTCTCATGAGACAGTTTGGAGAGGATGGTCAGGGCCTTTACAGAGGAAAACATCTGTTATCATTTGTGGATAATCATGATGTAACACGTGTTGCCAGCATCTTAAACAATGAAAAACACCTGCCATTGATATATGCGGCCCTATTCGGTATGCCGGGTATACCATGTATATACTACGGAAGTGAATGGGGGGCAAAGGGTGAGAAGAGAGACGGTGATCCGGCACTCAGACCTTACTTCGACAATTATGTCGAAAATGAACTGACCGATTGGGTCAGCACTCTTTCAAAAATCCGACATTCCCACAAAGCACTGAGCTTCGGCAGCTTCAGGAGTGCATTTCTCACAAACAAACAATGTGTTATGGAAAGAGTTTTTGAAGACGAAAAAATCCTTATCGCGATAAATGCAGACGAGTATGATTTTGAAGCGAGATTTAATATAGGATCGAATAAATTACATGATTTAACAGATGACATCGATGTCATAATCGATGGTTTTTTGCCGATGCCGGCTTATTCGGCAAAATTTTATGTGGTAAAGTAAAAAAAGGGACAGACCGCGTATAACTCAGACTACAGACGGAGGATATATATGCATATCGCATTGGCTGACAGCAACCCCGGAGATCGTAAACAGATGGAGAGACTGCTGGGGAGAGAATCGGATAGGAGAATACAGACCACAGGCGTATTGTATACGGAGACATTCGGAAGCAATGAGGCATTGCTTGCAAGTCCCATTGTATATGATGTGTATTTTCTGGACATAAAGGATGAGGACAGTGATTCGTTTGATTATGCGACGGCCATAAGACAGAAGAGCATAATGTCGCCGATAGTCCTGTGCAGTGATGTCAAGGAGAGGCTAGGGGACAGAAAAGAACCTGAGAATGTCATATATATCGATAAACCGGTCAAAACAGACGAGCTGACTGCTCTGATGGACAGACTTATCGCAAATATGGAAAGAGAAAAAGTACCTACGGTTGAACTGAGGAACCGCAATGAATCCTTTTATATCAAGGCTCCCGATATTGTTTATATTACCGGAGATAAGTACGATCTGGCTGTACACATGGCAGACGGAAGCGTGGATCATGGAGAAGGCTTTATAGAAAATGTATGGCGGGAAGTGAACGGCTTTGGCATCTTTGTACCGATCAATAACAAGACGATCGTCAATATGTCACGGATATCGCGTCTCTCGGGCCATAAATGTATCATGAGTGACGATACGGTACTTAAGATCTCACTTGGATACATGAAAATGGTCAGAGACAATGTCTCTGACCACAAAGAACCGATTAACGGCTGATATCTATTGATTTCGATATCTTTTGTTGGGCTCGGCTATAAGTAGCCGGGCTTTAGTTTTCACCCGGTTCGGGCATTATAACAGCTGCGATGATATATGCGATCACGCCTGAACCGCCGAGAAGGCAAAATGCTATGAGAAGCAGTCTCACAACCGTAGGATCCAGTTCAAAGTATTCTGCGATGCCTGCGCATACGCCGCAAAGTAATCTGTCTTTGTTTGATTTTGTAAGTTTTTTCATATTTTGTCATCCTTTCATTAATGAATTAAATCTGTTGTTTATGTAGTTAATCAAAATCTATATCAACGTTTCCTGTACCGCAATTAATTGTATATGTGGAATCCGTGTTGCTTTGTTTGTTTATCTCATTTCCGAGACCGTGGTATTTGTCGCCGTCGATCCGGATATTTCCTATACCGCCGTCAACCGATATATTGTGATCTTCGGCTTCGCTTTCCAGATCAAGATCAACATTGCCTATACCGCAATCAAGGTTCAGGTTTCCGGTGATATCACCGTCAGAGAACGAGAACTCGCCGATGCCTGTATTTATATCGGCATCATGGAAATACGATCCGGAAGCCTTGAAGTTTCCTGCACCCACTTCGATAAAGGCTGAATCGGAGCAGTTGAGGTCATCTATATCCGCATTTCCGGCACCTATTTCAAGGTTTAAGGTATGGCAGTTTATATCTTCCATTTTCAGTTTGCTGGCACCTGTGCTGAGTGTAAGATCATCAAGTTCCGTATCCTCGGGCAAATCGATCTTAACCTCGGTATTGTTCAGGGGGCCTGTCTTTACCGTCAGGTACATTATACCATCTTCAATGTAACATTGACATTTTTCGGGTGAAGAAACCTTTACTCCGGGGTTTCCGTCATCTTCGCGAAGTGTTACGTTTCCGGCATCGACAGTGATCACTGCACCGGTTATGTCTTCATCTATGTCATAGTTTGAAGTAGAAGTGCTTATGTCGTAGTCGTCGTTAAAATCGCCTTTGTCAAAATCCATGACCACGGTCGGAGCAAATATATTGTCAAAATCAGCGGACAGTGTGAAATAAGAACTCCGGGCCAACTTGTGGACCTCGGAAAAACCGCCGTTTAAAGCTGAAACCGTTATCATCGAAAGACCGATGACCATGAAGCACGAAGCTACCGGAAGTACTGTCTTAAATCCTTTTTTCATGACTTATACCTCCATGGGTCTTCTCACGCGACCGATCACTTTCCTAAACATTATGCTTATCGTTTTAAGCAATGACGGAATAGCAGATGTAACAATCTTTAAGCCGCCGTAAGTGATCAGGATGCCGATACCAACCAGAAGCATGCCCACACCTGAAAGAAGTATCGCGCCCATAGGCGACAATGAAAATGAAAGGAAACTTCCGATTGCAAGTGCGATGCCGCCGATGATGATCCCAATGCCTCCGAAGAATAATGCGCAGATGATACCGATGATAACACCGCAGATACCTGCCAATACTCCGATTATCGTGCCGATTACGGGCATCCATATCGGAGCCGTGATGATCGCAAGAATTATGTAAATAAGCATTTTGTTGGACCTGTTGGACGAATCAAAACGGCGGTTTCTGCCAAATCCTCTGTCATCCGCGTTCTCTGTCGGAACAAGTTCTTCTTTTTCTCTTGCGTAGAAGCCTGAGAAACCTGTTTCTGAAAACTCTCCGTCTTTGCTGGCTGTATCCCTTAAGCCGGCTTTGATAACGTGAGCAACCTTTTCGGGGCTTTCGAGTTCCATAAGAAGGCTCTCTTCATTTTCCTCTCCGGCATCAGCAAAATAATCCTCATAGTATGCAAGAGCTTCTTCTCTTTCATCTGCCGGTAAATCTCCGAGCAATTGTTTTAACTCTCCCATAAACTGTTGTTTACTCATTAGTGCTTCCTCCATCAAACAGATAAGTAACTTTCTTGGCGTAAGAACGCCACTCCTCATCGTAAAGTTTAAGCTGTGCAAGACCCTTTTCGGTGATCTTGTAATATCTTCTGTTTCTCCCTCCGAATTCTCTGTCATATACCGTAAGGCATTCATCCTTTTGTAATCGCCTCAGTACGGGATAGAGTGTTGATTCGGAGAGTTCTATTACCGTACGGACATCCTGGGTGATCCTGTATCCGTAAGTTCCTTCGGAATCTCTGCTCACGACTGCGAGTACTATCGCATCCAGCAGAGCTGAACCGGTATTAAAAACCATTTTGGACTCTCCTTCCTGTAAGGGTTATATATTATATGACGTATAATATTGTTTATGAGCATACTATACAACGTATAATATTAGATGTCAATACATTTATTTTGTCAATTTTGCAAAAATAAGAGAGGTTATCAGGTGGTTTACGGCAAAGCATGCATTCGGATATAATAGGATACAAAGGCGGGAAGCGCGGAAAAAAGCTTTTGGCAGCCTATGTCAGTTTGTAAAACAAAGTTTATCGCGATCGCCGGTACACGAAAAGCAAAGGAAAACAATGATAGAAATAAGAAGAGTCATAGATAAACTGGATGAATATCTGGGACATAACGACTATGCTTCGGCCGAAAAACTGCTCGATTACTGGACAGATGAAGCGATGAATTCGGGTGACGGGCGCAGTGAACTGACACTGCTCAATGAGCAGATAGGATTGTATCGGAAGCAGCATGTTGAAGAAAAGGGCCTTGAGGTCTGCAGGAGGGCTCTTGAACTGTCGGAAAACGAAAAGTTCGGAGATACGGTGCGGGCCACTACATATATCAATGCAGCGACGGCATACAAGGAATTCGGAATGGCGGATATGGCATATCCGCTCTACAGGCAGGCGGAAGCATTATATAAGGCTGAACTCGAGGCGGATGATCAGCGTATGGCCGGATTGTACAACAACATGGCATTGACGGTAGCAGAACTCGGAGAGTATGAGCAGGCCCGCGGGCTGTACATTAAAGCGCTGGATATCATGAGAACAAAGGAAAACGGGGCGATCGAGATGGCCGTAACTTATTGTAATCTTGCGGATCTTGTGTATATGGAGGGATTGAACGAACAAAACGGACGCGATCACATATATGATAAAGAAGATAAAGAAAACCTGATCCTCTCATATCTTCAAAAGGCCGATATCATGCTCGAGTCAGTGACGAAGCGTGATACACATTATGCTTTCTTCTGTGACAAATGTGCCTCGGCATTTGAATTTCACGGCATGTTCATGACGGCAAAGAAGTACAGGGACAGAACTGAGAAAATAGTAAAAAACCATTGAAACAAGGGTCGCTTTTGAAGCGACCTTTGTATTTAGCCGTTCGCATATAATGGGTTCATAAGATAAAACCCCACGGGGGAGCACAACAAATTATGAGGAGGAAATGATATGCGTAAAGGATTAACTGAGGTAGTATTTATTCTTGACAGAAGCGGATCAATGGCAGGACTTGAGGCAGACACCATAGGAGGCTTCAATGCGATGATCGAGAAACAGAAGAAGGAGGAGGGCGAGGCTCTTATTTCCACGGTCTTATTTGATGATAATACGGATGTCATCTACGACAGGGTGGACGTGAAGCGCATTGAGCCCATGACCGATAAGCAGTATTACGTGAGAGGATGCACGGCATTACTGGATGCAGTGGGCGGAGCGATCCACCACATCGGGAATGTCCACAAATACGCCAGAGATGAGGACAGACCAGAAAAAACGCTCTTTATCATAACAACGGACGGCATGGAAAATGCAAGCAGCCGCTACAATTATGCGACAGTAAAGAAGATGGTTGAGAAACAGAAGGAAAAATACGGCTGGGAGTTCCTTTTTCTCGGAGCCAATATCGATGCAGTAGAGGTGGCCGGAAGGTTCGGTATATCAGAGAAAAGGGCACTCAATTACAGGTCCGACAGAGCCGGGACACAGCTTAACTACAAGGCATTGGGCAGAACAGTAAGTGCTTTCAGGGCCTGCGGTAAAATGAGTGAGGGAGCAATGGATAAGGTTGTGATGGAATGCTGTGCTGATATCACAGAGGACTATAACAACAGAAAATAATACGGAACATGATCGATCTACCGTAAACGATGCCGGGTTGCGACAAGCGACCCGGTATTGCTGTATTTGAACGCAGTTTTATGATATTATCAGATATGGAAGGTAAATGCAAAAATAACAAAACGGGGAGGTATGCATGGAGCAGTTGATAACCGACATTCTGACTAAGATAGATGACGTAATGTATTATCCCATACTTATAATAGTCATGGCCATTGCGGGCATCTATTTTACTATTCTTACAAAAGGCGTGCAGATCAGGCTTTTTAAGGAATCATGCAGGCTGGTCGTCGAACCGAGTGAGGAAAAAGGTAAGACATCATCTTTTCAGGCACTGATGGTCTCAACGGCATCACGAGTCGGGACCGGCAATATAATCGGAGTATCAACAGCTATCTGTCTCGGAGGACCGGGGGCTGTATTCTGGATGTGGATCATGTGCATAATCGGAGCGGCATCCGCATTTATGGAAAGTACCCTTGCGCAGATATACAAGAGACGCAATACAGAGGGGCAATGCTACGGAGGGCCCGCATATTATATAGAGAGGGCATTACATGCCAAATGGCTGGCTTATATATTCTGTGTATTTCTGATAGCAACATATGCGGTCGGATTTAACCTGTTGTGTTCGTACAATCTTCAGGACACATTTAAGGTATACGGCTTCTATGATACGAATGTGACTCCGCTTCTGGTCGGAGGGATCCTTGCCGTGCTCGTTGGCTACTGCCTGCTGGGCGGAGGAAAGCGTATCGTGAAGCTCACAAGTTTTATCGTACCGTTCATGGGCGTTTCTTATGTCCTGATCTCACTTATAGTGATCTTATTCAATATAAAGAATATCCCTTCTATGTTTGTGATAATATTCAGGGATGCATTTAATCTTAAGGCCATTCTTGGCGGTGTATCGGGCTCCTGCATGATCTACGGTATAAAGAGAGGGTTGTATTCAAATGAAGCGGGCGTAGGTTCGGCACCTAATGCATCCGCATCGGCCCATGTATCACATCCTGCCAAGCAGGGACTGGTCCAGACACTTTCGGTATACATCGATACATTGCTGCTCTGCACCGCAACCGCACTCATGTGCCTTTCCACGGGAGTGGAGAGAAGTGTTGAAGTATCCGGTTCGGCATATGTACAAAATGCGATCTCGACCGTATTTGGCAAGGCGGGTCCGATATTCATAACCGTCGCGATGGTACTGTTTGCATTTACCACTTTGCTTGGAAATCTTTATTATGTGGATAACGCACTTATCTTCCTCAATAAGAAAAAAGAGCCGTCAAAGAGGTTCATGATGATATTCCATATCATCTGTACGGTCATTGTATTTGTCGGTGCGATAACATCCATGGATATAGCGTGGGCAATGGCTGACATAACCATGGGAGGCATGACGCTCATAAATCTGCCGGCCTGCATGCTGCTCGGAAAGGTTGCGATAGACACGTTAAAGGACTATGAAAAACAGAAGAAGGATGGCAAAAATCCGGTATTTCTTGGCAAGAATATCGGTATAAATACAGACGAGCTGGACTATTGGAAATGATATCGGTATAAATACAGACGAGCCGGACTATTGGAAATGATATCGGTATAAATACAGACGAGCCGGACTATTGGAAATAATATTTTCGGATAAATGCGAGGTGTGGATATGAAGATCAGTGTATGCATGATCGTAAAAAATGAAGAGGGCTGCCTGGACAGATGCTTAAAAAGCCTGGTACCCATCGCGGATGAGATAATAGTGGTGGACACGGGCTCGACCGACAGTACCAAAGAGATCGCGGGGAAATATACCGACAGGATATATGATTTCAAATGGAATTCGAATTTTTCCGATGCGAGGAATTATTCATTTTCTCTGGCTACGGGGGATTATATCTACTGTGCGGATGCCGATGAGGAACTGGATGATGAAAATATACGCAGATTTCTTGACTTAAAGGCAACACTTCTGCCGGAGATAGAGATAGTCCAGATGTATTATTGCAATCAGATGGAGAACAATACCATTTACAATTTTGACAGGGAACTGCGTCCGAAACTTTACAAGCGCCTCAGGGAGTTTACCTGGATCGAGCCGGTCCATGAGCAGGTCAATCTTAATCCGGTCATCTATGACAGCGATATAGAGATAATCCACAGACCCGCTTCGGTCCATGCGGGCAGGGATCTGAAGATATTTGAAGGGATGCTCGAGCGGGGCGAAGAGCTTTCAAAAAGATTAACTGACATATATGTCAAGGAGCTTTATATAGCGGGCGAGCCCGAGAACTTTGCGAAAGCGGAGCCGTATTTTGAGGCACTTTGCGATAAAGAGGGCATAGAAGAGGATGACATGCTCTGTGCGATCACCATATGCTTAAAGGCAGCAAAGCTTACGGGAAATACGGAAAAGATGTTCAAATACGCTCTAAGGGGAGTTGCGACAAAGGGCAGCAGTGAACTGTGCTGCGAGTTAGGAGAGTATTTTTCGGATAAAAAGATGTTTGAGGAAGCGTGCATGTGGTATTACAATGCAGCTTACGAGACAGCACCGTTGATAGATATCAAATGCGGCAGCGATATACCGCTTGCGGCATTGGAGAAGTATCAGGGCAAACAATGATGAGACTAAAATGCCGAGGTTACACAGAGTCTTGGTTTTGGCGGCCCGGTATTTGAAGATTTTGAGGCATTGACGGATAAACGGATGCATTTGTAAAAGGTTTTTGACTTTTTCGATGATGAGATATAACCTATATATAGGAGCGAAATGACGGATCATGATATTGGTCCGGACAACGGTAAAAGGGCAAAAGTTTTATACAGAACGGGGGGTAAGATATGAAAGATTATAATATTATCGATGAAGAATTATTTGACAAAGTAGAAGTAGACGAAAGCGATAACAGGGACAAAGATGAGATCAGGAAAGAAAAAACACGAAAAAAGGTCCTAAAGGCAATAAAGATCGCGCTGTATGCCCTGTTGGGAGCCGGAATGGCAAGGTTGGCTTATAAAACATCAGATGCAAAAGACAGAAACACGGATTATATAAACAGATTTTGATAAAAAAGATATGTAGTCTGAGGCACTTTGCAAATATGCAAAGTGCCTTATTTAAAAGGAATAAGAATAATGGAATACGTTTTTACAAAGGCAGAAGAAAAGGACACCGAGGAACTGCTGGCACTCTACAGGTCACAGATCGGACGTGAGGGATGTCCCTGGACCGATGATTATCCCTCGTTGGAAACAATATCCTTCGATCTCTCCAGAGAAGCATTGTATATACTTAAATCGGACGACAGGATTGTCGGTGCGGTTTCCGCAGAGGAAGATGAAACTGTAAACAGACTGCCTTTCTGGAACAAAGAGCTGGAACCCGAGGCTGAATTCGCCAGGATTGCGATACGAACGGACATGCAGGGGCAGGGCATAGGAAAGATATTGTTACTATCTTTGCTGGAAGAGTTTAGAATTCAGGGCTTTCGCGGCATACACATTATAGTTAACCGTCATAACCCCAAGGCACTTCGTTTGTATGATTCTTTTTCATTCCGAAATGTCGGAGAATGTCATATGTACGACCAGGATTTTTTCTGCTATGAGCTGGAATTGTGAAGGAATGAATTAACCGCACTTGATATAAGAAACGGAGATTAACTATGTTCAGAGAAATGAGGCGTTTTAAGCAGCAGGCATCAGATGAGGAATGCATCGGCATCCTTAATAATAGGAAACGGGGTATTCTGGCGGTTCTGGGGGACGATGACTATCCTTATACTGTGCCGATGGATTTTGTTTATGAAGACGGTCATATTTATTTTCATTGCGCAATGGCAGGGCATAAACTGGATGCGATCAGAAAACACGACAAGGTGTCTTTCTGCGTTATTTCAGAAGGAGTGCAGGAGGAAAATGACTGGTGGTATCATTTTACCAGTGTAGTGGTGTTTGGCCGTATCAGAGAAGTAACGGATGAATCCGAAAAAAATAAAAAGCTTCGCCTGATCGGAGCAAAATATTTTCCTGACGCAGAATATCTGGAAAAAGAAATGGCAAATGATGCCCCGCGGGCACTTGTATTGGATCTTTGCATAGAGCATATGACCGGCAAGAATGTGAAGGAGAGATGAACAGCGCATGGATCGCGGTTGATATTGCGTTAATAACGAAAAGGAGGATGGAGACCGGTGCTTAAAATATTCTTATATATTGTTTCGGTAATTGTAAATGCTGTATTCTATATCATTCTTAATATAGACCTGTATACGGATACATTTCATTTGCCGGACGGTAATATGGGGTCGCATCAGCGCAGCCCGATCAGCAGCCTGTATACGGCTGATAAACCGTGGCTGTTGTACATTCAGGTTTTGATGATGATCGTAAGTGCCGTAACCGCCCTGCTTTTGATCTTCGGTGTGAAAAATAAGACCGTAAAGATCGCCCAGATCGTGGCAACGGCAGGGTCGATATTGATGTTCATCATCATTATGATATATACATCAAAAGCGGTACACCCGCGATATTGAAAAAATGATCGCAGTCCATAAACTGACACATATGTCATGAGACTGAAAATATGATAAAAAGGTACTTTGCCGGTTACGGCAGAGTACCTTTTATTGATATAGAAACAAGGTGTTATGTTATTGGAAAACGCATTGATAATTAAAACGTGATTATATTATACTCAACATCATTACATCCCATCTGCTGTGCAGATGGGCCCATGTCGCATTCCTGCGGAATGCGACAATTACCAATCACTTCCCCAGTCGGTGGAGTTGCTGTCCCAATCCGAACCATTGTCATAATGATCATAATCGTCATCATCATCATCTGAATACTCGTCGGTTGTATAGGTGCTGCGGGTTGTGGTTGGGATTTTCTTTATATATGTTTTGTAATACGTGCTGTTCCTGAACTCATATCTGTAGTTCCACTCGTTGTCATTTTTGCTTATGCGGAATGCTTTGGGATTATCCTGAAATGCTTCCGGAATGCTCGAATATACTATTGGACGATAATCACTTGCAGACGGATCGTAAGCATAGTAGTCTGAGTGATATTTGCAGATTATCACGTCACTGAAATCATAGTACTTGACCACCTCGCCATGTCCTGCGAATGCACCGAATATTGCCAGGCAGAACATCATTAACACAAACAGCATCGATGAGTGTTTCTTTATTTCGGCAAATGTCAGATCTGACACACCCTTCCGTATCATATAAAGCACAAATAATACGATCGATACGAGCAGACCTACGGGAATCAGGTATGCATTGAGTGCGTAGATCTTGAGCATGCTGAAGAACAAGCCGTAAAACATAAGCATGATCAACGGGAAATAAGGCGAATTGAATCTGTTTCGGGAGCGCGTTCCATCGAATCCCGCTGTAAAACCGTTGGAGCGCTGATTTATTATTTCCATTTTTAGACGCTCGTAGAGTTCGCTTACAGCGTATGCTTCATCACCGCCTCTGTAATGATATACTCTCGAGCCGTCATCCTTGTTTTTGTACACCAGAAACAGACCATCGTCTTCGTAGATACCGAATGCTCTCGGATGACGATAGTCAACGCCTATATAAAAGCGTGTAACATCTGACGGCGGCAATTTCATGTCCGCGTACCAGTTTTTCAATTCTGCAATTGTTTCGGGTTTTCCCCTGCCGTTTCTGTAACTCATAGGTGTCCTTTACTTTTGGAGATCAATATATGTTATAATCCGCTCCTGGCTGCGGAAAGCAAGATATCAGCAGGCTTTGGCTTTTCAGACAGATAAAGTTGTCAATCCGGAGGAATTATCTGTACAAAAACTAGAGAAAAAGCTGTCTTTCGTTTGGCGGACAGATAAAATATCCAACTCACAGGAAATATCCGTCCAAACCTATGAAAAGTAAGTGATTGTTGGTCGTTCATACAGATAAATCAACGAATTCAGAGTTTTTATCTGTCTAAACCAACGAAAAGCAAGCGATTGTTGGTCGTTCATACAGATAAACCAACGAATTCAGAGTTTTTATCTGTCCAAACCAACGAAAAGCAAGCGATTGTTGGTCGTTCATACAGATAAACCAACGAATTCAGAACTTTTATCTGTCCAAACCTACGAGAAGCAAGCGATTGTTGGTCGTTCATACAGATAAACCAACGAATTCAGAACTTTTATCTGTCCAAACCCACGAGAAGCAAGCAATTGTTGATCAGCCGTACAGATAAAGTAGCCGATTTAAGGAAATTATCTGTAGTAAGCTACGAGAAACAAGCGGTTAATGGCTTTTCAGACAGATAAACCAGCCAATCCGAAGGAATTATCTGATTGGGAAGTTAAAAAGTGGTAGATTGCTTCATTACATCCCATCTGCTGTGCAGATGGGCCTGAGTTGCAATCCTACGATTACTTGCTTCATTACTTCCCATCTGCTGTGCAGATGGGCCCATGTCGCATCCTTACAGGATGCGACAATTACCAATCATCATCCCAGTCGGAACCGCTGTCCCAGTCATAATCATCATCCCAGTCGTAGTCATCATCGTCCAAATCCGAATCATCATACCAGCTTGAATCGCTGTCTCCGTAACTACTTGATGATGAGATGTTTTCGCGGTAATAATCACTTGTGGTAAAGTCGTAGTCACCTTCCCAGGTCGTACTTGAGGAATCGAATAAATAATCGGAAGGGTTTTCAGTGATAGCTGATGGTACTGACTCGGAATCTACAGGTAAATAATCATCCGCATAGTCATCATAGTAATAATAGTCTTCACCATAATTACAATATATGTCATCATTGTATCGATAGTATCTTGTGCCGCTGTGGATCAAGGCTTTTACAGAAAATACCGTGAGTATGAGTACTACATAGATCAGATATCCTCTAAGGACATATTTTTTGACTTTATCCTGAAATCTGTGTGATCCTTGCAGGCATATTATTGACACGAGTACAATGAGGCCGGGAAAAAGTGTCCAGGCGATTACCTTTTCGGCGTAGAGGGTGCAGGCGATGATGCCAGCAAGAAATCCGTATGTCAGGAAGAAGGTTTTGCCGGTTTTCTTTACTGATGAGGATGAGGGCAGCAGACCTGAGCCTTTTGCAGCGCGTGCGCCATTACCTGTTTTTCGCGAACCACCGGAACGGATAACACCCTGTCGTGACTTTTGTTCAATGATCTCGGACTTAAGTTTTAGGAAGATCTCATTCACTGCAAATACTTCATCTGTGCCTTCATATCTTATAGCTCTTGACCCGTCGGATTTGTTTTTGTAGACAATGATGTTAGACCCGTCACGGTAAATGCCGAATGCTTTGGGGCCTTTGTGATCTTCGCCTATGAAGAAGCGGGTCGTCTCATAAGGCGGCAGATTTTTGTCCGCATACCAGTTCTGCAGTTCTTCGATTGTTTCAGGTTTTCCCTTGCCGTTAATGTAACTCATATGTGTCCTTTACTTTTGGAGATCAATATATGTTATTATCTGCTTCGGGCTACGGAAAGCAAACTGTCAGCATGCTTTGGCTTTTCGGACAGATAAAATTGTCGTTATGGAGTAATTATCTGTCCAAAAGTTAGAGGATAAGTTGTCTTCCGCGTTGCAGACAGATAAAATATCCAGTTCATAGGAATTATCTGTCCAAACCTACGAAAAGCAAGCGAATAACGGCTTTTCGGACAGATAAAGTAGCCAATCCGAAGAAATTATCTGTCCAAACCTACGAAAAGCAAGCGAATAACGGCTTTTCGGACAGATAAAGTAGCCAATCCGAAGGGATTATCTGTCCAAACCTACGAAAAGCAAGCGATTAATGGTCTTTAGGACAGATAAAGTAACCAATTCATAGGAATTATCTGTTTGGGAAGTAAAAAAGTGGGAGTTTGCTTCAGTGAATCCCATCTGCCAAGCAGATGGGCCCGGGTTGTATTCCTGCTTTGACTTACTTCATTACATCCCATTCGCTGCGCGAATGGGCCCGTGTCGCACCTTACGGGATGCGACAAGTCCTGCGGAACGCGATATATCTCTTTCCCGAGTATATCATCGGGATAGGTATTTGAAAAGGGATGTGAAAGTCAAAATATATTTACATAATCGGGTTTATAATATAGTATAATCGACGTAGGAGGAGAAACGACATGAGGAAAAGATTACTTGTTTTGATGCTTTGCGGCATGGCTCTTATGACGGCCTGCCAGTCAAAAAAAGATAATAAGCCGGAAGATGAGATCGAAGTCGACGACGAAGATGAAGAGGAAGAGGAAGACGACGAAGATGACGATAAGGTCGAGCCGGATGACAAAGACAACGAGGATGATGATAAGGATAAGCCGGAGGAATCCGAAAAAACACTGCAGGGACTGACAGTGCTCTATGATCAGCAGCAGGCATGGTTTGTGGATGAGAACGGCGAGTTCCATGAATTCTTTTCCATGGACGATGAAGGCTTACTCGTTAAGTGTAATGTTGTGGATGACAACATCTTCGCAATATATGAGACATGGGGGGAAAATTACCACACAGGCATCAACGTGTATGACAAAAACGGAAAGCAGATATATGAATACATTCCGGAATCTCCGGGATATGAGACAAGCGTGGAAAAGTATGATGACAAGATAATGATCGCTTATCAGTGGTATGATAATAATGATCCGACATTCACGGCTCTTGAGTTTGACCCCGTGAATCTTACCTTCACACACAATGAGGAACTGGAGGCACTCGGACAAAAAGCCCGCAATAACAGTTTGAACTGGGGCAGATATGATGTAGATATCTTTGAGGCATTAAATAACGATTCCGAAAATATATACGTGTATGACACAGACGGCAAGGAGTTCCGTGAGCTGGACCGTGATACATTTGATGTAGTGGGAACAGTAGCGGTGAATTCGGACATAGCCATTGAAAATTTCAGCTATATAAATGCATGCGGAGATTATCTTATACTCGATACATACGATGATAACTTTAATTACCGGAAATATGTCGTAAATGCGAAGACCGGAGATACCGTGCCCGCGGATGAAAAGTTTGACAAAGGTAATATCATCGAAAAGGAAGATGATCATTTTTATTTCTACCTGCCTTCATCAAACTTTAAGACAGGAAATAATGAAGTCTACAGATTCTATCCCGAGACCAACAAGTCGGAATTTGTTTATTCGATACCGATCGTACCCTGCGGGGCGTTAAGCAGCATAGTTTCCGGCGTGAGCGGATTTTATAGAGCGGGAGACAGGATATATTTTGAAACAACGGATGAAGAGGGAGCGGTATGGCGGTATTTTGATACTAAGACGGATTCGATAAGCGAACCCGTATTCAGGAGTACAAGACTTGAATATGCGGATTTCATGCGTGTAGAGGGCAGTGAAGGGAAGTCAATGGATTCAAGCGGCAAGGTTGTCGTATATGAATATTACAATGAAAAGCCGATCATAAAGGATAGCATCCCCGGGGCTGCAAAGATAAATGAACAGCTTGATACCATGTACAATAACAGGATAATCGATGCGTATACGGTTCCCGACGATGATGTGGAATATATACAGCAGACAGGTCCGTATACATCCGAATTTAATGTCGTAGGAGGAAAGTTGCTTGGAAGCAGATATCTGACCATAGAGATGAGCGGGTATGATTACTGGGGCGGTGCCCATGGTATGGGATACAATGAGTACCTGCTGTTTGACCGCAATACCGGCGAACAGCTGCATCTTGCCGATATATGCGGAGTTGATGAGGATACGTTCCGCAGGATACTTGCGGCAAAGACCGTTGAGGACAGGAAGACTTCGGAACAATATTACGCCGGTGAGTACGAATCGGAAGCAGACTTTTTTGAAATTGTATACAACGACTCAAGCTTCACTTCATGGGAAGTACACTTTGATGAAGATCACATAACCGTTGAATATCCTCCTTATATGTACGGACCGTATGCAGCGGGCTTTATCACGATAGATATCGGATATGACGAGCTTAACATGGATATCAACAGGTAATGGACAATAAAGAGACCATACAATATGAGGTAATACGTTCTTCCAGGAAAACCGTGGCCATTCAGATAAAACCGGATGGCAGGGTGGTCGTCAGGGCACCCAAAAGGGTTTCGATGGCATATATAAAAAGCTTTGTAAACTCGAAGTTTGACTGGATAATAAAGCATCGTGAAAAGATGCTGTCGGCAAATGAAGACAATCCTTACGCCGACCTCACGGAGGATGAGCTTGACTGGCTTGTAAAGGAAGCAAAGCGTGTCATTCCCGAGCGGGTCGCCATGTATGCCGGGCTTGTGGGCGTGACCTACGGAAGGATCACGATAAGAAAGCAGAAGAGCAGGTGGGGCAGCTGCAGCAGTAAGGGCAATCTGAATTTCAACTGTCTTCTGATGCTGACTCCGCTGGAGGTCATAGACAGCATTGTGGTGCATGAACTGTGTCACAGGCTTGAGATGAACCATTCACGGAAGTTTTACGAACATGTATATCGTGTTTATCCCGACTACGACCGTTGGGACAGGTGGTTAAAGGAAAACGGCAGGAAACTGCTTAATAATTTCTGAACAGATATTTGCAAAACAGACAAAAATAGGAGTATGAAATGGAAGCAAAAAAAGTATTTTCAAAGGTAGGCGCGTCCTACATGATAGGTTATGCGATATATTTTGTGATCTATATCGCACTGTATTTTATCGTCAACGCTGTTAAGCCGTCGATACTGGAAACTGGCACTGTGGTACTGGCAGCCAATTTTATACTGTTATTCGGTGTCGGTTATCCGATCATGATATATCTCCTAAAAAAGATACCGGCTGAGCAGACACCAAAGAATTCCATGGGGTTTATGAAGCTTATCGGATCTATATGTACATCATATTTTGTCATGATCGTACTTGCTCTCGTCGGAGCAGAACTTATATCACTGATCGGAAGCGATAATGCCAATCCGCTGGCGAATGTACTTGGTGAAATGAATCCGGTTATGACCATGATAATAGTAGGTATCCTTGCTCCGATCTATGAAGAGGTCCTTTTCAGAAAGCTTCTCATAGACAGACTGAGACCTTACGGCGAGGGTCTTGCGATCTTTATGTCGGGCTTTATGTTCGGTCTTTTCCATGGCAATCTGATGCAGATGATATATGCAATGGGAATAGGATTCATCATGGCTTATATCTATGTAAGGACCGGTAAGATCGGATATACGATAGCGATCCATATATTTGTAAATTCATTTAATTCATTATTGAGGATCGTGCTCACAGAATATGCCGGCTTTGATAAGGCACTTGAGTATCTAAACGAAGGAGATACAACGGCTTATATGGAATACATCTATGGCAATCCCACGCTCCTGGCTGCTTTGGGAATTGTAGGATTCGGTGTTATCGTGATCATGATAATCGGACTCGTATTTCTTTGCGTACAGGCGTGCAAGGTCCACTTTGAGCAGACAGAAAAGCAGCTTGAAAAAGGAAAGAAGCTTTCAACCGCATTATTTAACCCGGGTATCGCCGTATTTGTCATATTTTTTGTGGTAAATATAATCCTGTCATTGCTGAATATCAGCATATTATAGGAAATACTTAAACAAGCGTGAAAATGCGTCTCTGATGAGGCGGACCTTATCGCAGTGTGGTGGTGAGTGTATGAGCGATAAAAAGACAAAATATATCACAATATACGAGACCATAAGGGATGACATTGTAAATGGCAGATACCGCAAAGGCGCCAAACTGCCGTCTAAAAGAGTCACTGCCGAGAAATATGACGTTAGTGTCATAACAGTTGAACATGCATATGAACTGCTCGCGGAGGAGGGATACATCATCGCCAGGGAAAAGAGCGGCTTTTTTGTGGCATATGATGATAAGGATACCTATTATAATCCGGCGGGCAGATCGCGCGACATATATAAAGAGATAAAAAAAGAGAGAACGGAAGTCTTCGGCGGAGGAGTTCCGTTCTCTGCGTCTATTTATGCCAGAACCTGCAGAAGAGTCATGAGCGAGGTCGGTGATTATATAATGCAGAAGTCGCCGATGCAGGGGCTGGAAATATTGAGAGATGCCATAGCGGCATATCTGAGCAGGAGCAGGAGGATGAATGTCGACATCTCCCAGATCATTGTCGGTGCCGGTGCGGAGTATCTCTACGGCCTGATCGTCCAGACATTTGGCAGAAATGTCATTTACGGTATCGAAAGCCCTTCCTACAATGTTATCGCGAAGGTTTACGAAAGCGGTGGAGCAAGACTCGATATGCTGGAACTCGGCAGAGACGGCATCGAAAGCGAGGCATTGTGGAACAGTAAGGCGAAGATCCTTCATATTTCCCCTTACAGGAGCTTTCCCAGCGGTGTTACGGCGTCGGCCATCAAAAGGATGGAATACCTTGCGTGGAGCAGGGAAAAAGATGCGATCATAATAGAAGATGACTTTGAGTCCGAATTCACTCTAAGCAGAAAGACCATGGATACGGTTTATGCTATGGATGATGACGGAAGGGTCATCTATGTCAATACATTTACACAGACCATAGGCCCCTCGGTCAGGGCAGCTTATATGGTCATTCCGAAGAATCTTAAGGAATTATTTGAAGAAAAAACAGGTTTTCTGGCTTGTCCCCTTCCAACTCTTGAACAGCTCATAATTGCCGAAATTATCAACAACGGAGACTTTGAACGACACATCAACCGGGTCAGAAGAAACAATAAAAATAAAAAAATTAACGATAAACATTAAAAAGTTGTTGACAAATGTAAAATCATGTCTTATAGTGTACTCATGAAGCAAGTTCCGACGGACGCGCCGGATACGGATTCATAATGAACGTTCAATTATTGTAACGTTCCGCAGGAACGTTATGCAGCGCGAGCCCCTTCGCCGAAGGCGAATCTTACATGGGCGAGCGTTCCCAAAATGTAACGTTCCGCAGGAACGTCACAAGGCGCGAGCCCCTTCGCCGAAGGCGAACTTAAAATGGCGAGCGTTCCCAAAATGTAACGTTCCGCAGGAACGTCACAAGTAACAAAAAAACAAGATTAAAAGAGTATAGGAGATATAGACATGAATGAACAGGAAATCAAATTGGAAAAAGTAAAAAAGAGTTGCAGGATCGCAAAAAACGTAACAAGAGTATTTTTGATAATCCTTTTGGTAGCAGTTGGCATAATGATATTCGCCAGTCTGGCATGTGTAGGTTACAAGGATGAAATCAATAAGGGTGCAACACAGGAGTATGGCTACGATTTCGAAGCCGATTTTTCTGAAGCAAGCAGAGCCCTGGAAATGAGCAGCGGATTGCTTACGGTAAGATTTGATACTCAAACAGATCTCGAAAGCGGCAATATCGCAGGTGCTGTTGTTAAGGTTCTGGCCTGTGCAGCCTGCTTATGTCTGGTAATGGGGATCGTATTCGGATTGCTTTTCAGCATATTCAAGACGCTTGAAAACGGAGAATCACCTTTCTCTGCTCAGATATTAAAGAAGCTCAAGACGATGTTCATAGTTATTACGGTTATCATGGGATTGTTTATGGGCGTTGGATTAGCCATAATCTGCGGACTTGTATTATGGTGCATATATTGCATACTTGATTACGGTTGTGTACTGCAGCGTGATGTGGATGAAACATTATAGGGGGGCGCTGATATGGGAAAGATCATACTTAGATTAGACAGGGTCATGGCGGACCGCAAGATTTCGCTCAATGAGCTTTCGGAAAAAGTGGGAGTATCCAATGTTAACCTTTCAAAGATAAAAACCGGCAAGATCAGTGCAGTCAGGTTTTCAACACTTGAAGCGATCTGTGAAGTGCTGCAGTGTCAGCCGGGGGACATACTTGAATATGATCCCAGTGCAGAATGAGTGCATACACTCGTACGTCGCATACAGACAGAGTGATAACTCACGCATTTCTTATCATTTTCCGTATATAAAAAATATGCAGTGCAGGGTTTAAACAAAAGATAAGCCCTGTACTGCATTATACAGTGAGATCACAGACCGGTAGTTTTAAGATAAAAAGCACCGGTTTGGATAAGTGCGCCTTAGAACCGTGTAAAACCGTTTGCCCGGATAACAGGCAAAACAGATATCGAAAGGATATAAACCGTCCATAAGAAAAATTTAAAAAATAACAGTTGACAAGGCATACTATGCGATGTATAGTATGTTCTGTAAACAATATTATATGACGTATAATATAACAGATAAGGTAGTATTTACAGGAGACCAATATGAGTAAACTTATAGAGATCCGGGATATGAGTAAGGTATACAATCCCGGTGAGAACGAGGTGAGGGCTCTCGATAACGTAAGTCTTGATATAGACCGAAGGGAATTCGTGGCTATCATAGGACAGTCGGGGTCGGGAAAGTCTACGCTTATGAACATGTTAGGATGTCTGGATGTTCCTACGGAGGGATCGTACAGTCTTGACGGAAGAGATGTATCGGGACTCAGCGACGATGAACTTTCGGACATACGCAATCAGGAGATAGGATTTATATTTCAGGGCTTCAACCTGATACCTTCTCTTACAGCAAAGCAGAATGTCGAACTTCCGCTAATGTACAGGAATGTTCCCAAGAAGGAACGCGAGGAGTTGAGTGATATCGCTCTGGAAAAGGTCGGATTGGGCAAAAGAAAGGATCACAAGCCTGCGGAAATGTCCGGAGGACAGCAGCAGAGAGTCGCGATCGCAAGGGCAATAGCCCAGGCACCGCCGATCATACTTGCGGATGAGCCGACAGGTAATCTGGATTCGGGCTCAACAAGGGAGATCATGAAAATATTACGGGACCTGTACGACGAGGGGAGAACCATCATACTGATCACTCATGACAACGAGATAGCAGCCAATGCCAAAAGGACGATCAGGATCATGGACGGAAAGATAGTGGAGGATAAGATCAATGAAGCGTTTAAGTAAGCTAAGTAAGAAGAAGAAAATAATAGCAGGCGTTGCTCTTGCACTGGCGGTAGTGATACTTGTTCCGGTCATAAAGGGTAACGCAGCGGTAAAGGTTGAAGCGGTAAAGGCAACAAGGGGAGAACTTGAAAGAAGCATAGAGATAAACGGAACCGTAAAGACCAATGAAAGCAAAACATATTATGCACAGATAGACGGTCAGGTCGGACATATAGTGACATCAGTCGGTGAAACGGTCAATGCAGGCGATGTCCTTATTGAATGGGACAGCGAAAAGCTTGATTATGACATTCAGATGGCAGATTATTCGGCACAGTCCGAACTTGGTTCTTACAACAACTCGATACAGAACGGCGGAAAGATGGCCGGCCTGTATTCGGAAGCAAATACCAATCTTAAGGTGCTCGATCAGCAGATAACCGATACAAGTGCAGCTATCACAGCGATCGAAAAACAGATAGAGGATAAGAAGGCAGGACTCGCGGCAGAAGGAGCAAATCTTCAGATCTCGCTCATAGACTGGGCAGACAAGCCGGACAGCGAAGAGTATGAAAATCTGCAGAAGCTTGTACAGTCCAATATTTACGAACAGCAATACAACTCGGATCTTGTTGCCATGCAGGATGAACTTAACAGATTGAACAAGCAGCTTGCTGCATGCAAGGAATATAAGGCGGAGATGAGCGGACAGAAGTCATCAAGCTATACGGGAGTACTGACGAGCGGAGCAAAGGAGCAGCTGGAAGCCCAAAAGGCATCAAGTGAGCTTAAGAGCGAGAAATTAAAGCAGAAGCTCGAAGCAGCCAAGGGGGGCGTTAAGGCTGATTTTTCCGGTGTGGTCACAAGAGTGAGCGCAGTGGAAGGCAGCAGTGTAGGAGTGGGAGCGGAACTTATAAAGATCGATTCCAATACCAATATCATCATCACAAGCCATGTCAACAAATATGACATTGAACATATGGAAGAAGGGCAGCAGGCAACGGTGACCATAAAGGGGAAGGAGTATACGGGTAAGATCAGCAAGCTCAGTAAGGTCGTAACGGTAGACGATAAGGGCGTTGCGGGAAATGATATCGAGATAGTTCTTGATGCACCCGATTCGGATATCATTCTCGGTGCAGATGCCAAGGCAAATATAATAACAGCCAAAATGGACAATGTAGTACAGGTTCCCATGGAAACCATCATTTCCGGAACAGAGGGTGAGTATGTATATGTTATAGAAAATAACGCACTTGTAAAGCGTCCCGTTAAGGTCGGAGCATCAGGTGAGTATATGGTTGAGATCACGGAAGGACTTAACGGTGATGAGCAGATCGCCATAGTTGGCGAAACGGAGCTTACCGAAGGTATGGAAGTAACGGCACAGGAAAAAGAACAGACTGAGTAGGTGGATCATGGCTAAATTATTGGAATACATTAAGATAGCATGGTTTAATCTTAAGAGCAATCGCAAGAGAACGATGCTGACCATGCTTGGTATCATTATAGGTATTTCGGCTGTCATTATGATCATGGCGGCCGGTGGCGGAGCAAAAGAGAGCATCAATGAGGACCTTGATGCGGCATTCAGCGGGCAGATCTATTTTTTTGTAAAGGATCCCGAAAAAGCAGGATTTACAACATTTTCGGAAGAGGATGTCAATTATATCATGGAACACAGCAATGATATCGTGCTCGGAGCATCCCAGGATCTCTCATATAACGGAAAGGCTAAAAGCGTAAGGGGTGTAAATGATATCAATGTGAAGTTCGGCACCGCGGTGCAGAAATACTGTAGCACACAGCCGATCATCAAAGGATCGTATTATACCGACTCGGATTATGAATCGGCCAATGCGGTCGGTGTTGTCAATGAAGCCACGGCAAGGAAATTTTTCGGAACGACCGATGTCATCGGCAAAACGCTTGAGTTGACGATGGATAATAACAGTTATGACATAAGGATAGTAGGTGTGCGTGAAGATGCAGACAATTCCGTCATTTCCGGTGCATTGCTCGGAACGGAGAATATTCAGATAGAAGTTCCTACCACTGTCGGAGAAAGAAAATACGGCCTGTCGCTTAACGATATAAACTACCTTCTTATCATGGCCGATAAGGAGCATACATATGAAGCCGTTGAACAGGCAAGACATTTGCTTGAGAAAAAGCACAATATCATCGGCAAGGATGCGCTTGGGCTTGAGAACTGGACAGATTATGCACAGACCTATGACAGCATATTCAGTATGGTAACATTGCTCGTAGCGGTCGTAGCGGCCATTGCCCTTGTTGTTGGCGGTATAGGCGTTATGAACATAATGCTGGTATCGGTTACTGAGAGAACAAGGGAGATAGGTATAAGAAAATCTCTCGGAGCAAGGACAAAAACGATCCTGCTCCAGTTCCTGGCGGAAGCGGGGCTGATCACGATGATCGGAGGTATCATCGGAATAGTGATCGGACTTGTGCTTGCAAAGCTCATCTGTCTTATATTGGGAGCACCCGTTGTCGTGTCACCGGTATTTGTCCTGGGAGCAACTGCATTTTCATGCGGTATCGGTCTCTTTTTCGGCATATATCCTGCGAAAAAGGCAGCGCATCTCAATCCGATAGAGGCGCTGAGACACGAGTAAAGGCCGGGGATCAAAAGAGTTCAAGTATAGATTCGCGGGTGGCTGTTATCTGTCCCTGTATCATGCGTTCGGAACCGCCGCCTTTGGCGCCGAGCTCACGCAGGGACGAAGCAAGCTCGCGAGAGTCGAGGGTGCGGCTGCCGGCGTAATAACGGTAGCTGCCATCACCGACAAATAACCCTACATAGCTTTCAAACCGCTCACAGAGCAGGTTGAAAAGGTTTTTCATATTGGTCGGAGAGAGTTCTGCGTCTGTAAAGATGCAGGGCTTTTCTTCTGAGGAAAGGTTCTCGATGATCGCCTGTATCTGCATTTCCTTATACGAAGAAAGCTCAGTTTTGAGCGAATTGATCTCATCTATATGATTCATGACGATGTTGTAAACATTGTCGGTGTGTGTTGTGAGCGAGTTGGAAAGCTTGCGCAGTATGGCCTGCTGGTGATCGACATATTCAAATGCACGTCTTCCGCACAATATCCCGATCTGCACACCGCCCTTGTAGCGGGTAACATTTACTACCTTGAGCAAGCCTATCTCACCGGTTCTGTGCACATGGGGCGCACAGCAGGCACAGATATCCACTGTGCGTGTCTCGTCACCTATGGTAATGAGCCGCACCTGACCTTCTATTTCAAGTTTACTTCTGTAAGATATGCTCTCAAGTTCCTTATCTGTGGGATAGGACGCGGTTATAGGCAGGTTGGCATATATGATCTCATTGGCTTCGCGCTCAAGATCAGCCACCTGTTCATAGGTGAGGACGCCGTTCATGTTCAGGGTGACGGGCTCGTCATCACTGAGGTGAAAACCCACGTTTTCAAGACCGTATGTGTTGTGTATCAGTCCGGAAATGATATGCTCTCCGCTGTGGTTCTGCATACGGCTGTAGCGTTTGTCCCAGTCAAGTAGGAGAGTAACTTGAGTTCCCGGTTCGATCGGGGAATCCACCTTATATAAGATGCGGGAAAACTGATCCTCATCCGAATGGATGATAACGCCGTCAAGGACATTCAAGGCACAGACGCCTGTTTCGCATATACCGGCGCCGAAGCCGTTGACAGCCGCCGGAGTGTCGGGGCTTGTCGTTTTACACAGGACCCGTCCCGTGTCCGCATATTGTCCTCCTTCTTCAGGGAAAAATATGGTATCCTTAAGGCTTACCCATATGCCGTTCTCATTTTCAATGCAGTCGAGCACCTCGGTGTCAACCTGCTTCATATAACTGTCATTTTCGTAGATCCTGTTAACAGAAGGATCTAAAATAATCGATCTCATCGGTATTTGCTTCCTTTGCTGCTTCGGTTTTTATGTCGCAATGAAAAACATGAAGCAGTTCATGTTTTTCATCGCCGTATTCTTTGTACTGATATGGAATATTGTGCTTTTCCAATTGTTCTATCAGAGCCTTAGGCTCATCTCTTAGGAAATCTCCGTTGCTTGTCATGATGTAGCATGGAGGGTAATTGTCGTTTATGAAATTTATGACAGTAATGTCATGCAATGTTTCCGCGGCATTTTTTCTCGGAATATAGTCTCTCATGGCTCTGACCGTGCTTATCCCTTCGGTGTTGTAGACGCCGCAGTTTAAGCCGAGAGCCTTGATCTTCACGGCAGGATCGGGCTTGAACGGATATTTGGCTGCATACGTGGGATCGGTCAGGATGGAGACATAGAGAGCAAGGCACTGGGCACCTGCCGAATCACCTACGGCAAATATGCGATCCGTGTCGATATCATACTTGACCGCATTGGTCAACAGCCATTTGAAGACCGAATCCGTATCTTCGATCGCGCAGGGGTGTTTATATCTGGGAGCAAGTCTGTATGAGAAATTGACGACCGCAAATCCGTATGTAGCAAGAGACATGCAGTAAAACTTATATACTTCCTTATCGCCGTATACCCAGCCGCCGCCGTGTACACTCACAATGACCGGCAGCTTACCTTTGTATTCCTTAGGGCGGTACACATCAAGGATCTGGTATTTTCTGTCATTTCCATAGGGAATATCCCTATCTATGACAATAGTGTCAGGCTCCTTAAGACCCGCATCCCTGGCGGTATCGGACTTATGGCAATTGTAATTCATCAAAAAACTGTAAAGCGACATATCACACCTCCTTCTTGAACAATTATATACATAATGATGTAAAAAAAACAGATGTATCCCGCATAAAGGTGGTGTAAAATAAAAACGATAACAGTGTTTGGAAGGCTTATCAAAGATTTCAGGAGGTGCTTATGTCAATTCTCGGAGCGTTTATGGTACCGCATCCCCCGCTGATCATTCCGGCAGTAGGTAAAGGCAGTGAGGAGCAGATAAGGGAAACGATCGATGCTTATGATGAGGCAGCGAGGCAGATAGCCGCGCTCAGACCCGATACGATCATAATATCAAGCCCTCATTCCGTATTGTATGCGGATTATTTTCATATTTCACCGGGAAGGGCAGCAAACGGATCCTTTGAGAGGTTTGGAGCACCGCAGGTGGAATTTCATGAGACATATGATGATGAGCTTGTGACACGGATAGAGAAGCTGTGCGACCAAAAGCGTTTTCCAGCGGGGACCCTCGGAGAGCGTGAAAGCAAACTGGATCACGGGACGATGGTGCCGCTTTATTTTATAAGAAAATATTTTAACGACTTCAAGCTTGTAAGGCTGGGGTTGTCCGGGTTGGATCTAACACGCCATTATGAGCTCGGAACCATCATAAATGAAGCAGTCGAGCAGCTTGACAGGCGTGTTGTCTATGTTGCGAGCGGCGATCTTTCACATAAACTGCAGACCTATGGCCCTTACGGATTTGCCAAAGAGGGACCGGTCTACGATGAGAGGATCATGGATGTATGCTCGAGAGGAGATTTTGAGGAGCTTTTTGGTTTTGACGAGACGTTCTGCGAGAAGGCCGCCGAATGCGGTCACAGGTCATTTGTCATCATGGCAGGGGTGCTTGACGGCAAAGCGCTGGAGATAAAGAAACTTTCGCATCAGGATGTCACCGGAGTAGGCTACGGCATCTGCACATTCAGGCCTGTCGGAGACGATGAGGGCAGACATTTCCTGAGATCGTACATGAAGAAAAAGATGAGCGAGGTGTACGGAAAGGCTGATTCTTCTGATGCTTACGTCAGACTCGCCAGGGCAACCGTCGAGGCTTACACAGTTAACCGCAGTGTACCGGAGATCCCCAAGGATCTGCCAAAGGAAATGACAGAGCGGGCAGCGGGCGCATTTGTTTCGATACATGAGCACGGAAGGCTCAGAGGATGCATAGGGACATTTCTGCCGACGACGGATTGCATAGCGCAGGAAATAATACAAAATGCGGTGAGTGCGTCGACAAGGGATCCGAGGTTTGACCCCATAGAGCCTGAAGAACTGCCGTTTCTTGAGATCAATGTGGATATACTTTCAGAGCCGGAGGATATAGCTTCGGAGGACGAACTGGATGTCAAAAGATACGGTGTGATCGTACGCAGCGGAAACAGGAGAGGATTGCTCTTGCCCGATCTTGACGGAGTGGATACCGTCGGACAGCAGATCGACATCGCGAGAAGAAAAGGCGGGATCGGTGAACATGAGCCGGTCACACTTCAGAGATTTGAGGTTGTAAGACATTATTGACAGGAGGCTGATGATGGCTGTTTGCAAGGTGTGTTTCAGACATTGTGACCTTGATGAAGGTCAACTTGGTTTCTGCAAAGCCAGGATAGGTTTAAACGGTGAGGTGACAGCATCAAACTACGGCAGGATAACATCGCTTGCCCTTGATCCCATAGAAAAAAAACCGCTCAGACGTTTTCTTCCGGGAAGTAAGATACTTTCGGTCGGAAGTTACGGCTGTAACCTGCGTTGTCCCTTCTGCCAGAATTATGATATTTCATGGTCGGATGCCGCATTTGCATATGCTGACAGCGCTGAGACACTGACGCCCTACGAATTGACGCAGATAGCGCTTGCCAATATACACAGAGGTAATATCGGTGTTGCATTTACCTACAATGAGCCGCTTGTAGGATACGAATTTGTTATGGATACGGCAAGGATGGTGCATGAAAACGGTATGAAAAACGTGCTGGTCAGCAGTGGAATGGCGGATCTGAGCGTGCTGGAGGAGATCGCGCCGTACATCGATGCCATGAACATAGACCTGAAGGGCTTCACGGAGCATTTCTACAAAGATGTTGTAAATGGCAGTCTTGATATGGTACTTGATTTTATAAAGCGTGCCGTGCAGGTCTGTCATGTGGAACTGACGACACTGATCATTCCGGGTGAAAATGACACCCCCGAAGAAATGCGGGATATATCGGCATTTATCGCAGGACTGAAGGATGCGGAAGGCAATGTGATCGGGCCTGAAATACCGCTTCACATCACAAGGTTTTTCCCAAGGTTTCATATGACCGACAGGAAGGCCACGGACGTGGAGCTGATATACACACTGGTCGATGTGGCATCGGAGAGATTAAAATATGTATATCCGGGAAATGTGTAAAATGCGCATGTCCCTGAAATGACAAAATATGAACATCCCCGAAACATATCTTGACAAGCCATGCTTCGGACGATTATAATCTGTTTAATTTCATATGCAAAGGCATTGACGAAGAGGAGTAGTCGATCATCGCCGGACAGAGAGGGTTTCCAAGGCTGGAAGAAACCCGGGTAAGAGATTGATGAAGGTAGCTTCCGAGCCGGATGTGTGAACCCTGAGAGGTCAGGCAAGTAAGGCATCCCGATCCATCCCCGTTAAAGGATGAGACTATAACCCGTAAATGCGGAGTAGTTGATGAGGTGATCGCGGTGACGTGATCATGAACAAAGGTGGTAACGCGAACATTCGCCCTTTGGTGCCAGGCACCAAAGGGTTTTTTATTTGGCAGATCATATTTGCCAAGACCGGAAAGGAGAACATTATGAGTAAGGAACTTGCCAAGAACTATGATCCTAAGCAGATGGAAGACAGGATCTATCAGAAATGGATTGATAAGAAATATTTTCATGCGGAAGTTGACCACAGCAAAACACCGTTTACGATAGTGATCCCGCCCCCGAACATCACGGGACAGCTTCACATGGGACATGCATTGGACAATACGATGCAAGATATCCTGATCAGATACAAGAGAATGCAGGGCTATAATGCATTATGGCAGCCCGGGACCGATCATGCTTCCATCGCAACAGAGGTAAGGATCATCGAAACCCTCAAAAAGGAAGGCATAGATAAGAACGACCTCGGCCGTGAGAAGTTCCTTGAGAGAGCATGGGACTGGAAGAAGGAATACGGCGGACGTATAATCAACCAGCTCAAGAAGATGGGCAGCTCATGTGATTGGGACAGGGAGCGTTTTACAATGGATGAAGGCTGCAATAAGGCGGTTACGGAAGTATTCTGTAAAATGCATGAAAAAGGCTGGATATACAAGGGCAGCAGGATCATCAACTGGTGTCCGGTCTGCAACACTTCCATTTCCGATGCAGAGGTTGAATATGAGGAGCAGGCGGGGCATTTCTGGCATATCAAGTATCCTCTCGTTGATGAAAACGGACAGCCGAGCAAGACGGAATTCCTTACATTTGCCACGACAAGACCCGAGACAATGCTCGGTGATACGGCGGTTGCGGTTAATCCTAAGGATGAGAGATATACATATCTTCACGGCAGACAGGTATGGCTTCCCTTAGTAAACAAAGCCATTCCGGTTGTTGAAGACGATTACGTTGACATGGAATTCGGAACAGGTGTAGTTAAGATCACACCCGCACACGACCCTAACGACTTTGAGGTAGGAAAGCGTCATAAACTGCCCGAAGTAAATATAATGAATGATGATGCGACCATAAACAAAAACGGCGGAAAGTTTGAAGGCATGGATCGCTACGAGGCGAGAGATGCCATCGTTAAAGAACTCGATGAACTCGGACTTCTTGTTAAGATCGAGGACTACACTCATAACGTAGGCACTCATGACAGATGCAAGACGACCATCGAGCCTCTTATAAAGGCACAGTGGTTCGTAAAGATGGATGAACTCATCAAGCCTGCGGTTGAGGCTGTTAAGAACGGCGATATCAAGCTGATCCCGCCGCGTATGGAGAAGACATATTTTAACTGGACCGACAATATCCGCGACTGGTGTATCTCACGTCAGCTGTGGTGGGGACACAGGATACCCGCATACTACTGCAAGGACTGCGGTGAGATAGTTGTTGCCAAGGAAGCCCCTACGGTTTGCCCTAAGTGCGGCGGTACACATTTTGAGCAGGATCCCGACACGCTTGATACATGGTTTTCTTCGGCACTCTGGCCCTTCTCTACACTCGGATGGCCCGAGCAGACTGAGGATCTCAAGTATTTCTACCCTACGGATGTGCTGGTAACGGGCTACGATATCATTTTCTTCTGGGTAATACGTATGATATTCTCCGGCTACGAGCAGATGGGTGAGAAGCCGTTTAATACGGTTCTGTTCCACGGACTTGTAAGGGATGACCAAGGACGAAAGATGAGCAAATCTCTCGGAAACGGTATCGATCCTCTTGAGATAATCGACAAATACGGTGCCGATGCCCTGAGGCTGACACTCATCACGGGAAATGCTCCCGGCAATGACATGCGTTTCTACATGTCAAGAGTCGAGGCAAGCCGTAATTTCGCAAATAAGGTATGGAATGCAAGCCGTTTCATCATGATGAACATGGAAGGCAAGGATATAACGGTTCCCGACGAGGCGGACCTTGAGCCGGTTGATAAATGGATAATCAGCAAACTCAATGATGTTGTTAAAGATGCAACCGAGAACATGGACAAGTTCGAACTGGGTATTGCGGTTCAGAAGGTTTACGATTTCATCTGGGATGAGTTCTGCGACTGGTACATCGAGATGGTAAAGCCAAGACTCTACAATTCAGACAATGCAAAGAGTCAGAACGCAGCATTGTACACATTGAAGAGCGTACTGATCGATGCGCTCAAGCTGCTCCATCCTTATATGCCTTTCGTTACTGAGGAAATATTCTGCACACTTCAGGATGAAGAGGAGTCGATCATGATCTCTTCATGGCCTGTATACAGTGAAGATAAGAACTACAAGGATGACGAAAAAGCGATCGAAAGCATAAAGGAAGCAGTAAGGGGCATAAGAAATGCACGTACCAACATGAATGTTGCTCCAAGCCGCAAAGCTGCGGTGTTTGTAGTAAGTGACAGTGATGTCATGAGAAAGACTTTCGAGGAAGGCAAGCTCTTCTTTGCATCACTTGCTTCAGCACTTGAGGTTAATGTACAGAGCGATATGACAGGCATTGCGGATGATGCGGTAAGTGTTGTGATCTCCGGAGCAAATATTTACATGCCATTCTCGGATCTCGTAGATATAGAGCAGGAGAAAGCACGTCTTTCAAAGGAGCATGACAGACTGATCGGTGAAATAAAGAGAGCCGAAGGCATGCTTGCTAACGAGCGTTTCACATCCAAGGCACCCGAAGCAAAGGTCAATGAAGAACGCGAGAAGCTTGCAAAGTATAAGCAGATGCTTGAAGAGGTAAAGAAGCAGATCGAAAAGCTTGGATGATAACAAAATAACATATGTACAAATGCGAACAAATGTTCTATAATGAGCATGACAGATCAGCGATACCGGTATCGTAATGTTGTTGGAAAGGATCACAGTCAGGTTCATCTGCGGGATCTGCGATCGGAGGGACAGGTCATGCAGCCGAGGGCTATAGATGTCATATGTCAGCATACCCGAAAAGGTGAACTCATCCCCATTAAGCTCAGGATCAGAGACGAAGAGGGTGAGTTTCAGTCTTATGCGATAAGATCTTACAGGGATCTTTCGCATAAGGGTACGTATACCATGCCCAACGGGATCGTTGCTACCTCCAATATCCTGCCGTTTGATTGTAAGATCATGGTCTTCGGTCAGGAAAAACTTGTACATCTGTTTTATAACAGCAGAGATAATATCTGGCGGATAAATATGTGATATGAACGTTATCAGACTAAACAGCCTTAGTGCTGATATATCAAATACAGATGAGATACGAATGTATACTGCGTCCAATGAGGCGCAGTTACTTCATTATTATGAGCCAAAAGAGGGCGTATTCATAGCGGAAAGTCCGAAGGTGATAGCAAGGGCTGTTGCGGCAGGGTATAAACCCATATCGATGCTTATGGAAGAGCGGATGCTGCAAGGGGCTTGCGATGAAGGCAACGGGCAGGAGCCTGCGAACGGTTCGGACAATAACAGCCGAGGTTATATATGTGATGAAGGAGACAAGAGTATACTCGCGGATATCTTCAGCCGCGTCGGCGACATACCGATCTATACCGCTCCTTTTGAAGAAATTACAAAGCTCACCGGGTTTGAACTTACCAGAGGGGCACTTGCCGCGATGCGAAGAAAGAAACTTCCTTCTGCCGGTGAGATCTGCAGCAATGCAGACAGGGTGGTCCTTATGGATGGTGTGGTCAATCCGACCAATGTCGGTGCTGTCATGAGATCGGCTGCAGCTCTGGGAATGGACGCGGTGCTGCTCACCGAAGACTCTGCGGACCCGCTCTACAGAAGAGCCATAAGAGTCAGCATGGGAACGGTATTTCAGATACCGTGGACGATCATCGGCTGCGATGATAAGATCGGATGTCTTAAAGAACTTGGTTTTACTACCGTAGCAATGGCACTCAGGCAGGATTCGATCGGAATAGATGACAGACGTCTTAAGGAAGCGGGTAAACTCGCCGTGATCATGGGAACGGAGGGTGAAGGCCTGGCGCAGGAAGTGATCGATGAGTGCGACTACACTGCCATGATACCCATGGCCAACGGGGTAGACTCATTGAATGTAGCGGCAGCAAGTGCGGTGATATTCTGGGAATTGCGTCGGTTAGCAGAGTAGGCAAATACAAAGTAATGATCAAACCGGGAATGGAGTGAATATTCTAATGCTTGAGAGCCACCACAATATATGGTGATTATCTCAAATTGATTTTTTATAGGATCTTCTTCAGATTTTTTAGAAAGCTTTTTGCTTTTAATAAATCTAAAGGAGGTCTTTTTATGTACAAGAAGACAAAACCAAGAAGTGTTATGGAACTTCTAGGAAAGAAAACCGACACAAAAGAAGAAGGATAAAACCCGATAAAACCGCATGGTTACGCGCTTTTTCATTGAAAACAAGTGCTATTCGTGGTAGGATATACTTCGGTATTTTATACCATTGAGATAGAAAGTGTCACCAGCGGTGACACTTTTACAGGAGATATGCTATGAGCCGTACCATGTCTCCGATGATGGTATCACAATACCAATTACAGTTGCCGGATAAGGAAGTGCTTAGAAAGAAACTGCAGGAATTGGCTAATATTCCGTTGATTGAGGATAAGGGAGAAGATTGAAATGGAATATGATTGTGGATTTACCAATGACAATAAACGATTTAGATATCGCGCAGCGGCTATCATTGTTGAGGATGGATGTGTTCTTTTTGCTGGGAATGAGAAGGATGATTATTACTACTCTATTGGTGGGGCTGTGCATATGGGAGAAACAGCTGAAGATGCCGTGAAAAGAGAAGTATATGAAGAAACCGGTGTTGCTTATGAGATAGATCATCTTGCGGTGATTCACGAAAACTTCTTTAATGAAAACCAAGGGGCATTAAAGGGAATGGATTGTCACGAGATTGCAATGTATTTCCTGATGAAATCAAAGGGAACTCAGGAACTTTATAGTGATAGTTATACCCAAGGGGTAAAGGAAAATATGTATTGGCTTCCGATTGATGAGCTTGATAAATACAAAGCTTTTCCAACTTTTATGAAAGAATATCTTCAGAAAAGACATATAGGTGTAGAACATATTATAACTGACGAAAGAAAGCAAGTGTGAAATTATACGTGAGGGAATAATGCTTTTATTTCACTATTTGGCTCAATAATATTCTTCAGGGATTGCAATACAAATTTGTCGAGATAAATAGGTAAAAAAATGCTAATTAAAGATTTAGAAGATGTAATCAAAGAAGAGAATTTGAAAGGTGCAAATATTTGCAATACTGCGTCACTGAAGCCAGATGAGGTGGTAATAACTCAAGAGGATGGCAAATGGAAAGTCTATAATACTGATGAACGCGCTTCTTTGCGAGGCGTGGTATGCTATTTCGATTCTGAGGATGAGGCCTGCGAAGATTTTATAAAAAAATTACGCTTGAGAAAAAGACTGGTGGAATTAGAAAAAGTGATCAGGGAGAAAAGAACTCGTAAACTGCAGAATATTATTGTTTACGGTTCACAATATGGTACAGCAAAAAAATATGCCGACGAGTTAGCAAATCGTCTTGGCTTCGGACTGAACTCCTATGAGAGTGTAGAGGATATCAATTCATACAAGACAATTATTTATGTAGGAGCTCTGTATGCTGGTGGAGTTTTGGGAATGAAAAAGACTTTCAAATCCCTGAAAGATTGCAGGCGCCATAAAATAATTATTGCGACGGTAGGACTAGCTGATCCAACAGACAAAACAAATACAGATAGTATAAAGAAGAAAATGAAAAAACAGCTACCAGTAGATGTT
>JAILQX010000034.1 GCA_024698705.1 Lachnospiraceae bacterium
AGTCGGAATAGACTTTTAATGAGGTCCGGTCCATGTGGACCGGGCCTCATTTTTTTAAGAATAATAAACCCAGGAGGTATATTAAATGGCGGCATTAAACAAAAAGTCCGTAGATGACATTAATGTAAAGGGCAGACGCGTTCTCGTTCGTTGCGACTTCAACGTTCCCCTTAAGAACGGTGAGATCACAGACGAGACAAGAATCGTAGCAGCTCTTCCTACAATCAAGAAGCTCGTTAAGGATGGCGGTAAGGTTATCCTTTGCTCACACCTTGGTAAGGTTAAGAATGGCCCTAACGAGGGTGAATCTCTTGCACCAGTTGCTAAGAGACTTTCAGAGAAGCTTGGCAAGGAAGTTAAGTTCATCAGCGATTACTCTGTTACAGGTGCAACTGCAACAGGCGCTGTTGAAGCTATGAACGAGGGAGATGTTATTCTTCTTCAGAATACACGTTTCAGAGGCAAGGAAGAGACCAAGCCTGAAGAGGCTGGAGATGCTTTTGCAAAAGAGCTGGCTGACCTTGCAGACGATTATGTATGTGACGCTTTCGGATCAGCTCACAGAGCACACGCTTCTGTAGCTGGTGTTACAAAGTTCATCAAGGAAAAGGGCGGCAACAACGCAGTTGGTTACCTTATGCAGAAGGAGATCGACTTCCTTGGAAACGCAGTTGAGAACCCAGTAAGACCTTTCGTAGCTATCCTCGGTGGTGCTAAGGTTGCTGACAAGCTCAACGTTATCAACACTCTTCTTGATAAGTGTGATACTCTTATCATCGGTGGTGGTATGGCTTACACATTCCTTAAGGCTAAGGGATACGAAGTTGGTAAGTCACTTCTTGATGAGACTAAGGTTGACTACTGCAAAGAGATGATGCAGAAGGCTGAGAAGGCTGGCAAGAAGCTTCTTCTTCCCGTTGATACAGTATGCATCGATTCTTTCCCAGATCCTATCGACAATCCTAACATCGCAACAACAGTTGTTGATGCTGACAAGATCCCTTCAGACAAAGAGGGTGCTGATATCGGACCTAAGACAATCGAGCTTTACTCAGAGGCTGTTAAGTCCGCTAAGACAGTAGTTTGGAACGGACCTATGGGCGTATTCGAGAACCCGGTTCTTGCAAACGGTACTGAGGAAGTTGCTAAGGCACTTTCAGAGACAACAGCTACAACAATCATCGGTGGTGGTGATAGTGCAGCAGCTGTTAACCAGCTTGGTTACGCTGACAAGATGAGCCACATCTCAGCTGGTGGTGGTGCTTCTCTTGAGTTCCTTGAGGGCAAGAAGCTTCCTGGCGTTTACGCTGCAGATGATAAGGCTTGATCGCTAACTTATAAAATAATCTTTGGAGGATTACATAATGGCACGTAGAAGAATTATCGCCGGTAACTGGAAGATGAACAAGACTCCCAGCGAGGCAGTTGCACTTTGTGCAGAATTAAAGGACCTTGTTAAGAATGACGCTGTAGACGTAGTTTACTGCGTACCAGCAATTGATATTGTTCCTGTAGTAGAGGCTGTTAAGGGCACAAACGTACACGTTGGTGCTGAGAACTTCTACATCGAGGACAAGGGTGCTTTCACAGGTGTGATCTCAGCTCCTATGCTCAAGGATGCAGGCGTTGAGTACATCATCATCGGACATTCTGAGAGAAGAGATATCTTCGGTGAGAACGATATCCTCATCAACCAGAAGGTTAAGAAGGCATTCGCAGCAGGCCTTAAGCCAATTCTTTGCTGTGGTGAGTCTCTTGCACTCCGCAAGGCTGGCACATACAAAGAGTGGATCGCAAGACAGATCAAATGGGATCTTGACGGCGTAACAGCAGATCAGGTTAAGGAGCTTGTTATCGCTTACGAGCCTATCTGGGCTATCGGAACAGGCGAGACAGCTACATCAGATCAGGCTGAGGAAGTTTGCGCTCTTATCCGTGAGCTCATCGGACAGATGTACGATGCAGCTACAGCTGAGGCAGTTCGTATCCAGTACGGCGGATCAATGAACGCAGGCAATGCTGCAGAACTTTTGAGCAAGCCTGACATTGACGGCGGACTTATCGGCGGAGCTTCACTCAAGCCCGACTTCGGTCAGATCGTTAACGCATAATTACATTGATGTAAGATCAAACGGGACTGTTACTTTCGGGTAACAGTCTCATTTTTGTTACAGTTTTTGTGTTAAGATGGTGTACAATAGAAACAGGGGTAAATGTTACAAAATGTACAGGAGAAGGTTTATGATCTATATTGACAATGACTGGTATTTTGCCGAAGAGTTCAGCGATGAGCTGTTGAAGAAAGGACATACGGAATGCAGCAGGATCAGGTTACCGCATACGGTGGCCGAGACACCGCTGCATTATTTTGATGAAAGCATATATCAGAAGGTGAGCGGCTACAAGAGGGTGATCACTTATGAAAAGGATTGGAAGGACAAGTGTGTCCTGCTCACGTTCGAGGGTGTGGCGCACGATGCGACCGTATATTTAAACGGCAGACAGATCGGTGAGCATCATACCGGATATACCGCATTTACCGTTGATCTTACAGGCTTGCTCAAGGAAGGTGACAATGAACTGGTTGTGCGCTGTGACAGCAGGGAAACGTTAAATACGCCGCCCTTCGGCAATGTGATAGATTATATGACCTACGGCGGTATCTACAGGGACGTATATCTGGATATCAGGGAGAATACGTATCTGGATGATGTTTTTGTAACAACATCTCTTGCGGGATTGTACAAAAATGAGACCGGTGAAGGCGAAGAGATAAATGAGATAAAAAGATATTGCCGTAAGGCCAAGGTGAGCTCGACGATAAGAATCAAATGCATGAAGCTGCCGGATGAAATAAAGGAAAGGGCATTTGCCATATGCCAGTATATCAGGAAATACGGCAGCGGGGATGAATTTGAACCGCTCGGAAGAGCGGAATATACCGGTGATTTCCTTAAAGAGATAACCGAGATCCGGACTGTTTTCGAAACAAAAGACGTGGAGTTGTGGGATGTTGACGATCCCGTTTTGTACGAACTTAAAACAGAGACAGTCATGGGTGAAGATGTCATCGATGAAAGGTACGACAGGTTCGGATTCAGAAAGGCCGTATTTAAGAAAGAGGGCTTTTACCTCAACGGAAGAAGATTGAAGATAAGGGGCTTGAACAGACATCAGAGCTATCCTTATGTGGGATATGCAATGCCTGAATCAATGCAGAAAATGGATGCGGACATACTTAAATATGAATTGGGAGTCAATGCCGTCAGGACATCACATTATCCGCAGTCGCAGTATTTTATAAACAGATGCGATGAACTGGGGCTTCTTGTATTTACCGAGATGCCCGGATGGCAGCATATAGGCGATGCACATTGGAAGGCACAGGCGATAGAGAACCTGCGTGAAATGATAGAGCAATACAGGAACCACCCTTCGATCATCCTCTGGGGTGTGAGGATCAATGAGTCGGTTGATGATGATGAGTTCTACCGTAAGACCAATGAACTGGCACATAAGCTCGATCCGTCGAGACAGACGGGCGGAGTCAGATGCTACAAGAAGGGAAGCTTTCTTGAGGATGTATATACATACAATGATTTTTCACACATCGGAACGAACAGGGGCGTTGAGAAGAAGGAAAATGTCACATCCGATCCCGAAAAGCCATACATGGTAACGGAGTACAACGGGCATATGTATCCGACCAAGGCTTTTGATTGGGAAGAGCACCGTCTCGAGCATATGCTCAGACATGCCAACGTACTTGACGGAGTTGCCGCGCAGAAGCAGATAGCGGGAAGCTTCGGATGGTGCATGTTTGATTACAATACGCATATGGACTTCGGAAGCGGTGACAGGATCTGTTATCACGGTGTTATGGATATGTTTAGGAATCCGAAACTTGCGGCATATGTCTATGCAGGCTTTTCGGACAGACCGGTGCTTGAACTTTCATCGACAATGGATATAGGAGAACACCCCGGAAGCAACAGAGGGAAGGTCTATATCATAACCAATCTTGACAGCGTGAAAATGTACAAGAACGGTGTGTTCATCAAGGAATATAAAGCATCGGATTCGTCGTACAAGAATATACCTCACGGTCCGATCATGATAGATGATTATATAGGCGACAGCCTGAGTCAGGAAAACACGGAACCCGCTCAGGCGGCAGCGGTAAAAAAACTGCTCAATGAGACAGCAAATGTAGGATTGTACAATCTCTCAAAAGCGATGTGGGTAAGGGCAGGTCATCTGATGCTAAGATACGGAATGAAGATGAGTGATGCCGTAGAACTGTACAACAAATACATAGGCGACTGGGGCGGCAGCTCAAGGCATTATGTGTTTGAGGGCTTCAAGGACGGCGAGCTTGTAAAGACGTTGACGGTCGGTCCCATTTCACAGAAGATGCTTGAACTGAAATGCGATCATACCGAGCTTAAAGAAGGATATACATATGATGTGGCCGCGGTAAGGATCAGGGCGGTCGATGAAAACGGATGTGTACTTCCTTTTTGCAACGATCCTCTGGCTTTGAGCGTCAAAGGCCCGATCGAGATCATCGGTCCCGACATGATCGGCCTGTCCGGAGGCATGAGCGGAACCTATATAAGGACAACGGGTAAAAAGGGCAAAGCAAAGCTTATTGTAAAGACCGCTGAAGGCGGCATATGGGAAACAGATTTTAAGGTAGTCTGAGTGAGGTGCATTTATTATGGAATTGAGATTTAAGGAAAAGTTTGCTTACGGACTCGGGGCCGTCGGCAAGGATATGGTATATATGCTCTCTGCAAGCTATGTACTGTATTATTTTCAGGATATACTCGGAGTGAGTGCGGTCATCATGGGAACCATATTGCTGGTTGCCAGGATATTTGATGCGTTCAACGATCCGATCATGGGGATAATAGTCGCAAAGACCAATACAAGGTTCGGCAAATTCAGGCCGTGGCTGATGATAGGAACGGTCACCAATGCGATAGTGCTCTATGTAATGTTTGCGGCGCCTCCGAGTCTGGACGCAAAGGGGCTTGTCGCATACGCAGCAGTAACCTATATCCTGTGGGGCGTTACATATACGATGATGGATATCCCTTATTGGTCAATGATACCTGCGTTCACAAAGGGCGGTAAGGAGAGAGAAGGACTCTCAACCCTTGGACGTTCCTGTGCGGGAGTCGGATCGGCGATAGTAACGATATTTACGATGATGGCGGTGCATGCCATAGGCGGAAGTGATGAACGCGTCGGTTTCAAATGGTTTGCACTCATTGTCGCCATACTCTTCGTCGTTTTCATAACCATTACCTGTGTTGCCATAAAAGAGAAGTCAACGGTGGATATGGAATCACCTTCCATAGGCCGGATGTTCAAGGCACTGATCACCAATGATCAGGCCATGGTCACCGTTATAGCCATCGTACTCATCAACTGTTCGGTTTACATAACATCAAACCTCGTCATATATTTTTTCAAATATGATTTCGGAGGGACCGGCTGGTATAACAGTTATACATTATTCAACATGTTCGGCGGCGGAGTACAGATACTTAGCATGATGCTGTTTTATCCCCTGCTGAGAAAAAAGTTTGACAATGTCAGAATATTTTACATAACGATAACGAGTGCGATAACGGGATATCTTGTCCTGCTTGCGATCGCATTTATCAATATGTCAAATGTATTTCTTCTCTTTGTACCGGGCTTCTTTATATTTGCAGCGAACGGAGTGCTGCAGGTACTTACCACGGTTTTCCTTGCAAATACCGTAGACTACGGGCAGATGAAGAACGGCAGAAGAGACGAATCTGTCATATTTTCAATGCAGACCTTTGTTGTCAAGTTAGCGAGCGGTGTCGCAGCATTTATCGCAAGCGTATGCCTGTCGATCAACAGCCTTTCAAACAGTGAAACGAGCGAAGCGGAACAGGTCATTGATTTTTCGAAGAATGTGAGCGAATCGGCTAAGCTAGGATTAAGGATGACGATGACGATCATACCGATAGCGGGACTTGTGATCGCGATAATAGTATTTGCAAAGAAGTTCATCCTTACGGAACAGAAGATGGAGGAAATAGCTGAAAAGCTTGATAAATCATGATAAAACGATCTGAAGATACATTTATACTCAGTACGGAGAATACTACCTATGCTTTCAGGATACTTAAGGAAGGTATCGCCGAGCACATCTATTACGGAAGAAGGATAAACCTGGATACCGGAGCGGAGGCACTGTTTGAAAAGCAGGAATTCGCACCCGGAAACAATGCCATGTATGTTGCGGACAACCCGGCTCTTTCACTCAACAATCTCTGCACGGAAATATCTGGTGAAGGAAAAGGCGATATGAGACAGCCGTTCATAAGGCTTGTACGTGCGGACGGCAGCAGGACATCGGATCTTATATATGAAAGCGCGGAGATAACAAAAGGAAAGCCGAAGTCGGATATACTCCCCGTATCACATGATGAAACGGGTGAGGTCGACAGACTCAGGATAATATATAAGGACAGGACCTATGGCGAAAGGCTCTGCGTGGATTATTGCGTATTTGAGAAAGAGGATGTGATCACAAAGAATGTCACGTTGACCAATGAGGGAGACACACCCGTAAGGATCGACAAACTCATGTCATCGCAGCTCGATCTCCATGATCCCGATCATGTGCTTGCCGGCTTCAGAGGAGGCTGGGCAAGGGAAATGAGACGCATCGATACCCCGTTGATCCAGGGAAGGACAAAAGCGGGGAGCATGGGCGGAAGTTCATCCAATACCGCCAATCCGTTCTTCATGCTGTACAGACCTAAGACCGATGAGGACAGTGGCGACGTATATGGCTTTAACCTGATCTACAGCGGGAATCATGAGGAAAGCATAGAGGTCAATGAATTCGGAAAGGTAAGGGTTCTCTGGGGCATAAATCATGAGAGCTTTGAATATATGCTGGATCCGGGTGAAAGCTTTGAAGCACCGGAGGCGGTCATGACATTTTCCCATGAAGGCTTCAACGGCATGAGTTATAACATGCACCGCTTTGTGACGGAACATATACTGAGCGCAAGGTGGAAGGATGAGCCCAGACCTATACTTTTGAACAGCTGGGAAGCTGCTTATTTCAACATAAACGAGAGCAGACTTTTGAAACTGGCGTCAGCTGCAAAGAATGTTGGTATAGAGCTTTTTGTCATGGATGACGGCTGGTTCGGTGAAAGAAATGATGATACCGCAAGTCTCGGAGACTGGGAACCAAACAAGAAGAAACTGGGAGGGGGCATAAAGTCAATAGCGGACAAGGTCAATGCGCTCGGCCTTAAGTTCGGACTGTGGGTTGAACCCGAGATGGTCAATGTAAAGTCGCGTCTTTACGAGGAACATCCGGATTGGACGCTTGAGATACCCGGTGCCATGCATTCGGAGGGAAGGAATCAGAGGATACTAGATCTGTCCAAACCCGAAGTGTGCGATCATATCATAGAAGCCATGACGAAGACTTTTTCTTCAGGCAACGTAAGTTATGTCAAATGGGACTATAACCGCAATTTCACGGACGTATATTCGCAGGATACGGAGCCGATGCGGCAGGGCGGGACAGGTCATGCATACATCCTCGGTCTATACAGGATCATGAGAACATTGACGGAAAGATTTCCTGATATATTATTTGAGGGTTGTGCTTCGGGCGGTAACAGGTTTGACTTGGGAATACTCTCTTATTTTCCGCAGATATGGGGCAGTGACAATACAGATGCGATCTGCAGGGCGGAGATACAGAACGGTTACAGCTACGGATATCCGCTGTGTACCGTCGGGGCGCATGTTTCGGCTGTTCCGAATCATCAGACGCTGCGCAATACGCCGATGTCCACGAGGTTCAATGTGGCGGCTTTCGGCGCGCTCGGATATGAGCTCAACCTCTGTGATGCAACGAAGGAGGAGTTGAACGCCATCAGGTTCCAGATCATACTGTATAAGCAATGGAGAGAGGTATTTAATCATGGCAGATTCTACAGAGGCAGACGCTTTGGATCTCAGGGCTATGGCAATACCGTTCTTTCGCAGAATGACGGCAATGTGACGGAGTGGACGGTTGTTTCTCCCGATAAGGATAGGGCAGTGGGTATGCTCCTTCAGAAGCAGGCGATCCCGAACCATGTCTACATGCAGTTCAACGCAAAGGGGCTGGATAAGGATAAGCTCTATCATTTTTACAATTACAAGGAAAAACTGAACATCATGGATTTCGGGGATCTGGTCAATACGGTCGCGCCCGTGCATATAAAGAACGGCAGCAGCATACATAAGCTCATCGCGAAGATCGCGAAGATGGAGAGTGAGGAAGAGCATTTGAATGCATACGGGGATACGCTCATGTACGGCGGAGTCAGACTGAAGCCCGCTTTCGGAGGTACGGGACTGAACGAAAATGTGAGACCTTTCGGAGATTATGCTTCAAGGATGTATTTTATCGAAGAGGAAACGGGATCGGCGGATTAACGGCCGGAAGATCGAACGATTGTATGGACGGAAGATAGAACGGTTATATTGCCGGAAGATCGAACGGGGGTAAAGTCAAAAAGAGCAAATGGGCATGTTGACAAGTTTATATGCATAAATTAAGAATTATTTAGGAAAAAGAACATTTACATTTACACGGATGCGACATAGAATGTATTTGTGTTTTTTCTTAAATGATATAAATGGTTTCAATGCGGATATCACATTTACAACGGTAAGGAGACTTGAAATGGGCGGATTTTTTGCGGTAGCTTCCAATGAGGATTGTGTATTTGATCTGTTCTTCGGAACGGACTACCATTCACATCTCGGAACAAGAAGAGGCGGTATGGCTGTATACGGTAAGAAGGGATTTGACAGAGCCATACACAACATAGAGAATTCACCTTTCAGGACCAAATTCGAGAAGGATGTCAATGAGATGGAAGGCTATCTCGGCATCGGCTGTATCTCGGATTATGAACCTCAGCCGCTCATAGTGAGATCGCATCACGGAACCTTTGCCATAACAACGGTCGGCAAGATCAACAACACCGAAAAGATAGTTAAGGATATATTCAATGCCGGCAATACTCATTTCCTTGAGATGAGCGGCGGCGACATCAATGCAACCGAGCTTGTGGCTGCGATGATAAACCAGAGGGAAAATATAGTCGAAGGCATAAAGTTTGCTCAGGAAGAGATAGACGGTTCCATGTCGATCATGATACTTACTCCAAAGGGTATATATCTGGCGAGAGACAGGATGGGAAGAACGCCCATTGCGGTGGGAAAAAAGGACGGGGCGTACTGTGCCGCGTTTGAGTCATTTGCCTATCTGAACCTTGGATATACGGACCTTAGGGAACTCGGACCGGGCGAGATAGTTGTCATGACACCCGAGGCGGTCACAACACTTGTTGATCCGGGCAAAGAGATGAAGATATGTGCTTTCCTGTGGGTATATTACGGCTATCCTTCAAGCTCATACGAAGGCCTGAGCGTTGAGAAGATGCGTTACAATTGCGGTGCATTGCTCGCAAGAAGGGATAATGTCAAACCCGATATAGTTGCGGGTGTTCCCGATTCGGGTATCGCACATGCCATCGGTTATGCCAATGAGAGCGGCATACCGTATTCAAGACCGTTCATCAAGTATACGCCCACATGGCCCAGAAGCTTTATGCCGACGATGCAGAGCAGGCGTAACCTGATCGCAAAGATGAAGCTCATACCTGTCCATGATCTTATCAAGGACAAGAGCCTTCTTCTCATAGATGACAGTATAGTAAGAGGTACACAGCTAAGAGAAACTACGGAATTTCTTTATAAGAGCGGTGCTAAGGAGGTCCATATAAGACCTGCATGTCCTCCGCTTCTGTACGGCTGCAAGTTCCTCAATTTCTCAAGATCCAACTCAGAGATGGATCTTATAGCAAGGCGTGTGATAGCAGCAAAAGAGGGAGACAATGTAAGTAAGGAGCTCCTTGACGAGTATGCGGATCCGAACAGCGAAAAGTACGATTCAATGCTCGAAGAGATCAGAAAACAGCTCAACTTTACTTCACTTCGTTTCCACAGACTTGACGATCTTATCGAAGCCATAGGCCTTGATGCGGACAAGATCTGCACATATTGCTGGGACGGAAAAGAATGATATGATAAAATTACTGGCCGGGATATTTATCGGAAGCAACAATTACAAGGATGCCGCAGTCAGAAAAAAATACGGCGTACTCTGCAGTATTCTGGGTATAGTTCTGAACTTTTTGCTGTTCATAACCAAGCTCACAGCGGGGCTCGTATCGGGAGCCATAGCCATTACCGCAGATGCTTTCAACAATTTAAGTGATGCGGCCAGTTCCATCATAACACTTGCGGGCTTTAAGCTCGCGGCACACAAACCCGATAAGGAACATCCCTTCGGGCACGGTAGGATCGAGTATATTTCAGGACTTCTTGTGGCTGTCATGATCATATTGATGGCATATGAGCTCATCAAGAATTCGATAATGAAGATCATACATCCTCAGATGCCTGAATTCAGTCCGCTCATAATGGCAATTCTTATCATTTCCATTTTGATAAAGATATATATGGTCATGTATAACAGGCAGATCGGGATTAAGATCGACAGTTCCGCAATGCGTGCAACATCAAAGGACAGTCTGTCGGATGTATTTGCGACGACGCTTGTTCTTGTTTCGGCAATCGTGGCGCACTACAAGAACATACCAATCGACGGAGTCTGCGGTGTGCTTGTCGGATTGTTCATATTGTATGCAGGTATTGATGCGATGAAGGATACTATAGATCCGCTGCTCGGAAGGACGCCTGATCCCGAACTTGTCGAAGAGATCCAAAAGATAGTCCGCAACTATGACAAGGTTATAGGCACACATGATCTGGTCGTACATGATTACGGCCCGGGCAGGGTCATGATAACACTTCATGTTGAAGTGCCCTACAGGGAAGACATACTCGAGCTTCACAGTATGATCGACAATATCGAATTTGATATAAAGGGAATGCTCGGCTGTGATGCGGTCATCCATATGGATCCCGTGGTCGATGACGATGAAGAGACCAATGCCGCAAAGGCCAAGGTGGAAGAGATACTCGCCGAAATGGATGAGAACTTCAACTTCCATGATTTCCATATGATAAAGAGTTCTCAGAATTCAAAACTGATATTTGATCTTGTCATACCGCATGAATATCAGGTAAAAGACAATGAGATAAGTGACAGGATAGTTGAAAAGGTTCACGAATACAATCCTTCATACAACTGTATCATACAGGTCGAGAGACCGGGTGTGATATAGGCTTTAATCCTTAACGTTTTCTTCGGCCGTATCCTCATCCTTACGCATGGGTGAAGTGTTGCGGCCGTTTTGTGTATTCATGTCTTTTGACGTGTAGCTTACATATCCGTTTGCATCTATAAGCGCATGAAATGATATCCCCTGCTCATAGCGGATGATCCTTTCCGTGTTTGCAGCGTCGGCAGTATATGTCATTCCGCCGGACTGGATGCACGGGATGAAACGCAGGCTTTCTATATCGGTCGCATCTGCTGCAGTGGTATCGAGAGTGAGCGTGATCAGGCAGGTATCCTGGGTATTGCTGTTAAAGAGATAATTGCCCAGACTGTAGCAGACCGGAACACCGTCTATGTAATCAATTCCCTGAAGACAATGACTGTGTGCTCCGATTATGAAATCGGCTCCCGAGTCGACCATGTCACGGGCAGTGCTTTTCTGCCATTCGCGGATCAGATCGCTCCGCTCGGTTCCCCAATGAATAAAACAGATCACGAAATCGCTCTGAGACTCGGCATCTTCGATTACCTGTCTGATGACAGTGGTATCAAGGCATCTTAATACACCGGGAGAAGAAGCTGTGGCTTCTTTCGTCTCGGGATTGGCATAGCCTTCGATCTGTGTTGCGGCTATTATGGCGATCTTCTTGCCGTTTATCAGAAAATAAGCGGGCTTCATGGCCTCGTTGATATCAGAACCCGCACCTATATAGGGCATGTCTATGTCATTCAGGGTTGCAAATGTATCGGTAAGAGCGACGGGACCGTAATCGTAGCAATGATTATTGGCCAGTGAGACCACATCCACTCCGATGTCGTGAAGAAGTACGGCATCCGCAGGATCGGCTCTGAAGGTATACATCTTGTCCGGGAGAGGAGCACCGCCTTTGGAATAGGGGAATTCATTGTTTAAGACAAATATGTCCGAACCTGTCATAAGATCGTACAGTTCGTCATTGAAACTGTTCTTCATGTTGTGATCGTGTCGTTTGATATAATTTAAGACCGAGCAGCCCTCGGTGAGACAGATGTCACCTGCAAAGCTGATGGTGATACGGTTCGGATCGGCGGCTTTTTTGGAATAAACTTTGCCTTCTTCATCATAGATCTCTTCATATTCGGGCAACGGTCCGTCGGGTTCGGTGATATCGGTATCCCGGATTTCCGGGGCAGGTTCGTCGACCGGATCTTTCGTGATGACAGGTTCATCCATTGGTGAGCTCACATACTCGACGTCCGCACTCACATTGACTTCGTTTGTCTGCTCCGGACCCATATCCAGACCGAGCAGTCTGCCGAAGCCGTCAACGGCATCCGAAAATGAGCATGCGCTGAACATGCATATGCAACTCAGGATCATGAGAAATGCTATTGAATGCTTTTTTTTCATATTTTCCCCCGAACGGACAGCAGTTTCTTATGTACATATTATAACGCATGGAAAGATTATTTGATAATTCATTTTGGGAAAATATAAAAGTGCCCCATTTGTCTTGAAATATGGGAAATAATGTGTTAGACTAGTCTCTGCATGAAAAAGATCTATCAGTAGTTTTGGAGGAAATTATGGCAGTTTTAAGAACTATCGTTACTGTAGTATTTATCATAATATGTGTTGTATTGTCCGCAATCGTTCTCTTACAGGAAGGTAAGTCTGCGGGACTCGGTTCCATAAGCGGAGCTGCAGAGAGCTATTGGGGAAAGAATAAGGGACGTTCGATGGAAGGTGCACTTGTTAAGATCACTCGTTGGCTTACAGTTGCATTTCTTGTATTGGCGATCGTACTCAACATCAGCAGATTCGGCTGATAAAAGCGGATAATCCCATAAGTGAGATCAGGCCCTTGCAATTGCAAGGGCTGTTTTTTTACAAAATTACGCGACTCTATATGAAAAACCGATATTAATGGTATATTCGCGGATTTGATGATAAAATATTCTAAGTGAAACAGACAGGTTTATTGTAATGGATAAAAAGAGAGAAAAGAGAAAACAGCTGCTTTTGCAGCTTATGAATGATGAGCAGTATGTTCCGATGAAGGCAAAGGAAATAGCTGTCTTCATGCAGGTGAAGCCCGAAGACCGCGAACTTCTCGGTGAACTTCTTGAGGAGCTTGTCAGCGAAAATAAGATAGAGGTCAACAAACGCGGCAAATACAGTGTACGCGAGGAGATCACTACGAGGGTTGTCGGAACCTTCCAGAAAAGCAAAAATTTCGGTTTTGTTGTTCCGGATGACCGCAAGATGGAAGAGGATATATTCATACCAAAGGAAGACTGCAACGGCGCAATGGACGGTCATAAGGTCGTTGTCGATATAAGAAGCTTCGGGGAGCCCGGCAAAAAACCCGAAGGAGCCGTAGTCGAGATCCTCGGTCATGTCAACGATCCCGGTGTGGACATCCTTTCCATAGTAAAGGCTTTCGGACTTCCGAGCGAATTTCCTGATAATGTCATGAAACAGGCCGCAAGGATCGGTGAGAATATCAGCGAAGCCGACATGCTGGGACGAGAGGATCTCAGGGATGTCATGATGGTCACGATAGACAGCGAGGATGCAAAGGATCTTGATGATGCCGTCAGCCTCACGATGGATAACGGCAATTACATACTCGGAGTACATATAGCCGATGTCAGCAATTATGTACAGGAAAGATCCGCTCTCGACAAGGAGGCACTGGAGAGAGGGACAAGCGTGTATCTTGCTGACCGCGTGATCCCCATGCTGCCGCACAGGCTGTCAAACGGTATCTGTTCGCTGAATGCCGACGAGGACAGACTGACGCTCAGCTGTATCATGACGGTAACACCTCAGGGAAAAGTCATCGATCATGAGATAGTGGAATCCGTCATCAATGTAAACAGAAGAATGGATTACACGACGGTCAATAAGATCATCACAGATAAGGATGAAAAACTGCGTGAAGAGTATGCCGAATTTGTCCCTATGTTCGACAATATGGCCGTACTCAGTGAGATACTTAAAAATGTAAGAAGAAAAAGGGGAGCCATAGATTTTGATCTTCCCGAAACAAAATTTGAACTGGATGACACGGGAAGACCCATTGCCGTAAAACCTTATGAAACCAATGATGCCACGAGGCTTATCGAATCATTCATGTTGCTTGCCAATGAAACGGTGGCGGAACATTTTTATGATAAGAAGAGTCCGTTTGTCTACAGGACTCATGAGAATCCCGACAGGGAAAAGATGGAAAAACTGGCTGATTTCATAAGGAAATTCAGACTGACACTTGATATCGGCAAAGATGATGTGAGCCCCGCCCAATTGCAGAAGCTCCTCCTTAAAGTAAAGGATACCGATGAGGAAGCACTTGTTTCAACAATTGTGCTAAGGAGCATGAAGCAGGCCGAATATACGACGGAATGCCTGGGGCATTTCGGACTTGCTACGCGCTATTATTGTCATTTTACATCCCCGATAAGACGTTATCCGGATCTTCAGATACACCGTATCATCAAGGATCACATCAGGGGACGCATGAACAAGGCGAAGGCGGATCATTACAACAGGATCCTCACAGGCGTTGCCGAGCAGTCATCAAAGACCGAAAGACGTGCGGTCGAAGCGGAGAGGGAAACGACAAAGCTCAAGAAATGCCAGTACATGGCAGATCATATCGGCGAGATATTTGACGGTGTCATAAGCGGAGTGACCGAGTGGGGCATCTATGTGGAACTGCCCAATACCATAGAGGGACTTGTACATATCTCAAAGCTGCCCGGAGATTATTTTGTATACGTCGAGGACAGTTATGAACTGCGCGGTACGAGAAGCGGGGAGGTCTATACTCTCGGACAGAAGGTCTGTGTGGTCGTTTCGTCATGCGATGAATTTATGAGGACCATAGACTTTGATATTTACGATAAGATCGCGGACTGAGGGAGAATTTTATGGCAAATGAACCGAGAAAACTGGTAGCCAACAACAAGAAGGCATATCATGATTATTTTATAGAGGAAAAATACGAAGCCGGTCTCGTGCTTCACGGAACGGAAGTGAAATCGCTCAGGATGGGCAAATGCAGTATAAAGGAGGCGTTCATCAGGATCGAAAACGGTGAAGTGTGGGTATACGGCTGTCACATATCGCCTTATGAGAAGGGAAATATCTTCAACAAGGATCCTTTGAGACCTAAGAAGCTTTTGCTGCATCGAAGCCAGATAGACAAGCTTTACGGTCAGATCAAGGAAAAAGGCTACACGCTGGTCCCGCTGGAGGTTTATTTTTCCGAAGGAAGGGCTAAGATAGAGATAGGTCTTGCCAGAGGCAAGAAGCTCTACGACAAGAGAGCGGATATAGCGAAAAAGGATATGAAGCGTGAGGCGGAAAGAGATTTCAAGGTAAGGAATCTGGGATAGAGCCGGCAAGAAGGTTGCGGAAAGAGAGATTAGGAGAGAGGTATGAAACTTCCAAAGATACTCAGTGACAAGGCAATATTGCAAAGAGACAGGGAAAACACGATATGGGGCCAATCGAGCCCGGGTGCTGACATAAAGGTGACCGTAAGCGGGGAAAATGACAGAGCCGATTATCACGGAAAAGCGGATGACGCCGGAAATTTTGAAGTGAAGATCGCACCTAAGGCTGCCGGTGGACCGTATACGATAGAAGTATGTGATCTGACGGGTAATGAGAAACTCGTGATAAACGATGTCCTGTTCGGAGACGTATTTTTGCTTGCGGGACAGTCAAATATGGAATTGACGATCAGAAAGACGCTCGATCTAACGGAAGAGCACATGAAGCATGTCAATAATCCTTTGATAAGGCATTTCGAGGTTTCCAAGGAGCCCGTGTTCGGAAGGAAGAGCGAGGATTTAAGCGGCGGTGCATGGCTGCCCGCGACAAGCGAATATGTATATGATTTTTCGGCACTCGGATTTTTCTATGCCGAGCATGTGCTTGAGGATTTCGGGATTCCTGTGGGACTTGTGCAGACTGCGGTCGGCGGTGCGCATATAGAAGCACTTATGGACGAAGACAGGTTAAAGCTCATCAATGAGAAACTTAAGGACATGGCGGTTAAGCGCGGCGAAGATATCAGTGATTGTGACTGCGATGAGAACAATTCCTGCAAGGTTTGCTGTGAGCGAAAGATAGAAGCCGACAAGGACAGTGAAGCCGTCCGAATGATATCGGAAACAGAGCTTAAGAAGCAGAGTGAATGGTGCGAGAGGCTGGATGCTGCGGATAGGGGACTTACCGAAAAATGGTATGAAAAGACCGACCTAAATGAAGACGGATTTATCAACATTCCCGACCTCTGGGAAGAAAATCCCGCCAGATACAGAGAACTTGTCGATGTAAGAGGAGCGATATGGGTATATAAAAGCATAAGCCTTACTGCTGAGCAGGCAGCAAAGAAAGCAAAACTCTTCATGGGTATGACCATAGATTCGGATGATACTTACATCAACGGTGTCAAGATAGGGCATTCGGACTGCAGATACGATCATGCCAGATATGACGTGCCCGAAGGACTGCTAAGGGAAGGGATCAATACCATATTTGTCAGAGTAGTTGCAAACGGAAGGTGTGGAGGCTTCGTGCCGCAGATGCCTTATTTCCTGCGACTCGGTGATGAGAAGCTGACGCTGAACGGAGAGTGGAGATATAAGATCGGTCATGATCTGCCGAAGGGTGCGGAACTTTTAAAGGACATCACATTTTACATATGGAGACCCTGCGGCCTGTATAACGGCATGCTTTATCCATTAAGACATCTGAACTTCAAGGGCATGATGTTCTATCAGGGAGAGAGCAATGCGGGGCACGCATGGGAATACGAATTCCTTTTGCGTGAGTTCGTGGATGAGATGAGAGAGCTGTACAATGACGATGATCTTCCGTTCGTATATATCCAATTGCCTTACTGGGGACAGGAAGGCAAAGGACGCCATTCGGCTTCATGGGAATTCTTAAGGGATGCCCAGGCGAGAGCACAGGACATAAAAAATGCTACGATGGTGGATATCTACGACCTCGGCTTTGAATATGAGCTGCATCCGCAGAACAAGATGGAAGTGGCCGACAGAGTATACAGACAGTGGAAGATATATGAACAGAACACGGTGGGATGATGCTATCTAAGAAACGAGAAAAAACCGTAAAACATAAGAGATTCGGCGGAAGGACAAGGCTGGCGCTTTTATATATTATAGGTGTACTTGTACCGCTCATACTTACGGATACACTGCTTTTGTCCGTGGTCGTTAGCAATGAAAAGGAGAAGACGGCCATAGAGATGCAGAATGAAGCGGACTCTGTCCAGTATCTTCTCGAGACATCCTTCAGTGAGGCTCTGGGAGTCGCCAGAAAGATCTATGTTAATGAGGAAATGAATAAGTTCCTGGAAGCGAGTTATGCTTCCGAGTATGAATTCTATGACAAATGCTATGAGATCAAGAAGGATGTCATGGATTTCTTTACTGCGGGTTCCGATGCATCCGTTTCCGAGATAGTTCTCTATGTAAATAACCCGACCATGGTAAACGGCGGGTTCTTAAGAAAACTCGATGTGGCAAGGACCGAAAAATGGTATGAGGATTATACCGATTACGGCAAGAATACATACGTATCGTGTTATTACGTCGGAGATGAACAGCTGACCGCATCGAGAAGGAGACGTATAGCGCTGATCAGGGAAATGGATTATTTCAGGACATCCATAAGAAATAAACTGGTCCGTGTCGAGATAGATTATTCTACCTTTGTCAGAAAACTCAACAGGATGAAATACCCTTATCCCATATATATCTGTATAGGTGATGAGATCATTGCTTCCACGGAGGGACATTCCAATGCAAATGAGCCGTTTGAAATACTGAACGGTGAAGAAAACTTTGCAAAGGAACAGGTATGGAACGCGTACGGCCAGGAGTTCAGGATACTTATAAAAAATCCTCCGGAATCGGTACTCGGACGTATTTCCGATTATAAGAGCTTCATGATAGCGGCACTGATACTGAACATCCTGATACCGCTGATCATGATCACATTTATCAATCAGTCCTATGAGAACAGGATCGCAAGGCAGCAGTCCGATATCGCAAGACAGAATGCGGAACTGCTGGCGATGCAGTCACAGATAAACCCGCATTTCCTGTTCAACGTGCTTGAAAGCATGAGAATGCACTCGGTGCTCAAATCCGAGGGTGAGACCGCAGCCATGATAGAGAAGCTTTCTGTACTCGTAAGACAGAATGTCAACTGGATCGATGATACAACGACCATAGCCGATGAGGTAAAGTTCATTGAGGATTATCTCCAGCTACAGAAATACAGGTTCGGTGACAAATTAAGCTACAGCATCGAACTTGACGATGACTGCAGGGATATCATGATCCCAAGGCTTACGATGGTAACATTCGTGGAGAATTCGTGTGTTCACGGCATGGAGAAAAAGACAAGCCCGACATGGATATATGTAAGGATCTATCGCAAGGACGGTATACTTGTAATGGAAATAGAAGATACCGGAAACGGTATGAGCGAAGAGGATGTCACAAAACTCAACGACAGTATGAACAATTCTTCGATAGACGATCTCAAGAAGCAGAGCCACATAGGCATAATAAATGCCTGCATCCGTTTCAGGATGAACAGTGATGACAAGGCAAGATTCGAGATCGAGAGTGAGGAAGGCGTCGGTACGTTTACGGTAATAAGTGTACCGCTTGAAGCCATAGAGAAAGGAAATACACATGAGTCTTAAGGTAATGCTTGCGGATGATGAGCCGTTCACGCTTGAAGGTCTGTCCAAACTTATAGACTGGGAGGCGGAAGGCTGTGAGATAGTAAAAAAAGCCTCCGACGGAAAAGAAGCATATGATTATCTGCTCGACAATGAGGTTGACATAATATTTGCAGATATCCAGATGCCCAAGATGACAGGGCTGGAACTCTTGCAGAAGATAAGAGAAGAAGAGATCAGCGATGCATTCTTTGTCATAGTCAGCGGCTTCAATGATTTCAAATATGCACAGCAGGCTCTGAGGTACGGCAGCATGGACTACGTCTTAAAGCCGATCGTCAGGGACAATCTGATCGAGATACTTGCAAAGGCTTCCGTGCTCAAGGATATCGAATTAAAGGAAATGAAAGACAGCGCCGGCATGAAGCGGGCGTACATGATACAGAATCTGATGATGCTCCTCGGAGGCAAGTTTGAAGACAGGCATCTCGAGTACATAAAAACAAACTTGAGGCTGTCGGGGAAGATCAGATTCATCCATGTGGCATTTGACAGCATAAGCGCACTCGATGAAATAGACGAGGGCGAGCTCTCATCTCTGAAAAACAAGCTCTATGACTGTTGCAGGACATACCTCGGGGCGAGCGATGACCATTGTATAAAGGATATCCCGGGATATGAGGAAGAATACGAGATAGGCTTCATATATTGCGATTACATGTCGAAAGAGCGCGAGATCGACGAGCATGAATTCATGAACCGTCTTTCGACCGCCCTTAAGAGAGAGGATTTCAAGATACCCATTGTTCTTCTGATAGGTAAGGCCGTTGATGACATAGCCAAGATCTCCTACAGTTACAGTTCGGCAAGCACGCTTAGATCCTTCAAGAACTTCAGGGACAGAAAGGACGTGTATTTCTATGAGGAGGAGATGCAGGTCAACGAGAAGAAGGTAGCGCTGTGCAAGAAGGAACTGGATTCGCTCATAGCCGCAATAGAGCAGAATGACAAGACAGGTATCGACACGTATGTTGACATGCTCTTCGATGAGATGGAAACGGCATCGAGTGTTGACGAGACCATAAACATGAATACGAACTACCTCCTGTTCAGACTCATACATCTCGCGGTCGAACAGGATGAAACAGTCAATCAGGAAGAGGTAATGCTCTACATAAGCGAGCATGTATTTGACTCATCGATCGCAAGAGGCAGCAGGCTCCATACGAAGCAGTTCGCGTATGAATATGCGGATTATCTCATTTCCTTAAGAAAAAATGTGAGTAGGGGTGTCCTTGCGGAGGTCGAGAAGGAGATCGCCGACAACTATATGGAAAACCTGACGCTGAGGGAGCTTTCCGCAAAGTATTTTGTCAACAGTTCATACCTTGGACAGATATTCAAGAAAAAATACGGTATGTCATTCAAGGATTACCTGAGTAATTACAGGGTCCAGGTGGCTGCGGGTATGCTTTTAAAGAGTGACAAGAAGATTTCACAGATAGCCGAGGAGGTCGGATATAAGGATACAGACTACTTCATAAACAGATTTATAGCCTTAAAAGGCTGTACACCAAGCAAATACAGAAAGAACGCAGGCAGTATAGGTTGATCGTTTTTCTTCATGGACAGATTATAGGAATAAAAAACTATAATTTGTCCATGTTTTATATAGAATTTATCCGTATTAAATAATTTAGAAAAAATTTACAATTAGAATTGCAATAAAAACATTTTTTCAATGGGAGGTTTAAAATGAAACTGAAAAAAATCACAGCTTTATTGCTCGGAACAGTTCTTACAGCTTCAATGCTTACAGGCTGTAATGAAAAGACTGATGTTAAGCCTGATGCTCCTGCAGACCAGCAGGAAGTAGAGACTCAGACAGGTGATGAAGGTGGCGAAGAAGTTGCACCCGCTGCAGAAGAGAAGAAAGAGTATGCAGAGGATGAGATCACAGATTTCACATGCTTCATCGGTATGCCCGGTTCTGAGATCAATGATGGCAACGAGATCCAGGAGATCATCGCTAAGAAGACAGGCGTAAGAGTTAAGGAGACATGGTTAACAGGCCAGACAGCTGAAGAAGCAGTTGGTACCATGATCGCAGCAGGCGAATATCCTGACTTCATCAACGGTGGTGACGCTTCCGTTTCTCTTTATGAAGCTGATGCACTTGTAGCTTGGGATGATTATATTGAGCAGTATCCTAATATCAAGGAAATGTACTCAGACGCTGAATGGGATATGTTCCGTCAGGAAGATGGAAAGATCTACTGGGCTAACGTATTTACAAACTCTTACGGTGAGAACAGAGAGACAGGTCATAATGACGAAGCTTTCTGGATTCAGTGTAGAGTACTTGAGTGGGCAGGATATCCGAAGGTAGAAACTCTTGATGATTACTTTGATGTATTAGAGAACTTCTATGCTGAGAATCCTACATTCGAAGGCAACCCGGTAATCCCTTACACAATCCTTTGCGAGGATTGGAGATACTTCTGTCTTGAGAACGCACCTGAGTTCCTCGATGGATATCCGAACGATGGTTCTGTAATCGTTGATGTTGACAACATGAAGATCGTTGACTACAACACAACCCCTACAGCTAAGATGTACTTCGGTAAGTTGAATGAAGAATACAACAAGGGCATGATCGATAAGGAATTTGCTACTCAGACATATGATGAGTATATTGCAAAGCTTTCTACAGGTTGTGTACTTGGTATGTGTGACCAGAACTGGGATTTCAACTACACAATTACTGACGTATTCGCACAGCAGGGTTATGATAAGTTAGGCTGTAGCTATGTTCCGCTCGGACTTACAGCTGAACCCGGCATGGAGCAGCAGTGGCATTCATACGGCGATACACTTAACAACTCATCAGGTATCGCAGTTACAACAGCATGTGAAGATCCCGATCTTGCATTCAAGTTCCTTTCTGACTGTCTTGATCAGGAGATCCATGATCTTCGTTACTGGGGCGTTGAAGGCGTTGACTACTTAGTAGATGACGACGGAATGTACTACAGAACAGAAGAGATGAGAAAACAGGCAACAGATGATCAGTGGAAGGCTAACCATGTATGTACATATTCTTACTTCCCTCAGTGGCTTGGAACAAGCAAGGATGGAAAGAATGCAATGCAGCCCAGCCAGCAGACATCTGAGTTCTTCGCTACACTTCCTGAGCCGATCGTTAAGTGCTTCGAAGCATACGGCGCAGAGAACTATCCTGATATGATCCATTCTAAGGTTTGTGAGACAGGTATCTGGTATCCTATGTACTCTTACTCAAATGCTATGACAACTGACACCCCCGGTGGTGTTGCTTGGACAAAGATGGGCGAGACAAAGCATAAATGGCTTCCTAAGGTAGTTATGGGCAATGACTTCGAGGCTTCATGGAGTGAATACATGGATGCTTACAATGCTTGTAAGCCTGAAGACTTCCTTGCTGAGATGCAGGAAGAGTTGGAAAGAAGAGCAGCTACAGCTGAATAATATTTTCTGACTGTTATATCTTAAATATTTCAAGTAGCCGGCCGTGGTTGCTTTATTGCAACCACGGCTGACTTATTGAAAAGGCGTCAGCCTTAAAAGAGAAGTTTTTTGTGCGGAGGGAAAAATGGCACGCGAGAAAAAAGAAAGAGTAAAGGAAGCATCTATTACCCCCAAGATCACACGTAAAGAGCTTAAAAGACAGAGAGTGCTTATCGTATGGTCCATCATATTCGTAATATATGGTGTTATATTCTGCTATTTACCCTTAGGGGGCTGGCTTATGGCTTTCCAGAAGTATAAACCCAAAACAGGTTTGCTTCACAGTAAGTTCATAGGTCTGGACAAATTCAAGTTCCTGTTTGCGGACGCTACGTTCTTCAGGGTATTCAGAAATACCATAGCAATGGGAACCATCAACATGATCACTACATTGATAATGGCAGTTTTATTTGCCATCCTGCTCAATGAGATCAGAACATCCATAACGAAAAAAGTCGTGCAGACAATCTCTTATTTGCCTCACTTCCTGTCATGGATCATCGTTACCGGTATCCTTCATGATGCATTGTCATCAACAGGTATAGTAAATGAGTTATTGGTAAACTGGCACGTTGTTGATACATATATCCCGTTCTTCTCAATAGAAAAATATTTCTGGGGAATCGTCGCATTTGCCAACAACTGGAAAGAAACAGGCTGGAATGCTATCGTATACCTGGCAGCGATCACATCCATCGATCCCTGTCTGTATGAGGCAGCGGCCATCGACGGAGCCGGAAGAGGCGATAAGATATGGTTTATAACATTACCAAGCATCAAACCTACCATCATGATACTTACACTCATCAATATCGGTAACGTTATCAATGCAGGTTTCGAGATCCAGTACCTGTTAGGTAACCCCACTATCGTAGATGTATCCGAGACTATCGATATATACGTATTGCGATGGGGTATCAGCCAGATGGATTATTCACTGGGTACTGCGGCAGGTATATTCAAGAGTCTGGTTTCTATCATACTTATTCTGATAGGTAACTCGGTTGCGAAGGTACTTGGCGAAGAAAGACTGTTTTAGGAGAGAGGTTATGGGTAAGAACAAAGAAGAGAAGGTTGTAGTAAAACCTAAAAAGAGAAAACTGACCACTGCGGATAAGGTTTTCTATACATTTAATTTTATCTTTATGTTTGCCTTCGTAGTCATAACACTTTATCCTATTTTGAATACGTTGGCGATATCATTAAACGACGGTACTGATGCCGTAAGAGGTGGAATCCACCTTTTCCCGAGAGTATTTACATGGAAGAACTATAAGACGGTTCTTGCCATCCAGAACTTCAAACGTGGTGCTTTTATCACGGTTGCGAGAACAATAGTCGGTACAATTACAGCGCTGATCGCGAATGCGCTTCTTGCATTCATAGTAAGCCGTAAGAGATTCCTGTTCAGATCGCAGTTATCTGCTTTCTGGGTAATCACGATGTATGTAAACGGTGGTTTGATCCCCACATTCCTTTTGTTTAAGGCTTTACATCTTACCGCATCATTCAATGTATATTGGATACCCGGTATGGTTTCGGCATTCAATATCCTGGTTATGCGTACATACATGCAAGGAATTCCGGATTCACTTGAAGAGTCTGCTCAGCTTGACGGAGCAGGGTACTTTACTATATTTTTGAAGATCATATCACCCTTGTGTAAACCGGTTTATGCAACGATCGCATTGTTCGTAGCTGTTTACCAGTGGAACTCATGGTTTGATGCCATGATCTACAACCGTATGAATCCTGAATATACGACACTTCAGTATGAGTTGATGAAACTGCTCAACTCAGTTACCCAGCAGAGTGGTTCCGTAGCAGATGCCGCAGCCACCAAGGGTCAGACGGTCACACCGCAGTCGGTTCGTTCTGCGGCTACGATCATCACCGTAATACCGATCATAATGCTGTATCCTTTCTTACAGAGATACTTCGTAACAGGTCTTACGATCGGTGGTGTAAAAGAATAAGCTATATATTTTATATGGATTAATGATCAAAGACAGGCGGGTGGCGATGAGCCATCCGCTTTTGCGTTGCGGGCTTTTGGAGATTGCGGGCTTTTGGGGGGTGCGGGCTTTTGGAGGTTGCGGGCTTGTAAGTAGTGAGCTTTTGGTGGCGCCGGACAGATAAAGAGGCGTATATGGAGGAATTATCTGTCTTAACCTCAGAAAATCAAGTAGTTTTGGGCTGACGGACAGATAAAGAGGCCAATCAGGAGAAATTATCTGTCCAAACCATGGAAAACCAGTTTAATATCGGGGTGCGGACAGATAAAGAGGCGTATATGGAGGAATTATCTGTCTTAACCTCAGAAAATCAAGTAGTTTTGGGCTGACGGACAGATAAAGAGGCCAATCAGGAGGAATTATCTGTCCAAACCATGGAAAACCAGTTTAATATCGGGTTGCGGACAGATAAAGTGACCAATCAGGAGGAATTATCTGTCCAAACTCATGAAAAGCAAGTTACCTGTGGCAAAAGTACGGATAAAAAGGCCAATTCTAGGAAATTATCTGCCATAAACTGAGAGAATGATGTTGCTGAAGTTAAATAAACAGATATAATATCTGATCCGGGAAGATTATCGGATGTGTTAAACTCAGTTCTGATAGTTTATGCATCTAAAAAAAGATATATTGGTCCCCCAAATAGTGACATTTATCCCTAAATGTTGTATTCTATATAATACAAATCGGGCCAGTCAAGGTCTCGACGGGGTTTTTGAAACCGGAGAAGCAAGCCGTTGCAATACGTTAATTGCAAACCTAAAATTAAACGCTAACGAAAATTTAGCATACGCTGCCTAGTTTGCAGCTGCTCTGTCCGATGAACTCACACATTGGATGAGGGTATCATCTTTGTGAGAAACGACATATACAAAGCTTTGAGTATATGGGCGTATCATGAAGCTACTGAAATACGTAGGCTGTCGTTTGCCTCCGTATGGAGGGAATGTCCAATAAGCGACTAAGCTTGTAGAAGTACGGGGGATGGGGCTTCGGACACGGGTTCGACTCCCGTCTGGTCCATACAAAAACAGAGGCATATCGCCTCTGTTTTTTCGTATAAAAGGGAGTCGAACGGCAAGGCCGACGAACGTAGAGAGGAGAGGAGGAGTCCGTGGCGCGTCCAAGCCACAGCTCGGTCAGAAAGGCGGCAAACGCCACCGGAGGGACTCCGGATTGCAGCGATTTGATCCTTGATAAGACAAAATACATTTTTAACCGGTTGCCAAACCAAACTACAAACCGGTTGCCAAACTAAAACTAAAAATAATGTCTATGACAGTAAAATTGTGGTAAACTATATAGAGAACGTAAAATGCGAGGGATATTATGGTTATTTCCGATATCAAACCCGGTACACCGGTGCAGATCATAGCGGCACGCGGAGTACGGACGATGCAATTTGATACCACTGTCATTGAAGTGAACGAGGAAGAACTCAGAATAAAGATCGAGCCTGTTTATCAGGATGATAAACTTGTGGGCTTTGATATCAACGGAGTTGTCCTCGGCCTTTATGTTGCCAGCAAGGAAGACAATAGGGTTTATCAGTTTTCCAATGTTTCCATACGCAGCTACAAGATGAGTGACGGTACTATTTTCCAGGAGGTTACCTGCAGACAAAAGGAAGCAAGGATCACCAACAGGAGAGGTGCACACAGAGTCTGGGTCGGAACCGTTGGAAATGTACTGCTGGGTGACAATGTGCATGAACATGCGGTAACGGTAAAGGATATAAGTGCAACGGGAATTGCATTTGTGTGCGATGATGCTACTGAAGTTACCATGGGAATGCCGATAGTCATAAGTTTTACGGATGAGACGAACATGAGAAGTTTCAAGCTTACTGCCACGGTTGTAAGGCATGCTGAGGCTGGGCACAGAAGGATAGTGTACGGTTGCAAGTTCAAGGAAGAATCGGATCTGATAGCTAAGTACGTTAACATCAAACAGAGAGACAATATGAAGAACAACAATCGCAATGTTGAGGGGATCAGGAAAGGTTACGGAGTCAGGCCGACCGAATAAACAAAGTCAGGCCGACCGAATAAACAAAGTCGGGGTGACCGATCAACAGGATCAGATCAAACGGCGGAGCGGGAACTGACATGATTTGGGAAAGGATATTATGGACAAAGAACAAATAGCTGCAAGTACGGTTAACGGATATCTGTTTGGTTCGGCAGATGATGTCGAACTGGCCAATCAGGAACTCAATGCGGTCAGATATATAGAAAAAAAGATAGAAAATAAAAACGGCAATACGGTTTTGGCAATTTATCGGGCGGCTTTGGACAAGAAAATGTTCAGAACGCCCGTTGGTTATTCTTACATGCATGAACTGCAGAAGCGAATGCTCTCCATGGGAGTGAGGCCGGAAGAATTATCACCGGTACCGCTTTATCAGGTATTCAACAATAAGCTGGAGGATGAAAAGGTCCCCAGAGTAATAAGAGTAAAGAAAAAAACGGAGCCGCTCAAAAGAAAAAATGCGATGCTCACGTTGGTCAATGTGATACTTGTGATACTCATAATCATAATGTTTGCCATAAGTATGTCCGGTAACAGGCCGACGGTTCTCAATTATCGCAGAACGCTGGAAAATGAATACTCTTCATGGAAACAGGAACTTGATGAGAGAGAAGCGGTTATCAGAGAAAAAGAAAGGGAATTGGATATAAAATATGGAAATGGCGAAGATACTGGTAGTAGATGATGAAGAACGTATGAGGAAGCTTGTGAAGGATTTCCTTTCAAGCAAAGGCTATGTGGTCTTTGAAGCGTCCAACGGTGAAGATGCGGTTAATTTATTTCTGGCAAATAAAGATATAGGACTTATCATACTCGATGTCATGATGCCTGTTATGGACGGCTGGGAAGTATGTAAGCTGATCAGAGAATATTCCAAAGTGCCGATCATCATGCTTACCGCCAAGAGCGAGGAAAAGGATGAACTCAAGGGCTTCGAACTCGGTATAGATGAGTATATAACCAAACCCTTCAGCCCCAAGATACTTGTTGCAAGGGTTGAAGCAATACTCAGAAGAAATGCCTCAACAGAGGATGAGATACTGGAAGTCGCCGGGATAAAGGTCGACAAGACTGCACATACCGTAACAATAGACGGCAACGAAATTGAACTGAGTTTCAAGGAGTTTGAACTGCTTTCTTATTTCCTGGAAAATAAAGGCATCGCGCTCTCCAGAGAGAAAATACTCAATCATGTCTGGAATTATGATTATTTCGGAGATGCGAGGACTATAGATACACATGTTAAGAAACTCCGCAGCAAGATGGGAGAAAAGGGAGAACTGATCAGGACTATATGGGGTATGGGATATAAATTCGATGAAACACAGAAATAAAACTGATGATCAAATGAATAATGAGCAGGGCAAAAAAAGAGCGAAATTTACCATAACGAGGCAATTTGCGCTTGTTTTTGCGGGGCTGATGGTCGGTACCATTGTATTTCTGATCCTCATAAACAATACATTTCTGGAAAGATTTTATATCAAGAAAAAAGAGGATACCTTAAAAAATGCATTTATAAAGGTCGAAGAGGCATCGGAGGATGGCACGCTTCAGGATGAGAATTTTGTGTCAGAGATAGAAAATATCTGCCGTGTCAACAATATGGACCTGATCATAGTGGATGTGGACTCCAGGATACACCTCTATATAGGAAAGGACCAGGAGGGTATCACGCTTGAACTGTGGGATAAAGTATTCCTCAATCGGAGTCCGAAGAAAGAGGAACTCATAGAGCAGGGCGACAAGTATCAGCTCTTAAAGAGCGTGGATGTGAGGACCGGTGTGGAATACCTTGAGATATGGGGCTTTTTGAGCAATGATGATCTTTTTCTCATGCGTATTGCCGTTGAGAGTATCAGGGAGGCGGTCGGAATAACCAACAGGTTTATGACCGTGATCGGTTTATTCACAATACTGATCAGTGTTATAGTGATAGTGATCGTCACGCGTAAGATATCAAAGCCGATACTTGAACTCGCAGATATTTCCGACAGAATGCGTAACCTGGATTTTAATGCGAAATACACCGGAAAGCAACGCAACGAGATAGGTGTTCTCGGTGACAATATCAATAAGCTGTCGGGGGCTCTTGAGAAAACGATCAGCGAACTTAAATCCGCAAATGTCGAATTACAGAAGGACATAGAGAAAAAAGAGCAAATGGAGGTAATGAGAAGCGAATTCATTTCCAATGTTTCGCATGAGCTCAAGACACCGCTTGCACTCATTCAGGGATATGCGGAAGGACTGGCGGAAGGGATCAGCGATGATAAGGAATCGAGGGATTATTATTGCAGCGTTATCAGTGATGAAGTAGCCAGAATGAATTCCATGGTAAAGCAACTGCTCACTCTTAACGAACTGGAATTTGGCAATGAACAGGTCACGATGGAACGGTTCGATATAGTGACAATGATCAAAAACCGCCTTCAGGCAGCGGAAATAATGACGAAATCTTCCGGGATAGAATTAATATTTCCGGTCATCGAACCGATATATGTATGGAGTAATGAATTTCGTACGGAGGAAGTATTTACCAATTATCTCTCCAATGCCATAAATCATTGTGCAGGAGAGAAAAAGATAAAGGTAGATATTAAACCGGGTGAAGATCCGGTAGATATAAGAGTTACGGTATTCAATACCGGGGAATTGATACCCGAAGAGAGCATGGAGCATCTCTTTGAAAAATTCTACAAGGTGGATAAGGCGAGAACGAGGGCTTACGGCGGAAGCGGCATTGGTCTGTCGATCGTAAAGGCCATTCAGGACTCGGTAAACAAACCATATGGAGCAACCAATAAAGAAAACGGTGTGGAATTCTGGTTCGATATAGAAAAAGCCTGAGGATTGTCACGCAAATACTTATTTGGTAGAATGAGGATATGAAGATCAAAAAGATACATATGATTATTCTGACCTGCGCACTGCTTGGCGCTACGGGATGTGCTATCCCGACCGTTGTCGACCTCAGTGAAGAGCAGGAGGAAATGATAATTGAATATTCGGCCGATCTGCTCAAAAAGTATGATCCCAAGATGAGCAATAATATCCTGACTGAAGAACAGCTTGCAAAGGAAGAACAGAAGGAAGCTGAACAGAAAGCAAAGCAGGAAAGGGTGGATCAGCTGAGAGAGGATTACCTCGCCAAGAATAAGGCTGCTGAGGACAATAAGAAACAAGAGAAAGAGAAAGAATCCTCAGACAATGAAAAGAGCGATGAACAGGTTCAGAGTGGACCTATGCAGATAGACAATACAGGTGTGGCCGAATTTTTGAGCATTGCCGATCTGAAGGTTGAATATATGGGTTATGACACCATGAGATCTTATCCGGGTGATGCGGGAGATGCTGCATTTTCTGTGGATGCATCTGCAGGTAAACAACTTGTTGTCACATATCTTGATGTGACCAACAGCGGAAGCAGTGACGTGTATCTTGACATGTTCTCGGATGATGCGACGTATTCTCTGCAGTGTGGCAATGATACGGTTCCCAAATGCAACACATTGCTTTTGAATGATTTTACTATCTATAAGGATACTGTAGGCAGTGGCAAGACCATAGAAACAGTCATTATCTTTGAAGTGGATGAAGGAGCGAGCATCGATGGTGCAAAGCTTCTTATAAATGACGACGTAAAAGTCGGACAGATCATGTTGTAGGTCAATGCTCGCGTATGGCTTTATTGAGCCGGTTGAGAACATTTTTCTTGTCGAGGCTCCACAGAGGTTCTATGAGCAAACGGCGCGGTCCGTCTCCGGTCATCCGATGGATCACTGTTTCGTCAGGCAGGATCGTGAGACAATTGACAACGACCTCGATGTATTCCTCAAGGCTCATGATGTGGAACGGAGCGGCGGCATATTCCTCTGCAAGTTTTGTTCCTTTAAGTATATGAAGAAGATGAAGTTTGATCCCGTCGAGTGACGGTGACAGCTCCGCAAGATAACGCATGGATGCGTACATATCCTCGTGACTTTCTCCGGGAAGCCCGAGTATCATATGTACAATAACAGTTATACCGGCCGCTTTGAGTCTGCTGTAGGTATCCTCGAACACATCGAGGGGATAACAGCGATTGATCCTTAAAGCGGTATTTTCATGTATGGTCTGAAGGCCGAGTTCTATCCAGACCGGTTTGATCTTATTAAGTTCCATTAGCAGATCCAGACATTCGTCACTAATGCAATCCGGTCTTGTTCCTATGGAAAGAGTTACCACGCTATCATCACTTATCGCTTCAGTATATATTTTTCTCAGATGATCGTTATCACCATACGTACCGGAAAATGACTGGAAATATGCTATGTATTTTCTTTCGCTTTCGGGAATATTAGCGGATATCTTTGAGGCAACCAGTTTTTTCGCATACTCAAGCTGTTCATGTGTATCCGGCTGTATATATTCCGCATGCAGCATGGAAGCATTCGGAAGTAAGGGTGTGGTTTGCGTTACATTGGGAACTTGCTGTAAGGGAATACCATTTAGAATAAAATCACCTGACCCCATAGCGGAACAAAAGGTACATCCCCCATACGAAAGTTTTCCGTCACGATTGGGACAGGTACACCCGCTTGAAAGCGAAAGCTTATAAACCTTCGTTCCATATATACTTTTCAGATGATCATTGAGTGTGATGATTTTCATAGGTACCTTATACCTTCCTCTATCGGATAATTGTAACGCGAAAACACAAAGTTAGCCATAGATTGAAACTGAAATGATAAGCGAAAAATACAAGAAAATTATATGACTGATTGACCTTGAAAAAATTTTTTCAAAAATTATTAAATAGATACTTGACGAGTCCAAATTCAAGTGATATTATATTCAAGCACGCTAAGAGAAGCGAGCACAAAAAAATGATTGAAAAACCTTGAAAAACAAGGCAATAAGTCATTTTGAAAGAACCCTCGCCCATTAAAAGTTCACCTACGGTGAAGGGGGCTCGGGCAATGTCGTGTTCCGAAGGAACATGACGGTCATACCCTTTAGGGGATGACAAGTACTTTGACAAATAAACAGCAATGCAACCCTGAAAATTCTTAAAATAAGGTTTGTAAGAACCCTCGCCCATTTAAAGATTTGCCTACGGCAAAGGGGCTCGGGCCACATCGTATCCTTAACAGGATACGACAAATATAAACCATGAAGAAAATTCAGAACAAACAAAGTAAATTTTTGGAAAGCTAA
>JAILQX010000018.1 GCA_024698705.1 Lachnospiraceae bacterium
CATCTTCTCCATCGTAAGATAATAGATACCAAGTACCATATCCTGTGAAGGAACTGCAACGGGGCCTCCGTCCGAAGGCTTTAAGAGGTTGTTCGGCGAGAGCAGAAGGAATCTGCACTCTGCCTGTGCTTCAACCGAAAGCGGAAGATGAACTGCCATCTGGTCACCATCGAAATCGGCGTTAAAAGCCGTACATACGAGAGGATGAAGCTTGATAGCCTTACCTTCTACAAGGATGGGTTCAAATGCCTGGATACCAAGTCTGTGCAATGTGGGAGCACGGTTAAGCATAACCGGATGCTCTGCTATAACATCTTCGAGCACATCCCAAACACTGTTATCAAGTCTTTCGACAAGCTTCTTTGCATTCTTGATATTCTGGCTTATACCGCGGCCCACAAGTTCCTTCATAACGAAAGGTTTGAACAATTCGATAGCCATTTCCTTAGGAAGACCGCACTGATATATCTTGAGTTCGGGACCAACGACGATAACCGAACGTCCCGAATAGTCAACACGCTTTCCCAACAGGTTCTGACGGAAACGACCGCCCTTACCTTTAAGCATATCAGAAAGTGACTTAAGAGCTCTGTTACCGGGGCCTGTTACCGGACGTCCTCTACGACCGTTATCGATCAGGGCATCTACAGCCTCCTGGAGCATACGCTTCTCATTACGCACGATGATATCGGGCGCGCCGAGTTCAAGCAATCTCTTAAGACGATTGTTTCTGTTGATTATACGTCTGTACAGATCATTGAGATCCGATGTGGCAAATCTGCCGCCATCCAACTGAACCATGGGGCGAAGATCCGGAGGAATGACCGGTATCGCATCCATGATCATCCATGAAGGCTTGTTGCCGGAACCGCGGAATGCTTCGATAACCTCAAGTCTCTTTATGACTTTGGCTCTCTTCTGACCCGTTGAATCCTTCAGTGCCTCCTTGAGTTCTTCATGCTCTTCTTCAAGATCGATAGCTTCAAGCAATTCCTTGATGGCTTCGGCACCCATTCCTACACGGAACTTATTGCCAAACTCTTCTCTGGCATCCGTATATTCCTTCTCTGAAAGGATCTGCTTGTACTGTAATCCCGAATCGGCAGGATCAAGTACTATATATGATGCAAAATAAAGAACCTTTTCAAGTACTCTCGGAGAAAGATCAAGTATAAGACCCATTCTGCTGGGAATACCCTTAAAATACCAAATGTGAGATACGGGAGCCGCAAGTTCGATGTGTCCCATACGCTCTCTACGTACATTTGCTTTTGTTACTTCTACGCCACAACGGTCACAGATAACACCCTTATAACGTATCTTCTTGTACTTACCGCAATGACACTCCCAGTCCTTTGAGGGTCCGAATATTTTTTCACAGAACAGACCTTCTTTTTCAGGCTTAAGTGTTCTATAGTTGATGGTCTCGGGCTTTGTAACTTCTCCTCTTGACCACTCTCTTATTTTCTCGGGTGAAGCAAGACCAATCTTTATGGCATCAAAAGTCATGGGCTGGTATGCTTCTTGTTTCATATCTGGCATTGTTTTGCTCTCCTTATCAATTGATGTAAGTTACCGATCACTCGTCAAATGATTCCTCAAAATCTTCGTCTGCGAATTCATTGTCGAATTCATCATCCGCACTGACGAGTTCTCCACTCTCATCATCAAATTCCTGCTTCTGATAGCCATGTGCTGAGAAATCTTCCTCTTCACGGCCAAAGTTACGATCATCGTTAAGATCAAATCTGAAATCGGTCTCCGTATAATCAACGGATTCCATGATTTCAACCTCCGTATTATCCTCGCGGAGTACTCTGACATCAAGTCCGAGTGACTGTAACTCCTTCAGCAATACCTTGAATGATTCGGGTATACCTGCTTCAGGGATGTTATCTCCCTTTATTATCGCTTCATATGTCTTTACTCGACCGATCACATCATCGGATTTAACCGTAAGGATCTCCTGTAGCGTGTATGAAGCACCATACGCCTCAAGAGCCCAAACTTCCATTTCACCGAAACGCTGTCCGCCGAACTGAGCTTTACCACCCAAAGGTTGCTGCGTTACAAGTGAGTAAGGACCCGTTGAACGTGCATGGATCTTATCATCAACAAGGTGATGCAGTTTAAGGTAATGCATATGACCGATCGTTACCGGGCTGTCAAAATATTCACCTGTACGTCCGTCACGAAGTCTTACCTTACCGTCTCTGCTTATCGGAACACCCTTCCAAAGAGCTCTGTGTTCACGATTATCATACAGATACTGCATAACCTCAGGAAGCAGTTCATTTTTATATTTCTTTTCAAAATCTTCCCATGTACCGTTTACATAGTCATTGGCAAGATCAAGCGTATCCATGATGTCTCGCTCGTTCGCACCGTCAAAGACGGGTGTTGATACGTTAAAGCCAAGTGCCTTTGCGGCAAGGCTCAAATGGATCTCAAGGACCTGACCGATATTCATACGGCTGGGAACACCCAAAGGATTAAGCACGATATCAAGAGGACGACCGTTCGGCAGATAAGGCATATCTTCCACAGGCAATACACGGGAAACAACACCCTTATTACCATGACGACCTGCCATCTTATCACCAACGGAGATCTTTCTCTTCTGTGCGATATATATACGTACAGCCTGGTTTACACCGGGTGAAAGCTCATCGCCGTTCTCTCTTGTAAATATCTTTGCATCAACAACGATACCGTATTCACCATGGGGAACCTTGAGTGACGTATCTCTTACTTCTCTTGCTTTCTCACCGAAAATAGCACGAAGCAGTCTTTCCTCGGCTGTAAGCTCCGTCTCTCCCTTAGGAGTAACCTTACCTACCAGGATATCACCCGCACGAACCTCAGCACCGATACGCACAATACCTCTGTCATCAAGATCCTTGAGGGCATCCTCGCCAACCCCTGGAACATCACGTGTGATCTCCTCGGGTCCGAGTTTTGTATCTCTTGCTTCTGCTTCATATTCTTCTATATGCACTGATGTGTAAACATCGTCACGAACAAGTCTTTCCGAAATAAGAACGGCATCCTCGTAGTTGTAACCTTCCCAGGTCATGAATCCTATCAGAGGGTTCTTACCGAGAGCAAGTTCGCCTTCGCTTGTTGAAGGACCGTCAGCAATAACCTGTCCCTCTTCAATGTGTTCACCCTTAAATACGATAGGCTTCTGATTGTAACAGTTGGACTGGTTACTTCTTGTGAACTTGGCAAGCTTGTATTCCATCTTCTCACCGTCATCTGCAGTAACACGGATCTCATTTGATGCGACATAAGTAACCGTCCCCGGCTTTGTGGCAAGAACGCATACTCCGGAGTCAACGGCTGCCTTCTGTTCGATACCCGTTCCTACTACAGGGGCTTCCGTTACAAGAAGCGGAACTGCCTGACGCTGCATGTTTGAACCCATGAGGGCACGGTTTGCATCATCATTTTCAAGGAAAGGTATAAGAGCTGTTGCAACTGAAAATACCATCTTCGGCGATACATCCATGTAATCGAACATAGCCTTGGGATATTCCTGCGTCTCATCTCTGTAACGGCCCGAAACGGAATTACGGACAAAGTGTCCCTTCTCATCAAGAGCCTCATTTGCCTGCGCTACATGATAATTATCTTCCTCATCTGCCGTCATATATACAACCTCGTCTGTTACACGGGGATTTTCCATGTCGGATTTGTCTATCTTACGATAAGGAGCCTCAACGAATCCGTACTCATTGATACGAGCATAGCTTGCAAGTGAGTTGATCAGACCGATGTTGGGACCTTCAGGTGTCTCGATGGGACACATTCTTCCGTAATGAGAATAATGTACGTCACGAACCTCAAATCCGGCACGATCTCTTGAAAGACCACCTGGACCGAGGGCTGAAAGACGTCTCTTATGTGTAAGTTCGCCGAGCGGGTTGTTCTGATCCATGAACTGTGACAACTGTGATGAACCGAAGAACTCCTTTACGGCTGCCTGTACGGGCTTGATATTGATGAGCTGCTGAGCCGATACGTCTTCCGCATCATGTGTCGTCATACGCTCTCTTACAACTCTTTCAAGTCTGCTCAAGCCTATACGATACTGATTCTGAAGCAATTCACCCACGGCACGTATACGTCTGTTTCCGAGGTGATCGATATCGTCTTTATTGCCGATACCGTACTCAAGATGAATATTGTAACTTACCGAAGCAAGTATGTCTTCTTTGGTGATATGCTTGGGAATAAGTTCATGGATGTTCTTGCGGATAGCTTCTGCAAGACCTCTGGGGTCATTTGAGAACTCCTCTATAAGCTTTTCAAGCACAGGATAATAAACAAGCTCGGTAACTCCGAGTTCCTTGGGGTTACACTCTACAAAGCTTGTTATATCAACCATCATATTTGAAAGAACCTTGACGTTCTTTTCTTCTGTCTGGATAGTTACCGAAGGTATGGCTGCATTCTGGATGGTATCGGCAAGTTCTGCGGATACGACTGTGCCTTTCTCAGCGATAACTTCACCTGTGCTCACATCAACAACATCCTCTGCGAGCACGTGATTTCTGATCCTGTTACGGAACAGAAGCTTCTTATTGAACTTATAACGTCCGACCTTAGCAAGATCGTAACGTCTGGGATCGAAGAACATCGCATTGATAAGACTCTCCGCACTGTCAACGCTCAAAGGCTCGCCGGGACGGATCTTCTTATACAACTCCAATAAGCCTTCCTGGTAATTCGTTGCTACATCCTTACCGAAGCTGGCTTCAATCTTGGGCTCATCGCCGAATAATTCTCTTATCTCATCATTGGTACCGATACCGAGTGCTCTTATGAGTACGGTGATCGGAACCTTTCTGGTCCTGTCAACACGGACATAGAACACGTCATTGGAATCGGTCTCATACTCTAACCAGGCACCACGATTAGGGATGACCTGACACGAAAACAATTCCTTACCTATCTTATCATGAGCTATATCATAATAAATGCCGGGTGAACGTACCAACTGGCTGACGATTACACGTTCCGCACCATTGATAACAAATGTACCGGTCTTTGTCATAAGAGGGAGATCACCCATGAATATCTCATGTTCACTGATCTCATCTTTATCCTTATTGAAAAGTCTGACTTTAACCTTCAGGGGAGCTGCATATGTAGCATCTCTTTCCTTGCACTTCTCAATAGAATACTTTACATCATCTTCACACAACTCGAAGTCAACAAACTCCAGACTAAGATGTCCGCTGTAGTCCGCTATCGGAGAGATATCATCAAATACTTCTTTCAGGCCTTCCTCAAGAAACCACTTGTAGGAATCCTTCTGAACTTCGATGAGGTTTGGCATCTCCAAAACTTCTTTCTGTCGTGAGTAACTCATACGCATCTTTTTCGTATTTAAAGAAGGACGTATTCTGTTCTTTTCCATTGACATTTCACCCCGTTCTTTTATTTTAAGCGCTACTTTGGTGCATACCACACCACAATAGTGCACCATCCACTATACTACAAATCGTTTTTTGGTGTCAAGGACTTTTTGAAATAAAAAAGGATGACATCCGCCATCCTTTTTAAATCGTTCTTTTGTCTGAAATCACTTAAGTGTAACCTTAGCACCTTCAGCTTCAAGCTTTGTCTTGATGTCTTCAGCTTCTGCCTTTGCAGCGCCTTCCTTAACAACCTTGGGAGCGCCGTCAACAAGATCCTTAGCTTCCTTAAGTCCGAGACCTGTAACTTCACGAACAACCTTGATAACCTTAACCTTGTTGGGACCAACTTCTGTAAGTTCTACATCAAACTCGTCCTTCTCTTCTGCTGCTGCGCCTGCTGCACCTGCTGCAGGACCTGCTACTACAACGCCTGCTGCTGCAGATACGCCGAACTCTTCTTCACATGCCTTTACAAGGTCATTTAATTCCAAAACTGATAATTCTTTGATAGCATCGATAAATTCTGCTGTTGTTAACTTTGCCATTGTTATGACTCCTTTCGTATTCTTGTAGATATATCTACACTGTTGTTTTCTTCTTGATTCATTTGCCCTGCTTATTCAGCTGCGGGTGCTTCCTCTGCTGCGGGAGCTTCTTCTGCTGCGGGAGCTTCTTCAGTCTTAGCTTCCTCTGCGGGTGCTTCTTCTGCTGCAGGTGCTTCCTCTGCTACGGGTGCTTCTTCTGCCTTAGCTTCCTCTGCGGGAGCAGCTGATGCACCGCCCTTTTCAGCGATCTGATTAAGTACACGAGCGATATTGCTGATAGGTGACTTCATAGAGCCAAGCAATCTTGAAAGCAGTTCTTCCTTGCTCGGTATCTCAGCGATAGCCTGGATTCCGGAAGCATCATAAAATTCTCCTTCAACAACACCGGCCTTGATCTCAAGAGCCTTTGCTGTCTTGGCGAACTTTGCTATAACTCTTGCTGCTGCCGTAGCATCTTCATTACAGATAGCTGCTGCGCTGGGTCCCTCAAGGAAAGGAGCCAATGCTTCGTAATCCGTTCCCTTGAACGCAAAATTCATCATCGTGTTCTTGTAAACCTTATAGTTGACACCTGCTTCTCTGAGCTGCTTACGAAGCTGTGTGTCTTCTGCAACCGTAAGTCCGCGGTAGTCAACAAGTACGACTGACTTAGCGTCTTTAACGGCAGCGGAGATCTCCTCAACTATAGGCTGTTTGATTTCAACCTTTGCCATTTTCTTACCTCCTATTAGATTTGATAGTGCCGAAAGGTTTTCGTCCACACATCTAATGGAATATAAAAACCCTTCTGCCAAAGCAGAAGGGTAACATGCATTAAACTTGACGTTCCTTTCCTCGGCAGGCAATAAAGTTAGGGGGACAAGCCCCACCTGCTGTCTTCGGCATGGTCTTAGCGACCTTGCCTATAGTAACACGTATCCCGAAATACTGTCAAGTAATATTTTCAAATAAAGCGATCTACTGGGCTGCGGTTCCGCAAACCGTACAGAATCTTGCGCCCTGCGCTATCTCAGCTCCGCACTTTGAGCAGAACTTTTTTGCCGGACCCTGCGCCTGCATCATCGGAATTGTCTTTTCCGCATCCTCTATATTGGTTCCGCAGACCGTACAGTGTACCGCCGTCTTATCCTGTTCCGCGCCGCAATTGGGGCATACCCTGTTGCCTTTAAGAACGATCTGTTCCTTTTTGGCAGTTTCATAATCCTCCCTGTTTCTTTCGATCATCGAGATGATCTCGGGAGCCAAAGCCTTTACTTCCTCATAATGACCGACGAGAAGGTTCTCTGCAAGATTCATCTGAAGGGCATCATATTCCTTTTCAAGTTCATTGATCTTAGCCGTAACCTTCACAAGTCCGCTCATATCGTTAGCTTTCTGGGTTATGTCCTTGCTTGCATTTGCTATCGATTCCTTTGCTTTGTTAAAAAAATCCATATCTCAACTCTTCCTTTCGAATATCTCAAACACGAACTCAAGCCGTGAATATCTTACCGCAGTAATCACATTCAACGGTTGCTCCTTTGTAGGATACCATTGTACCGCCGCAACCCGGGCACGTAGCCGTAACGCTCTGCGGCTGCTGATTGCCTGCCACAGCATTTGCAAATGCGCCAAGCATACCATTGCCCGCAACCGGAGGAATATATTCCTGATTCATAGGTGCCACGGGTATCAGTTCAACACTTCTCGTAAGATCATTGATATTTGCTCCTCTGAAAGAACCCTTGTCAATGAGCTGCTGTACTTCTTTTCTTGCCTTATCATAGGGGATGCCCATCGTATTGGAGACCGTATCAAGGCTTACGATACCTCTGTTTCCGATAAGATCGATGTAATTTTTGTATCTTTCAACTTTCTTTTTGCTGTCGAGCGAGTTCTTTATAAGAGCTATGCCGCCGATCAGGAAAAATATGCCCAGACCAACGCTGTCGCTGAACGAACCGAGCGCCGCAAGACACAGTATAACGCCGACTACCATAGAGATCTTTGATGCTCCGCTGTCGAACATATTGGCTTTTGATGCATTGGCTCTGAGTATCAGTAATGCGATCCCGACAGGCCAGCATACGATAAACATCATGACAATGAACCATGTGTTGTAATAAAATGCCTGATTGTTGTTATTCATAACTTCCTCCGTAAGTAAATCCTCAGAATAATTGATTGCCTGCAAGCCTTGCTTTTCTCTCACCGGCAAGCTTCTCTATCTTGGCACAAGCTTCCGCGATCTTCTGTTCATCCTTTGAATCAACGACCGCATCCAGTTCTTCTATAGCATCAAGGATTGATTTTTCAAGTTCTTCAACATCCGGTGAACTTGCCGTCTGACCGGATGCAAGCGAATCATACGCATGCTCTACCGTCTTTTTATATGAAGCAGAATACTCGATCTTGCTCTGAACTCTTTTCATGCATTCCAATGTGTATTTGAAGTTGGATATCTCCCTGCCTCTTATCTCTTCCTGTTCTTTTATGAAATCGTTCTCGGCTTTTCCGCAGATGATGATTATAAGGAAAACGGCAAGCAATGCAATATATATCGCGCATATCCATCCAATTGTAACCGGCGGTGCAAATGTAAACTTCATCGCGAGATACAATGTGACCACCAGATATGCTATAGCATAGGCCGTAAGGCTCAGCTTAAACAGTTTTTTCTCTTTATCAGCCAGAAATATGATAACACCCATCGATAAAACGACTGCTATCGAAGCAAATATGAAATTTGCAAAAAATACTGCATTGAATGCTACGGAACTGAAGATCATTATAAGATCTACAGCTACCAGAAGTATTATGGCTATGATGCCTTTATACGCTCTTTTCATATCCATTCCTCCTTACCCTTCAACCTTGGCACCGCATCTGCCGCAGAACTGCATACCTTCCGGTATCTCAGCTCCGCAGTTCCTGCATACATTGGATGCTCCCGCAATCGGTGTGCCGCATTTTCCGCAGAACTTCATGCCTTCCGGGATCTCAGCTCCGCAATTAGTGCATATGATCTTCGGTTTTTCCATAGGTGCTCCGCAATTACCGCAGAACTTCATGCCGTCGGGAACGGCAGCTCCGCACTTGGAACAGATATTCACATTTGCTCCCGCTTCCGGATTGGCTCTGAAAAGTCCGTTGTTTACTCCATCACCCTGAGCACCCGTGAAGCCCTGATCAAACATGTTGCCCATCGCTCTTCCCATGGAAGCTCCGAAGCCCAGTCCGGCTCCGACTCCCGCCATTGCACCTGCCATGCCTTCATTACCGGCCATTGCTTTAAGTATCTCAGCCTCTTCCTGTCTTGCCCAGCCGTTATTGCCGTCCTGATCACGTATCCTCATACGCTCGTAATCAGCCTGTGCAGCTTGTCCGGATACAAATCTGTCGGACTCGGCCTTCTCACGGTTCAGACCGTATCTCATACGCTCATCTTCTATATTCTGACGACGTTCGAACATCTTAACCTGGTTCAGACGTCTCATCTCATCGATGGCTTTGAAATTCTCATCTTCGACAACTCCTACATTTTCTATATAGAAGTTGATAAGCTCCATTCCGTATTCATCAAGTATATTGTTAAGATCCTCCATGAGTCCGTCAGCCAGAGCTTTCTTTTTATTGCATGTAAGAACAACCTCTTCCGGTGATGCGGAAAGATATGCCGCAAGTTCCTCTGAGATGTTCTGTATGAATGCAGTCCTGAAGTTCTTGACGATATCGGTCTCCGTTGCCATTGCATTGGCTCCGACCAGCTTCACGAAAAACTTCTTTCCGTCCTTGACCGCAACCGTATAAGCACCTCTGGCCTGTACTTTTATATATGTCTGCCAAACCGGATCGAGAACATTCACCGGCTCGCTCGTGCCCCATTTCAGTTCAAGATGGTGCTGCTTGCTTATAAAATAGATCCTGCAGTTATATGCACTGACTCCGCCGCTGATCAGCGTGGATTTAAGTGTGGTAAGAAACGGGAAATTCTCGGTGGTAAGTGTATATCGTCCGCCCTGAAATACCTGCTCTATCATACCGTCCTTCATGAAGAGGGCTTCTTCATATTCCGCTACGATAAGTGTAGAACCATTGTTAAAATCCTCACATGGTACCTTATAGCAAAGCATATTGCCCATGGATTCATTCTTGATGACATTCATTATAGGCTTAAGTGCCATAATCATTGCTCCTTTCATCCACATCCGGCGTCACCGGATCAATCTATATAGAATATTATCACAAATCCGACACACAATACAATCTTGTCGATACAAAATAAAAAGTTTTAATCATGTGTTTTTGATAAAAAAGACCCTCTGAGTGATCAGAGGGTCTTAAATGCATATAAAGTTTACCGATTAATACTTTGCAACAGAAACCTTTACTCCGGGTCCCATTGTGCATGCAAGTGTGATGCTTCTTAAGTACTGGCCCTTAAGTGCGCTGGGCTTAGCCTTTACGATGGCATCCATAAGTGCGTTGAAGTTCTCGTTAAGCTGTTCTTCAGAAAATGAAGCTTTTCCTACGGGAACATGTATGATGTTGGCCTTGTCAAGTCTGTATTCGATCTTGCCGGCTTTGATATCCTGTACAGCCTTTGTTACATCCATTGTAACAGTTCCTGCCTTAGGGTTGGGCATGAGTCCCTTGGGACCGAGTACCTTACCGAGACGTCCTACGACGCCCATCATATCGGGTGTTGCAACAACTACGTCAAAATCGAACCATCCTTCGTTCTGGATCTTGGGGATAAGCTCGTCACCGCCGACATAATCAGCACCCGCTGCTTCTGCCTCGTTCACTTTATCACCCTTTGCAAATACAAGGACCTTAACTGTCTTACCTGTACCGTTGGGAAGAACTACAGCGCCACGAACCTGCTGGTCTGCATGACGTCCGTCACAACCTGTACGAATATGTACTTCAACTGTTTCATCAAACTTTGCTGAAGCTGTCTTCTTAACAGCGCTTATAGCATCGTTTGGTTCAAGTGCTACTGAGCGATCTACTAATTTAGCAGTTTCGCCATATCTTTTTCCGTGTTTCATAATATGCTTCCTCCTAAATTAGTCTTCTACCGTGATACCCATACTACGTGCCGTACCTGCGATCATGCTCATAGCTGCTTCCACAGTTGCCGCATTAAGATCGGGCATCTTAATCTCTGCTATCTCACGGAGCTTATCCTTTGAGATAGTTGCAACCTTTGTCTTGTTCGGAACACCGGAACCTGACTTGATGTTGCAGGCCTTCTTTAAGAGTACTGCTGCAGGCGGAGTCTTAGTTACGAAACTAAAACTTCTGTCTGAATAAACTGTGATAACTACAGGGATGATAACGTCACCCTTATCTGCTGTTACCGCATTGAACTGCTTTGTGAAATCCACGATGTTAACACCGTGCTGACCAAGAGCAGGACCAACCGGGGGTGCTGGTGTAGCTTTTCCGGCAGGAATTTGTAACTTGATATAACCTTCTACTTTCTTTGCCATGATTGGCTCCTCCTATAATAATATATTGTGGTACGGGTTATAGGTGCCCTCCCACGTTTCCTAAAGGCTTATGCCTAAAGTTCTTGTTTTAATGAATTAGTTGAACTTCCTTACTTCGTCGAAGCTGATCTCAACGGGAGTCTCTCTTTCAAATAATTCAACATTGATGGTTGCAGTCTGTTTACCGAAGTCGATACGCTGTACCACTCCGATGGTATCCTTCCATACGCCTGCAACAACAACGATCGTATCGCCTTCCTCGAAGTCGATGGATACATTTTCCGTTTTGATGCCAAGCGGCTTCATCTCTGCTTCCGAAAGCGGAACGGGTTTGCTTCCCGGTCCTACGAAGCCCGTAACACCACGGGTATTACGAACGACATACCATGTCTCGTCGTTCATGATCATGTTCACGAGTACATAACCCGGGAACATCTTCTTCTGAACAGTTCTGCGAGCGCCGTTCTTCATTTCAACCACATCCTGCATTGGTACTCTGACCTCAAGAATGGTATCGTGAAGGTTTCTGTTCTCTATCGTCTTCTCAATATCTGCTTTAACCTTATTTTCATAACCAGAGTATGTATGTACCACATACCACTTTGCTTCTGAGTCTGCCATACAGTTCTTCTCCTCCTACTTCGCCAAGAAGCTTACACCATACTTAACCAAAGCATCAACAGCGCTGATGATGATACCTACCACTACTGATGTACAGATTACTGCTACAGACTGTTTTACTATGACTCCTACTTCGGGCCATGTTATTTTATTGAATTCCGCTTTTACACCTTCCCAAAAGCTGGGCTTGTTTTCCGGCTTGTCAGACATACGCAGCTCCTTTCAACAACAGTTAATCCTACTTTGTCTCCTTATGAAGAGTATGTGTCTTGCAGAATCTGCAATACTTCTTTGTCTCCATACGATCGGGATGTGTCTTTTTATCCTTTGTTGTGTTATAGTTACGTCTCTTGCATTCTGTACATGCCAATGTAATCTTTGTACGCATTTATCTCACCTCCGAATGCGGTATTTTTCTAGCACAAAAAAAAGACCTAAGTCTCTTTGCTCACCTAATATATCACATGCATTCAATATTAGTCAATGTATTTTTGATATTTTTGCAATATTAGTAAAATGTGATCCCAAATCCCGCTTTCGGATACCGATTTCCGTTTCCGCACATCCAATCGGCGCGGTAAAACCGCGCCGACGGATTGACAATCTCAACAATAGGAATTAAATAGTAGTCCGGAATATGCGCTTGCCGTATACGGACTTGTAAAGTTTTTACCCGGATTCTTGTAGGCCACAACCTTCTTGTTGATATATGCCACAGGATCCAGTGAAATATCATTGCTCTTTTTAAGTATAGAAGAAGTAAAGCTGTTCAGCGCATCAACCGATTCGGGATCCGCGCTTTCATTGATAGCCTTAGTAAGTGAATCCACATCCATATCCAGTGTTCCGCCCTCTGAGATCGATATACCGACCTTCGCCATCTCATTGGAGTACGGCTTAATGATGTTGTTCATCTCCATGAACAGCGTCTCATTTTTATTGAGCCCGGATGAATATGCATTCATTGACTTTATAAAGTTATTGTAACTGCCGACAAGATTGGAGATGTTCTCCACAACAGCCTCCGTATCGGGTTTTACACCGACCCTGGTCGTTACACCCTCCGCAGGAGATATCCCGTTCAATGTGATCCTGTACTTCTTATTCATAAGAAATACATTCGAACTTGATTCCGTTTCCTGCCCGTTGACTACAATCTCCGCACTCGTTGCCTCCCTGGCCACGTAATCTATTCCGAGATACGGTACCGATCCGAATACCTTCCGATCTTTACTGTCTGTGATCGTAAATGCACCTGCTACCTCGTCGGCCGAACTGCCCTTCTGGGAGGATTCGATCCGCAATGCGGTATATCCGTTCTCATCCTCCTCTACGGAAGACGAAAGCCTTATGCCCGCATTGTTGATGAGTCTTGAGAGCTTGTTCTGTATATCAAAATTGGTCTCTTCTTCTTTAATTGTGTACTGGAATTCATATGCCTGGCTTCCTACCACCACATCAAATGCATATTTGCCGGTTGAGATATCCCTCTCTTCCTTCGGCAGGTACAATCCCAGATTTACCTGCGGTGTTGCGAGGGATCTGACCTCAATCTCATATTGTTCCTCCGCATCGGTCTCATCATTATTGCCGATATACTCGGCCGTGGCAATGCTTTCATCAGTGCTGTATGCGATCCTTCCGTTAAGTTTCGCATTCTGGACATCGCCGATCACAGACACAATATTATTGTGAAGAACACGTGATCCTTCCTTAAGCCCTATTATAAATTCTCTTGATTCAGCGGAATTATCGATCTTATAGAGGGGAGCGTCGCGATTGACCTTGAGCATTGAATTGTAGACATTCTTCAGCTCAGAACGCTTGTGTGCATCAAAACGGCTGTTGCTTTTCTGCGGCGCATATGTTGTCAGATATTGATTATAGACACTGCTTAAAACTGCGTTGTTCGCCATACCAAGCCCCTCCTTTCTTCCGTGTTAAGAGTGATAACAATCCTTTGTCAAGCCGGTATTTGCTTATTTTTGAGTATAGTATTCCTTATAATTGATAATATTACATATCTAACATAACATATCGCAAGTCAAAATACAAGAACTTTTTGAATTTTTTTAATGAAAAATTTTCATCCGTAATGAAAACATAAAAATTCCCCCGCACCAAACCGGTACAGGGGATGATATAAATTATCTTATACAAGGAATCTCTTTGCGTAATTCGCGTCTGCTTCACCGAACTGTACAAGTCTTTGTACGTCACTCTGCATGCTGTGCATACCCTGCTGGAAGCCCGACTGGATATCGTTATTGATCATGAAGGCCTTGTTCTCACGAATGTGGTTTGCAACCGCATTGTTGTTGATCATGATCTCGGTTGCGGGAACACGCCCCATTCCGTCGGCTGCGGGAAGAAGGTGCTGTGTGACCGTTCCTCTTAAAACGTTGGCAAGCTGGATACGTATCCTGTTCTGTGCATCAACGGGACAACCGTCTATGATACGTTCAACCGTCTGCGCCGCAGATGATGTATGAAGTGTTGCAAGTACCAGGTGTCCTGTCTCGGCTGCGGTAATGGCTGCGTTGATCGTTTCAAAGTCACGCATTTCTCCAACGAGGATGATATCGGGGTCTTCACGAAGTGCGCTTCTTAAAGCACTTGCAAAATCCGTTACGTCCTTTCCTACCTCTCTCTGGTGGATCATGGCTTTCTTGTGTTCATATATATATTCGATAGGATCTTCGATGGTGATGATATGATTTGATCTTGTCGCATTGATATGCTCAACCATTGAAGCAAGTGTCGTTGACTTACCGCTACCCGTAGGACCTGTTACAAGTACAAGACCGTTATACTCATCAGCAAGCTTTAAGATAGTATCGGGAAGTCCGAGTTCTTCTATGGAAGGTATCTTGTTGCTCAGCAAACGGATGCTTGCCGCAAGGTGATTACGCTGATGGTAGATATTGGCTCTTATACGTGTTCCGTCTTCCATCATGAAGCCCATATCCAGATCCAGACCCTTAAGGACATGCTCCTTCTGATCCTCCGAAAGCATAGAAAGGATGAGCGCTTCCGATTCATTCAATGTCGGAATAAAATCATCTTCTCCGTTCAATATATAGAGGACGCCGTATCTACGAACAGCCAAAGCCGTTCCCGAAGTTATGTGCAGATCCGAACAATCCTTTTTTCTGGCCATGGTTAACAAATCATTAATTTCCATCTTTTTTCCTTTCTTCCTATGTACAACATTGTGCATCCCTTATTTTACAATAAGTTTTATATTTATAAAAGTTTTTTTTGAACATCCGTACCGGCTTATCTTACGGATTCCGTAACGATATAAGGATAAGTCTCAAATACAACGACACTTCTCGGCATGAGCGTGAAACTTCCGTCCACCGGAACTATGTCCTGAACGACGCTTTCTTCCCTGTAGGTATCGATGACCATATAAAACCTCCTGCCCTCCGGTGCCTTTGGCAATGTTATAGTCTGCGGTTCCCAGAAAGCATTGATAGCCATATATACGAGTTCATCCTCGCCTTTATGATTCCTGCCCGCATAAAGGATACCTACATAATGCCTGTTCGCATTGTAATCCGGATTGAACGGTTGCAGACCGTGATGGCTGATGAAAGGATATCCGAGAGAACATTTTTCCGTATCTTTTCTGACAATACCGTGATTCTTCCTGAACCAGATCATGTACTGGAAAAATGAGAACAGCTTCCTGTTCTTCTCAAGCAGCGTCCAATCCAACCACGAGGTTATATCATCATGGCAATAGGCATTGTTATTGCCAAACTGTGTATTGCCGAATTCGTCACCCGCAAGGAACATCGGTATGCCTCTGCTTAACATGAGTACAACACAGGCGTTCTTGACAAGCCTTTCTCTTAGATCGTTGATTTCCTTTATATCCGTCTCGCCTTCATAACCGCAGTTCCATGAATAATTGTCATTTGCCCCGTCAGTATTGTTCCAACCGTTTGACTCATTGTGCTTATGGTTGTAGGTGTACAGATCGTGAAGCGTAAATCCGTCATGACAGGTTATGAAATTGACCGATGCATAGCAGCCTCTGTCCTCGGGATTATATATATCCGGCGAACCGCTTATACGATTCGCGGCAACCTGTGACTTGAAATCATCGCCCTTCAAAAAGCTCCGTATGTCATCGCGGTATTTGCCGTTCCACTCTACCCATCTGTTCCAGCTTGGGAAAGTACCGACCTGATACATGCCGCCGGCATCCCATGCCTCTGCGATCAGCTTGACATTTCCGAGTATCGGATCAAATGCGAGACTTTCAAGTAGCGGAGGCGAGCTCATCGGCGATCCGTCCTCGGCTCGCCCCAGGATCGATGCAAGATCGAACCTGAAACCGTCTATCCTGTATGCTATTACCCAGTATCTCAGGCAGTCTATGATCATCTGTCTGACTATCGGGTGGTTGCAGTTAAGCGTATTGCCGCATCCGGAGAAATTATAATAATATCCTTCCGGTGTCAGCATATAATAGATATTGTTGTCTATTCCCTTAAAGGAGAATATCGGCCCCTGCTCATTGCCTTCGGCCGTATGGTTAAATACAACATCCAGATAAACCTCTATGCCGCATTCATTTAGCATTTTTATTACACGCTTGAGTTCGTTGCCTTCTTTGTTGTACTCGGGCTGCGAACAATAAGCCGTATTGGGCGAAAAATAACTTACCGTGTTGTATCCCCAGTAATCTATGAGTGCATGTCCGTTGTATTCCCTGTAATCATGCATCTCGTCAAACTCAAATATCGGCATGAGTTCAACCGCCGTAACTCCGAGTTCCTTGAGATACGGAACCTTTTCACGGATACCGTCAAAGGTACCCGGCCACTTTACGCCGGAACTTTTATCCATCGTAAAGCCTCTGACATGAAGCTCGTATATGATGAGATCTTCCATGGGTGTCAGCGGCTGCATACAGTCGCCCCAGTCGAAATCGTCTTTTACGACCCTTGCTCTGTAGCCCGAATAATCCACCTCATCAACGCCAAATTCCCTAAGTCCCGCCACTGCTTTGGCATAGGGATCGAGAAGTATGTTGTTTCTGTTGAAAAGCTGCCCTTTCTTCGGATCGTAGGGACCGTCCATACGATAGGCATATTCAAGGAAATCGATCGAAACTCCGAATACGATCATCGAGTAGCAGTTTCCTATCTTGTAATGCTTGGGGAAAGGAAGGACCGCAAAGGGCTCTGTCTCTCTTCTGTTAAAAAGCAGGAGTTCGCAGTAGGTTGCCTGATTTGAATGTATCGTGAAATTCACTCCTCCGGGAATGGGAGTCGCTCCGTTGATCTCATAGAATCCCGGTCTGACATCAAATCCGTCAATATTATCCATGGGGATCAGGTTTATATGCTGGTCTCTGGCACTGCTTTTCTCTCCTTGCCCGACTTTGATGTACTCTTTCTCAACATCATCCGTCATTTCGTCAATCGTTTGACTGTTGCCTTTCGGCTTAATCTGTGACATGTTGCTCCTCACTTAAGATCCTCTGCCATATCCAATGCTGCCTCAATAATCTTATCCATATCGTAATATCTGTATGCACCCAGCCTTCCGCCGAACAGCACGTTGTCACATTGCTCCGCCATCTGTCTGTACCTTGCATAGAGACTGTTATTCTTTTCATCGTTGATGGGATAGTAGGGTTCGTCCCCCACCTTCCATTCCATTGGGTATTCTCTTGTTATGACCGTATCCGGTCCAAGATCTCTTCCTCCGACTTTCGAAAAATGCTTATGCTCGATGATCCTGGTATAAGGTATCTCGCGTTCCGTAAAGTTAACGACTGCATTTCCCTGATAATCGGTCACATTTTCAAGCACTTCATGCTCAAACTCAAGCGTCCTGTATTCCAGATGTCCGAGCTTAAAGTCAAAATACTCATCGATCGCACCGGTATAAAGGAGTTTATCCCATGTATCACCTGATCCGCTCATTTGCTTATAGTCGATGCCTGTCCTGACTTCCACACCTTCCAAAAGCTTTTCAACGATACTTGTATATCCGTCTACGGGAATACCCTGATATCTGTCATTAAAATAATTATTGTCATAAACGAACCTGAGCGGAAGCCTCTTTATGATATCCGCAGGAAGATCCTTACAGTCCCTTCCCCATTGCTTTTCCGTGTATCCTTTGATCAGTTTTTCATAAACATCCCTGCCAACCATGGACAGCACGTGTTCCTCAAGGTTTGCCGCCTGTCCGTCTGCACTCTTCGCGGGAACGATCTGCTCTTTTATCTTTGCCCTCGCTTCGTCGGGTGTCTTTACGTTCCATAATTTCGAGAAGGTGTTCATATTGAAGGGCAGATTATACAGTTCGTCATGATATAGTGCGATCGGTGAGTTCACAAAATTATTGAATTCCGTAAAGCGGTTTATATAACGCCACACGCGTTCATTTCCCGTATGGAATATATGGGCTCCGTACATGTGAACATCTATACCGGCGATATTTTTTGTGTAAATATTACCCGCTATGTGATCACGTCTGTCTATCACCAGACACTTTTTATCATTTTCCTTCATCTCATGGGCAAATACCGCACCGAACAGTCCCGCACCCACTATCAGATAATCATAATGCATATCGTCCACCAGCGCTTTAGCGTCCCCATTCATCCGTCCAAGGATTCATATACCTTTCAAGTCTTGTATCCATAAGTCCCGCAAGAAATGAAAACGCACTGTTTGCCATGATTATGACCTTACACATGCTCATGAGCTGCAGATCCACATAGCTTTCCTCATTCATATTTCCGGAAATATAAACTATCTTAGGTGCAAAATTCAAGCCCAGTTCAAATGCGTGCTGGTTGCACCAGAACAGATCATCCGAAAATACATATACTGTAAAATCTCCGTTATATATCTCAGACAGTTCTTTTACTGCCTTGAAATAATAATCGGTATTTTGCTGAAGTCCCAGTTTTACGTAATCGCCTCTTCTTATGTGAAGTGCCACCGAGTTTCCCTGCAAAATCTCGTCCATATAGATCTTTGCCTGCTTTGACCTGATCTTCGGAAATGCAAGTTCTTTAAGCATGATATCGCGATATGTATCAAACCAGTTCTTGTCTATCCAGCAGCCGTGATAATATACATTTTCCGCTTCTATTGAAGGGATCTCAGGATAGAAACCGTTTTCGGGAAGCATACGGTAAACATCCCCGTCGAACGGATTTTCCGTTTTATATGTATCATCGTCGGCATACATGATGATGGGCATGCCGCCATCCTTAAATATCTGAGGTACGCTCATTCCTGCACGTTTCTTTTCTATGAGCGATCCCCATTCCTCTTTGCTCAGGGTCCGGCTGAGCAGCTTAGGCTTTACTCCGAATACGTTTTCCAGTTCATAGCCGTTATACTTGTCCTTTATAAAAAATTCCGAATCATCCAGACACCAGTCATCTTCCGGATTCGTCAACTGCCCGAATCTCATGAATACATACTGAAATACCTGACTGGCAAGTCCCCCACTTAACCTCTGTATCCTCATAAACTTCCTCCATATTTCCTTCGAACCGATCATCACAGTCCGGTCATCTGCCGATACTGTAATACTCTACCTTCTCTTCTCTCATTTCCTCCGTTGAATACAGGTTTCTTCCGTCGTATACAAGCGGTATCTTCATCAATCGTTTGTAATCTGCCGGTCTGATGCTCTTTATCTCCGGCCACTCCGTAAATACAAAACATATATTGGCTTGATCCAGTGCCTCCTCGGGTGATGCTACATAGTTCATACGTCCCCTGCCTATCTCACCCTCCGGGAATTGCAGCTTGGCTCTGGGTACACCCGCCGGATCGAAAGCGTAGATATCTGCCCCCTGTTCCAGCAGCAGCTTTATATTGTCGCTTGACGGGGCTTCTCTCAAGTCATCCGTTCCTGCTTTGAACGTAAGTCCCAGTACCGCAACCTTGAGTCCGTCAAAGGTGATCATCCTGTCCTTCGCCTTCTCGTACAGTCTTGTCTTCTGTCTGGTATTGACATCTACACAGGCTTCAACTGTTTTGAGTTCATATCCGTTCTGTTTTGCCAGGAACTTAAGTGCCTTGGTATCCTTCGGAAAACAACTTCCACCAAAGCCTATACCTGCATTTAAGAATCTTTCCCCGATACGCTTATCATAACTCATGCCTTTGGCCACATCCTCGATGTCTGCTCCGACCAGCTCACACAGGTTGGCTATATCGTTCATGTATGAGATCTTCAATGCCAGGAAATCGTTGCATGCATACTTGATCATCTCAGCGCTTCTTCTTTTTACCGAAACTATCGGAAGATGGAAGGGCTCATATATTTCCATGAGCTTTGTTTCGGCTTCTTTCGACTCCGTTCCTATGATGATCCTTGCCGCATGCAGCGTATCATGTACTGCCGTACCCTGCGCAAGGAATTCCGGATTCGAAGCCACCTCTACCTTAACATCCTTATCAAGAAAATCCTTTATGAACTGCTCAACCTTGTCATTTGTCCCCACGGGAACAGTGGATTTGACGACCACAAGGCAATCATGGACCACTGATTCCGCTATCTGTCTGCAGACTGTTGCTATGAAGCTTAAGTTAGCACTTCCGTCAGGCATCTCAGGCGTTCCGACACCTATAAATATCGCGTCCGCTCCCGCATAGGCCGAAGCGTAATCGGTCGTATACTTAAGGCGTCCCGTGGCATTGTTCTTCTTCATCAGTTCCTCGAGACCTTCTTCGTAAATAGGTGAAACGCCGCTTTCCATGAGTTTGACTTTTTTCTCATCCACGTCTACACATGTGACCGTATGTCCGACTTCCGCAAAGCACACCCCCGCAACGAGGCCTACATAACCTGTACCTGCTACCGCTATATTCATTGCTGTTCATATCTCCTTTGTACAAATATACGATGCTCAGTCCTTCGGTTTCCTTAAGGCGAGCTTGATAAGATCCATTTCATAATCCTTACGGTTCTTCTGAGCTATATTCTGAAGTATCATGCCCGAGAAGAAAGCCTGAACCGCAGCCAGTCCCACAAAACCGCATACAATGAGGGTCGGGAACTTCGCAACCTCTCCGGTATGCAGAAAATCTATAAATACCGGAACGAAGAATCCGATCGCCACCGCCATCAAAAGAAAGGCGAGCAGGGCGAAAAACCTGAAAGGCTGGTATTCCCTGAAAAGCCTTACGATCGTCATTATGACCTTGAATCCGTCAGAATAAGTGTTGAGCTTGGATTCGCTTCCCGCAGGTCTGTCCCTGTATTCAACTATTACATTTTCCACCTGCATATTGTTGCTGACCGCGTGTATCGTCATCTCGGTCTCTATCTCAAAGCCCTTTGACAATACCGGAAATGTCTTCACAAACTGATAGCTGAATGCACGATATCCGGTCATTATGTCCTTGATATCGCACTCAAACAACTGATTGATGCTCTTTCTCACAAGGCTGTTGCCGAAGTTATGGAACGGCCTTTTATTTTCCGTGAAATAAGTACTTGAGAGTCTGTCTCCGACAACCATGTCGGCATTGTGCTTAAGGACCTTGTCACTCATTTCCCTTGCAAATTCCATGGGGTAAGTGTCGTCACCGTCCACCATGATGTAGCACTCGGCATCTATCTCCCTGAACATCCTGCGGATGACATTACCCTTGCCCTGCATATATTCATGTCTTATGACCGCACCTGCACGGCTTGCACATTCGACTGTTTTGTCGGTCGAATTATTGTCATAGACGTAAATGACCGCCTCCGGCAATGCCGCCTTGGCATCGGTCACAACCTTTTCTATTGTCTTCTCCTCATTATAACAGGGGATCAATATCGCGATCTTATCCATGATTACCTCATTCAAAAGAATTTGTCCGTTACACGGACATCTTTATTGTAACATTCTATACCTGAAATGGCAAAGCAGTATGGGCCACATAAAGAACACCGGACACATATATCTGAACAGGCAGTACGCCGGTGTCGCTATCATCACCGAAAGCCAAAGTGCAATGAGCGGGATCAGCATTACGCACATAAGCATTCTTTTTCTTCTGATAAACAGGATTCCCGTAAGAAATACCGCAAGTATCTCGATCCCCATCTGACTGAGCATACACAGGATGGGAAGTTTTCTTGCTATCAATACGAGTTCGGAAAGCACACTCTTAAGCGAATGCCCCGTGATATTTTTCACAACATCAATACCGGTCATCCCCAGGTCGTTGGGCTGAACGCCCTCCGTGGCAACGGTATTGGTCATGCCGTAGTACCAATAGCCGGATGTCTGCATCAGATAAACTTCCACGTAACGTGAAAAGTTGTGCGGCAACATATGTGCCCACACCTTTATGAACTTTCCGGGATCTTCATCCACCACCGTTGCATCAAAGTTCTCAGAGAATTTGTAGGAATCGGTGTAGCCCGGTTCATATTCGGCCTTAACAGCCTCACAAGGCATTATACTCTCAAGATATTCCCTGTCCTCTTCATCGATCACTCCGTCATTTTGGATCGTGTAAGCTATCTGCGAAAGCGGTATGGATGCCGCCTCGACAAATGACTGTTTTTCTATTTCCACCGCATCCCACATCGGTCCTTTGTAGAGCGCGTTTAGTGTAAAACAAAGTCCGAACACCAGGAGCAATCCCTTCCAATACCTTCTGAAAGTCAGGATCATGACGATTGCAAGGACAGCTATTATCATGGTTCCGTTATTTCTTGTAAGGATAGTCATGAGCGACAGCAAAAAAAGCACAGTAAAATGCAGACGGCTGTCTTTTGCCGGGACCTGCCCGCCGCCGTACAATGATACGAAGTCGGCCAGAAACAGGGTAAGGAGTACGACTACCTGTGCAAATAAAACGTCCTTGGTCACATATATGGAATACATCGCTACAATGGGGTGAAGTGCAAAGAAACATAAGGACAACAAAAGCGCTGCCCTGCCGACGCCCTTTCTTTCCAGCCATGAAATGACCGCGGAAAGCGTAAGGGCAAGCGTTACCATCTGGACAAATGCCATCATTGCAAATGCTGCCGTCAGGCTGTTGCCAAAGCATACCCTTGCGATACTTATGAATATGTTCAGTATAAATGTGAAAAATACCGGATGATGATTTGTGAGCGGAATGATACCAAGGCACATCCGTGCGCACTCGAAGTCATCACTGCCGATCCCTCCGGGAAAATATGTCAGATAATAAGGCAGCCAGCATATGAGCATGACAAGCACACGTAGAAAATATCTCTTTACCCGTCCGCTCTTTTTGCATTCTTTTTCGTCTGTGACGGCATGCGAAGCTTTAACGCCTGTGACTGCCGTCTTTTCCCAAGCGTCTGATTGAAAAAAAAGTAACTGTATGACCGAAGTGAAAAACGGGATCAAAAAGAATATATAGACTATGTCAGCAAGTCCGACCGCCTCAAATACCTTTTCGTCCATGTCGATATGACTTCCCACGACTGCAGCAACAGCCATTATGATACCGATCGGTAGGGAAAACCTGAGATCCTTCTTCGAAGATACCCCGGTTTCGATAAGCCTGCCGACCTTGATGTAAACTATCAGGCAAAGTGCAAATACGCACGGGATCATAAGCTCGATCCCGGTTATCCCGTACCGGCTTATCATTGCCATTGCAAGGCTTGCCGCAAATGCAAGAAATATCTGCAGAACATATGTGATGATCTTTCTCTTATCTTTCATGTTATTACCTTTCAAGAGCCTGTCAGGAAACACTGTCTCCGGCACGGCTTTAATACCATCCGCCGGCACACTCTTACAAGTTAATCAATAAATTTATTTTCCGATAGTGAATAATGTCCGCCTTTAAGGAATTTGTGCTTGATGATCCACCATCCGGGAACCCATATCCTCTGTTTCATCGCAGGTGATGCCGAACCGATCATCCAACAGTTTTTGCTGCAATGCTTAACCTGCTCTCTTACCTTTGCAGCCTGTTCACCGTTCCATATCTCATCCCATGTCATTTCATGAAGATTACCCATTGTCATCTTCTCCGTACTTCCGTTGCATGGAAGGACGTTTCCGAACGGGTCGAGGAAAAATCCGTTTGTTCCCATTTCACACGGAAGCAGCCTCGGCTGGTCGTAAATATAATTGATCAATCCGTGGTTAAAATAGCCTCTGGCCCATTTCTTCGGAGAATTCGACTGAAGCAGGCGATTGATTAGCTTTTCAAATTCCTCGGCAACCATACGCTTGTTGTCTATCTTATTGTCCGTCTTTCTGAAATAAAACGAATTGTGCAGCGTTGCCGTCGCAAATTCCATTCCGAGCTCATTTGCCATTTCATATAGCGGGACCAGATCGTGACAGTTCATATCCTGAACCGTCATTCCGAAACCGACATCCTTGTGACCCATGTCGACAAGCTTCTTAAGCGTGCAATAGCCTCGGTTGAAACCATCGGGAATACCTCTTATGGCATTGTTGGTCTCTTCAAGTCCTTCAATACTGATCCTTATCCCTATCTCCGGAAATCTCTCGCACAGTTCTATTATCCTGTCGGTAAAATAACCGTTCGTGCTGATAACGATCCTGGGTGTCTTTTTATAAAGCAGCTCGACTATATCGCCGATGTCCTTTCTTATGAACGGCTCACCGCCCGTTATATTGGTGAATGCCATATCCGGAAGTTTTTTAAGGGTTTCAAGATCTATCTCATCCTCCGGTCTGCTCGGATCCTTAAAACAGTTGCACATATTGCATCTGGCATTGCATCTGTATGTGATTATGATAGAGCCGTGTAGATTATTCTTGGCCATTACGATCTCCTTTAAACTCTGTTATATGCAGAATATATTCTGTGAATGACCCTGCATGCAATATTATTTGTATACAAATTCTCTCTGTACCCAGAAGCTTAGCACAAAGAGGACAACATCAACCGGTATCTTTATCAGAAGCTCGGTAACCGGCAACAGTGAATAAAGCTTATCGACCGCAAAGCCGCTCACAAGCATTATTATCACTGCCAAAGCCGCATATTTGCCCACAGCCTCCGGTACGTTCTTTTCAGACTTAAAAACAGCCTTGTAGTTAATGCTGAAATTATATGTTGCGGAAATGATCCTTGCACCTATGGTCGCCAGCACTATGTATCCCACGAAAAATCCGGCTCCGATGGGAACCGAAAATCCAAAAAAGGACATGCTTTTGAAGAGGTGACACAAAAGTGCAAATCCGACAAGATCCACAACACTTGACGAAAGCGAGCTCAGTATAAACTTGAAAAACATCGCGTATATCCTGATCGAATCCGTAAGCGGGTTAAAATGACTGCCTCTGTTATCATCGATGTATATGGTCTCTATCGGAATCTCAACAATGCCTATGCCTTTCTCACCCGCCGCGATCAGCATATTTGTCTCAAATTCATATCTCTCACCTTTTTCATGCAGGAGATAACGCATATAATCTGCGGGAATTGCCCTGAGACCGGTCTGCGTATCGGAAACGGACAATCCGGTAAGAAACCGCATAACCCGGCTCGTACTCTTATTGCCGAAACTCGACCTCATCGGGACGTCCCCTCCCGAAAAATCCCTGCACCCCATGATAAGCTTGTCGGGATCCTTCGCAAGTGCATCCATACATGCCTTCATATCCTTTACGCTGTGCTGTCCGTCCGAGTCTATCGTAACGCATCCAAGCATACCCGGATATTTCTCAAGTGCTGCCTCAAATGCGGTCTTAAGTGCTCTGCCTTTGCCCTTGTTTACTTCATGCGTCAGCAAAGTGAGTTCCATGTATCCGTCACTTGCATCGTCCGCATTATCCAAAGCCGCATCATTTGTCTTATCGTCCAAAGCCGTTTCATTTGCCTTGCCCGCTTTATATACTTCGGCAAGTTTCTCAAATATCGGTGCATATCCTTCGCCCGACCCGTCATCCACGACTATCACGGGACCTGCGTCATTGGCTGCAAGAACCTTTATCAGCTCGGTAAGTTTTTCATCCGGCTCATAGGCCGGTATTATTATCGGTATCAAATCAGTCATATTATTTATCTGCTGTCTCATAATAAAGTTCCAGACGTCCGTCCGGCTTTATCCTGTACAGCCTGCCAAATTCAAATTCATCATCACAGAGGTCTTTTAGAGTCTCCAATGTTCCGTCCACAGGTTCTGCATATACGAAAAGAGCATGGCTCGATGTGAGTATCCGGCTCATCTCATCTGCTCCTGTATCTGCCGAGATCTTGTTATAAACCACTGCTATCGGTGCTGCCTCATAGTTGATGTAGGCATTATGGACCCACCTGAGATCATTCGCATCTTTGAGGTATAAAACCCTCTTTGCTACCAGTTCTTCATATTGCAGCGCATCTATAAAATCCCGTTCCTTCGTATCGATCATCGTCTTCCTGTCGGCAACTGCCTTCGATACATCTTCACGATACCCCGTTAATCCATTATACATGCCAACCCAGTCACATGTCACGAGTATAAAGACCGCATACAATATATACACGAATCTCAGGCTTTTGAGCGTCCCTGTCTGCATCTGTCCTCTGACAACCTTGTCGGTAACCGGCCTGCCACCGTCAAACCGCTCCACCGAATTCAGACCTATACCCATGATAAGCAGCATCGTACCGAGAACGAACGGCGAACCGTATCGCGATATCGAGATGGCCATTACCTGCCCCGTCGAATATTGTGTCTCTGCCGCAAATATGGTCAGATGTCCGATATATATGATACCATAAGCCACAAGTGCCGTGAAAACGATAAAAAATAACAACTGTCTCTTCACGCCCTTCGTTATGACTTCTTTTTTGCCCATGAATATCACAGCCGCGATAAATATCACTATCATGGCAAGGACCGGAAGATCCAAGAGCCATGTCTTGTCGGTATGCATGGGATACAATGCAAATCCCTCAAGAAATGCAAGTGACTTTTCCTTTGCAAAATAAGCCAGCTGTAAATTTTTTGCCTTTACCATCTGTACCCCGTCATTGGTAAGGCTCGCAACCCTGCGGTTTATCAGGCAGAATACCATCCAGCTGCCTATCGATATCACCCATGAGAGCATTGCAAACAATGCATGATAAATATCCGTCTCATAGACCGATGCGGTATCAAAACGTTCACCGCGTTTTCTTGTCCTGTAGACTATAAGCATGAAGATTCCCGCAAACAAAGCCCACTCCATACCAACGGATTTACACAGTACAAGCACACTTCCGTACAATCCTATCCGTATATAATAAAATGTCCTGTGCGCCATATCCTTGTCCCACACGCCCCACAAGAGCATGCCGTACACAAGTCCCATGGTCACATCGACACATGTACCTTCAAAGCAGACTATATTTGCAATTGTGGGAAACAGGACCAGACACAGGCACGCGATCATATTAAATACTGTCTCTAGTGCGATCCTCTGCCAGCTCATCTGTTCTCCTACAGCTTTGGCAAGAGCATTACTGTCCTGGATCTTAACCTTATATTTGCTGATCAGTCGTCTGTCATCAACGTGATATTTGGCATTTTTCGCCACCTTTACTCCGACCTTGCCATCATCAAATCTTTCCGCAAACCTGCTTGCAAACAACTCATCAAGCCTCCCCATAAGAGGAAGGATCAATATGAAGTTCAGGCACATATACCCGGCAAAACCCAGTCCCTCTTTGAACTTATGAGGGCTCATATGCAGGAAGAACCATTTGAACAGCTGGACCGCAGGCGGATAATCACCGAAATCCGGTGCTACGTTGCCGTATTTGCCCGCAAAGCCTCCCAGTGCCCACAGCGCCTTGGCATCCGTTGCCCAATAGTTTATATCATCCCACCAAACAGCCACTCTGTCCCTCTGACTCCACGTAAGGAGCAAAAGGGTAATGACGATACAGAGATTCTGGATCGTTAATGCATTCTTCGCTGTCGATCTGAGCTGTCCGTCACGCCACAACGAAAACAAGCATCCCAGCAGAACCGGCATGCTTATATAATCTATCCATGGCAATATCTTAAAAAATGCCAGAATATATAATACCAATATGAAACCCATGCAGACAGGTCCCAACGTGTCCGCCAGTTTCTTTTCCTGCCTGAATGCAATTGTCTGTGCCACTGCAAATATGGCGGCAATTGTTATTAAAAACATACTCCGTCCCCATCCGGATATCCTATCCGAAATGTTCTATCCCTTATGTTTTACAGGAGTTACCTGATGTATTCCACATTTAATTGTCCCGGGATCACCTGATGTATTCCGTAATCTGTCTGTTCATACAGTCTTTGAGAGCAGCCTCGTCACCGCCATTCTTGCGGATCAGTTCAAATTCTATGATCTTTTCTATGGTTTCAGCCACGTTCCACCTAGGCTCCCAGTTAAATGTCTTCTTAAGCTTTGTACAATCCAGTTTAAGGAAGTTTGCCTCATGTGGTCCGCCATCCGACATGTCGACTCTCTCCAGTTTAACTGCCGTTGTCGCACTGTTCCATGCCTTCACAAAGGTATCCACAAGTTCTCCGGTCGTAACACAGTTATTGTCATTCGGCCCGATATTATAATTTGAAGCATATGAAAAATCTTCATATTGTTTCATTGCTACCATCAGATAAGCAAATAACGGCTCCAGGACATGCTGGTAGGGTCTTGTGGAATTGGGATTACGTACGATTATGGGCTTTCCCGCAAATCCTGCGCGTATGCAATCGGGAATTATACGATCAAGAGCAAAGTCCCCTCCGCCTATGACATTGCCGGCGCGACATGTGGACACAGGAATATGTCTTTCCTTCAGAAAAGAATTAACATAGCTGTGTGTGACAAGCTCGGAGCAAGACTTTGAATTGGAATAGGGATCATATCCGTCCAGGAAATCCTCTTCCACATATCCTTTGTCCCATTCATTGTTTTTGTATACCTTATCCGTCGTGACATTCACAAATGACTTAACGCAGTCAGTGAGTCTTACACATTCGAGGATATTTACCGTTCCCATGACATTCGTCTCATATGTCATGACAGGGTCTTTGTATGACAATCTGACAAGAGGCTGAGCCGCCATATGTATAACGATCTCCGGCTTCTCTTTCTTAAATATCTCAAGGAGATTTTCTCCGTCACGGATATCACCGATGTATGATCTTATAAGTTTATCCGTACCGGTAATATCAAAAAGGCTGGGATATGTCGGAGGCTCAAGAGCATATCCGGCCACATTGGCTCCCATTCCGGCAAGAATATGGCACAGCCATGTGCCCTTAAATCCGGTATGTCCGGTTATCAACACTTTCTTACCTTTATAAAAATCCTTCATGCTGTCAAAACGCATAATTGTTCTCCTCATTTTTTGTGGTATGGCAAATCATATTTTTGGCCACAACGCGGTATATCACGTTTTACAATGCGAAATGGCATATCATATTATATCATGCTTTTTCAATTCGCTCAGATATCGTTTGGCGATGCCATCCCATGTATATATGCTGTGATCTTTTGCTGTGAGATTATCCTTTATAGTTTGGTATTCTTCTTTGTTTTCAGCCAGTTCAACTATTCTTTTCGCCCAAATGTCTGCGTCGAAGTTCTTGACGATCACTCCGTCCTCACCGTCACTTATAAGCGTATCCGAACCACCGTTATCCGATGAAATGACCGGCAGATTAAAATACATCGCTTCCAGCAAAACCATTCCGAAGATCTCGTAATTCGACGGAAATACCATCAGATTCATCTGCCCATACATTTGCTTTAATTCGCTCTGAGTTTTCTTTTTAATATATGTCAGATGCCCCGCATCGATAAGAGGATGGGCCTTTTTCATCCAGTCATCAACATAAGCGGGCTCTCCGTCTCCGACTATGGTCAAATGGATTTTGTTTTCCCTGGCGATCTCAACTGCCCGTGACAGGATGTCCAGCAAAAGATAGGAATTTCTCCTGGGTTCTATCTTTCCGACATAAAGCAGGTTAAATGTATCGGAATCCGTAGTTTCGGAAGCATCTGCTGTTATGCTCCCAAAGTTTTCCGTGTCAAGTCCGACTCCGATCGGCACCGCATTCTTGAAGCCTTTGGTCTTTAGGAATCCCGCTGCCGCCTTGGATTTGGTAAAGCAAAGTGTATCCCTGTTATGCTTTATATGCAGGAAAAGTGTATCAAACACCTTGCATTTCAGGTTATAACCTTTGTTGTAATCGTCATAGTAAGGCCCGTGATAGATAACCACAGGCTTATCCTTATACCAGGCATAAAATCTCCAGGAACTTATCTGATCATACTCATGGACCTGCAGGAGGTCATATTGCTTTGCAATCTTCTTTAAGCCCGGGAAAAAACCATTCTTTAAGATACCAAACCCATGACGCATGTATACATGAACCTTTGCAGAGGTGATGTTATTTTTTTCTGTTCCTGTGGCAGGTCCTGCAGCAGTTTTTTTGTCTCCCCCTACGGTGGGTCCTGTAGTGTTTTCAGATATATCCATTCCGGCTCTTGCTACCTGTCCGGCATCGCTTACACCGACTTCTATTTCCCGCTCCTCATTGCCTGCATTACCATTATAAAGAACCACATCACAATTAACCCCTGCGCGAACAAGGGCCTTGGCAAAACCTATTTCCTGTATGTTGTATCCGTTCGGATCCAGAATGGAAGGGAATGTCCTGATTATAAGTATTTTCATGATGTTTTCTTTATGTTTTGAATATATTTATGTTTTTTGGTATTTTTAGGTTTTCGACAGATAATTCCTATTAATCTTTTCCTTTATCTGTCTGAAACGCGCTATTTTGTTTCTTTTCAATAGCTACGACAGATAATCCATCACTTATAGGATATTTATCTGTTTTAAAGGGATGATTTCTGCGTTATGTAAACCTGCTGACAGATAATTTCTCTTTATTGGATTATTTATCTGTTCATCGGCCCGGAGATTATTGCAGGAATTCTCTTTTTAACAGATAAAGAGTAAAAATTGGATAGATTATCTGTTTTTTAACCTTAACCGGTAAAATCTTTGATTTATGTAAACCAAAACTAAGGTTGCTCACCCCAAGAAACTATCGCAAAAGACGCCACCCTATTGGAATCCCGCATCAAAAACTCTTTTCTCCGATCATCCTCTGATCATCTCCTGCGACTTGTCAGCCGATCATCCTTTGATCATTTTCTGCGGACGGTAAGTTGCGCCATCCATTGTTTCCATATCGCATCAACCGCCCAGTCGTGACTTCTTTCCTTGGCTTTGCTGACAATAGAATCTCTGAACTCCCTGTCATCAGCCACCTTGCACATAGCCTTGACCATAGCCTCTTTATCGTCAACCGGAACCAATATCCCGTTCACGTTATTTTCAATACACATTCTGCTGCCGCCAACCGGACAATCCGTTGCGATGACCGGAATACCGAGCGCCAGAGCTTCCATAAGGGCATTGGATATGCCTTCCAAACGAGATGGCGATACAAACATCCCGCCCTTTATCAATTCCGAATAGAGATCATTGGAAAAACCACACATCAATGCTTTGTCATTTAGTCCAAGCCCGTCGATCTGTGCCTTCAGTTCGTCCTCGAGATCACCCTTTCCGAATATTTTTAATTTATATTCGGGATGAGTCTTTGAAAACTCGGCAAATGAATCGATCAGAAAATCAAATGCTTTATAATCCACAAATCTTCCTGCGGAAAGTATCGTGTATTCACGTTCACCGCTCGTATCATATGAAAAAATATCATCCGTCAGAGGATTCATGATAGTCGTTGCATTGGCTACGGCCTTCGATCCGAAGCATTCCTTGGAATCCTCTGTCTGAAGCACAACTTTGCTTGCCCTGCTGTATAGAAACTCTCTTATAAACTTCATTGGCCTGCTTATAGGCTTAAGATTCAGTCTGTTCGGCGGATTTCTTTCAGATACGACAACCGGATTTTCGAGTCCCATTGTCGCAAGCAATGTAAATAATCCGGCAGATGAGCCCATGGCTATGACTCCGGCGCCGTCAGATTCCTTGATAACCTTTCGCATCGCCGACAGACGTTTAAGCCTTCCGATCAGGCTGCCGCCTGTAGCCTTTGAGACGCATATCACATTGATACGGTCATCCAGCTTGTATTCCACACGGTCATCCGCGATCATCATGATCGTAACCTTCTGTCCGAGTGATGCCGCATGATTGGCCAGCACCGATATGACACGTTCCGTGCCTCCGCCAACCATTGAAATTGTAACAAAAATAATGTTCATATTGTGTATACCTTGTTTTTTTATATTTTACCACACAATCAATGAATATTATAAATAAGAACCGATATTTACACAAGTTTCGCATGCCCGCAAACGCAATTTCACGTTGCCTATATCTTCAATTTGTGACACAATAGTGATTGTCATAGAAAGGACATATTATGATGAATAACACTCAGATAACCATTCCGCAAAACAGACTGGACAGAGGTTTTTTTGCCCATCAGAAAGAATACGAAGATAAAGCAATCGAAGTGCTCCGCTCGGGTTGGTACATACTAGGCAGGGAAGTTGAAGAATTTCAGAAGGAATTTGCTTCATTTGTCGGTGCAAAATATTGTCTTGGTGTAGCCAACGGGCTGGATGCCCTGTGGATCGCCTTCAGAGTGCTTGGTATAGGCAAAGGTGATGAAGTAATTGTACAGGCCAATACCTATATAGCAAGCGTAATGGGTATTACGATCAACGGGGCAACACCGGTATTTGTTGAACCCGATGAGTATTACAACATAGATACTTCAAAGATTGAAAAAAAGATCACCGAACGCACAAAGGCCATTTTGGTGGTACATCTCTATGGTCAGGCTTCCAATATGGCTCCCATCATGCAGATAGCAAAGAAACACAACCTTCGCGTGGTTGAAGACTGCGCTCAGTCTCATGGTGCTGTATTTGAAGGAAAGACTACAGGAACATTTGGCGATATAGGATGCTTTTCATTTTACCCTTCCAAAAATCTGGGGGCTTTCGGCGACGGCGGTGCTATCGTAACCGACGATCCTCAGATAGCAGAGGATGTGCGGGTATTCAGAAATTACGGTTCGGAAAAGAGATACTATAATAAGGTTGTGGGAACAAATTCAAGACTTGATGAAATGCAGGCCGGCCTTCTGCGAGTCCGTCTTTCTCATCTCACCGAATTAACCGGAGAAAGGATCGGAATATGCAATTCCTATCTGGAAAATATGAATAATGATCTGATAACTCTGCCTTCGATAAGAGAGGGCGCAACACACATATGGCATCAGTTTGTGGTCAGAACGGAGCACAGAGACGACTTAAAAGACTATCTGGCCTCAAAGGGAATAGGAACGATAATCCACTATCCCATTCCGCCTCACCTTTCCGAAGCATACAGATATCTCGGATTCAAAAAAGGAGCATTCCCCATTACGGAGAAATATGCTGATTCGGTACTGTCACTGCCATTGTATAACGGTATGACCGAAGAAGAGAGGGGAGCCGTCATTGAAGCTGTCAACAGCTTTAAGATCTGATAAAAAAGGCAATGCATCACAGCATTGCCTTTACTTTTTCATATGCCTCATCATATGAATACCTATGAGCTGCCACAGCGGCCCTTCTACCAAGTTCTGAGCTGTTTTCAAGTACAAATCCAAGTCCTTTTGCCAGATCATCGCTGTCACAGAACTTTGCCAGATAACCGTTTTCCCTGTGGCTTATCTGATCAAGCATTCCGCCAACGGCAAATGCAACTGCCGGTGTTCCGCAAGCCATGGATTCACATACCGTATATCCGAACGATTCCTGCAAAGAGGGATTCACAAACACATCTGCTGACCGATAGATATCAGCCAGGGCGGATTCATCCGCAATAAATCCCTTATATAACACATCATAGGCTTTAAGGACTTCCTTTGCACCTGCATCCGCATTTCCTATGACAACAAGCTGCTTATCACTCATATCCAGTGCTTTAAGAGCATTCAGGAGATAATCAAAACCTTTATTGCTGTTTTTTGTTCCCGTATCGGCTGCTCCGAAAAGAACGACCTTTTTATCCTGATCTATCCCCAGTTTTTTCCTGATCGTATTCTTCTCATCCGAGTCCACAGTATGAAATGTTTTTGCATCATATACATTGGGAAGGACGCTTATATTTTTCCCGTTTGTTATGGAACTCTTCTTTGCTTCCTCAACGATCCAGTTACTTGGGCCGACTATTTCCAGATCGGCCTTGGTGATCCATTTTTTCTTTCGTTCAAAACTGATGTGGGCGCTGTTTCCGGCCATCGGACAATCCTTACATTCATTTGCATAATGGCCGCATCTTCTGTCAACATGACAGCCACCCGTAAAGAGCCACATGTCATGCATATCAAAGATCACTCTTTTTCCTTCAAGTTTGGAAATCTCATAGATCTGTTTTGGTGAAAGAAATGTACTGACCCAATGAAGAAATATAATATCCGCTTCCTGTACAAGCGGATTATTTGTAAGATCTGTTCCGAGAACATCCCTTTTGACTTCACCTTTTTTGAACATCAGGTTGATCAGATTTTTGCATTTAGAAATAAATCTGTCCCACCCGTTGTCAAATGCCTCGACAACATCGGAGTCTGCCTTAGTCTTGGTACGAACAAGTACTTTAGAATCGATCCCATGCTCTGTAAGCATCTCGTTGAGACGCTTGGCAGCATTGTATGATCCACCTACGTCTATGGTGGATATATGCAGAATCTTTTTATCCTCAGTCAACTGTACAGCTCCGTAAGTTTCTCTATGCTTCTTCTGATATCAAACTCTTCCAACGTTCCGTGCGGCTCTTCCGGCTCTTTGTGTTCCTCTATTGCCTCGATCCAGCCGGCACTTTCATCCTCTAATCCAACCACACAAACTCTGTCCGAAAGGATCGCGTCCTTTGTGACTTTATCGGATATGACGCACCTGAGTCCCATTGCCTGAGCCTCTATAAGCACCACAGGAAATCCTTCCCAACGGGACGGGAGAACAAATACATCCATAATACTCATGAGTTCGGGAACATCGGATCTGTTCTCAAGGAAAATAACCTTTTCATCCAGTCCTTTACCCTTCACAAGATCGATCATCTGCTGTTTTTCCACACCTTTGCCTACAAGTAAAAGCACGGAATTCTCATGTTCCTTAAGGTATTCTTCAAATATACCGATCAGCTTCTCATGATTTTTCTGGTATGTAAAGCTTCCAACATGTCCTATGACTTTGGTGTCTTCCTCAATACCCAATTCATTTTGTATACTCTTGCTGTCATACTTACTGCGATCAAAACGTTCAAGATTGATACCGTTATTGATCGTGATAACATTATCCGTATCGAAAAGCCTGCGGACCTCGTCCTCCATTTGCTTGTGAAGTGTGATCACAGTAAGCCCGTATTTATCGATCAATCTCTTTGCTTCTTTATACTCGAAGCCTTTTTTCCCGCTTCCCGAAGCATCAAAATACTTTCCCGGTTCATTATGAAGCGTGTAAAATAACTTAATCTTTTTAAGCACATCAGAAGGCAATGCTTTTAGGTATCGTCCGAATCTCAGATGAACATGTATCACATCAACATTCTCTTCCATGATGAGTTTTCGAAATTCGGTATACTTTCTTACCCTTCTGACAACTTTATAGAAAATACTTTTTTCAGCTTTGTCCCTATATATCTCACCAAGGTATACAACTCTGACGCCCGCCTCCTTAAGCAGTCTTTCATTGGCAGAACCGAGTTTCTCACACCATGACACAATGATCATATCGACCTGATTCCTGTCTTCAAGCATCGCATAATCCTTGACAAGCGTCTCGGCACCACCGTCAGCCATTGACGTTATAAGTTGTACAACCTTTTTCTTTTTGTTCATTTGCAATTATCCTATGCAAAATACTCTCTTATCGTAGCTGCCATATAATCGATCATGGCATCAGTCATTCCCGGGTATACACCGATCCAGAAAGTATCGTTCATGATCCTGTCGGTATTTTCAAGCGAACCAACAACTCTGTAGCCTTCACCCGTACTGCGCATCTGATCAAAGCATGGATGCTTGATGAGGTTTCCGGAGAAGAGCATACGTGTCTGAACACCCTTACCTTCAAGGAACTGAACAAGACCATTTCTGCTTACACCCTCTTTAACCGTGATCAGGAAACCGAACCAGCTCGGTCTTGAATTCTCACATGCCTCAGGAAGGATAAGTTTGTCCTCAAGCCCTGCCAACCCGGATTTCAATCTGTCGAAATTATAACGTCTCTTCTCAACAAATGAAGGGAACTTTTCAAGCTGGGCGCAACCGATCGCAGCCTGCATATCCGTAGCCTTAAGGTTATATCCAAAATGCGAATAAACATACTTATGATCATATCCTGCCGGCAATTCACCATACTGTCCGTCATATCTGTGACCGCAGAAATTATCCCTTCCCGAAGGGCATATACAGTCTCTTCCCCAGTCTCTGAAGGATCTTATACATCTGTTAAGAAGCGGATCGTTTGTATAGACCGCTCCGCCTTCTCCCATCGTCATATGATGAGGCGGATAGAAGCTTGACGTTCCTATATCTCCGACCGTACCTGTAAAATACTCTTTGCCGTCCAATGTATATCTTGAACCAAGAGCATCACAGTTATCTTCTATGAGCCACAGGTTGTATTTATCGCAAAACGCCCTTACTGCCTTAAGATCAAACGGATTGCCCAGCGTATGCGCCATCATGACCGCCTTTGTTTTGTCTGAAACGGCCTTCTCAAGTTCATTGACATCAACATTGTACTGACCTATAGTTACATCAACAAATACCGGAACTGCCCCATACTGGATGATCGGCGTTACCGTTGTAGGGAAGCCCGCAGCCACCGTTATGACCTCATCACCGCGCTTTATCTGTCTTTCCTTAAGAAGCGGCGATGTAAGTGCCATAAATGCATTCAGATTTGCTGAAGAACCCGAATTGACCAGCGAAACGAATTTAACCCCGAGATATTCTCCGAGTTTCTTTTCGAATTCCACCGTATATCTCCCGCTTGTAAGCCAGAACTCCAATGCACTGTCCACAAGATTTGTCATTTCGGCTCTGTCATAGACACGTGAAGCGTATGTGATCCTGTCACCGGGTTCAAAATCCTTCTTTTTATTGTGATACTTGTCACAGTACTCTCCGACAAGTTCAAGGATCTGCTCCTTTGCCTGTTCTTCTGTCATTTGTTCAAACATTTCGTGTACTCCTTAATCATCCTGATTTACCATCTGAAGATAAGTATTGTAATCCCTTATATACTCCGTGGCATCATAGTGTTCACTGGCCAATACCAACAAAACCGAATCGCTTGAGAAATCATACATATCTTTCCAAAGCATTGTATCTATATACAGCCCCATCTTAGGCTTATTGAGTTCCACTATCCTGGTTTCATGTCCGTTATCCAGTTTAACTTTACTTGTCCCACTGACATTTATAAGAATGAATTTCGTATACTTATTGGCATGCTGCCCTCTGACAACCTCAGAATCGGAACCGTATATATAAAATATTCTGTTTATCTTAAAAGGAACAAGCTCGCTTTCTCCCTCGGCAACAACCAGGTTTCCCCTTTCGTCACCCAGCTCATCAAACTCTATGAGCTTGTACATATCATCAATATTTCTGTTCATTTATCATTCATTCCCTTTATCGGTTTCATCTATCACTTCTTCGATCAAAAACGGCGGTCTGTTACTGCTGGCATCAAGTGCTCTCCAGACATATTCCCCCAGCATTCCAAGCATCAGCATCATGATTCCGGTAGCAAAAAGCATAACTGTCATAAGTGAGGCCCATCCGACGGTTCTTACACCGGTCGTGACAATCTCAACTATACACATGATAATACCGATCACTGATGCTATAAAGAATATGACCCCCATCACAGACATGAGTCTCACCGGGAAATAAGAGAAGCTCATGACCGAATCAATGATCAGTTTTATCCTTTTAGCCATAGTCCAGCGGCCCTTGCCTTTTTCCCTGGCTTTACGACTGAAATAAATCTTCTCGGATTTAAAACCAACCCACAGAACCTGCAAAGTAAGCGCAGAATTCTTCTCATCAAGCATCTTAAGAACTTCTATTACCTTACGGTCCAAGAGATAACAGTCAAATCCCCCTTCCGGCATATTGGGATTGACGATCTTTCTCATGAGCTTATAGTACAATTTCGCACAGAACTGATAAAGTTTGCCTTCCTCCCTGTCTTTTCTGACAGCCAGCACAACCTTATTGCCGTTCTCCCAGCTCTCATACATCCTGAGGATCAGTTCGGATTCTTCCTGCATATCTGCCTGCTTGGTAACCGCACAATCTCCTGTACAGACATTTAAACCCGCAAGTATGGCAGCATGTTCTCCGAAATTTCTCGAAAGATGAACACATTTGACGTGTCCCGGATCCAGCTTCTGTATGTCCTGCATTATCTGCCGGGAACTGTCTCCCGACCCGTCATCAACCATGACGATCTCATAATCCTCCAGTTTAGGCAAAACCTTTCCCTTCAGATCATTATACAGATCCATCAATGTATCTTCACTATAATAAACCGGTATGATAATCGATAATTTATTCATTTACTGATCCACTCTTTCCAATCGGATGGAATTATATCCATAATAAATTGATGCTGCTGTATTTACCCATTTTGTAGGATCTTCCTCAAACATACATCTGTCGATCATACATTCCTTATCCAGGTATTCTCCATCAACATATATTACCACATCTCCGCCTTTTGCATCTTCCACCTGATGCAGAACGTCTCTCCAATAATCAGAGTAATCTTTTACCTCACCGCTTAACAGTCCTTTCCAGCACTGAAGAGAAGGTATTTCTGAAATCTCTACCTTGTCTATGGCAACGGTCGTGATCATAAATACTATAAATATCGTACAAAGCATAATATGAGTGCCGGACAGCCTTACATCTGTTCCCAGCAGCCAATTTACCAAACTGCATAAGAACAGCACACTCCACATAACTATCAGAATATCCATTATCTCATAGCCTCTTGAAGCCATGTCCGCTTCCCCGTAGCCATAACAGACAGGGAATGATGAGCCTACTATGCAAGCAGCTCCGGCCAGAAATACTATTACAGGGTTCAATGCTTTACTGTTCTTTTTGCTCTTGATAACAAAGAACATCGCCAAAAAGAATACCAACAGGACATACGGCAGATATGTTTCGGTACACAGCCTCTTTATCTCATTGTATACACATACAACTGTGTAAATCACTCCCTTTACCAACGGTATGGATTCGTAATTTCCCTTGCGTACTTTGTGGCCGGGAGCACATACATTTACTAACGTCGAAATAAATATCGCTCCAAACAATATTGCCGCTTTGATCCATTCTCTTTTTGTATAGATAACCCATACCAGGAACAGGAGAATCACGAAACATAGTATGGCTGATACATGCAAAGTACCGCCTGCACCGATCATCTCAAAAAGGCACGCCACTGCCATCAGCGATATGGTTTTCCATTTTTTCTCAGGCTTATGATCTATGAGCTTCCATGTAATAAACATACCAAAAAGCCCAAGCATAAACTGAATGGTATAGTACATATAGCCTGTAAACCAGCCGAGAGTCTCACGCATGAATCTGCAGTTCATGCACATTATAAGAACTATAACAGACACAAGCTGCCTGTTACGTTTTTCGATATCAAAGAACGACAGACAACGATAGATAATATAAGGCCATCCGACTATAAACCCTGCAAATGTCAGTATGTTCATGATATATATCGTGTAATCTGTATTACCGATCACAAGTGGGTTAAACAGGGTGTACAGAAAAATTCCCGAATAATTGCCTTCCCACACCATATAATTATGTGCCACACTTTTACATACCGCAGAGAACGAATATCCTCCTTCAACAGCAATGGCATATGCTGCCGCAAACTCATCATTTCGAGGTAGTGTATAGAATATTACTCCCATATATGGAAGTATCGCACCTGTAAAGAGCAATATGATCACCAATATGTATAAACGGTTTCTAGTTTTATCAGTCATGTGTAACGGTTCTCCAATTCACATTCTAATTAGTCGCACCATTTTTTGCCTGCCTTACGCGATTCCACAGTAAATCTGCGATCAAAATAATGATCAGCGCATACAAGCAGAAATAATTGGTTATAAAGGTAGCCGTAGGTATATTTATCCTTATAATGGGATATGCCGTAAATATCAAAGCTATCAGACACATATACGCGTAATCGCTTTTACAGGGTGTTTGTTTATCCTTTATAAAACTCAAAAGAGGAACAAACAGATATATAAGTGTATACGGATAAGATCTGTTAACGTATATCACCATTAAACTATACAACAGAAACTCTGTTTTCCAGTTCTTTTTACATACAAAAAACAGAATGCCAACCACTATCAGATATATATTGGCAACTATATTTCCCAACACATATCCTTTTCTCAGCTCCATTCCGAGCAATGACCCGACTTCTATGCATACTCCTATGATCGTTTCGGGCCTGGGTTCCATATATCCGCCGGCAAAAGTTATGCTTGTTGCGTCCAGATATTCCCTGAAAGCATCAATTCCACCCAGAAAACAATATGGTAAAAAGAATAAAACAATTCCGTATATAAGCAATCTTACTGCTTCTTTGTATCTTTTTTCTTTTAGATACAGCAAGCCAACCACCGCCGGGGTAAGTTTAAAAGATGCAGCTATAGCTATTATGATAAGCGCAAGTTCTTTTTTTACCTTACTGTCCGAATCACGCCATGCCATGGCTATCAAGAGCATAACAAAGGTATACAGTACAGCATTTTGCTGCTCAACAGCCGCAAACGCAAAAGGCTCGGAAACCAGCAATATAAATATTATCACATATCTGATACGATCCGATCTATCTGTCAAAAGCTTATTGACACTGTAAGTGATCATCAGTATGCACAGTGTAAGAATGATCATAACAAACAGATAACGCCAATGATCCACTCCGCTGTATGGTATTGTACTTGGAGTTATCCTTACCAGGCATCTGTAAAAAAGATATGGTAACCCCGGATAAACTACGCCATAATTCCATGCATAAAACGACACAGAAGCATTGGTAAAATATGTATCAAAATCCGCCAGCAAATTGCTTCTGCCTGACCATATGATCTCTTTTAAGAATTGTCCGTCACTGATAAACAATGCGATAAACACAGCAAAGATATTGACCAATGCAACCAATATAAAAATTTTATATGATTCAAAATCTGTTTGTTTTATCTTCATTTTTTCTTTTGTTTATCAAAGTTTATTCTTTCTTCCTCAATAACAAGCGGTCTGTTCATTATCCTTTGATTCATGCTCAGGATATACTCTCCTATCAATCCTATAAAGATAAGTTGTACCGCTCCCAGGAAAAACAGTCCGATCGCTATAGATGCCATACCCATATCATAATCATTCCAGTTGATCAGCTTTATGATAAAGTAAAACAATCCGATGATCAGGCTGACCCCGGCTACACCAAATCCAAGAAAAGTTGCCAATCTCAATCCAACTTTTGTATAAGATGTAAAACTGAGCATTGCCGCGTCATATAATTTATAAAAATTATTGCTTGTTTTACCTGCACGCCTTTTCTGCTGTTCATACGGAATACTGGTACGCTTCCATCCAAGTTCGGCAACTATTCCTCTCAGAAAGGGGGTCGGATCTTTAAGTTCCTTAAGAACTTCTATAAATTCTCTGTCATATAATCCAAATCCGGTAAAATGTTCAATCTGTTCAATCTCAGACATGCGTTTGATCATCTTGTAATACATTGATCGTAACGCATACATAAGTTTGTTCTCTTTGCTGGTCGTTTTCTGTCCGATAACTATCTTATATCCTTTTTCCCATTTTTGGACAAATTCAGCGATAAGCTCGATCGGATCCTGAAAATCTGCGCACAGCAATACCACACAATCTCCGGTGGTCTGCTGCAATCCATAGTAAGGAGAGTTAAACTGCCCAAAGTTTTTCGCATTGAAGATCGCTTTAACATCCTCATTTTGTGCACAGATATTGCGGATTATACTTCTTGTATTATCCTTTGAATCATTATCTATGAATACTAGTTCGTATTTGTACTCAGGTAGTTTTTCCTTAAAAAGAGCATCCACCGTCTTATATAACAGTTCCACATTTTCTTCTTCATTATAGGTCGGCACCAATATGCTAACAACTTTTCCCATAGCCCAATTACCTCATTTAACCGTTAATATCATTTATGCTTTATGATATCTCTCGTCACCGTCCAGCCCCTGTAACTGTAATCCTTTGAATCTACAAGCGAATACTCATCAGGTATATTATAATCGCTTATTCCTTTTATGTATATCACACTGATCATACCTGCATGTCGGATATCATTCAATCCTTCCCCGGATGCCATATGATATATATCTATCTTCTCTACATTTTCGTTACCAATAAGTTCATCAGTAAATGACAACCTTCGTTCATTCTTACTGTCCCAATATAATGTATCTGTATCTATAAATTTATCATTCATAAATTTCAGTGACATACCATCATTGGAGTATATTGAACCACCGGATACAGAGATAACTATATCAGTATCTTCTTTTATCGCTTCATTTAGTGCCATATCCAATGCCTTCTCACACCATAACATCTGCTTGTTATATATACTGGCATCTCCCGTTTTCAACGTGCTTGTAGTATAAAGCCTTGCATCTCCAACATAATTGGAATCAAACATCAGATATGACACAGGATCGATTGATACAAAGCAGGACAATAAACTCAAGCCACCCATTAAGATCATTGAAACATTTACTGCTCTTTTGATCTTATCTTCTTTTAAAGACAGAAGAATGCCTACAGCCATAACTATATTCATGCTGACAAAACTGTCTATGTATCTGGGGTGATTTGCCGTTACGAATATACAGTTAAAGAAGAGAAGACATATGTTACTTGTCAACATTGGCAAAAGCCATTGCAAACTGTTTTTCAGTTTTCCGATAAACGCCAATGCAATTATTCCACTTACAATTACAATAAACCAAACCCAGTTGAAGTTCAAAACAAAAAATACTTTAAGTTTATCAGCAATATACTTAAAGTCGATGAAAACTCCGTTGTTTCCTCCATTCCATTGGCCCATATACTTAAAAATTGCAAACCACAGTATAATCGGAATAAGCATAAAGTAGTAGTGTTTGCTCTTTAAGATACACAGAATCTTGGTTTTCACTGTCCCCTGTCTTTTGACTAAATCATATAAGACAAGTCCCAACGCCATGCCGCAATACGCTATTACCGCCGGTTCTTTTGAAAAACAGAATGCACATCCGACAAAGACCGTAAGTGCCCAATATTCTTTAAATACACACCAAAGCAAGATCGGTGCAATGCAAACAGTAGCATAATCTATACTGTAATAATTTACCATTCCAAGTAAGTACGGAGAGAAAGCGTAGCACATACTTGCAATGACATATGTTCCTGTCCTCTTTCCGGGGACGGTCGTTTCTATCAGTTTGTTGAATGCCACTATACTGATCAGAAGCAATACAATGTTGGCTGTTGCCATTCCATATCCTGTATTGCCTATCAGAGATGCCCACAAGCGATACCACGCACCACTGAACAATGATATATGCCCATACATAGCGACGCTGCTTAAGGATGATAAATGCGCTTCATGAGCCGTAACGTGATAATATTGCAATCCATCCCATTTGAACTGATACATATTGCTGTCATAAGATAATATCACTGTCATGAAAAGAAGCAAAACCAACCACTTCTTTTCACGCCATAGATCCAAAAGAATCGTGTTATATGATCCATTATCTTTGATGACGCTACCAATCAGATAGATAAGGTATAACAACGTAACAGCGTAAAGATATATCCTGTATTTCTCATCAAATTCCTTATGTATAACACTCACAAGCATTACACAAAATATAAATGCAAATCCTTCAAATATACGAAATTCACCTTCAGATTGAGGATACAGCCGCTTCAATTGATGCTTGGTGTAAGCATAAACGGGAAGCAGCAAAACAACCCCGATAAGAGCCAGACACATAAAAACATCAGATATATACGAGATCGTAGAAAGCCCCCACAACAAAAAGCCTGTCGGAACAAGTCCCCAGGCCAATAATAAAACAAATATATTTGATTTGTTGTTTTCTATACTATAAAAGTTATTCATACAGTCTATCAGGTTATATACTTACCTATCTTGGGTATTTTTCTTACAATGTATGTCATAACAAATGCACAGATCACCACAAAAAAGAATTTCAACTCAGCGGATCGTACATTAAACACTCGCTTAAAAAACGTAATAAACATATCGTGCATCAGGTACATTCCAAATGTGCACTCCGATATCGTATAAACTGCTTTTCTCAGCTTTGTATTCGTAACTTGCACATAATGGTAAAGCCAATAGAAAACAGCAATCACACACATATAGTCTCTAAGCAAAGTACCTATGCCCAAAAGTATCATGATCAATCCGACTATTCCGCCCGCAATAATGCCTATTTCATATTTTCTTGACAGTTTATTCTGAGAAAGAAAGCTTCCTGTCAGAAAGCAAAGCGGATAATAAAAAACTCCAAGATTGATGATTCCTGTTTCATATTCACTCCAATGAAACCATTTCAATTCTTGGACAGAGGGAATTATGACAGAAAAAAGTATAAGTACCAATACAATATACTTTAAATACTCGGAACGATTGATCAATCTGTATGCCGGCAAAAGAAGATAAAGCCCCCATATCATAAACAGAAACCACATATGATATTTTCCTGATACCAGATCGATAAATGTATCTTTATAAGTGATCGGTATTCCGTCTACATTCTTTTCACAGAGATTTATCACAGTATATAATATAGACCACACAGCAAATACAATCGGTATTCTTATAACCCTTTTATGTATAAACTGAGCAAAGGTTTCATCTTTGTTAAGCAACAACGAACCGCTGATCAAAACAAACAATGATACTGACCAGGGTGACACAAATCTGACCCATATCGGCATTGTATGTATACTGATGACACCAAGGCAGGCTATTATCCTTAATATATCTAGAGAAAGTATTCTGTTATTATTATTTTCAATCCCATCCATAATCATTGTATATTAATCTACTATACAATTTCTCGTCATATAATAACATTCAAAGTTATTACCTGTAAACGTATTAGAAATCGTATATTCCGCAAGCATTTCATGTACTCTATCATCATAATTATAGAGTTCAGATGTTACTATAACATCATCCTCGGCTGTTAACATTTCTCTTAGTTTATCATATCCGTGCCCATTTATGGTTCCTGACCAATCAGATAGTGCAATACCTGTATCCTCACCTATCATATAATACAATTCAGGAATACCAATCCCGAATGCTATGGCACCTTCCTTTCTCCATTCCCTGAAGTCCTTTATATCTTCCTCAAGAGAAGCCTGTTCCCATACGGTCCTGTTTCTGTCATCGACTACATACCCTATAGTCATCAGATTTTCCAATGCCAGCCATGCAATGAGTAAAAACGCTATAGAAACCGTTGTTGTTTTAAATACTTTTTCCGGATTGTTAAAAATGAATTCTTTTTTTAATTCGGTTTCATAAAACGCATCTGAATATGATGCCAATATCATCACAAACTGAATATGTGCTATAGCCATACAAGACGCGGCGGGTCTGTCAATAAAATAGGTAAAAACACCTATTCCGCACATTGCTATCGACATAACTGTAAGGTGTCTTTCACGATAGTTGCGAGGTTCATTCTTATCATGATATTTAACTAACGCAACCCCAAAACCCAAGAGCAAAAAAACAATCTGAATAAAATAACCTGAAATCGGATTTGTGATCTCAACTCTTAACAGTTTAAACATATTATAACCATCAGATGCGATTGGAAAGATAAATGTCCTTTTTCCATTCCACTCACCTCCAACCAGTATGTTGTATGCATTTACTATCAGATAAGAAGAAATCACGCACAACATCATATACAATCCCTGAGCAAAAAAAGATGCTACCCTTTTATCTTTCTTTTCAACAAAAGATACGAAGGATAATGTCACGAGACAGACCATCCCTGTTTCCAGATTGAAGATCACCGACAATATTCCGCATATCAGTTTTAAAGCCCAATACAATTTTTCTCTTTCCTGATGCCTGATGTGCCATGTTATCAAAGCAAGTGTTAATGCAGGGAATAAACATCTATGAGGCAGTATCTGATAGTACTGTCCTTCTCCCATAAAGCTTATTCCTATTCCCAAAATTGCCAATATCGACAGAATATAAATAGAATCATCCTTAACCATATTTATCAAGACATAAGATACGCAAATATATGTAATAAACGCAAACAACGCTATAGTTATCGCTATTGCCTTATAATTGTTTCCCAACAGTCTCACAAAAGGGTAGTAGATCAATCCATAATGCCCATATATGCTGGCTGTCGAATCATCATATGGGTGTAAATTCATGATATTGACTATGGAATTTGTATATGCGTGCACATGCCATAGTTTCCACGCACCACCATTTTTATATAGGTTCGGTGCATATACAAAAATCGCCCCTAAGAAAGCTGCCGCAATAGAGTATAACCATTTAATTTTTGTCGAAACAGTTATTTTTTTCTTAGTAAATGAGCCGATCAATAAGATGGCAACCAACATAAAAAGCGTAAAAGGAAGGTGTTTTGTGTGTTCACGAATAAAGCCATGCCATCCTTCAAGTCCCGCATACGAATACTCGATTTCTTTATCATACGCCACATAAAGAAATAGTATACTTATTATCGCCAGCATGATGTAAAAAAAGCTCAATATCCTATCCGGAATATTTTTATTAACTCTAAGACTTATACTTCTGATCACAAAGAAAGACAGAAAAGCAAAGACGATTACACAAAAATAAACCACATAATTATAGTTTAGACCGAGTACTTTTCCATCTTCATTCCATGGCAGAACCTGAGCCACTTTAAATGTCAGGAAAACGATTATAGCTACACAATATAACACATAACCTTTTATATCGGTTTTAGTATTCTCCGAATCAGAATTCATTGACTGATGCTCCTATATATCCTTCCTACACACTTGATCAAGATCTTTGCAGCCATATGGTATATCCATGCTACAACCATTGTAATTCCAATATAGATCGGAACATACCACCAATGCCATTTTGTTCCGATATCTATAATTTTTCCAATGTATGCCAACACAGCAAAATGACAAAGGTACATTCCATAACTTAATTCGGATAAAACTTTAATAACTTTACATGCTGATAACTTGGCAAGTCCCGTATCAAGTGAAGACAGCAGTATTCCTATCGCAAACAGGAATACAAACACAAAGTCATAACTTCCTTCTTCCACAATCAATGCAAAAAACAGAGTTCCGAAAAAGATAAGTACTTCCATAGCGGCAATAACAGCCTGCGAAATCTTTAGAACATGCTCCTTGCACTTCTGTGATATAAGAAAAACATATATTCCTATGGTCAATCCAAGAAAAGCTCTCATAAGCGCTGTATTTAGAAATAAGCCTTCCGTATGATAAAAATTTTCAAGTCTTCCATACTGCCTGTACATATACGACATGATCACTATTAAACTTACCGGACCGACAAATTCAAGATACAAGCTTTTATGTTTCTTATAGAGATAGTAAACCACATGTCCACCGATCAATAACGCAGACACATACCATGCCGGGTTGTTGATATACGGAAATACGTTGGTTCCTATACTTTGACACATTATCAGTTCCGGCCAATTGGGAATAATGATCTTAAAGATATTGAGCCCTGAATTAAGCGACCTGATGATACACATAACAATAAATGCAACAAAATACAGAGGATATAATCTCGCCACTCTTTTTTTTGTATATTGAAATGCAGACTCATCCCGATTATTCTCTGCGTGTTGCGCAAGAAGAAAACCTGATAATATAAAGAAAAATTCAACCGCTATATACCAGTGATAATGTATGTATGAATATTCAGTATAAAAAGTTGCACCCAGAACCAGGTGGAAACACATGATGACCAATGTCATCACAATTCTCCATACATCAAAACTGTTCTGTGCTTTATCGCAATTTAAATCCTTCACTTAAATCTTCTCCTCTAAGTTCAAGTCCGCTTATTATCCCTTTATAGGGAGCTGATGGGAATTGTTCATAACCCGTTTGATCTCCGTTTACCGGAGTGGCTATATCCACTCCAAGAGTGGAATCAATGATCACTTCTCTATTATCATAATCTCCCTGCATAAAAGCTCCTGGTATTTTCACATCCGTATACATCATATATGCCGTAAACGCAACGATATAAATGCCAATAAGCACAAAGTGCAACCTGCTAATATCTCTTTTGGCAGTTATACCGATCTTCTCCAATTTGGGTCTATCATCCATTAGTTTTGCTAATGCAATGCAAGGCAACATTATCATATATATGATACCATATCTTGGGAGCGGAGCGGTCAGAAGCCAAAACAGCGGTCCAATAATACATACGCATACCAGCCAGCCACTTGGTGTGAAGATTCGCTCTCTTTTTTGTAACGCATGGATCAATATATAGATCAGCGATATCAGAGATATGATGATCATCACTTTCCACACAAGGTGAATACTGAGATACCACTCTCCTATCCATTGCCATATATGTTCGCCATTACGGGTTATATCCTGATTACCTCTTCCCCAGGCTACTATCTCAGCCCTGTCCCCTTGTAAAACTGTTTTGGACATTGTCCAATCAAAGTTTCCAACTTTCGTAGCCTCATAAGGATAAAGCCAGTATCCTGAGATTATCACATTCCTGATGAGGAAAGGACATATCACTATTATACCCAAAGATATATGCTTGAATATTGCTTTCCACTCTTTATGATCTATAAGATAATATGCCGGAAATACAACCAGCATTACCAATATACCCACAGAAAGCTTTAAAGTTGCAGTATATACTAGCAATACGCACAGATAAGCGTATTTTCTGATATCACAATTATCGTCCTCTGCATATTCGGCCCACTTTATAAGTATATAGTATCCAAGTATCAATGCCATTGTATCGGTATTCGGTGAGGATACATGAAATCCGTCATAAAAAATATACAGGAATGCACCCAGTTTCAACAGATCCGATAATCTCAATACACTTTTTTCATTATTATCACTTTTTAATACAGCAAAAGCCATCATGGCAACAGTAAACAAACCGTTCATAGTGTGTAGCGACTGACCAAATAACCATTTGAAGCTGAACAAAGCCTGTAGTGGCATAAATGCGCTGTTATATGCCAATCTGAAATGAAGATTGCCCAATCCGGGAACCACTCCGTAATCTTCCAACCAATGTATGGCCTGCGCATGATAAAGATATGTATCATAGTGTTGCGGAGTGATCGATGTCCAAAGCGCAACACCGATCACACCCAATGACATGATCAAGATATATTTCTTTTCTATATGTTTGAGATCATCCGCTAATGTCTCAAAGAAGCGTCTTTTTTTCTTAAGGAGCAAAATTGCCCCAAAAACGATCAATAACAATCCGATAAATGCCCACAGATAAAGGCCGTGAAACAGGCTGAATATCTGTGCATAAACACTTATAACCAATATGCCCGTGATAAATATGATGTCATAGGAATCACTTAATAATCCATCATCATATAACATGACCACAGCCGCTCTTCCTATAACCATTATACATACAGCCATGATCAGCCATGTTATCAATACACTTAACATTCTAAACCTCGGCACTTACTCTCATCTTCCGGATATAAGATATACCGGTCTGTAAAGGAGAATGAATAGTTTTGGAGACATCATATAAATCATCATACATAATTTCATATATACTGCTGTTTTTTTGTTGGATCTTATATACTCCCAGTGTGTTTTCAGATCCTGTCTTAACTTTTCCGCATATGATCTGTCGTAGGATTTGTTACGGCTCATGGCTGTTGCAACAGCCATCTCATATTCTGCAAAATACCCACACACGATCTGTATGTCGACCAGGTCAAGTTCAAGAATATGATCTCGAAGAGCAATATAGTTATCCAATGATATCCCATGACGATAAGTATATCCCGAGTGAGATATACTATCCGGATTATAAAAATAATAATAACAGCACTCCGGTATTACACATACTTTACCGGCCTGTTCAAGGAGATATAGCACCGCGGAGATGTCTTCGCCTATGACAGAATTCTCCACGAAACCGTAATCCTTAATTATGTCTTTTTTTATCAGTTTGGCGTAATAGGTTCCTTTTATAATCTCTTCAGTAAAATACGCTTCAAAAATGCTTTTTTTATCATCAATGATCTGTTTTCTTTCAAGTTTAACGGATCCGGGCCATGTCCTGCCGTTTTTATCAAATCTGATTATTCCCGAACATACCAGATCACAATCTGTCTCTTTGGCAGCTTTTAGCATGCATTCCAGACTGTTCTTGGATATATGATCATCCGCATCAACAAATGTAATATAATCACCTGTTGAAGCGCTCACACCGGTCCTTCTGGCGATATCAGGACCGCTGTTTTCCTGCGTTATCAGTTTAAAACGAGTATCGGCCTCAATGTATTCACGGCAAAGCTCATCTGTTGAATCACTCGATCCGTCATTCACTATAATAGCTTCGAAATCTTTACAACTCTGACCTGCTACGCTATCCAGGCATCTTACAATATATTTTTCACAATTGTATACAGGAATGATCACACTTATATCAGGCATCATTCTTCCTCAAAATTAATTCTCTTCTCTTCTACTACCAGTGGCCTGTGTATTACACGTGTATTGATGTTGAGTATATATTCTCCAAGCAATCCTATAAAGAAAAGCTGTAATGAACCTATAACATATACACCTATAAGCAAAGGTGCATTTCCAACCTGGAAATTATGCCAGTTGCATAATTTAAGTATCAGGTATACCAAGGCCACCACAAGACTTATACCTGAAGAAATAAATCCAAGCATTGTTGCCAGCCTCAATCCGACCTTTGTATAGGATGTGATACTGAGCATAGCTGCATCATACAATGAGTAAAAGTTGTTATGGGTCTTCCCCGCCCTTCTTTTTGCCTGCTCATATTCGATTTCCAGACGATTAAATCCGTGACCGTATTCAGCAACGATTCCTCGCAGGAACGGTATGGGATCGTCAAGTTCCTTCAATATATCTATAAATGTCTTGTCATATAATCCAAAGCCTGTAAAGTGCTCTATCATCTGAGTATCGGACATATTTTTGATCAGTTTGTAGTACATGCTTCTTAACATGTACACAATAGGATTCTCCTTTGAAGAAGTTTTTATACCGCTTACTATCTTGTGTCCTTTTTCCCACTCTTCGACGAATCTCGGGATCAATTCTACAGGATCCTGGAAATCACAGCACATACTTATAGTGCAATCACCTGTAGTCTGACACATTCCGTAAAAAGGAGAATTAAACTGTCCGAAATTGGTGACATTGAAGATGGCCTTTATCTTTTTATTGGTTTTGCATATTCTTTCCAGTACGTCTCTTGTACCATCCGTAGAGCAGTTATCGATGAACAATAACTCGTAATCATAATTCGGTAATGCTTCATCCAGAACGTTGATCACTGTCTGACTCATCAATTCAACATTTTCCACTTCATTATAACAAGGTATGAGTATACTGATCTTTTTCATGCTTACATACACCTACAATTCCATCAAATATTTGTACAACGCCCTGTCAAGCAAAGGTTCCTGATCCTGATTAGGCTTACCGAATTCGAGTTTTGGGGATACGATCGTATCATCTCTTAATGTAACCTGATATAGTTCAGGTCTGTTCTTATCAAACCTGATACTGTCGATATCATCAACACCATATATATACCTCGCAGAGATACCGTATGCTTCCGCTATCTTAACAAAATCCGGTACTGTATATCCTTTATCCTCAACAGTAAAGAAATAATTACTGTCAAAATACATTTCCTGAAAATGTCTTATCATACCCAGAGACTGGTTGTTTATAACAAATATCTTTACCGGTATCTGCTCTCTGACCAGAAACTGTAATTCCTGGATGTTCATCTGAAATCCGCCGTCACCCGCCACGCATATGACCGGTTTACCGGTGGCATAATATACTCCTATCGCAGCCGGAAGCGCATACCCCATTGAACCCATGCCTCCGGAAAAATACATTCTCTGATTCGGCTTCATTTTAAAAGACTGCGCACACCAGACCATATTTTGTCCGACATCAACAGTTATATTATATTCATCAGGGACTATCCTGCTTATCTCATTGATAAATTTATTGGGTTCTTTTTCATCTATGTACTTAACCTGTTTCTTTATCTCTTTACATACATCGATCCACTCAGTGAAATCACCGCACCGCGCAAGTACATTTCTCAGAACGGATATAGCTTCTTCAAGATCTATATTGTATTGTTTCTCATCATCGCGTATCCTGTTGGCAAGTTCAGCTTCATCAATATCTATTCGTATTATCTCTGCATCAGGAGCAAAATTCTCTCTTACTCCCCCAACCTGTCTGACATCCAGTCTGCTTCCCATACAGATAAGCAGATCACACTTTGCAACGGCAAAATTAGCCGTACGATTACCGTAAGCTCCGACAAAACCATAATACAAGCCTTCAAGTCCCTGGCCTTCCGGTATGATATCAACTGCCAGCATGCTGGAAACTACCGGTATCGGGCAGCTTCTGAGTATACCTCTGATATTGTCAATCTGTCCGGCTATTTTTAGTCCGTTTCCAAGCAAAAGGCAAGGTCTTTTCGCTTCCTTAAGCGCTTCCTTAAGATCGGATTCCAATCGTTCCGATACATCAATATACTTTATTTTTACAGGATCTACCTTCCCGGGTGATCCCGCATTAATATCTGACCTGAATACATTCATGGGAATATCGATCAGAACAGGGCCTTTTCTTCCTGATAAGGCTATCGTAAATGCTTCCTTCAAAGTTTCTTCAAGCTTACCAACTTCGTTAACATAGAAAGCGGCTTTTGTGACAGGCTTCGCCATGGAAACAATATCGGTTTCCTGGAATCCTCTTTGTCTGATATCACTATCACCCTTTGATTCATATGCGTTAACCTGTCCTGTGATGAATATACACGGAACAGAATCAAAAAAAGCATGCCCTATACCCGTCAGAAGATTGGTGGCTCCGGGACCACTGGTTGCAAATGCAATTCCAACTTTCCCTGATGCCTGTGAATACCCACATGCAGCAAATGCTGCAGCCTGTTCATGGTATGTTATATGTGTTTTGATCCTGTCGGAATGCGCACCAAGAGAATCCATGAGATGAGTAACCATACCTCCGGGATATCCAAACACATCTGTTATATGATTTTTAATTAAGAATTCAACTATATAATCCGATGCTTTCATAAACTCTGTCTTCCTCAGTGATCAGATGAACTGATGTCACGTGTGTCTTTTATAAATACGAACTATTTTTTTTACAGGTGTAACTATTGCATACCATACGGGAAAATTCTTCTTCAGACTCTTATCATCCTGCTCTCTCATGGCATTAAGATTTTTATCGGATGAGCTGATCCCATATATACTGTCTACAATACTGACGGTGCGGTCCACATATACAAGTTCTCTTTTGTCACGCATCAATCGCATTATAAAATCATAATCGGCAGTTATACTGTACTGGAGATCAAATCCATATTGCCGCATAATATCAATTCTGGTAAATACAGACTGATGGCACATCATCCTGCCTTGAAGCAGCAGTGACATGATCTTATGCTTACCATGATATTTTTCAATTATCTGACCTTGCGGTTTGTTCCTGATCACATTACCAAAAACCAGATCATGACCTTCTGCTAGTACCGCAGATAAATCCTTTATTACATTCTCATCGTAAAACACATCACCACTGTTCATGAACAGGATATAATCTCCTGTTGCAAGGTTAGTAGCTTTATTCATGGCATCATAAAGCCCTTTATCCGGTTCGGATATTGCCACAATACCTTGATCATCTTTGTATCGATCAACTATATCTATCGTTCCATCATCAGAAGCCCCGTCAACTATGATGTATTCAACATCGTTATATGTCTGGGAAATCACGGATTTGATCGTATCCTCTATAGTATCTATAGAATTATAACAAACTGTAGCGACCGTTACTTTCAATTACAACTCCCAATTAGATCTCCATGGTTAAAAAAACATTAAACACTTGCTTTAAACACAATAAAACAGAGTAAAATATCCTAAAATATTTTACTCTAATAAAGCATATGCGTCAAATTCTTGCTATTTATAGTACCTTTAACGGACCGGATTATAATCATCTTCTGTATCTGTATGGCACACAAAGTCACATTATAAAAAATAGCCACGTTCCGTCTTCAATCTTAACCTTATCAGAAATACCCTGATACATATCTTCGTAATTAAACACAGTTACTTAATGATTATTTAAATACTTTTTTCTTCAAATCCGATTCTTTTATCGTACCATTCAATATATGCCGACATCATTCCTCTAATCATTTCTTCTGTTTTTCGTTAAAAATCCTGTTGAACACTGTTTTTAAAATCATTACTTTCCTCTCTCTTCTTCAACCAATGAAAACCACTGTAAATACCCCAGATTCCTTTCAACTGTTTCATAAACAAATATATCCGGATCTTGCTCCAGAAAATCCTCATATGTATATGTTCCTGAATATCTGAACCACGATTCATCGAATTGAGAACCTATATAAGGCAACATGCTATCAGAAAATGAATCTCTATACACATAAATCTTCCTGTTGTCTGCTTTTTCTGCCTTACAGTTATATACAGTATTAAAATCCTTTTCCAGTTGAATCATATGATGATCATCGTAACCACTAACATCGTATTCAACATCAAATTTACCGGTAAATGATGCAATATTAAGCATTTTAGCCAAATCCCCTTCTTTAACACCGATTTTTTTTATAACAATGTTTTCCTCATTAATGTCATCCATTTCTATTCCCAGTTCATCAAGAAGGCAAGCTGAACCAATATATCCACCTATATAATTCCAATGGGTATCTGTTTTATAGTAAATTTCATTTCCGAGTTTTTCTTTTGCCTCCATTAATTCACTGTACGGATAAACAACCCTTATATTTGTATTCTTTTTCAAGTATTCGACCAACTGTTTTGTTCTATATTCATCATTGGGTGGGCCATATTTATCCGGCATCATATCGTAATATATACGCTCTTTATTTGGTGCTATAAATATAACAAATTCTTTCCCCTGTCCTTTTAACTCTTTATCTATACCAATACATTTTTGTGCAATATCTTTTAAATTCTCTTCGGAATACAGATTTGTCCCTTGGTAATCGGCTATGGAATCACTGCCATTTTGGGATTTATAGAACATCCATTTATTCCTTCCGATTATAACCTGATCGTTTGAAGATTTGTCAAATACTAACAGATCGATCACCGTATTTACAGTTACTAATTCATTTCTAAACGGGAGATGGTCATTAAAGTACTCTTCCCACATTTGAGGATAGCTCAAATAATTATCTGTCGTTAGCATTGGTCGTTCCGTCAATACTCGATTTTCATTGTTTTTAACTTCTGCAAATGATATATATATATACCAAGTCACCCACATTCCATATATCATTACAAAAATAAACAAAAATGTTTTCAACCCTAATTTCAATTTCATTTACTTACCTCAAAATTGAAAATATATAAACGGATTATAAGTATCTCCCGCTATCATACCCATAGAAATAACCATCAACACTAAGCAATATATCGCTTCCAAGCATGAACCTTTTAATTTTTTTTTAACTCTGTCAGGTAATGCTTTTTGAATTATTCCACATCCAATAATGGCACAAACAAAAACTATAACAACTTTTTTATCCAGGTATTCCCACATTAAAACATTAGTTCCGGGATGTCTCCAAGGCATTACCATTCTAACCATGTACTGTATACCTTGAATAACACTATCTGCTCTAAACATAACCCATCCGATATTTACAGCAAAAAAGCAATACAAAAAGGATATGATCCGATGTTTTTTTAAATATGCTCCTATAGCGATTCTTTCTATTACAACAAAAAAACCATTCATTAATCCCCATAGGATAAATGTATAATTTGCTCCGTGCCATATTCCTGTCAAAAGAAAAACTATCATCAGATTTATGTATGTCTTTTTCTTTCCTTTTTTACTTCCTCCCAATGGAATGTATACATATTCCCTGAACCATGCTCCCAAAGATATATGCCATCTTCTCCAAAACTCCGAGATCGAATTAGAAAGATATGGATACCTGAAGTTTTCCGGTATACTAAATCCAAACATCTGTCCCATTCCTATAGCCATATCGGAATATCCTGAAAAATCATAATATATTTGAAAAGTATATAACAAAGCACATATCCACGCCATTTTGGTATCAATTAGCTGAATATCATATGCGTGAATCCTATCCACGCATTCCCCTAACACATTTGCTATTAATACCTTCTTGGATAAGCCGTATATAAATCTTCTGACTCCCCATGCCACACCGTCGGCTGTAATTGTTCTGCTTTCTATTTGCTTAGATATCTCCTTGTACTTTACAATTGGTCCGGCGATCAATTGTGGAAAAAAGGCTATATATAACGCGGTATCAACAAGTTTGTGTGCCGGTTTTGTATTTCCTTTGTATATATCTATCACATAGGAAAGAGCCTGAAATGTAAAAAAAGAAATGCCAATAGGTAACCTGACCTCAGGTGTTTCTATAACATTCTTTTGACAAATATTGTTAATGATATCCACAAGAAAGCCTACATACTTGAAATAGATCAACAATCCTAAATTGATTATAACAGACATTAACAACAAAGCCTTTTTATGCGTTTCATGTTGGTTTATAAGCAAGCCGCATGCCCAATTGAATATTATTGAGAATATCATTAATATGATTAAAACCGGCTCTCCCCATGCGTAAAAAAACAAACTGGCTAACAGAAGCCAATAGTTCGATAAACGCTTCCCTGCCAGTAAATTAACGCCAAAAACAACCGGTAAAAAAATAAAAATAAATACTGCTGAACTAAATACCATTTTACACCAAACTTTTGTTATAAATTCACTTCATAACTGTTGCTACTATCTTTTTTAAAATCACAAATCCCCAATCATATTTATATATATTCTTAATTAACCATAAAAGCAGTTTTTGTTTTGGGGGAAGAAAGAATTTATAGGAACCATGATATAATATCTCAAAATAATTACTGTTCACATTTGGCTTTTCGTTTGAATTTAACACAAATATTGTGTACAACAAATCCCTGATATCAAAAATCATCACCTTCATGAGTCTCATTCGCAATTCGTCATCAACGTTAATCTGAATATCCAACATAATCCTAGACGCTAAGTATGCTTTATAAAAATTCCATCCAACTCCATTAATAAAGGCAACGGACTTTTTTACAATTTGTTCATTTATCATTACATAGTTTTTTGTGCTTTCAAGACATCTTGTTAAAATAATTAATGATGGCAAATAAGAATATGAATAGAAAATGGTTTCTCCCAAATAATCTTGAATCAACTCCATGTTATATACTTTATTAGAGTAAAAAATCATGTCACCATGCCAAAGGGAATTGTTTTTTTCCTTTTCTTCATAAAACTCCACGAATTTCTTTATGTCAGATATGATTATATCGCTTTCTTCTTTCCAATCCTCAAAATGCACAAAATTAAAAACAGCTGCCCCCTCATACTTACTAATAGCATCATAGATTTTTTCAACGGCATTTTCCATAACTTGATCATCATCCGACAGTGTCCATGCCCATTTAGAATTACAGTATGAGAAAATTTCTGATATATTGACATTAATCCCTACATTTATTTTACGTCTGATCACAGTACATTTCTCTTGAAACTCTTTTGACATATTGTCTATGGTCTTTTGTGTATCATAATCAGATGCATTATCACTGATTATGATCTTGAATTTTTTACATGTCTGATTTTCAAGTGCTGCTAATGTGTTTTTCAGTCCTTCTTGCCTATTATATGTTGGTATAAGAATTGTTAGTATATCTTCAAAATAGCGCATTTGCTTGATCCCTAATCTTATTGTTATTCTTTATAAATTCCTCTTGACAATGGTTTGTAGTATTTGTAACTCCCACCATTTATCAAAACTGCTACGCTTAGGCTTCCACATGGTGCACCGGTGATCGATTCGCATGCAGACAAACAATATAAAACCTTTAAGTAATCTATACTCTTTTCTCTCGTATCAATTTCGTTTTGTTGGGTGAACTCAGATAAATAACACTTTACTTCTGTCGGATCAAATCTTTCCTGTTCTGTAGTGTATAATTTTTTCCCAAATTCCTTCACAAAAAAATCGTATATAGCACGGTCCTCAGTTGCCAAGTAAAAACTTTCATACTCAGAAAAATTATCTTTAATATAATCTGCTGTATCTTCGGCTGAATATGGGATAGCATGATATAAAGGTTTCAAATATGTATAATCAGTTCCTCTGCAAATAATCCCCAATACTCTTCCTTCGTTTTCTTTTCTTATGCGTTGTATTTCATTTTCAACAACTTCAAATATGGCCGGTTTCAGTTTAATATATGCTTTATAAAGTTCATGATATCTTTCAAATTCGGGAGTCGATGGATTTCCTATATATCCTCGGTTTGCCAGCGATCTTCCACATAGGATAACATTCTTACTTTTATACACTTCATCAAGTGAATACGGTGATACCTGCTCAAAATACCTCTCCCACACATTTACATGCTTATAATCCCCTTTTTCTTCATAAGCATTATGATAATTCATCATATCAACAACAGGGACATAATTGTTGTCTATAGCATATTTCAAATGAAGACAAATATAATTCAGTATACTTCCCCATCCTGCTTCAACGGTATAATTCCTTATAACATAAAATGTTATATCAGAATTCATTTTTCCATATCTTCTATGAATTTCATTGTCTACATAGAAATACCTAAGTTTAAGTAAAGCATCTCTAACTCTGCAAAAGAACTTATACTTAAGCAGTCTATCTTTTATGCTTGTTCCCATATGTTTTTATTCTTTATTAAAAAATACATTTAAATATACTCAAACAGACATAATACTCTAGAACATTTTACTCTAATAAGGTATATGCGTCAAACACAATACCGCACCATTTACACCATATACATTTTATTTTTTTCTGCTATAATTATCTTTGTTATTAATACTGTTGTTCTATTTAAGGATAGTTTTATGTCGTTAAGAATGGTTGCAAAGACTTATGCTTTTTAATTCAACGGAATTCATTCTATTCTTCCCTATAGTAACAATCATATACTTCATGCTCCCATCAAAGATCAGATACATATGGTTATTGATTGCTTCATATTATTTTTATATGGGATGGAACCCCAAATACGTTGTTTTATTAGTGTTTTCCACATTGATAACATATATCAGCGGGTTATTGATCAGTATAGTCCCATCTAAAACAAAACCTCAGAATCATACCAGAATCAAAAGAATAATAGTTGCTGCCAGCCTGATAGCCAACCTTGGTTTACTATTTTTCTTTAAATATATTAATTTTGCATCAGGTATTATCGTGAATTTGTTTTCCAGATTAAATATTTCCTTAGATATTCCACGTTTTGATATTTTACTTCCTGTCGGAATATCTTTTTTTACTTTCCAATCATTAAGCTACACGATTGATGTGTACCGCGGGGATATTTATCCGGAAAAGAACATCTTAAGATATGCGCTGTATGTATCTTTTTTTCCACAACTGGTTGCCGGGCCGATAGAAAGATCCAAAAATCTCTTAAAACAAGTATCCAAACCTGTCAAATTTGACTTTGAAACGGCTCGCGACGGTTTTATGCTTATGTTGTGGGGGTATTTTTTAAAAATCGTTATTGCAGATAGAATAGCTATAGTTGTAGATGCCGTATATGATAATTACGAATACTATGAAGGGTGGTATTTTATTGTTGCCACCATTTTATTTGCGTTCCAGATATACTGTGATTTTGCCGGATATTCAACCATTGCTCTTGGAGCAGCTGAAATACTTGGAATAAAACTTACAGATAACTTCAACTCTCCATATCTGTCTCAAACCGTATCAGAATTCTGGCGAAGGTGGCATATTACTCTAACCTCCTGGTTCAAGGATTATCTTTACATCCCGTTAGGCGGAAATAAAAAAGGACAATTCAGAAAAAACCTTAATCGATTAATTGTATTTTTTGCAAGTGGGTTGTGGCATGGAGCAGGAATACATTTTATCGTATGGGGTGTATTAAATGGTGTATATCAGGTTATCGGTGACATGTTGACTCCCTTGAAAAAAAATGCTATTAAAGCATTGAGTCTTAACGAAAACTCATTTAGCTTCAAAATATACAAATGCATAATAACATTTTGTTTGGTTGATTTTTCCTGGATTTATTTTAGAGCTTCAGCACTCCATGTCGGAAATACAATTGCATGTTCTATATTCCATGCCAAAAATCCATGGATTCTTTTTGACGGATCTTTATACGAACTCGGCCTTGATGAAAAAAATTTCCGGCTTATGCTCTACTGCATTTTTATTCTGATCATTTCGGATATTTGTAAACGCTTTGGTATAAGCATTAGAAAAAAAATATCTGAGCAGGATTATATCTTCAGATGGTTGGTAATAGTTTTTTCCATATTTTTTATATTGACATTCGGGCTATGGGGTCCCGGATATAATGCAAGTAATTTTATATATTTCCAGTTTTAGGGAGTAATTAATTTAAAATGAAATTCAAGCAACTAATAAGCACAATCATTGTTATTATACTGTCTATCATAGTTTTAAAAAAAGAAACTGATATTACAGAATCAAAAGCCAGTGACAACAAATACAGAGCTTTTTTCGAACATTCTCAGGATTTCGACGTATTCTTTCTCGGAACCAGTCATGTTATAAATGCTGTATATCCTATGGAATTGTGGCATGATTACGGTATCTCGTCATATAATTTTGGCGGACATGCCAACGAATTGGCCACTACATATTGGGTTTTTAAAAACGCTCTTAACTATTCCAAACCCAAAGTTGTATTTGTTGATTGCATGTTACTTGGGGATCAGCAAAAAACATGGGATGACTTTTCATATGTGCACCTCTCCCTGGATGCTTTTCCTTTATCATTAACTAAGATCAATGCTATTAACGATTTGCTGGATGATAAAGTGATAGTTCAACGAATATCTGAAGGCAGTTTGACCGTTTCCGAAAAACGTACAAAGATAGGCTTATTATGGGATTATTCCGTTTATCACCCCAGATGGTCCGAACTTAGTGAGGGCGACTTTTGTCCCACATCCATAAAAGAGTATGGTGCCGAATCAAGAATTTACATATCAAAGCCGGGAGTTGTTGTCAACAATCCCCAAACAGTACTGACCGAAAAAACAACCGGTATAGAATATCTTATTAAAATAATCGAAACCTGTGATGAGAATGATATTGATATAGTACTAATGAATTTACCATTTCCTGTAAATACAGAGAAACAATGGCAGGAAATAAACACAGTATATACTATCGCCGACAAATACGGAGTTGATTATATCAATTTCTTAGATGAAGATGTTGTTGATTTTAACACCGATTGTTATGATTCGAACTCTCACTTAAACCCCTCCGGTGCGTTAAAAGTAACGGATTATCTTGGAAAGTATATATTGAGCAAATATAAGAACCTCAGTCACACCGGTGATATGAACTATAATTATATGGATACGGATTACGCTGACTATAAATCCTATAAAGATTCTCGCTTTAACGAAGTTGAAGATTTGAATACGTATCTGATGCTTCTTCAGGATTATGATTATGGTTTCATGATGAATATAGGGGATACATCCATATTCAACGATACTACAACACTGAATCTGTTAAAAAACAAAGGCGTTAATATTGATGAATTAACCGATGACACCCATTACATAATTACATACAAAAACGAGGTTCAACTGATAAGAGAAAATATAAACAAAAACGGACAATATGGAAAGTTTTCTATATTCTTTAACGCCCATAACGAATACAGTGTTTATGTCGATAATACCGAATTATTTACAACAGATTCTAATACACTTTCCCAACAACCAAATGCAATAAGTATCTGTGTTTTTGATTTAGATAATGGCAGTGGTCTTGTAGATACCTCTTCGTTTAAGACCCAGGCATTCACCGAATAATTTTTCTCATCATTTTCAAGCCTAACAATCTACTTGCGTTATAAGCAAAATATGTTTTTATCAGTTCTCGATTTGGTATATAAAAAAAATCTTTTATTCCATCAGAAAACAATTTTTCTTCATCATGAGACACTTCTACAATCTCTCTCATCGATAAATTATAATCAAGTTCCTGACAATCAAAATTATAATTTCTGTGAGTTATGGGTTTGGTATTATCATAATCCATAACATCACAATTCACTCCGGAACCATCATATCCCCAATTTCTAACCTTCGATATAGTCGGGAATATCATCTTCAGATCATGAGAAAACATATACAGCCCATATGTAAGATCCATTTTCCAAACCTCATCGTTTCTAACTATTTGTGCTGTATATCCCACCATTGATTTCACAAAATTACAGTACTGGTTAGGTGCTGCCTTCATCAACTTTTTCATGGTATCGGAATCATTATAAACCCCGTTCAACCAGGAAACCGTCATTTCATCCAGCATATTTCCGAACTTTTTTGACCAAGTTCCAAAGCCAAAAGCTGAAAAATATGTGTTACTATAATAGACATTTGCATTGGTCGTTTTTACACTCATAGGATAATTATATCCGGAAACAGCAACCACGTTTTCATTGTTATTATATTTCCACAGTGTCTTATTCATGAATTCAAGATAGTTGGCAGAAAACTCATTATCATCTTCAGAAAAGATGAATGTATCATGCCTTTTCATTACCATTTTGATCAAATAAGACATATTTCGTACTGCGCCAAGGTTATGGTCCTGCTTTATAATAAATACATTAGCAAACCCATCTATCCCTAAATCGAGATACTGTTCTATCTTCTTATACCCATCTAAATACTTATCTTCAGGCGGATAATCCAACCCTATATATAACTCTGAATACCTTGCATATGAATTATTCTGAAGAGACTCAACACATCTCTTCAAATGATCATAACGACACAAGGTCGGAATTATAATCGCTGCGTACTTGCCTGACATATTATCCATCATAGCCCCAACACTTATACAATAAAAAAGAGCAAAATACTTCGATATATTTTACCCTTTTATCCACTATGAGTCAAATCTTATAGAACCTGCTGCACAAGAATCTCTTGATATATGTCCATATATTGTTTTGTTATCGTTTCTATAGAAAATCTCTTAAGAGCATATTCGCTTAACTCATCCGAATCATACCCTATATATTTCCTGACCATTGACTTCATAGCCTCATAAAGTCCCTTCTCATCCTTTGAGTCCACCAGTAATCCCGTCGTGTCATTAATAATAGACTCCAGCCCGCCACACCTTGTTCCGACTGCAGGTTTTCCAAGCATCACGCCTTCTGCGACTGAACAGCCAAAGGATTCAATCATGCTTGCCGATACTATAAAGTCCGCATCAGAAACTATATTATATACTTTACTTCTCTCACAGGCTCCATAGAATATTATACTATCGGCGACACCCAAATCAGCTGCCATACCTTTATATTCCTCAAGATATGCCCCGCCACCGATGATATGCAGATATACCTTTTCACCGTCTTCAATCAGACGCTTATAAGCCGGCAGGAGATATTGCATTCCTTTTATGTATCTGTCATAAAATCCTGCCACACAGGCTATATTTACTAATCCTTCTTTTCTGTAATTCTGTCTCTCACCAGTCAGGACTCTGTCAACCGGCATAATCCCGTCATACACTGTATGAAACTCATATTTGGGGAATATTTCCTTTAGTTTCTCAGTCAGATGATCTGAGACACATGTATTGTATTTGCTGAGTCTGTATACCCTGTTAGCATACATATGATGCGGAAATGATGTCACTCCCGAATACTCTGCTGCAGAGTGTTCTGATATTATTACCGGTATATGAAAAAGCTGTCCCATAGTGACAGCATATCTTCCTGCTTCGGTTGCAACATTGCCATGAATGATGTCCGGTTTAAACTCTTTGACAATCTTTTTCATAGCTTTATACATGTTAATCCGGTTTCTGATCTTGTTTTCCAGTTTATACTTTGATCTATAAGTAGCTATGCCCCAATCATCTCCGACAACAACATCTTCGTTTATCGTTCGATCATAAGGATAGTATATGGCACAATTACAATATTTATTCAGTTCAATGGCCTGCTCATAATGAAATATTCCGCCGGTCGGTTTTTCCCCACGAGGGCCGTACCAGCTGACCATCAGCAGTACGTTAATTCTTTTTTTCATGAAATAGTCTGTATACTCTGTCTTTAAACATAAACTTATTATACTGCCACGTGCTGATAAGGTTATAGCGTTTCTGCATTCTTAGCAACTCAAGCCACGCTTCTCCCGTACTGCTCATTCCACCCGTGGTAAAGTTAGCGATAATCTCATCGATTGATTTAAAGATAACCCTATCGTCATGATGCATTCTAAGCATAAAGTCATAATCAGCCACGCTTCTGTAAACAGTATCATACATGCCGATATCGTCATATACGGCTTTGCTTACAAAACATGTAGGATGCGCTATCATCCCTTCCTCGAGTGTTTCATGAGATTTCCAGAACACCCCCTTTTCTGTATTTCCGGACCATGTACGCATCTTTCCATACAGAATCTGGTATTTTTCTCCACCATATGCCTTAACAACCTTAGCGATAGCATCCGGCTCGTACCAGTCATCGCTGTTTATTATGCCGACAAGTTCACCTGTAGCCATGCGTATTCCTTTATTCATGGCATAATATATTCCCTCATCAGATTCAGAAACCCACTTTAACTTTGCGTTAAAAACCGCCTCATAACTCTTGACTATATCTACCGTTCCATCCGTTGATGCTCCATCAACTATGATGTATTCAATATTATCATATGTCTGATGCAATACGCTTTCGATTGTCCTTTTTATAGTTTTCGAACTGTTATATGAAACAGTTATGACTGATACCTTGATCTCATTCATATTAATAGATAATTCTTTTCCTATAAGTTATGGGCTGCATTACCTGCTATAATATCACATATGTGATCTACAATCTCTGTCTGCAGATCCGGATACAAAGGTAATGTCATAACCTGATTCGACAATCTGAACGCAACCGGCGTCCTATTGGCATCAAACATTCCCTTATACGCATCAAACTCGCTTGTTAGCGGATAAAAGTATTTCCTTGCTCCTATTCCATTCCTATCAAGAACATCAAACAATGAATTTCTATCCATTCCGTATTCTTTTTCATCAACAAATATCGGAAAATACGAATAATTGTGTTTTACGTTTGATTGTTCTTTCCAGATTCTGATTCCTTTAACATCACTCAGGCGTTCCTGATATCTGCGAACAATCGCCTTTCGCAATTGTATATTCTCATCAAGATGTTTTAAGTTACAAATGCCCATGGCTGCCTGGAATTCATTCATCTTGGCATTGGCACCAACAGATTCAACCACTTCCGGACCTCTGATCCCAAAGTTCTTAAGATTATATAACTTGTCTTTGTATCTATCTTCACTAAAGCATACACAACCGCCTTCTATGGAATTGAATACTTTGGTTGCATGAAAACTGAACATGGATGCATCGCCGAAGGTTCCCACTCCGATACCATCATGTTCTTCTCCAAATGCATGAGCTGCATCATAAATAACTTTAAGATCATGCCTTTGTGCAATATCACGTATGGCTTCAGCATCACATAAATTACCATAAACATGAACCGGAAGAATGGCACACGTTTTATCCGTTATAAGACTTTCAACCTCTTCCGGATCCAAAGTGCAATCATCTTCTTTTATATCCGCAAAAACAGGTCTTAGACCATTGCGGACTATAGCATGAGTCGTAGACGCAAATGTAAAAGGTGAAGTTATAACCTCTCCTTTCAGTTCAAAAGCCTGTATTACCAATTCAAGAGCCATATGTCCGTTAACCATAAGTTCTGCATGCGGCACCTTTAAATACTCTTCCAGTTGTTTCTGAAATGCAATATGCTTATCACCCATATTGGTAAGCCAATGACTGTCCCATATGCTTTTTATCTCTTCAATATATTCTTCAATTGGAGGCAAAGTTGCCTTAGTCACAAGAATCCTATCCATCTATCTTTTCTTTCTCTCTGAGCATTTTTTCATATTTCAACAACTCTTTGCTTCTGTCTTTTATATACCTGCAAGGAATCCCGGCATACATTTTCCATGCATCCAGTGATCTGTTGACAAGAGACATTGCTCCTACCGCAACCCCTTCTCCACATTCAACTCCCGGAAGTATTGTGGAACCGGTACCTATTATAGTACACATTCCGATTTTAACCTTTTCATCTGTAACACTGGTATACTGCTCCGGAACCATAGGATTTGTCATGAACTCCCCCGAATAGTCATCTGATATAGCATAGATGGCACATCTTGAGGAAATCGTCGCATAGTCCTCCATAATAATACCTTCATTTCCGCCAAACATTCCGGTATATGCAGATATATGTATATGGTCTCCTAATGTAATCTTTCCGGAAAGTATGCAAAAATCATCAATCCTCACATGATTTCCCAAAGATATCCTATCCGAACTATATATACTGGCCTTTCGACTTATGAGGACATCTTGTCCATAGGAAGCAAAGCCAATATTTTTCAATTCATCTGCAGTGTAGAAGCTTGTACTCATATATGAAATATCCCCTTCAAACCACTTTATTATTTCCAACCAGCATCATACAAGTGTATAAGGCTTAAGTTTTTCATATGTTTATATTCGAAAAGCAAAAAGACCCCAAAATACCTTTCAGCCATAGCCCCTTGAAATCTATTAGCTTGATCCGTATTATATCCATCCAGTTTATGGCTATTATACAACCAATCAAAGAAACTCATCATTCGATTGAACCCTTCGGTATCAATTAAAAAACAGGAGCAAAGATTAAATTTCCTATATTTTTTGAATTCCTCAACTGTATGTTTTGTTCCAAAATATGCATTATAGTCTTCTATTATTGAGTAATAACAATTTCTCCCATCTCCCACCACTATATTAGGATATAACGGATCCATCATCACCCTCATGTCATAATCAACCTTAGGATAAAATGTAGCAAAACTAATATGGCCTCTTTTTCTGTGTTTTATATATCTCTCAATTCTTTTTGTTATATTGTTTTTCCCCAAAATAGTAAAGACTTTTTCTTTGTCTAACTGTAATTGTACATCATAATGTATACATCCAACATAATCTAATTCTTTATAAATACCGCTTCTCCATACATTATAAAGGCCTTCACTTTCAGCCCATATTTTACCTATCGAAATACTATTTTCTAATTCGCTTTGATTTATAACATTATAGTTGTCTGCATTTTCGATTTTCTTAAGATTTCCAACATTTAAAAAAACATAATTATCGTTATTAAATCCTTTATCGCATTTTATTGTTTCATCATGTATTTTCTTATGACATACTATATATATTTTCCATTTTTTTGTTTGCTTCATAAAACTATATCTCCACCATTTTAGTTCATATTTTTTCTAAAGATCATTGTAATATGATATGGTATTGTAATTTCCTTAACTTCTTCTCCTATTGAATTGGTGCATCCGATTTTTTCTCTATTAAGGTTGCGTTCTAACTCTTTTTTATATTCAGCACTCTTTATGATTCTTAACTTGAAATCAATTAATCTATTAGATGGCTGTTTATATACTGGATAATACTTTAGTTTTAGCATTCCCATTGTTTCGTTGTACGGATTAAAATTATCATTTGCCAATATTTCAATTCTACAATCAGTTTGTCTTCCTAATTCTTCTATGGCACTTTTATTCCATCTGGTCATATGATGTGGCGGACTGTTAAGCACATCCCACCATGGAGTTTTTGTATCAACTGTATATGGGATTGCATTTATACAAAGTCCATCATCTTTACATATCGATAGCATTTCCAGAACAAATTGTTTAGGGTTGTAGACATGCTCAAGTGTATGAAATGACATAACATAATCCGCTTTTTGCGATGGATTCTTTGCTATATAATCTTCCAAGGTTCCACAAAATGCCTCATGTCCCTTTCGCCTGCACTCTTCAACCGATGTTTTTGTCATATCTATCCCAACAGCAGATATTTCAGGACACTTATCCATAATATAATCCAGAAAAAATCCAACGCCACACCCGACTTCTATTAATTTTATATCACTCTTTTTAACGCTATTAATATATTCAGCAATCTTCATCCACTCCCATCTAAATGAGGTATAATAGCCTTTCTGTTTTGTAACCCACTCGTAATACTTATTGCTTCCACCTTTAATTGGGTCAGCAAAAACAAGACCGCATTTTTTACATTTTCTCATAGAACAGGCTTCATCAAAGATATCGTTTGGCACTTTACCATAATGATGCTCATATCCCTTGACTAAATCATCCACAGAATACTCTTCATATAACTCACTATCAGAGCCACATAAAATGCATTTACTCATCTACATTTTTCCTTTCTTTCATCAAGTATAATTTATAATCCACTTTTCTCATAAATTCAGTCTGCCTAAATTTAACATATGACACACAAAATGCGTTCCTCATACGATGATGATTCAATATTTGTGGATAATTACTTTTTTCTTTTAACTGTAAATCATAGTTATCTTCCTTATCCCATTGAGATGGATCTCTGTAGAAGGCCACACCCTCACATTTTAGAACCACACTCAATATTGATTGATCATGTCTATGTGTTATGAATTCTTGATCTTCAGGTGCAAGAACACTTTTTTCATCTGTAATTAAATGTTCATCACAACAATAATGTAGCCACTTATCAATCAGTTCGCAATTTCTTTCATTTTTCATTATTAAAAAGCAAGATGCATCAACTTGCGGATTATCCTTATTAATATGATCCGCGTTCATTTCTATAAATACATCCCTTTTTGTATACTTTCTTTCTGCTCTATCATTTCTCAAAGAAAAGAAGAGTTTATCTATACCTTCCGCTATCATAAAGCTTTCAAGCAAATGAACATCATTCATGTAATAACTTGCTGCATCAGCATAAATCAGAAGGTCGCCATCGTTCAACCTGTCAAGTGACTTTTTTATGAAATATGGTTTCCACAACCAATATCCATTTCCCTTTACGCAATCTAATATGTTTCTATTATCCGTGTAAAAAGCATTATCAATATCTTTTGGTGTGTATCTAATAGTCTCATCCACCTTGCCACGCATTTTTGCTGTTCTGACGTTTAAACGTGCGGCTTTTTCAAATATCTTATTTGAATAAGTTACTGCCACTATTTTACTCATAACTTTAAAAAATGGGGCGTAAACTCTTTATACCCCTAACTCCTTTCTGTACTACAGAGCGTTAAGCCCCCAAGGATTTGTCACTTATTATAAAACTTCCTTTTTCAAAACAAATCCCCCGTTGAATTAATTATCTGTTTAATACCCGTTTTTAATTCAATGGTTGCATTCCATGAAACTTCTGATTTGATTCTGGTGCAATCCAAGACATTCGCAGAAACGTCCTGAATTCTGCCTTCTTTATGAACAATCTCTATTTTTCGTCCTAATTCTTTTTGAATCATTTGGACAATTTCTTCTATGGTATATCCTCGTTCTTCTCCTACATTGAACACCCTTGTTTCTCCGTTATAGAAAATCATTTTTTTGCAGGCTTCTATCACATCATCTATAAATATGTAATCACGAATTGTTTTTCCATCTCCCCATACTTCTATTGGTAAGCCATTTGAAATATTCCTGATAAAAACTGATATAACCCCCTGATTCTTTTCAACGGCTTGTCCTGCACCATACGGATTTGATACTCTTAAAATGATATAATCCAGATTATATGTATAACCATAATATTCCAGTATTTTTTCTACTGTCAGCTTATGTATCCCATATGCGGATTTTGGATTTGTTGGATGGTCTTCATCTATAGGTAAATAATGTGGTTCACCACATACAGTTCCCCCTGAAGAAAAAAATATTATACGTACTTTGCGCTTAACACATACATCCAGAAGTTTTATTGTAGATATTACATTCTCATTAAACTACTTAAGCATATTTTGATTGGATACTTCCGTTGTACTGATCAAGTGGAATACAACATCCATGTCATTTAACAGTTCATCAAAGTTTTCTTCATTAGCAAAGTCACCCTTTATCCAGGATATACCTTTTCTAATTTTTCCTTCAAATGAAATATGTCCTCTGCTATAAACATAAACATTCATCCCTTCGCTTAGTAGCCTATGGCACAAATGTCTTCCAATAAATCCCGTTCCTCCAAATATTAATACATTTTTCACGCGTTAATCCTCACCAATAACAAGCGTTCTCAACCTTTTTACCATTTACAATAGTTTCCGTTTTATCCGGTCTTACCCAGTATTCATTTATTACTTTTTCTCTGAACGTTTTATAAACATGTTCAGTTTCCCATCTTTTACCGGTTATTCCAAATAACAGCTGAGTTGCTCCTGCTAAATGCACAGCTATCTTTCCTATTTTTTTTACTTCATCCGCAAGAAGATATCCATATGCTCCGCATCCAATGATAGCTACATCAAAATCAGTTTTTCTTATTTCTTCTTTCATCCATTCCAGTGCTTCAAACCATGTATCAAAACGTGGATCATGTTCACCGGCTAGTGTTTGAACAGCTTTGATGGTCTGCAATTCGAATTCCGGAAGGATATCATCAGCATCATATATCCTGCTAAAAATCCTTTCTCTGTTCATCTCATACTGTTTTGCTATGGATGCAGAGAACGGATGTACCAGCAAGACTTTTTTCCCTTTTAGTTTACTCGTCCATGGTATATCCTTACTGCCTTTAAGGTACAGATTCCACGGTTCTATATTATCAAGCCGTGTAAGCATTGCCTGTGGCTGATATATATGATATATATAATCAGCCATATATCTTCCCCACATCGCCTGAAGATCGATATTCTGACAGCTTTCCAATATCATTCTTACAAATTGTTCACCCATATTAATATCATTTGGGAAAAAACCCGATAATTCGCACAGTCTGTTTGTAGCGTCTACCCTGTTATCATATTCGGGAATCCTATCATGACGAAGAAACTCATATACCATGTTCATTTCGGTCCCGCCCCATCTTCCAACCCAGAACGGTTCTTTTTTCTCTAGGGCTTCAGATATAATCCTGTTTGTATCATCTATGGAAAGTAATCTGTGCCCTGCTTCAAAAGATGGAAGTGGCCAATACTCGTGTCCAAGTATTTTTTCTGATAACTGATTCCTTCTGTATCTCAGATATCTTATTATATAATTACGTCTTTCAAAGCGTCTCCACTTTTTGATATCTTTTTTATCTGTGTTCATCCATATAAACCATTAGATCATCTGCAAGGATTTCACTTCTATGTTGTGCGCCTTCCAATGTCAGATGAAAAACCGAATCATAGAAGTAATCCTGATCCATTATATAATCACCAAAATCAGAAATAATCAGGCAGTCGGTTTTTTTTGATATGTCTTCTCCATACTCAGAAAACATCTCTTCCGAATCCATGATCTTTGTTTTAACTATCGGGTATCCTGCAATTACCAAACTTGCTCCTCTGTCATCACAGTATTGTTTCCACTTTCTTATATCAGTTATAGTCTTATCGCTTATTATACCACATCTGCTTTCAACATTCGTAAAATCAAAAAAATCATTTTCAGGTATCCGTATCTCATTATCACCGTATTTATTAAAACCTTTATAAGAATAGTCCGCATGGCACTCTTCTATCGGTTCATTGCCTCTTCCGCTTATATAATAAGATATAGAATTGAACATATAGTCCGGCATTCCTGATATGAGTCTCCATTTTTGTTCTAAACTCAGTTCCTGCCACATTTCTTTATGTCTTGATAACATGATAAGTGTCAGATCTTTTTGTGAAACAACATCTTCCTGCCCATAATCAGTATAGCATATTACATATATATCTCCGGGATTCACATTAGCCATTGCAAGTCTTGTCTGTACATCGTTACCCAAGCCTCCGTGTAATCCCATATTTACAACAGGTTCATTCAATATCTGTTCCAGATATTCACTGTTTATTCCAAAGGCCAGATTCGAATCACCTATAAGTACGATTTTAGGCTCATTTATAGAACACAATCTATTATATTTGTCCCACATTGATTCGACATAGTTTGTAGTATACTGATCAGGTATATATTTGTAAAATAGCCCTATACCGATAACCGCCAGAATTATCGGTATAAGTACGATCAATAATATATCTCTGTATAGTCTTTTCATATACCGTTCCAATTAAAAATCAAAATATATATATTCTGTAGCCGCCTCTATTGGACAGAGCAAGAATATGGTAAACAATAATAACCCCATACTTATAATTCTGAATGTTCCTGATTTTTTGATTATCCGTTCTGATATTGCATTTTTGTTGTCAAAATAATCATATATGAATATCGCCCCTATTATGATTACAAGTCTTATAAATGTCATAGCATCAATATGCAATAATTGCTGTGTTTCCATTACATATTGTATTGGATTATTTATCCCGTTCAGAAAATGTGTAAAGAAGTATACTATCTCGCGTAATGTGGGAAGCCTAAATATTACCCACGAAAAATTAATAAACCCGAAGGTAAATACCCATTTTACTATCTCTATGAGGTTATTATCTGTTTCTCTTTTTGCAGCCCTCTTTTCAATCACCTGAACTATGCCATGCGCGAGTCCCCATATTATAAAGTTTAGTGTGGCTCCATGCCACATACCACTAACAAGGAATGTAATAATCAGATTAACGTTCTGTCTGATCTTCCCTTTTCTATTTCCGCCTAAAGGTATATATACGTAGTCTCTCAGCCACGTTGATAAGGAAACATGCCATCTTTTCCAAAACTCTCCAACCGATCCGGATATGTAAGGACTCTTAAAATTCTCATTAAGATCAATACCCAACAATTTGGCAGCTCCTATTGCCATGTCCGAATAACCGGAAAAATCGCAATAAATTTGCATAGTATATAGCAAACTTACAAATAAGAGCGTAAAACCTTTATACCGTTCAACAGAGCCATAAATCCATGATGTGTAAAAATTCAAATGTCCTGATACTATTATCTTTTTAAACAATCCCCATATGAACAACCATAATCCCTTAGACGCCTTTTCATAGTCAAACGCCTGTCTCCGAATCAATTGAGGATGTAAATCACCATATCTGTCAATCGGCCCGGATGAAAAAGACGGAAAAAACAAGATATAACAGATATGATCTGCAAAAGAAGAAACAGTTATCTTCTTTTTATACAAATCCACCAAATAACTTATACATCTGAAGATATAAAAAGACATTCCAATAGGTATTACTAAATTGAGGTTATCAGAAAAAAGAGAATTGTATTTAACGAATCCCAACAACACCACCATAATTATAATGGTTGCGCCCAACCGTATTTTCTTTTTTGAGACTATTTCACTCTTAACTATACCTTTTGCACCCAAATAAGATATCAATGAAATCATCAATGCATATATCAGGCATCTGATCCCAAAAGAACTTGCAAAAAGAATATTTGAAAATATTAAAATGTATTTTGAATATTTACTTGGACAATTCCAATATATCAAAAGCAAAAGTAGAAAAGCCCCAACAAAAACAAATGAATTAAAATACATACCGTATCATTTCACCTTATACGTTTTTTTGCTCTGATCACACCATGTCTAAGATATGGCGGTTCCGCTTCTTCCCATTGATGCATCAGATATCCTTCTGTGACTGAAACATCATAATCCTTCAAGTACTCCCTTACAACTTTTTCATCATTTTTGTTATGATACACTGTAATTGCTAAAGATATATTATCTCTTGTTCTGAGTAATTCTTTTGCGCCTTCCAATACTTTGTATTCAAATCCTTCAAGGTCCATTTTAATAAAAGAAACATCTTTTTCATTAAAATATGTATCCAAAGATACTTTGTCCTCTTCATCATGGTCATCTAAAAAAATCTTCTCAATTACTGCCTTACCTTTATATGGCTCGAATGTTGCCTTTAATGCCTCTATCCAATCCTCATCATATTCGAACAGATATACTTTATCTGCATTTTCTATATTATCCAGAGCAAAAACACCTTCAGCCGCCCCACAATCCGCTATTATCTCTCCTTTTTTTACTTCAAACCCGTTTCCTAGATATTTGTGAGGAGATTCTTCCGTCTGCTCATACGCGAGGTACGAATAATAATCAAGAACCTTATCAACCGAGTTTAGTTTTTTCTCCATATAGAGTTTTTTGTTATTCCTGATGATAAAAAACATATTCTTTTCATTATCGTATTCTACATGCGTTTCAACTCGTATTCTATCAACAATTCTTTTGACTTTTTCTGTGTCAATTGACATAAGGTACGGTAATTGTTTTTTTAGATACGAGATTTCTTTATCATAGCCTTCTTCTTGTTCTAAATAGCGGATTATCTTATTTTTTCTGTAAATTAAATAATTTTTATACAAAAGCTCATTAACATCCTTATCCTGTTTTCCATTCCTTTTATAAAACAAATAATTACTGATAAGCATTAATATATTTCGTATTAGTTCTCTCATCGTATATCTCCTGTAATGGTTACCTTATCCACTGCCACCACATTTCCGTTTTCCACTTTGTATACTTTATTGCAGTTCTCAATGGTTGTTAGTCTGTGGGCAACTATTATAATTGTTTTTTCTCCTTTAAGCACATTAAGAGAATCTATTATTTCACTTTCGGTTTCGTTGTCCAGTGCAGCTGTTGCTTCATCCAGGATTATTATATCCGGGTTTTCGTAAAGTACTCTTGCGATAGCAATTCTCTGCTTTTGACCTCCTGATAATCTCGTTCCATTCTCTCCCAAAATAGTGTTAATTCCGTTAGGAAGATTACTTACAAACTTTGATACTCTCGATTTATCTAATGCACGTTGCAGTTTTTCTTCATCTGCTTCACTTTCCGGAATCCCAAATAAAACGTTATTCTTGACAGTATCATCCATTATAAATACATTTTGAGGAACATACCCCACATACTTTTCCCAATGGGTATTTTTATCATAAATATCTTTTCCATCAATAGTAACCATTCCGATCTGGGGTTTATATAATCCGAGTATAATATCAACAAGTGTGGTTTTTCCGGCTCCTGACTCTCCTACAATTCCGACAGTATCTCCTTTTTCTATTTTCAAAGACACATTATCCAATACATTTGGTTGGCCTTCCTCATACTTCCAACTCACATTACTTAATTCTATGCTATCATCAATGTGGTATTCTAATTCCTTTTGATCATCTTCACCGAAATCTATCTCTTTCAATTCGCCATTCGTGATGATTTCATAGGCATTTTCAAGATAAGGTCTGTGAAATATAAGCGAATTAACTGAATTAGATATTGACGAAGTTGACGGTAGAATTCTTAATGCTGCAACTGCCAATGCGCTGAATTGTGCCATGATCATACCGGGATCATCAACTGAAAAATATAAAACAACAACCAGTATTACCATTCCCGTAATAAAAGATAATTCTGTCAATCTGCTAGGATACAATAATAATGAAAGGAACCTTGTGTTCCAATTAACCGCTTCATCCACCTGTTTTGCAAACTTATTAAAAAACATTTTTTGTCTTTTCAAAACAAGGATTTCTTTTATTCCTCCCATCATTTCTATAACGACATTGGTCTTACCTATATAATATTTTCTGGTTTTTGACCCACATACACTTATTTTTTTTCTGAGGGTTTGTATCATAGTTAGAGTAATGACCGCCGCCATGATCAATATCCAAATCGCCATTATCGGATTTATGATCAACAACGCTACACCAATCATCCCGCATGTCAAAAACTCATTGATCAATGAACAAAAACTTCCTACACAAGTGGACACTGCAGACGTATCTGACGAGACTCCTTTTTCTATTTCAGCAGTATTGCTATGTAAAAAGAACTTATAGTTTTTATTGATATACATATAAAACATCTTATGAGAAAGATTTCTTTCCAGTCCACTCTGAAATTTATATTTATATACACCAAATGCTATGATAAAAATGTTTTTTACTGCAAATACAATTACCACTCCAATAGCAACTGCTATTACCATGTTTTTTTCAGTGGTTATACCAAGGAAATCCAGGATATTCTTGACAATCTTATACTCCATTACCTTACTTGGTTGTAAGAGCGTAATAATAAAAGGTAACATCGCACTTACACCTAGTGTCTCCAAAAATGCAGCAACAAAAGATAAAGCTATTATTGTAGCAAGTATCAGTTTATCTTTTAACACCAACATTGTATTTAGTTGTTTAAACATCCTAAAAAAAGTTTTTATATTTTCCATTTATTCCGCTCTGGCTGATTGTCTCAGGCCATAAGTATTAAACAGACGTCCAATAGAGACCAACAATTCATAACTTCTACAGAAACTCTCCGCCAATTCTCCACTATCCACAATTACCAAATCCTTCATTTCAGATTCTCATACGATCAACGCATAAATCCCTGTATCAAAAGCAGTCATCTTGTTTCCCGTCTTTACAACGCTCTCCTTATCCACGCACAAACACATCACCTGCTTATCCCCATAAGGAATATCGCCCAGTCCGAGCCTTGCTGTACAGCCGGTGGCTTCATACATGTCTTTTATGTATTCTTTGAGAGGTCTGGCTTCTCCACTGCCCAGACAATATATTTTACCATTTTCACCCTGTTCTGCCAAATACAGCATCATATCTGCAGCATCCTCGCTGTAAAGGTAGTCCCAAAGCTGGTCGCCAGCTGTAAAATGCGTCTCTTCATTGGCCAGCATCTTCTTAAGTGTGGACATGACCATTGTATACTCACCGTCATACGGTCCGTATACGCTGAGTATTCTGGTCCAGATATGCTTCAACCCCAGCTGTTCGCATCGGATCCTTGTCATCTGTCCTGCTGCCAGTTTAGCTATTCCATAGCCGTTTTCGGGAAATGCCGGTGTATCGGGTCTGAGCGGCTTATCCACTCTTCCGTATTCAGCCTGTGAACCTGCCCCAATAAATATCTTACAACCCAGTCTGTTCGCCAACTCCACTGCATCCAGGGCATATCTGATATTGTCTGACTGCAGATCCATGTCGTTTCTGGTATCACCAAATGTCCCGTTCCACGCCAAATGTATAAAAAGGTCATATTTGTTGCCGGATTCAGATAACTCCTTGCACGCCTCTTCCTCAAACGAAGCATAATCCGCCAGATCCAGTTCAAGTACCTTCACGTACTCATTTGCCGGGATCTGTGCTATGCGCTTGGAGCCCTTGTGGCAGATAGCAAGCACATTCACTTTCTGTTCTATGCACTTTTTTATAAGTGCCATACCTATGGCACCGGTCGGACCGGTTATGACTGCACCTTTCAAACTAAACCCTCACATTCATTGATAATGCGTCCGCATTAGTTTCAATCTCTGATCTTGTTGCTCTCGTATTCTTCCCTGCTTAGGAAAGGACACATATCATCCGGCTCAGGCGATACTATTCTTCCGTCCGGAAGGACTTTAGAAGACAACTTCGGTTCAAAGTTCTGCTTTTCATCGACAAACACTTCGCACATGCAAGGTCCTTCCGAATCAAGCAGTTCAGTTATAACCTTCCCGATATCTTCCTCTTTGTCTATCTTTACATACGGTATGTCAAATGCATAAGCAACTTTACCAAAATCCGGGATGCTCACACCATTGCCGTCGCATACACCCAAAGCTGCCGGGAATCCGTAACCCATGGCTGCACAGCCCGAATTGGTAAATAATCTCTGTCCCTGCTTTATTTCGGAAGCCTGGAACGTGATAACACACGTTCTTCCATTGCCACAGATAACAGCGTCATCACTGTCAAGCATTTTCGAATACTCTTTTATAAACACATTTGACTTTGCTATTTTCTAATTAAGGCTCACACCACCATCAACCGGGATTACCGCCCCTGTGATGTAGCTTGCTTCTGATGAAGCCAGAAAATACACCACCTTAGCAATATCAGAAGGTGCACCAATATAACCTATAGGAACCCTTTTTGCATATTCATCCCTGTTCCGATTTCCCAAAATATCTGTATCTATTATACCCGGACACACACAATTTACTCTAACACCTTCAGAAGCATAGTTTAAAGCCATTTGTCTGCTGAATTGTATCAATGCAGCTTTTGATGCGCTGTATGCATAGGATCTTCCTGCCACATAACTATGCATTCCGGCAACAGAACCTATATTTATAATCGTTCCTTTAACATTAAAAACCAGTTCTTTTAAATGGCTGATAACCATATATGCTGCTTTTATATTGACATCAAAAGTTTTTTCCCACTCTTCTTTCGGAAGTCTTTCCAATTCCTTTGACTCAAGCATAATTCCGGCATTGTTCACCAAAACATCAATTTTCCCATATCGATCAGCCAATATATCATACACGTTTGTCAATTGCTCTTCTGAAGTGACATCTGTCTTTATAAATTCTGCCTGCGGCCCCAACCCCAGAATCTTTTCTTTAACACAGTTTCCTTTATGTTCATTTCTTCCAAGCAAAACAACCACAGAATTCTTATCTGCAAATTCCAGTGAAATTGCCTCACCTATTCCTGCTGTTGCACCTGTAACAACTATTACTCTTTTGTCTGTATACATATATTCTTATAACCCCATTAGTTTATCATATAAGTCTCTGTCCATATATGGTCTTTGATCCTGTATATATTCAGTGGTACCAAAATTCGGAACCAGATGTGTAACATTATCTATCGCTATCTCTACTATTTCCGGTTTATTATCCCACTCAATATCGGAGATCATTTCATTGTCCTCTATCAATCTGTATCTCAGATCATACGCATAAGCAATCTTTTGGAAATCAGGAGCAAGATATCCTTTTCCTTCTATTGTCTGACTATAGTTCCCGTTAAAATTGGCCTCCTGAAATCCCCTTATCATCCCCAACGATCTGTTATTAATAACGACAATCTTAACCGGTATCTGTTCTCTGGCTATGAACTGTAATTCCTGAATATTCATCTGAATGCCACCATCACCACTGAATGAGAAAACCATTCTATTGTCAGCATAATAACTTCCAATGGCAGCCGGCAAAGAATACCCCATTGCTCCATGCCCTCCGGACATGTGCACATGCTGACCGCGCTTGATCTCCAGGTACTGAGCTAACCAAACCTCACTTTGTCCAACATCAAATGTCATAGTTACATTTTTAGGTATTGACTTACCAAAACATTTCAGACGCGATGTATAATCCACCATGTCATACCCGTCTAATTCTTTTTTTAGTTCCACACAGGAAAGAAGCCACTCTTTTCTTTCGTCAGTTGCTTCTTCCAAATGCTCCGACATCTTTGGAATTAACTCTTTGATATCACATATGATCTGCTGTTCATCATCCCTGACCTTATATTTCTGGTTATCTCTATCAATATCTATCCTTATAAGTTTGGCATTATTAGCAAAATTTTCTCTCTTATTTCCGACTTGTTTCAAATCCATCCTGGATCCAAGCGATATAATCAAATCAGCTTTTCCCAATACAAAATTAGCATATCTGTGTCCGTTTGCCCCAACAAATCCCATATTATAAGGATTTTCATATTCGAGGATATCGAAAGCAGGCATGCTTGTAACAACCGGTATTTTTATCTTTTCAATGAGTTCTACAACAGATTCCCGCATTCCTGTCTGTTTTACCCCATTTCCCAATAGAAAACATGGTTTCTTGCTTGCCTTTAACTCGCAATTAATTAAATCGACTATTATCTCATAATCTATATGATTATTTTCAACTCTGTAATCTTTCAGAGAATCTCTTTCCACTTCCGCTCTTTGCACATCTGCAGGAAGATCTATGACAACCGGTCCCGGATTGCCTGAAACTGCCAGATGATATGCTTTTTCCAATTCATACCTTATATCCTCCGGCGAATCAACTCTGACTGCATATTTCGTAATACTGCTTACCATAGAAGCAACATCCATCTCCTGAAAACCTCTTTGCCTGATCGGTAATTCTCCCTTCAAGGCATATGTATCCACCTGTCCCGTGAAAAATATAACCGGTGTGGAATCGAAATACGCATTTGCAATACCAGTAACCAGATTTGTTGCTCCCGGCCCCGAGGTCGAATAGGCAACCCCTATGATATTCTTCTCCTGTGCATAACCACATGCAGCAAAGGACGCTGCTTGTTCATGGTACATGGTATGATTATTAATCTTGTCAGAATATTTTGATAAAGAATCTATAAAATGGCAAATAACACCCCCGGGATATCCGAAAACATCCGTAACACCTTTTTGTATTAAATATTCAACTATATAATCAGTTACTTTTATGTTCCCCATATATCAACAGATCCAACTCTCTTTTTATTCTTTCACTATTCAACTCGTAATAGTCTATTTTGTCCTGATATATTCCGTAGTTCCTGTAAATCTCCCTTGGAAGTCCTACGTGTCTTACAACGATACTCTCTCCTTCAAATGTATCCAGTATATCCTCATCTAAACTTCCTTTGAAATGCGGCTCACAAACAAGTATTTTTCTACTTGGACATTCCTTAAGCGTTTCCTTGTCAAATGGGGCTAAAGTTGTATAATACAGCACTGTTACATTCTTACCTTCACATACCTCCATGACATCGTCTAACATATTGGAAACGGCTATAACTGTTGCATCACATCCGCTTTGAATCACGGTAGCTTTTCCGAATTTCACATTTATGTCATTTTTTTTATTGGGATGATCACTGATTCTGAAAAAAGTAGAATTCCCATTTCTGTAAGTTTGTTCAAACAGGCTATTAAATTCATCAGCTGTTCCCGGTGCTATAAACTCTACGTTGGGTATTTGCTTAATCACTCCAACATCCTCTGCACAATAATGAGAATATCCATATTTGGAATAATCAATTGCTGCACCTGTTCCAACAACATTAACACCGCATTTTTGATACGCCAGATCCATTTTTATCTGCTCAAGAGCTCGTTCTATCAAATATGGCTGAATACCAAAAACTGTCGGTACCAACCCCCCTTTAGCCATTCCGGCAGCTATACTCATCATCGCATCTTCGCATATTCCAAAATTCATACATCTGTCCGAATAGTCTCTCAATACGTCACGTATAGCCCACATACCTATATCAACAGTCATAAAAACCGTATCCGGTTCTTCAATTATCATATTTCTTACTTTTGATAAAAAGGTTCTTCTCAAAACTCATCTATCTCCTTTTGTAATAAAAGCAATTCTTCATCATTCGGTGCTTTATGAAACCAAATGTCTTCTTTTATCATGGTTTCCGATCCATATCCTCTGATAGTATGAGCAATAATGGCAACAGGTTTTTCACAGCATTTATAATCAAATGCGTTTCTAATGGAGTCAAAATCATGTCCATTACACTCATATACTTCGAATCCAAATGTTTTCAATCTGTCATACATATTATCCATGTTGACCATAGCACCTACTGATGCGTTATCATCTATAATAACACAGAGATTATCCAATTTATGTGTTGATGCCAATATGCAACTCTCCCACATTGTTCCTTCATTAAATTCACCATCACCGCAAAGAACATATACTTTAGAATCGATATTTTTTATTTTATTGGCCATAGCAATTCCTGTAGCAAAAGGTAACCCATGCCCCAATGATCCCGCATTATTCTCGATACCACCTTCAAATTTTGTCACATCCGTTTGTATACAGTATCTGGAATCAAACTGTCCTATCTCACCTGCAATTTCATCTAATCTAAACATGCCTAGTCTGCATAGTATTGGATACAACGCAAGCGTCGCTTGGCCTTTACTGATTATAAAACAATCTCTGGTTTCATCAGTAGCTATCTGCGGTTTCCAGTTCATTATTTCAGAATATAGTACCCACAAGACATCTATACAGGAAAATGCGCTTTGTAGATTACCATCATTGCATCTGTGAGACAAATATAACATCTCTTTTCTTAATTCCGCCATAATCCCTTTCATTACTTCTCCGATCTCCTGTTAGGCATTCCTAATGGATATAAAACTCTTTCTTCTTCAGACAACCTGTTTAGATAATCCTTTAATTCTTCTGCCGTCAACGTATCCATTAACGCACCAGCATAATTAGGGTTAGAATTAATATCAGCAGTAATAAGATACGGTATATTACATCCCCATATATATTTCTGTTGATATTCCTTTATATATTTGTCATAAATACGATATATAGCATCCATGTTATAATTACTGCCATGTACCACATTCATATATCTAGCTATAAGCTCCAGATTCAGGTTACCGGCTCCTCTCCCCATTCCGCAAATACTTGCATCTAATATGATTTCTCTGTCAAATCTCTCCTCAACTATCTTTTCTGCTGTGGAAAAAGCCTGCATCATATTGTTATGACCATGAAAACCCAATGATATTCTTTTAGGCATAACTTCATCGGCTAACTTCATATATTTCAACACCTGTCCTGAATACATAGTTCCCCAGCTATCCACTACATAAATTGCTTTAGGTGATAGCTGAGAAAATTTTTTAATCATTGATATGAATTCCTGTTCATTATACTGATCAGTTCTGTTTGGTTGGACACATAGCTCATATCCTTTTCCGACAATAGCTTTGCAGTATTCAAAGCTTTCTTCCAGGGCATCTCTTACTATTCCATTTTCGTCTCTCTTACTCTTCCATACGATTACACGAATTATGTCTACATCGCTATTATTGGCATCACATATTTTCTCAATTGGCATAGGATGAGCTATTTCGGCCATAACAGCAATCTTCTGATTTTCATTTTTCTTTCTTGTATCAATGATATCCTTTACCTGTTGTAAATCACTAAAAACAGCTTTATCCGCATCATATTCTACATCTCTAATAAATCCTAGCTCAAGAATATCTACATTGGTATCACACAACATTTCCGCTATACCTTTAATTGCATTTTGTCCAAAATTCCAATTATTTATATATCCTCCATCTCGAAGTGTACAATCTAAAAGTTTTGTGTTATTCATATTATTCTCTCTTTAATACTTAATCAAATCTTTCTTTTATGAGCAGGATTTCCCGCCATAAGCGCCATGCCTATGGCACCGGTCGGACCGGTTATGACTGCACCTTTCAAACCAAAACCTCACATTCATTGATAATGCGTCCGCATTAGTTTCAATCTCTGATCTTATTGCTCTCATATTCTTCCCTGCTTAGGAAAGGATACATATCATCCGGCTCAGGTGATACTATCCTTCCGTCCGGAAGTACTTTAGAAGACAACTTCGGTTCAAAGTTCTGCTTTTCATCAACAAACACCTCACACATGCAGGGTCCTTCCGAATCAAGCAGTTCTGTTATAACCTTCTCGATATCTTCCTCTTTGTCTATCTTTACATATGGTATGTCAAATGCATAAGCAACTTTACCAAAATCCGGGAAGCTCACACCATTGCCGTCGCATACACCTACAAGCGGTGGCTTGAACAGGTTTTTCTGTGTCTGTCTGATCGAATGATAGCCGTTGTTGTTCATGATGATGATCTTCAGGTTCAGATTGTTGTATCTGACTGTCTGGAGTTCCTGAATGTTCATCATAAATGAGCCATCACCGTCGATACAGATCGTTCTCTTGCCGTTTCTTGCAACGCATGCACCCAAAGCCGCCGGGAATCCGTAACCCATTGCCGCACAGCCCGAATTGGTAAATAATCTCTGTCCCTGCTTTATCTCGGAAGCCTGGAATGTGATAACGCACGCTCCGCCATTGCCGCAGATGACTGCGTCATCACTGTCAAGCATTTTCGAATACTCTTTTATAAATACATAAGGATTAAGTCTCTCACTTTCATAATATGAAGGCAGTGCTGCCGGATATCTGTCGTTAACAGATTTGCACCACTTAAGCCATTCATCATGATCTCCCGGATCACTTTGGCTGTCCGCAATGGATGTCAGCACATCCTTAACATCCGCATTTACCGGCATATCAGGCTTTATTGTAGGTTTGTCCAGTTCTGCCGGATCTATATCAACGATTATCTTGTAAGCATTCTTTGCAAATTCCTTATAATTGTAGGTGATCATCCTTATATTGAGCCTGCAGCCGAGTACCAAAAGAAGATCACTGTTTCCGACAACAAAGTTACCGCCTCTGGTTCCCACGCTTCCGGGTCTTCCGCAATAATAAGGGTTATCATCCGCCATAAGATCATGCGCATTCCATGCCGTTACGACCGGAACGGCGAGTTTATCCGCTGCTTTAAGCAGAAGTTCATCAGCGCCGGCAAGTCTCACTCCTGTTCCCGCAAGTATGACCGGTCTCTTAGCCTCTTTTATCTTACCTATGATCTCATCGGTGACCGCGTCATCATAAACCGGTACTTCACTTACAGGCTTGTCATCATACTTTATCCCTGCTATGAACATCGGTCCATTGGAATTCGACTGCGTCGAAGGACCGATGCTGCATGTCAGGTTTTCATTGAAAACCTGACACAATTTCTCAAAGTCGTCTCCATAGTGCTTCAATTCATCCGTATCCACTATGGCTGCCTGAACGTCTAGCGGTATATCTATCCACACAGGTCCTTTGCGTCCGTTATTGCACAAAAACCAGGCCTTTTCAAGGTGATATGCTATGGTTGACGGCTCTGTGATCATAACGGCGTATTTGGTCATATTTCGCACGCTGTCCGTTATCTGAAATTCCTGATCTCCCAACTGTCTTACAGGTGAGCCTGTACATGCTGTTGTCGTCTCCCTTTTAACCTGTCCGGATACCACAAACATCGGGATGGAATCCTGCCATCCGCCGACAACACCGGTTATGGCATTGGTTCCTCCGGGGCCTGATGTCACGCAGACAAGCGCTACATTTCCGGTCAGTCTGGCATAGCCTTCGGCTGCTATGGAACAGGCCTGCTCATGATGGTTGTATATGCACGATAAGCCTTCTTTATGGCCAAATGAATCATTGAGGTGCATAGCACCTCCGCCCGTGATCGTAAATACATGCTTTACGCCCTTTTCCACCATAAATTCAGCTATATAATCCGATACTTTTATTTTCATTGATACAATGACTCCGTTACGTAGATTACGGGCATGTTAAGTTTTATCTTGGACATGCTCTTCTTAACATCCGCATTTATTTCCATAGCAAGTTCTTTGCTGAAGGTATGCTCCATATTGGCATTGATGTAGTTGGGAAGTGCCGTCTTCTCATAGCCGTCGAAGCCCGCGAGAGCAACCTGCTTTACATCCATATCATTCAAAAGCTTTATGAGCATTATCATCGGGTTATCAACTATCAATGCTTCTTCATCAAGAAGTTTGCTGTAAGAGAATATATAATCAAACGCCCCTTCGGCCTTGGTCACATTGCTCGTTGCGATAAGCTTTACATCTTTTTTGCTTATCTTTGTTGCCTGCGCGACATATCTCTTCGCATTACTCAAAAAAGCATATTTTACATCATACTCTTCAGGTATAAAGTTAATGGATATTATGATCGGTTTGTGCTCTCCGATATATGTATCCACACGATCCTTCTGCGAATATATCCTTTTGCCGGGTCCGAGAAGCAGTATGTCATTACCGGCCAGTACTTTTTTAAGCTCTGCAAAATCAACCGTATCATCGCATTCCCTGTTCTGATACTGTACATACAGACTCTCTATATAATCCTGATCGTACAGAAGCTTTTTCTCGCCTTCTAGCTTCGCCAGGATATGATTTATGGAACTCATGGACAGTTTCTTCTTATCCATGAGATATGTGACATAGTTAGGATGACAGTCATTTGATGCCGATACAAAGAACTTAAGGTTATATCCCCATGGTATCTTATGATATATATCCATAATGGTCACATCTATGGCTTCAAGCATCTGATTGACATGATAACGCTTATCAAGATGGGTATTCATGTAGTTAGCGAGCAGTTCTATCGGTGCATTACCGGCGCTTTTTCCCATGCCATACAATGTTCCGTCCACAAGAAGATTCCTGTCTCCCACGGCCGATTCGATGAGTTCCACACAATTGGCAAATGCAAGCTGGAAATTATTGTGAGCATGATACCCGAGTCTTATATCGATATTCAGGTGCTCATTGGCAAAATTGTAATAATGCATCAACTGCTCTTTATGCAGCAAGCCATATGTATCCACAAGCGAAAATGCATACGGATCCAAATCATTTACCAAATCGATGAGTTCCGCAAGTTCCCCATCGTTGTAGCTGGTGATCGATACTGCCTGTGTAAATACTTTATATCCGAGTGCCTTTATCTGCTTCATGTAAGCAACAGCTTCATGCATCTTAGCCTTCTTAAAAATGACTCTTATGCCATCCATAACCGTCTCGCTCTGTGGTTGTATCAGGCTGATATCGCACGTACCGTAATCTATCATACCGACAACCTGCGACTTTCCTTTATCCAGATGTCCATAGAGTCTATTCATCCCCTCTGTTCCCGGGGTGATACTTCTGTTTACATCAAATTCGCGCCTGTCATCCATGAAGCCTATTTCTATGAAATCAACTTCCGAACTGACCAGACGCTCAAAGAGTGTCACTATGTTGTCCTGACCGAATTCCCAATCGTTAACATATCCGCCGTCTCGCAGCGTACAGTCAAGCAATTCTATGTTTCTCATATTACCACCTTGTCACGGCATACACGCTGAATGCATACCAAAGCCACAGAAATGCGATCTGGAAGATCACAAATCCGTGCATAAGTTTTCTCTCTTCTTCCGGAGAGAGTTCCTCATCTATCTTAACCTTACGGTAATTGACCACCACAAGACCGACAGCGGCTGCAAGGCAGGCTGCGGTTATTACATTCATAAACTTATCTATATGCAGATTATTCAGATATCTGGCTACATAAGGGCCTTCTTCCGCTGTTGATATATGTCCGGGAGGCAGGATTCCCTTCAGTAAGAGATAATCCAGATTGGCTGGTCCGCCATACACCCAATGTGTATTTACTACATATACAAGAAACATCAACAATGTATATGCATTGTACAGGATCAGGTTAAACCTTATGCATTCGGGTTTCATAAAGATCAGTATCGCCAAAAAAGGATAAAGTATCACTATCCAATATGGTGAAGGAGACGCATATGAAAAGAAGATCAGCCATAACATTGCCATAGCATAAACATATTTATGTTTATCGTCATCTTTTTTCTGACCGTAGCACCATATGCACAACAAAACCAGCAGAAACACCATGGCTGATGCCATATATCCTTTTCTGATCGCCGGAAATTCAAAGTATAATGCTTTATTGTAAAAATGGTTTATAAAATCCGCCATTCCACGCTCGTTCTGTGGTTCTTCTGCGACTGCAGTCTGCACTGCTTCAACTGTTTGCGCCACAGCCTTATTGCCCCAAATGGCATTTTCCAGAAGAGATACCAATCTGTACCAGATATTTTCCAAGGGATATATTGCTGCTACCAGAATACCGTCGACTGCCACTTTGATGATATCTTTTTCCATCAAAAGCAATAATGGTATAAATGCGATCAAGGCCATAAGTTTGCATGAAACCGCCAATGCTGAAAAAAGTAAAAACCGTTTTTTATTTTTGTTCAATGCATGTCTGAGTGCTATTAACAGCATATATGCACACAGTATATCTGTCTGACTGATATGAAATACAGGTAATACAACCAAAACCGATGACAGGAATATTATAGTAAGCCACTTTATCCTCTCAGCCTCGATTCCTAGGATCTTGGCTATCTTTATGATTTCGGATACACTGAATCCCAATATCAGCACCATACCCGATTTATACCATAATATCGTGATCGTATTGGCAATCATAAATTCATGTATCGTAAAAGCGATGTTGACAGGCAACGACCAAATATGACAAAAGGTCTGTTGTACCATGCCATATGCGAGTCGATTATTACCAAGCCACTGAAGTCCCGACAAGGAGAAAATCTGCTGAACATCCCAAAAATACACAAGATTAATAGCTATATTATCCATATAAAATAATGTCAAAAAGATCAATGTACTGATAACAGTAAGCGCGATCCACTCTGCTTTGTTCAACTTATCAACTATCAATTCATTATTGATCGTTACCCCTATACCTTTTATACGCTCTTTAAAACTACGCTTATTTTTTTCTTTTTTCACCGAATTTTTCTCCATATATGTATCGCTATTCATACACCCCAAGGTCAAAGTAGTATTCGTATTCCCAGCCTTCGGTCAGTAATGCCGCTCCAACCGTTCCGCTTGTTCTTCCCGCAACTATTGCATCACATCCTGAAAGTATGAATATATTAGTCAGATAGTCCAGATTTATCTGCTTTTTTGTCTTATTCTGTGTGTTTTGTGCTTCTGAGAGGAATCCGTCTTTGTATTCCAGACATCCGTCCTCAGCCGCTACAAGCTTCTCTCCCAATTCTTCACGGAACAACTTTAATATTTCCGAGTCCTCGGTCGCAAGGAATACCCTGTCGTATCCCCTTTCTTCCAATACTTCTTTGGTCTTCAGAAGAATCTCTTCTCCCGAAGGCTGTATAGGATGTTTTGACGGTTTCAAATTTGCATAATCGGTTCCCCTTGCAAGCACTCCAAGAACTTTGCCTTTTCCTTCAATAAGTGTTTTGTACCTTGAATCCACATATCTTTGGGTATCCTGATTAAATCTTATATACTGCTTGGCTACAGTCCGCCACTTTTCCAAAGTACCGGTGCCGCCTGTCAGGAAATCCATTGAATCGCCAGGTCTGTCCTCAGGTACCCCCGAATCGGATAAAATAATGTCCTTTACTTTATAAGCCTCTTCAAGTGACAATCCACATGGCTGTTCAAAATAAGTGTCCCAGGGATTTTCACTCTCGCTTTCCTTCAGTCTGTTATCAAAGTGTCGCATATCTATAACCGGGATCATGTCATGTTCTATGGCATATACGATCCTCGCAAGATTAGTTTCCACATATGAAAACAGCCCCAGGCTTCTTCCGGATCTTCTTATGATGTATACAGGTTTATCAATTTTTTGCCTTCCACCGGGGAATGATCGTTCCAGCCCGGCATCAGCTCTCCTGTTCATCATCTTGAGATAAAACTTTTGTCGTACATTCAACATGGATCCAAACCTTTTATCATGCTTTGTCCTTACGGATTACCTTTCCGTCCCTTACTTCATAGATTATATCACAATTCTCTATGGTACTGAGTCTGTGAGCTATGATTATAAGAGTTTTTGAACCATTCAGGCTGTCTATGGCCTCCATGACCGCTTCTTCCGTCTCGGTGTCCAGTGCTGATGTAGCCTCATCAAGCACCAGGATCTCGGGATTAGTATATAATGCCCTGGCTATTCCGATACGCTGACGCTGTCCGCCCGAAAGTCTTACACCTCTTTCACCTATGCTGGTCTCCACCCCGTCCGGCAGAGAGTTAATAAATTCTTCCAGCTGTGCTTCCTTTATGACTTCGTGTATCCTGTCATCATCTATATCCTTCTCATCAATACCATAAGCGATATTATTGCGTATCGTATCATCCATCAGAAAAATAGCCTGCGGTATATATCCGAGTTTTTTCTTCCATTCTCCTGAGTTTACATCTATATCCACACCGTCAACTCTGATACTGCCCTTCTTTGGAAATAATATTCCAAGAATAATGTCAGCCAGCGTCGTCTTTCCGGCCCCCGAAGGGCCTATAAAGGCTACGGATTTATTCTTAGGTATAACAAGATCAGCATCCTCCAATACATTGGTTTCGGTATTGGGATAACTGAAATCAAGACCCGCTATCTCTATTTTGTCTTTATAATCGATCTGCGAACCGCTTTCCTTTTCATCGGCCTCTTTCTCAAGCTCCTCAACTGCTTTCAGATCATCAAATATGGCATCTACACTGACTTTATTAAATACGATCCTTGAAAGATAGCCGCTTATCCTGTTAAATGCAGGCAGGAGTCTGTAAGCAGCTACTGCAAAAACTGACAACGTACCAACAAAATATGTCGAATCGACGCCTCTTAAAAGTTTAAATATAACAACAACCAGCAAAGCTGAGATTACAACCGTTTCCATAGCAGGCTTCGGAAGATACGATAATGTCTGATATACACAGTGATTGGCTGCAAAATTCCTATATTCCCTGTCATATTTTCCAAGAAAGAAATCCTCTTTCTGAGCTATCTTGGTCTCCTTTATGCCGCCAAAAGACTGTAAAAGCCACCTGCTCTGTCCCAATCTGGACTGTCTTACCAGCTCGCCTTTTTTCTTTATATTTTTCTTTAGCACTTTGAAGAACAGCAGGAAAAACAAAGCAAGGATCACTATAACACCTATCGTTATGCTCTTATCCTTATAAATCAGATATGCTGCAAGAAAAGCACACACAATGGTCTCAACCACCAGCTGCATAAGGCACAATACTATATCAAAGAATTGTATGACATCCGTGCTTACATTTTGAACAAGATCAGCACTGTTATGATCAAGGAAAAAAGTGTATGGCTGGTTCAGATAACAACTTAGCAATCTGTATGCCAGTTTTCTCTGATTGTTATATGTGAATTTATAGATTGAATAATTCATGAAAAGAAGATACAAATTCTTTACAATATAAATTATGATCAATGCAAATGCCAAAACGATCAGAAATGATTTTTCATCATGTAATCCCAGAATATTATATACACGGGCGAGTAATTCATTCTTATATATGGTTTCCGGTTCAAGCGCCACCGTAACAAATGGCAGAATTGCCGTAACACCAAGCAACTCAAATACAGCCCCCACTATAATAGCCAGAAGCAACAGTCCCATTACACGTTTCTGAGCTTTGGTAAACACATACATCACCTTATCCAAAGCTGCTTTATATCTTTTTATCATGTCATTCCTCTCATTATGCCCCCAAAGACACATGATCATCAGTCAAATTATCGTTTATATCTAAGCATGTAAAGTCTGGGGAACAATCCGCAAACCAACATTCCTGTTTTTCTTTTTACACTCCAGTTAAAATGCAGGGCTTCCCTGTATTTTCTCCAGTACCTGCCTTTGATATCTCTTATAACGGCACGTTTATCCTCTATATCAGTGCTTTTCTTTATATCCGTTATATTCAGCAATATCTTATACATATACTTAAAGCTGTCATTCTCATAGTATTCCTTTAATTCCTTCTCTTTAAAGAAATCCATACGCATCTCAAGCGCTCCCAGCATATCCAGATGCTTAAGTGAATACTTTTCACCCATTATGCTTGAGGTATTATCAACTCTGTAATTATACAGCTTATCGGGCAGGATACCAACCTTCTTCGCTTTATACAGCAGCATGGCGCAAATAGCTTCGTCTTCATGTATCATGCCTTCCGTATATAGCAGATCATCAAACAGTGAGCGCTTATAAAGCTTATTCCATGCCACAACGGTTCTGACATAGTTTTCAGTATACAGACCGCTTATAACATCCCTGCCTTCAAGTATCTGTAACCCGTCTCTGCCATCAGTTGTTCCCGATATATCTTTTCCGTCACAACGCCTGAAATAACCGCATATTGCGATATCAAGGTCATTCTGAACACAACTGTTATACAGTTTCTCAAGATAATCCTTTTCCACCCAGTCGTCTGAATCTATAAAGCAGATATAATCTCCTTCGGCCATCCTGATCCCGGCGTTTCTTGCTGATGCCAGCCCTCCGTTCTCTTTATGTATGACTGAGACTTTTGGGTTCTTTGCAGCATATTCATCTGCTATCTTTCCCGAATCATCTTTTGTACCGTCATCAACTATTATCAGCTCAATGTCTGTAAAGGTCTGTTCGAGGATGCTGTCAATACACTGCTTTATATATTTTTCAACATTGTACACCGGTACTATAATCGAAACCTTCACCGTATGTTTTTCTCCCCTATCGGATCACTTATTTCCTGAATAAAAGATATTTTATCTTGTCCTTGCGTCCCAAACCATCAAATGACATTCTTCTCACGAAGCCTCTGGGATCTTTTTCATAGGGCACATTACCCTTCCTGAAAATATCTGTCAGAAATCCCTCTAGCTTATCCATCTCATGTGGATCGTATGCTTTTCCCCTTGGATCTGTGTGTAGCATCTTAAGGTATGCCTCATCATCATTATCCAATTCAATAACCTTTCGGATCAGTTCATCAAGTCTGTCTTCGTAACGGTTTGCGCAGATAAATGCTTCCGAATTAAAATCCTCCGTAATTCGCGGATCACCCATATAGATCGGGACTGAATGAGCCACGAACGGGTCTAACAGTTTTTCCGTAACATACCCGTCAAAACAGCAATTCTCAAAGGCTATGGTAAATTTATAATCCTTTAGAAATGCCAACTTACCGCTCTGCCAGTCTCCTTCCCTCGGATTCAGTGCTTCACTGCTCATATTATTCAAAACATTGCCTGGACAATCAACCTGCTTATATTCCATCAGTTTACGTGCAAATTCGATCCTGAGTTTTGCATTTGCGCCATCTTTGGCATTGGAATATATAAAATTACAAAATTTCCTGTTCAAGGCCCGCTCATCCGTCAGATCACAAGATACAGGCCCCTTTGTGTTATACAACCAAACAGGGCGCCTTATATATCTGTCTCCAAATGTAAGCCTGTCAAAGGCTATGGCATAATCACATTCACAAAAATTGGGCGTTATGGCCTCTCCGGTATAAAAGATCTTTACGCAATTCCTGTTCATGTATCGGTGATGATCGGTACCAAAACACGAGTATATAAGAAAATCCGGCTCATCAGTGATCTGATAACCCTTAAACTTCCTTTTTATGACATCGGTAAATATGTTATTGTTTTCATCAAAATTCCTGTACATGTCACAGAATTTGATCTTTATTAAGTCTTCATTCTCTTTTATATTTGTCATAACGTTACTTTTATCCATATATATGTATTCAAATAAATTATTCCTCTGACAATCGTCTGAATTATTTATTATCTATCAGGTTGAAGTTTTCTGATCCTCGACATAACATACAACCTTCTGCTCATCAAAAACAGCCACAGCCGTTTTCCCGAAAACACGGTCGGCTTATATTTCATATGCTTTTTGGCTGCTTCTATCTTCTTCTCTATATCGGGAAATTCGGTTTTATAGGCTTCAAGGAATTCCTTCGCGTCTTTTTTATCTTTAAGCCCTTTGCAGTAGCTGTCGAAACTGTACATACAATGTGTGATGTACATGCCATACCTCAGACTGTCCAGGATATATTCATCATCAATATCGGTCTCTTCCACCGCATATCTGTATACACGTTCTATGGCATAGGGTGCCTCAAACCTTCTGAGATCGAAGGTGTTGATAGCAGAACCTTCACGCTTCACGTAAGTATACCAGGCATCATTGCAGGTTTTTACCCTCTCTGCACAAAGTACTGCTTTATACATGAATTCAACGTCTTCGCATATGGCGCAGCCTTCGGTAAACCTGAGTTCATGTTCTTCCACCATCTGCCTTCTTACGGCAAATGAACCGATCCTTATACGGTTTTCGGCCCTCAACAATGACTTCATGAACTCTGAGCCGCTGTAGGAACTTTGTTCAAACTCCGGCTGGGATATCTTCTTTTCTCCGTTATCATCCGTATAAAAGCGCCATATTATCATATCCGAGCCGTCTGCTCCCGCGTTCAGCCTGTCAAACATCGAACCGTCGCACAGATCATCCCCGTCAAAAAATATGACATACTCACCTTTAGCGCTTTCCAGCCCGACATTTCTTGCAGCACTCACACCGCTGTTTTCCTGCTTGAGCAACTGTATGGCTGCTATGTCGGCATGCTCCTTATCCGCAACAAATTTACGAAGTATGGGCCATGATCCATCATTGGAACCGTCATTTATCAGGATGATTTCGGTCTGAGTCAGATCATTATCACAGATCGATCCGAGTGTCCGCTCTATGTAATTGGCGAGATTGTATACCGGTATAACCAATGAATACTTGATATTTGCCATATTTCCTCTTGATTTCGGTCTGCTTATTCCCACACAGCCTTTCCGTACTTATCATCGCTTTCATCATAAGACTTTATGACAGTGGCGCAGAATACATCATGACTGGTATCTTTGTGATCCACCGAATATGTATCATTCTGTTCTCCCGGACGCTTTATAAAGAAAATGGGGCGTAACTCATCAGTAAAACTTATTCCCAGCCTTTCAAGCCCCGCTCTCTGTTTAACGTTCGGTCCGTGGTCAGCCATGATGATGATCGTCGCATCATCATAGGTACCGCTTTGCTTCATGTGATCCAGATAGCTGTATACAATATCCATGGATGCTCTCCACTGGGCTATCGGATCCTCGCTGCCGTAATCATATGTCATGTCTTCCCTAAGATAATAAGGGCTGTGCGCACCGTATATATGATAAAGCCTGAATGTATCTGTCAGGCTGTCATCCACCTTAACCTTTTCTTCTTTCAACGTACGATAAAACAGATCATCCGTCCCGAAAACATATGCATCCGTATCATCTATCAATACTCCGAGATCGGTCTGCGAATAACCATACAGATTCTTTAATGCAAACGGCAGTCCTCTGTATCTTCCGCAATCGATCATCCGGTCCACTGTTTTACCGAAATTCATCTTCACGTCATAGTCATCTGTCCTGTTTGCAATGAGGCCGTCATCTGTATATTCAGCATATTGTCCTTCGGTTATAAGCTTTATGTCCGGCGCCAGCTCATGCAGGTCGTGAAGAAAGTCACTCTGCTCATATTGCTCCGGTCCATAGCTTTCCGCCAGTATTCCGGTCAAAAGATAGGGTAATGTCCCGTCGGTATATCCGAATCTGCTGACCATATTGTCGTAGAGTGTGAAGTCTTTAAGTTCCGAAAAAAAATCCGGATCTGATGCTTCAACGGCCCCGATCATCTGCACATCATATGTATCAAGTATAAATACAACCGTATTTCTAGAACGTCCGAGTTCAAACATCCCTTCTTTGGTGAGCTGCATCTTCTTCTCATTTATCACATTTCCGGTAAATAATATGCTTGCCAGTCCAAGAAGCTGCAACGCCGTAAGTATCCCTGCTGTGATAACGCAAAGTTTTCCCCTTTGCCCAATCTTAGCCCATGCTATCGTAAAACCGATCAATATGATCAGCCATACGGCAATATTTATTGCTGTCTGCGCAGTCGTCCAAACCTGCTCGGTTCCTTCCATGACCGTCATTTCGCCGTTGAGCAGCATAGTCTGGATATAGACTGCAGTGGCATAGAACAGGGTGATAAAACCAAACGCATTTCTCATCGATGGTTTCCACAGATACCTTGCTGCCAGGTATGTTACAAGCAAGAACAATACCGCAAACAGCAGTAACATCGGGAAGAAGTCCCCGAATCTGAACATGAAGCCGTTTTTGTTGTAAGCATAGATCTCAGCAGGTGCCAGCAGCACAAGAGTAACTGTCCATAACAGCGCTATGATCACTACTGTTTTGGGATCCAACGCTTTATTGTCATTTTGATCATGCCGGGTATTTTGTTCAGACTTACCGGGATCATTTCCTTTTTTACATCTTATGATCTCGTATATGCCTGCTGCCACTGTAGCGATACAGCCCTCTGCCACTGTTATTTCCAGTTTGGGGAGCCCAAAGCAAACGATCGTCAGCAATATCGCAAATGCATATATCTCCGAATATTTCTTAACAAATGACCCGACGTATCTCCAAAGACAGATCACTACTGCTCCGACAACTGTCAACAGGATAACTACCTTGAGATATCCCATGACACCTTTGCCTGCAAATGCCAGGCCGAGGAATTCTCCTCTGTGTCCCTGAAACAGTCTGGCTGCAGCAATGACAAAGTGAAACAAACAGGCAAACTGCAATGCGGATGTCTTTTTATTGTTTATATTTTCCGGGCCCTTCATGACAAATGCGGCAACAATTGCCATCAGGCCGATGATCGGATAAATCTGTATATAACCGTCCAACTTACTGCCCTATTCCGTCTCCTGATCTTGTGCTTCTCTGTCCCCCGCAGACGCCTTGGCAGCACTCGCGGCTTTCCATTTTGAAGCCTCTCTTTCCTCAGCTGCACCGGCATTCTTTACTTTTGCGGTCTTATAGACCTTGAGCGTCTTTTTTACCACGCTGTCCCAGTTGTACTTATCAAGGACAAATGAGCTTATGGTTTCGGGACTGTATGCGGGATCTTCACGTATTTCCTTAAGGTGGCCTATTATATCCCTCATGGAATCCCTGAGGCTGTCCACATCCTTATTGGTAAAGCAATAGCCATGCTGTTCCACAACGGCCGTATTCTCGGGAATATCGCTTACAAGGCATATATTGCCGTAACTCATGGCCTCCAGCAGAGAAAGAGGCATTCCCTCGATCTCACTGGGAAGTATATAAAGTGCCGCATTTGTGTAGAGTTCCTCCAGTTCACGTCCCTGAACAAAACCGGTCATGACTATCCTTGCTTTTCTGCGTGCTCTTGAAGTCATATCGTTGAATTTATCCGCAAATGCCTTTATTGTCTTATAATACTCTTCCGAATGGCTGCTGCCTCCGGCGATCACGAGCGGAACCTCGATGCCGCTCTTTGAATAAGCTTCGACCAGAGTATGTACACCCTTTTCAGGCACGATCCTTGCCACAAACAACATATAATCATTGCCGTTCAATGCATGCTTCAGTTTGATCACCTTGGGATCGTTACGAACCGGTTCATCAATCCCGTTCGGGATCAAAGTGGTCTTTCTGTTATAAGTCTTTTTGAAATATTTTCTGTCGGAATCCGAGAGCACTATTATCTCGTCGGCATATTCGGCTGCCATTCTCTCACCGTATTTGATATAACGGCTTGCGATGCCGCCCCATTTGCTGCGTTTCCAGTCGAGTCCGTGTATGGTCGCAACACATGTCTTTCCCCTCTTCTTGGCCATGGGGATCATTGCACACGGGCCTTCGGCATGAAAATGAATAACGTCGCATTTGCTCCTGATCGCCTTCTTCGTGGCAAAATAACTGTATACAAGAGCATTCAGACTTTTCATCTTGAATGTAAATGCGCTCTTTACATGCACACCCTTATACTCGTATTCATCGCCTTTGGGAACATCAACATTGTTGTATCCGGCTACATGGTTTCCTTTACGGTTGTACACCGTTACATCATGTCCCGCGGCAGCCATCCTTGTGGATAGCTCCTCCACAACTATTTCCACTCCGCCTTCTCTGGAGGGCATCCGTTTGTGCCCTATCATCGCAATCTTCATGCTCGGTAAATCTCCTTATTTGGCCCCTTTTCTTCCAAGGACCGCTCCTATGGTCTTTAAAAGTATCTTCATATCCATGCTCATCGACCAGTTATCTATGTATTCAAGATCAAGCTTTACTACTTCATCAAAATTCTGTATATCGCTTCTGCCACTGACCTGCCACATTCCGGTAAGTCCGGGTTTCATGCTTAATCTCCTCTTATAGTGAGGATCGTATTGCTCATACTCATCGACTGTTGGCGGTCTTGTTCCCACAAGGCTCATGTCACCCTTCAGTATATTGAAAAACTGCGGAAATTCATCCAGGCTGGTCTTTCTTAAGAACTTTCCGACACCTGTTACTCTCGGATCGTTATCCATCTTGAACATCGGCCCTTCCATGTTGTTGTCATCCATAAGTTCATTTTTTCTTGCTTCCGCGTCTTTGAACATGGAACGGAACTTGTACATGTTAAATATCCTGCCGTTTTTCCCGACTCTCTTTTGCTTAAAGAAGATCGGTCCGGGATCGTTTACGATTATCGCTATTGATATAAACGGTATCAGTACAATGGTTATCACGATACCTATAAGTGATCCCATTATATCAAACAGCCTTTTTATCATGCGCTTGTTATAATTGACTTCATTGATACTGTAACTTATGACCGTGTAGCCTGCCAGTGTGTCGACATATGCCGATGATTTGTACATATCCGCAACATCTATCGCATAATCACATACAACTCCCATAGCCTCGAAGAAGCTTATCAGATCAGAGATCTGTGCACGCTCAATACCGGGAAGGTATATGAACACCTCATCGATCGCAAGCAGTTTTACTTTTTCTTTGTATGTGTCCTTATTGCCAAGATTTCCGGCTGTTTCATCATCCGCATCCTTACCGTCCCACACAACATATCCCGCAACGCCTCTCATGATATCCAGCCGGCCATTTATCATGGTGCGGACCTCTTCCAGATTCTTTGAATCTGTCACGACCACCAGCTTGGTCTGATTCTTTTCCGCCTTATAATATGTTCTTAAGTATCTCTTGAGCAATACATGTGCAGCATATGTCAGTATTTCCAGAAGTACGCAGAAGTACCCGAACATAAGTCTTGAATAATCCTCGGCATACTTTAGCATAACGAGCAATGCCGACATTGCTACAAACACCGTGATAACATACTTTGTTACGCTGGCAAATTCAACCAGATATCCTCTTGAAGAGAAGTCTCTTCCGGGATCGATAATGATCGTATACAGCACGCTTATCAGCATGATGACGAGCAGAAATGTCGTATACATTTCAGGCATATAGCTGAATCTGAACTCTCCAAACTTAAAGAAATGCGCAAGAAAATACGAGATCAGTGCAATGCAAAGATCCGTAAGGAGCACACTGTATATTTCAATTGTTCTAAGCCTTGTGTTCTTCTGTCTCATTTTTTGCATTTCCTAAAAGGATCATCGCAACCACATACATCAGATTGCTGAGCATGTAAGCGTCATTTATAACATACGTCTTCTCCATAAAGGTATAAAGAACCGTCGTAAGCACGATAATATACAGGATTCCTTCTCTTTTGATCGTTACACGGATCATGAGCCATATTATAAATGCTATGAATACTATGGCCACTATATATCCGTAATCCGCCGGAACGCCCGCAAATCCGTTATCGACCGCGTACGCATGGCTTCCTCCCGGACTCAGGGGCTTCCATTCGCCTATGTATGCGCTCTGATAAGCCAGGCTCAGCCTTCCGGTAGTCAGTGAATCAAGTTTTTTGAGCACAGGTCCGTAGCTGTTAAAGCAGTCGACCGAAACCGATATAAAAGTAAGCACAATGACAACAAGAAATGCAGCCATTCCCGCTATATAGACCCATATCCTGTCAAATACGGCTTCCTTACAATATCTGTATGCAAGACCCGCAAGTATGATGATACCCGCAACTATAAATCCCGCTCTTGAACGTGTCAGATAAAACAAGCCTGCATTTATGACAGCCATAACCGCATAATGTCTCCAGTCAAATCTGTCCTTAAAAATATATGTAAGCATTGCAAACAGATACCACAGAGTCCCGTGAAGGTTGTTGGCATGGCTGAAGCCCAGCGGATATCTGCTCTCCACGATGCCTCTTCCGTAATCCCTTGTATCAACGACCACTCCACCGACTCCGATAAGAGCAAGTACAGGTATTATGATGATCGCCAAAAAGACCTCCCATGTGATGTAATCCAGGATCTGTCCCATGTCGACGGACTTTGCAGCAAATATCATGACCGCAACATATGCGATATATTTTTCCGCGCTTGCCAGATAAGCCGCTATGGAAAGTGCTCCTACAAGTCCCATCAGTATCCATTCATATCGTTCATAATAGGTTGTGACGATCTTAACGGCGCAGAGAACAAATGCCAGCTGAAGGAGTCTTCCTCTTAACGGCATGTCCCACATGCTGAATTCCTCGCACATTATGAAAAGATGGATCAAAATGGCGATGTAAAAACAGTATATTCCTACCTTTTCGCCTTTCTTCAATATCTGCATTTTCGTCTTATTTCCTTTTGAGATCTGACTTATTTCTTCAGTCTGATCTTTTCATCCTTCACTTCATATATCAGATCACAGTTTTCTATGGTCCTCAACCTGTGGGCAATTATCACCAGTGTTTTCTGTCCGTGCAAGGCATCTATTGCCTCCATGATCGCGGTTTCGGTATCATTGTCAAGCGCAGATGTGGCTTCATCAAATATAAGCAGCTCGGGATCATGATACAGCGCCCTTGCGATCCCAAGTCTCTGTCTCTGTCCGCCCGATATCCTGACTCCTCTTTCACCGATCATGCTGTCAAGGCCGTCAGGCTGTTCTTCGACAAACGTTTTCATCTGAGCCTGTTCAAGAACCTTCCAGACTCTTTCGTCATCTATCTTGTCCGGTTCGACACCGAATGCGATATTTTCCCTTATCGACGCATCGAGCATATATATGCTCTGCGGGATATATCCCACATGAGAGAGCCACATCGCATAATTGCTCATTATATCCCTGCCGTCGCTGGTCACGGTTCCCGCCTGTATCTTAAGCAGTCCCAGCAATATGTCTATGATCGTCGTTTTACCCGACCCGGAAGGTCCGACAACACCGACAGACTTTCCTACCGGTATGACCATCTCCGCATCTGTAAATATATTCTTACTCGTATTGGGATAAGCAAATGTGATCCCCTTAAGTCTGATCTCTTTCTTAAGTGTCAGCTCAGTCGTATTTGGATTCTCACGTCTGTTCCTGTCGATCTCCTCCTGTTCCCTCATGGCCGCAGTATCGATATTTGCGTAAATATAATCGAGCGCAGGCTCGTAATACGCAATATTTGCCATATATGTGTTAACACGGTTAACACTTGGCAAAAGCCTCATAGCCGCAAGTCCGAAAGCGGAAATAAGAGGTATCATCCTGCTCGTGCTGACACCTGCTGCCATGCTTATACCTACATATCCGAGTATCCCGACGATAGCCACCGTTTCGAGCAGCTGTCTCGGAAGATTGCTCAGTACATTGTTTACGACCTGATAATCTGCGTATTTCTTCGCTTTTTCCCTGTATCTGTCCGTACAGTAATCTTCTTTTGCCAGAACCTTGACATCTTTTATCCCGGTGACCGGCTGAAGTATCCACTTATAAAGCCCTGCCTGTTCCTCCCTCGAACGGTCTCCTACGTGGCTCAGTCTCGGCTTTATGACCTTCATGATTATCAATGTGGTGATGCCAAGAAGACCGACAACAACGATCATCATCTTAAAATCTATGATCAGTAAGAATACTCCCAGACATACACTTACGACGAGTTCAGCTGCCAGATTCATGCATTGGAGCAGCAGATTGAACACATTGTCCATGTCACCGTAAATGGTTCTGATGATCACCGAGGTTTCGGCATATAAGTAGTATTCATAAGGTCTGTGCAGAAACTGTGACAGAAGATTTGTGGTGCATCTGCTCCTGTTTTTGTTGACAAACCTCGACTGAAGATATGTCAAAAGCACAAGGTACGCATTTTTAATGATGAACATCAGGATAAGCGCTGCGATCAGCAGATATATCAATGTCCTGATATTGTCTATATGTAACAGTTCCCTGCAATATACCACATACTCATTTGCCGCAAAGCTTTCCTCATCCATGATCGCCGAGATCAACGGCACTACAAGAGATACTCCCGCAGTTTCGAGAAGACCGCCTATAAGTATCATGACCATAAGTCCCGCTATCTTAAGCTTCTGGCCTTTATCCAATATGGAATTCAGCTGTTTTATCACTTTAGGACTCATGGCATGTATTCTCCGCCCGATAAGTTAAGATTGGCACCGTTCATGTATGAAGCTGCATCCGACATCAGAAATTCAATGGCAGCTACCGTTTCCCCGACCTCACAAAGGCGCTGCATATGCGAGTTCTCCTTCGTCATTTCGAGGATCCTTTCATCCACAGCGCTTAAGAATTTTGTATCCATCATTCCGGGAGATATCCCGTTGATATTGATCCCTTTTCCGGCGTACTCCGCCGCAGCACCTTTAAGATATCCTAAAAGCGCATATTTGCATGCTGTATAATGGCTCATGAATTTGGGCGGCACACCGAGTGTGACCGAACTGAGTACGGCAACAACCTTGCCGTATCCGGCCTTTGACATGAGCGGTAAAAAGGCACTGCATATCTCCGCAAATGAAAAGTACGTCACTTCCATGTCTTTTCGTGCTTTCGTGCCATCCCATTTCTTTATCTTCATAAAATCATAGTTTGATGCCGCAAGATGAAGAATATGCGTGGGGCATACACCTTCTGCTACAAGTCCTTCTGCCATAGCCTTTACTGAGACCGGATTGGCAAGGTCAACCTGTTTTTTAATGATCTTGGTATTGCCTGTCTGCCCGGTGGCCGTATCTTGTCCGTTTTCATCAAACTTCCCGCAGTTTTGTTCCTGCATGTTTTCACCAATCTGCCCGCAGGTCTGTTCCTGCTTATTGCCAAATGACCCGCACACCGCCTTAAAAGCATCACTTTCGGTACGATAGCATGCTATTATCGTTTTGGGATCTGTATTATTTTTTAATTTTTCAATGTAAGCCATGCCCACTTCAGAGCTTGCTCCAAGGATCAGATAAGTATTGCCCATTCTTCCCTTTCTCCGGATTTTGGTAGACAAATCGAAAACCATGATCTGTCATCCTAAATGCCCATTCTATCTATTATACCATTGTTCCCTGTTTTACTCCAGTATGCCCACTCGGACGGATTCACTATCCGCCTGTATGAATTCTTCAGGCGTCCAGCACACCCATCTGCATGGTTCCGCGAAGCACTTTATCACCGGAAGCGTTTACAACGGTCACCTTCATGTCAAATATCTTGAATTCCTCATTTACATCGCTGACCTCACCCGTGACAGTCAGCTCATCTCCGGGAAACACCGGCTTCTTGAATTTCACTTCAACTTGCCTGATCAGGCTGTTCTCTCCGGGCAGATACACGCCTGCAAGCGCACTTAGAAACGAGGCTGTAAGCATGCCGTAAGCAACTTTTCCTTCAAAGCCTTTTTTCACTGCGAAATCATCGTCAGTATGCAGCGGATTGATGTCACCGGTAATATTTCTGAAACTGTTCATCATTTCTTCGGTGATCTTGACCGTGAAGCTTGCCTTCAATCCCACCTTTATATCTTCAAATCTGTATCTGTTCATTGTTTTTACATCCTCTGTGTTGCAGTTTTAAGATTCTTATTCTCTTTCCGGCACTTGTATCTTAATTTCTACCGCCAAATCCCCGGGATTTGACTCTTAAACCCACTGTTTTAAGATTATTTATGTGTATTTTTCTTTTCTATCTTAATTTCTTCCGGAAATTGCTTTCTTGTTTTACTTTTTTAAGATTTTCCGTCCTTTTTCGACGTCTGTATCTTACCCTCATCCATTTAAGCTCATGTTTTTAGGTCTTTTCGCTGAAAATTTAAGATTTCAATCGTGATATAAGCACTTGTATCTTAACTCAAGTCACCCTCATCCCATAAACATGAGAAATATGATCAGAATCCCTGGTATATAAACTCAGCCGCATCATATCCCGGACCGTAGTTTCCGAGCAGTATTACGACAAATATAAAAGCAAGTATGATGATCCATCTCACTGCTATATTCTGCCTTGCGATCACATCTCTCACATCCTGTTTTACTGCACCGGCTTTAGCACCCTGTTTTGTTACGGTAACTTCAGCACCATGCTTCAACACGCCTTCTTTACTACCCTGCTTTTCATTTATCAATGACATGATCCACAGCAATAGCATTGAAAGCGCAAGGATGACCCAATCTTTCAAGGCCAGCAGAGCGAAGATGTTACCGCCGGGTACTCCGGGATCTCCGAACGCATGAGCTTTTGCCGTCCATCCCGTAAGGATCCTTCCAAGCATACGCCATCCGTCTGTCAGGCTCCCTGCGTTGAAAAACATAAATCCAAATGATATCAGCAGAAATGTCCTTATCTGTTTCAAAAGCTTTACAACCGCTGATCCGATGTCGAAAGACGGGGCTGCGGTTTTATGCACTTCTTCTTTCTTTGAAGAGGCCAGTCTGTCTTCGGCCTGTTCTTCTTTCTTTGAAGAAGTCGATCTGTCTTCTGACTGTTTTTTCCTACGTTCTTTTCCGTGCTTTTCCAGTTGTTCTCCAACGATTATGTAGATGCATTGCAATATGCCTGTACCCCAGATATATTTCCATGCACCGCCATGCCACAAGCCCGAACAGCACCATAATATAATAAGCGCAAGATACGTGGTCCGCTGCTTTGCTTTCTTCCTGCCGTATTTTGCAGTGAGTTTTTCCTGCATATTCATGAATCTGTCGGTTCTCAGCAAGGGATAAAGGATGTAATCCCTTAACCACGCACCAAGTGTTATATGCCATCTCTGCCAGAATTCCCGGATCGTACATGAAAAGAAAGGCTGTCTGAAGTTTTCAGGCAGATTTATGCCCATCGCTTCTGATATGCCCATTATGATATCCATGGATCCGGAGAAATTTGTATATAGCCTGAACGTAAAGAGCAGCGCCGCCACAAATACATGTGAACCCGGATAATCACTGTAGTTCTCGAATACCGGACGCACTGCCGTTTCCAACCTCTCGGAAATAACAAGGACCTTAAAGAAACCTATGATGATCCTGCCAAGTCCGTATGTGAATTTTCTGTAATCAAAGCCGTGCCCTTCAATAAGCTTTCCGTTCATTTCCTTATATCGCATGATCGGACCGCTTACAAGTACAGGGAAATACATACCGAACAAAAGCAGTTTAAAATAATTTTTCTCCGGTTTGCCTACCTCATAATACACGTCAAAAATATACGAGAGTATCGACATTGTATAGAATGATATTCCCAGTGGTGCCGGAAAATGCAATACTGCCGGAGTTTCCGCTCCGGGTACACATCTGCCGATAACGGCATTGTATGTGTAAACGCCGAGATTAAGATACCTTAAGACCACCAGAACTCCGAGGTTTGCCAGAAGCGAAAGCCACAGAAGGCATTTTCGTCTTTTCTTATCCATACCGGCAGTCATCCTGTTGGTACATATCCATGCGATAAGGATACCGAATACAGGATACAGAATAAGTATCATTTCCCCCGCAAGTGCCGCGTATACAAGGCTGCACAGCAAAAGATATGGCCATTTGGCTTTTTTAGGCAGACAGTAATAAAGCAGTATCACCGCTGCAAAGAATCCCATATAAGACAGGGATGTTATACCCATGATAATCCTCACTGTTCCAGTATGCAGTCAACCATCTCACCGACGTTTTCAAAACCCATGATCTGAGCCATTGTGAATTTGACATCAAATTCCTTCTCAATGGCAGCTACAAGATTGATGTGCTCAAGTGAATCCCAATCCTCGATGTCATCCGAAGTTGTCTCATCATTCACTTCCAGTTCTTCGTCGTCAAAGACTTCCCTGAATACATCATTGAGCCTTACATATACTTCTTCTCTTGTCATAAAAACCTCCGGTTTTATATAAAAAAGTCTTATTAGCTTTCAAAGCCATTGTCAGCCGATCATTTTTCGATCGGTACTGCCGAGTTATATTGCTCCGTAAAATGCCTGTAAGCCGTGTCCCAGTCGTCAGTAACCGCTTCGGATTTTGGGGAAATGACATCATAATTACCCACCACAAACTGCCCGAGAACATCGGAGCACTTTACTGCTCCCCATACATTTGTGTGGGCTCCGTCATCTATGTCGGTCCTGTAGTCAAAACCCATTTCATCGTACAGAAAATTAAGATCAATAAACTCAAAACCTGCTTCTTTTACTATATCCGAGCAATAATTCATCATCGGTTCGTAATCATCGGACTCATCTCTGGGCGTCACCACAAATAATGCGTCCAGATCATTTTCCTTCAAAAAAGCAATCAGATCTCTCAGGACCGCTTCTTCACTTGAAGGTATCGGTTTTCTGTCTTTGGTATAGAGATCGGGCGTTTCTTTTCTGTACCCTTCAACATCGTATTTGAATTCAAATCCCTTATCTGCATTTTTAACGGAATAATTGAATTTCTTCCACTCATTCGGTTCAAGCAGCATTCCCAGGTTTGAATGATATTTTATGATATCAAGCTGATATGCATATTCCTTATCGAGCATATCCGTCATGGCTTTGACGGTTTTTATCCTATGAAGGGAATAACGCATATTATCCACGGTCTCCCTTATATGCCCCTCATCTTCGGCCAGTTCTTCATCTTCCGCTATAAATGTCCTCATCTCGATGACTATAAGTTTAGGCTCCTGATATCTCAATCCTTCTTCTATCAGGTATTTGATGGCCTTGGGGCGCTGAGAATTGGATGAGAGCGGATAAGATGTAAAGCCGTATTTTCCCCACATGTATCCCGGAGAAAAACTGGTAGCTACCGTACTTGACCCCATCATCAGAACATCTATGCTGTCTTTTTTTTCAGCGTAAAATCCGGCAAATCTGTCCTTTGTATCGCCATTGGTCCTGATTATATATGACACACTCCTGAGTAAGAATAAGAACAGGACCATAAACAGGATCGCTTTTATGATCCATACCCTGCCTACGGCTTCGGCAAATTCTTTTCTGACCTTACGTTTTGTCTTCCTGTCAGCGGCCTTATACATGTGCAGGAAACGCTTGATCTTAAATCCTCTTTTCCCGGTGAGTGCACGTTTTCCATAGTCCCAGATCATGTCTGACCACTGTCCGGAATAATCTATTCTTCCGCCAAAATACTCATTCAGCATCTCAACATGATGCGCCTTGGTGAAGAGATCGAGTTCCATATCGGCATTGGTCGCATTACGTCCGCTTACGGTGTCTCCGTCAAAGTAACGCCTGTAGGCACTCATATCATCGGGAAGGATATAGAAATCTCCCCTGTCAAGCAGTATGGAAAGAACAGTCTTATCCCTGATGAGCCTGTCTGCTTTGTAAATGATACTGTAATCGCCGCCGTCCTTATAAATATTTCTGTAAAAATGTGTTCCTGTCTGAAATACAAACCCTTTATCAAGAAAATCCTGCAAAGTAAATCTCTTGCCCAGATAATCCTTTATGGCTTTATTGTCATCATTTTCAACGACATTGCCATCCTTATCAATGATATCAAAGTCATGTGCTACGCCTATGTATTCACTGTGTGCTTCCAGGAAATCATACTGTTTCTGAAGCTTATTATCGTCAGTCCAGATATCATCCAATTCGAGGGCTGCAATATAATCGCCCTTCGCATCCATCATGAGTTCCCACTCATTACGCGTGGCGCCGAGATTCTCATCCCTGTAATACATCCTGAACTTATCCGGATAGCGCTTTTCATATTCCCGAAGGATATCTCGCGTACCGTCTTTGGAGCAGTCCTCACCGACAAGGATCTCAAAGTCAAAATCCGTCTTCTGGGACAGGATGGAATCCAAAGCCTGTCTTATATATAATTCATGATTGTAGGTCACGCATATGACCGAAACCTTCGGTTGCATCTTCTGTTATGTTTCCCCGACGGTGACACGATTCACCGTCTTCTTTCTTATTTTTTTCCAAGGAGCATCGGCAGATAAAATACGCGCTTGATAAGCTTTATTGCTTTATTGTCCGAATAGCTCTTTCTCATGTATCGCTGCATTACTTCACTTTCAGCAGACCTGCGTTTCATATCTCTGATCCGGATATATCTTTTCTCTTCTTTTGCAGTCTTTTTGCCATAATCCGATGCGCCATTATTCACAACACCGGTCCATGTGCCGCACACATTCGGATCATCTTTAAGGAAATCTTCAAGTCTCTCAAAGTCTTCATCCTTCCAGTTGTTCAGATGGATACATACCGTGTCGGTACCCTTAGGTGTCTGCGCTTCCCCCAGCGTACATGGAATAAATAACAGGTCCTCTCTCCTGTAGGGCTCGGCTGTATATCCGTCAGTAACATACGTAAAACCGGTTTCATGCAATGCCTTAAGAGTATTCTCATCAAATGTATGTCCGGGAGCCATGAAATACACCGGCTTGATATCATGTTTTTCAAGCGCATTCCTGCCCTTGACAAGTTTCTCTTTCTGCGCTTCAAATGATAAGCCTGCAAATTCGCTGAAGGGATTCGCCCTGAGCAATCCGCTGTCTTCGGTGCAATACACATGCTCAGAACCGTGCATGGCTATGGGCCAGCCTTCCTCTTCAAGCTTCTTTATATTCTTCCAGAAGTTTTCCTCGTCCTTTTCATCCTTTACAAGTCCGGGATCCTTATTGTCGGGAACCACACCCAGAAGAGGTTTGATATCATATTTGTCAAAAATCGTCTTCAGTCTGTCAAGATTTGTCCGTACCATTCCGGGGGCTATATCATCCAGTCTGAAAAGCAATCTTTTCTCACTCATTTCCTATCTGACCTTTCGTACTTCAAACCATCTTGCCAGCATGAGGATCTTCCATATTTCCCTGTCTCCCTCACCTGTGGTGATCAGCTTGTTCCACATCTTATCAACAATCTTTTTGTCGATATATTCCCCCATAAGATCGGGGATCTCATCTATCAGCGTTCTTGCCCATTCTCCCAGTTCATCTCCGGTAAGCCAGGTTTTTAACGGTACCGAAAAGCCCTTCTTGGGTCTGTCCATCATTTCCTGCGGAACATATCTGTACAATATGTCTTTTAATATCCTTTTGGTGGTCTTTCCGTCGTATTTATATTCCTGCGGAAGTGTCCATGCAAATTCCATAACATCCCTGTCGAGCAATGGTATCCTGCTTTCAAGCGAATACATCATACCGGATCTGTCCACTTTTACCAGAATGTCATCCGGGAGATATTGAAGCATGTCCATGAGCATCAGATTTGACTCTGCACCCTCCAAAAATCCGTCATCGTAGGTATTTATCTTATCATCGTAAGCGTCTGCATGCCTTATCAGTTCATCAAGCAGCAGATTGTCCTCTCTGATGTTGCGGTACCATTTCTCCGGGGTATTTACTCTGAGTACAACCGAAAGCTTATGCATGAATGCATTGTTCCCGCCCGCTTTATAAATGACATTTCCCAGTGTTTCTCTGGTCTTGCCTTTCAGAACCGGCAATTTCTGCGACAGGATCTCCAGTCCGCGTCTTACGTCCCTGTAAGAATTGTAGCCGCAGAAAAACTCGTCTCCGGCATCTCCGCTGAGTGAAACCGTCACATGTTCCTTTGTCATGCGGCTCACAAGCATTGTAGGTATCTGGGAGCTGTCCGCAAAAGGCTCACTGAAGGCAGTCGGTATCTCATCGATTGTATCGAGTATGTCTATTTTTGAAACATACATCTGTGTGTGCTCACATCCGAGATGTTCTGCCGTTTTTGCCGCGTATACAGCCTCGTTGTAGGTTTCATCCTCAAATCCTATGGTGAATGTCCTCACCGGCTTATCGCTCATGCTCTGCATTAGCGCAACTGTCAGTGAAGAATCTATCCCCCCGGAAAGAAACGCGCCAAGCGGAACATCTGATATCATCTGTCCTTTTATCGAATTTTTGATGAGTCCTTCAAGGCTTTCGCTCGCTTCCTCGAAGCTTCCTTTAAACAGATTCCCTGTTCCTTCTTTTGCTACTTTCCTGATATCCCAGTATATGTCATCTTTCCATGCATCGAACGGTTCCTTAACGGTCAGAAAATGCCCGGGTTCAAGCTTGTAAATGCCCTGATAGATACTGAACGGAGCCGGTATGTAACCGCCTTTGAAATATGTCCCCAGCACTTTGGTATCTATTTTCCGTTCGAATTGCGGCAGACTTTCTATGGACGCAAGGTCTGATGCAAAAACAAATGCTCCTCCTACCATTCCGTAATACAGCGGTTTTTCACCCATACGGTCTCTTGCGATATAACAGTATTTTTCTTTTCTGTCATATATCGCAAATGCAAACATTCCCTTTATGCGTTTAAGAGTCTCGGTCATGCCCAATCGTTCGACGGCTTCAAGTAACAGTTCCGTATCGGAAGTTCCTCTGAATCTCAGACTCAGGTCTGTTTTTGTCAGTTCATCTGCTATCTCAATGTAGTTATATATTTCCCCGTTGAATGTAATGACATATCTTTCGCTTGCACTGACCATCGGCTGGGCACCGTTCTCGCTAAGGTCTATGATAGAAAGCCTTCTGTGTCCGAAAGCGACCGGCGCTTCAGGGCACAGCCATATCCCTTCCGCATCAGGGCCTCTGTGCAAAACTCTGTCATTCATCTGATGTATTCGGTCGGACACATTATCAATATGTCCCAATATACCGTTAATTCCGCACATATTTCCCCTCAATGCAGCAGACGCTGCTTTAATGATGACAGATCGGACACAAGTTTCGCTTTTGTTCCCTTTATCTGTTCACAATCATAATATGTCACCGGTGTGCCACCGAAAAATTCCTTAAACTTTGTAATGTTGGCTACTTCTTCTTCCTTGCCGGCTCCGCCCCAGTCATATACGGAGAGCCCCTTTGCTTTAAAGTATTTCATTTCCTCAAAATGCAGGGCTCTGTTTGCCATGCCGATCACATTTTTATTTGTATCATCAGTGTCATTTTTCAGCCTGAACAGCGACGCCGAATGAAGCAATCTTGTTATATCATCATCATGGATATATGTGTGGTATACGGCGATCTCACCGTTAACAACGGCATATCCGACAGAAAATGCACGACTGTCCCTGTACTTCTTAAGTTCTTCCGCAAGTGATTCCCTGTCGCCTATCGATGAATCTTTACTTTCCCAGAATTCTTCGAAAAAATCCAGAAAATCCTCCAGCGTCTTATCATCTATCTCATCACTATCAAGAATGTGAAACTCCACATTTTCCCTGTATGCCCTGTTTACCTCATATCTGCATCCTTTTGAAAAATGAGCTTTTATATCATCTTCACTCTCTTTAAGATCACTTATAAGTGTAATGAATGGTATTGACTGCCCTATCGGTGCCCTTGCTTCTTTATAATTGATGATCCCGTCGTCATCGATCTCCCTGTCTGCAAACCAAACCGTAATGATCGGAACGGAATGTACCTGTTTCTCAATTTTGATCATTGTTTATGCCTCATTTATACATACTAAATCAACTTAAAATTTTACCACAAATACCCCTGATATACAAGAAAACGGAACAGCCTGTGCTGTTCCGTGATCCTGTTTTATTTCTTATGTTCTTTTTTGTTGATCACTGGTCTATACGTTGAATGATCTGGCTCGCTATATGCTCCGCAAGTATCGTATAACCTTCTTTATTGCAATGGATACCATCCGGTACATATTGAGCATTGATGTCCGGATCGTGTGAGTTCAAAATGTTGTTATTGTACAAGTCTATCACTTCAAAGCCATATGAAGGCGCTATCACATTTATGGCATTTGCAAATTCCTCCTGCCTTACCATATTTTCGGGGTCCTCTTCATATACTCCGTCGTTTAATATCGTTGACGGCGGGTTGATATATATCAACTTGCAATAATTCTCTTCATTGTGGTCTCTGTAGTACCACTGCATTCGTCCGAGCATATCATCCAGATCGCCGCAAAATGTCTGCGGATTCAAACGCTGTTCGTAATCAAGTTCTCCGAACAGTTCCCTGTCTTCAAACAGACAGTCATTGCTTCCGCCCATTACTATGATGATATCGCTGTCCTTGGGTATCTCAGACCAACGGCCGCACATTGCAAAATTATCAACACAGCAGCTTATGGTCGATCCGCCGATACCGAGATTTACCATCTCCTTACATCCGAGGATCTTCTTCATCTGGGCCGGCCAGTTGTACATTTCTTTCTCATCTGCAGGAAGTGTACTGCCTTCGGTTATACTGTCACCTATAACTGTTATCTTCACATTTGAGAAATCTATCGTGCTGTTTTCTATGACCATCTTGTCAAATGCGTTGACAGCCATCGTCTCATCATAAGATGAACGGTTCTTAGCTTTCTCCTCTAACGTGGTATCGGAATTGATCATGGGATAATCCGGGGTCCATTTTACAGGTGCCGCCTCAACACTGTTGGGCGGATAAACAGGTTTTTCTTCTGTTGCTTCCTGTTTGGCTTTTTCTATTTCTTCCGCCGCTTCGGCCTTGGCTTTCTTGTTGTCGATCAGTTCCTGCAATTTGAGTTCGGCTTCCAGTGTATATTCCTGAACAGTCATTTTTTCATCACTGTCATTTTCTTTGATCTCAGGTGTCTGTTCTTCCACTGACGCTTCTTTATCAAAAAGATCCGTTTCATTTTTTATCATATCTGTCAGTTTAGTTGTTCCGAGTGTTATAAATACACCAAGAAAAACGCAGCCTATTCTTATCAGCCATTCCTTCACTTTCATTTTTCCTCCGTAATCTGTTGATTGATACTCAACTTATCATGATTCCATTTTAAGATCATTTAGTGAGAAAAGGCGAAAGCAATCTTTAAGAATTTCTTAATCTTGAAATCCTGTCAGGGTCTCTTCATAAGACTCTGTGTTTCTTTTAACATGACCATAAATGCGATATAAAAGAACGGAAAACCATATATCATATATCTGGCTATACACTGTATAACAAGTGAAGTCCCGAATACTGTCCCACAGATCGTGAGCAGAACAACAAGCATTACTGATGCACTGTCTGTTCTTTTTCTCAACGTAAGCCATACTGCCATGATCAGCGCTGATATATACATCACAAGGGAATATAACGGCAGGATGGATCTTTCCACGGCAATGGTCCTTACAAAACCAAGTGACGCTATCACAAAATAGTTTTTTAGATATTTGCCGAATACATGCGGCAGAAGATCCTTTGCCATCTCTCCGCACAATTCGTCCTCACGTATCATAAGTTCATTGTATCTGGCCTCAGTTATCCCGTATTTTGACATTATGACAGGTCTCAATGCAGGATCGATATGTTCAAAATTTATGATCTCATGGTTTGATTCATGGAATTTTGCTTTGTCTATAATACCGCCTTTTGCGGAATCAAATCCGATATTTGAAAACTTGATACCGCGCATGATCTCGGTAAAAGCTTCTCTGAGTTTCGGATCCTTTATATACCGGGCATCACCCTCATCACAGACATATGCGATATTGGCTAACAGCATAGGCTTTGATGACACTGTGTTGACATAGCATCCCGACTCGGCCAGATTATACCATTTGGTAAGCTGAGTCTTGATACCGATGATCAGGAAAAATGTAAGAATATAAAAACTTGTCCTTATCAACCCGGTTTTTACCGATATACCGGCTCTGTCTGTCTTGATCTCTTCCGTCTGTGTGCTCCATGTCTTAAAACACATTACTATGAGCAGAACAACAAGACATACCAGCATCTGTCCTCTCGTCATCGCAAGTATCAATGCCAGTATGAGATCGGCAACTACGGCTTTTGTATAGGTTTTTCTGTCTTTATGGAAATCCCTCAGAATACATAACAGCAAAGTAAACCATACATAGTATATACTTATGGTTATCCCTTCAGTCATAACATTGTTTGTTATGATGATATGTGTCTTTGAAAACAAAGGTGTTATGATATGCGGTACCAGCAGTAAAAGTGCGGTAGCGATCCTGAAAAGAACCTTAAATCCAAACAGTTCATACAGACGCCTGTATGAAAAATATACACAGATCATCGCAAGTATATTTTGCAAAGGTCCAAGCAGGATCGTGTATTCCTCGCCCTTGATCAGTTGCAGAAATTGCAAAAGGAGTGAATACACCGGTTCTCTCATCGGCATCTGATGTTCATACTGAAAACTGTCACCGCATACGACAACTTCAAACCCGAACATAAAGAAGCCAAACAGAGCAATGATGATAACGGCAATGACTATATCCAATTTGTCTTTAAAAGAATTTTTTAATCTCATAACTTATCCGTTTATATTTTCACTAGATACATTATACATTTTTACGGGCTTTTATCAAATTCAATTTGTTGAGTAAATATATAAAACATGATAAAATCAACTGGTGGGATCCATAAAAGATCCGTATTGATATTTGATGTATCTGAAAGGACATATTATGAAGGTAGTTATACTCGCAGGCGGATACGGAACACGTATCAGTGAAGAAAGCCATTTAAAACCAAAACCGATGGTTGAAATAGGTGAAAAGCCTATCCTCTGGCATATCATGAAAGAGTATTCGTACTATGGTTTCAATGAATTTATCATCTGCTGCGGATATAAACAGCACGTGATCAAGGAATGGTTTGCTGATTATTATCTGTATAACAGCGATATCACCTTCGATTTTTCCAACAACAATGAGATGACGGTTCATCAGAATGTCGCAGAACCCTGGAAGGTTACACTTGTTGATACCGGACTTAATACCATGACCGGAGGTCGTATCAAGAGGATACAGAAATATGTCGGCGACGAAACCTTCATGCTTACATACGGCGATGCAGTCAGCGATATAGATATCAATAAGCTTTTTGAATATCATAAAAACCATGGAAAAAAAGCAACACTTACGGCTGTTCCTGTAGATCAGCGTTTTGGCGTGCTTGATATCAATGACAATAACGAGGTCAGCGCCTTCAGAGAAAAAAGCGATCTCGACAGCAGCTATATAAACGGCGGTTATATGGTCCTCGAGCCTTCGGTATTTGATTATATAGAAGGTGATTCAACTATATTTGAACGTACTCCGCTTTCCACACTTTCTTCTGAAGGTGAACTCAGAGCATACCACCACAACGGTTTCTGGCAATGCATGGATACCAAGCGTGAAAAGGACAAGCTGGATGAGATGTGGACTTCAGGCAATGCTCCGTGGAAGGTATGGTAGATCATCAATAAACCCCCAAAAAAAGAAGCTCATTTTGAGCTTCTTTTTTGCATAATGTTTTCTATATATTCCTGCCACATTTTATTGACTACGGCTGGTTTAAGCCTTGTCTGTATTTCCATGGCTTTCTGTCCCATGGACCTTCTTAAGGCTTCATCATCCATCAGTTTTCGCAAAGCTGTTTTTAACGCTTCCTTGTCATCCACAGGGATAAGTATTCCGTTTTTTGCATCTTCTATGAGGTCGGCAGGACCTCCGCAAGGGCAATCGGTAGATATAGCGGCAAGTCCGAGTGCCATGGCTTCTATCAATGCGTTTGGCATTCCCTCCTGTTTTGAAGGCAGGACAAATATCGATGCATTTCTTATCCTGTCACGAACATCCGTTACGGGCCCGTGAAATACTATACTTGAACTGTCAAACCTGTTCCTTAAACCAGCCGCCATCTCTCCGTCACCGTAAAGATGAAGAGACCAGTCCGGATAGTCGACCATTATATCTTCAAATGCTTCAAGGAGCATGCGCTGGTTCTTATTCTGATCTATCCTTCCGACCGTTACTACATGCGGCAATCTGTTTTCTTCATATTCCTGCCCCACAAACTCTTCACTGAGCGAATTCGGCATGACGACAGTCTTTTTCCTCAGGCCGCTTGGAAAAAACTCTTTACCGCGATTTGTCTGAACAACAATACCGTCCGCGTATCTGAACATGAAAAAGCTTAAACGCTTAAAAAATCTGCCCTGAAGTTCTCTCGACGGATTGCTTCTTATGCCGACGATAACAGGTATATCAAGTCCTTTTGCCGATGCTATGGCCATGAGATTGTTCTTACGGATAAATGAAATGATAATATCCGGTCTGATATCTTCCCATATCCCCTTTAGCTTCTTTATCCTGTTTCTCAGGTTCTTTATCCTGGAATCCGTTTCCTCTTCGGCAGTAATATCCGCGATGATCCTGGTAATGCCCTGAGGAACGTCATATTCCGGTTCATCCGTGGTTTTGGTCACAAGATACACGGTATAACCGACTGTGTGAAAATGCGTGACCAGATTGATCATAACCCGTTCGGCTCCGCCTCTTGCAAGACTCCCGATATAAAATGCAATTGTACCTTTTTTATTCATAAGGCACCTCAAAACTATTTAAAATAGTGCTCGTACCACTGTTCAAATACAAAGAATGACCAGCATACCTTTGAGAAATTCTGTCCGGTTGCCGGACCTGCATCTCCGTTTTTAAGATAATTTCCTACCATATCTGCGGTAAAAACCGGATCAAACAATCCCTGCCCGACAAGAAAATCCCTGTCGGTATAATCGATCAGTCTTTCCTTTAACGGCCCTCTCATCCACTTGTCAAGCGGAACACCAAAACCTTTCTTGGGCCTGTCCAAAAGGGTCTTCGGAATATAATCGTGTGCAATATCCTTGAGTATATGTTTTCTTATCCTGTCATGATATTTGAAATCATGCGGCAGTCTGTAAGAATACTCCATAACATCTTTATCAAGGATCGGGCATCTGCTTTCCAGACTGTATTTCATGGAAGCACGATCTACCTTGCACAATATGTCATCCGGAAGATATGTATCCATATCGACAAGCATCCTTCTTTTGAGCCAGTTTTTCTCATCATATCTGTCTTCGATCTCATATTTGCACGGTACACTGTCCTTGCTAAGCACCATGGCATTTGCCGTTCTGACATATCCCATCGAGCTTATCTGTGATTTAGCAAGTTTGTTTCTGTTTTCGGATACAACGCGTACCCTGAAAGGGATTTTGTTGTATATGCTTTTATCCTTTAGTCTCAGGAGATTACATGTTCCGTCGACCATTGCCCCAAGTGCATCAAGTTTCTGTGCCTGGGCAACATTATCATATACATTGTATCCGCAGTAAAACTCATCTCCGCCGTCTCCTGACAGGGCAACGGTCACCTTTTCCTTGGCCAGTGCCGATACGAGCATGGTCGGGATCTGAGACGAATCCGCCATGGGCTCGTCAAAATACTGCGGTATGCTGTCAACCAGCTTATACATCTCATCTTCTTCAATATATCTCTCGGTATGCTCCGTTCCGAGATGCGCCGACACCTCAGCAGCATATACGGCTTCGTTATAATCCTTTTCACCAAAGCCTATCGTAAATGTTTTGACCTTGGAATCACACACATCTGCTGCTATGGCTGTTATGAGCGAAGAATCATAACCCCCGCTCAAAAAGGTACCTACGGGCACATCCGATATCATACGCAGACGGACTGATTCCTTGAGCAGACGCTTAAGTTCCTGCTTTGCTTCATTGTAATCCGTAACAGGATCGGCTTTCATTGCAGAGTATGTCGCATTGACATCCCAGTATTTTTCCTTGCTTACCGTTCCTGCCTTGAATGTCAGTACCGTTCCGGGTTCAAGTTTATATACATCCTCAAATATCGTATCCGGCGAGAGGATATACTGCTGGTAAATAAATCTCGCCAGCACCCTGTCATTGATATTTTTAACAAACTCGGGGTGCGCCATGATAGGTTTCAGTTCGGAAGCAAATACAAGGTTTCCCTGTGATCTCCAATAATACAGCGGTTTCTTGCCGATACGGTCTCTTACAAGTATTATCTCCCCCGTTTCCCTGTCATAAAGAGCGATCGCAAACATCCCGTTGAAACGGTTGAAACAGCTTTTACCCCATTTGAGATATGCCGCTATGATAAGTTCCGTATCACAGGTTGATCTGAACGGATAATCGGGAATTTCTTTCTTAAGTTCCAGGTAATTATATATTTCGCCGTTAAAAACAACACTTATCCTCGGTACACTTGTCCCTGCCTCACACGGTGAATGCATAGGTTGATGACCGAGCGGCGAAAGGTCGAGTATTGACAGTCTTCTCTGTGCAAATCCCACGGTATATCCGTCACGGCTTTCATATATCTCTTCACCGCTGTCGTCGGGACCTCTGTGGATCATAAGATCGTTCATGGTCTTCAGTTCTTCGATTGTTATAGGTTTTTTTGATACAAACCCGCAAATTCCGCACATATACTTTACCCGGGCAGTTTGGTCCTGTCTAAGAACCAGTCTTTATATTCCACAAAATCCTTACATTCGGCATCTATGCTCTCTATCATCTGAGCGTATTTTTCTTCGACAAGCGATACATAATTATTGAAGTTGTCATATCCCACTTTATGCCATGCAAAGGGATGTACCAGGATCTGGACCTTCTTATTGTTTAAAATATTGTTCTCATCGGGATAACCGTATCTCCATATGTGGTTTGCATCGGAAAGATATTTGACATTGACCGGTGTATTCTCATCGACATTTTCAGCGAATGTAAAGAAATCATCCTGATATGCATTGATAATTCCCGGAAGCTTTATATTTTCCCTAAGTATATCCTTTGAAGGTCGGTGTACGGAAAATGAATCGATCTCAAATCCGAACATTTCCGAAAGGATATTGATCTCCTTGACGATCTGCTTTCTGACAAGTTCCATATCCGTCATGCCGTTAAGTGCATAATGAAGACCGATCCTCTGTCCTCTCTCATGCATATCCTTTATCATGTCCATATTTCTCTTTGACAGGATATTGTATGAGTTGTTTGTCCATTGGAAGAAGAAAGTTGATGTAAAGTCCATGCTTTCCTCTACCTTTGACAGTTGATATGCTCTCTCGACGCTGTATTCGACATCATGTCTCATGATCACAAAACTGTCGCTTGTCATAGCTTTTTTGTAATCCATATAGCGTCCGCTGCTTTTGCATATCCTTATGATCTCTTTGTAATCATCATAACTGAACATTTTTTTCTATTATCCTCTCTATATACTCCCGCCATTGTTTTGTAATGGCAGGTCCGTTTACGATCTGTGTGATCTCTTTGGCTTTACGTCCCAATTCGGAAGCAAATTCCTTATCCTCGATAAGCCGACATATAGCTTCGGCCATTTTTGTCTCATCTCCGACCGGAACAAGCAATCCGTTCACTCCGTCTTCTATAAGTGTGGCCGGTCCTCCGCACGGGCAGTCCGTCGCAACTACGGGAAGCCCCAAACTCATGGCTTCAATAAGGGCATTTGGCAACCCTTCCCAATCCGATGAAAATGCATATATCTCACCCTTTGGCAATTCATTTTCAAGATCATCCGAACCGCCCATGAGCTTTACAAAATCCTCGGCTTTATTTGTCTTTATGATATCCTCGAGTATCTCTTTTGTTCCGTCAAATGAATCCGGTCCGTAAATAAGCAACGAATAATCCGGATGTTTTTCATGAACCTTTAAAAATGTCCTTATCAGCATTGGCTGGTTTTTGAAATCAACGAGTCTGCCGGAATGGACTATCGTCTTGTGCTTTACCTCGACTTCCTTTGCATCAAGATATTTGTCGCTGACGGGATTCAGTATTATCGTTGATCTTTCCCGTATATATGTCGGAAAGAAATCACGCTGTCCGCTCGTCTGAAAAACCGCTCCATCCGCTCGTGGCATGAGCAATGGTATACCTATCCTGTCCGTCAATGTATCATAATGACCTTTGGGATCTGTCCTGACTGCTATGATGACCGGTGTCTTCAGCCCTTTAGCCGCCATCAGAAGCCTGTAAAGCGGCTTCCTTGTAAAACCTATCGCCACATCGGGGTTTTCTTCCTTAAGCAGTTTCTTCAGGTTGGCAAGTCTGTAATATATCTTAGCCGGTCGGCTCTTATTCTCCTGTTCCGCGCTCAATCCCACATGGATACGTCTGACTCCGGGTTCCAGTGCAAACTCGTCTTCGCCCTGCCATTCAGTCGCAACTATGACATCATCACCGTTTCGGCAAAATTCATTGGCAAGATTGGAAACAACCCTCTCTGCTCCGCCCTGCTCCAGGCAATTATGGTGAAATAAAATCTTTCGACTCATCTATACCAAAATATCTCCAACATTTATAACCGTATCGCTCTCGTATCTGTCGATCAGCAAAGAACCGTCGACTGTCCTTACGATAGGCTTACCGTCAAATATATCTATGATCTCTCCGGGTGCATAATCCGAAAAATCGATCATTTCGTCAAACGGATGTGCCTGCCAGATGGTAACTTTCATGCCTGCATCTTCAGCATTATCGCCGTTACCCTTCACAAATGCAAATGCTCCGGGAAACGGTGCCGCCACACCTCTTATCAGGTTGTATATATCTCTGGTCCTTGCCTTAAAGTCAACCTTTCCGTCAGCCTCAGTCCTCTTGTTGTACCACGAATCAAAATCCTTTGATCCGCACTTAATGCTGATATTACCGTCCTGATATGCCTTAAGAAGCTTTCTTATGAGATTCTTTGAACAGATCATGTTCTTGTACTGTGCTGTCCTTATGTCATCATGAGGCGTTATGGAAAACATTTCCGTTGCAAAGACATTAGGGCTGTCAGCCTTCTCATCATATCTGAAAAGATTGAGATTAAATCTGGTATCACCGAGTATGATGGACCAGTTGAGCGGCGACCTTCCTCTTCCGAATGGCAGATACCCGCTGTTCCCGTGAAATCCGTATATTCCGTACTTGAATGCATCCAGCACTTCTTTTGGGATAAGTCTCTGCCATCCCATGGAAATACCTATATCAAAGGTATTGTTTTTCATGAATTCCACAGTCTTTTCATCTGTCAGAAAATAACTGTCAGCCTCATGTACCGGGATACCGTATCTTTCGGTAAGTATTCCAAGTCCCTTGTACCCGGATACCTGATTTTTCTTTGTTACTTCAGGTGAAATGGTTATGACCAGATCCACCTTACAGATATTATCCTGAATGAATTCAACTATATTTTCCGATGTATCTTTTACACCGAACACAACTACTTTGTAATGCATGCTCTGAATATCTCCTCATAGCTGTCAGCTATATTTTTCACATCAAACTTTTTACAGGTTGCTTTGATGATATCGCTGTCCCAGCTTGTCTTTAGCGCCAGAACGGTCTTTTTTGCAAGTTCATCGATATCGTTGAGGCTCACAAGAAATCCGTTGACACCGTCCTCAACTATTTCCGCAGGTCCTATCGGACAATCATATGAAACCACCGGTATTCCGCAGCCGATCGCCTCTATCAGCGAATTCGGCATTCCTTCATAAGCAGAACTTAAGATCACAACATCTGTATCAGCGTAAACCCTGTCCATATCCTTCCTGATACCGTCAAATATAACTTTATCCGTCAGTTTCTTTTTATCGACGAGCTCTTTTGTCTGTTCCATAAGGTTACCGTCACCGACTATCCTTAATCTCGCTTTCGGGCTTTGACCGACAACGATCTCAAAAGCCTCTATCAGCTGTAACGGCTGTTTCTGGGGATCCACCCTTCCTATAAAAGTGATCCGGTTTTTTGCTTCACCGTCTGCCTGTGCTCCGTTGCCTGCGTTTTCACATGCGTCGCTTCTTAGTTTATCCACATCCTTAAGTAACGCTTCACTGACGGGATTATATATCACCTTAAGCTTGTCTCTTCCCACAAGTCCCTTTTTTACAAGCATCTCACCCATATCTTTGCATTGTGCGACAACATATTCCATATCTGCAAGCTGCTTCTGGGCCGCCTTGAGATACTGCTCCACAACAGGTGATACATTATCTTCTTTGTCCAGAGAAATATTGACGTTGTTCAGAACTCTTACTATAACTTTGACATCGATGAGCTTCAGTTTCTTAAGTTTATTGATGATGACCGCCATCTCATTGCCAAAAACAAGTATGAATTCAGGCTTATATTTCTTCAGGTATCTGAGCATAGGAAATGCGGCATATCTCAGCCTGCTCACTCCCAGCTCATGTATGCTCACCTTTTTATCCAGCAAATGAGTATTGACATCATTGTCCAGATTCAAAACGGATATATGAACTTCATGGTCTCTTTTGGCCCATTCATTGGCAAGGTTGACGCATACACGTTCACTTCCTCCCAATCCCATGTGGGCAATGAATATATGGATCTTCAATCATTTCCTCCGGATCCTGTCCGTTTTCATACGGATGCTTTTTCATACAGATCGGTATAGAAATTCACCTGGTTTCCGACATCATAATCAGACTCCGACATGGAAGTCTGTATCGCTGCATTATCGTGTACTCTTTCCTTCCAGATCGAATCCACAGGCAAGGCACCGTAAACGGAATAGAGCTTTGCGGCCCATTCCCCCGCATCCTTACTTAAGGTTTCGAATTCAACACTGTCCGTAACCTTAACGAGCCTGGTTATGGTATCGGCGATCAGGCTTCTTAAGCTTGCTGCCTGCGCTTCCACAACCGTTCCCGGCATTCCTTCGAATTTAGAGGGAAATAAAAATATATCAAATGCCTGATAATACGGATCAACCGGGCTCTGTGACCCCGTGAGGATCACCTTGTCTCTTAACGCGGCCTTGTTTCCGCTTTTTCTTGCATTATCAAGTTCTTCTATCTTTGCTTCTATCTGAGGCCTGAGTGGACCGTCGCCCACTATCATGAGCACCGCATCCGGTCTCAGATCAAGGAATCTGTCAAATATTTCCAGCAGGAATCCATGATTCTTTGCTTCATGAAATCTGCCGACATGTCCTATTACAAATTTATCTTCTACTCCGTACTGACTGCGTATACATTTACGTTTTGTCTCATCTACGGCAAAGTCTGTTGTTTCTATGGCATTTGGCATGACCTTCACCTTGCCGTCATGATAATTGTTCTCACCGAATACTGATTTTGCCGCAAGGTCGGAGCATGCAAACATCCTGTCACATTTCTCGGGAAGATGCTTCCTGAGCATATTTGTCAGTTTTCCCTTGATACCGCTGTCAACACCCGCACTTCTTGCGTGTGCTATCGTTAAAGGTACTCCCGCTTTTTTTGCTATGGGAAGGTAAATAGCTGCCGTACTGGTCATATGACCGTGAACCGCCGCATAATCCGTATGCTCTTCAAAAAAGCTTTTTACCGCATCCTTATATTGCTTATGATTTACTATCCTGTATCTTGGCAGGGTATATACATGACCGCCGAGGCTTTCTATCTCAGCATCAAAATGACCCGTACAGCCTTCATTTACAAGAAAATCAAACTGTATCCTGTCTTTGTCAATATGTCTGTATATATCCATTACCCGGCTTTCCGCGCCGCCGAGTGTCGTACTGCCGAGTACCTGTAAAACACGGATCATATAAGTCCCTCTCGTACCGGAACCCTCGCCGATTTATATTTTGGCTTCGCCAAACGGCTCGGGCTACATGTCAGGTTTTCATAGAAAACCTGACACATCTTATTTACCGTCTTGATGTATTACCGTCCCTTTGCTGGCACGTTTGCTTACGAGCAGATGTTTTGCGTAAGCCATGAGATATTCTTTTATATTTTCAAACGTGCTCCTTTGAACCGCCGGAACGGACATATATTCATCATAAGAGATAAAATTGCTTCTGTGTTCCTTTATCATGCACTCAAAGTCTTCAATATCCCTGTCTGTCATGGTATTTGTATGCAACACATAGGTACTGAACCCCTCTTTATCACTTATACATTCACTTCTTTTTTTACTGATGGGATAAAATGTCATGCCATCTCTTATATAGGGCTTCTCCCCAAATCCATCCGTAAGTTTTGTGATGTGATTGGCTTTCAGGGCCTTCAATGTATTTTTGTCAAATGTATGTCCCGGTGCCATGAACATTATGGGATTAAGCCCCCACTCTCTTAGCTGTGACAATCCTTCATTGATCATGACATATTGTTTGTCATAATCAACACCGGCGAATTCCGAAAATTCATTTATCGGAAATATCCCCTTTTCCCGAGATGTGTACAGATGATGATATCCGTGAAGTGCAACGATCCAGCCTGCTCTTTCCAGTTCTGATATCATCTTCGGAAATTCTTCATGCGGCTTCTCTATCCGGAGCGTCTCATCCCTGCTGTACGGCACAACACCAATAAGCGGCTTTATTCCAGCCGCTTCAAGTATCGCTTTTACTCTGCCAAATTTTGCATGATTCATGTCGGGCGTGATATCGTCCATTCTGATCGCAGTCTTCATCAGTCAGCTCCGCATATATTCAGGTCTTACGGTCTTCATCAGTCAGCTCCGCATATATTCAAATCTTACAGTCTCCAATATGAATAACCGTCAGCAAAATCATCCTTGTTATATAAGCCCTTGATATCGGCAAGCACCTTGATCTTGTTGGATCCGTTGAAGAATGCATCTATGTCTGATCTGCCAAGTTTCTTGAATTCATCATGAGCTACAGCCACAATGACCGCATCCATATCCTTCATATCATCCATGGTACCGAACTCGATACCATATAATCTCTTTGCTTCGGCTGCATCTGCCGTAGTATCCACTACAACCGGTGTGATACCGTATTCACCGAGTTCTCTGTATATGTCTATAACCTTTGTATTTCTTGTATCCGGACAGTTTTCCTTGAATGTAAAGCCAAGAATGGCAACCTTTGCATTACGTACCGCGAGGTCCGCTGCTATAAGCTTCTTTACAACGCTCTCAGCCACATATTTGCCCATGTCATCATTGATACGACGGCCCGAAAGGATTATCTGTGAATGATATCCGAGCTGTTCCGCCTTGTATGTAAGGTAATAAGGATCCACACCAATACAATGTCCACCAACAAGACCCGGAGAAAATTTAAGGAAATTCCACTTTGTGCCTGCTGCCTCGAGTACGGATTTGGTATCTATACCCATCTTATTGAAAATGATGGAGAGCTCGTTCATAAAAGCTATGTTTATGTCTCTCTGGCTGTTCTCTATAACCTTTGCTGCTTCAGCAACCTTGATCGATTCCGCACGATGTACTCCGGCTTCTACGACCAGTTCATAAACATTTGCCACTTCTTCGAGAGTTTCTGCATCCATACCGGAAACTATCTTAGTGATCGTCTCCAGCCTGTGAACCTTATCACCGGGATTGATACGTTCCGGCGAATAACCGATCTTAAAGTCCACGCCGCACTTAAGTCCGGATTCCTTCTCGATGATCGGAACACATACTTCCTCGGTAACTCCCGGATATACGGTAGACTCAAATACGACTATCGATCCCTTCGTGAGATTCTGTCCGAGCAGTCTGCTTGCGCCCTCAACAGGTGTCAGATCCGGCGTGTGATCGTCATTTACCGGAGTGGGAACCGCAACTATATGAAATTTGGCTTCCTTAAGCTTTGCGGGATCAGCGGTAAACTCCACTGAAGTACTCTTTATGACATCATTTCCCACTTCGTTTGTAGGATCTATTCCGTTCTTATACAGATCTATCTTTGCCGAATTGAGATCAAAGCCGATTACCTTAACCTTCCTTGCAAATGCTACCGCTATCGGCATTCCGACATAACCCAGACCCACAAGCGATATCTTCTCTTCTCCGGCAAGTATCTTTTCATATAAACTCATTTTTTTATCCTCTTTTCTGTTGCTTCATACGTGCAAGATAACACACACATAAACATAGGTATTTTACCGCAAATCCTACAATAACACAAGATTCTGTGATATAATGCCAATATTTGAAATCTGTGTTATAATGCCATTGTTTGTTTAATATGTTTGGGTTTGCGTTCCGCTGATAAAGATACGGCGCATTCGGGCAGAAACGGAGAATTACTATGGGATACAAAAATTTAAAATTTCCTGAGGGATCTAAATTTCTGGTTACAGGCGGTGCGGGATTTATAGGTTCAAATCTGTGTGAAGCCATACTGGATCTGGGATATGAAGTGAGATGTCTGGATGACCTTTCGACCGGAAAGCAGGCCAACGTCGATCTTTTTAAGGATCGTAAGGGATATACATTCATAAAAGGTGATATAAAGGATCTTGAAACCTGTATGAAAGCCTGTGAAGGCATGGATTTCGTTCTGCACCAGGCTGCATGGGGTAGTGTTCCGAGAAGTATAGAAATGCCTCTTTTCTATGATCGGAACAATATAACCGGAACCCTCAACATGATGGAAGCCGCCCGTCAGAAAGGCATTAAGAAGTTTGTATATGCATCAAGCTCATCTGTATACGGAGATCATCCCGTTCTTCCTAAGGTTGAAGGTCAGGAGGGCAATCTGCTCTCACCTTACGCTCTTACCAAAAGAGTAACCGAGGAATACGGTAAGCTCTATCATAAGCTCTATGGTCTGGATACCTATGCACTGAGATATTTTAACGTATTCGGCCGCAGACAGGATCCCGACGGTGCTTATGCCGCCGTTATCCCCAAGTTTTTGAAAATGCTCATCAATGGTGAAACCCCGACCATAAACGGTGACGGAAAGCAATCCCGTGATTTTACTTACATAGATAACGTCATCGAGGCCAACTTAAAAGCATGTCTTGCTGACACCGAAGCTGCCGGCAACGCTTTCAACATAGCCTACGGCGGAAGAGAATATCTCATAGACATTTATTACGATCTTTGCAAAGCTCTGAACATAGAAAGAGAGCCCAATTTCGGTCCCGACAGACCGGGAGATATCAAGCATTCAAATGCCGACATCTCCAAGGCTCGCAGATTACTCGGTTATGATCCCGACTATGATTTCTCACGCGGGATCGAACTGGCTATCAACTGGTATAAAGAGAATCTGTAGGTCTTAATGACACTTAAGATCCATATATCAGATATGCAACGCAATCTCAATAATATATATGCGTGACTGTCGTTTCTTCACCGGGTGCTATATATAACCATACATTATCAAACTGTTCACCCGTTTCATGATCATAGACCGTCACGCTGAGGCTGTAGGCTTCATCAAAGGCCGAGCACTCATCCGAATACTGTACTTTTCTTTCGGGATATTTCCCCGAAACAAACGCAGATCTGCCCCCTGATACCACATCAGTATTTATCCCCAGATTTCTTATCAGGTTTCCAAACAGTTCGTCATCAATACAGTTTCTGTTATTCCACTCAAGTTTTACATCAAGATCATCATCATTTATCAGCATCATATATATGCGCGGATCGGTCTGATATATGATCTCATCCTTTTTATCCTGCATATATTTTTCTTCATCTTCATGCCAGCTTTCATATCCCGCATCCTGTCTGTGATCGGGAATGTCAAAATTATCATTTATGAACTTGCCGACATAATTCGTCACCTTCATGGCTCCCGACGGATTAAGGTGCGAATCCTCATCATAGAGGTCCGTATTGTAATCCACTGTATCCATGTCCCAGAAATTGATATAATCTATCCCGTATTCACCGGCCACATCGTAGATCACATGTGCCGCCGCCTGTGCTTCATTTCTGTGCGGGGGATAAGGTATCCACGTGAGCACTATATCAATATCCCTGCTCTGGCATTCCTGTATGATCTTTTCGGCATATGTTCTTGCAAGTGAAATGTCCTCATACTTTATACTCGGGTCGATGATCTCGTATTCCACAGGTGTTGCGACTTCGATCCTTCTGTCAGCGCCTCTCTGCCTGTTATACTCCACATTGAAGTCCTTCTCTTCCAGCTGGTTCCAGCGATTGTGATACAGGCAGAAATCCCACAGCATTTCAGCCGTATCCGCTTCGGGGTTGTCCCATGTCAGATCATAGACGGCACGTACCTTGTTGACGCTGAGCGGGAAACAATCCATCGCCTTGTGCAGGTATGCATATTCTCCGGAAATCTTTTCATTTTCCGTCCATCCGTAGCAGTCAAGTACCACCAGTTTCGGCTCTGCATAATCCAAGGCATTTATAAGAGTCCAGTAAGATACTGCAAGTGTTGTGGAATGGTTTGCCAGATTATATGATGTGTACCCATACTCGTGCCACAGCTCATTTGGGTAAATACCGTTTACCACATGACTTGTTCCCAGAAACAGGATGTCATAATCCTCGCAGTCGTCAAAGAAAGCTTTATTCTTTACATCGCTTTCCCTTCGGCGCACAACATCAGAGACCTTTACTAACATTGCAAAGGTCAGGGCTGCTGTTGCAAGTATGCTTATTGTACGAAATAAAACCTTTTTCATAGTTCTCTCCGATAAAACGTGTCACCGTTTACCATGCCTGTTGTAAATCATTTCGACTTTGCTCGGTTTTAGGGCCTGCACTCAGAATTGGAAATATATAAAGCTTGCCTCACTGAACTGCGATCCCCAGACCCCAAACAGAAGAATGGCTGTTATGGAAAGTGCGATCACCACCCATTTAAACCACCAGTCCTGTTTAAGGATCACTTCCCTTAATCTTATACCTGCGCGATTAAACATATCTACAACGATGAGCAGTAATATGCATGCAAGCATCAACGTAAAATTCTTTCTGTCAAGACCGCAATTATACAGGCTGTCGTCAAAGAATATCCATGGATTTCTTACATTTATCATGGCCGAAAGCACTTCTTTCGATCTTGTCATGCTCTGACTTCTGAAAAATATCCACGCAAAGTCCACAAGTATGAACGTGCATAATGCCTTTGCCAGTTTATGACCTATACTCTCCCTGTTGAGCCTTAACACTTTTACGAGCTTATTCCTTACCGGTTCAAGTATTTCTCCGATCACCTGGTAAAGCCCGTGCAGACCGCCCCATATGACAAATGACCATGACGCTCCGTGCCACAGACCGCTGACCAGAAAGACGATCATTTTATTGATATGTTTTCTTATCTTCCCTTTTCTGTTACCTCCGAGCGGTATATACAGGTAATCCCTGAACCATGTACTGAGTGAGATATGCCATCTGCCCCAGAATTCCCTGACAGATAATGATGTATACGGCGCATTGAAGTTCTCCATGAGTTCTATGCCCAGCATCTGTGCCGTGCCCTTCGCGATACATGAATATCCTCCGAAATCACAGTATATCTGAAATGCAAACAAAACAGATGCCACTATAAGATACCAGCCTCCGAAACTTGCTGTATCGTTATACGCACTGTCAACAAAGAGTGCTATGCGGTCCGCAACGACTATTTTCATAAAAAAGCCCCACAGCATGAGCATGAATCCGTTTACCATCTTGTCATATTCCGGCTTTACGGGCTTTGCCAGTTGTGAAAGAAGATTTTTCGATCTTTCGATGGGGCCCGCTACCAGCTGAGGGAAGAAGGAAACAAACAGCGCATAACGAAGAAAGTTTTTCTCGGCCTGAACTTCCCCTCTGTAGATATCCATCGTATAACTTAAAGCCTGGAAAATATAAAATGATATGCCCACGGGCAACAATATATCAAATACAGGCAGGTTTAACTCGATATGTATCAGATTAAATGCCTTATTCAATGTTTCCATGAGGAAATTGGTATATTTGAAATAACACAGAACTCCGAGATTAAGGACAAAACTGGCGGCAACACATAGTTTCATTCGTGTCTTTTTTACCCGTTCCTCAGTTTCGGAGTGTGAGATCTTATCTATAAACAGTCCGCTCAGATATGTTACCAGTGTTGAAAACAGGATCAATAATGCATATTTTGCATTCCAGCACATATAGAAATAATAGCTGGCAACAAGCAGCCATATGTACCTGATCTTTTTGGGTATGATGAAGTAAACCAACAGAACTATTGGAAAAAATATAAGAAATTGCAATGAATTAAAAAGCATGGATCTCTACCTCATTTGGCGTGTTGTTCGTATACCGTATCCGTGGTTATCAGAGAATCTTTATTATCAGCTCTCCCACTGAATCTGCATTCATAGATATCTGCAGTAAAATAATCATTTTTCCCAATTCCCGTGTTATTGTCAAACTTCAGATATCTGCGGTCTTCTGTACTGTGTGAATACACGATCTTTTTAATACTTTCTTCGCCGCCTCCGTTACTTATTGCTTCATATATCTCTTGAAGTTCCGCATAGGAAAAAGGCGTATCATTTATTTCAAGTTCATGATCTGCTCCGCTTGACTTAACTAAAAATACGGGATTCCAAAGGATTTCCTTTCCATGATCTCCCAAAACTATAACAGTAGTATTTTCATACAATCCTGTTTCACGTAGTTTATTCATATATCCATCGAGCATGACCAGCAAACCTTTACATGCGCTGATCTTATCTGTCCCGATATCGGAATAGATAAAGTCTTCCGTTATATTATAGGGTGGATGAGCACCAAACAATTCATACAAATGGAACGATCTGTCCATATCCCCTATCTGCATATCGCAATAAGCATTTGCAAAGTCAAAATTATTATCTCCATAGATTGATACATCTTCCTTTGTATCTCTTAACTCAGAAGCAATATCATCCGCATAAAACCAGAAAAACCTTTTCAAAGGCTGAGGCATGTATCGAAAGCCCACAAGTTTATACATGTAACCTGCCAGCCTTCTGTGTGAGCTGACCGTAAGATTCAGTTTTTTACAATTATCGGCTTTTAAAGCTATATCGGAATCAGGTATTCTGTTTTGATTGTATACACCTATATACCAGCCATCGTTTCTCAGATCATTCAGCAAAACCGAGTTTTCATAGGTTTTGTTCAGAAATTCTTCGTAAGTACAGTCATTATGATACTCCACTCCGCCTATAAGATACGGAAGTGCAAATCCTGTTGATCTGTACATTCCCGTAGTATCCGGATAAAATACAAAATCCTTTAAATATCCTCTGTATGTACCGTCATCCTCCTCCAGAATACGTGTAAGTGTGGTGCTTTCATAGGTATCAAGCATCAGGATCACAAAGTTCTCCTCAGAGCCGTATACCATTTCATTTTCAGTCGTTGCAAGATATGTTGATTCTTTATTCAGCCCGTTATTTTGTATAAGGAGAGTCACTATGGCAACAAGTTGTATAAGAAATATATAAATGGCAACGGTGCGTATGGTTTTTATAAACAGCTCGTCTTTAAGTTTGATGATCAAAACTGTCATTATGACTTCTAAGATCACAAACAAAACCACGGAAATAATGCCCTCTTTTATATATAATGTCCAATCTATCGGATTCCCATCAAGAGTACCGTAATCATTTTTTAGGAAGTTACCCTGAATGTACATGGCAAGAATTAATCCGAAACCAACGCCCAAAACCGCATCGTGAGCCTTTTCACGTATATTCATCACTGTAATAAGCAACAGAAGTATGATCAAAGACAATGCCATAAAAGCAAGAAACGAAAACGGGATCATCTCAAACCCGTTAAAAAAGAAAAAGTCCTTATTGGAAAGGTATATCTCAAACGGTGCAAAAACACACACGGTAAAAGAAGAACATAACGCGATCACCACATCAGTTTTTAATCTTTTTTTCATATTCTCTTTTAATACTCTCATGCCGTTTATTTGTATATCCTTTCAACCAGCCAATCGGTATAGCTCTCAACCGTATCAAAGCCGGTGTTTTTACATTCCTTTTCCATGGAATCCTGTTTTTCGGTATCATTCCACAGCTTAAAGATCACATCCGTCAGTTCATCGGCATCACCGCTTGTAAATTCCAGTCCCGAACGGCCGTCACCTATGAGTTCGGGTATGCCTCCTATGGACGCACCTATGACAGGAGTTCCGTAGCTTATGGATTCCATAACGGAAAAAGGACAATTCTCATACCATTCCGAAGGATAGATACTGAATCTTGCCTGTCTTATCAGCTTATGAAGTTCTGTTCCGGATAAGAAGCCCCTGTTTTCAATATTTTCCCCGTCAAGGTATTTTTCGAGCGGGCCGCTTCCCGCAAATACAAACGGTATCTCCGGCAGATCTTTCACGGCTGTCAGTAACGTCCCCACGCCTTTTTCTTCCGAATAACGGCCAAAATAAAGAACGTAATCCTTTTTGGGCAGCTTCATGATCTCATCATAATCCTCACCCTTTATAAAGAAATTATGTTTTACGACAAGATCTTCTTCCCTGAAGGCTTCGTTTCTGCTAAACTTGTTATACAGAAAAACACTGGGACAGATGATCTTATCTATCTTAGCATAGGTTTTTCTGCTCTTATACAGATACGCCTCGATCGTTCCGAGGAGGCTTTTAACTCTCGAATTATGTATGCACCTGTTCTTGGCGCAGTTCATATATTTACCCGAAAGACACTTATCACAGTTCTCCCCCGATGATGGTATCCTCATCATATGATTGGGACATATCCACTGGTAATCATGTGCGGTAGCCACAAGTTTTACTGTATGTCCGGACTCTTTTTCAAAGGCTCGTATCTCATCTATGATCGAGGGTGTGATCTGAAAATTGATGTTGTTGAGATGTACCACATCCGGCTTCATATCTTCAAGCACCTTACGGATCTGTCTTCGAGCTTCGCGGGAATAAATGATCTTAAATGGGTAGAGAAGCTTAGCCGCTTTATTGCCGTGAAAATCCATATCGGAGGTGTATGAATTCACTTTGTTGCCGACAATACGCCCTTTATGTTCCATGCCGAAATACTGCACCTCATGCCCCAAACGCTCAAGCTGCTTTCCGATCTCAAATATATATGTCTCCGATCCCCCGTTGGGATACAGGAATTTGTTAACTATCAGTATCTTCAAATCGTTTCCCCATACAGTGCTCAGTGATCTATAAACCGAGTTTTTTCAGTCGTTTCATGTACTCGTCCACCACGATCCGACGGTCAAATCTTTCAGAGACATACTCTCTTCCGGCTTTGCCCATTTCCCGCTGTTCATCCTCGGATAAGGCTATGAATCTGCGGACAGCCTCCGTAAGCTTCTCCTTATCTTTCATAGGAACCACGTATCCGGTTTTTCCGTCTATAACCGTCTCGAGGCATCCCGCTTTATCGGTCGTTATGACCGCTCTTCCGCAGGCTGCGGATTCCAGGCAGACATTGGACATGCCTTCGGGATAAAATGACGGATGTATGATACATTTGACCTGTTCGATGTACGGTCTGACATCCTTCACGCTTCCGTGATAACTGATCACGCCCTCACTGTCCAGTTTCTTAAGCTCATCCTCGTAGGCTTCCTCACAATATCCAAGGATATGAAATTCAGCTTCCGGATGTTCCTCATGGATGGCCTTTGCACATGCCAGGTATTCCTCTATACCCTTTTCCTTCATGACCCTGCTGATAAATATAAATGCTGTTTTCCCTTCGGGCCACGGCAGATAAGAAAAACGCTCCGTATTTACCCCCGAGCCGGGCAGAAGCACCATTTCTGATCCCGTCATCTTATTGTCTTTAAAAAACTGAAGATTGCTCTCATTTTGCAAAAAAACCGCAGATGCTTTTTTTATGCCGCATTTGTAAAGTATTTTAGCCAATTTCCTGAGCATGCCGGGGTTTTCGAGTGCCGAACCCAGACCTGTGATATTGACCATATACGGTATCCTTTTAAGGCGGCAGGCCATTCCGCCGTATATATTGGGCTTTATTGTGTAACTCAATACTGCATCCGGACGTATCTGCGAGAGTATCTTCATATACGACAAAAAGAGCTTAAAGTCCTGGACAGGATTCATTCCCCGCCTGTTCAGCCGCGTCTCGATGATCCTGCAGCCTTCCTTTTCAAGCTCTTCGTTATTGGTGGTATCCGGAAGTGATGCGTATACCTCGTATTCTTTTAGCAGATTTAAGACCAGTTCATTGCGAAAGCCATAGAGGCCGCTCGATGAATTGGCCAGGATAAGTATCTTCTTCACTATGGTACAAGCTCCGTATCACTCATGTCTTTTATCATGATCTCATTGTATTTCATCATGACTATACCATCTTTATAATCCCCGATCGTTATGGGGTTTTTATTTCCACTGAGATTGTTTATGATCTGTCTCGGGACATTTACTCCGCAGGCGTAAGCATGCGGATATCCGCCTCCGAATCTCGGATTGATCTCCGAGAAATAATACTCTCCGTCGACCTCAAATATATCTATATCGATTATCCCCTTAAATCCGACCTCCTCAACAAATCTTACTATATCATCGGCAAGTTCGGGTATATGCACAGAAACGGATTTATCTGTTTCTCCGGCGCGCATCTTTATCTTCTTTTTGATGAATACCGAAGTGCATTTGCCGCTGAGCATGTCAATATAGGCATCAACACCATACTCTGTTCCGTCCATGTACTCTTGGATCATCAGGTCATCATACATTGCAAATAAACCTTCAAGTTCCTTATCGGATGAAACCTTGTTGATATGCAGGCTTGCACTTCCGCATACCGGTTTTACAAATACCGGATAATCGATCTCTCCGGCCTTCTTTGCCTCGTAAAATGAAGCTGTATCCAGATAACACTTTGCTGTTTTTAGGCCTTTTTCCTTAAACAGTTTAGACATTCTATATTTGTTGAAACATGTTTCCACAAGATCATAGTCCGAAATGATCGGTGTCACACCGATCGCCTTAAACCTGTCGGCCTCTTTGGCCAGCATACTGAGTTCGGGATCTATGAGTGAGAGTACCGCATTTATCCCCTCTTCCCTGCATATATCCAGTATCCTGTCCATATAGCCGGGTACATTGATCCTCGGAACAAGGCAGAACTTATCCGCATCATAAACAGCCGGTGCAAGATTACTGCAATCAGTGGCAACAACCTTACCGTCTTTTATCTCATTTTTAAAAAACTGAACCACCTTATTACGGGTTCCAGCGCTCAAAATAAGTATATTCATGTATCAATCCTGTTCTTTTTCGAGTTTTCCGGTCCTCGCAAGTCTTTCCCGTCTGATCTCGGCAAAATTGCCTTCGATCATACGCGTGTCTTCGGCAACCTGATCGGAGTGACCGATCACCGTTTTTATCGTCATCCCGATGACCTTCATATCCATAAGAAAGCTCAGATTCTCCACGTACTTAACGTCCATTTCAAAACGTTTATCCCAGTCAACCGTATTTCTTCCGCTTGCCTGGGCCAGCCCCGTAAGTCCGGGTCTTACCGTATGTCTGAGTTTTTCTCTTTCGGTATAATAGGGCAGATAAGCCACAAGAAGAGGCCTGGGGCCTATAAAACTCATATCACCTTTTATTATGCAAAAAAGTTCCGGCAGTTCGTCAAGACTGGTCTTTCTCAAAAATATACCGAATTTTGTAAGTCTGACATTGTCCGGCAGGAGTTTTCCGTTTTCATCTCTTTCATCGGTCATTGTCCTGAATTTGTATAACCTGAAGATCTTTTCATCCTTACCGGGTCTGTCCTGTGTAAATAAGACCGGCGATCCCAGTTTAATGCGTACCAGAACAGCCACTATCAGATACAGCCAGCAAAATAATACAAGCACGAGCAAGCCGCAGATAAGATCCAGAGGACGTTTTATAAACTTTTCATAGATACCGTACGGCTTGTGTGTATTACCCACTAAACAAAGCACCTCTTAACTGTTGCTATTATCCTTTCCATATCTTCCGGTGTGTTCTTTATATCACTCGGAAGACAGAGACCGTGTCTGAATATATCCCCTCCAACGGATCCGTCCCAGCCTTCACCGTTGTCTCCCTTTACAGGTGCGGTATTCGGCTGAATACCGTCGATAGTAAAGAAATCATTTTCGGCATATACGGGCTGCAGGTTCATTGGCTTCCATATCGGTCTGCTTTCGATATTTTCCGAATCGAGTGCATCCATGACCATATCGGGCGTTGTGTCACTGAGTTTCGGATCTATTAACATACATGAGAGCCAGCAGTTGGCATCTCCGTCGGGATTGAGCGGATTCATCGTGATCGCGGGTATGTCCGCAAAGGCTTCCTTATATTGCCTGTAAATATCTTTTTTCAGCTTCTTATGTTCAGCCAGATGCAGCAGCTGGCCTCTTCCTATACCGGCCACTATATTGCTCATACGGTAATTATAGCCTATCTCGGTATGCTGATAATACCTAGCGGGATCCCTTGTCTGGGTCGCATACCATGTAGCCTTCTTTGTATCTTCTTCATTGTTGCTGACAAGCATTCCGCCACCCGAGGTGGTTATTATCTTATTGCCGTTAAAACTGTATATGCCAATGTTACCGAAGGTTCCGCAATATCTTCCCTTATAGGTCGATCCGAGAGCCTCTGCGGCATCTTCTATGACAGGGGTTCCGTGCTCGGCCGCTATTGCCATGATCTCGTCGATCTTTGCCGGTGTTCCGTAAAGATGTGCATAGACGATCGCCTTGGGATCCGGATATTTTTCGTATGCCTTTTTCAGGGCCTCCGGATCAAGATTCCATGTGTTTCTCTCCGAATCTATGAATACGGGCACCGCCTTCTCATATGTAATGGGATTGCAGGTTGCCGCAAATGTAAGGGATGATGTAAATACGATATCTCCCTGTTTAACATTAAGGAGCTTCAATGCAAGATGTATCGCCGCTGTTCCGGATGAAAGTGCCGAAGCATGACCGATACCCACATACTCAGCCATTTCCTTCTCAAAAGCCGTAACATTCGGTCCCAGTGGAGCTACCCAGTTGGTATCGAAAGCCTCCTTTATGAATTGCTGTTCCTCACCGTGCATAGCGGGTGAAGACAGATATATCCTTTTTGTATCCATAAAAACCTCCCGAAGACCGCACCTTTATTTTGGCCCATTGTCTTTATTGTATACATAGGTCGGTACAATCTCATGAATCCTTTCTCTTATATCCGCACACTCATTCTTTGTCTCTTCCTTGAGTTCCTTGAGCTGGGCATAGAATTTCATCTCATCTATCTCGATGGGCTTTCCGATATGGATAAGCTTGTTGTCCGTCTCCTTCATGCCCTCTTCATCCATCAAAAGTTCTTCGTAGAGCTTTTCGCCGGGTCTTAAGCCCGTAAATTCTATCTTTATATCTTCATTTACCTTATATCCGGAGAGTCTGATCAGGTTCTGGGCAAGATCAAGTATCTTCACCGGTTCACCCATATCAAGTACGAATATCTCTCCGCCCTTCGCATAGACACCTGCCTGAAGGACAAGCGATACCGCTTCAGGTATGGTCATAAAGTATCTTATGATATCCGGATGAGTGACCGTTACGGGCCCTCCTGCGGCTATCTGCTTCTTGAACAGAGGTATTACGGATCCGTTGCTTCCCAGGACATTTCCGAACCTTACCGCAACAAATTCGGTATCGTAATGCTTGTCGAAGCTTTGTATTATCATTTCACAGATACGCTTGCTCGCTCCCATGATATTGGTGGGATTAACAGCCTTATCCGTACTTATCATGACAAATTTCTTAACCCCGTAGAATGCCGCTGCCTGCGCGGTCTTCCATGTTCCGAATACGTTGTTCTTTATTGCTTCGTTGGGGCTGGTCTCCATCAGCGGAACATGCTTATGTGCAGCCGCATGATAAACGATATCCGGCTTATATTGTTCAAATATGCTGTTCATGCGGTTTGTATTTCGCACTGAAGCTATCAGTACTATGAGGTCCAGTTCGGGATATTTGTATAAAAGCTCCTGCTGTATCTCATAAGCACTGTTCTCATATATATCAACTATGATGAGTCTTGCCGGATTATGGCCCGCTATCTGCCTACACAACTCGCTTCCGATGGAACCACCTCCACCGGTTACAAGAACGGTCTTTCCGCCTATGTAACCCATGATCGCGTCCAGATCCACATTTACGGGCTCTCTTCCGAGAAGGTCTTCAACTTCAACATCACGCAGCTTGCTTACGCTCACTTCACCGTTTACAAGCTGGTAGATACCGGGCAGGACACGCAGTTTACATTCGGTATCCTTGCATATATCAAGTATTTCCCTTATGACGAGCCTGTTCGCACTCGGTATGGCCACAAATATCTCATCTATCGAATGTGTGTCAACACACTCAATGATCTTGTCCCTGCCGCCTTCGACCTTAACACCCTGGATGTAACTGCCCCATTTACTCTTATCGTCATCGATGAGACACGCAACGGTCATGGTCGAATAATTGCTTGTAACTATTTCCCTTATGATTGAATTGCCCGCATCACCCGCACCGATGATCATGACTCTCGTCGCATTGTTGCGGTTCATCATCTTATGCTTCTTGCTCCGCAAAAACCTGTATGAGAACCTGCTGGCAAATATCATCATTATCAGTACGAATACGTACATAAAATAATAGCTCTTCGGAACACCCTGTACACCGATCCTCATGATATGGAGGCCCAGCCCGTCAACTGCTCCGGAAACAATACATGCAAATACAAGATTCTGCAGTTCGGTCTCACCCGCAAATGCCCAGAGACTGCTGTAGAGCTTGAAAAAATAGAATATGGCTATGGTGAACAGTATATTGATCGGCAGATATCTGGTTATGGTACCCATGAAATGCGAAGGTATAGAATCCCAATTCAATTCGTACCTGATCCAGATCGCCGCATAACTTGCAACAACTATGCTGATAACATCATATATGATTAGAAATGTTCTCCTGTAAAGGAGCTTTGCATTAATTACTTTCTTCATCTTTACCCTTTTTAACCGGCTCACCGGCAGGTGTTCCGACACATTCCCGATAACACAGAGGCATCATCGCAAGAAATACTGCGCAGGCAAACGGATTGCACGGGTGCAGTATCCATTCCACAAGGCTCGCCATACAGAAGCAGACCAGTATGACACTTCCGAATATCCTGTATTCATCCTCCCTGTTTTTAAATGCCCTTATCAAATATATAATTATAACATATCCTGTGAACAATAGAAAATATATACCCAATACTATGCCGTGATCGTGTGCGACCTGAAGGAAGGTATTGTGCGCATGGATGACCGTCTCACCGTTAGGCATGACCGTTTCCATTTCCTCATGTCCCCACAGGTTCCAGTTTTCGATATAATTCCTGAAAATATCAAGTCGGCCGTTACTCATGTCGGTAACATCCTCTTCGGATCCGCCGTCATTTTCATCCGGTGCTTCTTCAGCAGCGTATACCGGTAATGTAAACATAGGTGCGGAAGCCGCAAATGTCTCCCGAGCGGCATCTGCCGTATTGGCCTTAAGATCGATCTTTGCCACTTCGGCGTCCGGATCGTAATTGAATACCTTCTTTGCAAATTCCTTTGCAAACTGCTCTATGGTCATATAATCTGCATCGGCATAGGGCATACCCTTGCCGAAACTGAAATCCCTGACTTCAAACTCAAATACCACGGGATCGTTGGCAAGCCTCGGAACCGTGTCCGTAAGCGCAAACGTAACCGGAAACATGTATATGACCGCGGCCGCCATAAGACCGGCCAGTTTTATCCCACTCTTGATCCTGTCTGCCCGGCAATAATATGATCCTGTCACTGTAAGACCGAATAAAAGCATTGTAAATGCAGACAGAAAACCGGTTCTCGACATCGTAAATATAAGATACGAGAATACCATGCCGAAGGTGAATAATCTCGGCAGATATGTCTTTATGCCCTTTCCCTTTCTGTATACCTCATAAAGTCTCATCCATGCCGCACAGAGTATCATGGCCAGGTAGTAAGCCGTTACTGTCACAGTGTGATATCCCATGTTGTATCTGTAATAAACATAATAGTAATAAGGCCTGTGACGAAGTGAATACCAGACCATCATGTAAAACGTAAGTATGATCCCGCTGCACAGATCCTTTGTAAATCCTTCCCTGTCCTTCCAGAAAAACAGCCGGTGCATCAGGAGCACACAAGCTCCGACCAGAAGCCAGGTCCAGTTTCTGCCGTTGTTGAGCGCGCATATCCCTATCGCAAATACCGCAAAAGGTATGAGGAACATAAGATTCGGTTTCGGTAATGAAACCTTTTTACGGCAGGCTCTGACTGTTGAAAAGATCAGATTTATTATGACAAATCCTCCGACAGCTATTGCCCAGGCGTTCAGTCTGAAGAGCTCGTTCCAATATTCCTCGGCGCTGCCGAAATTATTTTTGTAATACACATATCCAAGTATCGGTCCGGCTATGAGCCATATACCGTTAAAGATGTTCAGTATCTCTTTTCTGTCATATGTCGATATGAGCACAAAGCAAAAGGCTATGACAAATTTCGTCACACTGTAGTAATGATATATATCATACAGACCGTTCATATACTCATAGCAATACCACAGGACAGTAGCGATCGCTGTGATCCTGACTATCCTTCCGATCGGCAATGATCCGAAACGGGCCTTTAGGCTGACATGCCTTGTTTCAAAAAGTTTTCCCCAAAGCACATCACAGAAATTAACGATATAAGCCAGAAATGCTATGAGCATCCATATGCCCATAGTTATAAATGCGTTATTCTTTGTATCAAAACCAAATATCTTTGTGACCATGACGATATAAGCCGTTGCAAGAGCGGCTGCCGCAAGCAAAGGATTGCATGCATATGCGATATATCGCCTGATCATGACTTCTTTTTTGAGTTTCTTGAACACAAAGGCCAAACCGCCGCAAAGAGCTATAAGAACGAGCGTTGCAATAAGGCATACCCACCACTTGAACGGACATCTGTAGTTATATCTGACTATCAGATCGTATTCCGGAACTTCAGCTCCGCCGTAGGCCATAAAATAATTGACGGGCGAGGTCGTGGTACTTCTGTCCTCGTAAGCCAGATAAAGATCCGCCGTCAGTCCTTCCACTATAAATGAATACTCTTTTCCCGCTTCCATTGGATATCTTATCGGGATATGTATAAATCCCGGCGCGGCAAAATCCACGTCAACGTTATAAAACTGCTCATATATCTGTTCATGATTCTCATCATACAGTCTGAAGGTGACTATCTGTCCCGACATATCATTGCATACATAGAGATCGACGCTCTTAAGCTCGCCTTTAACACCCTCAAACATCTGAGCCATGTTGTATTCAACACTGACGGGGTCCGATTCCCTTGCGATGATCTCATCGGATCTTGCCGTAAAGCCGTAAGTGATAAGACCGGACCAGAGACCAATCGCGATCAATATCGCAATAATGACAACCGTATATTCAATTGCATGTCCCAAAGAAACCTTTTTATTCATTGTCCGTCCTATTTCTTAGAGTATTCTATAAGCTTTTTGATTATGTATTTACCGCCGACTTCGCCGCTCTTTCCGATGTTGTAAAGGTATTGATCCCTTACCTTCTCAAGTGATTCGGGCGTGTATTCATTGTCATTTAACAGTTTTCTGACTGTATCCGCCAAAGTATCAAGCTTGTCCGGATCCACGGATATGCCGATCTCGTCACGTACCGTGATATCGAACGGTTCGATATCTATTTCCTCATAGTCCGGATTCATGACCTTCATGGGCGTATTGATGAACAGAGTAGGTTTAAGTGTCGTAAATGAATACTCATAGGCGATCCCCGACCAGTCCGTTATCATAACATCCGCATTGAATACGGTCTTGTTGGAAGAAAAATCCGTCTGGAGTTCAAAGTCCTCGTGACCTTTGTATCTGTCCCTGAGTGCTTCCAGCTTATCCTCAAAATGACGGACATACTGTGGATGCGGCCGCACGATCACATGCCATCCGTTTCCGAGAAGACTGTCAAGCATGGGTTCTATGCACAGATCCATCAGATTGTCCTGCTGCCATGAGGGTGCGATAAGGATCTCCTTAGGATCATTTGCGGGTTCACCGCTATTCTTATAGGCCTCGATCATGTTGTCTATAAGTCCGTATCCGACCTTTACGAGTTCCTTAGGTTCAAGTCCGTATTTTGCCTCCTGAGCTCTGAATTCCTTGTAGGTGATGTCATTGGGAACAAATATCGTATCAAATGCATCAAATGCATGCTTTCTGAAGGTCATATTGACGCTTCCGATCGCGTGGTCCATGTAGATATATTCAACATCATCCACCATAGACTTCTTGATGTGGTATCTCTGCAGATCGGGAGTCGTCATTACGCATATGTCCGCTTCAAGCTTCATAAGCTGGACGATGAGCTTATTTTCACTCATATAATAGACTCTGAAATTATCCGACGCTTTATTGAACACGTCATCCTTCGGATCGTTGGTGATGTAGTGGATGATTATGTCAGTCTTAGCGAGGATGTATTCTATGACATTTGCAAAATACTTGTAGAAGCCGTTCTTTTCCGAATAGAATACGATCTGCTTGTAGCCGAATTTATTGAATCTTTTGATGTCTTCCTTCTCTTTTGAAACAAATTCCTTATCGACCTTTTTCTTATTTGCCGCGGCAAAACCGGCAACCTTATCAAGTTCCTTCTTGGACTCGGCAAGTGCTTCATAATCGATATGCTTCTTGGGATTGATACAGAAATTAAGTATATACATCTGGATTATCGCCAGAATATTTCCGACTATCCAATACAGTCCGACACCGCCCTGGACAAAAAATCCGAGATAGAGTGAAAGTCCCACGGAAATACCCATGGTTATCATCTTATTGGCCTTGCCCTGCTCTGACTGGAGCACATTGGACAGATTTTGTGTAAAGCACATAAGCCACGCACTGACGGCCGCCACAATGGGGATCAATATACTTTTGCCGCCCACCTTTGAAGGTACAGCTCCCAGATTGATTCCTAAAAACATCGTATCGCTCACATCAAAAGCCTTCAGACCTTCAACGACTCCCATAAGTATTATCAACTGTACTATGACAGGGATAAGGTCGTACATGGGATGATAATTATGCTTTTTATACAGCTTGTAGTTCTCTTCCGATATAAGATCGCTGCTTCCGAAGAACTTTGCCTTTATCATGTTCATCTCGGGGTACATTTTGACCATCTTTATGGAGTTGATCTGTACCATGATGGAAATGGGCAGCTGGATCACCTTTGCCACCAGTGTGAAAAATACTATTGACCATCCGTAATCGCCGATGAGTTTGTAACAGATGCTCATCAGATATGCGAATATCTTACCGAAAAATGCTATCATTACTGTCTGTCCTTTATTCTTATTCGCGCATGCAGATTTGCCTTCGGCAAAGCGCGATCGCTGCATAGCACCCCTGCGGGGCACTACATTTTACGAACAAAAGCCAAGCTGTTTTGCTTGGCTTTTGGTTAATTCCCTGAATTACTTATCCGTGTTATCTTCAACCTCTTCATCGAAGTGTATTTCCCTCTTTTCCTGAGCCCCTTTATCCTTCTTGAAAAAAGCCGCTATCTTGTGTCTGAATACCGTGATCACGGCTCCGAGTGCTATGATGACCGCTCCGACTGCCTGTATCACGTATGTCGTAGCCGAAGGATCTATGTATGCGTGTGCGTAACACGTCATTGTCACAAACATTGCCGAGAAGAAATAAACAAACTTAAGCACGTTAAATACTGTTTTTTTCATAATATAAACTCCTTTTTGCGGAACATATCCGCAAGATATTATCCTTTTGGTGATACACCGCCTATAATATTAGCACATTTTCATATTTTGTCCAATGTATTACGGGCATTTTAATACTTTAACAGCGGTAATATATCTATCCGAATACCTTTTTTATGTATCCCAAAGTTTTCTGCGGCTGCTGAAGGTCATCCGCCGTCTTCATCTCGAGCGAAACATAACCGTCATAATTGCCTTCCCTCAATACCTTTGCCAGGTCAAAATGAAGATCTCTTTTTTCTATGGGAACAAGTCCCGGCTCGCTTATATGCACGTGATTGACAAACTTTATATTGTCTCTTACAAGGCCGATCTTTTCCTGACACGCGATCATAGTCCCGGCATCCAGATTGAGTTTGAATCCGGGAGTGTTTATCTGTTTTACCAGATCGATAGCCTCACCTGTCGTATTGCCGAAATTCGTATTGTATACCGGCGGATTGGCTTCGAATGCAAGCACGGTATTGTGCGAATAAGCGTATTCACCGAGTTCCGCAAAAAAGGCAACCGCTATATCCGCATATTCATCGGCTTTTGTTTCATCCGGCATGTTCCTGTTTTTCGGACAGCCGAATACAAGATTCCCGCAATCGATAGCCTCAGCAAAATTGATAGCCTTCTTTGTGTATTGCATAAGGATGTCACGTTCCTGCTTTGATGCGAATATGTTTTCCTGCCTTCCGTACCATATCGACTGCATCGATGATATCTTAAGTCCGTATCTGTCGGACAGAGATGCGGCAAATCTCTTTGCATCGGTTATATTATCATACGGATTCTCCACCAGTATCCTTGTCGGCGCGATCTCCAACCCCTCTATGCCGTTTTGTGCCATCCATTCATACATCCTGGCGTCGTATTGATTTTTCCACCCTATATTTGATGCTGATAATCTCATGCTTCACCGACTCTTTCCACAAAGTTCTTTATACTTTCAAGTACCTCTTTTTTATCGCAGATATATCCGTCTTTCCCGCCGAATACTCCCGCATGTTTCGTTCTGAAATCATAGAAGGGAGCATTTCCTGTCTCATTGACAAATGTTTTTCCTCCCGTAAGCACTCCGTAAACCTCAGAGATTGATACCGGTTCCGTGGCTATATTGAGCAGTTTTATGTCATTTGCCAATGCTGTCTCAATGTCACTCCACAATCTCCCAAGATCATAGAACTGATAAACTCCCTTTGAATCCGTAAAATTCAATGCCGAAAAACCGACCTTTCCGAACTCTTCCTTCAGAGCAACTCTCTTTGCATCCTCAGACAATACACTGCATTTGTAAAAGCCGTTTCCCATGTCTGTATACGACTTTGTTATAAGATCGCTCTCCTTGGCCAGTTCGTTGTATTTGTCTGCTTTAAGCATCGTCGGTATAACGTTTATAAAGTCATATATGAAATTCTTTCTGATGTTTTTACCGAAAAGCCCCGGCAACCTGATGATCAATGCATCCGCGAACTCATTTCTTACAAGACACTCAAGTTCATACCGGTTCGCACCGTAAGCACCCATGTCGGAAGCATCAATCCGGGTATCCTCATCGACGCCTTTCGGGTCTTTATATACATCAACCGTGGAAATAAGTACGACCTTTCCCGGTCGTATGCCTTTTATCCTCTCAAATGCGTCCAATATGGTTGCCCTGTCCTTTTCGGGTTCATGGTTTGCAAGATATTTTTCTGCCCTGAGGCCGGCATAAATAAGAAGATCGGGCTTTTTGCCGATCGCATCGTCACTGTTTTTCGAATTGATCCTGTATGTGAATTGATGTGCTGCATCTATATTTGAACCGACAAAGCCCGTGTATCCCACAAGCATGCTTGTTTTGTATTCCATGATATATCCCTTTCAGATTCCGAGTAAAATGAAACGGTCCTACAGTTTTTCCACACTTTCAAACATATATCTCTGCTTCTTGAAGTTCAGGTTGAGTATGAGTGAAAGATATTTGATCACAACGGTAAGTATCACGAACAGCCCGAAAAATGCGAAGCTCAAAAACAGCATGGTCGTGGTCCAGCCTTCGATGGCTATCCCGCTTACATACATGACTATCGCATATATCGCACTGAATATCATGACCGCCGCCATGATCAGCGAGAGCGTGAGCGTAAGTTTGAATCCCACTCCCGTGAAAAGAAGAAGCGAATCGAATGCAAGCATCCTTCTTGTCTTCTTTTCCCTCTTATCGTGGCTGTAATCGCTCTCTGCAGTGGGCTTGTATGAAATATTCTTAAGCTTCAGTCCGCAGTTTGCGTACATCGCCTTTCTGTAAGGAATAGCCCTGTTCAGGGACTGTATCCTGTTGATACCGCGTCTTGAGAGTATCCTGAAATTATCACTTTCAAGTTTGTACTCAATATCCGAAAATCTGTTGAATATACCGTAAAAACCGTTGGATGAAACACTGTTTTTCCTATCGTCCGAACAGCTTACGATATCGTAATCCTTAAGGCACTCATCATAGACAAGTTTTATCTGGTCTTCCGGGAAATTATAACTGCACTCATCAAACTCAAACACAAAGTCACCTATGGCAAGGTCTCTTCCTGCGTTCATGCTCATTTCCATGCCCTGATACGTGCTCATGTGAAGTATTGTCACGGAAGCAGACTCATGCTTCTCCTTGCACTCCCTCGCGACCTTAATGTAACTTTCGTCCGTGTCGTCATCCACGAGTATAACTTCGAATTTCTGCCAGTTTTCTTCAAAACTTTTAAGTATCCCCTCAAGGAATTCACGAAGCTTTTCGGCTGAACCGGCCGTATTCATGTAAACTACTGCCGATATAAAGTTTTTATCAAGATTTTCTTTTGTACTCATGCTCTTTCCCTCAAAAGTATCTCGTCGAGATCATAAACCGTATTGATCTTTCCCGACAGAACGCTCACCCATGTGGGTTTTTCGGTCAGTGTCTTTATGACTGTCGGTCTGGAATCATCTATTTCCGTGGTCTTAAGTATGGGCTTCATGGAAAACAGTGAATGCCTGTACGAAAAACCGTATTCTTCTTTAAGGTATTTGTGCGCGAGGCTTGACATATAAGGCCATGCGCTTTCGGGCTTGGCAGGACATTCGTTACAGTTTCCGAGTATATCGGGGCTGCAGAATCCGCCGCTTCTTTGCTGACACTCAAATGTCGGCTTAACATCATAACTTGTAGCATGCGGTGTAAATGTCACACTGGTGAGTGAGTGCAAACCTGTTTTGCCAAACGGCATTATAGAAAAGAACGGTCCGTCCATTACTGTTATGCCTCTGTCCTTCAACGGTCCGGTCACATCACAGAGGATTATCTCACAAAGCTCGTATTTGATCCGGAACGGTTCGATCTTCTTTTCCGGATCTCCTCCGTCTTTTTCAAGCTTGTCCATGATCTGATTCGTGGATGCATAGGTTGCGTTCAGCACGAAATCCGATGCAAATTCATCACCGTTTTTAAGTCTGACCGTATAGTGATCCTTTTCCTGCTTAATGGTATCTATCCTTGCATTGCAGCACATCCATACGTTTTTACAATGCCTTATCTCCTTCAGAAAATGATCTCTGAGTATCATAGCATCGTAGGTATCTTCTTTTGTCCTGAAGGCTCCGTCGCAATAGCCTTCGTTAAATATGCCGTTCGGATCGATCTGCTCGCAGAATATACCCGCATCCTTGCAGAATTTGACGAACTCTCCGGCATTCGTCCATGAGAACTGCCCGCTGGTCGCATATATCTGGTCAAATGTATCATATATGCAAAACCCGTAATCCTCATGAAATCTGTCGTAATATCCTGCACTCTTAACTGCTGTTGATAATGACCTCGGGTAATGATACCCCATATGGACTCTTGCCTGGTTGATGTAGGTCGCCCTCATAAACGGCTTGGGGTCATACTCAAGCACCGCAACACTCTGTCCGCGTTTTGCGCAGAACAACGCTGCATAAAGGCCGTACAGGCCCGCTCCTATTATCAATCTGTCAACGGTAGTCGTACTCATAAATCCATTCCTTTTTGTTTGCCGCGTTTTTGTATACGGCACATTTATTGTAGTAAATAATAATGATGTATGTCAAACCCGGCCAATGTGTTTAACCGGCCGGACTGCCTGTCCGGCTTTCTGTGTCAGGGAGCTGCGCAGACCGAACGAGCGACTTGTGTTTTACCTTAGGATTATTTACAATTAATGCATGAAAAAAATAACCGATGTATGCAAAAACAATCGCCTGTCTCTGGTTTACTCATTTGTACTGAGTTTTCTTGTGATCTATGGCTTTATATTGTACCGCGGTTCAAAGGACAGTATTGCCGCATTGCTGCTCACTATCACTGCTGCTCTTTGCTTATGTCCTTTTGTAAATCTTGCCGTGGTATGGCTTATCGGCCTCGAACCCGGTGAACGTGCTACCGCAGGGAAACCCGGAGTGCTTTTCGGGGCGCTTTGCTTTGCTTTGATGTTCATACTGCAATTGCCGACATTTCTGGCATTTTACCCCGGCATCATCTTCTACGATATCAACACACAGATCGAGCAATATGAAGCAAGAGCTTTTTCCGCAAGTCACCCGTTGCTCCATACATTTTTTATGGGTTTTTTCAAAAATCTTTTTGCCGATCCCAATACCGGCTATGCATGGGCCACAGTTGTTCAAATGATACTGGCCGATCTGTGTCTGGCCTATATCCTGTTATATGTGGGCTCTAAGATCGGCAGCTACATCCTTCCGATCATCACAGCCTGCTTTTACGGTGCATTTCCTCTTTGTTCGTTGCTTATGATCTCTTCCACCAAGGATATATTGTTTTCGGTTCTTCTGTCCGTGGTATTTATCGATATATACAGGCAGCTTACCGAAGATTGTTCCAAACCGACACTTATACGTATGATCTTTTGCGGCATACTCATGATACTCATGCGTTCCAATGCCATCCATGCAATGATGATCGCCGCTGTTATCATTCTCGCGGTTCTGATATATAAGAAATTACCCTGCAGAAAGATCGCCATTTATATGCTGACTGTGATCCTTGTATCCAAATTTGCCCAGACAGCCATGATACGCTGCCTTGATGCTTATCCCGGGTCCATAAAAGAAGCAATGAGCGTTCCGATACAGATCATGGGGCGCATCTATGTTACGACAGATGATCCGGAAGAACAAAAGATCATCGAAAAATACATTCCGGATCCCGGTGAATATACTTATTACATCTCAGACCCTTTAAAGAAACAGCCTGAATTTGACACGCTGGACAGTGAATGCAAGCATTTCCTTCTGGATACCGCATTGCTGTCGCTCAAGCACCCGCTTATTGCCTTCAACGCATTTATGCTGAATACACAGGGTTATTGGGATATGTGGCACAGCGCTTATCAGGAAGAGCATCATTATCTTGCAAGAGAAGATCTGCGCGGAGGAGCATATATCGCTTCGAAGCTGCCCGCTCTCAAGGATCTCTACCTTGCCCATTTCAGGTATCTGGATCTCAGTATTTACAACCCATTAAGTCCGTTTCTGCAGATGGGTATATATTTTCATATAATGCTCTTTATACTTCTGCGCTCCGTAAAGCGTCGTGACCTTCCGATGTCATTGTCACTTATGCTTCCCGCCGCTTATACACTGACTCTTCTGTTCGGACCGTCGGCTATCTTAAGATACGGCTTTGCGTTCATCATACTTGCTCCGGTGGTCTTACTCCTCAGTTACCGAAGGAGTATTTCCCTTTAATATGTGTACCAGCATCATCGGGACCGCAAACCACAGGATCAGAACATATCTCACCAGTACCGTCGGGCCGAGCAATACCGTAAGCCACAGTATAAGGACCGGAAGATAAACGATCATTGCTTTCCTATCCTTCTCCCTGATAAATCCAACGAAAGCCCAGGCAAATATCCACATCATAAAGCCCGGTGCGAACAGCATGCTTATCACAGGCACTGTCTGCTGGAACAGTTCAAGGGAAATATTACGATAGAATCTCTCATATAACGGAAACAGACTGACTCGCTTTCCGGGTGGTTCCGTTTCAAATCCGAAATAAGAACTGTTCTCATATCTGTAGGTATACATCTGCTGCCCGCCGTATACATTGATGATCATATCCGGATACCAGAAGCCGTAGCTGTTCACAAGCCACGCGTTGAGATAAACGAGCGGCTTTCTCATACCGATCTTAAGCCACAGTTTTCGGTATTTTCCGGGATCTCTTTCATACGCCCCATTATCAAAGCCGGACTTGAGTATATCCGAGCATCTGGCACTGTAGGTTATCAGATAGTTTTCCGGAAGGACCTCATACAAGGTCTGTTTTTCCTCTTCCGAAAATGTTTCGGGTGCATATTTATAAACTCTTGCCATCTGCTGTATGCCTACGGTCAGCATCTCCTGATGCTCTCCGTCACTTGCATGGGTGGCAAGTTTAAGACAATGATCGGTTCCAAGATACAGGATGATACTCAATGCCATAAGTATGACGATACGGTATTTGAATATCTTATTTCCTTTACCGGCGTTTTCTTTGGTTTCACCGGCATTCTCCCTGCGTTCACGAACGGATATCATAAGAAGGATGATGATCGCGGAAACGATATATGCATAAACACCGTTTTTGCGAAGCAGCATCATAAGAACCGACATGAGGGTCAATAGCAGAGGCTTCTCCTTTGATTCAAATATCCATTCGTACATCAGTATGATAAGCATAAGAAATGCCATCGTGAACAGTTCGTCCTTTGCCGAACAAACGGCATACATCGGAAATAGGGGGAACAGTCCGAAGAAAAAGACAAAGCCGACAACGCCCTTTCTTCCGATCCCCATATCAAACAGCTTAAGTATGAAATATCCAACCGCAAGAGAGCATACGATCATCTGCAGCAGTGTATACACCGCGATGCCCGTATTTGTTCCCAATCCCAGTACTTCTGCCGCACGTATTATTTTCCCTAAAAGCAGCACGTGAAGCAGCGGATGATGTGCGTTGTATATATTTGTAAATGCCTGTGCGTATTCATCTGTAGCATCATAGACGAACGCTCCCGGGAAAAAGGCCATAAACGTCGGGAACCACAATATGAATATCATGGCCCATATCTTTACAAGCCGGGGTCTTGTTTCATCTGTTTTTTTTTGCGCGGATTTCGCTCTGAAGACAGACCACAGAGCATTTATCACAGGTGCCATAAATAAACCAAAGCAGATCGCTCCGGCATAAAAAAAGAGATCCTTAAAGTTAACATTATCCGTGGATTCCAGCGATGCGCCCATATGAAGGGCAAAAGACAATGCAAAAGAAAAGACATAAGCAAATACCCTGTCTCTTGCCGACGCCGATCTGAAGCCGGCCATAAGCTTATACAGGATATATGCACCCATTCCGAAAAATAAAAATGCAAAAAAACTGTTTGTATATGTGATCCTTGATATCCTGTCGTAAATAACCGCCCCTTCCCTGCCGAGGCTGCCGGATATCGAGATCGTACCGGGGGCGACTATCCCCACCGTACCGACAGTTCCCATAAATGCAAGGATAAAAGAAAGACAGATGTCGGAGATCTTTGTGTTATTATCACTTTTTTTCATCTGTTCCGAGAACCTCTCTGACAACATACTGAGGAGCGTTGTTCATGCCTATATACATCCGTCCTATGTATTCACCGAGAAGCCCCAACATGAACAATATCATACCACCGAGAAACATTATACCCGACATGAGAGCCGAAAAACCTACAGCCACCATATCCTGCATTACGAGTTTTTTAATGATCGTATATATTCCGTACAGGAAGCCGAAAAACGCGCATGTCATACCCGTATATGTGGCGATCCTCAAAGGCTTTACCGAAAATGCGGTAAATCCGTTCATCCACAATCCGAGCAATTTCCCGAGAGTATATCCGGAATGTCCGACTTCACGCTCTCTGTGGTTTACGTCCACGTTGGCTATCTTCTTCGTCGATCTGAGCACAAGGCCGATGACATAGGGATATGATTTGTCATATCTGAGCATCTCATCGACGATAAATCTCCTTGCGGCAAAATAACTTGAAACATACAGTTCCTTTGGCTTTCCAAGCAAAAAACGCGTCATCTGCTCATTGATGCTGCTTCCGAAATTCCTGAACATCGAATGCTTCTTATGCTCATATCTCGCATACACGACATCCTCGCCCTCTTCGAGCTTGTCAAGAAGCTTTCCGACTTCATTTGCGGGAGTCTGTCCGTCATCATCAAGACATACAAGTATATCTCCGGTGACATAATGGAATCCCGCCATGAGAGCAGCATGCTGTCCGAAATTTTTGGCAAGATCCACACCTGTTATATTGTCATATTTTTCCGTGAGTGAACGTATCACATTGAAAGTCCCGTCGGGACTGCAATCATTTACAAGGATGATCTCGTAAACATATCTGTCCTTCATCGACTCCATCGTGGTCATTATCTCATCGATTACTCCGGTAAGGGTCTGTTCACTTCTGTAACACGGTATGCAAAAACTTATCTTTTTCATATTTGTCTCCGGATGAATAGAACCCTCGCCGATTAATATTTTGGCTTCGCCAAACGGCTCGGGCTACATGTCAGTTTTTTATGGAAACTCTGACACATCTCCAAAAATATCGCATCATTTCATAACATACACGTAAATTGTCGTGCCGTCCGCCGCTGTCAGTTCTTCTTCCACATCCCATTTGTCGGACAGATCATCAACACTGATAAATCTCCAGTCTTCTTTGTTCTTGTAAAATGACTGTTTGTAATCGTCCAGCGGACTCAGTGCAGCCCATCCGCCTGCGAGCTGGGTGTTGCCCTTGCTCCTTTGATGATCACCCGTTATCTTTTCCGTAAATCCGACTGTGGAATATACATCAAGAAGGTAATAATTTCGGGGATTTGAACCGGTATACTCATAGATGGCATCCCTTACGGTATTGTTCTTTTCACGCAACTCGGACTTGTATCTTATATCATTCCTGATCGTCGAAGGAATGTATATGGCCGCGATGACCATTGCCGCCGCAAATCCCGTTATTATGAGCCATCCCGTTACTTTTTTTACCCTGTCTGTCGTAAAATCCGTCTCGATCCAGGCCATGATCAGGATACCTACCAGTATAAGGATCTCAGTTATATAAAGCGGGTGTGTTATCCTTGCATTTACCCTGCCCCTGTAGGATATATATACCCACGATACCATTCGCATGATAAATAACACCGGCAGAGTATATGCCCATCTGATATCCTTCGCTTTAATGGCCGCAATGACGCACAGCGCATATAAAAATACAACTATCATGTTGAACGGGATATGCTGTTTTGCATTATCCTCATAAAATGCGACCGTAGTGTCATTGTAACGGCTCCGGCCTTCCGGCAGCTTCCAGTTTACGGTATGTTTTATGTTTTCAAATACGGCCTGAGGGATACTCCTTTTATAAATACTGTGGTCCCCTGCGTATTCTGCTATCTTCTCCAAAAGCGATGCATTGACTCTTCCCGAAAGTACATAGTTATAATCAACAAGTCTGTCGTAGTCTTCTTTCAATGCATGCTGCGAATCATAGAAGGCTTTATTTTCGTCATAACTCGGTATTCCGGTGAAATCATATACTTCTGTCCTTGCATCAAACAGTCTGTTAAATTCTTTCCATTCTTCGGATCTGTATGCATATGCATTTATCCCGACAGTCAGTGCCATGCCGGCGAGTACCAGTCCGATCGACAGGAAATACCTTTTATTGGTCTCTTTATCAAACCCTTCCGATATCCATCTGCAAAATCCCACTGTTGCCAAAAAAGGACACAGGAGCAGGAGCATCTCGCTCCTAATGTTAAATGCGACTATTGCCAGGATGATCGGCACGAGCCTGCTCCCCACCTCATTTTCCCGGTCGGTGTAAATGAGAAACGCCGCCGTCGCCGTCAGTAATCCGCTGACAACGGTATACTGAACCATTACCAGTTCCCACAGACATATGCCGAGAGCAAATACGATATATACAATATACATGCTGCCTATAAACAGCACTCTTTTTACCGTGCTTTCGATATTATTCTGCAAAAGATTCTGTGTTCTTGCCGTTATGCATACCGCACAGAGCCACATCAGGCCTATTTCCACGATCCCCATCCACTTAAACTGCGGGTAGAATACATACAGCTGTTTTATAAGCCACGCGATCGGATACATCATCTGGATATTGTGTGCATCCGGTGTGCCGGTATATGCTCCGGACAATATATCCGCCATCAGCACATCATCGTTCAGATCATAATAAAACCCGAATGTATAAGCTATAAAAGCAAATAATCCGCTGCAGATGATAACCGCGCATATCGAAGCGGTAAAACTGTTATTACTTTTGGTTTCCATTTCCCTTCAATTCCTTTATCAGCAAAATGATAAGATCTACTTTCTGAAAAAATCCTTCACTTTTTCACAGATATGATCCACTTCGCTTTCCTTTAATCCGTAGTATAAAGGAAGTCTTGTAAGCCTTTCGCTCTCTCTCGTCGTATATATGTCTTCACCGGCAAATCTGCAATATTTCACTCCGGCAGGTGCGCTGTGAAGAGGAATATAATGAAATACGCTTAAGATCCCGTTGGCTTTCATATATTCTATAAATCGGTCACGTTCAGTGATATCCCCGAGTTTGATATAAAACATGTGCGCATTGTGTTTGCAATGCTCAGGAATATAAGGTAGTTCTATAAGGCCTTTATCCGCAAGTTCTCCAAGCTGTTCATAGTAGCTGTTCCAGCTTCTCATACGGTCGGCCGTAATCTCATCGGCCATCTCGAGCTGAGCCCACAGATATGCCGCATTCAGTTCACTCGGAAGATAACTTGAACCGAAATCCTGCCATCTGTATTTGTCAACCTGGCCTCTGTAATACTTGCTGCGGTCAGTTCCCTTTTCCCTGAATATCTCGGCTGCTTCTATATCTTTTGCATCCTTTATCAATAAGGCTCCGCCCTCTCCCATCGAAAAATTCTTGGTCTCATGGAAACTGTAGCACCCGAAGTCACCTATGCTTCCCAATGGCTTTCCCTTATAGGTCGCCATAATACCCTGAGCGGCATCCTCTATGACATAAAGATCATGCTTTTTTGCGATATCCATGATCACATCCATCTCACAGCCGACACCCGCATAATGAACGGGCACTATCGCTCTTGTATGCTCCGTGATCGCCTGTTCAATCAGTTTCTCGTCCATGTTCATTGTATCGGGTCTGATGTCGATAAAAACAGGAGTGGCTCCCCTTAATACAAATGCATCCGCCGTCGAACAGAATGTATATGACGGCATGATGACTTCATCGCCCGGTTTTATACCCGCCAGAAGAGCGGAAAGCTCGGTCGCATGTGTGCACGATGTTGTGAGCAGCACCTTGCTGCTCCCCGTCTTTTCCTCCATCCAGGCACTGCATTTTTTTGTATATTGTCCGTCACCGCATATTTTCTGTGCTTCCACGGCCTGTCTTATGTATTCATAGGCTTTCGGTGCAACGGGCGGCACATTAAAATTGATCATGTTATGTCCTCGTTTATGGATATTATAAAGTTTGAATCAAAAGGACCGGATCCGTTTACGGGTTATAATCTCCGTGAAGATTCTTTATGAGTATTTTCATAAGATCGCTGTTACCCTTAACGGCACTTATCTTTGTAGGTGTCTTGCCTTCCTTGGGATAAACCCTGTCTACGGGTACTTCACAAGCCTTCAATCCCACCTGTGTTGCCCTGGTCGAAAGATATGCGAGCAATTCGTAGGTAACAAATACATCCCTCAACGGCTGCACATCCTTATGTTCCAGATATCTCCTCGAATATGCCCTGAAATTGTTTGTTGTATCGGTAAACTTATGCTTTGCCGTCAATGAGATCACCGGTGCATGTATCAGCTTTACCGAGAACAATCTGACCAGAGGCGTCCTTACGGCATGTCCACCCTCCAGAAACCTGGAGCCCTGAACATAATCATAGCCTTCCTTCAGTTTATCTATGAAACGTCCGACATGTTCTATACTGTCCTTGTTATTGCCGTCTATGGTCAATATCCCTTCATATCCGCGTTTTAATGCATAATATATGCCCATCCTCAACTGGGCGCCCTGCTTTCCGGGACCTTTCTTGACAAGCAGAGTGTTGACATCCATGCTTTTAAGCATCTCCTCCGCCGTACATCCGTCCGTGGAATCTCCGTCACAAATGATGATATCCACAGCATCCGATACTCCGAATCTTTTGGCTCTTGCGAGCTCTTTTCCGATCCTGTCTCCCTCGTTGATTATGGGGATCAACAAACAGTATGCTTTTTTCTTCTCTGCGTATTCCGTATATTCGAAATCCGGAACCCCCGCAACTTTCTCGATTCTTTCAGCCATATCTCGTTATATTTTATCAAACTATTCCCATAAAGTAAACTTTTGCGAGCCGGCCCCGTATATCCGCACGGCACAAATCATTCGCCAAACGGCACTAAGGGGTTCACCGGTTTTTTTATATGTTTTCGGGACCATTCGCAATGACGGCATCCATGCCGCTTGCTCATTTGAATTGCCGTCCGGGCAATTCATCCCTGCATACTTATGAACCCCTAAGTGCCGCTAAGCTCATTTTTACGTGCCTTTGCGGATATACGGGGCCGGATCATCTGTTTACCTTGCGGGATCATCCCGTCAGTTTTCGAGCTGCTCGGCCTCGCTTTGGTAATCCTCGAGGATACGACGAACGTTATCTAGGTGCTCATCTATGTTCTCATGGTTCACTATGTAGGCGTCACAGTATTTGCCGGATCCGTTTATGGTATCGCGGACGCATTCGTAGATAAATCTGTTGCCCTGAGGGTCATGGTGGCATACATCCCTGTATCTCGAAAGGTCTGTCACAAGTTCTTCATCATCCTGGAAATTGAAGATCAGCACATTATCACAGGTAAGAAGACGCTCCATGGAAACCCGATAGAGTTCCAGAACATCCTCGCAATTGTCCTCGGCCACGGCCTCTTCCCAGAAAAGCACGCTGTAAGGCGGGTAATAGAACACAAAACGGGTGTCGGGATGTTCTTTTATCGTATAGATGAGATAATCCATGTTCTGTCTGCATTTTTCCAGCATTTCCTCACGGGTGCTTCTGGTATATGAACCGTCTTCACATGACAGCTTCAGCTGTTCAACAAACGTATCATAGTCTTTTCTTGCATTTTCTTCCGAGAAAAGCTCGGCTTCTTCCCATGTATATGAGTCATCCAGTTTGAGATCATGGTAAAATCCGGCTTCAAGAGCCCTGTCTGCGGACTCCCAGAATACGTCATCATTAAAAATATACCCTGTGTCATTTATGATCCTGTCGTCATACAGATATGAGGGGTATTCCTCATAAACAGCCTCTACTTCGCTTAAAAGCTGGAACTCATTGATATCGGTCATGACGAGTTTGACCTGGTTCCCACTTTCGAATACCTTGTCAATGATCGTCTTGTAATCCCTGAATTTCGCGCCTGCATAGGATAGCTTGAGCAGTTTAAGATCCATCTCTTCAAACCATGACGACCTGAAATTCTCCGTCATGCTCGATCCGACGATGACCGCATCGTAAGTAAAATGCTTGGCTGCTCCGGGTGTCTGGTAGACGGCATTATCCATATAGGCTTCTTCGTTAAATAAGGGTCCGTGATAGTGGTAGAAGGGGTCTTCGATGTACACAAATACTCCTATCATCACAAACAAAAGCAGTAATGTAATTGTAAAAGACACAAGAAATCTTTTCATGCTCCGGCCACACTAAAAATTAAAATAAATAAATGTATTGACGTTCGTGAATGTCATGATCGATAAGACTGCCATCAGGGCAAACACCGGACCTTCCCAGCCACGGATATCCTTTTTTACCGAGATATCATGACTTGAGGGAAATATCCATACCATGATCAGTGTTACGATCATCATTATGATCATGCAGACCTGGTTGTACATCGGGATAAAGGCATCAAATCCCGGGATATTCTTAAGCAGCAACGACAGGTTATTTCCTGCAAATGCCTGAGTGAGCAGCGAAAACGTATCCGTCACTCCGCCTTTTAAGAGATACGTAAATATCATTCCTGCCTGATAAGTCCCTTCACTTCTGAAAAACACCCATGCAAAGTTGACAAATACAAACGTGATCAGTCCAGTGATGACCTTAGGCACACGTTTTAATCTCTTTCCGAAAGCCCTGTGAAAGCAAACTGCGATCCCGTGAAGCAGTCCCCACTCCACAAACGACCAGCCTGCACCGTGCCAGAGTCCGCTTACCGCAAATACGATCAATGTATTGATATATGTGCGCACCTTGCCTTTACGGCTGCCCCCGAGCGGGATATAAACATACTTGGTAAAAAATCCCGTCATGGTCATGTGCCATCTCTTCCAGAACATTCCTATATCCGTGGCCTTGTAAGGCATGTCAAAATTCACAGGCAACTCGAATCCGAGCATTTTCCCGAGACCGATCGCCATATCGCTGTATCCGCTGAAATCCAGATATATCTGCAATGTATATGCAAGGATAATGAGCGCCGCGGACGGTGTATCCCAGTGCGTTTCAAACCTGTAACCCAGATCCGACACTCTTCCCCATGCATCCGCCATCATGGTCTTCTTGAAAAGTCCTATCACAAAATATCTGACGCCCTCGCCGAACCGGTCGACATTGAACTTAAATCTGCTTTCATCGCGAAACTGCGGTATGAGCTGGCTGTGCAGAACGATGGGACCTGCGACGAGCTGCGGGAAAAAGCTGACAAACAAACAATAATCCGTGAAATCATAGTCCTTTGCCTCACCCCTGTATGAATCCACTACAAATGAAACCTGCTGGAATGTAAAAAAGCTTATCCCGAGAGGCAACAGGATATTTCTGGTGACCCAGTCCGTATGCAGAAATCTGTTGGAGTTCTCTATAAAGAAATCAAAATATTTGAAATAAAAAATGATGCCAAGGTTGACCAGAAGGGCTGCGATCAGTATAAGTCTTCTCCCCTTTTTGAACATCGGCCCATTGGAATTCGACTGCGTCGAAGGGCCGACGCTGCATGTCAGGTCTTCACAGAAAACCTGACACATCTTTGAAGCGCGGGAAAGGATCTTGTATATCATGAAATTGAACAGAATGCTGAATATAAGTATGAGCAGATACACGGGATGATTATATCCGTAGAATATAAAAGATGCCGCGATCAAAGAGACCTTGGCAAGCGTATGCATACCAAGCTTATGAAGCCCGTAATACACGATAAGTACAAGCGGAAGAAATATGAAGATGAATATCTGTGAATTGAATAACACTTCTCGTCCTCCGCACCTTATGGTCTCGTATATACCTTGTATTCGTCATTGGAATATGACAGTTCGTATTGATTCATTGCTATAAAATCCGCGATCAGATCCATCTTTACCGCAGAATTTATGCTTGTGCCCTCAATATTTCTTATGATGACGGGCACCCGATAACTGTCTGAAAGACTCGTGCTGACATTTATCAGATCCTCATCCACGTCCTCTATCGAGTTGGAATCCAGATCCGCCCATGATGTAAATATGGCACTCGGCCTCTCAAGAACGTATGTAAGCCCGGGACAGTCTCCGTAAAGTATGACTTCATCGGCTTCGATCGAATCCATATATTCATAAAGCCCCTCTATATCTGAGGCCTTTGCTTCATTGGTAAATATACCTTCAAGGCACGGTACTCCCGTGATCCTCGTATCTCTCTTCTCACCGCGCATACCGTCCCTGAAAACAAAGCTTCTGTGGAACCCGAAGCTCTGCACGAGTATGCAGATCAAAAGCAGTATGATACCGGTGGCAACCGGCCACTTGATGTATCTTACGGCTTTGACGTAATCCTTTTCACCTGCACCCGATATTGCAAGTGTTTTAATGATATCGATGCAGATATAGAAGGTCAAAGGCATGACAAGGAACATGTTATTGAGATTCTGGTATGTATTATTGTTGCTTCCGAGCGGCGCTATCATTATTATCACAATGGAAATAAGTGCGAGCGGAAGCTGCTTTTCATATTTTTTTGAAAATATCACGATAAGATCAACGGCTATACTCATAAACAGGGCTATCATACCCCATTCATATATGCTTGTATAATCCTCATAATATCTGAAGCTGAACATGCCTCTGCCCCAGAAAAACCTGATCATAAGCGCAAGCACCGCCAGATAGATCATCCTTTTTACATGCTCATATCTTCCCGGAAGGATACGGAACATGAGCATACCGCAGGCTGTTACGAGCAATATAAGAGCCACCCATTTTAAGCTTCTGCCATAGGCTTTTAATGTATCCGTTATCATTGATAAGGGCGTGTAACTCTCATCTGTCGACGTGATGCCCATAAGACCGTTTATCATCTGTCCCAGACCGGATATCCCATATCTTGCAATAAGCATCAGCAGAGGTATCATGACACCTGTTACATATCCGCCGATACAGATAAACACTGCCTTTACAATGCCCTGTTTTTTCCAAAGTATATAAGTGACGATCAAAACCGCTATGAGCACGGTCTGCGTAACATTCGGTATCCTTACAAATACATTTGATCCCAGCACAAACCCCGCAAGGAAGAAAAGATGCTTCTTTTCGGACACGATCGCTTTCCACAGCAGCAATGCCCCGACCGTAAGAAGAAGATAGGTCAGATAGTTATACAGGATGCCTGTCGGGATCCAGCACATGCTGACTGCCGTAAATTCTCCCAGAAATGCGCACGCCTCCCCGACTTCTTCCTTAAGTACGAAATAGACGATAAGCGCCGTACATGAAAGAACAAGTCCCGTATAAAGATTGGCGATCACCAGCCTGTCGGCTCCGGGCAGCTTCATGATCAATGAACCAACCAGATTGGAGAGATATGTGGACATTACCCACATACCGTCAAGCCTGTCACCGAACATATAGTTTCCCAGACTGTACATACTGTCCGATACGTCAAAGCCCTGATTTATCTTGAGCAGCGGAAGTATGAACAACGCAACGGGGTAGATAAATCTGCCGATATTCAGTTTTTTCTTATCGGGTAAACCAACGCTCATTTTTCCGATCCGTTTCCGTTATCAGGCTTCCTGATCTGCCTTTTTGCTGCCTTTACCTTCTTTTTTGAATATCCACAGTTTACTGAAAACATAGTTGGCCACTATGACCACAAATTGTGTTATGAGCTGAACTATCATTGCATCACTGACTATCCGAAGATGGTATGAATCCTTGTCAAAGCCAAGAACGTCGCATCCCAGCCATATCATGATCTCGCTCAATACCAGTGTAAATATCCTGGCCGCAAAGAATTCAACAAACTCCCTTAAAAACGCAGCCACCGATTTCGACTTTGATCTGAACACAAAGAATTTATTGGTAAAAAAAGCAAATACGATGACGATAAAATTATCTATCAGAGTTGCGAATTTTTCTTCCCACCCGAGTTTATCTATAAATATCCATATGATGAACATATACAGGAAGAACGCAACCGCTCCCCAGAAGAGGTAATCGATGACCTCTCTGTATTTTTTATAAAGATCCCAGATTTTTTTCATGTTACTCCTTCCGGCCTATATCATCCGGCCTCAGCGGCTCGCCCATTTTGATATCCTTTGCAAATGTCTTACCAAGGATCTCTTCGTAATATTTTGTTTCCAATCCCGCATGAGGACGCACCGACCTGATATTCTCAGGTGTTATCTTATCTCCGGCCTTCACATCCGCCGCAACGAACAGCGATCTCGACAGGTCCCTCTCTCCGATCTGTTTGGGTGTAAGCCCGTATTCGCTCTTACCGAGCGCTTTTTCCATAATACGGATATCGGTGACCATTTTCCTGAATTCATCAGGTTCCATCGAGAATCCGGAATCAACTCCTCCGTCAGCCCTCTTTAATGTGAGATGCTTTTCGACCATCTTTATCCCAAGTGCCGCAGCTCCTACGGGAACCGTACTTCCCATGGTATGGTCGGATAATCCGACAAGGCAGCCGTACATCTCTTTGAGAGTCGGTATCATGTTGAGGTTCACATCTTCATACGGCGTGGGATATGCCGATACGCACTTGAGAAGGAACACCTCTTCATTGCCCTCTTCCCTGCATATCTGCATCGCCAGATCCAGATCCTCTTTAAGAGCTATACCCGTGGCAAATATGATCGGCTTATGCATGGAAGCGGCCTTTCTTATAAGGTTTACTTCATTGATCTCATATGAAGCTATCTTGTAAGCAGGCATATTCCATTCATGCATGCGCTCCACAGCATCGATGTCAAAAGGAGATGAAAAACATTCCATTCCCAGGCTGTTTGCAAGTTCCATGAGCTTCGGCTGCCATTCATAAGGTGTGGCTGCCTCGGTATAAAGATCATAAAGATTACGTCCGTCCCACAGACCGCCGTTCTTTAATCTGAAATACTCATTATTGCAGTTGAGCGCAAGTGAATCCGCCGTATATGTCTGCAGTTTAACGGCATCCGCTCCCGCTTCGTGGGCGGCATATATTATCTCCTTTGCTCTCTCAAAACTTCCGTTATGGTTTCCGGACAGTTCCGCAACACAATAACAGGGATGACCCTGTCCGACTGTTTTTTCTCCGATCTTAAATTCCTGTTTCATAATCTGCCTTTCAAAAACACAAGATAACGGCATCGATATGCCGGAGATCCTCATAACACGGATCATTGCACCTTATAAACATATATCGTATACGGACTGTCATATCCCGAATATTCACCGGTTTCGGTGATCCCGAGTTCATCCGCATTTTCAAATTCTATCCTTGAGAAGATATATCTGCAATCCAGATTTTTCAATTCATCGATGTCAACCATGAGCCTGTTGTCCGCGAGGTTCATGACGCGGAGCGGTGCGTAGGTATTTTCATCCGAACCCGAATAAAGGTACACCCTGGCTCCCCATCCGTCGAAATAATCCCTGAAAGAAGGCGATCCTTCAAGTGCCGGAGCTATGACCTTTCGCCATTTTTCCTTATATTCCTGAGAGTACATGCCCAGATATCCGTCCACGGTGGCTATACCGTTATACTGTAAAACCGCGGGATGAAGTCCATAGGCAGCCGACCATTCTCCGTTATATCCGATATCTTCGGTTATATGACCGAAAAGATCCGTTGAGTAAAACTCCCTGTAATTAACCGTACTTGTTTCACTGTGTTTAAGTATCTTGTATGCGTAATTATAGCAGGTATAATAAAGATCGTTATAGGTTGCCGGCACGAACATGACTATCAGAACAGCGATCGTAACTATCGCATTTGCACAGAATATCTTCTTATTTTTTCCGGTATCGTAAAGTCTTGTCAATATGACCAACAAAAGCGCAAACCAAAGGAACGTATTGAAAAATGCGGTCCTTGCGAATTCAAAGCCCTTCAGTTTCGGAACGAGTTTCTCAACAAATGTCCTGAAGGCTTCATTTTCATACAATCCGAATATCAGACAATTGAACACCATCCATAAAAATATCAGGTTCGCAGGATCCTTTAATATCAGTTTAGCCTTTTTATGCTTGATATGCAGGATATTGATAATGATGAGTCCGGCCATGCAGATCCAGAATACAAAATACACATGATCATCCTGACTGTGAAATGATGTCTTAAAAAATTCTTCCCATGCAGCCCGCAATGCCTCTGCAAGTGTAAGCTGTCCGTGATCCATCGTTGAGCGTATGGTCACCGTATCGTCAAAGAGCATGGCAGAAAACAGTCTGTATTCCCATGCTATGTATCCGAGCGAAAGTATACAGAGTGATGCGAACATCGTCTTCGGAAATCTCTTGTCCCTGACAAATAGTATGATAAAAGCACAAACCATGTAACACAGGATGAAAAATCCGTGATATGAAAAATACGATATGAGCGGGTAGCAGAATACACACGCATAGAGTATCAGCCGTTTCTTAAATTCTTCTGTTCTGTAAAGTCTTATGAGGAGCCATACTATGACAGGTACGGATGTAAATGCTATACCGTATGTCGGAAAGACCGGGATCATACCGTAAGCTGCGGCTATGACCACCGCGATCGGTCTATAATCCGCATATTTTTCACCATAAACTTCTTTTGCGAGCAGGATAAAGCCTCCGAATCCGATCGCGATCTTGAGCAGATATCCCACATAATAGGCCGCACAATCTGGCAGGATGATATACAGGAAATTATACAGTAAGAACTCCGAACCGAGCAGATCCCTGTCTATACCGTGAAGCATTGGCATGTTCACGTTATGCGCAAAGAATCCGTGATTCAGCTTGATCATCCGGTAATGCGCCATAAACAGGTCCAGATTATCGTGTATCTGGATATAACCGTTGTCCCTGAAGATCAGGATGACCAGCACCTGAAGCCCGAACAGTATCCCCACGAGCCATTTATACCAATTATTTCTTAATGACTGAAATAACTTATCCACCTGTACGCCCTCACTCTTTTTCTTCATAAGGGTTAAGCTTTCCGAGAATGACCACATTCAGGAAAGAGCCGTCACAGAATACGCTGTCTTTGAGGACAGCTTCTTTTTCAAAACCGCAATGCAGGAAACTGTACAATGACGGATAGTTATCCTCCCTGACTCTTGCATATATCCTGTGGAGCTTAAGTTCCTTAAATGCATAGTCAACGGTCAGATTGAGTATCTCTTTACCGATACCCCTGCCGCGTGCATCTGTTTCGCCTAAAAATACTCCGTATTCCGCCTTTTTATTGTCGTAGTCCACATCTCTGATATAAGTACAGCCGACCGGTCTGTCGCCTTCCTTCATACATACGATGAACTGTACGACTTTTCCGGTCTCAACCTTTTCGCGCATCCATCTTTCATGGCTTTCCTTATCAAATACTCCGCGGTAAAAGAAGTATCTGTTAACATTCTCCTGGTTGCGCCACTTGACCATGAGCGGCGTATCTTCATATGTTATCGAACGCAGATAAACCCTGTCTCCGTCCAGCTTTACATTTTTCATAATATGTCACCTCATTACCGTATCCGATCGCTCTGTCCGATCTTATCGGGCCTTTTTATCTGCCAGAAAACCGTATTTGAGCTCGGCAAGTTTCCAATCCTCTTCCGTATCTATATCCTGGACTTCCATCTCATCCAGCTCCATAGGTATTATATTGCCCAGCATTATGTTTTTATTGCTCTTAAATGCTTCCGTCCTGAACACATAAAACTGTCCCGCATCATGATATTGCTTTTCAAGGTCCTGCGACCTTGTGATAAGATTTTCGGGATATTTGAACACAAGATGCCCGTCTTCTATAACAAGTGCCCGCTGCGGCGGATATGAAAACCGTACCACGGGGATAAGCGTATCGGCATCACTCTTTTTCAGCTCCTCGACGGCCTGCTTCAGCCTTTCCGCTGTTATGAACGGCGCTGTCGGGTAAATGCAGCAGGCGATATCAAATTTATCGCCCCGCTTTTCGTATTCTTCGATGACCTCCAGAAGTACATCGGTGGTAGTCGCAAAGTCCGAAGCTGTTTTTTCGCTTCTGAAAAAAGGTACTTTCGCTCCGTAATGCTTCGATATCTCAGCTATCTCCTTATCCTCGGTGGAAACCATGACTTCATCAAATGCTCCCGATCCGAGGGCACTCTCTATCGAATAAGCCATGATCGGTTTGCCGCAGAATTCCTTTATATTTTTCCTTGGTATTCTTTTGCTGCCACCTCTGGCCGTGATTATCGCCAAAATCTTCATATCTGTCACCCTGTCACCTTATTTTCCGATATGTCCGTTATGGATCATATTTTTCATATAATAAAAATGAAGCTTAAAACCCAAGCTTCATTTTATACTATCCGCCTATAATTGGCAATTATAAGTCATAGAAGGTTCAATATCTCCTCAGCCGTTCTTTCGGCTCCGTGTCCGTCGCAGATCTCGCGCATTTTCAGGCTCTGGGCGGCTCTTGTGTCGCGGTCATAGTTTTTAAGCTGCGCAAAGACCGCCTCAAAAACATCGTCTTTTCTTATATCACCCATATACTTCACAGCGCCCGCTGCATTAAAGGCTTTGAGCGAAAACTTCTGATTATCGGCTATACAGATCCCCATTGTCGGGATACCGAGCGCGCACAGTTCATAGAGAGTTGTTCCGCCGGCGGATATCGCCATATCACATTTTAGCATTACATCCGCCATGTCCGATACATGTTCATATATCCTGATCGGTTTTCCGTCCGATGCCATTTGCTTTAATTCAGAACCGTCCGTATTTGACGCTCCGACAACAAGGTGCAATGTTACACCCGGAAAATCTTCATAAGGAAAGTTTTTGACAAGACCAAGCTGCATATGTTCCCTGTCCGTATTGCCGGTCAGGATCAGGATATCGCGGATATCATCACGTATCTCGGTCTTTTTACCTGCAAACTGTCTTCTGAGCGGTGCATACTTTCCCCCGAGCAGCACGCGTTTTGCCCGCTTGTAGCTGTTCATGTATTCGGCATTCATATCGTCCGTTACTATGTCATAGTTGATGACCAGATCACAGTTCATGTCCTGCTCTCTGATATCATCTATATAAGCTACCTTCGCAAATCTCTCCAGTCCGTCCACGTATTCTGCAGTGACCGCATAACTGTCCAATAAGATAACACAATCTTTACCCGTTACCGCTTTTACCGTTTCCGGTTCATGATAGTTTCCGTCTCCCATGACCGTTTTTTTAATGTCGCTGTATTTCCGGTCAAGACAGGCTTCAAACATTTGAACGCTCTCATCATCCGACAGGAGAAAATGAGGTTCCGCTCCAAGGTCGCTGAGCGCATATGCTACCGAAAGGCATCTCATGATATGCCCCGATGCTATATTCTTATTGCCATCCGTTCGGATATATATCTTTGCCATAAGCCATCCCTCATTATTTCAAAGTTCATTATAACATATCTGTTACAAGGGCGTTATATCCTATCCGCATCCGTAAGTCCGGTGACGATTGTTTTAACCTGCAAATTGCGCTATAATCATAATCTGAGAGGAGATGACAACATGAATCCCAAAGTCAAAACTTATCTTAAGGTACTTGCCAATCTGCTTACCGCCGTATTGGTCGTACTCATTATAATATTTCTGATACCCAAATTGATCGTATTCTTCATGCCGTTTATAATCGGCTGGATAATCTCACTGATCGCAAAGCCCATCGTTGAATTCTTCGAAAAGAAGATAAAGATCAAACGAAAAGCCGGCTCTGCGATAGTCATAATCCTGGTTCTTGCGATAGTCATTGCCATCGTGTACGGGATCTGCTATTTTCTCGTAAACCAGGTGATAGATTTTGTTCAGGATTTCCCGAGACTGTGGTCCGGACTTGTGGTTGAATTCGAGCAGGTAGGCGATTCCCTGATGGGTGTATATACCAAACTTCCCGCTTCAATACGAAGCACTCTGGATTCCTTTGCAGCAAACAGCCAGAAGTATTTCAGCAATCTTTCAGTCGGTTCCGGTGCTCTCGACCTGCCTTCTGTCGGCAACGTGGTCACCAAGATCCCGGATCTGATCATGGCAGTTGTCATGGCGCTGCTGTCATCATATTTCTTCGTTGCGGACAAGGATTACCTTAAAAAGACTTCCGAAAAATATCTTCCCGCTTCGGTCGTATATAATTGGGAAATAATTAAAAGAAGCATCAGAAATGCTTTTGGCGGCTACTTCAAAGCCCAGTTCAAGATCGAGATCTGGATCTATCTCGTGACCGTGATCGGTCTGTTCATCATAAGGGTCGATTATGCAATACTCGTTGCGCTCGGCATCTGCTTCATGGATTTCCTTCCGGTTTTCGGAGCAGGCACGGTTATGATTCCGTGGGCTATCATAAAATTCTTCAACGGTGAATATGCGATCGGCATCGGTCTCCTCATCATTTGGGGTGTCGGCCAGCTGCTCAGGCAGATCATCCAGCCCAAGATCGTCGGAGAGTCCGTCGGTATGGATTCGATCCCGACTCTTTTCCTGCTGTTCATCGGTTTTGCCGTTAAGGGTGTTCTTGGCATGATCCTTGCCATCCCGATCGGCATCATCCTTAAGAACCTCTATGAGGAGGGCGCTTTCAACACAACCTTTGAAAGCATCAGCATTCTTTTCGCCGGCTTCAACAATTTCCGTCGTTTCGGCGACTCGGATCGTGAAGTCATCCGGAAATACGAAAGCGTAGTTGCCAAAACCTACGAAGAGCAAATCAAGAACGAAACCGATAATGATGCGTCCGATTCAGAATCGTCCGACAAATCAACCGACAGCTAAAACCGCCGGTATACCTCAGGGGGAATGATAGACCAAGCCCCTTGATGAACAGTGATTTTAAATAGGGTGTTTCAAGGTTTGTGAAACGCATGACCTTGAAACACCCTTGTATTTTTTAAAATCGCTGTGAATCTAGTAGGCGGGTCGTATTCCACCTGAGGTATACCGGCGGTTGGTACGACAGGCGGATGATTTGCCGGCGGTTGGTACTACCGGCGGATGATTTGCCGGCGGTTGGTGCGACCGGCGGTTTGCTTTGCCGTCGGTTGGTGCGACCGGCGGATGATTTGCCGGCGTATTCATTTCTACACGATCCTTCTGACTGCGAGAATCTCCCTGTAGGTCGCATTACCTATCTTGATGCCCGATGAAGGGGTTGAAGCATGGACTATCTGGCCATTGCCGATGTAAATGGCGACATGTCCCGCATAGCAGATGATATCGCCCGGCTGGGCTTCTGCATAGGTGACACCCGTTCCTGCATTTCTCTGGGATGTAGAGCTTCTTGGCAGGCTGTAACCGTAGGCCTGATATACAGACATTGTGAAGCCGGAGCAGTCACATCCGTTGGTGAGGCTGGTGCCACCGGCCACATAGGGATTTCCTATGAATTTACATCCGTAATTGGCGATCTCCTTGCCAAGCTGGCTGCCCGATGAACTGCTTATCACAGTGGCTGTATCTGTTGATGATGAACTACCCGACGATGAAGATGTTGAGGACGTATCGCCTCCGCCGGCCGCTAAGGCCGCAGCCTTCTTCTTGGCCTCTTCCTCAGCTTTTTTCCGGGCCTCTTCCTGAGCTTTCCTTCTGGCTTCCTCTTCCAATTTCTTTATCTGGCTGTTCTGCTGCTTGATCTTGGCTTTGTATGCGGCAGCATCCTGTTTTGCCCTTGCTATCTGTGTATCGTAATCCTCTGCCTCGCTCTTTTTCTGCTCCAGTAGGTTATTGAGTTCTGCCTGCTCAAGTTCCAGCTCATAGTGAGCCGTTTCAAGTTCTTCCTGTTCTTCCTCCAGCGCAAGCTTGGCTGCCGCCACGGCTTCTTTGGCTGCTATGTATTCGTTAAGTTTTTCTCTGTCATATGCATAAAGTTCATCTATATAATCTGCTTTATTGACCAGATCACCCATGTTCTTTGATTCGAACAGAAGCTGTACATAAGTCGAATCTCCTTTTTCATACATGAATTTGATCCTGGTCTTCATGGCCTCATATTGCTCCTCTTCAACCTTCTCGGCATCCGCAAGTTCGGTCTTCTTTACCTCGATCTGACCCTCAATATCCTCGATCTCATCTTCGAGAATGCTTATGGACGTCATAAGATCGACGAGTTCATCATCGATCTGTTCTATCTCGTCGGTTATACCCTTACGTACCTCTGTCAGGTTCTCTATTTCGTTATTGGTCTCTTCGAGCTGCTTCTTGGTATCCTGCTGTTCCTTTTTGATATCATCTATAGTGGTCGCATAGACCGACAGCGGAAGCGTGATGATCAATAATGAAATTGTGAGCGTCTTAAGCATTTTTTTCATAGGTTCATTATAACATAAAAGGCAGGTCTGAACCTGCCTTGATGTAAAAAAGTATATTTTGTATTTACCCAAATATGTTCTTTAGAAATCACATGATCTTGGTGTACGAGGATAAGGGATGACGTCTCTTATATTTTCCACGCCGGTCAGATACATGATGAGTCTTTCAAATCCCATTCCGAAACCGCTGTGGATGCAACCGCCGTATCTTCTGGTATCGAGATACCAGTCAATGCCTTCCTTGTCGACTCCCATTTCATCCATACGCCCGATGAGCTTGTCGAGGTCTTCCTCTCTCTGGCTCCCGCCCATAAGCTCGCCGGCCTGCGGAACGAGCAGATCAACTGCAGCGACAGTCTTATCATCAGGGTTAAGCTTCATGTAATATGCCTTGATGTCCTTCGGCCAGTCGGTCACAAATACCGGTCCGTTAAAATATTCCGTTATGTACCTCTCATGCTCTTTTGCGATATCCTCACCGTAATCGGGTTCGAATTCCCACTTAACATCGGCCTTTTTAAGGATATCTATGACCTCACGATGTGATATACGCGTGAAATGAGAACTGAGCAGATCATCCAGTTTTTTCTTAAGTCCCTTGGAAACAAACTGATCACAGAAAGCGATCTCCTCAGGGCAGTTTTCACATACATAGCCTACAACAAACTTAAGCATTTCCTCTTCTATGTCCATGAGTCCGTTCAGATCGCAGAATGCCATCTCGGGCTCTATCATCCAGAATTCGTTGGCATGAGTCTGTGTATTGGAATTCTCTGTTCTGAATGTCGGTCCGAATGTATAGATATCTCCGAATGCCATGGCAAATGTTTCACCCTGGAGCTGTCCCGATCCGGTAATGAATGACTGCTTTCCGAACAGGTCCTTTGAGAAATCAACCTTTCCCTCTTCATCAAGCGGAAGCTCGTTCATATTGAAGGTCGTTATCTTGAACATTTGATCCGAACCTTCACAGTCCGCACCTGTTATAAGAGGTGTATGTACGTATACATAGCCTCTGTCCTGGAAATATTTATGTATGGCCATAGCTGCCACGCTTCTTACCCTGAATACCGCACTGAAAAGATTGGTCCTCGGGCGGAGATGCGCAACACTCCTCAAAAATTCTCTCGTATGTCTCTTGGGCTGTATCGGATAATTCTCCGGGCAGTCACCGAGCATTATAACTTCCGTGGCATGTACTTCAAACGGCTGCTTCATATCGGGTGTGAGTACCACTTTACCCTTAACCTGTACGGATGCTCCCACGCGGATCTTTGATATATCTTCAAAGTTAGCAAGATCCTGTTCGTAAACAATCTGGAGCGATTCGAAGAATGAACCGTCGTTTACGGTAAGGAATCCGAACTGAGCCTGTGCTCTGTTGGTCCTTACCCATGCACATACCATGACTTCTTTATCTGCATATTCCTCTGTATTTCTGAACAATTGTTTAATCTTGGTTCTCATTGTATTTCCTCTTGATGTATCCCCATTGAAATTATGCCTTAGGCAAAGGGGCAAGCTCTATGATGTCCCTTCGGGATATCAATTCTTATTCTGCAGTCACGTCCGGTGTGGGCGGAACAACCTTTACATTGTCAACTATTATCTGTGCAGCCTTCTCATTGATAAGGTATGACTTGTAGTCATCGATATCTATCTGCGCAAGGAACTCTTCAACGGAATTGAAGCCGAATGAGCTGTAGTTTGCCTTAACCGCTTCATCCACGTCCTTCTTTGTGATCTTTTCCTTTTCAAGCTGAAGGATCTTTACCATTGCAAGGTCAAGCTGTGTTGCCCTGATCGCGGAATCCTTTATATCTGAGTAATAATCATCGACATTTTCATATCCGTAATACGACTTGATTATCGTATCGATATCGGTTCCGTACTGTGAAGCGTAGCCTTCTGCTTCATTTATCATTGAATCATAATAATAATTGTATCTTTCCGGAGGGACTTCATCCGTGAATTCGCAGATGTTCAGAAGCTGCTCCATCGCTTCCGATTCAAGTCGTGAATTATAATCATCCTGAGCTGTTTCCATAAGCTGTTTCTTAACTTCTGCCTTAAATTCATCCACTGTCGTGACGCCTTCAAGACCGAGCCCAGCCACATATTCTTCCGTCAGATCCGGGATCTGCTTCTCATATATGTTATTGAGCTTAACCGTAAATACAGCCGGTTTTCCTGCAAGGTCGGATACCTGGTAATCAGTGGGAAATGTAACATCTATATCACGTGTTTCACCGATCTCCATACCGATAAGAGCGTCTTCAAATCCGTCTATAAACGAGCCGGAACCTATCTCGAGCTCCTGTCCCTGTGCCGTACCGCCGTTAAATGCAACGCCGTCGACCTTTCCTTCAAAATCGATATTGGATACATCACCGTTCTGAAGCGTTCTTCCCGTTACCTCAACTTTTTCGGGTGCGCTTGCAAGCATGTAATAGATCGCCGTTTCCACATTTTCATCGGTTATTTCCTGTAACTCGGCCTCTACGGTTATGTTCTTGTAATCTCCTATGCTTACGAGATATTTATCGACGTCGATCTTGGAAATATCCTTTGACGCGTCATCGGTACAACCACATAAAGCCGCCGTTGTCATCAAAGCCACGATAAGTGCTGTCAGTCTTTTTTTCATAATTATCCTCATTTCCTATTTATATATGTGTAACATCACAATTTCTATTTATATCATATTTCAAGGTCTTTATAAAGTCTTTCTTGTATTTTCATAGACTTTTCACATTATAAATGCTAAAATAAGTTTTGTTTTTGAGAGAAGTTCTTAGGAGGTATTTTAATTGAAGACAGGTACTATAATCGCACTTATAATTATAGCTGTTCTGATTATAGCCATAGTGGTTTTGTATTTTCTCGGAAAGAAAGCCCAGAAAAAACAGGAAGAACAGAAGGAAGCCATTGAAGCCGCAAAACAGTCGGTATCAATGTTCATAATCGATAAAAAACGTATGAAACTCAAAGATGCGGGATTTCCGCAATCCGTTCTCGACCAGACACCCAAGCTTATGAGAAATGCAAAAGTTTCCGTGCTCAAGGCAAAGGTCGGGCCCCAGACGATGTCTCTGATATGTGATGACAAGATCTTTGAATCCGTTCCCGTCAAGAAGGAGGTCAAAGCCTCCGTCAGCGGAATGTACGTTACCGAAGTAAAAGCTCTTCACGGCAAACCGATCGTGGTTGAACAGAAGAAGAAAAGCCGTTTCAGACAGGCTTTGGAAAGGGCACAGGAAAAAGCGGGTGCAAAGCCCATCAAATAATAAAAAAGACATGGCGCGTTTTCACGTACCATGTCTTTTTTTGCACTTTTACCCGTTTATACCAGTAAATGCGCCGTTATGTCTATCCTTGAATTTGCAAAGAATTCACCGTTCATCTCAAGTCTGTAATCTATCAAAAGCCTGTATTCGCAGTCGTTTTCAAATACCGCTATATTATTTGTATATATACCCATCCTGAGAGTCCCGTGACCCGTGTCGTAGCCCGCGCTCTTCCTCTTGTCAGCCACAAAATGCATCTCTGCATTGACAGCTCCCTTTTTTACTACGGTCACTTCGTTAAGCTCGATCTTCACCAGATTGGCTGTTACCGAATCCGTCCCCTCCAGTACCTCATCATACTTGAGATAAGCCTTTTCACGCTGCTTTACCAGTATCCCGTCATGTTCTGTTTTAATGACCTCGGGTTCGCAATCGTCATTCCATTGCGTACCTGTTACGGTTATATGTACACGTTTAGTCATATCCCCACCGCTATCTTTTGAACATCGGCCCATTGGAATTCGACTACTTATTGTAATGCTCTGAAAGAGCATTATGTAGCGCTCGCCCTTCGCCGTAGGCGAATTTTACATGGGCGAGCGTTCATATTCGAAGGGCCGACGCTGCATGTCAGGTTTTCATAGAAAACCTGACACAATCTGTTATGATTCATCCAGTCTTATCTGACGGATGATCGATTCCTCCTGATTCTTGATATGGACGGAGATCTCCTTGGTTGCCGCTACCACATCGCCCGCAAGGATCGCATCATATATCCTTCTGTGTTCCTCCACGAGCCGCATATGTCCGCTTCTGTCCTTGATATATTCGAACCTGTATCTGTACATCTGCTCCGCAAGATTGTTCAACATCTGGACCAGTCTTGGATTTCCCGTCGCTTCAAATATCTCATCATGAAATGCAACATCGGCCTTCGCGATCTCACCCGCATCCTCATTACCGATGATATCCTCAAATGCAAGCAATGCCGTCTTCAGTCTCTCCTTCTGTTCGTAATCGATCCTCCGGCATGCCAGCTCGACCGCGAGCTTCTCAAGTGCAAGGCGCACCTCAAGTACATCCGACATGCTCTTTTCGGTTATGCTCGCAACCTGGGCACCCTTTCTGGGTATCATGATCACAAGTCCCTCCAGTTCAAGCTGTCTGATCGCTTCTCTGATGGGTGTTCTCGAAACCCCGAGTTTATTGGCAAGATGTATCTCCATCAGTCTTTCACCCGGTTTGAGTTCCCCGGTGAGGATCGCCTGTCTCAATGTCTTGAATACGACATCCCTTAGCGGCAAAAATGCATTTTCCATGTAGTTTTCCATACTTTTCTCCCATATTAGGACAGATCACGCTAACATATCACACATGAACTGTCGACAAACTCCGTAACAGATCCCCTGCTCACTTCTCCCGTATCCATAAGCTTCTTAAGTGCTACCTCGGCTCTTGTCCTGTCCTCAAACAGTCCGAATACCGTCGGCCCGCTTCCGCTCATTATCGCATTGGCTGCTCCGTTTTCCTTCATGATGGTTTTCAACTCTGCGATCACCGGGTATTGTTTTTCGGTCACATTTTCAAGTATATTGTCCATCTTTGCAGCCATATCGCGGAAATCTCCTCTTTCTATGGCATCAAGCATACCATCTATATCGGGGTGTTTTGTGATATTTTCCACATGAAGATTCTCATACACATACCCGGTCGATACCCCTATATGTGGTTTTACAACGACAACATGGCACTTCGGTGCCGGCTTTAAATCCGTCAGCTTCTCACCTATACCTTCCGAAAGCTTTGTCCCGCCCTCTATACAGTAAGGTATGTCTGCACCGAGCTTTACACCCATTTCACGTAGTTTTTGCTTACTGTAACCAAGACCCAGGATCTCGTTGATCGCCGTAAATGTCGCAGCCGCATCTGTACTTCCTCCGGCCATACCTGCCGCTATCGGAATATTCTTGGTAAGCTTTATATCAAAACCGCAGGACACTCCGGCTTCATCCATTATCATCCGTGCGGCTTTATATATAAGGTTGTCCTCATTGCATTCCAGTCCGGCATTGTCGCAGATTATCCTTATCTCATCATCGTCACGCTTTTCAAATACAAGTTCATCATGCAATGACAGTGTCTGCATTATCATCCTGACCTCGTGATACCCGTCTTCCCTGCGTCTTAGAACGTCAAGTCCGAGATTGATCTTTGACATTGCCAATATCTTCATCGGTATCATTTCCCCAATCTTTTTATGTTTATTGTATATTGTGTACTGTATACAAAGATTGTACAAAAAAAAATACAATTTTTCAATATTATATGTTAATATTGTATGTATAAATGCCGATATAAGATATACAAGTGAAGTCTCTTTTTTAAGGCTTCACAGAGGCATAAAGAATCTATCACAAGGAGGTATCTTAATGAATGTAAATGGAGTTACAGGTGGAGTTAACGCGTACGATGCTTATGCTTCAACGGCAAAGGCCACAAAAGAGACCACATCCGATGTGAGTCAGAAATCAAATGAGGCAATCGGATCGGGAGTTGTTTATGAACCAAGCGATAAAGCAGCTTCCTCAAGCAATACACAGAAAACTTATACACCTAACACCGAATTGGTAAACAAACTCAAGGCAGATGCAGAGGCCAGAACCTCACAGCTTCGCAGTCTTGTTGAAAAGCTCATCAGCGGTCAGGGCAACGCCATCGGTTCAGCCGATGACATATGGAGCTTCCTAAGAAGCGGAGAATTTACCGTAGATCCGGCTACCAAGGCTCAGGCTCAGGCTGATATTGCAGAAGACGGTTACTGGGGTGTCAATCAGACGTCAGACAGGATCCTTGACTTCGCCAAAGCTCTCAGCGGAGGTGATCCGAGTAAAATTGAAGAGCTGAGAGATGCCTTTAAGAAAGGCTTTGAAATGGCTACAAAGACCTGGGGCGACACACTTCCTGATATTTCCCAGAGAACCTACGAAGCAACGATGAGCAAATTTGATAAGTGGGCCGAAGAAGCAAACAATCTGTTATAGAGACTTTAACCTCAAAAACACAAGGTCGGGGGATTTGATTATCCCCCGGCTTTTCAATTGCATTTATATTTGCATTTGTTACGATTTTTACGTATAGGACCGCATTTGGATCTTTCAGTCGACACATCCTATGATATCGCGTATATCATCTATCTTATTCTTTACCAGAAATGTTTCAATCCCGTCTGCCATTTCCTCGGTAAGATAAGGATTGACGAAATTCATCGCACCGGCTGCTACAGCCGTGGCACCGGCCATCATGAATTCTATGGCGTCCTCTGCCGAAGCTATGCCGCCCATTCCGATGATCGGTATCTTTACCGCGTGCGCACATTGATAAACCATCCTTACCGCTATGGGTTTTATGGCAGGTCCGGACATGCCGCCTGTTTTATTTGCAAGCACAAAGGCGCGCCTGTTAATGTCTATCTTCATACCGGTTATCGTATTGATGAGTGAGATCGCATCAGCTCCCGCGGCTTCTGCGGCTTTTGCCATCTCCGTGATATCCGTAACATTGGGGCTGAGTTTCATGATAACGGGTTTTGTGGACTTATCGACTATCTGCTTTGTGATATCGTAGACCGATTCGGCCTTCTGTCCGAATGCGATCGCCCCTTCCTTGACGTTGGGACAGGAAATATTGATCTCCATCATGTCAACGTCCGTATCGTTCAGTCTCTCTACAACCTCAAGATAATCCGAAACGGATCTTCCGCACACATTGACGATAACATTGGTATCGTAGTCCTTAAGAAATGCAAGGTCTCGCTCAATAAACACATCTATACCCGGATTCTGCAAGCCTATGGCATTTAGCATACCGCCGTAGACCTCCGCAACCCTCGGTGTGGGATTACCCGGCCACGGTACATTGGCCACTCCCTTAGTCACTACTCCTCCGAGTTTGTTAAGATCCACAAATTCACCGTATTCCATGCCGGAACCGAAGGTTCCCGAAGCAGTCACGACCGGATTTTTGAATTCCACTCCGGCAATGGTCACCTTTGTTGAAGCCATTATATAACCACCTCCCTGCTGTCAAATACGGGTCCGTCCGTACATATCCTTGCATTGTTCACATGGCTGTGGCTGTTCTTCGATGTGGTAGTGCATACGCATCCCAGGCAGGCTCCTACACCGCAGGCCATGCGTTCCTCAAGTGAAATATAAGCGCAGATGCCTCTTTCCTCGGCTGTATGCTTGATCCCTCTGAGCATTGGCATGGGGCCGCACGCATATATGATATCAGGATTTATATCCTCCGCTTTCATCGCATCTATGACATTGCCCTTTGTTCCGAGGCTTCCGTCATCTGTCGCGATATATACCTTTCCGTATTGTTCAAGTTCCTCCACAAGAAACGTCTCCGCATCCCTGAACCCCAATATGATGCTGACCCTGTCTGCCGTCTTTGCAACATACCCACCGCATCCGCTCAGAGACTTTGCCAACTCAACTATAGGCGGAATACCTATGCCTCCGCCCATAAGTATGGCATGTTTGCCTTTTGCAGCTGACGTGGGATAGCCGTTTCCGAGCATTCCGAGAAGCATTATCCTTCTTCCGGACTGCAGGTGGGAGAATTCGCCTGTACCTTTACCTACGACCCTGTACACCAGCCTCAGTGCATTTCTCTCTTTGTTTACTTCGCATACGCTTATTGGTCTCGGGAGCAATGCAGATCTGTCATTGGTATACACTCCGACGAATTGTCCCGGCATTGCAAACGCCGCGATTTCGGTATTTATCCACATACTGAAGATATCTGTGGCTATTTCCTCGTTCTTGATAACAAAACCAACTGTTTTTTTCTTCATATTGATTTCTTTCCTTTTCAGGGTCCCGTAAGAGGACTTTTTACCCTCAAAAAACACATTAAATCGTGTTTTAGATAACTGTAGTTATTTTGCAAACAATACAATATATTGTGGTTAAATCACTACAATTGCAAGTTTACCTACAAATATTAAATCCTGTAGATTATCTTTCCCGAGCAGATCGTCATCACTATTCCGGCCTTGAAAATATGGCCAAAAAACGGGCTGTTTGATGATTTTGAAAGTGTCTTTTCGTATTTTTTTGACATATTTTCATCAATTATGACAACATCTGCAATTTCATTTTTTGCAAGTTTTCCTGCAGAAATATTATATAATCTTGCAGGATTCAGACTCATCTTGCAAAAAACCTTCAAAAGTGAAAATTTATTTTCTTCGACCAGTTTCTCGTAAATTATCGGGAATGATGTCTCCAGACCGATGATCCCGCTGGGGGCTTCGGTGATCGGTTTTGCCTTTTCTTCCGCCGAATGCGGGGCATGATCGGTGGCTATAAAGTCTATGGTATCATCCTTTATTGCCTCTATTATGGCCTGTCTGTCCTCTTCTGTCCTTAACGGCGGATTCATCTTGGCAAGTGTTCCGTGTTTTATCACATCTTCTTCCGTCAACGCTATATGATGCGGTGTTGCCTCTGCAAATACATGCTGATAAGGGTATTTATTATTCTTTTTGGCCTCTCTTATGAGTTCCAGTGTCTCCTTTGCGGATATATGCTGGATGTTGATCTTGGCTCCCGTCTGTTCGGAAAGCTTCAGATCGCGTGCCACCATGCTTATCTCCGCCTGTCGGTCGCTTCCTCCTATATTATAGTATTCGGAAGCCCTGCCTCTGTTCACTCCGTTATTGGTTATATACTTCGGATCTTCTTCATGAAAGCTCAGCACCGAATCGGATTTCGCAGCTTCCTGCATCGCCTTTAGCGCGATCTCTTCATCCTTAAGCGGGATACCGTCATCCGTGAAACCTATCGCTCCCAGTTTTTTTAAGCCCTCAAAATCCGTGAGCTTTTCGCCCTTAAGTCCGTATGTTACATTGGCGCAGCTGTAGACATGTATCTTTGTCTGCGCTCCCTTTTCTAGTACATACCGAAGTGTTTCTTCGTTATCGATGGCAGGTTTTGTGTTGGCCATCATGATGACGGATGTAAATCCACCTGCCGCTGCGGCCTCCGCTCCGGTAAATATATCTTCCTTATAAGTAAAACCGGGATCTCTGAAATGAACATGTATGTCCACAAGGCCGGGACCCACTGTTTTTCCTCTGCAATCTATGGTTTCAAGTTCGGATCCGTCTCCTGCCTCATCGATCTCGTCCTTTCCTATATTCTGTCGCACCAGGGCGATCCTGTCGCCGACTATGAGAACATCGGCGATCTCATCAAGATCATTATCGGGATTTATGACCCGTCCGCCTTTCAATAAGATCATATCTTTCCTCTTATATCAAATATCTATATTTTGTGGTTTTTATATGCACAGTTATCATTATACTACATCATATCGATATCTTGCCACATTTATATTCATAGGATATAATAAATCTCGTGGCATCTTTGGATAAATACGTTTTGGTTGCAACGTATCAGCAGGAGTTTTATATATGGTAAGAATTGTAATAATCATGATCGCAGTGGTATTGTTCCTTATATTTTCACTTCCGCTGCTTCTTGTTGAATGGATAATCGGCAAATTTAATCCCGGTATCAAGGACCGCAGTTCACTTGCCGTTGTTCAATGGGCCTTCAGGGTCGTCCTTTTCATGGCCGGTACAAAGGTCACCGTCATCGGGAAGGAAAACCTTCCGACGGACCGGAGTGTTTTGTACATATGCAACCATCGGAGCTATTTTGATATCATCATCAACTACTCCCTTATGCCCGGTCTGACCGGTTTTATCAGTAAAAAGGAAATGGGCAAGATCCCTTCCTTCAGGCTGTGGATGCTGAACGTAAAATGCCTTTTCCTCGACAGACATGACATAAAACAGGGTATGCAGACCATACTTACCGCTATCGATTACATAAAATCGGGTATAAGCATATTTATTTTCCCCGAGGGAACACGCAATCAGACAAACGATCAGACCATGCTTCCCTTTAAGGGCGGAAGCTTTAAGATCGCCACAAAGAGTGGCTGCGACATAATACCCGTGTCGATCAACAATTCGGAGTCGATATTTGAAAGCCACTTCCCCCGCGTGGTAAAATCCCATGTAGTCGTTGAATACGGCAAACCTATCCCTGTAAAGGATATGTCAAGGGATGAGATAAAAGCCCTGCCGGAGATGGTAAGAGGCCGGATAATCGATATGTACGAAAAGAACAAAGAAGCCGTGTGATAACAAAAAACCACCGAAAGGTGGTTTTTTTCTTGTTATTTCAGTTCTTCCAGGATCGTATTGAAATGCATTCCGTTTGAAGCCTTTATAAGTATCGTATCTCCCTCGCAAAGTATATTCTTTCTTGCACTGAAATCCTTTTTTTCGGGGAAATAGTATATCTCCTGTTTTTCACACATCAATGCGCTCATCGCACCGTCATACATATGTTTTGCAAGCTTTCCGATGCATATTATGACCTCAACACCTGATCCCGCCGCATACCTGCCGACATTTTCATGAAGTTTTGCTTCATCCGTCCCGAGTTCAAACATATCTCCGAGGATGGCAACCTTTCTTCCTTCAGCAATCATGAGCATGTCGATCGCTGCCTTCATGGATGTGGGATTTGCATTGTAGCAATCATCTATCAGGATATAACTGTCTGTTTTTATCACGTTGCTTCTTCCGGACGTAGCCCTTACCGCTTCTATCCCGCTTATGATCTCTTCCGTTGTCAAGCCCATTATAATGCCTGCCATAGTTGACGTAAGAGCGTTGTTGATCATGTGTTTTCCGGGGAGCGGCACATGGACTTTAAAGCTGTCTTTCGGGTTTGCCGCTATATTCACGGTTATATCGGAGCCAAGCAACCCTCTGTCCTTTATATCCGTTGCATATACATCATCAATGTTCCTGCCGAATCTGAACGGTTTTTTACCGTTTACCTCGCCAACGGTACAAAGCTTATCGTCAAAACCGTTTAGTATTACCTCTCCGTTTTCAGACATCGATGTAAATATTGCTGTTTTTGCTTTCAGAACGCCGTCCCTGTCTCCGAGATTCTCAAGATGGCACTCGCCTATATTGGTGATTATGCATATGTCCGGTCTCGCAAATTCGGAGAGCCTTTCCATTTCGCCGAATTCGCTTATACCCATCTCGAGGACCGCGACCTCGGTATCATCACTTATTGAAAGGATCTCCAACGGTACACCGATCTGGTTATTCTGATTTCCCTGTGTCTTATGTACCTTATAATGCCTGCTTAAAACAGATGCCACGAACTCTTTTGTGCTGGTCTTGCCGACGCTTCCGGTTATCCCGACAACCTTAACGGTATCTCCCAGTATCCTTCTGTACTCACGGGCAAGTGTCTTCAACGCCTCTATACTGTTTTCGACCTTGAAAAATACACCCGGATACTCTTCATAGTCTTCCGGTATATGTTCGCATATCACGGCAACGGCTCCCTTTTCAAAGACATCTCGAATGAACTCATGTCCGTCTCTTCTTTCACCCTTTGAGGCCACAAAAACAAAGCCTTTCCCGGCCTTTCTTGAGTCGATAGTAACGCCTGATATTTTTTGATGTTTTATTTTTTCAAAGTTGACCGAATTTGAACAAACAAGCTCTGCGCTGCATATTTCCGTTATTTTTGTTAATTCCAGATTTAACATTTTATTTCCTATTCACTGCCATCATTATTATTTTCTCAAGCAATTCATTAAAGCTTATTCCCGCAGCCTTTGCTTCTACCGGGATCAACGAAGTATTGGTCATGCCCGGAAGTGTATTGGCCTCGAGACAGTACATCTGTCCGTCCTGTGACATCATGAAATCCATCCTTGCATAATCACGCAGCCTTAAGACCGTGAATGCCCTCTCGGCATATTGCTGCATCTGCTTCGTCTTTATATCATCGATCTCTGCCGGACAGGTTTCTACTGTCGATCCTTCCTGATATTTGTTCTTGTAATCATAAAAGCCTTTAATAGGAGCTATCTCAATGATGGGAAGGGCTTTGCCCTCTATGACACCAACTGAGAACTCTCTTCCTTTTATATATTGCTCGATTATGATCTCGTCATCATATTTAAAGCTGTCCGCAAGGGCCGCCTTATATTCTTCCTCGTCATTGGCGATGCTGACACCTACGCTTGAGCCGCCGTTATTGGCTTTGACCACACAGGGATATCCTATGCTGTTGATCATGTCGCTGCCCTTAAACATTCTTACGCTCTTCGGTGTGGGGATACCGTTGTATGCCATTATCTCTTTTGCAAGCGACTTGTTGAGACACACTGCTGAACTGAGCGTATCGGTTCCTGTGTACTTAATGCCCTCAAGGTCAAAAGCCGCCTGTATCTTGCCGTTTTCTCCGTTCTCGCCGTGTAATGCCATGAATACCACATCTGCTTCCTTACACAGTTTAATGACATTCGGTCCGAAGAACCCGGTGTACTTTGCCGGTCTCATTGCTTTGATCTTTTCTATATCGGGATCATTCTCACCTATCGCGCTTATCTTTGAAGTCCAGTCTATATCTGCCCCAAACAATCCTTCGGTCTCACCTTCATAACCCATATACGGATCCACGATTATTGCATCATGTCCGTTCTCTTTTAATGCTGAGTATATATTCTGGCCCGTCACGAAAGAAACATCCCTCTCCGTGCTGGTTCCACCTGCAAGTACTACGATCTTCATTGTCTTCCTCCCGGTCTCTGAGCCTTCGGCCCATTTACAGTTATTTTCGCCAAAGAGCTTCGGCTGTGCATCAAATGATATATTCCCGCATTGCCTCAGGTCTTTTGCATCCCTATGATTATACTACCGATTTCATCTTCTCACAACACCCGCCGGATCGATCTACTCCTAAATTAATCGACCTGCCATACCGATATATTATATAGCTGTACTACATTTCTGCAGAACGGATCATCTGCTTACACATCTGCTCAGGATGAGCGCATTTTATCCTCAAAAATGAGAAAAGGAAAGGAGCAGAAACTTGAAGATTGAATCCTACGATCTAAGAATGGATTCTGCCCGGTCATACAGACTGGATTCTACAAGGAAGTTACAGGTCGGCTACCGCGGAGGGATGAATTCTCTCCCACAGAAAAACTTTGGGGAAACCCTCAGTAACATAGCCGATAACGAAACAACAAAAACCGGAGAGACCTTTGCCACAACGGCTGCAAAAGCCTCCCACTCCCCAACCCCGGAATTAAGGGACATCCAGAGCATCCGACAACAGTTTGTCCTGTATCTTTGGAGAATGCTGTTCGGTGATGAATCCGCGCGGAAAATGAGTGAAAAATACGGGATCGCCCCTCAATCCGCCGAACCCTCTGCCACCCTGCAGAGTCCCGCCACTCTTACTCTGTACGGGATCCGCGAAACACACACGATCGAAGAGCAATACGTTTCGTTTGCTTCGAGCGGAAATGTAAAGACCGCAGACGGACGATCGATCGATTTTAACGTCGCGTTTGAGATGAGCAGCCGCTTTGAGCAGTATTACAGAGAGGAAAGTGTGGACGTCATCAATCTGTGTGACCCGCTCGTCCTTAATATTTCCGGCGATATGATAGGACTGTCTGACCAGAAGTTCTTCTTTGATCTTGACGCGGACGGACAGGAAGAACTGATAAGCAGCCCTCTTAAAGGCAACGCTTTTCTTGCACTTGATAAAAATAAGGATGGTCTCATAAACGACGGTTCGGAGCTTTTCGGGACAAAGTCCGGTGACGGATTTTCCGATCTGTCTGCCTATGATACGGACCAAAACGGCTGGATAGATGAAAATGATGCCGTTTTTGATCTTCTGAAGGTCTGGTACAAGGACGAGAGCGGTGAGGACAAACTGCTTTCACTGAAGGAAAGCGGTGTCGGTGCCATCTATCTCGGAAGTGCGGACACAAACTATGTGCTGAGAAACAGTTTAAATAACACAGAAGCGGATAACGCATCCGATAATGCCAATGAAGTATCTGACTCGTCAGATGTCAACGGTGTTCTCCGCCGGACGGGTATTTTCCTGTATGAAAATGCCATGGCGGGCTTAATAGCACATCTGGATATGAATACAGCTTAGGATCACCGTTCCAAACAGTATTATGTGTATTGGCAATAAAAAAAAACGCCGGTCATTCAATGAATGGCCGGTGTTTTTGCTCTTTTATATATCGCATGTAATGTTTGATTATTAAATCCTGTTATAATTTATTAAGCATCCTTTGAGTATTATCTCTCGTTCCTCATCGGTAAGATCTCCGAGTGTAAGATCGAACTCAGAAAGCCCATTTCCCACATTATAGGCTTTTATAACACCTGTTTTGTTTTCAATGGCTTTCCTTATACCGGGTATGTATATGTAATCCAGATTTTTAAACGGAAGGTCTCCCTCCTTGATGATGAACGGAAGCATACCCCAGTTGATGAGGTTCGAACGATAACGCTTGGTTGCATATTCGTTGGCGATGTTCGCCCAACCACCGAGTACCTTCTGGCAGCTTGCTGCCTGTTCTCTTGCAGAACCGTCACCCGGCTTTACGGCAAATATCGTCGATCCGTATCCTATGTTGCCTGCCGCATCCGGATATTGCTTTGTTATGATATCCATCACTTCTTTAAGATCCGGTTTTGCCGCAAATACGTCCCCGCCTTCCATGAGTGCGTTCTGAGCCTTCTGCATCTCTTTTGCGCGTCCGACATATTCGGGATCCTTTCTTGAAAGTGTAAACTCCGCAAGTCCGAGAGGATTTGATCGGTATGATGAGGTTTCTCCGGAAGGTATGAGCTCATCGGTTGTCGTTACGGGATCATGTATCTCGCTGACAACCCTGAGGACAAGGTTCTCGGGAAGTTCGCACATCTGCGGCCAGTCCTTTATATTGGGACCGAACTTGATCTCAATGCTCGGATCTGCCACTCCCTTGCTGTCAAATACCCTGTTCTTGTAAATATTGCTGTCAAAATGATATTTGTACGCGCCTATGCGCTCTTCCATCTCGGTTGCAGGTGTGAGATAGCCCTTATTTGCCGCTGTCGCAGCGATGGATCTCGCATCCATGAGTGCAACGGAAGCTATCTGGCCGTTCTGTACCTTTGAGCCTTCACGGTTCGGGAAGTTACGTGTGCTGTGTCTGATAGAGAATGCTCCGTTTGCAGGTGTGTCGCCCGCACCGAAGCAGGGTCCGCAGAATGCCGTCTTTAAGATGGCACCCGTTTCAAGCAGAGTAGCAGCACAGCCGTTCTTCATAAGTTCCATATATATCGGTGTTGATGCGGGATATACATTAAGTGTGAATTCATCGGCACCTATATAACAGCCATTCAATATGTCAGCTGCGGCACATATATTTTCAAAGCCACCGCCGGCACAGCCTGCGATAACGCCCTGATCCACGTATAATCTGCCGTTTTTTATCTTATCCTGAAGACTGAAGCTTACCTTATCACCGAAGCTTACCTTAGCTCTCTCCTCCACTTCATGAAGTACATCCTTAAGATTTGCATTTACCTCATCGATGGTATAAGCGTTTGAAGGATGGAAGGGCATAGCTATCATAGGCTTAACCTTATCGAGATCGATGGTGATCATACCGTCGTAATATGCCACATCGGCAGGATCGAGCTGCTTATAATCCTCGCTTCTTTCATGGATATCAAAGAAATCCTTTATCTTATCATCCGTTTTCCAGATCGATGAAAGGCATGTGGTCTCCGTGGTCATTACATCGACACCGATCCTGAAATCAGCACTCAGATCTGCCACTCCGGGACCCACAAACTCCAGTACCTTATTCTTTACATATCCGTTGGCAAATACAGCTCCTATGAGGGCAATAGCGACGTCCTGAGGGCCTACACCCTTAGACGGCTTTCCTGTCATATATACACCGATAACGCCGGGTCTGTCTATGTCATATGTCTGGTTTAAGAGCTGCTTTACAAGCTCAGGTCCGCCTTCACCCATGGCCATGGTACCGAGAGCACCGTAACGTGTATGCGAGTCGGATCCGAGTATCATCCTTCCGCCGCCCGCAAGCATTTCTCTTGCAAACTGGTGGATGACAGCCTGATGAGGAGGTACATATATACCGCCGTATCTCTTGGCGCATGAAAGTCCAAACATGTGATCATCTTCATTGATCGTACCGCCTACCGCACAAAGTGAGTTATGGCAGTTTGTAAGTACATAGGGGATGGGGAACTTCTCCAGTCCCGAGGCCCTGGCTGTCTGTATGATCCCGACAAATGTGATATCATGGCTGGTAAGCTTGTCAAATTTGATCTTCAGCTTATCCATGTTGCCGGAGGTATTGTGACTCTTTAGTATACCGTAAGCAATGGTACCCTCTATAGCCTTCTCTTTATCGACATCCTTACCTGTTCTGGCTTTTACGGCGGCCGCTGCGTCAGCATTATCTTCGATAATGTCAACCCCGTTTATCAGATAAGCACCACCTTTTGATAATTTGATCATTCAACCGTCTCCTTTTTCTTTTTAGGCAGCTTAACCTTGTCAAGATGCCATATTTCGTCTACGTATTCCTGTATGGTCCTGTCCGATGTGAATTTGCCCGAGCATGCCACGTTAAGTATGGCCGATCTTGCCCAGTTTTCTTCATCACGGTAATAAGCCTCTACCTTCTTCTGTGCTTCCGCATAGGATCTGAAATCCTTTAAAATGAAATATCTGTCAGCTTTATCCGTGGACTGTGTATTAAGAAGAGAATTGTAAAGTGTTCTGAACAGTTCCGGATCATTCGGTGAATAGAATCCGTTCACAAGCTGCATCAGGACCTTTCTTATATCCTCATCACTGTTAAATATCTCCATCGGATCGTAGCCGCCGTTATTCTCGTAATTGATAACTTCATCCGAGCTCAGACCGAAGATAAATGCATTTTCCTTTCCGACCTCTTCCACGATCTCAACATTGGCACCGTCCATGGTTCCGAGTGTAAGTGCACCGTTGAGCATGAATTTCATATTTCCGGTACCGCTGGCTTCCTTACTTGCGGTCGATATCTGCTCTGAAACATCACTTGCGGCAAATATCAGCTCTGCGTTGGAAACCCTGTAATTTTCTATAAATACTACCTTTATCTTGCCTTCTATACTCTCATCGTTATTGACAACATCTGCCACGGAATTGATGAGCTTGATCGTAAGCTTGGCATTCTTGTAGCCTGCTGCCGCTTTTGCACCGAAGATAAATGTTCTCGGATAGAAATCCATGTCCGGATGTTCCTTGATCTGATTGTACAGATACATAACATGAAGTATGTTGAGAAGCTGTCTCTTATATTCATGAAGTCTCTTGACCTGTACATCGAATATGGATCTGGGGTCGACCTCTATACCGTTGTGCTGCTTGATATACCTGGCAAGCCTTACCTTATTCTGATATTTGATATTCATGAATTCCTGACGGCACTGCTCGTCACCGGCATATACCTTAAGTTTCTTGATCTTGCTGAGATCCGTGATCCAGTCATCACCGATATGTGCGGTTACCCAGTCGGCAAGGAGCGGATTACCGTGAAGAAGAAATCTTCTCTGTGTGATACCGTTGGTCTTGTTGTTGAATTTCTCCGGGAACATCTCGTAGAAATCCTTGAGTTCCTGCTTCTTGAGTATCTCGGTATGAAGCCTTGCAACACCGTTTACCGAATATCCGGCTACGATCGCAAGGTGTGCCATCTTGACCTGACCGTCGTAGATGATTGCCATCTTCTTGATCTTGTCCTGCGTTACACCGGTTTCATAAGGGTATTTCTTCTCGATCTCGATTATGAACCTTCTGTTGATCTCCTCAACTATCTGATAGATACGCGGAAGAAGTCTTGAGAAGAGTTCTATGGGCCATTTTTCAAGCGCTTCGGCCATGATCGTATGGTTTGTGTATGCGCATACCTTTGTCGTTACATCCCATGCCTCGTCCCATGTGAGATAATGCTCATCCATGAGTATACGCATGAGCTCTGCGATGGCAACCGTCGGATGCGTGTCATTGAGCTGGAAGGTAACCTTCTCATGCATCTTCTTTATATCATCATGTGTACGCATGTATTTCGCAACAGCCTCCTGAACAGAAGCCGAAATAAAGAAATACTGCTGTTTTAACCTGAGTTCCTTACCTGCGTAATGATTGTCGTTGGGATAAAGTACCTCAACTATGTTACGGGCAAGGTTTTCCTGCTCAACAGCCTTCTGATATTCACCTTTGTCAAACGAATCAAGCTGGAAACACTCAACAGGCTGAGCATCCCATATCCTCAGTGTGTTTACTATGCCGTTGCCGTATCCGACGATCGGAAGATCGTAAGGTACCGCATTTACTGCCTGATAGCCTTCCTGCGAAAATACATTCCTGCCGTTTTCATCAACAGATACCCTTACGTATCCGCCAAACTTGACCATCTTTGTATATTCGGGTCTGCGAAGCTCGAACGGGTTGTTGACAGCGAGCCAGTTATCGGGAACCTCTACCTGGAAACCGTCTCTGATCTCCTGCTTGAACATACCGTAACGATATCTTATACCGCAGCCGTAAGCTCCGTATCCGAGTGTTGCGAGCGAATCGAGGAAACATGCCGCAAGTCTTCCGAGACCGCCGTTTCCGAGCGCTGCATCCGGCTCCTCGTCCTCTATGACATTGATATCAACACCGAGTTCTTCAAGGCACTCCTTTACATCCTTGTATGCCTGAAGATTGATCATGTTATTGCCCAGGGCACGTCCCATCAGAAATTCCATGGACATGTAGTATACGATCTTCGGATCCTTCTTCTCATATTCTCTCTGCGTATCCATCCAGTGATCGACTATCTGATCTTTGATCGAATACGATACAGCCTGAAATATCTCCTGACTTGAAGCCTCTTTGATGCTCTTTCTGTAAAGAGTCTTGATATTGTATAAAACGCTTCGTTTAAACAACTCTCTGTCGAAATCAAGTGTAGTCTGACTTTTCTTTGCCATAATATCCTCCTTGGAAGTAATTTATGTTTCAGATCTTTTCTATACAGATCGTTACCTTTTCTCCGTTGACATTCCACTCCTTGCTGACTGCAAGTTCTTTGTCAAATACAAAACTGTTTGCAAGAACCTTTCCGCCTATCATATCGCTGTTCTTACGTACAACATCCGCAAGCATGTCATTGCCGAGGATGGCGACATTGATATGATCCATGACCTCGAAATCGGCTTCCTTACGCATTGTCTGGATCTTGCTTATGATCTCGTTTGCATTTCCTTCCTCAATAAGTTCCGGAGTAAGCGTTGTATCAAGGACCACGGTAGTCTTATTGTCGGCCTCTGTCACGAAGCCTTCCTTCTGGTCCATGGTTATCAGAAGATCTTCTTCCGTAAGTACGATCTCATCTCCTCCGTCCGTGAACTTAAGTGCTCCGTTTGCCTTGAGTTCATCCATTGCCGCATTACCGTCAAGCGATGCGAGTGTCTTCTGTATGAAACCGAGATGCTTTCCGTACTTGGGACCTACAGTCTTTAACTGAGGCTTGAACGTGTATGTCGTGAATTCCCTTACATCATCCGTAAATGTGACCTTCTTTACATTTAACTCGTCCTCTATGATCTCGATATAGAATTCGGAAAGGTCATTTTCCGTCTTAACGAACATATTGGCTATGGGCTGGCGGTTCTTGATGTTGGATGCATTTCTGCATGCACGGCCTTTTACTACGATGTCCACGACCGCATCCATGTCAGATTCAAGTTTCTTATCGATCATGCCTGAATCAACTGCGGGGAAATCACAGAGATGAACGCTGATCGGTGCCTTGCTGTCAACAGAGCATACAAGGTTGCGATAGATCTCATCTGCCATGAAAGGTATCATGGGTGCCGCTGCCTTCGATACGGTAACAAGTGCCGTATACAAAGTCATATAGGCATTGATCTTGTCCTGTTCCATGCCCTTTGCCCAGAATCTTTCACGTCCGCGTCTTACGTACCAGTTACTCATCTCATCAACGAAATCCTGAAGAGCACGGGCCGCTTCGGGTATCTTGTAATTGCCGAGGCAATCATCAACCTCTCCGACCATTGTGTTCAGTTTGGACAGGAGCCATTTGTCCATTACTGTAAGTTTATCATATTCGAGCGTATAACGTGTAGCATCAAAATCATCAATATTGGCATAGAGTACGAAGAATGCGTATGTATTCCACAATGTGCCCATGAATTTACGCTGTCCTTCCTGAACGGCTCCGCCGTGGAATCTGTTGGGCAGCCAAGGTGCCGAATTGATATAGAAATACCAGCGGATCGCGTCAGCTCCGTAGGTTTCGAGTGCATCAAACGGATCTACCGCATTGCCCTTGCTCTTGCTCATCTTCTGTCCGTTCTCATCCTGAACATGACCGAGAACGATTACATTTTCATAGCATGGCTTGTTAAATAAAAGTGTTGACTCCGCAAGCAGTGAGTAGAACCAGCCTCTCGTCTGGTCTACCGCTTCGGAAATAAACTGCGCGGGGAACTGCTTTTCAAATACGTCTTTATTCTCAAAAGGATAATGATGCTGTGCAAACGGCATTGCGCCCGAATCAAACCAGCAGTCTATAACCTCGGGTACTCTGTGCATCATCTTGCCGCATTTCGGGCAGGGGAAAGTGACCGCATCGATGTAGGGTCTGTGAAGCTCAACCTTTGCATCGTCCGGATTGCCGCTCAGTTCGGCAAGTTCCGCTCTTGAGCCGACGGAATGCTGATAACCGCATTCGCATTCCCAGATGTTAAGAGGAGTTCCCCAGTAACGGTTACGGCTTATAGCCCAGTCCTGAAGGTTTTCAAGCCAGTCACCGAAACGTCCTTTACCGATGGATTCGGGTATCCAGTTTATCTTGTTGTTGTTGGCGATCATTTCATTCTGAACTGCCGTCATCTTGATATACCATGACTCTCTCGCATAGTAGATGAGCGGTGTATCACATCTCCAGCAATGAGGATAGCTGTGCTCAAACTTGGGCGCATCAAACAGCAGGCCCGCATCCTCAAGCGCCTGTAATATAGGCATGTCGGCTTTCTTAACGAAGGTTCCGTCCCAGGCTGTTCCGCCCGTCATCTCCCCTTTACCGTCAACAAGCTGTACAAAAGGAAGGTCATATTTGCGGCCGACATTGGCATCGTCTTCACCGAAAGCGGGAGCGATATGAACAACTCCTGTACCGTCGGTAAGTGTTACGTATTCATCACAGGTTACGAAGAATGCCTTTTTATTCTGCTTTTCCGCATAAGGAGTTGCATAAGGGAAAAGCGGAACGTATTCCTTATATTCGAGATCTTTGCCCTTGAAGCTTTCAAGGACCTCGGTATCGTCACCGAGTACCGTTTCAACAAGTGCCTGTGCCATATAATATACAAGGCCGTCCTTGTTGTTCTTTACCTTTACATATTCATAATCGGGATGCATACAGAGTGCCACGTTTGAGGGAAGTGTCCACGGCGTTGTGGTCCATGCGAGTATATAGGCATCCTCATCGACACACTTGAAACGAACGATAGCGGAACGTTCCTTTACATCCTTGTAGCCTTGTGCGACCTCCTGGCTTGAGAGCGGGGTTCCGCATCTCGGGCAGTAAGGCACGATCTTAAAGCCCTTGTAAAGAAGATTCTTATTCCAGATCTCCTTAAGAGCCCACCATTCCGATTCGATGAAATTGTCATCATATGTTACATAAGGGTTATCCATATCGGCCCAGAAGCCTACTGTACCTGAGAAGTCTTCCCACATGCCCTTGTATTTCCATACGGATTCCTTACATTTGTCTATAAACGGCTCCAGGCCGTACTCTTCTATCTGTTCTTTGCCGTCAAGACCGAGAAGCTTTTCAACCTCTATCTCAACCGGAAGTCCGTGAGTATCCCAGCCTGCTTTTCTGGGAACCATATATCCCTTCATTGTCCTGTATCTGGGTATCATATCCTTGATAACACGTGTAAGGACATGACCGATATGAGGCTTGCCGTTGGCAGTCGGAGGTCCGTCATAGAAAGTATAGGTAGGACCGTCCTTTCTCTGCTCCATGCTCTTTTTAAAGATGTCATTTTCCTTCCAGAATGCAAGAGTTTCTTTTTCTCTGTCGACAAAATTAAGATTCGTATCAACTTTGTTGTACATAAATACCTCCTGAAAAAACAAAGGTCTTATCCGCATAAGGATAAGACCCAACAATTTCTTATTACCACCTTAGTGCGACGTACTAACCGCTTTCGCGATGCCATACGTGTGCTCATAACGGGAGCATACCGGCGCGGCTTACTGCTGTTTCAGCCTTGCAGCTCGGAAGTGATATTCGATCATCCGCTACTCTTATGTACCTCACACCATCGTACACTCGCTGAAATTTCGCCTTGATGACCTACTGTCTTCGTCATAGCTTTTGATTCAATTATCGTAATTATATGCTTTCCGGACCGCAAATGTCAAGGCGTTACGCCGACCGGCCATGTTAGCAGTGTTTTTTGTCTTTACAATACTCTGTCATCACAGTTAAAATCCGGAATGAAGCTTTCATCGGCCGTTTCTCCCGTTTGCATGAAGCCCTTCGTGATAAATTCCGAAGCATAATCCAGAAGGCTTTGATATTCCGTATCGGTAACGGTTCGACCGAGATTCCCATATTTTCCGCCTATCTCAGGCATCGGCGTGTATTGATTCATCAAACTGATATAGATCTCGTCGCCGTATCTGTCATACAGATATTTAGCTATCATCTTGGCATCCAGAACATGCCCGGGTAAAAGCAGATGTCTCACGATGATCCCCTGCTTCATGATACCGTTTTCATCAAATATATTCTTAACTTTTCCGTCTTTCGATCTGCTTCTTAACTGCCTTACCATCTCATCTACGGCTTTGCAGGCTGTTTCAAAATAATCGGCTGCCGATGAATATTCCCCGGCAAGGCGATCGTTTATATACTTGATATCCGGAAGATATATATCTATAAGTCCGTCAAGAGACTTAAGTGCTTCCACAGAAACATACGAACCCGTGTTGAGCAGAAAAGGGATCCTAAGGCCTCTCCGTTTTGCTTCTTCAACAGTTGCCGCTACTGTCGGTATAAAATGATCCGCGGTCACCAGATTGATATTGTTGGCACCCTTCGCCTCCAGTTCAAAGTAAATGTCAACAAGACGTTCCTCACTTATCTCTTTTCCGACATTACCAAGGGCTATCTTCCTGTTCTGACAGAATACGCAGCCAAGCGAGCACCCCGAAAAGAACACCGTTCCCGATCCGTTTTCACCGGAAATGCAGGGTTCTTCCCACATATGAAGCGCCGCCCTCGCTATCATTGGCCGGTCCGTCATTTTGCAATATCCTTTTTGTCCCGCTGCTCTGTCCACCCTGCATTGTCTCGGACAGAGACGGCATTCTTTGTAAGCGTTTTCCGTCATAGTTTCATCCATCCATGTATCCTATTCTTAAATTATACTCTTATTTCCTCGCCCGCAACAAAATAAAACCTTCAAATTTTATACTTTTTTTATATGCTTTTATGTTTTTTTATGTCATAATAATGATGTCTTTTAAAGATAAATCGTTTCAACATTTATGGATTGGAGAGAATGAATATGAGTGATTTTGGAAATAACAACGATCTGCCCGGATACGGATACGATGAGTTTTCAGGTAATTCCGGCAATTTTTCACAGACTCAGACTGAAAATTACGGCTACGATGTTTTTAACACGGCAGCCAAGAATTACAGCAGCTATGACGGTGCTGCAACTGCGGGAGCACGTGATTATTCACAGGCAACAGGTTTTGAGAACATAAAGAACATAGCAACAGAGAAGGTTGTTGCCAAATCCTTCATCTTCATGTTTGTTGCTTTGCTCATCACGGCATTCGCATCACTTACGACCAGCCCTTATACGGCAGCACGTATGCTTTCCGGCGGTGGTTTCTTCATACTTCTCATCGCAGAGATCGCGATCGTACTTATAAGCAACGCGGCACTTAAGAAGAACAACGTTATACTCGCCGGTGTGCTTTACACGATCTACTCTTTCATAACCGGTATGACATTGTCTGTCATCTATGTGATATATGCAGGTTCAAGCATAGCATCCGTATTCTTTATCACGGCTGCGATGTTCGGAAGTCTCGCGGTATTCGGTCTTGTTACCAAGAAGGATCTTACCAGCGTAGGTTCCATCTGCATGATGGGTCTGTGGGGCATCATCCTTGCAAGCGTGATCAACCTGTTCTTCTTAAAGAGCAACACCTTTGATCTGATCGTTTCAGTGATCGGTGTACTCGTTTTCGTCGGACTTACAGCTTACGATACACAGAAGATCAAACAGATGTGTGCATACTCAACGGTTGAGAATGAGAACTCACTTGCACTCTTCGGTGCATTCCAGTTATACCTTGACTTCATCAACCTGTTCTTAAAACTGTTAAGGATCCTTGGCAGGAGAAAATAATACTAATATGAGATATTCTAAATTTGTAAAGCCCGGAGATACTCTGGGCTTTATTGCACCCTCAATGGGCTGCAATGTCGAACCTTATAACAGCGCCTTAAAAAATGCCCTTAAAAGATTCACGGAAAGGGGCTATAAGCTTGATCTCGGCGAAAACTGCTTCGAAGGCAGCGGTATCGGCATCAGCAATACTCCCGAAAAATGTGCCGAAGAAGTTATGGATCATTTTACGGGCGATACCGACGATATGATATTTTCCTGCGGTGGCGGGGAGCTCATGTGCGAGACCATAAGCCACGTGGATTTCGATAAGCTTGCCGCTTCCGAGCCCAAGTGGTTCACAGGATATTCGGATAATACCAATCTGATATTTCTGCTTGCAACACTTTGCGACACGGCCGCATTATACGGTCCCTGTGCACCTGCCTACGGCATGGAGCCCTGGCATAAATGCCTTCACGATGCAATGGATGTTCTCGAGGGGAAACGCCTGTCTTTTGACAGTTATGACAAATGGCAACTGATCGGATTAAAAGATGAGGAGCATCCGCTCCTGCCCTATAATTGCACGGAACCCAATGAACCGAAAGCATGGAACGGTGATTTTATAAATAGCCTTCAGATGAGCGGAAGGCTTATCGGCGGCTGTATGGATTGTCTGGTAAATCTTACAGGTACGCGCTTCGACAAAGTATCGGATTTCCTTGAGCGTTATAAGGATGATGGTTTTATATGGTTTCTGGAAAGCTGTGATCTGAATGTGTTTTCCATGAGACGTGCGATGTGGCAGATGTATGAAGCCGGGTGGTTTAAGTATTGCAAAGGCTTCCTTTTCGGCAGGCCGATGCATTTTGATGAACCGATGTTCGGTCTTGACAGATTCGGTGCATTGCTTGATATTGCCGCCAAACTGTCCGTTCCCGCAATCATGGATGCAGACCTCGGACATATGCCTCCCGCAATGCCGATAATATGCGGAAGCATAGGACATATAGGATTCGCAGATAGCAGATTGAGACTTGATATGGAGCTCAGATGATCTCCATTATGCATATTACCTTTGTTTTGAGACCGGAGCCCTCTATGGCCTCCTTAAGCGTCGGATATCCCGGTTTATTGTGCCACGTATTGTGCGGCACAAAACCCGCTGTCTCATCTTTGGTATAAGTTATCGTATGTATCATGTCAAACAGATCGTCGCGGTTGTTATATAACATAACGATCGCGACTTTTGTTTCGGGGTCCGTGCGATCGGCGTCATGGGACCATTTCGTCTTAATACCCCTTTTTTTAAGATAAGATCTAAGTTCGAGTGGTGAAGTTCCTATACGTCCGTGAAGAGCCGCACCATGCTTTTCAAATCTTTCTATCAGCTCGCTTATAAGCTCGGGGCCCTTTCCGAGTCCCAGCGCAAGAAGCGCATTATAAACAGCCATGATCTCACATCCGGCTTCAGCCATGGTCGTCTTACCAAGCAATACCCTGTCCCAGGAATGCTGGTTTTCTATAAATCCGTCCTTCATCGGAGAATCCGCTCCCGTGAGCACGGCCAGATTATTTTCCCTGTGCTCCCTTCTCCTCTTTTTGCCGATGAACATCAGCTTATCCATCAGCCAGTATACCGCTATAATGACTTTTACCGAAACGTGCGTCGGTATCCATCCGGCCAGTCTGTGTATGAGATTGTCTTTATTTTCCGATCTGTTACCGTTATTTTCTGCCATATCCGTTATATGTCATCTTTATACAAAGTATGTATTTTACAGTTCTTCCAGGTAATCTACACCTTCGATGCCACCGATTATCCCAAGCACTTCCTGGTGGTCTCTCTTTGAATGTGCATCGATATTGAGTATGACACAGGTACTGCCGTCTTTTGCAAACATATTATTGTTCATCTGGATATTGAGAACTTCAAGATTATGCGCGCGTACCTCGGCAAGAAATTCCGAAAAATTCTTTCCCGCTCCGTACTCAAGATATACATCTATGATAGGACTCTTTTTCCTGAAGGATATCTCCATTCGATTCATCAATGCCATGACTACAAAGATGGTGATGCCTCCGAGTATCGCTCCCTCATAGAAGCCTATTCCTATGGCAAGTCCGCAGCATGCGGAAGCCCAGAGACCCGCAGCTGTCGTGATCCCTTTGATCTGCTGCCTTCCCGTTATGATGATGGTACCTGCGCCAAGGAAACCTATACCGCTTATTACCTGTGCACCCATACGGACTATATCGCCCCCGTTATAGGTCTTGAATATGTACTGGTTTGTCATCATCACAAGTGCCGATCCGAGGCAGACGAGCATATAAGTCCTGAACCCTGCCGGCCTGTTCTTCATGCCTCTCTCATAGCCGAGTATTCCTCCCAGCAAAAGCGACAATAGTATTCTGACAAATATTGACACTAAATTTATATCTCTGATCCCTTCAAGCATATATTTCGCCTCCAATCATCCGTTGTAATCGTTCATCGCTTCATCCACTTCACCTGCCACGAGATGAGTCATGGCATCCGCAACCTTGTCCGCAGCCGCTTCCACTGCCTTTCTGTCGTCTGCTGTGAGCTGACCGAGTACATAATCCGCCAGATCGAATCTCGGCGGCTTTTCACCAATACCTATCTTTGCCCTGACAAATGTATCCGATCCGAGATGGGCTATGATACTCTTGATCCCATTATGTCCGCCGGCACTTCCCTGTTTTCTGATCCTTACTTTTCCGACATCCATTGAGGTGTCATCGTAAATGATACATATCTCCGTTTTCGGGTCAACCTTAAAATAATCAGCCGCAGCCCTTACCGCTTCGCCGCTTAAGTTCATATATGTCTGCGGCTTTACGAGGACCACTTTCTGTCCCGCTATCTGGCCTTTGCCGATAAGGGACTTGAATTTGTTTTCCATGATGTCTATCCCGTATTTCTCCGCTATCCTGTCTATGGCAATGAATCCGACATTATGTCTTGTATTTTCGTATTTTCTTTCGGGATTTCCAAGTCCGACTATTATGTACATATTATTTCTTCTTTCCAAATATTTTAACCGATATGCAGTGACATTTTTATATCATCAAGCAGCTTATCGACGATACAGAGAAGCGTCTCCTCGTCCTTTTCTATAACGCCTTCTCTCCTGTAACCGAGCAGGAAATAAGGATCGCCCTTTGCCACAAACTGCAGCCTGCCCTTATAATCCGTCAGCAGTTCGGGTATGCCGGAAGGATCCAGATCGGCATTTCTCTTAATGATGAGCTTCACCTGGTCCCTGCCTCCCTTAAGTTCGGTCACATAGCAGGTATGCGCCTTGCTCCTGAGCAATGAGACCCTGATCAGGTTGTCTACGGAGCGGGGAACGTTTCCGAACCTGTCCTTAAGCTCTTCCTTCATGTCTGCGGCCTCCTGTACTGTATCCGTTACAGCTATCCGCTTGTAGATATCAAGTTTCTGCACTTCGTTAAGTATGTATTCCGCGGGGATATATGCATCCACATCGAGGTCTATCTGTGTCTCGAATTCGTCCGTTTCATCCGACATGCCCTTGCGCCTTCTTACCGCATCATTGAGCATCTTGCAATACAGGTCGTAGCCGACGGCTTCCATATGTCCGTGCTGTGTCCTTCCGAGCATATTGCCGGCGCCTCTGATCTCAAGATCCCTCATGGCTATCTTGAATCCGCTGCCGAGGTCCGTATATTCTCTTATGGCTTCGAGACGTTTTTCCGCTGTCTCTTTTAATATTTTATCACGTTTATACATCAAAAATGCATAAGCCGTACGGTTTGATCTTCCAACGCGTCCTCTAAGCTGATAGAGCTGTGAAAGTCCCATCCTGTCCGAATCATGGATGATGATCGTGTTGACATTGCTTATATCGAGTCCGGTCTCCACTATGGTCGTTGCGACCAGTACATCTATCTGTCCGTCGATAAAATCATACATGAGCTGCTCCAACTCACGCTCTTTCATCTGCCCGTGACCGTATGCTATATTGGCTTCCGGGATCAGCTCACGCAGTCTGGCGGTCATATCGGCGATATCGGAAACCCGGTTATATACATAATACACCTGTCCGCCTCTTGCGATCTCCCGGACTATGGCTTCCCTTACCATTTCCTCGTTGTATTCCATTACAAATGTCTGTATGGGTATCCTGTCACCCGGCGCCTCTTCGAGCACGGACATATCTCTTATGCCCACAAGTGACATATGAAGAGTCCTCGGTATCGGTGTTGCAGATAATGTGAGCACATCCACATTGTCCTTCATCTTTTTGATCTTTTCCTTGTGTGTTACACCGAAACGCTGTTCCTCGTCAACGACAAGAAGCCCCAGATCCTTATAGTGTACATCATCCGACAAAAGCCTGTGTGTGCCGATGACTATATCTACCATGCCCTTTTCAAGCTCCGATATGGTTTCCTTCTGTTCTCTGGCCGATCTGAACCTGGAGAGCATCTGTATGCGTACCGGATAGTCCTTCATACGCTGCGTAAAGGTGTTGTAATGCTGTTGTGCAAGTATGGTCGTGGGTACAAGCACTGCGACCTGTTTGCCCTCCGTAACGGCCTTAAACGCGGCTCTGATGGCTATCTCTGTTTTTCCGTAACCAACGTCTCCGCAGATGAGTCTGTCCATGATCCTGCTCGACTCCATATCCGCCTTGGTGTCGGCTATGGCTGCCAGCTGATCTTCGGTCTCCTCGAAGGGAAACGTCTCCTCAAATTCCTTCTGCCAAACGGTATCCGGCCCGAATTCGAAACCTTTCTTGGACTGTCTTATCGCATACAGTTCCACAAGATCCTTTGCGACCACATCGACCGCACTTCTTACCTTACTCTTTGTATTGCTCCACTCCTTTGTGCCGAGCTTGTTGAGCTTGGGTTTTCTTGCGGCATCACTTGATGCATATTTCTGGACAGCATCGAATGCCGTGGCAAGCACGTAAAGATTGCCTCCGTCACGGTATGATATCTTCATGTAATCCTTGATCACATTTTCGGATTCTATCTTTTCTATGCCCCGGTAAACTCCAAGGCCGTGGTTCTCGTGTACCACATAATCTCCGACCTTCAGATCGTTGAAATCCTGTATCCTGGTGCCTTCGTATTTCTTTTTATGTTTAACCTTTTTCTTCTCTGCACCGAAAATATCACTTTCGCTTATCACGACAAATTTAAGCAGGGGGTACTCGAATCCCCTGCGCAGATGACCGCTCATTACGACCACTTCGCCGTTTACAAGTTCCTTCAGGGGATCGTCGGTATATACCGCCATTATGTCATTGTCTCTCAGGTTGTCACACAGTCTTCCCGCCCTTGTGACACTCGGACACAAAAGGATGATCCTGTATCCGCGCTTCTTGTACAGCTGAAGATCCTTAAGCAGATAGTCAAACTGGTTCTTGTACGGGGAAATGGATTTGGCAGTTATATTGCATCTGTAATCCGGAGGCACCTGTAGTGCCTTCGTTTCGAGGGCGGACAGTTCGAGAACGGACTTTCCGATAAGTTCGGATCTCGTATGCTCCGCACTGTTTAGAAGGTTCATCTGTCCGGGGAGCACGTATCCCTTCTCGGCTCTTGCTTTCATACTTTCCGCAAATTCGAGCTCAACCGCTTTGATATGCTCCTCGATATGGATAGGTTCGTCCAATATAAACAATGTCCTGTCCTTATCAAATACTGACGCAAGATCCGTCAGATCATCGTAAAAATACCTTACATAACTGTCCAGATTGATGACCCTTCCGAGTTCGAGTATGTCTTCCTTCAGCGTTCTGACCTGTACATCTATCCTGTGAGCTTCCTCTGTTTTGAATTCATCCCTGAATGCTTTTGACTGCTTTACGGCTTCTTTTTCTATGCGTTCAAGCCCCTGCCTTAACATTTCCTCCGAAAGTATCACTTCGGCGGCCGGAAATATGTTCACGCTCTCAAGTTCTTCTATGGAACGCTGGCTGTCTATGTCAAAGCTTCTGATGGACTCAACGTCATCGCCCCATAATTCTATACGGAACGGATTTGTCTCGGTCGTGTCAAATACATCTATGATATCTCCCCTGATCGAGAACTGTCCCGGCTCTTCAACCTGATGATTGCGTATATAACCTATCTCGACCAGTTTTGAAGCCAGGGCGGTAAGATCCACGCTGTTCTTCTTATCGATGCCTATACGGCTGTTCCTGTATGTATCAAGGGGCAGCATGGGACTCATAAGAGCATCAAAGGTCGTGACTATAGCGCAGGCTCCTCCCTCTTCGATACGACGCATGACACGGAGTCTGTCCGTGACCAGCTTGTTGCTGTGGATATCTGCCTGATAAAATATAAGGTCCTTGGCAGGATATACATATACATTACGTTCATACTGTCTAAGATCTTCTGCTATCTCCTTGACTCTTATATCACTGTAAGTAGCGATGATCTTACATTGAAAACCATCGCTCAAACCCTCTGCAATATGTATCTTCTGTGATTCCACACAGCCTGAAGCGGCCACACACCCTTTATTTTTCAGGGTCTTGATCACAGTCTCATAATCCGATAATTCCTCTATCGGCTTTGTCAGTATGTTCATGGCATAATTCTACCATTTTCCAAAAAGAAAAACCACAGGCGATCGCTCACCTGTGGCTTTACCCCATAAATCTTCTCTAAAAGACATTATACAAAATCTTCCGGCTCATCCTTTGCCTTCTCATATGCTTCCAGGATGATATTCTGGATATTTTCCCTGGTCGCCGAATTGATCGGATGGGCTATGTCTCTGTATTCCCCGTCTGTTGCCTTTTTGCTGGGCATCGCGATGAATAACCCCTTTTCACCTTCGATGACCTTGATATCATGAACAACAAACTCGTCATCTATTGTAATTGACACAATAGCTCTCATCTTGCTCTCTTTGGAGATCTTACGTACCCTTACATCTGTAATTTTCATGCTGTTTCCTCCTGCGCAGTAAGCGCTTCCTTCGGCCTGATGCTTCCGGCATTACATGACATATCTGTCAGTGTGCTCAACGACAACTTCGATTCCGTTTTCCCCCTTATGGTACGAATTGGCTCTCACCGTACCATGGCTCTCCACAATGCAGTTCTCAATATAAGAATTATCGCCTATATATACGTCATTGAGGATTATTGAGTTTTTGATGGTACAGTTGTTACCTATAAATGCCTGTCTGAACACTACGGAATTCTCCACAAGTCCGTTGACGATGGTTCCGCTCGCTATCAGGCTGTTGGAGATCTTGGCACCCACATTGTATTTAGCAGGCGGGAGATCATCCACTTTTGAGTATATATCCGGATATGTCTTGAAAAAGAAATCCCTTACCTCAGGCTTGAGGAAGTCCATATTGGTCTCAAAATAATCATTTACCGATGCGATATTGCGCCAATATGAATTCAACTTATATCCGAATATCCTCTTCTGGCTCTTGTATCTGATCAGAATATCACGAACAAAATCGTATCTGTCTTCCTCAGCACATTTCTCGATCATCTCTATCAGAAGACGACGTCTGATAATATAGATACCGCAGGAAATGGTTGTGGATCTGGCAACGACAGCCTTCTCCTCAAACTCTTCGATCTTGCACTCCTCATTCATCTTGAGGGTTCCGTAACGGTCTACATTGTAGCCCTGAGGCATATCCTTGCAGACAACCGTTATATCGGCCTTTTTCTCAATATGGTACTCAAGGACCTTATTGAAATCTATCTTGTATACACAGTCAGCCGATGCTATTACAACGTACGGCTCATGGCTGGCCTTCAAAAATGAGAGATTCTGGTAAATGGCATCAGCCGTTCCTCTGTACCAGAAGCTGTTATCGGCAGTTACCGCAGGTGTAAATACAAACAACCCTCCCTGTTTACGTCCGAAATCCCACCACTTTGAAGAACTCAAGTGTTCATTTAGACTTCTCGCATTATACTGTGTGAATACAGCTACCTTCTGAATATGAGAGTTTGACATGTTGCTGAGTGCAAAGTCAATCGCCCTGTAGCTTCCCGCAACCGGCATGGCTCCGATCGCTCTCTTCTGTGACAATTCCTTCATGCGGTGATTATTGCCGCCCGCAAGTATAATTCCTATCGCTCTCATATCTCGTCACCTGCCTTTATCAAAGTTTTTCCGCTTTCCAATGCTGAATCCTTATAGTCTTCAGAACCGGTCACGCCGAATATGCAGGCATTCTTGCCAACCGTGATACCCTTCGGGATAACGCTCTTCTCGCCGATACATACCAGACCGTAGTTGTATATATTGGGATCGGTCTCATTGGGCTTCTCTTCGCCCACACCGAGCTTGCAGCCATCCTCTATCCGGACATTCTCTGCGATTATCGACTTATATATCTCGCAATTTTCTCCGATCTGCGAATTGTTCATGATGATCGAATCCCTGATAACGGTATTCTTTCCTATCGTGACACCGCAGCCGATTACCGAATTGTATACCTTGCCGTAGATATCGGATCCTTCACCTATGATACTCTGCTCCACACTGCTCTCTCTTGAGAAATACTGCGGAGGAAGTATCTCGGATTTGGTATATATCTTCCAGTACTCTTCATAAAGATTGAACTCCGGAACGATATCGATCAGTTCCATATTGGCTTCCCAATATGAATGAAGAGTTCCTACATCCTTCCAATAGCCGTTGAATTCATAAGCATAAAGCGGTGCTCCTTTTTCATGGCAATAAGGAATGATATGCTTACCGAAATCAAGTCCCGGCTGATCGGCCATAGCGATCAAGGCATCCTTGAGGGTTTTCCAGTTGAAGATATAGATACCCATAGAAGCAAGGTTGCTTCTGGGATTCTCCGGCTTCTCCTCAAAATCGGTTATGCGTCGGTTCTCGTCTGTGATCATGATACCGAAACGCTTTGCTTCCTCCATCGGAACAGGCATAACGGCAATGGTACACTCCGACTTGCTCTGCTTATGGAAATCAAGCATAACCTCATAGTCCATCTTATAGATGTGGTCTCCCGACAATATCAATACATAATCGGGATTAAAACTTTCCATATAATCGATGTTCTGATATATGGCATTGGCCGTGCCCGTATACCACTCACTGTTGGTGCTTTTTTCATACGGAGGCAAAACGGTCACACCGCCGATATTTCGATCCAGATCCCACGGAATACCGATACCGATATGAGTGTTCAAACGAAGCGGCTGATACTGTGTCAGCACTCCGACAGTATCAACACCTGAATTGATACAATTACTCAACGGGAAATCAATGATACGGTACTTTCCTCCGAAAGATACCGCCGGCTTTGCAACCTTAGACGTTAATACTCCCAACCTGCTGCCCTGTCCTCCTGCGAGTAACATGGCAATCATTTCCTTCTTAATCATCTGTCAATCACCCCTAATCTTCTAGCTAAATCTACTGTAATCGCTGTTTGGGAACGAAATATGTATATTGATTATAACATATTAAGTTTTTTTAGTGAATATTTTTCAATAAAACGATGATATGTACAGATATTTTTGTGAATAATCACTATATCACAACTCTTTGATTTGGAAAAACAGAATAAAAAAATGTATATATCCGGCCCGATCGTCGTCGATCAGGTTGTATTTTGATCGGCTTTGGAATAAAATTATTACGCATATATCATATGCATTATTCAGTTTAAGATCGATCGGAGAGAGTAATCATGTATCAGTTGGATTTTAATAAACCGTGTCATGTATATTTTTGCGGTATAGGCGGTATAAGCATGAGCGGTCTGGCAGAGATCCTTTTATCCAGAGGATTTAAGGTGTCGGGTTCGGATATGAAGGAGAGTGAGCTTACAAAGCATCTTGCCGCACAGGGTGCCGAAGTCTTCATAGGCCAGAGAAGTTCCAATATAACTGATGATATCGACCTGTTCGTATACACTGCGGCGATCGGTAAAGACAATCCCGAATGGATCGCCATGACCGAAATGAATATACCGTACATATCCCGTGCGACACTGCTCGGCGAGATAATGCGCAATTTTGAATTACCTATAGCCATAAGCGGAACACACGGCAAGACAACGACCACATCCATGATCAGCGAGATCCTGCTTGGCGCAGACGCAGACCCCACGCTTTCCATCGGCGGCATGCTCAAAAGCGTCGGCGGAAATATCCGCATCGGTCATTCCAAATATTTTGTGACCGAAGCCTGTGAATATACCAACAGCTTCTTAAGCTTTTTCCCCAAGATAAGCATCATCCTCAACATAGAAGAAGACCATATGGATTTCTTTAAGGATATCGATGACATAAGAAATTCATTCAGGAAATTTGCCGAACTGCTCCCCTCAGACGGAACACTGATCATTAACGGCGACATAGACAGACTCGGCACGATAACCGCGAACATCAAATGTCCTTATATCACCTACGGTTTTTCGGATGACAAGGATTACTACGCCACCGACATAACCTATGATGAGCTTGCCCATCCTTCTTATGTGCTTCACAGTCCAAAGGGTGATTCAAACGTAAGCCTCGGTGTTCCGGGCATCCACAATGTGGCAAACTCCATGGCAGCTGTTGCATGGGCCGATGTATGCGGTCTTGACAGGGCTCAGGTCCTTGCTTCACTGGAAAGCTTTAAAGGAACCGACAGAAGATTTGAAAAGAAAGGCGAGATAGGCGGCATAACGATAATCGATGATTATGCACATCACCCTACTGAGATAAAGGCGACGCTGAATGCGGCTCTGCGCTACCCTCACAAAACACTCTGGGTTGTTTTCCAGCCTCATACCTATACAAGGACCAAGGCCTTCCTGGATGATTTTGCGGACGCGCTTTCACTTGCGGACAAGATAGTTCTTTCGGATATCTATGCTGCAAGAGAGAAAAATACGATAGGGATAACCTCCCGTGACCTGATGCAAAAACTCATCGATGCCGGAAAGGAGTGCTACTATTTCCCGACCTTCGATGAAATTGAAAATTTTCTTTTACAAAATTGTTCACAATCCGATTTGTTGATAACTATGGGAGCCGGAGATATTGTAAAAGTTGGGGAGCATATCCTCGGAATATGATTATTCACATTATCCACCTTTTTGATGCATTTTTATGTAAACCAAAATGGTGGATAACTTTATTTTATAAAAACATTTATTTTTGAGCGCCCGAGGGGTATCGGAAGTGAAATATCCACCGTATCCACATTATCCACAATGCCGAAAAACGCCGTATTTTCAAGGGTTTGAGCGTTTTTTTCTGTTTCATTTTCGGAAGTGCTGTGATATAATTCACCTTACATAAAAGAGATTTTATGTAATAAACGTGAATCCAGGTGGGGATATGAGTAGTTTTTCGGTATATCGCGATACAGATAACGGCAGTACAAGCGTATCGAATCATTTTATCGATACTTTTCTGGCTGATGCCAATGCAGCACAGATCAAAGTGTATCTGTATCTTTTGAGAATGGCAGGAGCTGCTACAAGTGTTTCCGATATGGCTGATCTGTTCAACTATACGGAAAAGGACATTTGCAGAGCTCTTAAATATTGGGAAAAGAACGGTCTTCTCTCTTTAAGTTACGATATAAACGGGTCTGTGGTAGGTGTTCAGATATTATCGCCTTCTTCATACAAGACCGCTTTGCCGCGTGCCATACAGACCGTCATTAATCCGGTCGAAGCGCAGGTGCGCCCTGTCATAACTAACGAGGAACCCCGAGACAAATATGCCAAACCCGATTACTCGGCTGACGATCTGCGCTCGTTTAAGACTCAGAGCGAGACATCACAGATTCTGTTCATCGCCGAACAGTATCTTGGCAAGACACTCAGTCCCTCGGACATCAAATCATTGCTTTTTATATATGATGTCCTCGGATTTTCAACGGATCTTATCGATTATCTTCTGGCATATTGCGCCAACAAGGATAAGAGGAGTTTTCGTTATATAGAGACCGTGGCCATAAACTGGGCTGAGGAAGGCATTACGACCCCCGCGCAGGCCAAAACAGCCACCGGCAAATACGATAAAAATGTTTATACCGTCATGCGTGCCCTCGGCAAGGACAGTTCACCCACGGATAAAGAGGCTGACTATGTAAAACGCTGGACCAACGAATTCGGTTTCAGCACGGATGTTATCATGGAAGCCTGCGAACGTTCCGTCATGTCCACGGACAAGAACCGTTTTGCCTATGCCGATTCGATCCTTAAGAGCTGGCACAACGCAGGCGTTGTAACAAAGCGTGATATTTCCGCTGTCGATGCCAAATATCAGCGTCCCAAGAAAACTGTCGATACCGGTTTCCATCATTTCGATATGAAGCATGATTACGATTACGATGAGATGGAAAAAGCCCTTCTCGGACAGTGATAAGGAGTTTACAGTGTCATTTACCAACGCACAATATGATTCAGTAAAGAGAATATATGACGGACACCGTATCGAGAACCAGGCCGAACACGACAGACGTGTTGCCTATGTTGAATCCAACGTCGACGGATACCGTGAACTGTCCGATGCCATAGTATCCCTCAGTATGGAAAGTGCCAAAAGGCGTCTTAACGGGGAAACTGTTTTTGAAGATGACCTTGGTAAAACCATAGCAGATCTTATAAGCCAGAAAAAGGCACTTCTTGCAGCCGCAGGACTGCCTGAGGACTATCTCGATCCCATTTACACCTGTAAGGACTGCAAGGACACAGGTTATATAAACGGCGAACGCTGTCATTGTCTTAAAAAAATCGCCACATCCATGTTATACACAAATTCCAACATAGAAGAATATTTAAGATCGGTCGATTTTTCAATGATGTCCGATGAATATTACACAGGAAATGAGCTTACCGCTTACCATGATACATACGATAAAGCGATAAGTTTTGTAGAAAACTTCGATTCCGACTTTAAAAACCTCGTGATTTATGGTACAGTGGGTAGCGGCAAATCACTTATCAGTGCGTGTATTGCCAAGGCTTTGATAGAAAAAGGGTATTCGGTGTTGTATTTCAGTGTATCCACGCTGATCGATCTTCTTTCCAAATATTCTTTTGATTATAAATCCAAACAGGACCTGTATTCGGCATATGCCGATATATTTGAGTGCGATCTGCTCGTTATCGACGATCTTGGAACGGAGACTGTCAACAATTTTACGATGTCCAGTCTGTTCACCGTTATCAACGAACGTCACATAAACAAAAAATCGACGATCATTTCCACAAACCTGTCACCTCAGGCACTTGATGAAACTTACACTCAAAGGATATATTCCAGACTTGTCGGCGATTACACGTTCTGCAAATTATACGGACCTGATATAAGGTTCAAGACCAAATTTCACCAATAAGAAAGTGAGGCTCATATAATTTATGGACAAACGCGAAGAAAAAAGGAAACTTGACAGTATACCTGTCGGTTCATTGGGTATCATACCGTTAAGCGGATGCAGAACACTCGGGGAAAAGGTTGATGCGTATCTTGTTGACTGGAGAACCGAGAGGGAAAATGAACACAAGAACAGTCTTGCGTTTGCCGGTTACATGAGAGATTCATACATACTGAAAAGCAAGATCTCCAGATTCGGTTCCGGAGAAGGCAAAGGCGAGATCCTTGAATCCGTAAGAGGTACCGATCTCTATATTCTTGTGGATGTATGTAACTATTCTCTGACCTATACCGTTGCGGGGCATAAGAACCATATGTCTCCCGACGATCATTTTCAGGATCTTAAGCGTATCATCGCAGCCGTAGGCGGTAAAGCGAGACGTATAACCGTTATCATGCCTTTTCTGTATGAAAGCAGACAGCACAAGCGTACCGCAAGAGAATCCCTTGACTGCGCCATAGCTCTTCAGGAGTTGATACACATGGGCGTTGACAACATCATCACCTTTGATGCTCATGACCCGCGTGTTCAGAACGCGATACCTCTTCACGGCTTTGAGACGATCCAGCCGTCATACCAGTTCATAAAGGGTCTGCTGACCAATGTTAAGGACCTTCAGATCGATGCGGATCATATGATGGTCATAAGTCCCGATGAAGGCGGTATGAGCAGGGCGATATATATAGCCAACGTTCTCGGTCTTGATATGGGTATGTTCTATAAGCGACGTGATTATACAAGGATCGTCGACGGACGTAATCCCATCCTTGCACATGAGTTCCTCGGCTCCAATGTTGAGGGTAAGGATATGCTCATAATCGATGATATGATATCTTCCGGTGATTCGATGCTTGAGGTTGCTGCAGGACTTAAGAAGCGCAATGCCAACAGGATCTTCTTGTTCTCAACCTTCGGATTGTTCACCAACGGATTTGAGAAATTCGACAAGGCCTATGAATCGGGCCTTATCACAAAGGTTCTCACCACGAACCTTATATATCAGCCTCAGGAGCTTTTGGACCGTGAATGGTACATCAGCTGTGACCTGAGCAAATACATCGCTTACATCATCGACACGTTAAACCACGATTCTTCAATAAGTGACCTTCTGGTCCCCAACGACAGGATCAACAATATCGTTGCACGGTATAAAGCGGGCGAAGATCTGAGCTGATCGTTCATCTGATCTAAAAAGGGGTCTGACAAAAGTCAGACCCCTTTTTGATATATTTATCCGCAAACCGGCTATTCCGTTATCTTTGGGCTGTACGTTAAGAATCTGTTGTCGGACTGCTCAAATATTTCCGCGCTGTCCTTTATGCCTTTCTTGTATATGGTTTGGGTCGACGGATCGTACCACACAAGATTCTGCTCATTATATCCTATGAGCAATATCGCCTGATCGTTATCCGTTACGGCCATCACCGGAATGTCCTTGTTGAGATAATAGAATACAGAATCGATACCTGCCCCGCTCATATTGATGACATACACATCCGACAGGTTGTTTTCGAGTATCTCAATGGGTGTTTGTCCCCTGTTCAGCATATATTCTGTATTTCTCGATATGCCACGCAGTTTTAACATCGTATCAAGGCAGACGGACATGGATGATCTGTCAGTCGCCATGCTGTCTTCTTTTATCGCCATTATCTGATTTCTGACAACGGTGGATGCTCTCTTGTAGATCTCATTGCCTTTGTTGTCAACTATGGTCGCTCTCGTAAGTGCGGCCTGTCCGACATTGTATCCCGGATCGTCGCATATATCCACTATATGACCGTTGTAATACATATAAAATCTGTTTTTTTCCTCATGCCTGGGAATGGATATTTCCTTTCCACCCTCGTACAGTACCTCCTTGGGTGTAAGGAATTTAAGGGTCTTTATATCCACTTCCTTTTTCATTTCCACCTGGGCGATCTTCTCATACTTGTCCGTCACCGCATATACGACCTTATTCTTGCCAACTTCGATCTCATCGTTATTGGTGATCTGGTCGTCATGAACCTCGCTGAAGCTGCCGTCTTCATTTTTCTTTATCCTCTTGAGGCTGATCTGGTTGCCCGTTATGGTACCTTCGGTCACATATATGTCATCGAAATCGTATTCTTTTAAGATTGCGCCGTACTCGGAACGGATGAGTATCTTCTCCATAGGAAGCACCACGTCACCTAGTGTCCCCGTTATCAGCTCCCGTTGTTTGCTTATGCCATAGATCAGATCTTCGTTCATGAACCCGATGGCTCTGGCGCATTCATCGTCCTGCTTTTCTACCGTACTTACAAAATCATCCTTCATGTCCAGCACGTAGAGATCCGAATTGACATTATCCTTCTCCTGCCATACCGCGGTCCTGTTGCTGTCAGATACATGCAATGACAGTTCGTCGATATTCTCCGCAAGCGTATCGGCGGTCATGGAACCCAGGTCAAATTCCTCTATGTTACCGTCTATGCCCAAGACCAGACAGCCCTGTGAATTGAGATAACCGAGCCTGTCCACGTCGCAGATGAGCACCTCGGGCGATTTGTCATATTCTATGTATGCCTGTTCCTCTATCGTATTGAGCGGGCTGTTGAAATAATACACGATCACCCCGACCTTGCCCTCATGCATGCCTCTGTTCATATATCCGTAGACCATAAATGAGACATTGCCGTTCTCTTCCACATCGAGGATCTTTATCTTTGACTTGTCATAGGTCTTTCTCAGATCCGTATCACCCGGATCGTAATATGCATACAATGTCGCAAATTTGTTGGCGGAAATATCATAGGCGAACAGTCTTCCGCCGTTAACGAATGCAAATATATTGCCGTCCTCACTCTCGACCAGATTGGCCTCTGAGCTCTGGATGCCGAGCATTATCTTGTTGTTGACAAAGGATTCCTTCTCCGGCTTGAATATCTGATCCATCTTCCTGTCAAAGCTGAGAAGATAAAATCTTTCATCGCTCTGTCGTATGCGGTAATACTCCGTGACCTTGTAGATATATGTTTCGTTGTCCTGACGCACATTCAGCATATACTCAAGCGAGATGGATGCCGTGGTCCTGTCCATCTCATGTATCGTGGTTATCACGTCGCCGTATTTCCTGGGGTACAGTTCTCCCCATCCGAGCTGTGTCTTGTTGCTATGTATATCAACCTTTCCAAAGGAAGAATTGTCTCCGTCGGAATTGGTCTCCATGTAGGAAGATATTTCCTTGAGACCGGTCGATTCAAAGGTCTTTGTCATAAAATCTTCAACAAAACCGATCTTTGCATTTACATCTATATCGTCACGTATGATCCTTGTATAATAATATGCTTCCCTTCCGTCACTTAAGGAAAGGATGAAGCACAGATTGTATTCGATCCTGTCTTCTATAAGGTCCTTCAGGTTTATCGTACCGTAAATACTGCCTCTGCGCTGCTCGTAGTTACCGACATTGGTATCCTCTATGAGTCTGCTGCCGTCAACGCTCCTGACCTCGTATCTGACGCTTGAGATACCCATATCATATGAATCTATGACAAAGCTTAACGCTCTGTCCTCACCGACCGGGCAGATGCTCTCCCTCATGGTACCGTTGTCCTTACGACTGGTGAAGCCACGCATGTAATTTACGTTTTTTCCGTTATAGAGCACACTGATAACAGGAAGGGTCGCTTCCTGCATTTCAACGGTCATATCCGTCGTTCCCTGATTTAAAATGATACTGCTTATGCACAGTGATGCAAGAAATACAACAGCTATCACCGCCCATCTGATCCAAGCTTTAACCATAACTCACCCGTCAGAGTACGCCTGTGTGCGCAAACTCAGAAAAGGACCATGCAATGCATGGTCCTTTTAATCTTACTTCAAAACACTGATCCTGGTCATGGCTCTTTTTAATGATGCCTCAGCCCTGGCCATATCTGTTGTGGCCGCATGCTCCGAAATCAGTTTCTCGGCACGCTCCTTTGCATTCTCTGCCCTGTCCAGGTCGATCTCATCGGGCCATTCTATGACCTCGGCCAGGATCGTTACTCTGTCCTGCAATATCTCAACAAAGCCTGAGTGCAATGCTGCCTTACGGACCTCTTCGCCTGTTATCGTGAGCACACCCGGCTTCACTATAACAGTCATAGGAATATGATTCTTATATATACCTATCTGTCCTTCGGTTGTATTGAACTCGACCATAAATGCCTCTCCCTCGAAGAATGTCCTGTCGGGAGTTATGATCTTAAGTTCAAAGTTTCTGTTATCTTCTGACATATCGGCCTCCTCTACTTAACGCGGGCGAGTACGTCATCTATGCTGCCTGCGTTGAGGAAATAACTTTCGGGTATGTCATCATGTTTGCCTTCGATGATCTCCTTGAAGCCTCTGATGGTCTCCGAAATGGGAACATACTTACCTTCAAGACCTGTAAACTGTCCTGCAACGAAGAACGGCTGTGAAAGGAATCTCTGTACCTTTCTTGCTCTTGATACAACGAGCTTATCTTCTTCGGATAATTCATCCATACCGAGGATCGCGATGATATCCTGCAATTCCTTGTACTTCTGAAGGATCTCCTGTACGCCTCTTGCAACCAGGTAATGCTCTTCTCCGACGATCCTGGGATCGAGTATCCTTGATGTTGACTCAAGAGGATCTACAGCGGGATAAATACCAAGTTCAACTATTGCACGGCTAAGTACGGTAGTTGCATCCAGATGGGCAAATGTCGTAGCCGGAGCAGGGTCCGTAAGGTCATCGGCAGGTACGTATACAGCCTGTACCGATGTGATGGATCCGTTCTTTGTAGAAGTGATACGCTCCTGAAGAGCACCCATTTCCGTCTGCAATGTAGGCTGGTAACCAACCGCTGAAGGCATACGTCCGAGAAGTGCTGAAACCTCGGAACCTGCCTGTGTAAATCTGAAAATATTATCGATGAAAAGAAGAACGTCCTTTCCGCCCTTATCACGGAAATACTCTGCCATCGTAAGACCGGTAAGTCCGACTCTCATACGTGCTCCCGGGGGCTCGTTCATCTGACCGAAGACCATTGTGGTCTTGTCGATAACGCCTGACTCCTTCATCTCGTAATAGAGGTCATTACCCTCTCTTGTACGCTCTCCTACACCGGTAAATACCGAATATCCGCCATGCTCCGTAGCGATATTTCTGATAAGCTCCTGGATAAGTACCGTCTTACCTACACCGGCACCTCCGAAGAGTCCGATCTTTCCACCCTTCTGATAAGGGCAAAGCAGATCAACGACCTTGATACCCGTTTCAAGTATCTCTGCCTCAGTAGCCTGCTCGCTGAATTCCGGAGCGGGTCTGTGGATAGGCTCAAACATCGTAGCCTCCGGAGCGGGCTTGTTGTCTATGGGCTCACCGAGTACATTGAATATCCTTCCCAATGTATTCTCACCGACCGGGACCGTGATAGGAGCACCGGTAGCCACTGCATCCATGCCTCTTACAAGTCCGTCTGTGGGACCCATGGCAATACATCTGACCGTATCATCTCCCAGATGCTGTGATACTTCCACTACCAGAGTACCTGCACCTGCATTACGCTCAATCTTGATAGCTTCATTGATTTCCGGCAAATTACCGTCTGCGAACTTGATATCAAGTACGGCACCGATGATCTGAGTAATCTTTCCTGTCTCTGCCATCTTAGTATCCTTTCTGAAAATAATTTTGTAATCTTATATCCGACAAGGGCCGCCATTATGAAATGGCCTGGGCACCTGCTATAATTTCCGTCAGCTCCTGTGTGATAGAGCCCTGACGAGCTCTGTTGTACTGGAGTGTCAGTTTGCCGATCATCTCTTCCGCATTGGATGTTGCGGAATCCATAGCCTGCATACGCGCACCGTTTTCACTTGCAACGGCTTCTATCATACCACCGTAAATGATACTTGCGACATACTTGGGTATGATGAGTTCAAGCGCTTCATCCTCGGCAGGCTCAAAGTTCATGGGAGCTTCGTCCTCTTCGCCGTCAGGCTTGAATTCGTCTCTGTCTACAGGGAGCAGTTTCATCATGGTGGGCTCGTGGCTTACGGTGTTCTTGAATGCCGTAAATGCAAACCAGATCTCACCTATTTCCCCTGCTTTATACTTATTGAGAAGAACCGAGCAAAGTCTCATCGCATCGACATAATCAGGCGCTTCTATCATCGGCGAATAATCCTCCGCCAGCTGATATCCGTGTCTGTTGAATGCCTCTCTGCCCTTTTTTCCAATCGTATACATGAGAAGATCTTCTTTGTTAAGCCCACTCCTCATGACCATCTTGATCACGTTGGAGTTGTAGCCTCCCGCAAGACCTCTGTTACCCGTGATAACGATAACTGCCTTACGTTCCGATTCGTTACCTGCCACAAAAGGATGGCTTATGGTACCGGACTTTGCAAGCATTGACTGAATGGTCTTAAACATATAATTAAAATATGCCTTCGAATTCAGTGCACGCTGCTTGGAACGCTGCAGCTTGACCGTTGAGACCAGCTTCATGGCTTTGGTGATCTGCTGTGTACTTTGTATACTTCCCTTACGTCTTTTGATATCTCTCATGGAAGCCATGATCAATCACCTGCTTTCTATGAAAACTGTTCCACGAATTCTGTTATGGCTTTCTTTAATGTCTCCTCGGTCTCCTCCGAGATAACCTTCTCATTGGCTATCGAAGCGGGAACCTCGGGATATTTTGTATCGATAAACTCAAACAGTTCTTTTTCAAATCTTGTGATATCACCTACCGGAATGCTGAGCAGATACTTGTTTGTCGCAGCGTAGATGATGATAACCTGGTACTGTACCGGCATCGGCTTATACTGAGGCTGCTTGAGTATCTCTCTGATCCTTTCGCCCTGTGCGAGCTTTTCCTTGGTGTCATCGTCGAGTTCGGAACCGAACTGTGCAAATGCCGCAAGTTCTCTGTACTGTGCAAGCTCAACACGGATGGGGGCGGCGATCTTCTTCATAGCCTTGATCTGAGCGGCACCACCTACTCGTGATACCGAAAGGCCTGCATTGATAGCCGGTCTGAAGCCCGAATTGAACATTTCTGTCTCAAGATATATCTGTCCGTCCGTGATCGAGATAACATTGGTGGGAATGTATGCGGATACATCACCTGCCTGTGTTTCGATGATCGGAAGAGCGGTAAGCGAACCTCCGCCGTATTCTTCGCTCATGCGGGCAGCTCTTTCAAGAAGTCTGCTGTGAAGATAAAATACATCACCGGGATATGCCTCACGTCCCGGGGGTCTCTTAAGTAGCAATGAGAGTGTACGATAAGCAGTAGCATGCTTACTCAGATCATCATAGATAACGAGTACGTCTTCTCCGTTCTCCATCCATTCCTCACCGATGGCACAACCTGCATACGGTGCGATATACTGAAGAGGTGCAAGTTCACTGGCTGTTGAAGCAACAACAGTCGTATATGCCATGGCACCGTATTCCTCGAGCGTCTTAACAAGAGATGCTACCGTGGAAGCCTTCTGGCCTATGGCTACATAGATACACTTAACACCCTGACCTTTCTGATTGATTATGGTATCGATGGCGATAGCGGTCTTACCTGTCTGTCTGTCACCGATGATCAACTCTCTCTGTCCCCTTCCGATGGGTACCATTGAGTCGATAGCCTTTATACCCGTCTGCAAAGGTGTATCAACGGATTTACGTGTGATAACGCCCGATGCAACTCTTTCTATCTGTCTGAATTTATCAGTCTGGACCGGTCCTTTGCCGTCTATTGGCTGTCCGAGTGAATTGACTACACGACCGAGAAGTGCATCGCCTACCGGAACTTCAACAACTCGTCCCGTTGTCTTTACGATGTCTCCCTCATTGATGTTCCTGCTGTTACCGAGCAGAACTGCACCAACATTGTCTTCCTCAAGGTTAAGCACCATACCGTATACTTCACCGGGAAATTCAAGCAACTCACCCTGCATAGCCTTCTCAAGGCCATGGACTCTGGCGATACCGTCGGCAACCTGGATGACGGTACCCACATCGGATACTTCCATCTCGCCGGCATATCTCTTGATCTGATCCTTTATGACTGAACTAATCTCTTCTGGTCTTAAATTCATGGATCTGTTCCTTTCTAAAGTGCAACTACACCATGATCTTCATCATGTCCTGCTGCATTTTTATGATCTTAGTCTGAATACTGCTGTCTACAACCCTGTCACCTATACGGATGCGCATGCCTCCTATCAGTTCCTCATCAACTTCATAGTGCATTTCCATCTGCTTATAGGATGTGGTCGCAAGCAGTTTTCTCTCTATAACATTCTTCTGGTCATCCTTAAGCGGCAGGGGTGTTACCACATACGCAACTCCTATGCCCTTAATCCTCTTGACCTCAGCTGTAAAATACGTAAGTATCTCATCTATATGGTCATATCTGCTCTTGCTGATAATCATTGAGAAGAAGCCCATCAGTTCCTTGCTGATCTTCCCGTCAAATACATTCTTAAGGACATCCAGTTTGTCCTCAACCGATATCCTCGGGTTGACCATGAGTCTGCCGAATTCCGGATTATCTTTGAAAATATCCTGTAATTCGGTGATCTCTTCGGCAAAAAGATCAAGCTTGTTCTCTTCTTTGGCTATCTCCAAAAGCGCATCCCCATATGTCTTGGAAATCAGCTTAGCCATGTGCCATCACCTATTTCTTTCAACGTCTCATCAACCAGACTATCCTGTACGGATACGTCCATATTGCCGGCAATAGCCTTCTTGGCCATTGCAGCTGCAACGCTTATCATTTCTTTCTTTACATCGTCCTTAACACGAAGTTTTTCCTGTTCGGCTTCCGTACCGGCTCTTTCAACTATCGCATGAGCCTCTTCCTTGGCTCTGGCTACAATACCGGCTTCATTGTCCAATGCCTTCTTACGTGCTGCCGCAAGGATGCTTTCAGCTTCCCTGTTGACATCCTTAAGCTTCTCTTCGTATTCGGCTTTTAATGCTGCTGCCTCTTCCTTGTCACGGCTTGCTTCATCTATGTCGGTCTTGATCTTTTCCTGACGTTTTCTCATGAACTCCCTCGCGGGATTAAAGAGAAAATACGAAAGGAAGAAGAACAGGATTATGACCGAAATGAGTGTCAGAACACTGTCCGCAAGCAACTGGAAATCCAGATCGAATAATCTCGGTTCCATAGATTCCGAAAGAAGCGCAAAACATGCATTACTCAATCCGTTCACCTTTAGATCTCCTTTCTTGTTCTCTGATACGTACTAAAAGGCTTATTTTGCTAAAGGCTTAACGAATATAAGGATCATGGCGATCAGCAAACCGTAAAGACCTGTTGTCTCGGCAACGGCCTGACCAAGTAACATGGTTCCCGTTATATCTGACTTTGCACCGGGGTTACGACCTACGGCATTTGCTGCGTAGCCTGCTGCGATACCCTGGCCTACACCGGGTCCGATACCTGCTATAACAGCAAGTCCTGCACCTATTGCAGAGCATCCTAAGATAAAATTAGTATTGAATTCCATATTGATATCCTCCTAAAAATATTTATTATTATTCCGTACCCATCGCATCTGATATATATGTCATCGTCAGCATGCAGAAAACATATGTCTGTATCGCACCGGAAAACATATCCAGATAAACATGAAGCGCAGCCGGCCATATATAAGCGACCTTGCTCAGCAATCCGTAGACCAGTGCCATCATGACCGTGCCCGAAAGGATATTTGCAAACAAACGCAGAGATATCGAGATCGGAACAGCCAGATCGCCTATAACGTTGATCGGTGCCCAGAATACCCACGGATCGCACAGACCCTTAATGAATCCTGAAACCTTCTGATATTTGATCTTATTGAAGAATATCAGAACAAACGTCATTATACCCAGCGGAAGCGTGGTACCGTAGTCCGCTGTCGGAGGGCGTAAGCCCAGCAAACCCGAAAGGTTGCTCACAAGAATAAATATAAAAATAGTGCCGATGTAATTTCGGAAATTGACACCATTTTTACCCATGGTACCGTCTACCATACCGTCCAGTTTCTCGACTATCAGCTCAACCACATTCTGAAAGCCCGAAGGAACTTCCTCGGCATGTTTCATCTTCCTGCCGGCAATGAATCCGAATATCATGATAGCCAGCATGACTATGAGACAGCATGCATGAGTCGTTGTTATCCACACTTGATGTCCGAAAAAGCTGTACGAGAAGATCCCGTGGATCATAAAGTCAACTTCCTGATCGGCGGATAACAGTATTCCCATGTCCATATGTTCACCTCCTTATTTTATTTTGAAGATCTTTTCATGATTTTATCGACCTGAGGCTGTATATAAGCTCCGGCCTTTAATCCCATTATGCCCAAAAATGCGGCAAGGGGATATGCAAAATCCGTAAGACAGATCACGGTAAATACCGCAAGTATCACAACATATCTGATGACCCCCTGTCTTATCGAATAAGCACGGCTTGCCGATTCGTTGTCGGCATTGAGCGTGAGATTTTTATCTATTGTCCACCACATATGAAATGCTGCCGCAACAGCGAGCGCAGCTCCTATCATAAGTCCGATGCTGTATCGCATCACGCTTTTTACGAACGGCAGACCTATGAATTCAGCCAGTATCTCAAATATCAGTATACCTATGAGAAGCCCTTTAAGAGTATCATCGGGTATCTTAAATCTCTTCATCATTCCGAATCCCCTTTGTCACGGTATGACTTCCTTGCCAGCACGTAGATGTTCCTGGCTCCGGCAGCCGCCCCGACAAAAAACAAGATAACAAACCATATCTGCGTTCCGAAATGATCATCGATCATGTAACCTATGAAGGAGCATACAAATATCGGCACCAGCATATTGATCGCAAACTGCGAAATAAAGGTGATTATCCTGAAATTATTACGATCCGAACTCACACAGATATCCTCTCAAACAATCTTATATATTATACATTATTTAAAAATCCGTGTAAATAACAATTGACTAAGCCCCTTCCCAAGTTTAAAATTGTATATAAGATTGATCGTTTGTTTTCTTAATTGTCAGACTTTTTTGCGGAGGTTGATATGGATTATCCCGTTTTATATCGTAAAAGGCTCATCCCCGAGGAATGCGTGCCACTGAAGGACGACGAGATCCTTTATATGGATGACGACATCATCGTGACAAAATGGGTTACCCTTAAACCGCGCAAGGATTTTCATCACGGATTTTCATGTTATTTTCTCAAAGAAGGTTACAAGGTAAGCAGGTTCTTAAGAGAGGACGACACTCTCGTATACTGGTATTGCGACATAGTAACATATCTTTGGGACAGGGCTGTCAATTCCCTGACGGTTGTCGACCTGCTCGCGGATGTTATAGTAAAGCCCGACGGCAAGATGAACGTCATCGACATAGATGAACTCTGCGAAGCAAAAGAAAAACTGCTAATCAACGATCAGCAGTTTTTTATCTCTGTAAAACAACTCGGTGCTCTCATCAAACTCATCCAGGACGGTAATTTCAATATTCTGACCGACAAACTGTTTGAGCATATCGGTTAATATCCTTCGACCCCAAATGATAACTAGTAGAATATATGTCCTCCGATTTCAATTCCGCTCAATCCTTCGATCGGGGTCCTGAAATAAACGCATGTCCCGACATTCGTCTGTCCGCTCATGGCTTCATCTGCCGCACGATAGCAGGCTTCCGTCGCATTGTTTTCGGCAAGTGCCAGAGCAAGTCTTCCGCTCCCTACGGGCGAGAACTGTTTGTTCTGATATATGACTCCCACCACGGTATCCGGATATACCGATGACAAAACCCTGTTGATAACGACGGCTCCGACCGCAAGCTGTCCTGCATATGGCTGGTTGCCCGCCTCACAGTATATAAGGTTTGCCAGCAGATATCTGTCCCCTTCGTCAAATGAAACCTCGGATATGTCTCTCCAGCTTGACTGTGCGGCCAGTTTGGAAAGCCTGATCTCTTCGGCCAGCTTTTTCTTTAATGCCTGTATATCTGCCTCTTCCTGGGCTGCCTGTGTTTCGTAAGCTTCACATACCGCTTCCGCATCCTTTATCTGTCCGGTATAATTGCTTATGCTTGAAGATGTGTTGTTCACATATCCCTGAACCTTTTCCTGTTCGGCGACCACCTCTTCGTGATAAGCATCAAGATCCTTCTTCTCCTGTTCGAGTAAAGCTTTCGTATCCTCTATCGAGGCTCTCGTCTCCTCGTATTTGGTGAGCATTTTTCTGTCATATGCCGACAATGATTCCACATAATCGTTTTTATTGATAAAATCCGCCATGCTCTGAGATGAAAATATCATATCCATTATCATGAAATCCTGTTTTTCATAGATAAAACGGATACGTTTTTTCATTGCCTCATATTGTTCGGTTTCTATCCTCATCGCTTCCTCAAGATCTGCCTCGGTCTGCTCTATCTCGGCTTCCTTGTCTTCGATCTTTTTTTCAAGATCCTCCAGATTTTCACTGACCTCGGTAAGCTGTTCATTGAGCTGCTTCAACTCACCCTGAAGAGAATTCTTCACATTGGTAAGGTCTTCTATATTCTCTTTTGTGTCGTCGATCTTCTCCTGTGTTTCCTTGTGCTGCTGTTCGGCCTGCTCGAGTTTTTCCTTTGTTGTAGTCGCATAGGCGTCAAACTTCGGCATCATGCATATGTACATGCTTGTGCACAATATTACAGACAGGACGGGAAAACCGTATCTTCTTTTCATAAACCGGCTAAACCTCTATCGAAATAGTCCTTCCGCTGTGTTCATATTTGATATATCTGACACCTGCAGCATCAAACATCCTCTTGGATGCGATGTTACCGGGTGTGTTGGCATATTTGTCGCTGTCATAGATGACGGTCTTTATACCGCTCTGGATGATGGCCTTGGCGCATTCATTACAGGGGAAAAGAGATACATACAGCTTAGCGCCCTGCAAACCTCCGTTTCCGCCCCTGTAATTGAGTATGGCATTGAGCTCGCTGTGGGTCACATATGCATACTTGGTGTCAAGCATATCGCCGTCTCTTTCCCAGGGAAAATCGTCATCCGAACAGCCGTTGGGAAATCCGTTGTAGCCCATCGAAAGTATCTTGTTGTCCTCACTTACGATACATGCTCCTACCTGTGTATTTGGATCCTTGGATCTTAAACCCGCAAGCTTTGAAACACCCATAAAATATTCATCCCATTTGATATAGTCCGTTCTTTTCATCCGCTTTCACCTTTCTGCCTCAGAGCGCACAAATTATTTGGTTCCGAATATCCTGTCACCCGCATCACCGAGTCCCGGTACTATGTAAGCATTTTCATTGAGTTTCTCATCAACGGCTCCTATATAGATATCGACATCGGGATGTGCTTCCTTCATGGCTTCTATTCCGTCGGGTGCGGCGATTATGCATACAAAATGTATCTTCTTGCAGCCCTTATCCTTAAGCATCCGGATCGCTTCTACGGCAGATCCTCCGGTTGCGAGCATTGGATCTACCACAAACACTTCTCTCTCGGCACAGTCGGCCGGCAGTTTGCAATAATACTCAACGGGCTTATGTGTCTCGGGATCTCTGTAAAGACCGATATGCCCTACCTTTGCGACCGGTATCATCTCCAAAAATCCGTCTACCATGCCCAGACCTGCCCTGAGGATGGGAATGATCGCCAGTTTTTTGCCCTTTAATTCCTTAACCGTTGTCTCACATATAGGTGTTTTAACCTTAACATCATCGAGTTCAAGATTGCGGGTTGCTTCATAACACAGCAGCATTGCTATCTCAGAGATAGTCTGTCTGAAATCCTTTGTACCCGTATCCTCTCTCCTGATATAACCGATCTTGTGCTGGATCAGCGGATGATCCATGATTACTACTTTTCCCATAACATTTTCCTTTCCTTTGCCCTTTTGTCAATTAACCCTCTATAAGGTCGATCCTTCTCTGATGTCTCTCTTCTCCGGAAAATTCCGTATCAAGAAATACATCCACTATATCATTTGCCATCATTGGGCCGATAAGTGCGGCTCCCATTGCAAGCATATTTGCATTATTATGCAGTCTCGTCATCTTTGCCGAAACAGGCTCCGAACAAAGAGCACATCTTATGCCTTTTGTCTTATTTGCCGTTATGGATATGCCTATACCCGTCGTGCAGATCACTATGCCTTTGTCGCATTCTCCGCTTGCCACAGCCTCTGCCGCAGCATGCCCGAATACCGGATAATCGCACGAACTCTTGTCGTAGCAGCCGTAATCCTTATAGGCGATACCCCTTTCTTCAAGATGTCTGATCACTGACATTTTCAGGTCGTAACCTCCGTGATCGCTTCCTATCGCTATCATTTGCTATCCTCCTTTTATCCCTGTGAAGGGTAATTGTCCGTTCTTATGATCTTATGGCCTGCGGCCTTTAAAAGCCTGTTCATTATCGCCTGTCCGATCCCGCTCGAATCAAAGCTTTCCGAGTAAATAAGTTCGACGTTCTCATCATCAAACTCCCTGAGTATCGTATAGAGCCTGTGCGCTATCATCTCTTCATCGTTACGGCTGCCTATACTCTTGACGCTGTCTGCGTCGTAACGGGCATATGTTTCATCCGTGGCAATGATACCGGTCTTCTTTTTGCCTTTTGCCATGTTGCTGAGCCTGATGATAAGGTTCACGACATCCTCACTATCACCTTCGATTATGGTAAGATCGCCCTTCGGCGCATAGTGTCTGTATTTCATGCCCGGAGCCTTCGGCCTGTCCTTGCAATCTCCGTCAAGTATCGTCCTGTCTGTCTCCACTTCACCGATGGCACGCTTAAGCTCTTCTATCGTTATATAACCCGGTCTCAGCAATACGGGTACGTCTCCGGAAAGATCCACGATGGTCGATTCAAGACCTATACCGGAATCACCACCATCTATTATAGCATCTATTCGGCCGTTCATGTCCTGAATAACATATTTTGCGGAAGTCGGACTCGGTTTTCCGGACAGATTGGCGCTTGGCGCAGCCACAAATCCCCCTGCTGCCCTGATGAATTCCGCCGCGGTCTTATGTACCGGCATACGGATCGCCACGGTATCAAGTCCTCCCGTGGTCTCATACGGTACCCTGTCAGAGCGTGGCAAAATGACAGTCAGCGGACCCGGCCAAAACCTGTCGGCAAGTATACGTGCCTTGTCGGTAACACATGCCGCCACCGCTTCCATATCCTTCTTGTCGGCTATATGCACTATCAAAGGATTATCACTCGGCCTTCCCTTGGCTGCATAGATCTTTCTGCTGGAATCCGGATTGAGCGCATCCCCTCCGAGGCCATATACCGTCTCTGTGGGAAATGCGACCAGCCCTCCGTTTTTTATGATCTCTCCGGCTGTCTCTATGCCCTTCATATCTATGTTATTGTCATCAATCTTTATTATCTTTGTGATCATTGCAAATAACAACCCATGACATACTAATCTATTATAACACGGGAAAGGGCATTTCTCATACTTTTGTATAAGAAATGCCCTGTAGTATAGATAAAGAATGGTAGAGTAATATCTTTTATGCGGCTTTGGCGACCAAAGACACCAATCCGACTACCAGTATTATGGGTAATGCGATATATATCAATCCCGAGAATATCATGACTGTCAGCACAACCGGGAAGAATATGAATGTCAGTATCATGCGGGTCAATCCCCATGCTGCCTTGATCGCAAAACCGAATAACTTAAAGAAAACCGAGATCATTAAAACCATCATTATCAATGTCAGCATATCCTGTGCCTCCTTCTTTTTTTATTTTGTGATCTTATTATATATATTTTCCGGCTCCCGAAAAAGGACCGCGTGTTGCAAATACGATCATTTATTACCATGTATTTGACAAAATAAGACCCGGATATCGCCATCCGGGTCTGCTTTATCAAAAGAGCTTTTTCTTTCTCTTGGTATCGGTCTTATCGTCCTTTTTGTCGGTGTATTTTTTTGCTTCATTGAGCGTGTCTCCGCACTCGGCATCGAACTTCTTTAACAGTTCCTTTGCATCATGCGACATCTTATCGGGTACTTGTACCACAAGAGTTACATAGTGATCGCCTCTTGTGTTCTTGTCTCTCAGGTAAGGCACGCCTTTGCCCTTCAAACGTATACGTGTATCGGTCTGTGTTCCGGCCTTCACCTCGTAAACGACTTTGCCGTCCACCGTGTCTATTATGATATCTCCGCCCAATGCCGCTACGGCAAATGAAACCGGTACGGTTGAGAAGATATTGTAGTCCTGTCTCTGGAATATGGGATGTCTTCCTACGATGATCTCAACAAGTACATCTCCTCTCGGGCCGCCGTTTTCTCCGGGCTCACCCTGACCGGTCAGACGCTTGCACTGGCCGTTGTCGACGCCCGCTGGTATGTCAACGGCAAATCTCTTCTTGATCGGAACATAACCCGTTCCCTTACAATCGCTGCATTTTTCTTTTATGATCTTACCCGAACCGTTACAATCCGGACATGTCTGTACGTTACGTATGCTTCCGAAGAAGGATTGCTGTGTAAATACGACCTGACCTTTTCCTCCGCATTTCGTACATGTTACGGTGCTTGTACCGGGCTTTGCACCTGTTCCGTTACAGGTCTTACAGGTATCCTTGGTATTTAACTCTATCTCTTTCTCGCATCCGAAGATGGCTTCTTCAAAAGTTATGCGCACACTGGTACGTATATTTGCACCCTTCATGGGACCGCTTGATCTGCCGCTCCTTGTCCTGCCGCCGAACAGATCTCCGAACAGATCTCCGAATATATCCGTAAAATCAGCACCGCTGAAATCAAAACCACTAAAGCCCGGTCCGCCGGTCCCGTCAAATGCAGCATGTCCGAACTGATCGTACTGCTTTCTCTTCTCGGGATCCGAAAGAACGGCATAGGCCTCCGACGCTTCCTTGAATTTCTTTTCAGCTTCAGCATCTCCCGGGTTCATATCCGGATGATACTTTTTAGCAAGAGCTCTGTATGCTTTTTTTAGTTCGGCATCATCGGCTGTTTTTGAAACGCCGAGCACCTCGTAGTAATCTCTCTTCTGCTCTGCCATAATCTCCTCATTTCCAATGAATACACAGACCAAGGGGACAGCTTCTGTCCCCTCGTCTGATTCATATGTTTTTTAGAAACAGGTCCCTGACGGTTCCTGTGATCATACCTCTCGGAAATCTCCGTCGATGATATCATCGTTGGGTGCGCTCTGTGCTTCACCGGCTGCGCCGCCCATACCCGACATATCGGGACCTGCACCGGCTGCTCCGGCAGCACCCTGTGCCTGCTCGTACATCTTAGCAAACAGGTTCTGTGCTCCGCTCATCAGCTTCTCCTGAGCTGCCTTCATCTCAGATACCTGATCTGAAGTCATTTCCTGATCCTTTGTCTTCTCAAGGATATCCTTGAGTGCCTGAAGGTCTGCTTCAACGTTAGCCTTCTCACCTGCATCAACCTTGTCTCCGACTTCGTTCAGTGCCTTCTCTGTCTGGAATACAAAGCTGTCTGCCTCGTTTCTCGCATCTATGGCTTCCTTACGTGCCTTGTCCTGTGCCTCGTATTCGGCTGCTTCCTTAACTGCTCTGTCGATCTCGTCATCTGACATTGATGAACCTGCAGTGATCGTTATATGCTGTTCCTTGCCTGTACCGAGATCCTTCGCGGATACATTTACGATACCGTTTGCGTCTATATCAAATGTTACCTCGATCTGAGGTACGCCTCTCATTGCCGGAGGTATTCCGTCAAGTCTGAACTGTCCGAGGCTCTTGTTGTCCTTTGCAAACTGTCTTTCACCCTGAACTACGTTGATATCAACGGCTGTCTGGTTATCGGCTGCCGTAGAGAATATCTGGCTCTTCTTTGTGGGGATGGTCGTATTTCTTTCAATAAGTCTTGTTGCCACGCCGCCCATTGTCTCGATTGAAAGTGAAAGCGGTGTAACATCAAGAAGAAGGATCTCACCCGCACCTGCATCGCCTGCAAGCTTACCGCCCTGTATGCATGCACCGAGGGCAACACACTCGTCGGGATTAAGTGTTTTTGAAGGCTCCTTGCCTGTAAGCTGTTTAACCTTGTCCTGA
>JAILQX010000007.1 GCA_024698705.1 Lachnospiraceae bacterium
AAGCATGTGCTGATATGGGCTTGTCCATGAGCGCGGCTTTTACGATATTTGCAAAGAAAGTAGGGCGCGAGAGAAGGATTCCTTTTGAAGTCTCGGCAGATCCGTTTTATAGTCCTGAGCATATCGCAATGCTTGAGAGAAGGGTTGCAGACCTTAAGGCTGGCCGCAACATGCATGAACACGAGCTTATTGAGGTGGATTGATGCATAAGATTTGACATGATGAAGCCTGGGATGACTATGTTTACTGGCAGACTCAGGATAAGAAAACCCTCAAAAAGATCAACAAACTGTTGAAAGATATAGATCGAAACGGTTACAAGTGTACTGGAAAACCCGAAGCACTGTCAGGAAATTTGGCAGGCTATTGGAGCGTCAGGATAGATGATAAATACAGGATCGTCTTCAGGATTGTAAACGAATGTGTTGAGATCGCTGAATGTGGTTCTCACTACGGTGATCACTAAATTACCCTTCACGACATTCATATTTCCCCTTATCGATACCACATGAATCCCCTATCATGCGTCTTTTCCTTTGTTCATGATTAAACCAGCATATAAATGAGTAGGAGGGATAATTATGAACGAGGAAACTATCAATCACGTACTATGGAAGATGTCTGATCATCTGGACAACAGTCAGATGGTCAAACTCCGGAGCACTCTGGAGGAATCGCTTCAGGGCGAGGAAGAAGACACACCCGAAAAGAGTTCGGAGGAACTGCTTGATCTGTTCCTTACAACAAAAAGGCTTGAGGGCAGGTCTGAGAAGACACTAAGACAGTATCGTATTACCTTGAGCAAGCTTTTTGAGTGTGTCGGTAAGAACGTCTGCGTCATGAACACGGAGGATATCCGGGTGTTCCTTATGCGGTATCAGGCGGAGAGAGCGGTAACCAAGGCTACCATCGACAACATCCGCCGTACGCTGTCGAGTTACTTCAAGTGGCTTGAAGATGAAAACTATATCTACAAAAGTCCCATGCGCCGTATTCATAAGATAAAAACGATCTTATCGATAAAAGAGACATATGCCGATGAGGATCTTGAAAGGCTGCGGGATGATTGTGAGGAACTTAGGAACCTTGCGATTATTGATATCCTTAACTCGACAGGTATGCGTGTCGGAGAACTTGAGAGACTTGATATCAATGATGTCGATTTTGATGAAAGGGAATGCATAGTTCTTGGTAAAGGTGAGAAAGAAAGGGTCGTGTACTTTGACGCGAGGACAAAGCTTCACCTTATGAAGTATCTGGCATCACGGACAGACTCGGAACCGGCGTTGTTCGTAAGTATCAGAAGACCGTATAAGAGACTTCATGCATCCGGAGTTCAGTCAATGCTCAAAAAAGCGGGCACTATCAGTAATGTTGGTCATGTCCATCCGCATAAGTTCAGAAGGACGATGGCGACAACAGCTATAGACCGGGGAATGCCGATAGAACAGGTACAAAGGCTTCTTGGCCATGAGAAGATCGACACAACGCTCAATTATGCGATGGTCAAACAGAGTAACGTTAAGATGGCGCATAAGAAACTTATGAGTTAGACGTTGATAGTCGCAAAGGACCGGTGGATACTCACCGGTCCTTTGTGCCTATATTGCCTGTTATGAATCTGTTCATACCCACCTGATATGGGTTTTTGATATAATTCGTTTAGATATTATATTCCAGCATAACTGACTAAGCACAGTGAGGTATCTATCTTGAAGACAGTTAAAAAGACAAGCATCTTTCCCGCAAGTAAAAAGAAGGTATTCAGCCGCTTGTTGAAATTGAAAACACTTCGATATATTGCATATCCGTATGCAACCTTTACTCCTATGAACGGAGCTGATAGCATGTTGTGGGAGGTCGGAAGTACTTCACGATTTAAAATTCGGTTGTTCGGCATTATTCCATATGGAACCCATATTATCCATGTGATTAGATTTGGATTGGATGAGGGAATCTATACTCATGAAGGAAATGAGCATGTTCCGACATGGAACCATGAGATCATTCTCGAAGAATTACCGGGAAACAGATGCAGATATACGGATAAAGTTGATATAGATGCCGGCTGGAAGACAATCTTTATATGGCTGTGGGCGAATTGTTTTTATACCCATAGGCAAAGAAAGTGGATCAAACTGCTGGGCAGAAAAAATAACTTTTAGGATAAACGAGACAAATCGAGATTTGAAGGAATCGAAGGGGGTGACAGGGAACGTGAATGATTCTCGCAAAGAAAGTGCTTGTAGGATGCAATACCCTCTGATATCAGGGGTGTTAACAGGCATTGTAATGATGGTGATTTCTTATCTCATGGACGGATACGGTCTGCTGTCGGAGGAGCAGGCACTTTCCCTGCGTCCCCTGTGGGTATATACGCTCTGCATGACGCTGGCAACGATCGGTGTTCCGATCATGTGCTGGGCTCTGTTTGCGTGGATTAAAATTCTGAGAGGCGTTTCAGCTGAGAAATGGGTGCAGAGGCTGTTCACTGTAGCGGCTGCAAGCTATGCCATCTCATCCCTGTATCTGATTGCTATTGACTGTCTGCCGCCGGTCGTGTTTCAAAACGCGCAGTCTCTTGGAATGACGGCAGAATCAGCGCTTATTCTGACACGAAAGATTCAGGAGCCATTTGCTGTTCCGATTGTTGTATTCTTCCTGATTGAGGATATTGGAATTTCTGTTGTCCTCTGGCGGTTGATCCTGACAGGGCACCTTGCGCTATCCAAGTGGGCACTGTTCCTTTGCCCCGTGCCGATGCTTCTGATTGACGTTCTTATGAA
>JAILQX010000036.1 GCA_024698705.1 Lachnospiraceae bacterium
CCATTAAAGCGGTACGCGAGCTGGGTTCAGAACGTCGTGAGACAGTTCGGTCCCTATCCGGCGTAGGCGAAGGATATTTGAGAGGAGCTGCCCTTAGTACGAGAGGACCGGGGTGGACGGACCACTGGTGTATCTGTTGAGGACCAACCTCATGGCAGAGTAGCCAAGTCTGGCAGGGATAAACGCTGAAGGCATCTAAGCGTGAAGCCCCCCTCAAGATGAGATATCCCATGCAAGACATGTAAGACCCCTTGAAGACGACAAGGTAGATAGGGCCAAGGTGTAAGTGCAGTAATGCATTCAGCTGATGGTCACTAATAGGTCGAGGGCTTATCCAAAAGGTCAGAAGTAGGAAGATATATTTGATATTCAGTGTTCGATTTTTGAGGTTCAAAGGGATATAAAAGGAAGCGAAAATGCTTCCTTTTATTTTTTTTTTACATTTGTTAGTAAATTGATAGATTTTTATTCAATTTTTTGACAATTATGTTATAATAATTTTATCATTTGGGGGTAAGTAAAGTAAGAGAGGTATTCTAATGGACACTAATATTCTTTTGGAAAACGGTACTAACGAACTTGAAGTCCTTGAATTTGAAGTAGCAGGTAATTCATACGGGATCAATGTTGCAAAGATTAAGGAGATCATACCTTATCAGGCAGTGACTCCCGTACCGAATGCTCATCCGAGTATCGAAGGATTATTTATGCCGAGAGAAATAATGATCACGGCTATTGATTTGAGAAATTGTCTGCAGAGAGGTTCTTCAGAACCCAAGGGATTATTTATTATCACCAATTTCAACAATCTTGATATCGCATTTCATGTAGATGCTGTTGTCGGTATCCACAGAGTTTCATGGACAGATATCATAAATCCCAGCAATACCATAGCCAATACTCAGGACGGTATTTCAACCGGTATCATCAAGATTGACGGAAAGCTTATAATCATACTTGATTTTGAGCGTATAGTTACCGATATCAATCCTGAAACTGGTCTTAAGATCGAAGAGGTCGATGCTATTGCGAAGAATGTCGAGAGATCAAAGTATCCCATCATCATTGCCGAGGATTCACCTTTGCTGAACAAGCTTATCGTAGATTCGCTTAATAAGGCAGGATATACCAATCTAATCCACACGGTCAATGGTAAGGAATGCTATGACAAGATCATGGAATTCAAGAATGCGGGAACGCTGGATGAAAAGATCAAATGTGTCATTACCGATATAGAGATGCCGCTTATGGACGGACATCACCTTACAAAGCTTTTAAAAGAAGATGAAGCTACAAAGAAGATCCCTGTTGTTATCTTCTCTTCTCTTGTCAACGAAGATATGAAGAGAAAAGGTGAGGCACTCGGTGCCGATGGACAGTTGTCTAAACCTGAGATAGGTAATCTGGTTTACATGATCGACAATCTGCTTCTTTAATATTGTTATAAGATTAGGCCGAGTTATTTCATACTCGGCTTTTCTTATGCGGAATTGTAGTATTTTTGCATGATTTATGCTATCATTAAAAAAATTGTTTTTGTAATTTCGGTGAGAGAAAATGGCTTTAGATACAGAATATTTAGATGGATTAATGAAGTCAATTGAACCAATCGTATATCCTGACGGACTGCCTCGTGATGACGATGATGAGGATGAGCAGGAAGAGATTTTCGGTGAGGAAGAGGAATTTGAGGATTCCTATGAAATGGAGGTTGCTTCAATTCCCGAAAAGGAAGATAAGGCTGATGTACCGACTGATACAGGTGATGCCGCTTCTGAAGGTAACGGGGAAGAAACTTATGATCCGCTCGTGCCACAGGAAGAGCAGATCATCGAAACCGATGGTGATACAGAGGTACTCGATTCATTTCCCGAGAAGGGAGACGATACACCCGATACAGGTGAATGGGACAATGTAGTAGAAGAGCCTGCACCCGAAGATGTTGAGGAGCCTGTTGAGATAGACCTTGGAAGCATGTCGCAGGAAGAGATAGAGGCTTTGCTTTCGGAAGCGGGCAATGTATCCGAAGAGAAAACGCCTGTCTCATCTGAAGATGAAGCGGATATACTTTCAATGTTCGGGGATGATGAGGATATAAGCGAGATCAAGGAAACGCTCGAAAAAGCAGACAATAATATAGCTGTCGACAAGTCAGCACTTGAAGAACCCGAGATAGAGCTTCCAAACGTTGACGATGAGGATGGGGAATCCGGATCAGAGGACGGAGAAACCCAAAAGCCCAAAAAAGAAAAAAAGAAAAAAAACAAAAAGGGTAAAGAAGCAGGGGACGGAGAGAAGAAAACGGGCTTATTTGCCAGGATAATAGCGGCTCTGACAGAAGAGGACGAAGAAGAGAAAGAAACCAATATCGTTCCGGAACAGGCCGAGACCGGTGTTACCGATGAGAATGCAAAGATCTTAAGCGAACTTGATTCGGAAGAAGACGTTAAGAGAAAGAAAAAGAAAAAGAAGAAAAAAGATAAAAAGGGTAAGGAAGACAAGGAACAGCCGGAGACAGAAGGCGATGAGAGAGACATTCGAAAAAAGCCTGAAGATGATGAAGAGAACCCGGAAAACGATTCTAAAAAAGATAAAAAGCGTAAAGCAAAAAAGGAAAAGAAACCTAAAAAGGAAAAGCCAGAGGAAGGCAATGAAAAGCCGCCTAAGAAGCTTCCTAAGAAAAGGGTTAGAAATACCATTATATTATGCTTATCAATTCTTGCTGCGATTGTTATTCTGAGTTATTTTATGAATGAGCATCTCAACAGGAAACAGGCCAGATTTGCATTTGAAAATCAGCAATATGAGGAAGCGTATGTAGACCTCTATGGTGAAGAACTTAAGGGCGATGATCTGGATATCTATAATAAGTCATATACGATCATGCTCTTGAGGCGTAAGGTCGATTCATATGATAATTACATGCTTCTTGGTATGAAGGCAGAAGCTTTGAACGCTCTGCTCGAAGGACAGAAGATGTATCCCGATGTCCTTAAGAAAGCGGAAGAATACGGTGTCACGGATCAGGTCAATGAATCATATGCTTTGATAATAGAGGGCTTATATGACTTTGGTATCACGGAAGAACAGGCCGCTGAGATCAATTCATATACGAGTAAGGTCCTGTACAATAAGAAGATCCGTGAGATAGCAGACGGGCAAGGATTCAGGCCCGAAGGCGATCAGGATCCGGAGGATGCTGAAGGCAACGCAGGTGATATTGGTGATACCGATGCGGAAGAAGATTCCGGAGAGGAAGGTCCCATGACGGATATCCTTCCGGAGGAAATGGATTTTCTGCCGGAGGATCCGAATTCCATATTTTAGATCCGGAGATCGTGTGATGACCTCCATAGGAATGGTATAAGAAATGATAGCTATAATTGATTACGATGCCGGCAATATAAAAAGCGTGGAAAAAGCACTGCAGTTTCTCGGTGAGGAAGCCGTCATAACACGCGACAGGGATGTATTGCTGGCCGCAGATAAGGTTATATTGCCGGGGGTAGGTGCATTCGGCGATGCAATGAACAGGCTGAACGAATACGGTCTTGTTGATATCATAAAAGAAACAGTTTCAAAAAACACCCCGTTTCTGGGGATATGCCTGGGCTTGCAGCTTTTATTTGAGAGCAGTGAGGAAGCACCCGGAACTAAAGGACTGGGTTTACTTAAGGGCAGAATAGTTAAATTTCCCATGGAAATGGGATTAAAGGTACCGCAGATAGGCTGGAACAAACTTTCCTATCCCAACAAAGGCAGACTTTTTGAAGGGATCGATGAGGGAGAGTTCGTTTATTTTGTCCACTCTTATTATCTTAAGGCAGAGGATGAGAGGGACGTTGTGGCCACCTGTGAATACGGAGTTAAGGTACATGCGACTGTAGAGCATGGGAATCTGTTTGCATGTCAGTTTCATCCCGAGAAAAGCTCGGACGTGGGGATGAAGATCCTTACAAATTTCATCAATCTATAACTTTTTGCTTCAAATCGGTTTATTACGAGGAGTAGATCAATGCATACGATCAGAGTTATACCCTGCCTGGATGTTAATAAGGGAAGGGTAGTTAAAGGTGTGAATTTTGTTAATCTTGTTGATGCAGGTGATCCTGTTGAATGTGCTATGGCATATGATAAAGCAGGGGCCGATGAGGTGGTATTTCTTGATATCACTGCAAGCAGTGACGGAAGAGAAACAGTCGTGGATATGGTCAGAGAGGTCGCGGCAAAGCTGTTTATCCCTTTTACGGTAGGCGGGGGCATCAGGACGGTTGAGGATTTCAAGGTCATCCTCAGGGAAGGCGCGGATAAGGTAGCGGTCAACAGTGCAGCGATAAAGAGGCCGGAGCTTATCAGGGAAGCAGCTGAAAAGTTCGGCAGTCAATGCGTTGTTGTTGCCATCGATGCCAAGAGGAGGGAACCCTTTGACGGTTGGAACATATACTTAAACGGCGGCCGTGTGGATACGGGTATTGATGCCGTGGAATGGGCAAAGAAAGCAGAGGCTCTCGGCGCCGGTGAGATACTCCTTACAAGTATGGACTGTGACGGAACAAAGAACGGATTTGATATAGAACTGACTTCTGCCATTGCGGATGTTGTGAGCATTCCCGTTATCGCATCCGGAGGTGCAGGCAAGCCGGAACATTTTGTGGAAGCGGTAAATAACGGACATGCAGACGCGGTATTGGCTGCGAGCCTGTTTCATTTTAAAGAACTTGAGATCAGTGAAGTGAAAAAATATATGCGTGACAACGGTATAGATGTGAGATTATAATCTATGGCAGCGATCGACAACGACTGGCTTCCTTGTCTGAAGGAAGAATTCAAAAAGGATTATTACAGAAAACTGTATGAATTTGTGAAGAAAGAATACAGCGAGCATGTTGTATATCCTCCAAGCGAAGACATATTCAATGCCCTGCATTATACACCGCTTTCAAGAGTCAAGGCAGTGATACTGGGGCAGGATCCGTATCATGAGCCTAACCAGGCACATGGGTTGAGCTTCTCGGTCCCGCCAACGCAGAAAAAACTGCCGCCGTCATTGCAGAATATCTACAAGGAACTGCATGATGAACTGGGGCTTTATATCCCGGATAACGGTTATCTTAAGAAATGGGCCGACCAGGGGGTACTTCTTCTCAATACCGTTCTTACAGTGAGAGAGCATGAGGCTTTTTCGCACAGTGAAAAGGGTTGGGAAATATTTACGGATGCCATCATCGCTGCTGTAAATAAGCAGGACAGACCGATAGTGTTTTTACTGTGGGGATCCCCTGCACAGAGAAAGGCAGGCATGTTGGACAACACCAGACACCTTATACTAAAGGCTCCGCATCCGAGCCCGCTTTCCGTTTACAGGGGCTTTTGGGGATGCGATCATTTCAAAAAATGCAACGAATTTCTTAAGTCGAACGGTATCGAACCGATCGACTGGCAGATAGAGAACATAAATCAATAACATAAATCAATAACAGGATCAAAGAGGAGTAGAGATTATGAAAGTAGCAATTTTGGGTTATGGTAACCTGGGACGCGGTATCGAAAGTGCGATCAGACAGAATGATGACATGGAGCTGGTTGCATTTTTTACAAGAAGAGCGCCCGAAACATTGAAAACACAGACAGCCGGTGTTCCGGTATATTCGGTATCGGATATTGAAAAGCATGGGGATGAGATTGACATGCTGTTCATCTGCGGTGGAAGCGCAACGGATCTTCCGAAGCAGACACCCGAGTATGCAAAATTCTGCAATGTTATAGACAGTTTTGATACACATGCAAAGATACCCGAGCATTTTGAAAATGTCGATAAAGCTGCAAAGGAAAACGGCCATATAGCCATGATAAGCTGCGGATGGGATCCCGGTATGTTCTCACTCAACAGACTATATGCTAATTGCATCCTTCCGGAAGGAAATGATTATACGTTCTGGGGCAAGGGCGTAAGCCAGGGACATTCCGATGCTATCAGAAGGATTGACGGAGTTAAGGACGGTAAGCAGTATACGATCCCCGTTCCGGAAGCCCTTGAGGCTGTAAGAAACGGTGAAAATCCCACACTCAGCACCAGACAGAAGCATACAAGAGAGTGCTTTGTAGTAGCTGAAGAGGGTGCGGATCTTGCAAGGATAGAACGTGAGATCAAGACCATGCCCAATTATTTTGATGAATATGATACGACCGTACATTTCATAAACGAAGAGGAACTCAAAGCAAACCACAGCGGCATTCCGCACGGAGGTTTTGTGTTCAGGACAGGTGTTACGGGGCTTAACAAGGAGCATAAGCATGTTATTGAGTACAGCTTAAAGCTTGATTCAAATCCGGAATTTACAGCCAGCGTAATAGTTGCCTATGCAAGAGCGGCAGTACGTATGAATAAAGAGGGTCAGACAGGCTGCAAGACTGTATTTGATGTACCTCCGGCATATCTGAGCAGACTTGACGGTGCTGAACTCAGAGCACATTTGCTGTAAAAGACATAAGAAATAAAAAACATACTGGAATAAAAAGAAGAACGGTCTGTCACATAGGGCAAACCGTTCTTTTTATTTGCTTAATACGAATCGGATATCAGTCATCGACGTCGAAATGTTCGAGCAATGATCTCTTTTTCTCAGGAATTATATCTCCGTGCTTAACCTGAAGCATGGTGAAAAATGCAAGTATGGAAAATACCACGGCGTAGGGGAACAGAGTTTTGTATGAAACCAGTTCCAGAAGTGCACCCGAAAGTATGGGAGTCAGTATCTGTCCAACCATTGAAAATGTATAATACAGACCGGTGAATTTGCCGATATCATTGCTGTTGCCTATATCCACGACCATGGGAAGCGAGTTGACGTTTATGGCTGCCCATGAGAAACCTACAAGACAGAACATAACAAGTGTGAAAACACCCGGAGTTTTAGTAAAAAAGCATGCGCCGAAGCCTATAGCGAGTCCGACGATACCGATGAGGACCGTTTTTTTACGGCCGATGAGCCCGGAGATCATTCCTATCGGGATATAGCTTACTACGGCTGCAACGGTAGCCACCAGAAGATAATTGGCAAATGAACCGTTGGCTGAATTCCAGACCTGTGTGGCATATCTTGAAAATGCTGTGGTAACGGCATTGTACGCCATGTACCAGAGACATACGGACATGAGCAGGAACAGAAGGCTTCTTTTCTTGTCAGGTGAGAGCTCGTAGAAGCCCTTTATCTTATTTTTTATAGTGTCTTCCTTCGTATTCACGGGTTTATCGTCGTTATTGCCTTCAAGCTCGTCAAATTTACGGGCTTCCTCGGTCCATTTATTCTCATTGACGGTAAGTGTGATGATCATAACCGATATGAGCATCAGCGTGATGATCGATACAAAAAGCTGGAAATAATTTGGCGTGTTCCCTTCCTTAACGAGGAGCTTTATCATCGCAAGAGCATAGATACCGCCTACGGCACCTGCAAGATTGATTATCGCATTGCCCTTGCTCCGGAGTGATTTGGGAGTGACATCGGGCATCAGCGCCACTGCGGGTGACCGGTACAATGACATGCACAAAAGCACGATACCGGTCATTATGAGGAACAAAAGCAGGTTCCGGCTGTTGTCTGCGATGGGCATAAAGAACATGGCTATATCGGCCAGAACAGTTCCGCCTATGATGAAGGGGATACGCTTTCCGAGCCTGGTCTGGATATGATCGGAATAGGTGCCGAGGATGGGCAACAGAAACAGTGCGAGTATGTTGTCGACCGCCATTACCAGTCCTATCAGGGTTTCACCGAGACCAAAGGAATTCTTTAAGATCAAAGGTGTTATATTGTCGTACATCTGCCAGAATGCATTGATCGACAGGAAGGCCATTCCGACCATAATGGTCTTATACTTGTAATGAAATTTCATAATGATATCTCCGCCTTTGTATTTATTCTCATAGATTATACATTATATTTGCCGCGATTGAAATAAGATACGTCTCGTCTTGCCTTTATTTTGTATTATAAGTATACTTAAAAGCGAAGGAAAATTTTCACGGGGTATGATGTAAAGAAAGACAGGGTGATGAAATTGGTGTATGTATATGTTTTGGGAGCATTACTCGCGTATCTGATTGGAACATTCAGTCCGTCTTATATACTTGCGAAAGCTAAAAATACGGATATGAAGGGAAAAGGGACCGGTAATCTCGGAGCATCCAACACGACATTGCTTCTCGGATGGAAATGGGGAGTGGTTGTCGGGGCGATGGATATACTCAAAGCCTGTATACCGATAGTGATATCCAAAGTGGTCTTCAGCGAATATATATATCTGCCCTATGTTGTGGCAGTATGTATAATCATGGGGCATATATTTCCGTTTTATCTTAAGTTCAGAGGCGGAAAGGGATTTGCTACATTTTTCGGGAGCATGCTTGGGTTGAGCTGGCCTTCATTTATCTTAATAGGTGCGCTTTTTCTTATCATAGTTTGGGTGAGCGATTATATGGTAGCAGGAACATTTTCGGTTATCGGTATGTTTCCGATCTATGTCGGGATCACGACACGAAATATCATACTTGTTCTGATCATACTTGCAGCCAGTCTTGTGATACTTCTCAAACATAAGGAAAATATAAAACGAATCAAAAACAAGGAGGAAGTCGGGATAAGGGCAGCATTTTCCGGCAAGAAGAAAGATTAATGTATAACTACGTATTGTTTGATCTGGACGGGACCATTTCCGATTCTAGCGAAGGCATAACAAAGGGCATCAGGATCGCACTGAAAAAGATGGGTATCGAGGTTGAGGATCTTTCCGAACTCCGAAGATTCATAGGACCTCCGCTCAAATATTCATTTTCAAACTTTTACGGATTTGATGATGAGCAATGTAAGCAGGCAACGATCTATTACAGAGAATACTATTCGGAGATCGGATTATTTGAAAATGAATTATACCCGGGAATGGCAGAGCTCCTCGAAAAGATAAAAAAGTCCGGAAGGAAGATAGCTGTCGCAACTTCAAAGCCCGAAAGATTCACACTGAGGATACTTGAAAAGTTCGGTATCAGGGATTATTTTGATGTGGTCGCAGGGGCTTCGCCCGATGATAGAAGGGATGAAAAACATAAGGTGGTGGAGTATGCGTTGGCACAGCTCGGTGATCCGCCGCTATCAGAGGTCGTTCTTGTGGGAGATACGAGATTTGACGCAGAAGGAGCGGGAAAGATAGGAATAGATTGCATCGGAGTGCTTTACGGCTTCGGAACAAAGGAAGATCTGTTAAAAGCCGGAGCAAAATATATAGCCCCGACGATAGATGATATCTATGATTATCTATGATCCGATAACGGCTGACACACGCTATGCATTTTGCACAAAAATAGAAGAAAGAATATGTGAAAATTTCCTTTTTACACATTATATTTCAATAGTAAATGGCTTATACTAACCCATGGATAAAAACAAGAGGAGATGAATATATGTCAAATGATCAATTTTCAACAGAACAGTATTTGACCGACCTCAATGCATACTGGCGTGCAGCCAATTATATTGCGGCAACACAGTTGTATCTGCTGGATAATCCCATGCTGAGAGAGCCTCTTACAAGGGATCAGGTCAAGAAAAAAATCGTAGGACACTGGGGAACGGTTCCCGGGCAGAACTTTGTATATGCCCATATGGATCGTGCCATAAACAAGTATGATCTCGATATGATCCTTATCTCGGGACCGGGTCACGGCGGAAACTTTTTCGTTGCAAACTCATACCTTGAAGGGACATATTCGGAGGTATATCCAAATATCAGCAGAGACCTTGAAGGTCTTAAAAAGTTAAACAAGCAATTTTCATTTCCGGGCGGTATCTCAAGCCACGTTGCTCCTGAGACACCCGGTTCGATCAATGAAGGCGGTGAGCTCGGATATTCGATAGCACATGCATTTGGTGCCGTATTTGATAATCCGGATCTTATCGCAACGGTCATCGTCGGTGACGGTGAGGCTGAGACAGGCCCTCTTGCCACTGCATGGCATTCAAACAAGTTCTTAAATGCAAAGAATGACGGTGCCGTACTTCCGATATTGCATCTCAATGAATATAAGATAAGCAACCCTACAGTATTGTCACATATCACGCATGAAGAGGTGGCCAGCCTGTTCCATGGTTACGGATGGAAGCCCATATTTGTTGAAGGCAGCGATCCGATGACAATGCATAAGGAAATGGCGGCTGCTGTGGATTCCTGCATAGAGCAGATAAAAGAGATCCAGAGAGCAGCAAGAGAGGACGGCAACACAGAGCGTCCGTTCTGGCCAATGATCGTACTTCGTTCACCCAAGGGCTGGACTGGTCCAAAGGTTGTTGACGGACTCAGGGTAGAGGGATCGTTCCGTGCACATCAGGTTCCGATCTCAATGGAGAAGCCCGAGCATGTTGCGCTTCTTGAGCAGTGGCTCAAGAGCTACAAGCCGGAAGAACTCTTTGATGAAAACGGTCAGCTTGTTGAGAGACTCCGTTATATCTGTCCTAAGGGTGACAGAAGGATCTCAGCAAATCCTCATGCAAACGGCGGCAAGCTCCTTCGTGATCTTCGCCTTCCCGATTTTAAGGATTATGCGGTAGATGTACCTGCTCCGGGTGCTGTTGAGAAACAGGATATGATCGAACTCGGCGGTTTTGTACGTGATATCTTCAAACTCAATAAAGAGTCCAAGAATTTCCGTATATTCGGGCCCGACGAGACAATGTCAAACCGTCTGTACAAGGTATTTGATGAGACAAAACGTGACTGGAACGCACAGTTCCATGAAGCGGATGAAGATCTTGCAACAGACGGAAGGATCATGGATTCATATCTGTCAGAGCATATGTGTGAAGGCTGGTTGGAAGGCTATCTGCTTACGGGACGTCACGGATTCTTTGCATCATATGAAGCATTCATACGTGTTGTTGATTCAATGTGTGCACAGCATGCAAAATGGTTGAAGGTATGCAATGACCTTTACTGGAGAGAGGAGATCGCTTCTCTCAATCTTATACTTACTTCAAATGTATGGCAGCAGGATCATAACGGATTCACACATCAGGATCCCGGATTCCTCGATCATATTGCAAATAAGAAGGCAGACGTTGTACGTATGTACCTTCCGCCCGATGCAAACTGTCTGCTTTCATGCTTCGATCATTGTATCAGGAGCAAGAACTATGTTAATGTCATCATCGCTTCAAAGCATCCCAGCCATCAGTGGCTGACCATGGAACAGGCTGTTAAGCACTGTACACAGGGTATCGGCATCTGGGATTGGGCAAGCAACGATCAGGGTGAGGAACCCGATGTTGTCCTTGCATGCTGCGGTGACACGCCTACAAAGGAAGCTCTTGCTGCAGTTACGATACTTCGTGACAATATGCCTGAAGTCAAGATACGTTTTGTTAACATCGTCGACCTTATGAAACTTGAAGATCACAGCAAGCATCCTCATGGATTAACACAGGTTGAGTACGATTCGCTGTTTACAAAGGATAAGCCGATCATATTTGCATTCCACGGATATCCGAAGCTCATCCATGAGCTCACATACAATCGTACGAACCACAACTTAAGCGTACACGGTTACCTTGAAGAAGGTACGATCACAACTCCTTTTGATATGAGAGTTCAGAATGAGATCGACAGATTCCACCTTGTAATGGATATCATCAATCACCTTCCTCAGCTTGGAAACCGCGGGGCATACCTGCTTCAGCAGATGCGCGACACACTTGTTGCACATGACCAGTACATCGCTGAGTACGGTGTGGATCTTCCGGAAATACGTGAGTGGAAATGGCATACACCTGAAAACAGATAAAGAAAGGTTTTTAAGAACCGTATATAAAGAAATACCGGATGGAAGCCCATCCGGTATTTTTGCGTTTATCGGTTGATGGAAATAACCCCTTTATGATATCGGAGATCATCGAAAGCGATGATCATGAGATATGGGATCAGAAATAAGATTCGACCATCGGAATCACGACAGAGGGATGATCAAATATATATTTACGTAACTCATCCTCGTCGCCTGTGTAGGTATATCCGACGAACACATTGGTCGTACCGGTCTTATTGCCGTAGTAGCTTTTTACTTCGGGATATTCATCATAATGATCCATGATGTACAATGTTCTTTCACGCATATCTCCTTCTTTGTATGCATCGAAGGTCTCACCTATGGGTGAAGGATCAAGACCCGCAAATGCCGCGATAGAAGGCAGCAGCTCATCAAAACTGTTGGGAGCAGCGGTTTCCGATATACAAGTGCCTGACGTATTGCGGGGCTTCACAAAGAAGATCGGCTGCTGTCCGTAAGCCGCACCATGATCGGCTGTTATGATGATCACGGACTTGTCATATACATCAAGACGCCTCATTTCATCAAGGTATTCTTTCACGATGTTCAGACATCCGAGTGCCGTAGTCGCAGCATCGGTACCTTCGCAATAGTTACCTTCCCTGTCTGTGTTGTAAAGATGGGTGCCCATGAGATGCTGCACCGTAAAGTATTTGTGAGAACCGTCGGTCGTAAGGTGCTTGGCCTGAAATGCAGTGTGGAAATCATAGTTTTCATGTGCTATCGGATCTTCCTCGACAGCGACAACATCCATGTATTCGTTAAGATCGACGTAAAAGGCAGGCTTTACTATAACAGGCAGCAGCTTGTAGCATGACATCTTGACCATGACATTGCAGACCGAAGAGTTATCCACTATCCTGTGAAGCGGTGAGTTCGTAAAATTGGTTATCTTACCGTTTAACAGTTCCTCGTAGGGATTGCTGCCGCACAGCAGGTTGAGATCCGGTGTGTACAGGTTGCATACGTAATCATTTTCTGCCATGGACTTGTAGAAATAATCTGCTTTTTCACTGTTCCAGGCTGACTTTGTCCATTCATTGACCTTAAGATCGAAGTTCACGTTATTGTTCGTGAGCATATGTGTCATCGAAGGATAGGTACCACAGTAGACAGGATCCATATTGGTATAAAATGTAAAATCACTGAAGGGCTCCAGGCACTCGGGATCTTCGGCAAGAGCTGCGGAAAGGTCGAGATCGCTGAAGCTGTCTAAGACAAACATTATGATATTGTCATCCGAAGAGACAACGAACTGATCGGCTCCCGAGAGGTGATATTCGGTTTCGGGATATCTGAAGCAGGAATCTTCCGCATTCATCAGCAGACTTGTAATGGCGAGCAACTGTATGAGCAGCAGAAATACCGAGCCGAACAGGGCTGGTTTGCTGCTTTTGAGCTTCACCGTGATCATTATCATCGCAGCGATCAGAACAGCCCATATGATAATGTTGATAATGCTTTTACCGGTTTCGGCATTGTAGCCGGTTGCACTTATACCCATCATATCGAGATCCTTATTGAGGAACATGTTCTGTACATAGAAGCACAGGCTAAGAGCAAATATGAGTGTAAGAAGTATCCTGTGTATCTTATCCGGTAAAAATGAAATGATGATCCCTGCCGCTAAGGCCGATACAAAAGCTGCGGCCGTAAGATATCCCGCAAATTCACCGTATACAAACGGCAGTTCCGCGGCATTTGCAAAAAATGCCTCAGCCGGCGCATATATCAGAAACATGAATACGGGTAAAAGGCATACTACTGCGGAAACGGCGATATTTGCGATCCTTTTCCCGGATCCCTTATCGCTTTTGGCGGGCGTATCTGCTTTATATGGTCTCGTTTCCTTATTATCTTTGCTGGAATGATTTTCATTCATGATGTTTCTCTCTTATTTCTAAATAAATTTCCGTATGGACATTAAATTCTGAAGTATTATAACACATAATGTGCATGGCAAAAAGTTGGATTTGTTTCTAAATGATAAAATATTTGGATATATTGCTTATAAAATCAAAATAATTGCCATAACTTATGTACATTGTTACGAAAAAGTAGTAAAATATTGATATATTTATTTTCGAGGGCATTTGATGATTCATATGCCTTAGCATTTTCAAAGCAGAGGTACAGTTTATGGACAATAGTTTCAGTCAAAGAACAAACAATGTAAACTCAACAGTAGGCTTTTTTTCCAGGATGAGCACTAAAATCGCTCTGGTTATGACGGGAATCATGTTGATAACGATACTGATACAGATCATCAGTGGTGTCAACAAGGCCTCCAGTGCAATGGAACAGACTTATCTCAATTACGCGCAGAACCTGGCAGAAGAAGCTGCGATCGGTGTTGATTTTGCAACCGAGTTCGGTGAGAAGGCTTATGGCGGATATGCTATGAATCTTGCTCAGGAAGCTGCGGTATCGATCAATTTCTCAAGAGAATTCGGTGAGGGAGTATACAAGAATTACGCTCTTGATCTTGCGGAGGACACAGCCTTGGCACTTGACCAGGCAGATCCTTCACGTTTGGACACTATCATGAGAAATGTTGTAATTACAGGTGTTGAAGGTTCGTATGCTTATATGGTAAGCCCGGACGGCACGATGCTCTGGCATCCGAATACAGAGAAGATCGGTAATCCGGTTGAAAATGCGGCAGTCAAAGGAATAGTTGCAGACCTCCAGGCGGGCAAGACCGTTGAGAACGGTTCTATCTTCTATGAATACAAGGATGCGACCAAGCTTGCGGGCTATGCATTTACGGCAAGCGGAAACATAGTTATAGTTACAGCTGATTACAATGCATTTATGCAGATCGATTTCAATACATTGCTCGGCAATATTGAGATCTCGGGAGTTGAGGGATCATATGCATATATGGTAAGTCCCGACGGAACGATGTTGTGGCATACAAATCCCGAAAAGATCGGACAGCCTGTTGAAAATGCGGCAGTTAAAGGAATAGTTGCAGACCTCCAGGCAGGTAAGACTGTTGAAGACGGCTATGTAATATATGAATATAAGGATGCGATCAAGCTTGCGGGTTATTCATTTACCGATACGGGAGATATAGTTCTCGTTACCGCGGATTATGATAACCTCATCAAGATCGATTACAGCAAGCTGATCGGTGAGATAGAGATTTCCGGAGTAGAAGGATCATATGCATATATGGTAAGCCCGGACGGCACGATGCTTTATCATACCAAAGCAGAAAAGATCGGACAGCCGGTCGAAAACGCAGCGGTTAAGGGTATAGTTGCAGACCTTCAGGCAGGAAAGACCGTAGAGAACGGCTCATGCGCATATGAGTACAAGGGTGAATACAAGGTTGCAGGTTATGCATTTACTTCTGCAGGCAATATAGTTATCGTTACGGCTGATAAGAATGCCATGATGAAGGATGTCTACTCTATGAGAACATCAATGATACTGTATGGTATCATCTGCATGATCATTGCAGGTATCATCATCGTAGTTTTGATGACAGAAATGCTCAAGGGCCTGACAAAACTTGTACCTGTTATCAACAAGGCCGCAAATTTCAACTTTACACATGATGCCGATGCGGATGCACTCGAAAAGCGTTCCGATGAACTCGGAGTCATTGCCAAATCCATCGGTAAGATGAGAGTCAATCTGAGGAACATGGTCACATCGATCAATTCTGCGGGACAGAGCATTGATGATAATGTTGATGCGCTTCAGATCACTATCGACAATGTTGGCGGTATCTGTCAGGATAATTCGGCTACAACTCAGGAGATCGCGGCAGGCATGCAGGAAACAGCTGCAACAACGACCAATATCGCTGCCAATGCTGTCATGGTTAAAGAGAGCGCCGAAGGAATCGGCAAGATGGCTGATGACGGAAGTGAACTTTCACGTGAGGTTCTCAAACGTGCTAACGAACTTGCGGCGGTTACCGAGAGCGCAAGCAATAAGACCATTAAGATATACGAATCAGTTAAGGTCAAATCCGAAGAAGCTATCAAGGCTTCACAGGCGGTTGACAGGATCAACGAGCTTACCGATACGATCATGAACATATCAGAACAGACAAGCCTTCTTGCTCTGAATGCTTCGATCGAAGCTGCAAGAGCGGGTGAATCGGGAAGAGGATTTGCCGTAGTTGCAAATGAGATCGGTTCACTGGCTTCACAGACGAGCGATGCTGTAAATGATATCAGCGGAATCGTTGACAATGTGGTCAAGGCTGTGGGTAATATGGCTGAATGCCTGGCAGAGATCACCGGCTTCCTTGAGACAAATGTTCTCAATGATTACAAGGAATTCGGCAATGTCAGCGTTCAGTACAAGAAAGATGCGGATACATTCGGTACGAGCATGGCCGATATCAATATGAGCATCTTAAGACTTAACGAAGCTATTGAGAATATCGTAGAAGCTCTTAACGGCATAGATTCGACGATCAACGAATCAACTGTCGGAGTTACGGATATCGCTAGCAAGACTTCGGATATGGTCGGAGAGACAACGAGCAGTATCGATAAGGTTAATGAGTGTCGAAGTGCTGTTGAAGAGCTCAAGGGTATTATAGACCAGTTTACATTGTAAGGTGTGATACACAATGTCTAAGCTATTTGATGCTGCGAATATCAGAAAGCCCAATATTCATGATATTCGCAGCGTTACAAACAATATCATACACTATGTCAGGGAATATGGTGATAAAACATGCGAAGAGCGTCCGTTTTGCGAAGCGGATGCTCTTGTGCTCAGTCAGTTTATTTATTTCAGATGGGACAAAAACGTTCCGTGCATCGGTCCGGATTTTGCGGTGAAGGATGATAAGGCCGATGAGGATGGTGTCAGACTGGCTGACATATATTCAGCGGTTGATGCGGAGCATGTTTACAGGCAAGAGCTCTATCCCGTGGAAAACGGCCAACTGCTTGAAGCCATGGCCAAAAGCAAACGATTCGGGGATATGATCTGCAATTATTATCTTGAAGACACGGATGTCGTCAGGGAGATGCAGTTTGCGGCCATGTATGTTCACATGAAGGGTGCATTACCTGCAATTTTGTTCAGAGGAACGGACGGAACCATAGTCGGGTGGAAAGAAGATTTCAATATGGCCTTCAGCAGACCTGTGGCGGGACAGCTGATGGCAGCGGAATACGTCAATAAGATAGCGGGAAGGATCACAGGAGATTTTGTTACCGCAGGGCATTCCAAGGGAGGCAATCTTGCGGCATTTTCCGCCATGTCCGCTCACAGAGGCATAAGAGAACGTATACATGCCATATACAGCTTTGACGGTCCCGGCTTCAGACCCGAGATACTTGAAGAATATGATTATGCATCCATAGCATCGAGAGTAAAAAAATTCCTGCCGCATTCCTCACTTGTGGGTATAGTACTCGAAGGATGTGAGGATTATGTGACTGTAAAGAGCATAGCACTTGGCGGAGTATTTCAGCATAATCCCTACAGATGGGTTGTTGACGGCTGTGATTTCATAAGAGAAGATAAGATAAGCGTTAAATCAAAGATCATACACAAATCCCTTAATGAGTGGGTCATGAAGCTTGATGAAAAACAGATAGAGCTTCTCGTGGGTACACTGTTCGGTATACTTGAATCGACGGATGAGGAGGACATACCCGGGATGCTTGAAAACTGGAAGAGCAGTCTGATCTCCATGAAGGATACGGCACTCGGACTTGACAGCGAAAGCAGAAAGGAACTGAGGAGGATCATAAAGGCGCTTTTGGAGGATATACATAAGGCTGCTGTTGAAGGAAGCAAACAGGAATTGTATGGGCAATAATTATTTTACGGTAGAAGGTGAAGCAACCGGAGAGATAACCGAAAAAAAATCCAGATTTATATGCAATCTTTATCATATCGGATCCGAAGAGGATATCATAAGATATACCGAAGCGCTGAGAAAGACGCATTTTAAGGCAAGACATGTGTGTTATGCCGCGATACTCGGAGATTCGGGAGATATACTCAAGTATTCCGATGATGGGGAGCCGAGCGGGACTGCAGGGAGACCGATGCTGGATATACTTAAGGGAAGACAGTTGACGTACACCCTGGCCTGTGTAACAAGATATTTCGGAGGCGTTCTTCTGGGAACGGGAGGTCTGGTCAGAGCATATTCGGATGCATTGCAGGACGGTTTACATAATGCAACGATAGTTGAGAAGCAGTTAAAGAAGAGGATAGCATTTGCAATAGATTATCAGACCATAGGAAAGATCAAGTATAAACTGGACGATCATGAGGCTGTTATCCTGTCTGAGGAGTATGGAAGCGAAGTTAACATAACTTTGGCATTGCCGGAGGATAATTATCCGGGATTTATTGAATTTCTGACCGAACTGTCTAACGGGAGGATCAATCACACGGATCTGGGGAGTTCTTTTATTTGACATAGTAATTATTAGGTGGTATATTAGCACTTGTAACGCAGATAGAGGTCGCGCGACTAATGAGTAACTGTTTGGATGTGACAGGCACAGATGAAGTACAGTGAAAGGGAGAAGCGCCGAAAGGGACATGAGCTGAACATGTTGCCTTGGGCATAAGGTCAATAACCTTATGACTGTCATCTTAACTAAGATGGGGAGCTATCAACGATTTTGAATTTACAAAACCGACCCCATTTTGGTGTCGGTTTTTTTAGCCCTCACCAAGCCATTATGCAGAGAGAGGAGATTCGAATGGCTATTTTCAAAGGAGCAGGTGTAGCTATCATTACACCCATGAAAACTAATCTTGAAGTTGATTATGACGCATTTGCGGCTATAATCGAGGATCAGATCGCAGGAGGAACAGATGCGATCGTTGTATGCGGAACGACAGGTGAAGCATCCACACTTTCACATGAGGAGCACATCAATGTCATAAAATACTGTGTGGAGAAGGTTGCGGGAAGGATACCGGTCATAGCAGGTACGGGATCAAACTCTACCGATACCGCCATATTCCTTTCAAGAGAAGCACAAAAGGTGGGAGTTGACGGACTTCTGCTTGTAACGCCGTATTACAATAAGGCTACGCAGAAAGGGCTTTTTGAGCATTTCAGACTGATCGCAAATTCGGTAAACGTACCGATACTTTTGTATAATATCCCCGGCAGGACAGGTGTGACTCTGGCTCCCGAGACCATCGTAAAGCTGTGCACCGAGGTTGAGAATATCGTCGGAGTCAAGGAAGCAAGCGGCAATTTCTCAGCAATTGCAAAACTCATGTCACTTGCAAACGGCAAGGTGGATCTTTATTCAGGCAATGATGATCAGATAGTACCGCTTTTGAGCCTCGGCGGAAAAGGTGTTATATCTGTTCTTTCCAATGTTGCACCTCGTCAGGCACATGAGATATGTCAGAATTATTTTGACGGAAATGTGGAAGAGAGCTGCCGTATGCAGCTTGAAGCCATCGAACTCATAAATGCACTCTTCTGTGAAGTCAACCCGATACCGGTAAAGAAGGCCATGAACCTCCTCGGCAAATGTACAGACGGGATCCGTCGTCCTCTTACCGTTATGGAGGATTCAAATGTTGAAAGACTCCGTGATGCAATGACAAAATACGGTATACTTTCATCGGGCAATGATTCTGAGAGCAGGATCAACGAAAGACTTCAAAAAGAGATGAATGAAAGCAGGATAAGATAAGAGGTGACGATATGACCAGAGTGATTATGCACGGTTGTAACGGGAAAATGGGACAGATGATCACCGGTATAGCAGCTTCGGATCCGGACGTTGAGATAGTTGCCGGAGTTGATGTATCCGATCATATAAAAAACGCTTATCCCGTATTTGATTCGATAGATAAATGTGATGTTGAAGCGGATGTTATAATCGATTTTGCAAATGCATCAGCTGTTGACGGGCTTCTTGATCATGCAGTCGCAAATAAGATACCCGTGGTACTCTGTACAACGGGGCTGAGCGAGGAGCAGATAAAGAAGATGAAGGATTCTTCCGCAGAGGTTGCGATCTTAAAATCCGCCAACATGAGCCTCGGTGTCAATACTTTGCTCAAACTTGTCAAAGAGGCAGCAGCCGTATTTGCCAATGCCGGGTTTGATATCGAGATAGTTGAGAAGCATCATAACCAGAAGGTTGATGCACCAAGCGGGACGGCACTTGCGCTTGCGGACAGCATCAACGAAGAATTTGACGATTCATACGAATATGTTTATGACAGAAGTACGAGAAGGGAAAAGAGACCGAAGAAGGAGATAGGTATTTCAGCGGTCAGAGGCGGCTCGATAGTTGGTGACCACGATGTTATCTTTGCCGGTCTGGATGAGGTCGTTACATTTTCCCATACGGCATATTCGAGGGCGGTATTTGCCAAAGGAGCCATATCGGCAGCAAAATTCCTTGCAGGAAAAGAGCCGGGAATGTACGATATGAGTGATGTTATAAGTTCAATGTGATATTAACGGAGCAGATGTAAGGAAGATCAATGAATAATCTTGAGATAACCTACCTTAAAAGTCTTGCAAAGCAGTTTCCGAATGCCGCTGCGGCATCAACGGAGATCATAAACCTGCAGGCGATCATGAACCTTCCGAAAGGAACGGAACATTTTCTGACAGATATTCACGGTGAGTGGGAGCAGTTTAATCATGTTATGCGCAACGGCTCCGGTTCGGTCAGACGAAAGATAGATGAGCAGTTTGGCAATACGATCACCGAAAAGGATAAAAGGGCACTTGCCACGCTTATCTATTATCCCAAGGAGAAACTGGCGATAGTCGAGGAAGATGAAGAGTATCTCGAGGACTGGTACAAGATCATGCTGCACAGACTTGTGCAGATGCTAAAGGGAGTTTCTTCCAAATATACCCGTTCAAAGGTAAGGAAGGCACTTCCGAAGGATTTTGCTTATGTCATAGAGGAGCTTATAACCGAAAAAGAAGAGCTTGAAGACAAAGAAGCCTATTACAATGAGATAATACATACCATAATCAGGATAGGAAGTGCGGGACAGTTCATAACCGAACTCTGCACCCTTATCCAGAGAATGGTTGTGGACCATCTTCACATAGTCGGTGATATCTATGACAGAGGGAAAGGCCCGCACATAATCATGGATACCCTTATGCAGTACCATTCGCTCGATATCCAGTGGGGAAACCATGATGTCGTTTGGATGGGAGCCGCAGCAGGTGACCTGACCTGTATAGCTACGGTCATACGTAATTCGGCAAGATACGGAAATCTGGATACGGTAGAAGAGGGATACGGTATAAATCTTGTGCCGCTTGCCACATTTGCACTGAAGGAATATGCGGATACCGATTGCAGCGTATTCTCGATCAAATACGATAAGGATTACAATACAAGAGATCTCGACCTGGATATGCGTATGCATAAGGCCATAACATTGATCCAGTTCAAACTTGAAGGACAACTCATCAAAAGGCATCCCGAATGGCATCTTGAAAACCGGCTTTTGCTGGATAAGATCGATTTTGACAAGAAGACCGTTTGTGTTGACGGCAGGGAATATCCGATGATAGATACGGATTTTCCGACAGTGGATCCGAAGGATCCGTACAGGCTTACGGAAGATGAACAACTTGTTATGGACAGGCTGAAAAAAGCCTTCAGACACAGCGATAAGCTGCAGAAGCATATACGTTTCCTGTATTCAAAGGGCGCGATGTACAAGGTGCATAATTACAACCTGCTGTACCACGGATGTGTTCCGATGGATGAACAGGGAAATTTCCTGTCACTCAATATCGCGGGCAGGGAGTACAAGGGCAAGGCACTTTATGATGCTCTTGATGCATATGCGAGAAAAGGGTATTATTCGAAGGATCCCGATGAGAGAAATTACGGAAGAGACGTATTATATTACATCTGGGCAGGACCCAGCTCACCGGTATACGGCAAGGATAAGATGACCACATTTGAGAGGTATTTTATCGAGGATAAAATCACTCACAAAGAAGTAAAAAACCCGTATTACAAGCTATACGATACGGAGAGCGTGATAGATTCGATATTCGAAGAATTCGGACTCGGACATGAAAAGTCGCATATCATAAACGGACACGTTCCCGTTGAACTCAAAAAGGGTGAAACACCGATAAAATGCGGAGGCAAGCTCCTTGTTATAGACGGCGGATTCTCTAAGGCCTATCAGGACAAGACCGGTATTGCCGGCTACACACTTGTCGGTAATTCACACGGTATGTTCTTAGTAAGTCATCAGCCGTTTGAGGGTAAGGATGTTGCCATAAACAGCGAGACGGACATCGTCTGCGAGAGGATACCTGTTGAACTTGCAACGACGAGGATAAGAGTTGCCGATACGGATGTCGGTAAGGAATTGAAGGAAAGCATAAGACAGTTGGAGATGCTTTTGGAAGCATTCCGTGAAGGTATCATACTTGAAAAATGATATACGCGTGATCATTCTTAAGAAGTGATACAAGAGCTCATACCTGAGAAAGCATTCACGTGAAATCTTACATGAGAGATGACAGCAGAGAGATGACAGCCGGAAACAGTCAACGGAGATCGCAATACGGAGAAGGCCATGAGATTCAGACCATGCATAGATATCCATGACGGAAAAGTCAAACAGATAATAGGAAGCAGCCTGAATGATACAAAAGCAACAGAGAATTTTGTATCGACAAGGGGTGCTGATCATTATGCAGGTCTTTATAAAAGCAATGATCTGAGTGGCGGACATATCATAATTCTCAACAAACCGGGGACAGAAGAATACGAGGCATCAAAGGCACAGGCACTCAAAGCACTTAAGGCATACGAAAACGGTATGCATATAGGAGGCGGGATAAATGCCGACAATGCTCCTTTCATGATCGAAGCCGGTGCAAGCCATGTAATAGTCACAAGTTATGTATTTGTTGACGGAAAGATAAATGAAGTCAACTTAAAGAAGCTTGTCGGATCCGTGGGCAGGGAGAGGATCGTGCTGGATCTGAGCTGCCGCAGAAAAGGGGACGGGTATTATATAACAACCGACCGCTGGCAGAAGATGACCGATGTAAGTATCACGGATGAAACACTTGATTATATGGCGGAGTTTGCCGACGAATTCCTGATACACGCAGTTGACGTTGAAGGAAAGCAAAACGGCATGGAGGAAGAACTTATAGGAAAGCTCGCCTCATGGAATAAGATACCGATAACATATGCCGGAGGGGTACGTCTTTTGGAAGATATAGATATCCTCAATGAGATGGGACAGGGAAAGATAGACGTCACAATAGGCAGCGCACTTGACCTCTTCGGAGGAAAACTCAAGTTTTCGGAAGTGGTCGCAAAGATAAGAGAACTTTCATAGCATTGCAAACAAAAAGAACCGATGAAAATCGGTTCTTTAAGTTAATCCTTTAACTCTATTGCTAATTCGTAAATTCTAGGTCGTTTCATAACTAATTCTCACTGGGAGAACCCCTTTATTATTCAAGAAAAGGCACTTCGTGTTAATGATTAATAGTAGTAGTGCGGTTAACGATCAAAGCTTTGTAACGTTTACAGCCTGAGGTCCTTTTTCGCCGTTAACTACTTCAAACTCAACAGCCTGGCCCTCTTCAAGTGACTTGAAGCCTTCCATGTTAAGTCCTGAGTAATGAACGAAAACGTCATTGCCTGCTTCATCACAGATGAAACCGTAACCTTTTTGATTGTTGAACCACTTTACAGTACCCTTGTTCATTTTAATCCTCCAATAAAACTTTACTCATCACAACTTATGCTGCAACGCATTAAGAATAGCATAATTGCTGGAAAAAGTAAATGAAAATAGCAGTAATTTTTGACTTTTTTCAGAGAAATTGCATGAATTTCATTTACTTACAAACTTTAGTGTGCTAAAATTTTAACGTATGAACGTGAACGGCCCGTATCATGATTACGATACAACGGACAGAAAGGTGATGGATTATGAACAATAAGATCAGAACAGAGGCTGTCGAGCATTTGTTTGAAGCCATTCTCACACTTGAAAACAAAGAAGAGTGCTTCAATTTTTTCGAGGATCTGTGTACGATAAATGAGCTGCTTTCATTGTCCCAGCGCTATGATGTTGCCAACATGCTGCGTGAGCATAAAACTTATCTTGAGATAGCCGAAAAGACCGGTGCTTCGACCGCAACCATCAGCAGAGTGAACAGATCGCTCAATTACGGCTGCGACGGATATGAACTGGTATTTGAACGCCTCGGAAAGAGTGAAAAACATGACGATTGATGTAGACGATCTGATAAAAAGCATTACGGAAAGTCTTAACCGTATAGATTATATCAAAGCGGACGATATCCCGAATATAGATCTGTATATGGATCAGGTTACAAGCTTTTTCGACAGCAGACTGAGGGCAACGACAAGGAACAAAGAGGAAGACAAGATATTGACCAAGACCATGATCAATAACTATGCGAAGAATGATCTTCTGCCGCCTCCGGTCAAGAAGAAATACAGCAAGGATCACATGATCGTTTTGCTGATCATTTATTATTTTAAGAATTTCCTGTCGATAAATGATGTCGAAGCCATTATAAAGCCTCTTAACGACAGATATTTTAACAAAGATGAGGGCCTGAGTCTTGTTGATATCTATGAAGAGATAAGAGAGCAGGAGATAAAGCAGAATGATGTTGTTATAGAAGACATAAAGAGCAAATACGAGACGGCGATGCATATGTACAATACAGGAGACAGCGAGGAAGAGGAGATACTTCGGATATTTGCATTTATCACGTTGATGTCCGCAGATGTATACATCAAAAAGCTTCTGATCGAGAAGCTGATCGACGGTTACAGAGACAAATTGAATAATACCATGGGTGAGGAAAAAGACTCTAAAAAAGACAAATAATGACAAAATAAACGGCTTTATTTTGCCAAAAAGAAGTCATAAAACGTATGGACTGTATATGGTAAATAAGTTATAATTAAGTCGTTGGCGGAATACGTCGGCACCAAGATATAATCTGGATTACAAAAGCCCAAAAACAGAGGAGGGTGTGACAATGGGATTTATTAAAAATCAGTTGGCCAATGTGGTCGAGTGGAATGATCAAAAAGAAGGAATGCTGTTTTGGAAATGGCAGAATGAAGAGATCAAGAAGGGATCAAGACTTATCATCCGTCCCGGACAGGATGCGATCTTCTTATCCAGCGGCAAATGTGAAGGTATATTTGAAGAAGAAGGAAACTATGATATCGAATCTGAGATCATTCCTTTCCTTTCAACTTTAAAAGGATTTAAGTTTGGCTTTAATTCCGGACTCAGAGCGGAAGTATTGTTTATCAATACGCTTGAGCAGGTCGTTAAGTGGGGCACAAAGAATGCGATCAATCTTCCGGCTCCCGGTTTACCGGGTGGTATGCCTATAAGAGCGTTCGGTACGTTCAACTGCAAGATCGTTGACAGGGATGCACTTATTGACAGACTTGCCGGTATCCATCAGGTATATACTATCGAAGATGTCAAGGAACCGATCATCGCAAGCCTTGATCAGCTTCTTATGTCATGGATCGCAAAAGAAGGACATGACATGTTCAATCTTCAGACCGATGCACGTAATATAGCAGAAGGTATCAGAGGTGAACTCGATGCCGAGATGAGAGAATATGGTATCGGTATCACTAAGTTTAACATCGAGAGCTTCAACTATCCCGAAGAAGTTAAGAAGATGCAGGAGAAGGCTGCAGCTCAGTCAATGGTTGGCGATGTTAACAAGTATACACAGATGGCTATGGCAGATTCCATGAACAACGGCAAATCAGGCGGCGGCGGAATGGCAGCCGATATGGTAAGCATGCAGATGGGTATGGCTATGGGTCAGCAGATGGTACAGAATATGGGTATTGGAGCTGCCAATCAGCAGCCCGTGCAGCCTCAGATGGGAACACCCGCAGCAGCAGGCGCTAAGTTCTGTCCCAATTGCGGAACCCCTACAAACGGTGCAAAGTTCTGTCCTAATTGCGGCTATAAATTAGCATAAAAGTTTTTCCTGACGGGCTGCCCGCAAAGGTAGCCCGTTTTTTTACTTAAAAAGTATTTTACGAGGGAAGCATGAGTATCTACGATTCACTTAACAAAGAACAAAAAGAAGCTGTTATGCATACAGAGGGACCTGTCCTTATCCTGGCCGGAGCCGGATCGGGCAAAACACGTGTCCTTGTGCACAGAATAGCTTATCTCATTGACGAAAAGGGTGTTCCGCCATACAACATTCTGGCCATCACATTTACCAATAAAGCCGCAGGCGAAATGCGGGAACGTGTTGATAAGCTGGTCGGGTTCGGTGCGGATCAGGTGTGGGTCGCGACATTTCATGCAACCTGTGTAAGGATACTGAGAAGACACATTGATCTTTTGGGCTATGATACCAATTTTACGATATATGATACCGACGATTCCAAGTCCCTGATGAAGCAGGTATTCAAGAACATCGGAATAGATAACAAGCAGCTGAGGGAAAAAACGGTACTCGGTGTGATAAGTGCCGCGAAGGATGAACTGATCGATGAGAATGAATTCGAGAAGACGGCGTCGGACTACGTGGAACAACGCATAGCGGCATGCTATAAAGAATACCAGAAGTTGCTCCGTGACAGTAATGCACTTGATTTTGACGATATAATATTTAAGACGGTCACGTTGTTTAAGACCCATCCGGAGGTTCTGGATAACTACAATGAGCGCTTCAGATACATCATGGTTGACGAGTATCAGGATACCAATACCGCACAGTTTGAACTGGTAAGACTTCTGGCACAGAAATACAGAAATCTTTGCGTAGTCGGAGACGATGACCAGTCCATATATAAGTTCAGGGGAGCCAATATCAGAAATATCCTGGATTTTGAAGAAAACTATGATGATGCATTTACGGTAAAACTGGAGCAGAATTACAGATCCACGCAGAATATACTTGATGCGGCCAATTCCGTTATACGCAATAATTATGCAAGAAAGGACAAGGCTCTGTGGTCAGACAGAGGCAGCGGTAAACTGCTTCATTTCAGACAGTTTGATACGGCATACGAGGAAGCGGAATATATAGCGGACGATATCGCAAAAGCCGTTAAAAAAGGGGAGACCACCTACAGTGAATGTGCCGTCCTGTACAGGACCAATGCGCAGTCCAGATTGCTTGAGGAGCATTTCGTAAAAAACGGGATACCGTATAATCTGGTCGGAGGAGTAAATTTTTACGACAGAAAAGAGATAAAGGATATGCTTGCATATCTTCGCATGGTGGACAATGCAAAGGACGATCTGCAGGTAAAAAGAGTAATAAACGTTCCCAAAAGAGGAATTGGTCAGACTTCCGTTGACAAGGTTACGGATTACGCATACAGAAACGGACTGACATTCTTTGAAGCATGCGAGACCGCCGACAGCATCCCCACTCTTGGAGCTGCAGCAAAGAAGATAATGGCATTTGCCAATATGATACGTGTAATGCGTGCTTCAGTAGGTGACTATGGGTTAAATGGACTGATCAACGATATCATAGATAAGACGGGCTACGTGAAGGAACTTGAGGAAAGTGATGAGGACGATGCCAAGGACAGGATCGAGAACATATACGAGCTTGTCAATAAGATAGTCGATTATGAGGAAAATGAACCGGATGCAGGCTTGAGCGGATTTCTTGAAGAAGTGGCTCTGGTTAGTGATATAGACGGTATAGATGACAGTATGCCAAGGGCTTTGCTAATGACTATCCACGCCGCAAAAGGTCTTGAATTTGAAAGAGTATATCTGGCCGGCTGTGAGGACGGAGTATTTCCAAGTTACCTTTCCATAGCATGCGAAGATGATTCCGAACTGGAGGAAGAACGCAGACTGGCTTACGTAGGGATAACGAGGGCAAAGGACGAGTTTACGGCAACGTATGCCAGATGCCGCATGAACAGGGGGGAGATACAATATAATCCCGTCAGCAGATTCTTAAAGGAAATACCCAAGGAACTCATAGACAACAGGCTTCCGGGTGAGCGGAGACAGTGGACTGATGACTTTGCGTCCATACCGCAAAAGGAAGTGAGTGTGGCAAAGGTTAAGCCTGTGGCACTCACAAAAGGTATGGGGATCAAAAAAGCGGATAAGCTCGACTACACCGTAGGAGACAGAGTCAGACATGTCAAATACGGCGTAGGAACCGTATTGAACATTGAAGATGACGTCAAGGACCATAAGGTTACCGTCGAATTTGACGGGACAGGCAAAAAAATAATGTATGCGATGTTCGCAAAGCTGGAAAAGGTCTAAATATATCATAATTCAGTATGGTAAAATATTCGGAAAAATGTTATTATCTAAGTAGCGAATAAATCCGTATTTACGGTTAAAACAATGACTGTCATGATTTAAGGATCAGGGTCAGGATAAAACAGTGGAGGGCATATAAATGGATAAAGTTTACGAGATCATTGACCAGGTAAAAGATTATTTCGGATTATTGCCTGAAGAACCGCAGAAAAAGAAGACCAATGTAGTTGCCATAGTTATCACGGTATTGGCTGTTATCGGAGTGGTAGCGATCGCGGCATATGCATTGTGGCGTTATTTTGCACCGGAATATTTTGAAGACTTTGAGGACTTCGAGGATGATTTTGATGATGATTTTTTCGAAGACGAAGAGGACGATGTAGAGTTACCGGTTAAGGAAGAAGAAAAAGAAGAGAAAGAAGCAAAAGACGAATAAGAGTCATTGCACATTCAGAGGACCTTATGAAAAAAAATGAACTTGTTACCGGAATCGTAGAACGTTTGGATTTCCCTAACAAGGGTCTTGTTAAAGTTGATGATACGACCTTCTGTACTGCGAAGAATGTACTTCCCGGACAGAAGGTTGTTTTGCGTATTAAGAAGATCCGTAAGGGAAAAGGTGAGGGAAATCTGATCGAGGTTGTCGAGAAGGCACCGTATGAGATCGAACCGTCCTGCGAACATTTCGGAATATGCGGAGGCTGTTCGTATCTGAGCCTTTCTTATGAAGAACAGCTGAAACTCAAGGAAAGCCAGGTTAAACGACTTTTGGAGCCGTTTCTTGAGGATGAGGTTTGGGAAGGGATAAAGAAAAGTCCCGTCAACGAAGAATATCGTAATAAGATGGAATTCACCTTCGGTGATGAAGTCAAGGACGGACCATTGTCACTGGGAATGCATAAGAAAGGCAGTTTCTATGACATTGTGACAGTGGATAAATGCAGGATAGTGGATGAGGATTACAGAAGCATCATCAGAGCTACACTGGATTTCTTCAGAGAGAAGAAGATACCCTATTATCACAGGATGCGTCATGAGGGATATCTGCGTCACCTGCTTGTAAGAAAGGCAAAGTATACCGGACAGATCCTGGTGGCCATAGTCACATCCTCACAGATGGATATTGACATGAGTGAGTATAAAGATATGCTGCTTGGGCTTAAAGTTAAGGGCGAGTTCAAAGGCATATTGCATATCATAAATGATTCACTTGCAGATACTGTGCAGGCTGACAGAACGGACATATTGTACGGAAGGGATCACATAGAAGATAAGATACTTGGGTTGGATTTCAAGATCTCCACATTCAGCTTCTTCCAGACAAATACACTGAGTGCAGAGGTATTGTACAGCACGGTCAGAGATTATATAGGTGATCTTGGGAAAGCGGCTCCTGTAGTATATGACCTTTACAGCGGGACCGGAACCATAGCCCAGCTGATGGCTCCCGTAGCAGGCAAGGTGATAGGTGTGGAGATCGTGGAAGAAGCCGTTGAGGCAGCAAAGGAAAATGCATTACTGAACAGTTTACATAACTGCGATTTCATAGCAGGTGACGTGCTGAAGGTACTGGACACCATTGGAGAAAAGCCGGATTTCATAATTCTGGATCCGCCGAGAGACGGGATACATCCCAAAGCTTTGGGAAAGATCATTTCATACGGCATAGACCGAATGATCTACATCTCATGCAAGCCCACAAGCCTGGCAAGAGATATGGAAGCATTTGCGGCAGCAGGCTATCACATAACCAGAGCATGCTGCATCGACCAGTTTCCCGGAACGGGCCATGTTGAGACGGTAGTATTGCTTTCACGGGTTTAAGGGAAAGTGGCTCGAAAAGGCTTGAAATCAAAGGGTTTCGGCACTTTGGAGTAAAGGCGGACGAGGGCAAATGACAGATTTAATGAGCATCGAGAACATATGAAAGCAAATGGACAAGAGGGATTCCTTGAAATGATGCCTTTCTACACGAAAGACAATGTTTTCTACATCCCGGAATCTGCACGTTGGGATTTTATAATGAAAAATGCCAAACAGCCAGGACAAGGTATTGAATGAAATCGCTATAGAAGAAAACAAGAAAAATGGAGAAATATAAATTACAGTTTTTCTAAGGAAGCAAAATGAAATTAAGAAAGATAAATAAAACAGATGCTTTTAAACAATGGGAATATACTACAGAATTGCCTGAAGATGAAAATGGATTAACCAATCAATATCACGGTATAACATTTGAAGATTATCAGGGAAAGGCACTACCTGAATTGATATCGTATGAAAATCCAGTAAATATGCCGGATTGGTTTGTACCCGAAACATACTATTATTTGTGGGATGATGATCAAATTGTTGGAGAGTTTAGGATAAGGCATTACCTTACGGATGCTCTTCGAAAAGGATCGGGGCATATAGGGTATAGTGTTCGTAAAGGC
>JAILQX010000043.1 GCA_024698705.1 Lachnospiraceae bacterium
CAGTGACTGTACTTCTACGATTCCGTCTCTGGTTATTGTGTCATCATCATTTACAGTGTCTTTTCCGGTCGCAACTATCAAGAGACCATCTTCTACGTATGCTCCCGTTACTATACTCTGAATATTAAGTGCAAGGCCTGCCGCTACAGTAATTGTTCCTTCTGTTGTTGAAGAGCTGGTTCTCTGGCCTCTTGCTGCACCCATGCTCTGGGGTGAAGTATTTGATGTATTGACGCTGCCTGCTATTCTTCCTGCACCGCCTAAAAATCCGTCAGCCTGTTTGTCCGACTCCCCGTCGGTGTCAGACGAATCGCTTCCGCCTGATGTACCGCCTGTTGTACCACCGTTACTGTTTGATGCTCCGGCATTGCCGCCTGCATTTGTGCCTGAAGAACCTGTTGTACCGTTTGCTCCGGCTCTTACAGTACTCTTCATGCTGTTCTTACCCTTTGCATCAACTTTTACGCTGCTTCCCTTAACGCTTCTGCGTAATCTTGACTTAGTCGTGTCATTGAGAACGCTGATTCCGAATGCACCACCGACTGCAACGCTTTCTCCTGTTGCCGTTGCATTGGCTGCTACCTGTCTTGAAAGAGCACTTGTTGCGCTGAGTAATATTTCTCCGTTCGAATTTATGAGACTGCCGCTTCCGAGTGTACTCTCAGTTGCAGCGCCCGCTACGATAACAGCTACTACAGGTGTTACAGATATACCGCCTGCAGAACCTGCTGTGCTTTCCAATGTCTGAGTTTCAGTTGTATCGGTAGTGATCGTTACGTCACCTGCCAATGAATTGTTACTGAAATTAACTCCGTCTTCTATATATGCAAGTGTATCGATACCTGTAACTGCTACACCGATACCTGCACCGATGCCTACGCTTGTACCTCTCTTATTGCCGGCTGCATCGGCCTTTGTATTGATCTTAGAATTTGTAAGAGCTGTAACCGTAATACCTCCGCTCTTTCCTTTGCTTGCATCCCCTAAGTTGATTGTCTTAACAGAATCTGCTATATAAGCCTTTGTCTCGCCTGAAATAACCGCAACACTAATAGCACCGCCAATACCTATGTCGCCCGCAGAGTTGCCTGCAGTTGAGACCGTATCCGCATTGAGCGCTGATGTGATGGCATTAATACTTATTCCATTGGAAGTAATTGATGCATTTTCTATATATGCAAGGTTATCAAGGTTAAGAACGTTTACGGCAATACCCGCTCCGATAGAGAAGCTGTTCTTTCCTGCTGTTCCCGTTCCTGTTCCCTTCTGAACACCGGGTGTAAACTGTGCCTGAACCTTTGCTATAGTGCCTTCGCTCAATGTTCCGGGCAGTACAGCAGTGTATGTTGTTCCTGTTCCCGTTGCATTAACATAAGTAGTTGTTGTACCACTTGTTATGGCAAGTTTAACGCTACCTGTTTTGATCTTATATCCGTTATTTGGTGTAAGAGTTATAGTTACTGTCTCACCTGCATCATATTTTGCAGCGTCGATCTCAACCTTACCATTGAGATAATTGTTTTCTTTTTGTACAGAGACAGCTTTTTCTACTATTGTACCGTTTACGGTAAATTTGAAACCTGTTTCTGTGAGATTTACATTATAGCCCCCTATTAAAAGCATTTTAGGAATGGTTATGCTGTAAGTTCCATCGGCATTCTTTGTTACGACCTCACTTATATCATCCGTTCCGGTCATATCATCGCCATATGTATATGCTATTTCTATTGCAGAAAGCTTTTTGCCTGCTGCAGCTGTTGTATCGTCAAGCTTTACGGTTACAACATCGCCGGGGCGACAATTTGCCTGTGATACTACTACTCCTGTGGTGCCGGAAGCGATCGTATGAAGCTTTGAAAGGAAGTCTGCCACCAATACGATATCGTAATCAGGCATCGTAAATGTTCCGTTGCCGTTTTCATCCAGTACTATCTCTATAAGCTGAGCCTGGGTTGTGTTTGCAGGGGTACCCGTAGTCGTTTCAACCGGTTTCTTCTTATAATAAGCTTTAACTCCTGCTCCATTAGCAGCATCTCCTGTAACTGTTATGCTGACAGAATCACCTGCTTTATGTGTTGTTCCGCCTGTAAGTACGATCTTGTTTGTACTGCCGTTTTCAGATACTGTAACCTTTCCTTCTGTATCTGCAGCTGAAGTAGTAACTTCTGTATCAGCTTTTTCTACTCCGTCTTTTGCGATCTTACCCAAAATCTGACGGGCATTTTCAATAAAGTTTGCATGAATCCTTATTGTGCTGCCTGCTTTGATTCCTTCAAGTGCGCTTGGATTGAAATAATAATTTCCCTTTGTGTCTTTATTGAGCGCTACATAAGCAACCTGCTCTGCCGCTGCAGGTGTAGCAGCCTTTGTATAAATTATATATGTACCTGCAGGATCTGTTGTTCCCTGTGTCTGTGCTGTAGGAACAGTTTCGTCAAGCATGTATCCCGTTGCAGCATTGAACTTAAACGCAAATGTTGCGCTTCCTGCCTGTCCGCTTGCTTTGGTTACTGTTCCGTTGGTTGTTCCATCGATAGTCAGGATATAAGGAACTATGTACTCGCCTTTGATATCAACGCCGCCTGCTGCGGGGCTGAGGCAAATATCAACATTGGTTCCATCTTTGATCGCTACCGTTCCGAGGTCAACCTTATAACGGCCATTTGCAGCATCGTAAACAGCCTGACCGGTTTTATCCTGACCGTCAGCACCGGTATACTTATATGTAACTCTTCCGTCTGCGTTGGCTGTTGAACGCAGGCTTGTGATCTTGAATACATAAACGCCTGCAGCTATATCTGATTCTGTCTTAACAAGTTCAAGAGCATCACCCTTCGAATCTGCTATATGAACTGTATAAGGAATCACTGTCTGAGCAGCTGTATTCACGCTCTGACCTTGACCGGGTGTTGTTGTTGCGGGATCTTCCGGTGTTTCTGCTGCCGGATCGATACCTGCTCCGTCCGCCTTGGCATTGCTTGTTGCGCTTGCATTGGCATTAACATTAACAGATCCGCCCGCTTTGATCGTACCCGTGGTATCTATGTAAGCATTGTTATCTGCTACATTGACTGCTACAGCCAATGCTCCTGCTGCCTGTGATGAAGACGCATTGGTTGTTGCCGGTGTTGCTTCCGGATTATCAACAGGTACCTGACTGGCTGCTATCTCAGTAAACGCAGCATTGATTGTGATCTTTCCTGCCATGCCATAAGGCACCTTCAGTATGTACTCTCCTGCGTCATTCTTTATTATCTGCTCACTTATTGTTAAATAGTTATTTGAGCCGTCTATATCAACATAATATGTTTCTCCCTCAGCAAAAGCTGTGAGGTCGTTCTTACCTACGTATTTTCCGTCTTCATCCTTTACATAATATGTTGTTCCCGAAACCGGTGTCGTATCAGTTTTCTCTTTATAGCGTGTTTTATATGTCGCCATAAGAGTTCCTGCTTTGATCGCATAACCCTTTGAAGGATTAACGGTGATCAAAACTTCCTTACCCATGTCAGCGCTCTTGACCTGAGGGATCAATGAACCCATTAATTCATAATAGGTATTAGCCGCAAAGGTACTTTCATCAACAGAAGCTTTGATATAATTTTCAGCGTCCGTCTTTTTATAATATGTTTTACCTTCTTCATAGGTCAGATCATCCGAAAGTGCATAAGCCGATGCAACCTCTTCACCTTCCGGCTTATCCTCAAAATTTACAACTATGGTTACGGCATCATCAGCTTCAGAGTCAACAGTCTGTCTCTTATCACTTTCATCCGCAACTGCAGATGATGTTGCTTCGTTGAAGAGATCATCCACGCCGCCGAATCCGGGATCATCAAGTGCGTCCGTGCTCTGAGCTGTACCCTTCTTAAATGTAGCAACGATCGTTACATCATAATCCGGCATCTCAAAGCTGTATGAACCATCGGCTGCTTTGGTAACATTTATTTCCGTATACTGAGCTGCACCCTTAGGAAGGTAACGTACCTTTACCGCATCTGCTATATAACCTTCGTTACCGGTAACTACGATCTTAACCGGCTCAGACTTTGTGTAATATGCAGTCTTGGGATCCTTTGCTGTTCCCGCTGCTACGGGTGCGTAAACCTTTGTCTTCTTATTATATGTATAATATGTTACACCGTCAGCAAAATTATCTTCTGCGAAGAAATCGTAATTGTTTGCTGATGAAGGTGCTGAAACTGTTCCGTTCTGTGTTTTATCGATCGTAATAGTATGAGCCTTGCCGCCGAACTGTTCAACCGTACCATTCAGCAATGCCCTGATCTTTGCGCTGACGCCTTCTGCAAGACTATCTCTTACAGACTGAAGAAGAGTTGTGATCTTGTTTGTCTGTCCGCCAACAGAATCTGCTGCCTGTCCATCGCCTGCGCTTGTAGCTGTAGCAACACCCGTTATGCTTCCGTTGGAATTAACATTCACGTCTTTGCCTGCTGTAACATTTGCGTTGTCTGTTATGACCGCATATGAATCGGTAACACCGATCTCAACTGCTATGAAGCCGCCTGACGATCCTTGCATGTTACCTTTCTTTGCAGAAGCTTCAGTCTGAAGTTTTGAATCTGCATTGAGTGCCACATTGCCGCCGGCTTTCAATTCGCTGTTTTCTGATACCTTGATATGTGTATCACTTACTCCGATCGAAAGTGCGATAGCAACGGGAAGACTACCCGTGTTGGCTTCACCTTTGACCTTAAGATCAGATGTAGCGTCTGCTGTTATGTCTCCGCCTGAAGTGAGTTTAGCATTATCCTTTATGTCAATATATACATCAGCTACAACCAGTCCGAATGCTAAAGGTATAAATAATGAAGAAAGCATATCGTTGCTGACATCGATCATGACCGTTGAGGCAACTTTGAGTGCGATGTTCCTGCCGGAATTAAGTTTACCTTTAATATCTATACCTGCTTCACCAACCTTTACGTTGAGGAAGTTAAGGTCGTCATCGATACCGGTCTGTCCGAACAGGTCAAGCAGATCATGTGTCTGTCTCGTTATTGCTTCTATGGAAATGTTACCCTGAGTCGCAACGAGTTCAGCTGTATCTTTGATCGTAACGGTTGCCTTTGACCAGAAGTCCATGAAGCTTCCCGAAAGTTCCCCGTTTTCTCCGAGCGTCTGACCTGTCATTTGTTCAAACTCTGTTGTATCGAGTTTGTAAAGATCATCTGTGTCGATCGCATTGATCTTGATATCCAATGCTGTGATCTTTCCGCTGATCGTAACTTCCTTGGCATTTATTACCAGGTTAGCTTTGGGTATGTTAAGCTTTCCTATCTTTACCTCGCCGTCACCTTCGATGATCAGCTTTGTCAGGAACAGGTTTGTGTTGGTCGACCAATCCGCATTCAGCTCATTGCCGAAGCCTCCCACGTATCTGTAGTTCGTGAACGACTGTATACCTGATTCCGAAAGACTTGTGATATCTTCTGTCTTTTTATTCTCAAGCGAATCGGTAAAGGTTTCGATGTTTGGTATACCGTCTATCACGAGCTTCTTTGTTGAATCATTGAACAGGATGATCTGGTTTGCGTTCTTTGAAATTCTGTCATCCGTATCAGCAAGTATACCTATCAGGTCGAGTGTGTCTTTTCCTGCTCCTTCGGTTATTGTGACTGATTCGATCGCATTCGCAAGTGAGGTGTCGATCTGTATAACATCGTCGCCGTCTCCGGTGTCGATATCGAGTGATCCGTTTTCAACTGTTGAAGCGGTGGAAGCTGATACATAATCTTCACCGGCTCCGGTGTTGATATCGGCCTCGATCTTTCCGGATGTCTGAACAAAACCTACTGTGTCATCTCCGGCTCCCGAATCAACTTTCGTTTTTACATCACCTTTGACATTGAGTGAGATGCTGTCTGCACCGTTTGTTCCGAATACTTCGATTTCATTTTTGTCTGTTCCGGTCACATCGATCGTTCTGCCCTTTGAGAAATACAAACCGGCGAGAACCGTATTGATGTTATTGATGATGATCGCACCGTTAACATTTACTCCCGTTCCTGCTGCGGCATTGATCGTTTCCTTGTCGATTATGTTTGTGCTTGTATCTGCCGGCGCATGTGAGCCTTCGCTCAAAATGTAAAGAGTAAAATCATCACTTAAATTTCCTGCGTCTACCTTGTCGGCAGAGATCGTAACGTCACCGTTGTATTCTCCGTCGGCAACTGTGACCGTTATGCTTTTGATCGACTTGTCGGTAACTTTTGAAAGTGCATCATCAACTGCTTTCTGAATAGCGTTCTTTGATTCGGTCACAGTAACCTTATTCCATGTTGTTGTTGCCGGTGTTCCCGCTTCCGCATCTGCGGGTGTTACAACCTCGGTAACATCGGATGTACTGCTTGTTGAATTCTCAAGTGCATCCGCCATACATTCCGGTGCGACTGCATCTCCGCCCTCCGTCAGAGTAACGCTTATGGAATCCGGTTTGAGTTCAGGCTTAGGAGTGGGATCCTCATTGAATGTCTCCGTGATGGTTACTGAGGGCATGTCGTTCACATGCTCGACTACCGGATCGGTTGAAGTTGTCAACGTGTTGGTCTTGGTACCGTCCTGGTCCTTTATTACTTCAACGACGCTTGCGCTGCCTGCGGGCTGTTCGATCGTGATCGTCTCTTCAGCGACGTCTTCAGCTTCATCCGCATATGCCGGAATGATTCCCGTATGCAGTATGGCCACAGACGCTAAAAGAGCGCCCAGGCCAATCGCCATCCTGAAACGGCGTTTGCTTGTGCGCATTCCTTTCGTTAATTTCATCTCGTCTTCCAACAGTCGTTTTTCAAAGTAATCTTGACTCAACATGTCTTTCCCCTTGATATTTGTTTTTGATCCTGTGATCTTCATATCGTTCATCATCAGTCGTATCCGTTTATTTCCATTCATTTTTTGATCTACTCTTCTTTTATCTCAAATAATTGATTTATCAACTCGGTCGCCATCTGTACCGTTTCTTCATCCCTGTCTTCTTCGTCGTATTCGATGGCTGCTTTCAGATCGTTGAACGTCCCTTCGTAATCGGGTTCTTCCAGTGAGAATTCACATACGGCTCTTGAATAATAACAATACTGCTTCATGTAGCCTGTGTTTATCGATCTTGTGAACTCTTCAACCGCCTTGTCGTATTCACCGCACGACATGTGGCAAACGCCTTTGTCATAAGCTACATCCGGATACGCTTCTTCATAATCCGTCATCTTCGTAAGATGCTTCATGGCTCCGGTGAAATCCTCTCGTCCCAGGGCTATCAGTGCCAATGCGTGCTCCGCATCGTTTTTGTGGGTTCCGTCCTTGTCATTTTCAGTCAATAATCCGCATTGAACCTCGGCTTCTTCGGTGTTTCCGTCACTCATGAGAACCTGTATATAAGTCGCTCTCATGTCCACATCTTCCGGTGCGATCTCGAGGTATGCTGCCAGGGTTTTTTCCAGATTTTCCGTGTCGTTTGCCGTGTAGTAGATCTGGATCAGAACCATGTACGCATCGCTCGAATTCGGCTCGGTTTCGATGACCGAATCAAGCACTTCCACTGCCTCATCATTGCGTTCAAGAAGGGTCAATAAACAACCCTTCTTGGTCATGACGTCTATATATATTTCGCGTTGTTTTGTAGGTGAGCAGAACTCCAGGCATCTGTTTATGTAAACCAGTGCATCCTCATATTCGGCCGATCCGATCTTCAAACTTGCCTGCAGATAACAGTCATCGAGTGTTTCTGTTTTTTTCATCGATCTGATCAACTTACGGAACCTTGTCGACTTGGTATCGTTGACGTATTCCGTGTTCTCAGCCAGATAATTCATGGCTGCATCGGCTGTTTCAGCCGATATTTTGATGTTGATCATTGACGTTGCAAGGTAGCTGACCGTCAGGGTCAATACAAGGAACAATGCCGTAACTCGGAGCCAAACCCTTCTTTTACCTTTTTTCATAAGCGCGGTTTTCTCCTGCACATAATTGTCCTTACACTTATTAGTGACTTTTTTTCTCTATTTTTCTCACTAAATTTTAAAATTTCTTAAATTTTTTCAAAAACAATTTATTTTTTTAAGATAACGCATGTTTTGGGATGTGTTTTGAGGTATGTTTCGATCGAGTTTCGATCTTGTTTCGGAACAAAATCCGTCCTTACAACACAAAAATTATCAACCAAAGGTCTGTCCCTTCAGACCTTTGCTTGATATATAAAATATTCACCCTGCGTGCGTATTCCCATACACGCTTCGTTAAGTGTACATGATTTTGTTGGAATTGTACATCACCCGAACGGGTAGTTTTTGATTTTTTTATTATTTCAGCATTTCGACCAACTTGCTGCGCCTGTCTATGTTCATCTTGCTGAATATGCTCTTGAGATGGTGCTTGACCGTGTTTTCTGACACATTCAGCTTCTGAGCGATCTCGTTATTTCGCATGCCTTTTGCCGCCAGTTCAGCCACTTTTCTCTCCCTTTCGGTGAGTGTGTCGGTGGTTTCCGCCGCAGCCTCGAGCATGTCAAACATGTGGGTTTCGTCCGCCCTCGAATACTTGACGGGGACTTCCTTGATCTGCTTTATCACTTCCGAATATTCCCTTGAGATGTTGGGCATGATGAACAGTATCTGGAAATATTTTCTGAAGCACGCTATGAAGGTGTAATTCCTGTCCCGGCCTGCCAGTTCAAGCGATCTTTCAAGGTTTGCGGCCGCCTGTACGGGTCTTCCGATAGCCAGATAGCAAAGTGCCAGACCGCAATACATGAAATTGCGCGTAGCTACCGATATAAGGCGCCTGTCGAGCATGAGAGAAGCCTCAACCGAAGCGATCGCCTGCTTGTATTCACCCTTGATCATGAGGTCGGTTATACGGCATGTTTTTACCATGAAATTGGTAAATGTAAGGTCCGCAAGGGCATCCGATTCGCCCTGTGCCCACACAGCCGAATCGCTGGTCTGCATCATGAGTCCGAGCAGGTAGCCTCGCACCGTGTCTACCATATATGTATTGAGCATCTTGCCCTTCATATATGCAAATGACTGGGCCTTGTTTTCCAGGTAGTCAACCGCCTTGCCGAGGCCGCTCAGATCCTCGGAATATATCGCATTTATGCCCTTTAGGAGGGCCGCTCCGTATGCCGCAGACACGTTATTGTACTGTTCCGCGAGCATGGCTGCGCGATATGACATGATGTCCGATTCCTCGAACCTTCCCTGTACGCTCAGAGCCTCTCCGCGGTATATTTCAGCCGCTCCGGCTCCGTGATTGCCGGTCAGGCTGTTGTAGATCTTCATCGTTTCTTCGAATTCATCCGCCGTTTCCATCATTTTGCCGGGTTCCGAATAGAACAGATACCACATAGATGTGCATCCGAACATGAACGGTTCTTCTTTTACCATTATGCCCGAAGGCTCCGTCATATGCTTTCCGGCCTCTTCATAGCGGGCTTTCATGCCTTTCAGACCAGGAAAGTCAATGAATGCGGAAATGAGCCACCACTCGCCGATCAGCTGCTCATCACCCATTTCATCAAGCCATATCTTCACATTTTTCATGTGTTTTTCAAACTCTTCGAACTCACATCCGGCATAGAGTGCATAGCAAAGTTTGAGGACGGATACCGGATATTTTCTCTGTATCTCCTCGGGGCAGTTTTCGAGCAGTTTCACGGCAAGTTCCTTGTACGAAACGTCACCGAATCTCTCCATTATAAGGCATGTCAGGTTGCAGGAAAGTATGCCTTCCCAGTCCTTTGCCTTGTAGAAATTGTTGATCGCGGCATTGGTATAACCGAAGTCCCTGAAGAATCTTCCGGCCTCGGAATGCACAAAATCCCTGTATTTCTCATCCTGTGTCGCCAGTCTGGATTCGAGGAATCTACCGAAGATCTCATGGATATAACACTCATTTTCCTCTTCTCTTACACGTATGAGCGGTACTCTTCGTAACAGATCCACCAGTTCTTCCCAGTTATCCAACGGTTCTATATCGTAATTTTCGACCAGTTTTTTTGTTATTTTTTCAAACGGAGTCAGTCTCATCAGCACATTCTGCTGCTCTGTCTCAAGATGATTCCAGAATGAGCGGCACAAAAGGTCCGCTTCATCCCTCGTATTGTCATCCGCATCTTCACTCAGATACGCTGAAACAGCCGCCGACCAGCCACCTGTCTTCTGGTGTATATTCCTGATGCGGCTCCTCGTCAATTCCTTGCCACATTGCCTTCCGAAATCCGCTATATCTTTCTCGGAAAGCAAAAAATCATCGGGTTTTATGTAATTTATGTTTTTGTCCAGATCGGTCAACAATCTTCTTAGCCTTCCGAAGCTCTGGCTGACAAATATAACACGCAGTTTTATATCCGCTCTCTTGGCAATTCCGTCCAAAATCTGGGGCTGCCAATTGTCCACAACGTACTGAAAATTGTCAAATACGAGGGTCAACGGCTCGTTGACCTTTATCTCCCTTATAAGACGTGCCGCTTCATCCGCATTGCTTCGATTCAGATATCCAAGATCCCTGAGGGCACGTCCTGTCCACACATCGATATCCTCCATGCGTTCCACAAACCATTCATAGCTCGAATCACCCAGCGATTCCACCGCAGTATGCCAGTAAATACTGGTATTGGGGACATCAAGAGTCTTATGCTCAAGTGCCTTATGAACCGCCGTCGTCTTGCCATATCCTGCCGGTGCCTCAAGTACCGTCAGGGGATATTTATCGATCATATTCAGTTTTTCAAGCAGTTTTTGCGAATAATATTCCATCGTCTGTTTCCCCTTGAATTATGAAAATTATAGCATACCGACCCTTTCAAATGAAGGAGTAAGAAGCGAAAAATCTTTAAAAAGGCCTTAAACCCGTGCCGGTGCTCACCATCATGTTAATGAATCTTTCCGGTCTGTTGAATACTTGCTTTATTGCTTGATATTTACTGCCCAAAGCACGCTTCGGCTCTTGGTTGCTATATGTACGGAAAATAAGTCCTATTGCAATATACTCGAAACTGACGAGTTAAGATACAATTGACTTATCAAGAGCTTTTATCTTAATTATTGCTCAAAATATACATCAAAACAGTCTTTTTTCAGTTTTAGTTAAGATCATCCGGACGATTTCACAGCATTTATCTTACTTAACTGCTAAGCATCCTCTTTTTTCCGCTTTTTTTAAGATACTTTTCGAATATCAGGGCTCATTATCTTAAATCGCGTCTTCCCAATGAATGTACACGACACTTCCGGGGAATCTGCCCTACATTTCCCGGAGAATCCGCCCTACACTTCCCCGGTTTTTCCTTATTTCCTATGCTAACTACCCAAAATGCGCCATAAAGCACCTAAAAAGCTTCATAAAGCACCTAAAAAACTTCATAAAGCGCCTAAAAAACTTCATAAAGCACGAATTTACTCAAAAGAACACGGGATCTGCCGATCCCGTGCTCTTAATTCTTATATAATATGTTTATGGGCTCTTTTTCTCTTTGAAAGCCCTTTTGCTACGCGGTTTTCACGCCATTCACTACCTGATCTCGCCCTTCACTGCCCGATCTCGCCATTCACTGCCCGATCTCGCCGTTCACTGCCCGATCTCGCCCTTCACTACCTGATCTCGCTGTGATATTCCTGTAATGACTTCGGGTTGCTTCCCGGATTTGACTTGATGTAGTGGATTCCTTCGGCTGTTGCCCTTGCTGCCGCAACCGTTGTCACGTAGGGGATCTTGGCCTTTATGGCTGCCTTACGGAGGTAGCTGTCATCATTGATGCTGTTCTTGCCGATCGGTGAGTTTATTATCAGGTCGATATCACCGTTGGTAATCATATCATTGATGTTCGGTCTGCCTTCATACAACTTCTTTACGCAGGTTGCCTTGATCCCGGCAGCTGTGAGAACATCGTATGTTCCGCCGGTTGCAAGTATGTTGAAGCCGTCTGTTTCGAAGCTTCTTGCGATCTCAATGATCTCGTCCTTGTCCTTGCGGTTGACTGATATAAGTACGGTTCCTTCAAGCGGAAGCTTTGACTGAATAGCTTCCTGAGCCTTGAAAAATGCCTCGCCGTAAGACTTTGAGAGTCCGAGAACCTCGCCTGTAGAGCGCATTTCGGGTCCGAGGATCGGATCGACTTCAGGGAACATGTTGAAGGGGAATGCCGCTTCCTTGACACCGTAGTAAGGTATCTCTCTTTCCCCAAGCGACTCTACCGTGAAGTTGCTTCCTGTGAGTTCTGAAGTGATGATCTCAGTTGCGAGCGGTACCATACGTATGTTACATACCTTTGATACGAGCGGCACCGTACGGCTTGCTCTCGGATTGGCTTCAAGTACGTAAACCTTGTCGTTTTCTATCGCATATTGCATGTTCATAAGTCCCTTAACATGCATTTCTTCCGCTATTTTTCTGGTGTATTCCTTGATCGTCTTTACATTTTCTTCGCTGATGTGTACCGAAGGGATGATGCATGCCGAATCTCCCGAATGTACTCCTGCGAGTTCTATATGCTCCATAACTGCGGGTACATAAGCATGTCTTCCGTCTGCGATCGCATCTGCCTCACATTCAAGCGCATGATTGAGGAATCTGTCGATAAGTATCGGTCTGTCGGGTGTTACGCCGACTGCGGCAGCCATGTATTCTGCCATCTGGTCATCATCATATACGACCTCCATTCCTCTTCCGCCGAGTACGTATGAAGGACGTACCATGACCGGATATCCTATGCCGTTGGCGATTTTCTGTGCTTCTTCGACCGTAACTGCCATGCCTGATTCGGGCATCGGTATGCCTAGCTTGTCCATCATTTCACGGAACAGGTCTCTGTCCTCTGCCAGATCGATGACTGCGGGTGATGTTCCGAGGATCTTTACGCCGTTTTTCTCGAGTTCCGCTGCAAGGTTGAGCGGTGTCTGTCCGCCAAACTGTGCGATAACGCCGAGAGGCTTTTCCTTATTATATATACTAAGTACATCTTCTGTCGTAAGTGGCTCAAAATACAGCTTATCCGAGGTATCGTAATCTGTTGAAACCGTCTCGGGGTTACAGTTGACTATGATGGTCTCGAAACCGAGCTTCTTGAGTGCCATGGCTGCATGTACGCAGCAGTAGTCAAATTCGATACCCTGTCCGATCCTGTTGGGGCCTCCTCCGAGGATCATGATCTTCTTTCTGTCTGAAACAGGATCCTTGTCAGTTCCGTTGTATGTTGAATAGTAGTAAGCGCTGTCCTGTGTACCTGATACATGCACGCCTTCCCATTGTTCCACAACTCCGAGTTCGGTCCTTCTGTTTCTTATGTCATCCTCGCTTACTCCGAGAAGTTTACTTAAGTATTTGTCAGAGAAGCCGTCCTTCTTTGCCTGTGTGAGAACGTCATCCGCGGGAACCCTGCCCTTATTCTTAAGCAGTGCCTCTTCCTCTTCGACGAGCTCCTTCATCTGCTGTATGAAATACTTCTTAACCTTTGTGATCTCGTGGATCTCATCCACCGTAGCGCCCATTCTGAGTGCTTCATACATGAGGAAATGCCTCTCGCTCGAAGGTGTGATCATTCGGCTGAGCAGTTCTCCCTTTGTAAGTGTATTGAAATCCTTTGCATATCCGAGGCCGTATCTGCCCGTTTCAAGCGAACGGATTGCCTTCTGAAATGCTTCTTTATAGGTCTTTCCTATACTCATGACCTCGCCTACGGCTCTCATCTGAGTACCGAGTTTGTCTTCAACGCCTTTGAATTTTTCAAATGCCCAACGCGCGAACTTGATTACCACATAATCACCGTCGGGTACGTATTTGTCGAGTGTTCCGTATTTTCCGCAGGGGATGTCCTTAAGTGTGAGGCCCGTTGCGAGCATGGCCGATACGAGTGCGATCGGGAAGCCTGTAGCCTTTGAAGCCAATGCGGAAGAACGTGATGTTCTCGGGTTTATCTCTATTACTATGATACGGCCGTCCTTGGGATTTCTTGCAAACTGTACGTTTGTTCCGCCGATCACCTGTACCTTGTCTACTATGCTGTATGCCTGTCTCTGAAGCTCTTTCTGAACATCCTCGGGGATCGTGAGCATCGGAGCCGAGCAGAATGAATCACCTGTATGAACGCCTATGGGATCGATATTTTCGATGAAGCAGACCGTTATCATATTGCCTTCGCAGTCTCTTACGACCTCAAGTTCGAGTTCTTCCCATCCGAGAACCGATTCCTCAACAAGGACCTGTCCGACAAGTGATGCCTGAAGACCTCTTGCACAAACTGTCTTTAATTCTTCTTTATTATATACAAGACCACCGCCTGCACCGCCCATGGTATATGCCGGACGGAGTACCACAGGATATCCCAATCTGTCTGCTATCTCAAGCGCCTCATCAACCGAGTAGGATACGTCGGATCTTGCCATTCCGATGCCGAGTTCGTTCATTGTATTCTTGAACTCTATCCTGTCCTCGCCTCGTTCAATGGCGTCAACCTGTACACCTATGACCTTTACGTTATACTTGTCAAGCACGCCTGCCTTGTTTAATTCAGAGCATAAATTAAGTCCCGACTGTCCTCCTAAGTTAGGAAGTAACGCATCCGGACGTTCTTTTGCGATTATCTGTTCCAAGCGGTCAACATTAAGAGGCTCGATGTAGGTAACATCAGCCGTCTCCGGATCGGTCATGATCGTTGCCGGATTGGAATTGACAAGTACTATCTCATAGCCAAGCTTTCTGAGTGCCTTGCAGGCCTGAGTCCCCGAATAATCAAATTCGCAGGCCTGACCGATGATGATGGGACCTGAACCAATAATCAATACTTTGTGGATATCTGTTCTCTTGGGCATGTTCTTCTCCTCTTCTCTCTTATTTTCCTTATTATATTATAGGCATATTCATGAAAATCACAAGGGATTTTTAGCACAAATTATCGCGATTTTCCGTGGATTTTTCCGTTAAAAAAGGATGACCGGAACGGTCACCCTTATTGGTTAATCAATATCAAGTTCATTCAGGTACGACTGGGCACGTGTGGCAAGGTCCGTATCCGGAAATGAATCGACCAGCGTCTGGTAACAGCTGATGGCATTGACCTTGTCTCCCGCCTTACGATATGCGTTGGCGAGATTGAAAAGTGCGTCATAATTCGTGCTGTCATAAGCATATGCCTTGGTCAGCTGAGTTATGGCTTCATCATACATCTCATTCTGATATGCATGCATGCCTTCTTCGTAATATGTCGTTCCGACACCTGCTCCGACCCTCGACAATAACAGGTTATACAGATTTTTGAATGCTTCGGTCGACTGATCGAGGAATCCGGCATCTATCTGATCCAGATATGCCGCTACTTCCGATTCCGCCTCGGGATTACCCATATATGCAACGGTCGCATTGAGCAGATTGTCCATTGCGGAAATTGTACCACCCTCGCCCGTATATGTAGCAAGTTCATTTTCCAGCTTCTCCACTCTTGCGGTCAGTCCGTTTTTTTCCTGTTCGAGCGAATTGATCGTCGAGTTCTTCTGGTCAAGTTCTTCACCTATTTCCTTAAGTTTGGCATCGTTGGCCTCCGCTGCCGCGGAAATACGAGCCGGCAAAATAAGGAGACACGCAACCGCTATACCTACGGCAATTCCGATAAGTATATTGATGATCGTTGACGACATCTTGGTATCCTTGCCGTTGAGCGGCTGGATAATTGTCTCATTTCCCCGATGATAGGTCACCGTATCCGTTATCGACTTCTTCTTGGTCGGCGGTGTCATCGCTTCATCGATCTCAAGCACCGTATTGGCTTCCTTGAGATATCTCAATGTCGTCGTATTGTTGACATCTATCCTGATACAACGCTCCAACTCTTTTCTCGCATCATCCCATTGCTCCGCATTGAGATAAAGAAGTGCTAAGAGCTGACGTCCCTGCACATGCTTGGGATTGAGTGAGACCACCTTTTTCAGCTGTATGATCGCGAGATCATAGCTGCCCTGGTAGCAATAACTGAGCGCCTGGTTGTATTTTTTGACCGTCTGACTGATCGTATCAAGTCTGGCGGGGTTTGACTGCATCATATTGAGATAGTCGTCCGCAATGTTCTTAGTAGGCCTCAGGTTCTTGCTGATGACCCATTCACTCAACGCGGCAACGTATTCTCCCATTTCAAAATACACAAGTCCCAGAAGGTTTCTTGCGTCTACATGGTTCTTATTCATCTTAAGACACTGGCGCAAAGATATGATCGCGCCTGACAAGTCTCTGACACCCGCCCTTTCGAGTCCCTCGTTATAGTAGAGATTGGCGGTACTCATTATCTTCTTATATATACCAACATCAGCTCCGCAGTTAGTACAGAAGTCATGATCTGTCAGATTGGCTCCGCAATTATAACATATCATCTTTAACTTCCCCTACAGATGTTTCTTTCCCGTTCTGTTATTGCCTTCCTTGTCGTCCTTTATAAGTCCGACAAGCAGGTCGGCCATGTCCGTCATGTCCTGATTATATATGGCATCCTCCGCCTCTTCTATCTCCAGAGACGGATGAAATTTCTTCAATTCTTCTTCAAAATTAATCATACTGTATCAACTCCTTAATAGAACCCACAAGGTATAAGGAACCGCAGATATATAATCTGTCATTTGCCCTTAACTTCCCTTTCATGTCACGATACGCCGTCGCGATATTGTCAAATACGCTGATCGGAAGCCTCCTGTAGGCTCCGTCTGTTTTATTTTCAAATATCCTTAATAATTCGGATGTGTCGGTTGCCCTCGCATTGCTTATCGGACACAGTCCGACCTCGTCAAATAAACCCGATCCCACCAAAAGTCCGGCCATTTTGGACACTTCCTTGTCCGCAACCGCCGAAAATAAGAGTAATCTTCTGCCTTTGGCTCCATCCCTGCCGACAGATTCAAGCATCGCCTTAAGTCCGTCAACGTTGTGACCGCCATCGACCCATATATTGTCCTCGACTTCTTCGAGTCGTCCCGGCCAATACATGTCCCTTATGCCTTCATGCACCCTTTCGTCGTCCACGATCCGATCACCCTGAAGCGTCTGAAGCGCACATAAAGCAAGTGCAGCATTGCTCACCTGATAATGGGCATAAGTCCGCACAGTAAATATAGCACTACTATCATATCCATATTTGTATGAAAAATCAATATTTTTCTCATGGATACGTAAAATGTCTTCTTCTCCAGCCCATACGATCCGAAGCGGTGCTCCGACTTCCTCTGCCCGCTTTTTCATAACTTCCATCACTTTTGTGTCTTGTCCGATGCAGACTGCCGGCACGCCGGGCTTTATGATCCCCGCTTTTTCTGCCGCTATTTCTTCTATATTATGGCCGAGGTATTCCATATGATCCATGCCGATACTTGTGATCACACTCAAATCCTTGGTGAGCGAATTCGTTGCATCCAGCCTTCCGCCGAGCCCCGTCTCATAAATCGCAGTCTCAACGCCCCGCTCTTCAAAGTAGTGCACTGCCATGAAAAAAAGAAATTCAAAATAGGAAGGGTGATATCCGCCGCTATCTTCACAGTGGGGTTCGCTGTCGGATTCGATGTTGTACTCGCCTTGGGATCTGCCGCAGGTTTCACCGTTATCTTTGTTGAATCTTACAGTGTTTTTGATCACATATTCCGCGCAATCCCTGAAGTCCTCCTCCGAGATCATCTCATTGTTGACCTTTATTCTCTCCCTGATGTCCACAAGATGAGGCGACGTAAAGAGCCCGGTTTTCCGACCGAGTTTCCTGTATACACTTTCCAGAAATGCACAGACACTGCCCTTTCCGTTGGTTCCTGCCACATGGATGGTGACCCGGTGTGACGCAGTGCCATCATTTGCCCCGGCCACATGGATGGTGACTTGTTGTGTCACTGCGCCATCGTTTGCCCCGGCTGTTATGTACTCCAGAAATCTTTGCGTGATCTCCGGATCGTTTTTTGCAGAAAAACGCGGTATCCCCATTATATAAGATACCGCAGCTTCATAATCTTCAAACTTTTTCATGGCTTGCCTTGTCAGATACTACCAATTGGTATAGTCCTTCGTTCTATCATATTGTTCTTGCACACGTACCTGGTATATGATTCCTTGCGAGCGATGCGCAGCTTGGCTGTATCGATGCAGATATATACATTCGGGTAAATATCACCTCTCATTGTGACACTTGCTCCGTTTCCTTCAGCCATACGTCTGGAAATATCTGTCTTTTTCTCATTTATCTCATCTATTTCGGTGCAGATCTGGTCTTTTTTCTCTTTGAGCTTAAGGAGTCCCAATTTCATTGCCTTTGTCATGGTTCCGCCCTTTGCCCTTGATTTTATAATGACCGTTATCTCATCGACTACATTTTCAAGTTCTGTCTGCTTCTTTTTCTCACTGACCATCAATGCGGAGAATTCCATATAATCCTCTTCCAGAAATCCCGCGTGCAATACGGTCTTCACTTCGTTCAGATTGCCGGTCGCATTTGCCGTTATGCCCTTGAGTCCGTGTGTATCGCCGCCTATGATACTGCCGTGCTTACCGCTGACGATCACGCTCCCGCTGGTTGCAATATTGGAGTTGATGATCGAATTCGCATATATATCAAGGCCCGCATTAACCCTTGCATATTCCACAAAGTCCGAAAATATATTGCCCCTAGCAGAAACCTTGCCTCTGCCGGCGCCCTGTATCCCCTTCTGGAGTATGATGTCACCGCCCGCAAATATGCTCGCTGCTCCGACCGTTCCGTTGATGACAACGTTTCGTCCGGCTCTGATCACTACACCGTTTTCCACGTCTCCGTTGATAATGATATCACCGTAAAATTCTACCTTGCCTTGGAGCATGGTTACATTATCATTGATCTCATGTACGTCAAGTATCTCTATATTGTAGTCATTCAGGCTTATTTTGCCCGAAAGTGTCGCTATATATTCGTTGGTTTCGTCATTGCGCTTTATGCGCTGGCCTCTTAACGCAGGCAGCTCCTTCGAGAATTTGGCTATTATTTCCATGCCGCACACATTAAATCCGTTCTGTCCCTGGACAGCCGGATGATAAACCGCCACGACATCGCCTTCTTTGACATTCTGATGACGTCCGACCGCTGCATAATCTGCCGTTCCGTCCTCTCTTATGACCGGTGTCTTATGAACCTCGGTATCAAACATGAATTCGTAGTAGCCTTCCTGCCCGGGTTCCATCGGCTTGCCGTTTGCCACGACAACCTCTTTATCATAGACCTTTTCATTGACCATGCGGATTATCTCCACACTGTTTATACCCGTTATGACCTTATTGCGCCGCAGGATACCAACGATCTCAGCCGCCGTATATTCCTCTTCGCCGGGGTCATCCAATACAACCGTTGCGGACATCTTGTCCTCAGCGATCGTTACCGTTACCTGTTTGGTGCTGACTTTTTTATTTCTTTCAGCTGTTTTCCCTACCGAAAAATCATTGTCCGCAACCTTCATCTCGGTTGTCACTGTTTCTTCGGACTTGACCGGAGCACTCTTCTTGATCTCTTCTCTGAGTTTGGCGAGTTCCTCGGCCGACAGTTTTACAAGTTCGCCCATAAATTTTCGTCTGTACGCCTCAACAACGATAAGATTTACATAACTCCGTTTTTATTATATCACTACTTATTATATCTTGTCATCAAAAATAATATTACGGGATATACAATATTTACACGCAAAACAAACGTTTTACGCGTGCCAAACTTGTTTTTATGAGTCTTAGCCTCAGATATCAGCCCCAAAGTGCCTCAATCTCATAAAATCCTCTCTTTTCCGACATCTTTTTGTGAACAAAAGCATTCGAAAGTGGTTTCTGCAAAAAAGGATTCATCATCCTCCAATATCATAAAGTTCCTTAAAATAGAAAAAGACACCTGCGGTTCTCCCGCAGATGTCTTGTGTTTCTTCTTATTAAAATGTGGTTCAACTGAATCCACATATATGGTTCAAAAGATACAAACTTCTTCTTATAACTGAGGACCTGCAACAACAAGTGCCTTACCAGCATCATTGCCTTCATACTTCTTGAAGTTCTTGATGAATCTCTCAGCAAGATCCTTAGCCTTTGCATCCCATTCAGAAACATCAGCGTATGTATCACGAGGATCAAGGATTGAAGGATCAACACCCGGAAGTGATGTGGGAACTTCGAAATCAAAGATCGGGATCTTCTTTGTCTCAGCCTTGTTAACATCGCCATTAAGGATGGCATCGATGATACCTCTTGTATCCTTGATAGAGATTCTCTTGCCTGTGCCGTTCCAACCTGTGTTAACGAGGTAAGCCTTAGCACCGCTCTTCTGCATCTTCTTAACAAGTTCTTCACCGTACTTTGTAGGATGAAGCTCAAGGAATGCTTGACCGAAGCAAGCTGAGAATGTAGGAGTAGGCTCTGTGATTCCTCTCTCTGTACCGGCAAGCTTAGCTGTAAATCCGCTTAAGAAATAGTACTGTGTCTGCTCAGGTGTAAGGATTGATACAGGAGGAAGTACTCCGAATGCATCAGCTGACAGGAAGATAACGTTCTGTGCAGCGGGGCCTGAAGATGTAGGATTAACATTAAGAACGATATTCTTAATATGGTTGATAGGATAAGAAACACGAGTGTTCTCTGTTACGCTCTTATCAGCGAAATCGATCTTACCGTTAGCATCAACCGTAACATTCTCAAGGAGAGCATTTCTCTTGATCGCGTTGTAGATGTCGGGCTCTGAATCCTTGTCAAGGTTGATAACCTTAGCGTAGCAGCCGCCTTCGAAGTTGAATACGCCGTTGTCATCCCAGCCGTGCTCATCATCACCGATGAGGAGTCTCTTAGGATCTGTCGAAAGTGTTGTCTTACCTGTTCCTGAAAGACCGAAGAAGATAGCTGTATTCTTGCCTTCCATATCTGTGTTAGCTGAGCAGTGCATAGCAGCGATACCCTGAAGAGGCAGGTAGTAGTTCATCATAGAGAACATACCCTTCTTCATCTCACCGCCGTACCATGTGTTAATGATAACCTGCTCACGGCTTGTTACGTTGAATGCTACACATGTCTCAGAGTTAAGGCCGAGTTCAGCGTAGTTAGTAACTTTAGCCTTTGAAGCTGTGTAAACAACGAAGTTAGGCTCAAAGTTTGCGAGCTCATCAGCTGTGGGCTTGATGAACATGTTTGTTACGAAATGTGCCTGCCAAGCAACTTCCATGATGAAACGAACTGCCATACGTGTATCCTTGTTAGCTCCGCAGAAAGCATCAACAACAAAGAGTCTCTTGTTTGAGAGTTCCTCCTTAGCCAGGTTCTTAACAAATTCCCATGTCTCTTTTTTCATGGGATGGTTGTCATTCTTATACTCATCAGATGTCCACCATACAGTATCCTTAGAATTCTCATCCATAACGATATACTTATCTTTAGGTGAACGTCCTGTGTAAACACCTGTCATAACGTTTACTGCGTTAAGTTCAGTTTCAACACCCTTATCGAAGCCTGTAAGCTCGGGCTTCATCTCTTCTTTGTACATATCCTCGTATGAAGGATTGTAAACAACTTCTGTGGTACCTGTGATACCATACTTGGTTAAATCGATGTTTGCCATTTGTATTACCTCTTTCTTTGAAAATATTATTGTAACAATGGTCCGGAAATATTACTCCAAAACCAAATTTTTTCACCTGTAAGATTATACACGAAAAACGAGCCGAACGCAACAAATTCGGCTCGCTTTTTAAGAAAATTGAGATTTTTTTAACAATTCACAAAAAATGACTCATGAAGTCATTTTTCGTCCGGCCAAGAGCCATGCCAGAGCATGGACTGCCTGTTCAAATTTCCCTTCATCTATCATATGTTCTATCTCATCAGCTGTATACAATTTCACGTTCAAAAATTCCATATCATCCAGGTCCTGCCCCGTAACCTTCCGGCAGTTCTTAGCCCTGAAGATGTACGCATAATTATCGGATATGGTAGCATTGGACGGTGTGACATACAGTTGCTCCCACTCGTCCGATTCATATCCGGTCTCCTCGGTCAGCTCCCTCTTTGCCGCAGCCAATGCATCCTCCGCACCGCTTCTGTCCTCACCGTATTGCATGCCATCCGCTCTCTCTATCCCACCGGCGGGAAATTCGGTCGTCAGCCGCCTCACTCCCTGCCTGAACTGTCTCACGCAAATGAATCTTCCCTCGGTATCCGATGCGACTATGACGGTATAGTCTCTCCTGCTGTATGTATAATACGGCTCATACACCTTTCCGTCAGGCATCCGATACGCGGTCTTCCTGAAATCTATCCACTTATCCTTTATCACATGCTCCGTGCGAACCTCTTCCCATTCCAGTTCACCCGCTGCAAGTTTCTTATCTTTTTCACTCATGTTCTAATCTTATCAAATAATTCACCCCCGGGCAATGCCCGAGGGTGAATTGATCAGAATGGTTTGGTTTATTTAGCAAAAGCCGTTGTAAAACAGTTATTCGATAAGTATCTGTTTCTTTTCGGGGATAGCAGGCTTATTTTCCTTTTTGGGGATCGTCAGTTTCAGGACACCATGTTCCAGTTTCGCCTTTATATCTTCCTCGGTGATATCATCACCTACATAGAAGCTTCTTGAAAGGCTGCCGGAGTAACGCTCCTGTCTGATGATCCTGCCGTCCTTTTTCTCCTTTTCTTCCTTATCAAGGCACTTTTCGGCCGTGATATTGAGGAATCCGCCCTCAAGGGCGAGGCTGATATCTTCCTTCTTAAATCCCGGAAGTTCGATATCGACTTCGTAATTACCGTCAGTCTCACGTATGTCAGTCTTCATAAGGTTTTTGGCATGTTTACCGAACAACGGGTTCTTCTTGCCAAATCCCCGATCGAATTCACGATCCAGATCTCTAAAACCACGATCGAAATCGTCCATCCAATCATCCATCAAACTCTCACCAAAAACACTGGGTACGTACAACATATGTCATCCCTCCTTCTCATTGGAACCACTCCCCATCCCGGTATCAGATCCGTCGATGGGTTCGTGCTGCATATCGTCTTTGCTTTGCAATGAAGCTTTGCAGTCATCACTGATGCTGCAGGTCGTCCTTGCTTTACAGGAAACAATGTGCAGGTCCGGGATGTCATTCCGGGCTGTTTCTTCTATATTAATATGTTGCTGTCTTAAGGAACTATTTCCTCTTGACAATTATGTTATAGCACCTTTGTTAGCACTCGTCAATAGAGAGTGCTAACAAAAATTATTAAATATTTATAAACCGGTCACAGATATTCCCTGCTGAATTCTTTAACCGGTATGGGCTTGCTGTAATAATAGCCCTGGATCATCTTGCATCCCAGTTCCTTAAGTTTTTCAACCTGGCTCTGCGATTCCGCGCCTTCCGCCAGAGGTGTGAAGCCAAGTTCCTTTGCAAGGGAAATGATATGCTTTATAACGGTTATATCTTTCTCATCATCATTATCGGTGCCCAGCTTGTCCACAAAACTCTTGTCTATCTTCAATGTGTCGATAGGCATCTCGGTCAGCAACGAGAATGATGAATAACCGGTCCCGAAATCATCCATAGAGATCTTAAATCCTTCATCACGCAAACTTTCAAGCACTTCTATCAAATGTTTTGTATCTTCATATGTTGCGCTTTCGGTCAGTTCAAAGTCTATCAGGCTGTGATCTATCCCGTATAAATCAATGATCCCGGCCAGATGTGATATCAGATTTCTGTCATATAACCGGTTACGCGAAAGATTGACAGAAATCGGAAGGAGCGGTTTCCCCTCCTTTTTCCATTGTGCCATCGATCTGCAGACTTTTTCGAGGACTATGTCATCTATCTTTCCGATTGACCCGTCTTTTTCAAAAAACGGAATGAACCTGTACGGAGGAAGGATCTCCCGGCCTTTGTAATTCCATCTTATCAATGCCTCCGCTCCTTTTATTGTCCCGCTCTCGCTGTTAAATTTGGGCTGAAGATAAAGCAGAAATTCATCATTTCGGATCGCCGTGTCCACGTAAGCTTTGATATAATTACTCCACATGATATCATCATGCATCTTATCGCTGTACATGATGATCTCTGTTTTATTCGGATTTGTTCCGAGCGCCTGTACCATCTTGCCCGCATCCGCAACACGGTTTCCCGAAAGCATCGTCTGCTGCATCGGAACTACACCGGCTCTGTAGAAAATGCGATAATTCTTGTCTTCTTCCAGATGGGAAAGCTTATCGAAAAACCGCTCAAGCCTCTCTATGGTCTCCGACTGCGGCATATCTTTTATCATCATTGCAAAATTATCATTGTGGCATCTTGCACTTGTATACACAAAATCCGCTTCATTCATTGCCTTAACGACATTCGAAAGCACTTTATTTGCGGCAATATGTCCGTAAACCTCATTGATTATCCTGAACTGTTTTATGTCGAAATGCACAAAGGCATAATCACTGATCCCGCGGTCGCGGCACATTTCCAGATAAGGAACGATATGGTTCCAGTTATAATGCCCTGTGATCGGATCAAAGAAGGCCAATTTATAAAGCATTTCCTTATCAAGCAGATCGACATTATCGTCCATAATGACATCCGCACGATCCTCATCTATCTTCCACTCATAAAGAATGCGGAGCTTCTGACCGTTATTATTCGAAATGATACCGATCATTTCCGGGTCTTCCTTGATGGAAAGGTCGCTGTAAATCCTGTGTGCGTCATCGTTCCCCGATATATTTACAAATAATTCCTTCACAATCTCGCGGGTGATCTCCATTTCATTTTCTATCTCAATCGAATAAAAAAATGATTCATCCAGAGCCACACTGTTAAGATCGTCAGGATAAGCAATTCTTTCATCATCCGGTCTGTATTCTATCCCGATGACTTCCCTGCCCAACGATCTGACGAAAAATACTCCCGGATAATCATAGGTACCGAAAGCACCGGTGTATTTACCGACTACATCGGGTATGTTTCCGTCATAGGCCGCATCGATGCCCTGCTTATCCGCGTCGATATAAAAAAGGATCCTTTTGGGTTTATATAACTGATTTAATTTGTTTATAAACATATGACTCTCCTTGTGAAAATATTATAACATCTGCATTTCCTATTTACTATATTTGTGTATCGTCGTGACCGGCGAAAAACAATGAAATGTAGTAAATAAATGCCCCGGATGATATAATTCCGGTATGGGATCCGAGAGCTCGGTCCCTTATACGATACTTTGTGACAATTCAAAGAAAGCGAAGGTATGAAGAAAATGTCTGTGAAGAAGAGAATGATAAGCTTTTTGATGTGTACAATCTTATTGATGGCACTTACGGGGTGCGGACCACGGAATCCCAATTGGTATCTGTCCACAGTGAATGCTTTCAAAGAGGGATATAACACCGGTTGGAAAAGCGATCAGGGAATTGACGGCTTATATCTTGTCGATGAGGAAAAAGATCAGAGTGAAGAATTCGGATATCTGTTAAGAGATCTTGACGGTGACGGGATCAACGAACTGCTCATAGGGATCATGGATGATTCACCTGAAACAAAGTTCGTTCATGTTGTAATCTTCCACAGCGATCTCGGGCCTTACAGTGTTTTCAATGCGGGTGACGGCTATTACATGTACTTATGTGACGCCAATACTTTACGCATGGATTCATGGTACGGTTCTGAAACCAAAACCGAATACATGGTATTCGACTCCAAAGACAATTCGTTCCTTATTGTCGACGGCGGAAGCAAGCCTCAGAAAATAGAACTGACCTCATTTAATTAACGTTGCGGCATAGCAGTATGATCCGATTTACGCAAAATCGAGGAAATGAACACTCTTATCTTGTTATTATCCCCATGTAAACCGGGGTCGATAACGTATATAATATCAGCATAGGGACAACTCCCGCATATAAACAGTTAAGATCAAAAAGGAGAAAAAAAATGAGTTATTACGATGAGAGCATATACGGTATCGATATGAACCTTGACGGCAAAACAGACTGGAAGGATGACATTATGATCAGTACAATGATAGTGGAAGAAACAGTCAAAAGATCACAGGATGCGGATGAGCCTGATTTTGATTAACGAGGCTTCGGCCTGATCGTGATCGTCAAAACCTCCGTGCCTCTTCTTGATAATTGAAATTCTATGCCTTCTTCACTTCTTCCGTTGTCCGCCAAGAAGTTTGTCCATTTTTTATTATCCCTTATCCCGCGTATTTCACAGGTAACACCGATTTGTGTTATAAATATATTGTACCATAAACACCGATCACACATGGAGATTCTTCTTGAAACGCAGCAAATACTTTAAAGCGGTCATCATAATTACGATCCCGACGATAATACTGAATATCCTGGCTTGCATCCCTGCATTCTGTAACATGTATGCAGACAGTGTCTATGGCGTTATAGCGGATGTTTGCGGCAGATTCACCGGTAGCTTCGGTCTTCCGCTCGGTGAGATACTGATGTATGCATTTGCTCTGATCGCGTTTGTATGTATCATATCAGCCATATTGCTTATCTTCCTGCGCAGAAGGCAGGGTTTTGTCGCATTTGCAAAGCATTACATGAAGTTCACTCTTATGCTGTTTTTGTGCATGCTCCTTATATATACGCTCAACTGGATCATTCCGTACAGAAGTGAAGTTTGTGCCATTAGAAGTACTCCGAAAGATACTACATATTCTCTTGAAGAAGTAAGGTGGGTGAGAAATCATTTTGTAAATGAGGCAAACAGGCTTTCTCTCGAGGTCGAGAGGGATTCTGACGGCAATGTCATTTACCCTTCCAGGGCTGATATGCTTATCGAAGTGACCGCTGCAATGCAAAATGTATCAGCTGATTTCCCGCGTCTTAAAGGTTATGTCCCGCCGATGAAGGAGGCGCTTTGTTCTCCCGCTCTCGAATGGATGAGTATCGGTGGTTACACATATCCTTACACTATGGAAGTTACCTGCAACAAATATTGTTCCGGTATGTACTATCCGGTTCTTCTCGCCCATGAGGAGAGCCATCATCAAGGGTACTATCATGAAAACGAGGGAGAATTCCTCGCGTTTTATATCAATCTCAAAAGTGATGTCCCGCGGTTAAAGTATTGCACCTATCTGGGTAACTACTATCGGATAAATAATGCTTACATTGAGTTTTTGAAAAAGCTGCCTAGGGATGCTGCACAGGCCCTGCGGGCTGAGGATCCCGTGTATTCCGATCTGGTTCGCGCAGATATCAAATATGCTTCAAATGAACAATCGGAGCAATACAACAATGACGCTCACCCTTTTGAAAATATGTCCGATACCGCAGAAAAGATCAGTGACACCGGCTGGGATGCCCAGGCTGCGGTCATTGGTGAAAATAACTACGACGGTATCGTAAAAATGCTGCTGGATTATTACGCCGACGAAATGGCGGAGGACGATCGGTTTTTTGCGCACTAAAAAGCGGATACCAACTCGGAATTCTAATTGATACCCGCTCCCTATGACGATGTGTCCAATGGTCTATACCTCTCTTTCGTATAACTTTGACCTATTCAATTGTACTGACATCTTCCGGCGTATTCTCTCTTCGTACTCATGTACCGTGACACCTTGACCTTACTCACAATATTCTTCGGGTCTTAATCGGCTGCCATCCAACTTTTACGCCCCAACTACCATGTCGCTTCAGAAAAATTCAACTTTCCGGTGGACTGTCCTCCTAACGTCTTATTTTTCTCTATCTATAGTAAAGATGCATCTATTCCGAATCCTTTCTGTTCGGATATGATTGCTGTCTGTTTATGTTCTTATTATATCAAATGCTTCTGATTTGTCAATACAATTTCGCAAAAAATATTATTATTTTTGTTATTTTATTGCTCAAAATAGTATGTTTTGTGTATATTTATCTAATATTAGATATTATTCTGACATTTTAAGAAGCAAAAACAAATACAACAAATACACAAAAAGCCGTACCGAAGTACAGCTTTTTTGAAATCATCATTATTTAAACCCGTTCTGTCCCTATCCCGCGATCTATCTTACATCGAGCGCCGATGTTACAAATATATCATAGATAGCCTTGATAGCTGTTTCGAAATCGCTGTTGGCAACACCTATGATGATGTTCAGCTCACTGGAGCCCTGATCGATCATCTTGACATTGACATTGGCATGCGCGAGTGCGGAGAATATCCTTCCCGCAGTACCTCTTGTGGATTTCATTCCACGTCCGACGACCGCGATAAGTGCAAGATCCGCTTCTATCTCTATGGTGTCGGGTTTTGCCAGACGATGGATACCTGATACAACGCGCTGCTCCTTATCCATGAATTCGTCCTGATGAACAAATACGGTGAGCGTATCTATTCCGGAAGGCATATGCTCGAAACTGATACCGTTGTCTTCAAATACGTTGAGGACCTTGCGGCCGAAACCGATCTCGGAATTCATCTTGTCTTTTTCAATATTTATTGAGCAGAAGCCCTTCTTTCCCGCGATACCCGTAATGATATACTTGGATTTCTGGCATGTGCTCTCAACGATCCATGTTCCGTTGTCTTCGGGAGCATTCGTGTTCTTGATATTGATCGGGATACCTTCGATACGTACCGGGAAAATAGCATCCTCATGCAATACTCCCGCACCCATGTAGGAAAGCTCTCTGAGTTCCTTATATGTAATGGTCTCTATCCCTTCCGGCTTATCTATGATCCTCGGATCCGCTACAAGGAAGCCCGAAACATCCGTCCAGTTCTCATAAATATCAACCTTTGCGGCTCTTGCCACGATAGATCCCGTTATATCCGATCCGCCTCTTGAAAATGTCTTGACGCTTCCGTCAGGCATGCTTCCGTAGAACCCCGGAACTACCGCATTATCAAGCTTTGACAGTGCTATCCCGAGCACTTCGTTGGTCTTCTCATCATCAAAATTGCCTTCTTCATCAAAAAAGATGACATCGACGGGATCAACAAAACTATATCCCAGATATTCAGCCATGATCCTGCCGTTTAAGTACTCTCCGCGGCTTGCGGCGTAATCCCTGCCCTTTTTTGTTTTAAAGTTTGACTCGATCGTTTTGAATTCGTCATCGAGGGACATCTTCAGTTTAAGCCCGTCTATTATTTCCTGATATCTTTCCCTTATTGCTCCCAGTTCCTTATCGAAAGGCTTGCCTGCCTCCGCCAGATCGTAGCATGCATAGAGCATGTCAGTCACCTTGTTATCCTTGGAAAATCTTTTTCCCGGCGCACTCGGAATGACATAGATCCTTGACTTGTCGGCACGGATGATATTGCCCACTTTCCCGAACTGCTCAGCGCTGGCAAGTGAGCTTCCACCGAACTTTACTACTTTTTTCATAATATATCTCCTTAGTTTACTCCTCTACACGGATAACGGAAAGGACACCCTTGAGGTTTTTGATCTTGTCATCAAAGGCTTTCTCCGTCATCACCGGAGTGATAAATGCGAACTCCTCATCGCATACGGCCACTTCCTTGATGGGTCCGACCTGATTGAGAACAGCTCCTCTCTGTTCCCTTGAGACTCTTACAAAGAAACGTCTTTTGACTTCCTTGTAGTCCGCAAGTCTGACCACTTCTTCATCCCACAGGCACGGAAGAGTTCGGCCGATATTTCTTGCACATTCTATAACATCCGCTACCACGGCACTGGCTGTGGGAAGTTTTCCCGCACCTCTGCCATAGAACATGGCATCATCAAGCATATTGCCCGTAACATATACGGCATTGAATACATCATTGACACCGTTCAACTGATGGTTCGCGCCTATCATGAAAGGTGCTACCATGACCGTAAGTTTACCGTCACGATCATCGGCTATCGCAAGAAGCTTTATGGACTTTCCAAGCTTCTTCGCATATTCAAAATCCATCGGAGTGATGGCTGTGATACCTTCAGTATATACATCCTCGTATTTTACATAGTGACCGGTCATAAGTGAAGCAAGTATCGCGATCTTACGGCATGCATCATAACCTTCCACATCAGCCTCGGGATTGCGCTCTGCATATCCGAGATCCTGTGCTTTCTTAAGGACTTCATCATATGAAGTGCCTTCTCCGGCCATCTTTGTGAGCATATAATTGGTGGTCCCGTTGAGGATACCGATTATCTTGACGATATTTTCCGCTGCGAGGCTTGTGTTCATGGCACGTATGATCGGTATTCCGCCGCCGACGCTCGCCTCAAACATGTAATTGCATTTATTTGCCTCAGCGATCTTTATAAGCTCGGGGCCATGGTTCGCCACAAGCTCTTTGTTGGAGGTACATACGCTCTTGCCTTTTTCCAGTGCGCTTTTGGTGTACTGGTAAGCAGGCTTGACTCCGCCCATGGTCTCGCATATGATCTCAACCTCGGGGTCGTCGAGTATGATATTTACATCATGAACAACCTTTTCCTGGTTTTTGTCACCCGGAAAGTCCCTGAGATCGAGTATGTACTTTACATTGAGTCTCTCTCCGACTCTTTTTGCGATCAGATCATTGTTGTCATCGATCACCTGTACAACACCGCTTCCGACTGTTCCGTATCCAAATACTGCAACCTGTATCATATATCTCCTCCATATAAAAACGTGATATCCTGACTGTGTCCTACCATCCCGCCCTGACTATCAGGAAATATCTGATGACCGCGTAGATCGCAAGATGGGCCGGATAGAGGCTGTAGAAAACATATTTATTGATCTTCCCCTTTTTCACACCGTTGTACCTGTAGATAAGTATGAACGCTATGAAACTTGTAAATTCCCAGATAAGAGGCAGTGCGCTTATGATACATCTCCACTTATTTGGCAATTCCCTTGTATAGTATATTACAAATATAAGTAAGATTCCCCATGCACCGTAATCAACCTTCATAAGATCGGCTATCACGGCAAATACAACACCAACCGGTATCTGTAACAGATATCTGACCAATTTGCTTTTGATACCCGACTTGTAGATCATATCCGCAAATATCAATGTCAGCAACCCAAGCAGTAATGTAAAGTCCACATTCTGGTAATCAAGCGTAAATAATGTGCCCTTGAAGGTATAATCAAACGGTATCTCGGTGATCAAAGCAAATAAAAGCAGGTTAAGAGCGTATTTCCATTTGTTTCTCGTGTGGTTGAAGCCTTCAACCAGCAGAAAACAGAATATCGGAAATGCCACTCTTCCTATAAGCCTGATCAAAATATCATATGTTTTTACCGATCCATAATTTCTGAAAGCAGCCGACGGCTCGATAAGTCCCGCACCTATATGATCGATGAACATCGTGATATAGGCAACGTATTTGAGTACATCAGCGCTTATCCCCCTCTTTGATTCGCTCATGTCTGAGTCCCCCTCGAATTTTATTTTTTTGTCTAGATCAAAGGATACTTGTCTGTAAGCTCCTGTACGATGGCTCTTGCTTCCGGAACCTTTTCTTCTCCGCCGAGAACCACAAGCGAGATGGCTTCAGCGATCCTGTCCATATCCTCTGTATTCATGCCACGTGATGTAACAGCCGGTGTTCCGAGTCTGATACCTGAAGTAACAAATGCCTTCTGGGGATCGTTGGGAACGGTGTTCTTGTTGGCTGTGATGTGTGCCTCGTCAAGCAGCTTCTCGATAGCCTTGCCTGTAAGTCCCTGAGGACGAAGGTCAAGGAGCATGAGGTGGTTGTCAGTACCGCCTGATACTATGCTAAGGCCTCTCTTCATAAGACCGTTTGCAAGTGCCTGTGCATTGTCGATGATGTTCTTGCCATACTGCTTAAACTCGGGTGAAAGAGCTTCCTTGAAGCATACAGCCTTGGCTGCGATGACATGCATGAGCGGACCGCCCTGGATACCAGGGAATATAGCCTTGTTGAAATTATACTTGTCAGCAGCTTCCTGATTGCACATGATCATACCGCCACGGGGTCCGCGGAGTGTCTTGTGTGTTGTTGTTGTAACAACATCCGCATACGGGAAAGGACTCTCATGATAGCCTGTTGCAACAAGTCCTGCAATATGTGCGATATCTACCATCATTACAGCACCGACTTCGTCACAGATCTCTCTGAACTTCTTAAATTCGATCTTACGTGCATAAGCGGAAGCACCGCATACGATCATCTTGGGCTTGCACTCAAGCGCTATACGTCTTACTTCGTCGTAATCTATGAATCCGTCAGCATTTACCCCGTAAGGTACGCAGTTGAAATACTTTCCTGACATATTTACCGGTGAACCGTGTGAAAGATGTCCGCCGTGATCGAGGTTCATACCCATGAATGTATCACCGGGCTCCATAACCGCAAAAAATACGGCCATGTTTGCCTGTGCTCCCGAATGGGGCTGAACATTGACATAATCGCAATGGAAAAGCTCTTTTGCTCTTTCTCTTGCAAGATCCTCAACAACATCAACACAGTCGCATCCGCCGTAATATCTCTTTCCGGGATAACCTTCCGCATATTTATTGGTTAAAGGGCTTCCCATAGCAGCCATAACCGCTTTGCTTACCCAGTTTTCCGACGCAATCAATTCAATATGGCTGTTCTGTCTTGCCTGCTCATCTACTATCGCCTGAGCAACTTCGGGATCAACAGCTCTTACTTCATCTAAAGAATACATATCTATCCGCCTTTCTTTGCACTTCTTATGTTTATGTGCATCGCGCCTATTATAACACAAGAAAAGTAAAGTGAAAATAGAACAAATCCTATTTACTAGAATTTTTTTATTTGATAGAATTGTAGGCGTAGAAAGTGATAAAACGCTTTTTCATTTCATTTATCGGGAGATTTGCGACATATGTATCAGATAATCGTCAATCCCGGCGCTCGCTCGGGCTCAGGAAAACGTACCTGGGAAAGGATCCAGCAGATACTAGACAAGAAGAATATTCCTTATGATGTTCATATCACCACAAGCAGGCAGGATGCATCCGAATACTCTTGTGCTCTGTACAATGAATATCTGGAGAAGAAGGAACCTCTCCACCTCGTTGTTCTCGGTGGTGACGGAACCATGAATGCTATCATCCAGGGGCTTCCCTCGCTTGACAATGTTGCACTTTCCACCATTCCCGTAGGTTCGAGCAACGATCTTGCAAGGGCACTCGGTATATCATTCACACCCGATGAGGCGATCGAGCATCTGACCTCCAAGCCAACAACGCTTTATATGGATTACGGTATGGTCCATATGGAAAATACTCTCACTCCCGAAGCGCCTGCGATCCCGGACAAGCCTTTCCTCGTAAGCACCGGATTGGGCTATGATGCCGCCGTATGCGTAGGTGCCAATACCTCCGGATTCAAAAGAATGCTCAATAAAGTGGGATTGGGTAAACTCACATATCTGTTTGTGAGCATAAAAAAGATCTTTTCGACAACTTACTGTGATGCCGATCTGTATCTGGATGACTCGGAGACACCCATACATATCGAAAGAATGCTCTTTGTCGCAGCAATGAATAACAAATATGAAGGCGGCGGGTTCATGTTCGCTCCCGACGCCTCTAATTACGATGGAATATTGAATCTGTGCTCTGTTTCGGGCATGTCCCGTTTCAGGGTCCTTCTTACTCTCCCCCACGGACTTAAGGGTGATCACTTCAGATTTGACGGTATCGACGAATACAAAGCTCATTCGTACACTCTGAAGACTTCCGAACCCTTATACATACATACCGACGGAGAGACTTTCGATAAGGTGGATCTGATCCGCGTCAGCTGCCATAAAGAAAGTGTACGCATAATCTATTGATGATACCGGCACTATCTGAGTCTGGTGGTCTCAAACCTTCTTCTTGTATCCACACAGGTCTTTAACTGTCTGTACATATCCTCGATCTCACCGTCATCGATCGTAACATCCAATGACATCGACATGATCGCGATATGATCTTTTGTGATCCTGTGGTGAAGTCCGCTCAATATATTGAACTTCTCTTCAAAATCCTCCGTCTCAAGAAATGAGAGGACCATCGGATCGAGGTCCGCATCTTCGTTTGCCTTCTGTTCCTCAAATCTGTATTCCTGTGTCGCATCCGGATATTTTTCCTTATCAACCTTGGAAATAAAGGAATCATATGGCCTGACATATGTGTCATTATCCCCGTAAAGCGCCTGATATACGACCATCTTCTCTTCTGTCTCGGAATGTGTCGCTATTGCTTTCACCTCATAAAGGTTTCCTTTGAAATGTTTATAGATCGCTCCGATCTTAGGCTCCATATAAGCTACCTCACATATATTCCAGATATTCCGTAACCACGGTACTGTTCTCCACATCAATGGTTTCTTTGGTAATTATATCAGAAAGTTGCTTCCTTTCATACTCATTCATCTTATCGATCCTGCTGTGGTGGATCGTAATGGTATAAATGATCGTTCCGTTCTCATTGACTACTTTGGTCATAGCCACTCCGGCTTGACTGTAACCCAGTTCGGTGAGTTTTGCTCTTACATCGTCCACGTACTCCTTTTCCTGAGTGCGGTACTTTACGCTGTAATCTCCTGCTGCAGCGCGTTCCCTGCCGCTTGCCTTTATACCGAATACGCTCATAAGTATCAGTAACAACCCTATCGTTATTATCGTGATCTCAATCTTCTTCATGGGACTTCCTCCTCCAAACGCTATCACCTGCCGGTTTTCCCGGGCATCTCTTCCGATTTTCATAAGCTTATCCTGAGCATTTCCTCTCAGATTTCCTCAGCTTCTGATATCATGATAACCGTTTATCTGTCCCATTTATCGTACTCTTATTTTCAGCACGAGTATTCGATTATGAGCAATTCCACACTCAGTTTCGGATCCACGCTCCTTATCTTAACGTCCTCATCCGCCCTTACGCATGCTTCAAGTGCCTGTCTTATCCTCTCTGCTTTGAAGCCTGCTGCCTGTCTTTCATACTTCTGTTCTATAAAAGGAGCCAGTCCGGTCTTTTCGGCTATCTGCCTGCTTCCGAATCCTTCCTCCTTAAGCTCCTTTATTTGGAGCATCATATTAAACTGTCTGCCTATAAGGGCAAGCACTCCGAAGGGTGTCTCCTTATGCTCCAGAAGGTCGTGATACATCTGAAGTGCCTGAGCCTGCTTTTTCTCTGCCATGGCAGATATCATATCAAACACCCTGCTGCCGGTACTCACTGTCACTATTTCCCTGACATCCGTGTCACTTATGGCATCTTTGTGCAATGTATAGGTAAAAAGCTTCTCCAGTTCCGTATTTATCGTGGTCATATCGGTACCGGTCCTCTCAAGCAGAGTTTCCACGGCCCTTATGTCGATCTTTTTATTTTCTTTTTTGACACGGCCAAGTATCCATTTCCTGAGTGTCTCTTCGGGCTGCTTTACGAATTCGCATGCCCTTCCCTTTGATGAAACGACTTTAAACAGCCTGCTGCGCTTATCCACATCACTTTCATTGATGATAATGACCGTGCTTTCGGCGCTGTCCTCAAGATATGAGGCCAGTTGCTCTCCTCCGCCTTTACACATACCGCTGTCTTCTATTAGTATGACTCTCCTGTCAGCAAAAAACGGCATGGTCTCAGCCTGATCGATCACTTCCCCGACGTTGATGTCCTTTCCCGAATACTTGTTGAAGTTCATCGTATCCCCGTCGGGCATAAGTGCATTAAGAAGTTTATCTTTGTACTGTTTACGCAGATAATCCTCATCACCGTGGAGAAGATAACATCTTTTATATGTATTGTTGGCAATATCCTGTGCGAGCTGCTGCATAATGACCTCTCTTAAACTACTATAATATTATACCTTAATGATAATTTTTTTTATATGGTTTTTTCTATGGACTTAATGCGTAAAAGTGGTTACAATGAAAATTGTCGGTTTTGCAGGTACCGACAGGTTTATAAAGAAGGACAGATATGCAAACTAACAGTCAGGCATTCAGAAAAGGAATACAACACGGTGTCCCGATAGCTCTCGGTTATTTCGCGGTGGCATTTACATTGGGGATAGTGGCCAAAAAAGCGGGTGTGACAGCACTCCAGTCATTTATCGTGTCGGCCACGAACAGCGCCTCTGCAGGCGAATACGTCGGCTTCACGCTTATAGGTGAAAATGCGGCTTACATCGAACTCGCCATCATGACCCTTGTCGCCAATGCAAGGTATCTTCTGCTCAGCTGTGCACTTTCCCAAAAGTTTTCCTCCGATATGCGCTTCATACACAGGTTCATCGTCGGATGGTTCGTTACGGATGAGATATTCGGCATCAGCATATCCGTTCCCGGCAGATTAAATCCTTTCTATACATACGGTGCCGCTGCGATCTCAGTTCCGGCATGGAGCATAGGAACCTATCTCGGTGTGGTTATGGGCAATGTTCTTCCACCCAATATAGTAAGTGCACTGAGTGTGGGACTCTACGGAATGTTCATAGCGATCATCATCCCTCCTTCAAAGAGGGATAAGATCATAGCCATGCTCGTTGTCATATCGATGGTCGTAAGCTATATAGCCACTAGAGTAACGCTGTTTGCGGCGATCTCACCCGGCACAAGGACCATATTCATAACCGTTGTGATATCCGCTGTCGCTGCCATCCTCTTTCCGCGCAGAGAAAAGGAGGCCGCATGACACACAATATATACATCTACATGCTCATAATGGCGGCTGTGACATATCTTATACGTGTTCTTCCGCTTACATTGATACGTAAGGAGATCACCAATACATTCATCAGGTCATTCCTGTATTATGTTCCGTACGTCACGCTGGCCGCAATGACATTTCCGGCCATGATGGATGCCACGGATTCGCCGCTGGCCGGCGCTGTAGCCTTTGTTTTTGCCATAATCCTGGCATGGAAGGGCGCAAGCCTCTTTGTCGTATCGGTACTTTCATGTATCATGGTATTTATCATCGAACTCATGCCGTTCATCAGGTAGGGCCGATATCCTCCTGCCGGCATCTGCATTTCATGCATTGAACATAAAAAAACTCCGACTGTCTTTTGACAACCGGAGTTTTATTTGTCTAAGGAAATATTATTCGATGACTCTTATCCATCCTTCGGGTGCTTCGATCTTACCCATCTGGATACCGATAAGCGTATCATACAGCTTCTTGGTAACAGGTCCCATCTCTGACATTCCCGAAGGGAAGCATATCTCCTTGCCGTGGTCCACGACCTTGCCTACGGGAGAGATGACTGCTGCAGTTCCGCAAAGACCGCATTCTGCCATATCCTTGAGTTCATCAAAGTAAATCTCTCTCTCCTCAGCTTCGAGTCCGAGATAATCCTTTGCAACCTGCACGAGTGAACGTCTTGTGATAGAGGGAAGGATACTGTTTGACTTGGGTGTAACGACCTTGCCATCCTTTGTGACGAAGAGGAAGTTTGCTCCGCCTGTCTCCTCTACCTTTGTACGTGTCTTGGGATCGAGATACATGTTCTCGTCAAATCCTTCTTCATGTGCCGTTACGATGGCATGTAAGCTCATGGCATAATTAAGGCCTGCCTTAATGTGTCCCGTTCCGTTCGGGGCTGCTCTGTCAAAATCTGAAACCTTGATCGTAAGAGGCTTTACGCCGCCCTTAAAATAAGGTCCTACAGGTGTCGTGAATGTCCTGAACTGATAATCGTTGGCGGGCTTAACACCTATAACGGGGTTGATGCCGAACATATAAGGTCTGATATACAATGTCGCGCCCGAACCAAAAGGAGGTACCCACGCAAGATTTGCCTTTACAACCTTATCGATCGCATCTATGAATCTATCCTTGGGAAATACCGGCATTTCAAGCCTTTTAGCCGAATCCATCATACGTTCGGCGTTGAGATCCGGTCTGAAGACCACGACTTTGCCTGCTTCCGTTGTATACGCTTTCATACCTTCGAATATGGTCTGTGCATATTGCAATACGCCTGCACATTCACTCATGGTAATCATGTCATCTTCGGTAATCACGCCTTCATCCCAAGCACCATCGGTGTAGTTGGAAACATAACGGTAATCGGTCTTTACATAGCCAAAACCCAGATTGGCCCAGTCGATGTTCTTTTTTTCCATAGTTTTGTCCTTCTTTCTTAATGTGATTTAACAATCTTCTATATTCTAAACCTTAATTTCTTTATTGTAAAGTGTTGTAAATTGTATGAAAATTCTTGTTTAACGTGCGCATTTGGTGTAAAATTTATATATACTTATGTAAGTTTTACAATCATAATGTTGTTTACCTACAGGGGGTTGCATATGCTAGTAACATTAATTCCTTTATTTGACGAAAGTATGTCGGTTAAGGCTTATTCCATATCCAGCCAAAAAAAGAATTTTTTACTTGAGCCGACTTATATGAGTGCAGCGACACAGGTTGATGCCGTGAATGTTCCCAGTTTCGAGATCATCGAGAGTCTGGGTATCAATACACTGTCAGCTGACAATGAGTTATTTGTTCCCATAAGCAGCGTTTCTCTTTTCTCGGATCTTGTCACGGAATGCAAGGCTCCGCATAACCGCATAGTCCTGTTGCTTGATAAGACGGTCCTTCCCGAGGATATATATATCGAAAGGATAACCGCTCTCAAGCAGACAGGTTTCAAATTTGCGATAAAGAATCTCAACGTTCCTGATTTTGAACCGTACAGATCCATACTCAAGCTTATGGATTATATCTTACTGAACCATCAGAAGATCGTTATTTCCAAAGCAAAGATATATTTCAACCAGGTTTATCCCCATCTCAAACTGATCGCAAGCGGCATCAGTTCCATGGGTATATTTGACAGCCTTAAGTTTGAAGGCGGTTACAAGTTCTATGAAGGTGAATTCTACCGTATGCCCGTAACAAAGGGCGATACCGAAGTTTCTCCTTTGAAGATCAACTATATAGCACTTTTGAACCTGGTCAACAGCGATGACTTCGAGCTTACCGAAGCGGCCGACATAATAGGTCGTGATACGGCTCTCATCATAGCCCTGCTCAAGATGGTCAACAAGATCAACAGATCATCCACGGAGATCACTTCTATCCGTCATGCGGCTGCGATGCTCGGTCAGAAAGAACTTAAAAAATGGATCACGACAGCCATCACCCAGCAGCTTTGTGCGGACAGACCCAGCGAGATCACTCGTCTCTCTCTGTTACGTGCCAAGTTTGCCGAAAACCTCGCCGGAACATTCGAACTCGGGGTTCAGGCTTCGGAGCTTTTCCTTATGGGATTGTTCTCGGTTGTCGATCTCATACTCAACAAACCCATGGATCAGGCACTTGATCTTCTCAAAGTTACCAAGAACATCAACAGTGCCCTTATAGATCACGCCGGTCCCTACGTGGACGTACTCGACTTTATCAAACTCTATGAGGCTGCAGACTGGCAGGCTGTATCAAGGATCATGCTCCTCAACAACATTCCGATGGAAGCAGTTCATGATGCATACATCTCTTCACTTGAATGGTACAGAGATCTGTTCCATGACATCGATAACACGAATGATAATCAAGTATAAGAGCATATTTCATAACAACAAACAAGGGTCGGCAAATGCCGGCCCTTGATCTTTTTATTCGTTTCAGATAACTTTTCTCTCAGCCTAAAAGAACTTTGTAACATCCTCGGGTGCTTTTCTGTTTGGCTTTGGCGGATCATTTTCCCTTACTCCAACAGAGATGACCGAAACTATCTCCTGTGATTCCGGTATGCCGAAACGTTCCCTGAGCTTTGTTACATCCCTTATACCCATGATCAATGTGTCATAACCGGTCTCTCTTGCTTTGAGGACGAGGTTCTCATTCTGCAAGCCAAGGTCATATACGCCCCATTTATCACCGAGTTCGTTGGTCGGAGAACCGTCTCTCTCAAATCCGGATCTCTTTGTCTCATAAGCCGTGATGATAATGGCTACGGCATTCTGACAGTTATTGGCATTGAATTCGGGAAGACACTGGTTCTTTATAAAATTCATGGCGTCCTCACTCATGGCTACATAGTAACGTCCTGTCTGTGAATTCTTCCAGGTGGGTGCCTGAATCGCAGCGTCTATCATAACCTTTATCTGGTCTTCGCTGATCCTCATCTGCGGTTTGTATTGTCTGATACTTCTTCTGCTTTCCAAAAGCTGTGCAAATTCCATACTGTCCTCCTTATACTTAACAAAATCCAAATACTAAAAAGAGTATACCTCAAATCACAGCTCTGTAAAAGTAAAAGTTCATGCTCTCACCCCGCATGTTTACACTATGGAGTTCTGTCTGTTCACGCTACGGGTTCCTCCTGCCGGACCTAATCCAGTATCTTTACGGCAGTTCCGTAGGCAATGACTTCCGCAGCACTCTGCATAACCTGTGACGACCCGTATCTTACACCAACGACAGCATCGGCTCCCATTGCTTCCGCCTCATCTACCATCCTCTTGGTAGCAAGCTGTCTGGCTTCATTTAACATTTCCGTATATCCGACGATCTCTCCGCCGACCAGAGTCTTCACTCCCGCCATGATATCACGTCCGATATTCTTGGTCTGAACAATAGTCCCCTTTACAATACCCAATGCTTCAATCTCTTTTCCGGGAATACAATCAATACTTACCAGCTTCATCCAATTCTCCTCCTTTGATCTCTTTGATACGCTGCTTTAATGCATATAATACACATATGATTATCACTGACGGAAAGATCAGCATCACCAGCAGGACACCCACCGGCATCTCTTCCGTCAAAAAAGCATATACGATCGCTGTTGACCATCCCAGCATTACCAGGATGACTGTCACTGCCGCGATTATAGCTCCGGTTTTTCTTACCGTTACATCTTCTTTCTTAACATCCATAAATCGAACCCCTCCTTTTACCTGTTCATTCATGCGCTCCAGGTATTCACCGGCGTTTATGGCTTCGAATTCGGAATTCTGTGAAGAGATAAGATCGCACATATCCTTCATGTGGTCTATATCATGCTGCCTGTGAGTAAGCTCAATGCTGTGTCTGTCCATACAATCCTTCATTGTAATGCTGCCGCTTATGAGTTTTCTTATATCTTCGCAGGATACATCCAGCATCCTTAAGAGTTTTATCTTCTTTAGCCGTTCCACATCGTTCAGGTCATAGTCCCTGTAACCGTTTTCGGGATTACGGTTCGGTGCGACCAGTTCCTGTTCTTCATAGAATCTGATATTCTTTTTGGTGATACCCACCAGTTCTTCTACCTGATTGATCTTCATCATTTCCCCCGATCAGTCCGCCTTGGAGCTTTTACGCTGTCTCGACTTGTTTAAGCCTCATCCCGCTTATAAAGCAGGAAGTATCCACAGGCAAATATGCCACCGCCGATCACCGCGCATATACCTTCAAGCGCCCACATTGACAAGTTAACTATATTCAATAAGACCAGACCCGCTGCAAAATCCATTGCCGTATGAAGTAGTATCGCAAGCGGATACAACCAGAATCTGTCTTTATCCCTGCATGCATAGAAAACAAGTATTGATGCGCCTACATGAAATAACACGGCAAATACTCTTTCCACTACGTTCTGTGCCAGGAATCCGAATGAAAGGGTTGCAAGCTGCTCTGCCATTATTTTTCCCTCATTCACTTTACCCGGATCCACTGCTGCCAACTGATCTACCATGAGACCGTATGTGCCATTGTTTATCATCATGGCATAGACCAGATACACTATAAAGTTTACCCCCAAAACAAATAATACTTCCACACCGCCATGTCCTATTCCGTAGGAAATGGAAGTTTCCCTGTTCTTCTTATTTTTCAGGATCGTCTTAAATGCCACCAGTCTTCCGGTCTCCTCAAATAATCCCGGGAAGAGTCCTAACATAAAAGCCAGCAATACCGCATGTGCACCGAAAAAAGTGCTTGCCGGGTGATCTTTAAGTCCCATGGTCGCAGGGAACAGCAGCGCATTCTGGATCAGCTTTTCTACGACCACAAATACAATAAATGTTACCGCACCGATGATAATGGTCTTAAATGATTCCTTTTTCTTGACTTTCCATATGATGGCTATCAATATCGGTACAACTATCCATATGATCAGCCCGGCTGTCAGCAGTGTGATCTGTCCTGAACCGACTTTTGCATATTCATCCATATCAATTATCTCTCCTTTGTCCCATTGTTGCATTACGGCTGTCTTCACGTGTCATGACTGCCTTATCTTTGCGTGTCCGGATCGCTTTGATGAGCTGAATATAGACCTTCCACAAGGTGTAAGGTCAATAGTTTTTTCAAAAAAAGTCAAAAAAATTTCTATTTGTCCGGAAATATGTTCTATTTGTCCCGGATTTTCCCCGCCCGGGACAGTCTAGAGCATTTTTTTCTTTTTGAATACGAATATACTTCCGATGACGATCAGGATGCACACAGCGATCAGAATGGGGTAAGACCATCTGTATTCAAACTCGGGCATGTATCTGAAATTCATCCCATACCAGCCCACGATAAGGGTCAACGGCATGAAGATGGTGGAAATAACAGTCAGAAAAGCCAGGTTTTTGTTCTGTTTTTCATCGGTTTTGGTCTGATTTAGGTCTCTCAACTGTATCGTGAATTCAACAAGTGTGATGACTCTTTCGTACAGTCTCTGGATCCTCTGGGTTACAAGGCGGAAATATCTCTCATTTTCCTCTTTGAAGAAATGATTCTCATTTTCCTCGAATTCCTGGCATACATCTATCATTTCGGCATAGTGGAGTTTCAGATCCCTGAGATCATTTCTGATCTGCGCTATCTCCTCAAGTACGGTTTCGGTATTTCCCGAAAATATCCTGTTTTCGATGTCATCGAGCTGCTTATCATAGCGGTTCAGCATCCCCGCATCGTCAGATATAAGCTGCTCCAAAAAATCATACAGGAATCGTTCCAGACATGGATTGACCAGCTTTTTGCTCTGGGCGATCTTCTCTACAGTGCGTCCTGCGAGTCCCTCATCATCTATAAAAATGATACCTTTTTCATCCAGTGAAAAAGCAAACTGCTTTGGCGGAGCCGATACTTTATTTCTGTCCAGTATCAGGAACTTTCCCGTTATGGAATCATAATTGACTTCGGCGCGGGTGCTGTTGATATGCTGGTTGTTGAATTCCCATTCGATACCCATATCAAATTCCGCATTGTGCTCCTTCCATTCCTCACCGCTTAAGACCATGACAAATTGAAAATCTGTCTTCTTGTACGATGACATATTGACCGGTTCCAGTTTTTCACCAATTTTATAACTTTGCATGTTGCCTCCGTTTCCGTCTTCATCCGGTTGTCGCTATCATATCCGTATGTACGGTCATGCCGTCATCTGATATTATTTCAGATACGCAATGATCTATCAACACCCGATTATTTTCTTGCGTATATCGGACATCTTTGTATCTGCCGGGATCTTCAGCACAAAAAGCGTGCTTCATCCGATATTCTCCGTTTTGCTTTATAAGTGATAATCTCCTCGGAAAACTGAGTATCCCTCTGAAGCCTTCTTCCTCGGTGGGTATCATCAGGCTTTCCTTTGAATTGCCCAGCCATGCCATAAGGATGTTGTCTTCGCAATTTGAAAATACCGTTCCCGCATAAAAATCATTTCCGTGATCTACAAGTAACGGCCTGTTAACGCGATCGTCTTCCTTAAACACATCGCCGTCAAATTCACCGACCAGATATTGCATGATGCGCGAATGAGGTCTGCAGTCGTCCGGAAACTTATGATATTCACTTTCCGGGATATCCATGCTCAACATCAGCACTGCCTTTTGGGCATTTTCATTTTCCACATCTGCAAATACCATACAGGGGCACTCTATCATTCCCTTAAATGCATATTCCGGGAGCCGGTATTCTCCGGTCTTATCCCATGTAAGAAAGTCGGTCGAATGATAAAAATATACCGCATCCTCCCCGGTAATACACATGCTGCAGCCGCCTTTGATCTTATTTGCAAATACATGCGGATCTCTTGCCGGAGTGTGATCTCTGCCTTTTATGATCGGATTCCCTTCATATTTTACAAATGTGATCCCGTCAAGGCTGTATGCCAGGCATTGCTGTTCTCTTTTCGTGACCGGGTGATGTGACGTATAAAATGCCAGTAACGGCGGAGCTTCTTTGCTGCCAAACCCGCTTTTGTTCTGAGCATCATATATACAGCTTCCGGAGTAGATGTCTCCCATCTCATCCGGATACAGTGCTATCGGCAGTTCCTCCCATTGCATCAGATCATACGATACGGCATGCCCCCAATGCATGCTGTCCCATATGAGTCCTTTCGGATTATGCTGATAAAATATATGATATCTGCCTTTGTATAATATCAAACCGTTCGGATCATTGATCCATCCGTATTTTGGTGTGAAATGTATTGTCGGACGAAGTGTCATAAGGCTGTATCTCCCATACCATATCCCGATACTTTTTTCCATTGCTTTCGTAACAGTATACCGCGTATCCCGTCATCAGTCCATCGCTTTCGCCCACACGAACAAATGAACCTTTTATGAATACGGAATATATTGATACAGAAAATATTTTTTATCTGTCAGAGCAAAAGTGTGATGACAGAGTCGGCAGGATTAAGGTAAAATTAAGTGATGAAGTTTCCCGCTTCAGATGCTGAGTAACTATTTGATCGTTAAATACAGAGGGGACAGAATTATGAAAGTTGTTATAGTCGGAGGCGTGGCAGGAGGAGCTACGGCAGCAGCAAGAATAAGACGATTGGATGAGACTGCGCAAATAGTGATATTTGAGAAATCCGGTTACATTTCCTATGCAAACTGCGGACTGCCCTATTATATAGGTGATGTGATAACGGATGAAAATGCACTTACGGTTCAAACGCCCGACAGTCTCCGTGACAGATTTCGGATAGAGGCAAAGGTAAAGCATGAAGTCATTTTTCTGGATGCGGAAAATAAATGTGTTACCGTAAAAGATCTGCAAACGGGAAAAGAGTTTAGGGAAGCCTATGATAAGCTGATACTTGCACCGGGCGCAAGGCCTGTCAAACCTGATCTTGAAGGAACAGACAGTGACAGGATCTTTACGCTCAGAACAGTGGAGGACACACTCAAAATCCATGATTTTGTGGATAAAAACAAGCCAAAGAGCGCAGTCATCGTAGGTGGAGGCTATATAGGGATAGAGGTAGCGGAGAATCTCAAGAAAAGAGATATGGATGTCACAATTGTACAAAAGCCCGATCAGCTTATGAATACCATTGATCATGATATGGCTGCCTTTGTTCACAATAAGCTTCGTGCCGGAGGGATATCACTTATGCTGAACAGCAATGTGACAGGCTTTAGGCAGGAAAATAATAAGATCATGACCGTTTTGGAAGGTAATGTTGAAAAAGAGTCGGATATGGTGCTCCTTGCAACAGGGATTACCGCGGAGAATACTTTGGCTAAGCAGGCGGGACTCAAACTTGGAATAAAGGGAAATATAGTGGTTAATGACCGAATGGAAACGTCCGCTCCCGACATTTATGCTATCGGTGATGCTATAGCTGTCAAACATTTTGTGACCGGAAAAGAAGCTGCGATAGCGCTCGCGGGCCCGGCAAATAAACAGGGACGTATAGCTGCAGACAATATTTGTGGCCTGGACAGTCGATATATCGGAACGATGGGAACCTCGGTCATCAAGATTTTTGATATGACAGTTGCTTCCACGGGACTGACCGAGAAGGCCGCAAAGGATGCCGGAATGGAATATGAAAGTGTTGTTCTGTCCCCCCTATCTCATGCAGATTATTATCCGGGTGCAAAGGTAATGACCATGAAGGTTGTTTTTGAAAAGAAAACGCTCAAACTTCTGGGAGCACAGATAATCGGAGCGGAGGGCGTCGATAAGAGGCTTGATGTAATTGCCGTAGCGATCAATTCCGGTATAAAGGCGGATAAGCTTAAGGATCTGGAGACGGCTTATGCACCACCGTTTTCATCAGCAAAGGATCCTGTCAATATGGCAGGCTTCATTATTGAGAACATAGACAGGGGCTTACTGAAACAGTATCACTGGCAGGAGGATGCCAAACTGGCAAGAGACGGAAGTGTTACTTTGCTGGATATCAGAACGGTCGAAGAATATGAAGCCGGTCATATAGAAGGTTATATTAACATACCTCTGAACGAGTTGCGGGACAGACTCGGTGAGATAAAGAAAGACCAACCTGTGTATGTGGTATGCCAAAGTGGACTCAGGGGACATATCGCATGCAGGATCTTACTCCAAAACGGCTTTGATTGCTACAATCTCTCGGGAGGATACAGACTGTATTCCATGGTCAAAAAAGAGACAGGGGTCAGCGAAAGAGCATATCCTTGCGGCATGGGTAAATAAGCGGTAAATAATAGCTGTTAATATGAACGGATCTATCAAACCCGACAAGTGATAACGGTAATAAAAACTTGTATTTTAGGCATTTACGTGTCATACTTATTCTATAGGAAAATGATCTATATTATGTCAGATATAGGAAGATATCTGAATTTCAACTGTGGTTTTTAAGAAAGGAAATAATCTTTTTTATAAAAAAAGACTGCTGTATCAGCAGGAAATTGCTTCTTAATAATACCGTCGGATAATGGGAAGCATATTTCCATTATCCGGCGGAAATTTACTTTTTGGAGGGACTGAATATGAAGAAGAAACCGTTGTGGCACATTAAAGATCGTATAGTTGCTGCCGTTATTGCTTTCATGGTAGTAGCTGTAGGGATTTTGATCATTATCAACTCAATTCAAGCTTCGAAGAATATGAAATCCACGTCTGAGAGTACCATATCATTAGAGGCCAGTGAAAATGCTAAGATAATGAACAATTGGCTGGAGAAGCAGGGTGCTATGATAGAAACAATGAAGGCAGCACTTGCGGACATGGATTATGAAGACACAGAAGCCATTGAAGATTATCTTGCAAAATGTTTAGCGGCTAATCCATCAGCGTTGATGTATTATGTATGCTATGACTATGACGGAGGAGTTTTCCCGGCAGATCACTCGGTATTAGACCTGGATCCTACTACCAGAGGATGGTGGATAGATGCTCAGGCAGCAGGACACCTGATCTATACGGATCCTTACCAGGACTTCGCTACAGGAAGTATGATAGTGTCAGCCACATCGCCTTATACCTGTGAAGGTCATACATGTGCTGTTTTGGCAGATATTTCACTGGATGAGATAGTTAATACCGTTAACGGGATCAGTACGGATAAAAATATTCAGAGTTTCCTGCTTGCTAAGGACGGAAGCGTAGTAGTTCATCCAAACAGCGAATTTCTTCCCACCGAAACGGGTAATATTTTACTTACCGACAAGATAGCAATAGATCTTAGCAACAATGCAGTTCAGTATGTCGATGATTATGACGGTGACGAAAAGATGATGGTAGTATCTGACATAGAAGCTACCGGGTGGAAGCTGGGAATATCCCAAAATCTGTCAGTAGTGACCAATATCGTACTTTTGACTGTTGTCACAAATGCGATCGTAGGTATTATTGTTACCGTTATCTGTATAATCATTCTTTATCTGATCATAAAGAAGCAGTTATTCCAGCTCGGACATCTCAGATTGTTTGTAAAAGAGAAGGTTATAGGTCATACAAATATTAAGGAATACGGCTCTGAAACTGAAGAAATAGGCTACCTGATGGATGAACTGGAGACCAGATTCCTGGGAACGATCAAAGAAACTGCGGCTCAGTCGGATAGCATATCTCAGGAAATCACCAATGCAAGAGACCGAGTTGCATCTATGAGCAGCAGTATCGAGAATATCAGCTCAGCCATAGAGGTGACCAGTGACTCTACGGTAACTCAGTCTGAAAACATTAAGAGTATATTCTCTCTTAGTGAGAGTGTTTCAGGTGAAGTTAATTCATTGGCTGAAGAGACCAGGCAAATGGAGGAAAAGGCCGGTAATATCATAGGCGAACTCGAAAAGACCATTCCCGAAATAATCAGAAACAGAGATAATGCTGTTAATATAGTTGATATCAGTAAACGAAATCTTGAGGAAGCTATTGACGAGACAAAGGTAATAGAAGAGATCGTTGGTGTGGCTACCACTATCATGGGAATAGCAAATCAAACGAATTTGCTGGCTTTAAATGCTGCTATTGAGGCTGCAAGAGCAGGTGATTCGGGAAGAGGGTTTGCAGTCGTTGCAGATGAGATCAGTAACTTATCTTCAAATACAAGCAGTGAAATAGGAAAGGTAAATACACTTACAGAGCGTGTAATGAACAGTGTAAAGAAGCTTGCGGATGAGAGTTCCCGTATGCTGGAGTTTGTCAGCACGGATGTTGTAAGAGATTATGATACATTGACTTCCCTTGCAAATAATTATAAAACGGATGCTGCTTATTATGCACAATCCAGCTTTACAATAGGTAACAGTTCGCAGCAATTGTCTAAATCCGTTCATACCATAAATGAACTTTTAGAGAGCCTTAATGATTCTCAGCAGGAACTCAACAATGCCATAGAAACCGTCAATGGCAATGTTCAGAATATAAATGCTGATTCAATCGATACTGCAAGAGAGGTTGAGAATGTATTGGAAAGAGTAAATCGGTTGCAGGAAACGGTTGGAAATTTCCGTCTTGACTAAAAAATGATGATTGTGAGATTGATAATCTATGAAGATAGTCAATAGTATTTTCATATACATAGGCGCTTTCATAATGGTAACCAACATAATCAGATATGTTAGGTTTCTCAACACGACCAGGGATGTTCTGTCCGAAGGAAAAACCAGAGACAGGATATGGAAACACATTGCATTATATCTTTTGATCTTTTTTCTGATCGGATATCTATGCATAGCATTGTTTTCGGATCCCAATTTTATGATGGCAATGATCCTCTTTGGAGGCAGTATATTTGTTGCCATAGTCCTGACCCTAATGTTTGTATTATTGCAAACGGCAAAGGAACGAAGTATTGATATTGCAGAAGTACTTGTAGGTGTTTATTGATGCCAGAGATTCCAATCTCAACGGTCACAGCAGACATGTGCAAAAGCTGACGATGTTATTTTGGGAGTATCTTCCTTCCAATTTAAAAAAAGATATCAATCCGGTCAGTCTTGAGTATGCTGCTCTGATGCATGATGTCGGAAAACTGGGGGTTCCGGAGGCAATACTCAACAAGCCTTCAAAGCTGACAGAGGAAGAGTGGGATGTTATGAGGCGGCATCCTGA
>JAILQX010000047.1 GCA_024698705.1 Lachnospiraceae bacterium
AGCAGGTACAAACGGTACAAATATTGACATGGGCAAGCTTAGTCTCGAAGCTGTCAACGGTTCGATAGCAGACCTCGATATCAATGAGAGGATCTGGGAAGACAAGATGATAGCCAATATCCTCGGTGAGGATAAGGCAGACGCAGCTACGATGCCTGCAGAAGGAAACACATTCAGCATTAAGAAGAATCCTGTTACAGGCAAGTATGAGATGACAGTCAATGTCGGCTATGCTCAGATCAAGTTTAAGAACGATGAAGAAGCAACAGAAGTTGATGCCAAGGCTAAAGGCGATGCTGATATCACAGAAGTAAGCGGTGACGCAGGTATTAAGACTATAGAAAGTACGAACGGTGACATCACGCTTACAGTTGCAGATACCGAATCAGGTAACCTGATCAATAAGAATGATTCTCAGGATACACCTGTGATAGTAGCAGCTAATGCCGGAAATGATGGTCATGGCAATGTAACGATCAACGTTCCTGCCGGTGAAGTCGGAGAAGACGGAACAGGCGAAAATGAAAAGAGAATAGTTGTTAACGCAGGCGGAACTGTTAAGGTAACGGATAAGGATGACATCTATGTAGATTCAGATGAAAACCTTACGATAATTACAAACTCTGCGGAAGGAAAGACATACATCAGAGGCGAGAAGGATGTAAATGCTTCCAACGTATCAGGTGATTATGCTCTTGAAGTTCTTACAGCAGGCGGAAACGGAACAGTTACAGCAGCCGGAACACTCAATACCGAAGATATCGAGATAGGCGGCAATGCAGTAGTTACAGCCGGCGGTGATGTAAATGTTAACAACATGGAAGCTGGCGGAGATTCAACCATTACAGCTAATGACGGCGTTGATATCAATAACCTTGAAGTAGGTAAAGATTCAAGTACAACAGCAAAGAACGGTGATATCGATGTTGACACTCTTAAGGTTGTCGGAACACTTTCAATGGATGCTTCCGAAGATATCACGGTTGATAAGACCGTAGGCGATCTGACAGTTGATACGATCAAGGCAGGCAATGATGTTGATATCAGGATCGATGACAGCATCAAAGATAATAAGCCTGACACTGTTAAGGATCTGATGGATGCAGCTCAGGAAGTTGTTGAAGCAGAAAAGAAGATCGAAGAACTCCAGAAAGAGATCGATGACAGCAACAAGGTAATAACCAATATTACAAATGCTCAGACAGAACTTAATAACCGGAATGAGGTTACTGATGCACAGCTTCAGGTAGCAAAGACCAAAGCAGCTGACGATACTCTTACAAAGGAAGATAAGAAGCAGGCAGAAAAAGAACTTAAGGAACTCGAAGATAAGTTTGAAGCACTCAAGAAGGATATAGCTGATAAGGCAGTTGCAGACGACATCAAGAAACAGATTGAGAATGCAACGACCATAGCTGAAATTGGACAGATCCTTAATGATTCGCTTACAGCTGAGCAGACAAAAAATAATGATCTTACAAATGAACTCGGAACACCTGCAAACGGTACAACACCTGCAACCGGCGCTTACCAGAAGCTTGAAAATGCTAAGACAGATCTTAGCAACAAGACGAATGCAGCAGGTTCAACTACAGCAATAACAGCAGGCGGTGATGTAAAATTGACAGGCGATGACGGAGCTAAGATCGGTGATGGTGATAACAATAATTCACTTTCGATCGATGCAGGCGGAAAAGTTACATTGCAGACCGAGAGCGGAAGTTCTTTGGGCGATGTTGATATCGAAAGCAACGGTGATCTGAACCTTGGCAACATCAAGTCAAACGGTGATGTAAGGGTCGATGCAAACGGTGATATCACAAACGCAGGCGACAACAATAAGCCTCTTATCGATGCCGGCAACAACAAGGCTGAGATAAATGCAACAGGTACGGTAGGAACCAAAGATACACCTATTGATATCATTGCGGGCGAACTCGAAGCGATCGGCGATGAAGTAGCACTCATCGTTGAAGGAAGCACAAAGATCGATTCGGTTATAGCTGTTAAGGATCCTCAAGATACTGAAAGCGGAAATGTAAGCATTAACGTTAAGGGTGATATCACAGCCGGCAATAATAACGGTGACAGCAATGTTATCGGTAGTGAGGTTGATATCAACGCAGGCAAGAACATCGGCGACGATACCAATAAGCTTACAGTCGATGCGGACGAACTTAATGTTAACGCAGGCGGAAACATTGATCTTATTACAAACGGTGATACTAAGGTCGGAAGGATAACCGCAGGCGGAGATATCGATATTGAAGCTAAGGGCGATATAACAGCTAAGGATAACAGTTCTCTTATTTCAGGCAGAGACGTAACGATCAAGGCTGACGGTAAGATCGGTGATTCTGTTAACAAGTTGAATATTTACTCAAGAGGTAATGTAAACCTGTCAGCAAGGACAGAAGAGCCTCATGTAAACGTAACGATCATCAGACCGAGTACAAATCCTGAGACTGATGACGACAGCTACGATGATGACGACAGTTATATTTATCCTGTATTTGCCAAGAAGCAGCTGGTTGTAATACCTGAGAGAAAGATCGCAAGAAATGCTCGTCCTTCATTGGATGATGACATCATCGACGAAGTTCTTACAGATGATGACGATACTCAGAAGCCGGCAGTTACGGCAGATGATGATAACAAGAACAAGACTGATAAACCTGCTGTTATCGATGAGTCGATTGATGAAGAACATAACAATATGATATTATTTATTATCATAGCTGTACTGCTTCTCTTATTGATCGCAGCAGCGGTTGTCATCATCAACAACAAAAAGAAAAACGGTATGAAGACCGAATGATAATTTAATCTACCAGAGGAGATCTGATGCGCGTATATACGGTTATTGCAATTTATCTGGCCATAATTAATCTCATTGGTTTCGTGGTAATGGGGATTGATAAGAACAGAGCCAAGAAACGCGCATTCAGGATTCCCGAGGCTACGCTCTTCACCATGGCGATCATCGGTGGAAGCATCGGAACGATCTTAGGGATGCATATCTTCAGACACAAGACGCGACATTGGTATTTCCTGTATGGGATGCCTGTGATCCTCATATTGCAGATCATAATCGTCATAGTGCTTGTGATGGGACCGTTCCGGATCAGTATTATCTGACATGTTATTTACCCTCGATACGTGAGTATTGGGGGTAAATTTTTGGATTCATTCGGGATATATAGTGGGTGTATTTATTTGGTTTTGTCGGGATATATAGTAGAATGGTTAAATTTATTGATTTTTTTGGAATTATGGTATTTACAAGGCTTGTAAAAGGTGTTACCATATGTATGTAGTAAAGAAAACTACATGTAAAGTTTATCAAAATCCAGAGAAAAAAGAGTTGTATTTTGATTAAATGAAGGGAGGACTTTATGGCAGATTATAAGATTATAGCGGACAGCAGCTGTGAACTGCCTGAACAGTATCTGAATGACGAGCGTTTTGATCTTGTTCCCTTCAGGCTTGAGATAGATGGTGTTCCGATCCGTGACACAAAGGGGATCAATACCAAGTGGTTGCTTGAGAAGATCGTCAGCTCCAAGACTTTTACTTCTTCAGCGTGTCCGTCACCGGACGTTTTCTACAACAGTATTGCAAGGGCAGAGGCTGAGCGTATTTATCTTATTACTATTTCGTCGGCTATCAGCGGTTGTTATCTTTCAGCCATGATCGCCAAGAAGTTTTACGAGGACGCACATGATGACAAGAAGATATTTGTTATCGATTCGAAGAGCGTGTCCGGTGCGGAGAGCCAGTTGGCGATGCTCGCCTACGACCTTGAGGAACAGCAGCTCGAGTGGGAAGAGATCAAGAAGAGACTGGTCCAGAGCAGGGACAATATGCACACATTTATGATGTTTGACAACTTCTCTGCAGTGTGCAAGAACATCAAGTTCCCGAAACTCAAGGAAGTTGTGTCCAAAGCCGGCAATATCAAATCCATTTTCGTCGGTGACAAGGGTGCGAGATTCAGCGCAGAACTTACATGTATCAAGGAGAGCTGGAACCAGCTCGTTGACAACATCGCTTCAAGCGTCAAGGGTGCAACGGAGCAAACAAGGATCGTCATCACGCATTGCAACAACCTGATCGGCGCCGAGAAACTCAGAGATATGCTTATGGAGAAGACCGGTATAAAGAACTTTGTCATCATGAGCATGTCGGGACTGAGCAGCATATTTACGGACAACGGCGGTATCATCGTATCGGTGATGTAGACAAAGGGCATGGATCTGTCGGTGATGCAGACGACGGCAGGAATTTAAAGATATTGATAAAGTCGATAAGAAAGCCGGACCTGATATTGGTCCGGCTTTCTTTTGGGTTTCTGCAGGGGCTTGGAGGGGGTGCTTTTCGTCTTTTAGGGTATTTTGTTTTCGCCTTTTAGGTATTTGGTTTTCGCCTTTTAGGGTATTTGGTTTTCGCCTTTTAGGGTATTTGGTTTTCAACTTTTAGGGTATTGGATTTTCAACTAATTTGCCGGTCGAGAAGTGTATTTAAGATACATTGTCTGATATAGAGGAAATTATCTTAAGTTTTTGAGGGTTTTATGTCGGAAATACGCAAATTTAAGCGCTGATCCCGGAAATCATATCATTTATCTTAACTTGTTAACCGGGTTCCCTGTAGTGAGAGTCAAAATTAAGATATATGAGGGAAATATCAGAAATGTATCTTATTTCACTGTGTCGAAAATGATCCTGAATGAAATTGATTCTGTATAGAAATTGATTCTGAATGAAATTGATGCTGTATAGAAATATATCCTGAATGAAATTGTTTTATACCGGTGAATTTTTAATGGTAACACAGGGGCTTTTATGGTAATATATATAAGGCTCGGGCAGCAGCTTATGGGATCCGGACGGAAGGCTCGGGCAGCAGCTTATGGGATCCGGGCGGAAGGCTCGGGCAGCAGCCGATGAGGCCAAGTTACGACCTGACCGATGTAGATTATATGATTAAGGAGATAAGGATCATGATCAAGAAAGTTTCCACAGATAAAGCACCTGCAGCTATAGGACCTTATTCACAGGCTATTATTGCCGATAAGTTTTTATTTGCTTCGGGACAGATACCGATAAATCCCGCCACAGGCAATGTTGAGGCGGTTACCATAGAGGAGCAGACAGAGCAGGTCTGCAAGAACATAGGAGCCATCCTTATCGAGGCAGGATGCGGATATGAGAACGTTGTCAAGACAACCTGTTTCCTGGCCGATATGGGCGATTTCGCGGCCTTTAACGGTGTGTATGAGAAATATTTCACCCAGAAGCCCGCAAGGAGCTGTGTGGCCGTTAAACAGCTTCCTAAGAACGTCCTGTGTGAGGTTGAGGTGATTGCCAGCCTCTATTAGGCATCCGGTGGGTTTTACCGGCAGCCTCTATTAGGCATATTCGGCGGTTTTATCGGGCGTATGAGCTTGTAAACTGATAATGATGATCGGATCCCTGTGGAGATGCATGAGACTCTGCAGGGATTATTTTGGGAAATATAAACAAACGTGTTGAAGGTATAATCAGACTTTCATAAACAAACGTGTTAAAGGTATAATTTGACTTTCATGAACAAACGTGTTAAAGGTACAATTCAACTCTCGCTCACAGCGCTCATTTGGGGCGTTGCTTTTGTTGCACAAAGTGTGGGTATGGATTACGTGGGACCGTGGACATTCAACTGTGTGAGATATTTTATCGGTGGTACGGTCCTTATTCCCGTCGTATGCTTTATTGCGTTAATGGAGAGAAAGGGTGCGCAGACCGCAAGCGAACACGATCATTCCAAGATTAAAAATACAGTGATCGGAGGATGCATAAGCGGTTTATTTCTTGCGGTGGCATCATTATTCCAGCAGTATGGCATAATTGAGACGAGTGTAGGCAAGGCGGGCTTTATCACGGCACTGTACATTATCATAGTGCCGTTTTTCAGCGTATTGCTGCATAAGAAGGTTGCCCTGAATCAATGGATCGCGGCCGGTATAGCTGTAGTAGGTTTTTATATCATGAGCATGCACGGAATCGAAGGGATCAACAGGGGAGATCTGCTTTTGCTCATTTGCGCAGTGCTGTTTTCATGTCAGATCCTCGTGATCGATCATTTTGTTGAAAAGGTCAACACCGTGGCAATGAGCATGGTCCAGTTCTACGTGTGCGGCTTTATATGCCTGATAGGGACGATGGCGCTGGAGAGGCCGACATTTGCCATGATAACAGCGGCTTACATACCGATACTGTACGCCGGCGTGATGTCCTGTGGTGTTGCCTATACGCTTCAGATAGTCGGACAAAAGAATCTGGAGCCGGCATATGCATCGCTGCTGATGTCATTGGAGAGCGTATTTTCGGCTCTGGCCGGTTTTATCATACTGGGGCAGAGGTTGTCAGCAGCTGAATTGACCGGATGTGCCCTGGTATTTATTGCGGTATTGATCGCACAGGGATGCGTAAATATACGTAAGATCAGGAAGGAAGCGTGAGCTTATACGGATTGTATGAGATGAACGGCCTGTATTAAAATGCAAAGGGATGTATAAAAATACATAAAATGCATCAATATACATTTATATATGAATATTTCCCATGTATAGATTGCATAATATACGCTTTAAGAGTATAATCGGCAGGTATAAACCATCGGGTAGGGTAAAGCAAATCAAGGAGAAAACTTATGGTTAGAGTGATGACCATGGATGATTATGATGAAGTATTTGCGTTGTGGAGCAAGATAAAGGGCTTCGCAATGCGGAGTATAGATGATTCCGCCAAGGGTGTGGAGCGTTTTCTGAAGAGGAATCCGACGACCAGCGTTGTGGCTGTTGAGAGCGGGCATATCGTTGGCGCCATTTTGTGCGGACATGACGGCCGAAGAGGCTGCCTCTACCATGTGTGCGTGGATCCTGAGTATCGAAGACGGGGGATCGGCAAATCAATGGTCGTTATGTGCATGCAGCAGCTCAAGAAAGAGCAGATAAGCAAGGTTTCGCTTATCGCATTTTCGGAAAATGACATAGGAAATGCATTCTGGCACACGATCGGCTGGACGGAGAGACTTGACCTGAATTATTATGACTTCGTACTGAACCAGGATAACATCATAGAATTTAACAAATAAGGATAACATCACAGAATTTAACAAATAAGAGGTGATACCATGAAAATATTGGACGGAGGGATCACAGCCCCCATAGGTTTTGAAGCGGCAGGCGTTGAAGCCGGTGTAAAATACGCCAACAGGAAGGATATGGCGATCATATATTCGCAGAAGCCCTGCGTGACAGCCGGTACCTTTACATCAAATGTAGTAAAAGCTGCCCCTGTAAAATGGGACATGAACATAGTTGAAAATTCCGAATATGCACAGGCGGTCATCGTCAATACGGGTATAGCGAATGCAGGAACCGGCAAAGAAGGCATGGAATACTGCAAAAAGACTGCAAAGAAGACGGCCGAGGTGCTGGGAATACCCGAAAATGCGGTATTTGTTGGCTCTACGGGGGTTATAGGCGCACAGCTTCCGATGGATAAAATAACAGCAGGTATAGATAAGCTTGTGGCTGCCAAAGCCCATACAAAGGAAGCGGGAACAGATGCCTCCAAGGCCATAATGACCACAGATACGGTGAACAAGGAACTGGCCGTAAGCGTTGAAATAGGCGGAAAAACGGTCACGATAGGTGCCATGAGCAAGGGCTCAGGCATGATACATCCCAATATGTGTACCATGCTCGGATATGTCACCACGGATGCGGTCATAGGTAAAGAAGCATTGACTAAGATAGTCAAAGAGGATGTGGTCGATACCTACAACATGATCTCGGTTGACGGAGACACGTCCACCAATGATACATTGCTGATCATGGCCAACGGAATGGCGGGAAATGATGAGATCAGGATCGGTACTTCCGAATTTGATATATTTAAAGAGGCTATCCACTATGTAAATGAAACTCAGGCCAAGAGACTTGCAGGTGACGGCGAGGGTGCTACAGCGCTTGTGGAATGCACGGTTTGCGGAGCAGATACAAAAGATAACGCGCGTATCCTTGCAAAATCGGTCATATGTTCAAGCCTTACCAAGGCTGCGGTATACGGACATGATGCCAACTGGGGAAGGATATTGTGTGCTCTGGGTTATTCGGGTGCTAAGTTCGATCCGGAGAATATGGAACTCTACTATGCCGCGGGCGATAAAAAGATGCTCATATACCGTGACGGTGCTGACGCGGGCTACAGTGAGGAAGAGGCAAGTGAGATATTGTCGCAGAAGGAAGTACGTATCATCGCCGATATGAAGATGGGTAATGCCAAAGCTACAGCCTGGGGCTGTGACCTCACTTATGACTATGTTAAGATAAACGCGGACTACAGATCATAAACAATGGCGCAACAGATCATAAACAATGGCGCAACAGATCATAAACAGTGACGATACAGGCTGTAAACAGGAAAGGACAGATCCTAAAACAGGAAAGGACAGATCATGGAAAACAAGGAACTCAGCAAGATCACAGAGAAGGCGGAAGTCCTTATAGAGGCACTTCCTTATATACAAAAATTCAATCGTAAGATAATAGTTGTCAAATACGGCGGCTCTGCAATGAGCAATGAGGAACTGCAGAAAAACGTAATTAAGGACGTTACATTGCTTAAGCTTGTCGGCTTCAAGCCTATCATTGTTCACGGCGGCGGCAAGGAAATAAGCAAATGGGTCGGCAAGGTCGGCAAGGAAGCTCAGTTCGTCAACGGACTCAGAGTTACCGACGAGGAGACTATGGAAATAGCAGAAATGGTCCTTGGCAGAGTCAATAAGAACCTTGTACGTATGGTCGAGGAGCTCGGAGTTAAAGCGGTCGGTATTTCCGGTAAGGACGGCAAACTGCTGACCGTTGAGAAGAAACTCTCGGACGGCAAGGACATAGGCTTTGTCGGAAATGTTACAGAGGTAACGCCGGGTATCATTTACGATCTTCTCGACAACGACTTCCTGCCTATCATAAGTCCTATCGGTCTGGGAGCCGATTACGAGACCTACAACGTAAATGCCGATGATGCGGCTTGCGCGATCGCGAAGGCGGTCGGCGCGGATAAGCTCGTATTTCTTACAGATATCGAAGGCTTGTACAGAGATATCAATGACAAGGATTCATTCATCAGCAGGATAACCGCTACGGATGCGGATGCGCTGATCAGCGAAGGACTGATCGGGGGAGGAATGCTCCCGAAGCTGAACAATTGCACCGATGCGGTCAAGAACGGCGTTAACCGCGTGCATATACTTGACGGACGTATACCGCACTGCCTGCTGCTTGAGATATTTACCAACGAAGGAATCGGTACTGCTATAATAAGTGACACCGACGCCTGAAAGGATATTGGGAGGACGGACCATGAACAGTAAAGAATATATAGAACTTGCGGAAAATAAGCTTCTTCACACGTATAACAGGTATCAGATCGTATTTGACCATGGTGACGGAGTTTACCTGTATGACCTGGAGGGCAGGAAATATCTGGATTTCGTGTGCGGCATAGGCGTGTATGCGCTGGGCTACAATGTAAAGGAATACAATGATGCGCTTAAGGACCAGATCGACAAGATCCTGCACACATCCAATTATTATTACAACGTGCCGGCTATCAAGGCAGCCGACAAGCTCACAAAGTTTGCGGGGATGGACAGGGTGTTCTTCACGAACAGCGGCGCCGAAGCCATTGAAGGTGCGCTGAAGGCGGCGCTCAAGTATGCTTACAATAAGGATGGTTGCAATGATCATGAGATAATCGCATTTGACCATTCATTCCACGGCAGGACCTGCGGCGCTCTGGCGGTGACCGGAAAGAAGGCTTACAGGGAAGCATTTGAGCCATTGATCAGCAAGGTAAATTTCGCCGAATTCAACGATCTTGAGAGCGTTAAGAAACTGATAAATAAAAAAACATGCGCTATTATAATGGAAACGGTCCAGGGTGAAGGTGGTATTTACCCTGCTAAGAAGGAGTTTATCGAGGGTGTATACAGGCTGTGTAAGGAAAATGATATCCTGCTCATCCTTGATGAGATCCAGTGCGGTATGGGCAGATGCGGAAGTGCTTACGCATGGCACGCATTCGATGTCCGGCCCGATATAATGACCACGGCAAAGGCTGTCGGAGGAGGCGTTCCGGTCGGAGCATTTCTTCTTACGGAGCGTGTGGCAGAAAATTCACTGGTTGCGGGAGACCACGGCACGACCTATGGCGGAAATGCACTTGCGGGTGCTGCGATCGATAAAACACTTGATTTGTTTGAATCAAAACATATAATAGATAATGTGAATAAAGTGGGAGAGTATCTGTATGCCGAGCTCGACAAGATCGCCGGAGAATACGCAGATATCGTGGATCACCGCGGAAAAGGACTCATGCAGGGACTTGAATTCGATCATCCCGTTGCGGATATCATAAACAGGGCACTGGAGAAGGGACTTGTTCTTATCAATGCGGGAACCAATATCGTTCGTTTCTTACCGCCTCTTGTTATCACAAAGGAAAATGTCGACGAGATGACCGCTATCCTGCGTGAATGCATCTGAGTATGGCATACTATTGAAAATCTGAGGTTTTTATGAGTTTAACAAAAAGGGTTCTGGCCGCACTTGTCTGTCTTATGCTGCTTTGCTGGGGAATACTGGTGGCGATGACAGGAAATATGACTGTTGTCAATGCCGCACCGGAAGAAGTTGATAATGACAGTCTTGTAGTGTGGTATACGGACGAAGCACTGACGGATTATATCAATGCCGCCTGCGTGTCCTACAATGAGAAATACGGCACCAGAGTCGTTCCGAGACTTCAGTCCGGCGACGAATATCTGGAGCATATCAATAAAGCATCGGTGGCCGACGAGGGAACACCGGATGTTTACATAGTGACCAATGACGTGCTTGAGCGTGCATTTTTGTGCGGTCTTGCAACGGTTGTGAATGATGAATCGCAGATCGTGACCGCGGAATACTTCCCGCCCGCAGCGCTTCATGCGGTTACTTATAAGGACAGACCGGTCGCTTATCCTTTCTATTTTGAGACCAGCGCACTGCTCTACAACAGGACTTATCTCTACGAAATGGCCAAGAACCAGATCATGGCCGAGGAGAGCAGTGAACCTGAGGAAGCGGGTTCGGCTGAGGGCGAGGACGCCGAGGCGGTCGAAGATCCCTACGAAGGTCTTACCGAAGAAGAGAAGATCGAACTCAAACTCGAGGAATCCATTCCGAATAACTTTGACGAATTTCTTGAATTTGCAAATACCTGCGATGCCCCTCCGGACGTTGAAGCCATCTTCAAATGGGACGTTAAGGATGTATTTTACAATTATTTCTTTGTAGGTAATTATATCAATGTCGGCGGTCCGAACGGTGATGACACATCTGTCATTGATATTTATAATATGAACGCGATCACGGCTATGAGCGTGTATCAGAGTCTGAACCAGTTCTTCTCATTTGATTATGAGGATATTTCGTACGACAGCGTTATCGATGAATTCATGAGCGGTAAGCTGGTATTTACGACGGCTACCACCGATATCGTCAACAAGCTCGAGAAAGCTACGGCTGACGGAGAATTTGCATTTGAATACGGTATCGCCGAGTTGCCCGATACGACAGAGGTGCTCGAGAGCAAGAGCATGTCGGTCACAAATGTGGCTGTGGTAAACTGGTACAGCGACAAGAAGAAGCAGGCAAATTCATTTGCCAGATACCTGACGGTCGAGTATGCTGGCAATCTCTATGATAAAGCAGGCAAGCTGCCGGCTACGAACAAGGTCACATTTGAAAATGAGGCTATCAAACAGTTCGTGCTTGAATATGCCGATTCCGTGCCGGTTCCGAAAATGATGGCGGCCTCAAACTACTGGCTTCAGGCGGAGATCACATTTGCAAATATCTGGAGCGGAAAGAATGTCAGCGAGGAACTCAAGGACCTGTCCGAGCAGATCAAGGCGCAGGTAACGGGTATGGATATCTCCGAGGATTACATCAATGTTCCGGTTGAGGATCAGGGCGAGACCGAGTACTACGATGAGGAGGCTCTGAAGCAGGAGGCTCAGGAAGAGGATTCCGAGGAAGATAACGGCGAGAATTTTGAATAGTAAAATTTTCTGTTGTTTTATACGCCGAATGACTGTATAATCATTTCATCGTCAATATACGGATCATTTCTTTGCAACGCGAAGTAAAGGAGTGATCATGATAAATAAAATAAAGAACCTTAAGGTCTTCGGACTGTTACGTATGAAATCAGGCGAGGGTAATGCTTTATGGCATTTACCTTCGCTTTTATTGTGCTCTTTGGCAGTGATCGCAGCGCTTATGACAGGATGCGCAGACGAGGTAGAGATGTATGATGCAGCCGGTAAAGATGAGGCGGAGATGTACGATGCAGCCGGTAAAGATGAGGCAGAGATGTACGATGCAGCCGGTAAAGACGAGGCGGAGATGCGCAGTGCAGACGGAAAAGCGGGTGAAGTAGGAGCAGGTGTAAAAGGTGAAGTCGAGGCCGACGGAACAGGTGAAGTCGAGGAAGGCAAAGCCGGTGAGGTCGAGTTCGACGGAACCATTATGGTCCATATGTGCGGAGCAGTCGTCAATCCCGGCGTATATGAGCTTGAAAAAGGGAGCAGGATAGTGGACGGAGTAAGGTGTGCGGGCGGATTTACGGAGGAAGCCGATGAAGATGCCATCAATCTGTCCAGAGTTCTGGATGATCAGGTGAGGGTTTATATTCCGACCAAGGCGGAAACGGAAAGCTATGCCGCCGCATATGAACTGACAGGAACTTACAGTGAGCAGCCCGACGCGGGAGGCGGTGAAGGCTCCGGCCTTATCAACATCAATACCGCAAATATCGAAAAACTCGAGCAGATCCCGGGTATCGGCGCATCCAAGGCAAAGAGTATAGTGGCCTATCGCGAGAAAAACGGCGCATTTAAGAACATCGAGGACATAAAAAAGGTCTCAGGGATAGGAGATGCGACCTTTGAAAATATGAAAGATATGATCACGGTGAACTGATGCGAAGAGATGATATACTTGCCCGACCGGTGTGTCTCATCGCGATATTGCTTGTCATCGGTATCCTGCTGGCAGATCTTTTATTTCCCGACATACGTGACAAAGGTTACGACCCTGATGATCCTCATAATCCCATGGGTGATACAGGCGGAAGTGAATTTGAGTGGGTCGGAAAGGTTGCAGCCATAAAGCACAAAGCAAGCTACGGTGACACCTATATCCTCGAACTTAAGGATGTAAGCGTGGTCACGGATACGGGCGAAATGAAGCTCACGGGCTTCGGACAGTCGGTTCAGGCTATGACAGATGAGCCGCGTGGGATCAGGATCGGAAGCTATGTGGCGGTCAAAGGGCGTTTGTCTTATTACGAACATGCAAGAAATGACGGGGAGTTTGATGCCTACAGCTTCTACAACAACCGCGGTGTTTTATTTGCGATAAGTAACGGGGAGATCACATGGAACGGTGATGAGTATTCATTTGTCGGGCAGGCCATGTACGAGACAGGGCAATATTATGCGGACAGGCTGGAAAATACGTATGATGAGGAAGATGCCTCGATACTGAAAGCCATGCTTTTGGGTGTCAAAGAAGATATGGATTATGAAGTGAAGGAATCATTTCAGAAATGCGGTGTTGCACATATCCTTGCCATATCGGGACTCCATATCACATTTTTGTGCATGACGCTTTACAATCTGCTGATCAGGACCGGGCTGCGAAAGCAGATCTGTGTTGCTTTGAGTGAGTGCTTTCTCATATTGTACGTGATCATGGTCGGAGCGACCGCATCCGCACTAAGGGCAGGATGCATGTTTACTTTGTTTCTTTCTGCAAAGGTGATGAAGCGGAGTTACGACATGCTGACAGCAGTGTCATTTGCTTCGATAATGCTTCTTTTGAGGAACCCGGGAGTACTGTGGGATGTTTCATTTCAATTGTCGTTTGCCGCCGTACTCGGCGTAGGACTGTTTTACAAGCTCTTTATGAATAACACCGTTTATCTTAAGGAAAAGCTGAAGATGAGACATGACGATCTGTTGAAAAACAGGTTATTCAACATATTTGTCCACGGAACCTGCTCAAATGCGCTTGTATCATTTTTCGTATATGCAGTGACGCTTCCGGTACTTTTAAGCTGTTATTACGAGACTGCGATCTACTCCATACTGCTCAATATCATCATAGTACCGCTCATGTCTGTGCTCCTTGTCGCAGCGATCCTCGGCCTGATATTTGGAGATGCGATCGGCCTTCCGGCGATAGTGATAGTTAAATCCATATTATATTTTTACAAGAATAGCTGCTCATGGTTTGAAGCTTCGGGCATGGGCAGGGTCAACCTCGGGGCGCCTGAAATATGGAAGGTCGTACTGTATTATCTGCTGCTCTTATGCTTATGTATTTACGCAGGAAGATTCGGGATACCGGTAAGACTTGGATGTCTGATAACGTGTGTGATGCTCATGCTGCCTTATCCCGTAAACGGATTGCAGGTGCATGTACTGGATGTGGGACAGGGAGACGGACTGGTAATGTTCTGCGGTGATAAGGTATTTTTGTTTGACGGAGGGAGCACTTCGGTACAAAAACTCGGAAAAAAGAGGCTCATCCCCTTTTTGAAATATCATGGCGTCAATAAGGTAGATGCGGTGTTTTTGTCACATGCGGATAAGGATCATATCTCGGGCATATTTGAACTTCTGGACAGTGAGATAAGGGAATGTATAGATGTCAAAAAAATCTATGTATATGACGGCGCACTTGATAACGGGGGCTTTGATGATATAAGATCGGAGGCCGCGGAGCATGACTGCGGGCTAATCGGGATATCCGCCGGTGATATGTATTGTTATAAAAACCTGAGTATTGCCTGCATATATCCGCACGAGGGCAGATATACGGAGCCGAACAATTCATCGCTGGTCATGAAGATAGATTACGGTGAATTCTGCATGATCGAAACGGGTGATGTTGAAAATGAAGGCGAATGTGTCATTGATGAAGAGTACGATATGACAAGCTGGGATACGGATGTACTGAAGGTCGCCCATCACGGCTCCGTCAGTTCTTCGGGGGAGGCTTTCCTCGAGGAAATGAAACCACTCGTTTCTGTGATCTCGGTTGCCGAATACAATCCCTACGGACATCCGCACAGGGAGACCATGCAGCGGTTATCAAAAAATACAGGTGATATTTATATGACTTCGACCTGTGGATGCATAAGTATATACGTCGATAAAAGGGGCAGATTCAGGGTCAAAAGCAAAATTGCATAAGTTAATCGGATGTTTTTTGGGCATATTAGCGGTTTGACACTTTGGCAGATATGTATATAATAGGACTTGGGTACAACATATTGGAATTGACCGCATAGGTCAACACAATATATCGTATTTCCTATCTTTGAAGGAGAATGAAACTGACGATCAGGATTTATTGAAAAGGAATGATGAATATGAGAGATTTGATCATTATCGGTTCGGGGCCTGCAGGATTAACGGCAGCCATTTATGGTAAGAGAGCGGGACTGGATACTCTTGTTATAGACGAGTCGGGCGTAGGCGGCGGACAGGTCGTGACTACTTACGAGGTTGATAATTATCCGGGACTTCCGGGTATAGGAGGCTTTGAACTCGGTGAGAAGTTTAAGGAGCATGCAAAGAATGCCGGAGCGGAATTTCTTGATGCCAAGGTTACTGCGGCATTTAAGAACGATGATGTGTTCAATGTCACCACATCCGATGGCCTTCAGCAGGCAAGAGCGTTGATAATCGCTACCGGAGCACAGCATAACCGTTTGAATGTTCCGGGTGAAGGTGAACTTCTGGGGATGGGTGTGTCTTATTGCGCAACCTGTGACGGAGCATTTTTCAAAAACCGTGTGACCGCTGTTGTCGGCGGCGGAGACGTTGCTCTTGAGGATGCACTGTTCTTAGCCAGAAGCTGTACAAAAGTTTACCTTATTCATAGAAGAGATTCCTTCAGGGGAGCAAAGAAGCTTGTCGATCTTGTCAAGGCTACACACAATATCGAGATAGTTTACGACAGCATAGTTACCGAGATATACGGCGAGTACCAGGTTGAAGGTATCAAGGTGGATAATGTCAAGAGCGGTGAGAATTCCACCATAACGATAGACGGCATATTTATAGCCGTTGGTATGCATCCCACCACGGAAGCATTTTCGGGACTTGTTGAACTGGATGACAAGGGTTACGTGATCGCGGGAGAAGACGGCGTGACAAGTACACCGGGTGTATTTGCGGCAGGCGACTCAAGGACCAAGAAGGTGAGACAGATAGTCACGGCTGCGGCGGACGGCGCAAATGCAGTCCAGTCCGTAACGGATTATTTCAACAGCATGCATTGACCGGCGGCTGTCGGATCTCCAAACATGAGATTTGGGTGAGTACAGGCACCAAGTTTACATAACATGGCACTGTGGTTGACAATAATACGGCACATGTGGTAAAGTATTATGGAATTCGCACATAAGTAGAAGTTATTCAGACAAAGGTGAATCATGAAACTACGATTGTTAAGGGCTTCTGCCTTGATAGCGATATTCGGATTAACCGTGGGAATGAGCAATGTTGCATCATTTGCCGAGAACGGTTTATCGGAATCATTGCCGGCGGCGGGATTTGGCATCACCATTTCAGAGGGTGTCACCGTCAAGGAAGTCAAGGAAGAAGTAAAAACACTGGTCAAGGTTGAGATGGCCTCAACGACCGGTACCGAAATAGCGACTCATAATGCAGTTGTGCTTGAAGCCACATTGACTCCGGACAAGGAGATCATAGAGACCAAGTTCCCCAAATTGCCGGAGCAAACGGATAAGAATGCTACCAGCGATACGATGGGAGATGAACTGAGAGAGGATTTCTCAAACCTTGTCATCGCACAGGTTGACCATTATGTGAATGTCAGAGATATTCCAAGTGAAGAAGGTCAGATAGTCGGTAAATTATATGATAATTCGGTCGGCAACTTTATTGAAGAAGTTGACGGCTGGTACAAGATCCAGTCAGGTAACTGTACGGGTTACGTAAAAGGCGAGTATTGTGTAACGGGTGAAGATGCCGTTGATGTGGCAAAGGAAGTCGGAAAGCTCATCGCCACAGTCAATACGACAACGCTTTTCGTAAGAGAGGAGGCAACGACCGAGTCAGCCTGCCTCGGTATGGTAGGACTTGAGGATGACCTCATCGTTACGGAAGAACTTGAAGACTGGGTAAAGGTTGATATAGAAGAAGGTTTCGGATATGTTTCAAAGGATTATGTCACATTGAAGACCGAATTCGTAACAGCCGAATCTAAAGAAGAAGAGGAAGCACGTCTCAAGAAAGAAAAGGAAGAGCGTGATAAAGCCATAGCGGCAGCAGAAGCGGCCGAGGCAGCAAGAGCAGCCAAGGAAGCAGCTAAAGCTGCACAGGCGGAGGCAGCACAGAACGGTGAAGCAGCACCCGCACCGGTACAGGCACCTGCGACATATCAGGCATCAGGAAGCGGAACGGGAGCCGATGTAGCGAACTACGCATTACAGTTTGTCGGCAATCCTTATGTGTTCGGTGGTTCATCACTCACGAACGGAACCGATTGTTCCGGATTCGTTATGAGCGTATATGCAAACTTTGGTGTAAGCCTTCCGCATTCTTCATCGGGAGACAGAAGCGTCGGTTATGACGTAGGCGGTCTTGAGAATGCTCAGGCAGGCGATATAATCTGCTATTCCGGACATGTAGGTATCTACATCGGCAACGGACAGATCGTGCATGCTTCAACCAGCAAGACAGGTATCGTTGTGGGCAATGCAACATATCGTACACCTCTTTGTGTAAGAAGAATATTCTAAACGTTAATCAAGGACCCGACTCATATCGGGTCCTTTTTGTATACATTTTGTATTTTCACTGCAGAAAATGCGATCGAACCAAACGTAACGAGGAAGAGTGCCGGTGATCGATGATAATGTATTTAAAGAAAAGTACATATTGCTTATTCCGGCGATGCTCGATGCGCATTTCCCCATCTTAAAGTACGCGTTTTATTCGCGCAACTACCATCCCGTCATCCTGGAAAATGAAGAAAATGTTATCGATACGGGCTTGAAGTACGTCAATAACGACATGTGCTTTCCGTGTATCCTGAATACGGGGCAAATGATAGATGCCCTAAGATCCGGCAAATATGACCCTTCCAGAACGCTTCTTCTCATGCCTACGGCAGGAGATGCCTGCAGGGGAGCCAATTATTTTGCTGTGGTCAGACGTGCGGTCGCCGGTGCCGGATTTGATGTAAAGGTAATGTCGCTCAATCTTAAGGGACTTGAAAAGGACAGCATGCTCAAATTGAATTACCGTATGGTAAAAAGGGCCCTTCTGGCGGCTTATTACGGGGATATCCTCATGATACTTTTAAACCAGACCAGGCCATACGAGTGTGTGGAAGGCGCTGCCAATGCTCTCCGGCAAAAGTGGATAGATATCATAGCCGACGACCTGAAACGCTACAGGCATATGTCCATCGGTCACATGATAAAGAACTTTGACAGGATCGCAGAGGACTTTTCGCTCCTTGCGAGGAAGGACATAAAAAAACAGCGCGTCGGTATAGTAGGTGAACTCTATATCAAATATTGCCACATGGGTAATTGTGACATGATAAGATTTCTTGAGGAACACGGCTGTGAAAGCCATACCAACGGCCTCAGCTGGTACGCGATGTACTACATGGATTCCCATATGACAGGTTCGGCGGATTTCGAGAGTATGATGTATCGTATCGGACTGAAGCTGTTTGCCCGTATCCAGAATAAGATGATCGCAGCCATAAGAAAATACGGCTTCTATACCATGGAAGGCTTCGAGATCATGAAGAAAGAAGCCGAAGGATATGTAAATCCAAATGACTGCATAGGTGACGGATGGCTCATCGGAGCGGAAGCGGTCGGACATGTTCTTCATGACTGTCCCAAGGTCGTTGCGATTCAGCCGTTTGGGTGCATGCCCAACCATGTTTGCGGCAGAGGGCTATATCCTTCGCTTCAGCGCAAGCTGCCGCAGGGGCATATCGTGAGTGTGGATACGGATTCGGGAGCATCCAGACTGAATATATATAACAGGGTATCGGTACTCATACACGGGTCAATGAAAATTGGTGACAACGCTGACAAGTGAAAAGGGCAGCTTAAGGAAAATTCTTATTTTACAAGGCATATAAGCCGGTGACACACTGTGATGACAATGGTGTCATATGACTTTTTGCTTGATTGTTTCCGGTCAATATAAAAAAATACGATGACCCTCAGGGTCACATTAATTGAACCGGTTTTTATCTGACGAGATGGGTGAATTGTCTGAAAATATTTTTTTTGAATTTTGTTGTTGACAGGATAGTCCATGTACATAATTAACAAAAATGATCCGAGTCAAACGATTTATCCACACGAGGATGTCGGTACTTATCCACAATAAAAGCCCCAAAAACCTATTTATTCACGTAGATATCCACTTTATTCGCAAAAAATTGACCAAAACGGTTACAAACGGTCAAGACCAAAACGGGGGTGACTCTTTTGGCAAGAATGTCAAAATTGAACAAAATCGATCCTAAATCTTTACAAATCAAATTATAGACAATTTGTTAACAAATTATTAAATTGTCAGAATAAAGCAATCCACATAGACAAATGATGCGAAAATGTGATAAAATAAATGCATGTTAGGCGGATGACACACCAATGTCCGATTTGACAAATAACCAGACAGAAGGGATTGATGTATATGAAGTTTATCATTAGCGGTAAGAACATCGACATTACAGAAGGGTTAAGGAGTGCTGTAGAAGACAAGATCGGAAAACTTGAGAAGTATTTTGCACCGGATACAGAAGTTCACGTTACATTGAGCGTAGAAAAGGAGAGACAGAAAATCGAAGTAACCATCCCGGTTAAGGGAACGGTCATAAGATCCGAACAGATCAGCAACGATATGTATGTATCAATCGACCTGGTAGAGGAGATAATCGAGAGACAACTTAAAAAATATAAGAACAAACTCATAGAGAAACAACAGAATAAGGATTATTTCAGACCTGAATTTATCGAGAAGGATTATGTTGAAGATGAAGAGATACAGATAGTAAGAAGCAAGAAATTTGACATCAAGCCCATGTATCCCGAGGATGCATGTATCCAGATGGAACTTACGGGACACGGTTTCTTCGTATTTGTTAATGCTGAGACAGATCAGGTCAACGTGGTTTATAAGAGAAAAGGAAACACATACGGATTGATCGAGCCCGAGTACTAAAACAGGTTGCGATCTGACATAAACCACCGCTTTATGGCGGATATAAAAAGCACATCATTGCATGTGCTTTTTATATTTTAAAAAATTTTTTTAATATTTTGAATAAAAAGCAAAACGTGATACGTTATTATAAACAGAGATGACAAACGATACGAAAGGGGAGTGGGGAAGATAGAATCGAAAGAAAGATTGTCCGGACTGATCGATCAATATCAGAATTTGATCTTCTCTATATGTTATCGTATGACATCCGATTATTTTGCATCGCAGGATCTTGCGCAGGATACATTTCTTGAAGCATGGAAGCATTTGGATGAGATTGAAAAGGGGCGCGAAAAAGGATGGCTGGCCACGACGGCGAGCAACAAATGCATTGATTATCTGAGAAGATCAGAGAGAAAGAACATGCCGATGGAGGAAATGGCACAAGAGCAGGCGAAGGATGATATTGAACAGGCCTATATTGATAAAGATGTAAGAAAGCAGCTCGAGCAGAATTGCAGAAGATTAAAGGAACCGTACGGTACCGTTGCTTACATGTATTTTTATATGGAGAAGACGCCGAAGGAGATCGCCGGGCAGCTGGGCGAGAAGGAGGCGTCGGTCAGAAGCAGGATATACAGAGCGCGGGAACACTTGAGAGTCATTTACGGGCAGGAGGCCCGGGAAAGGAGAGACCGGAGTGGATGAGAAAGAATTACAGCGCATGATAGAAGAGATAGAACAGGGCGAGATGGTTAAGGCACCCGGTTATCTCAAGCAGGAAATATTTGACAGGATCGATGAGCAGGAAAAAGAAAAGGTGCGTAAGATCCGCAATAAGAAACTGAATTTCGTTCTGTATACCATAGAAGTGGCTGCGGTAAGCATAGCGGCGGTGATACTGGTATTCATGGTTCCGATGTTACACAGAGATGACAACATCGGCAAAAGTAACAATTACTATACCGAACAGATCCATAAGACACTGGACGAAGATGTGGCAAAGTACACGGACAGATTTGTGAACTGGATGGATTATGTCGGACCTGTGATCGATGATATAAAGGAGGAATATATAAATGAAAGGTTCTAGAAGAAACGCATTTTGGACATTTTTATTTTCTTTTGTACCGGGATGCGCGGAAATGTACTGGGGATTTATGAAAATGGGAGTCAGCCTGCTGATCCCGTTTGTCGGAATAATATTTTTGGGGGTTATCTGTAACATAGATGCGATCATCTGCCTGGATATAATCGTTTACATATACGCATTTTTCCATGCAAGAAATATGGCACACATGACTGATGAAGAGGTCAGGGATTGCAAGGACGAGCCGGTGGTTATCCTGGAAAATATCAAATGGGATAAGATCGTTTCAAAGTCCGGTGTGGCAAAAGTCGGAGGGATCCTGCTCGTATTGGTAGGTCTGTACAGCCTCGCATGGGTGGTATTCGAATTCTTACCGGACGGTCTGGGCATCGGTGAAGCTTATATACGTATATTGAGAGAGTGCCCGAGAGTAGTGACTGCGGTCCTGATAATCGCACTCGGTATATATCTTATATCAGGCAAGAAAAAAGACATGTTTTCCGATGAAGAGAATGCCGTTTCTGTACTTGCTTCCATGGATACGGAAAAGATCAAAGCCGATACGGATACAGTGATCGACACAGAACTTGTAAAGAAAGAGATCGCGGAAGAGAGCAAAGCCGAAACCGCAGAAGAGACAAAGGAGGAAACCAATGAATAATGAGGTATTGCCTGAGGTCAGACCAAGACGCGTTGGGACGATATCGCTGGGGATCTCATTGGTCGGATTTGGGATAGTTTATCTTCTGAGGATATTCTGGAGTGCATTTTCTGTGGTTGAAGTCATCAGATTCTGGCCTGTACTTCTGATCTTACTCGGAACAGAGATCCTGCTGGCGGGTATCGGAAAAAAAGAATTTGTGATCGACAAGGCGTCCGTGATACTTTTATTCTTATCGATAGGATTTGTGTATTGCCTGGCGGTCGTACAATACGCGATAGAGATGGATCTGTGGTCTTCGATCTAGACTGTTAAGCCGAGAGTCCGGTAATTTCCGGATTTTCGGCTTTTGTATTTCACCCTACGAAAAATATCATTTATCAGTTATAATGGTCTGTGTGAGAGGTGTGATATGAAAATAATACTGACGAGGCTTTCTATCGGGATCATTATATTTCTTTTGTGCATGACAGGGATCGTGGCATGTTCAAAGTTCGGAAAAGATAAAAACGACGGTACGCTGACCGACGAGACTGACGGTAAGGGTGCGGATGGGAAAGGCAAAAAGAACACCAAAAAGGGAAATAAGATGGATCAGGGCCCGTATATCGAATGGAATGCAACTGAAAAGCTCGCCGATAAGAAGCCCGAAAAGCTGAGCATCGATGCGGATGATGCGAAGTATGTTCCGATTTCATTTGTCTGTGAAAAAGGGAAGGATGAAAACTACAACGGAAGTGACGGCGGTGCCGACTACGAATCCGTGAAGATAAGTGTATGCTATGATACGGTCGATGATCCCGCCGGATTAAAGGCAGAGGCGGAAGCAGGTGCGATACCCGCGATCATGGATGATTACAACGCGTGGGTCGATGATACGGTGAAGAGCGAACTGGCGCGCGCCGTGGACGACTGGAATAAGTACAGAAAAAAGAATCCGGACAGTTATATAAACCTGACTCCCCATATCGGTCTGTATCTTACAAGGAGCGACACAAGAGTGATCAGCTTCATCTCGAGCGTTGACAGATACAACCGTGGATTTGCGGGCAATGATTATGTGTTCCATGGTCATACATATGATGCAAAAAGCGGAAGGGAACTGTCACTCGCCGACTTCTTTACCGATACGGATAAGCTGGCTGAGCTTGTCTGCGTTGCAATGAGCGGCAACTACGACGGATCAAAGGAGAAGCCGAAGTTTCAAACCGATGAGTACAAGGATTATATCAAAGCAAATATAGACGGCTGTCGTGATGACGGTAATTTCGCATGGGCCGTGGATCCCGTGGGAGTGGAATTTGTTATAGTTTTCCTACAAAAGGACGATGATCTCACCAATAAGTACAGATACAGGGTATATGTTCCGTTTGCGATGTGCGACGGCATATTAAGAGACGACGCTTACCTGGTCGGATATGACAATATGACTTATATCAACAGCGATACGATCCCGATATTGTGGGAAAACGCAGTTGCCGTGAATAAAGCTGACTATTATGATACATTTCTTGTAAGAAAGGATGGCAAGGAGTATCTTTACCTGTGCAATGACAAAGAAACGGTCGTTTACGCAAAAGGAAATGATTCACCGATCGGCAGGATGAACGGAGTAGCGACAAGTTTTTCCAACAGACCGTACAGTGCCGATCCCGATCCGAATCGATTTACCGTAAAGATGTTCGCCAATATCGTAAGGGAAGAGGATTTAAAGTCTGTTGCAAAGGTCGGGGATGACGGAGTGCCTGTTCTGCTGGAACCCTATCATCTTGACGAATGGAATTTTGAACCGTTTATGGCCACAGAGGATTTTGAAGCCGAGATATTTGCCGATGAAAATGCCACCGAGCCCGAAATGGGGATCGTGAAGAAACATACGATGCTCATGTTCTTTAGGACAGACGGTAAGACATACATCGACATGTGGATCGGGGACGAGTCGAAGATCGTCCGCCTTTACATCGGAGGTGATGACGAAAAGGGCTGGACCGTGAACGGACATAAAATAGAAGATATAATCAAATTAAACACATGGATCGAGGAATGACAGATGAGTGAGATAAAAGAATACAATATAGATCTGAAGAGTGTATTTTCGGTGGACGAACTGCACGAACTTTTGGCGGAGGTACTGCCGCTTCCGGATTACTACGGCGGTACATTGGATGCATTGTATGATGTACTTACGGATGAAGGGATGAACTGGAGCATTCATTTTACCGGAACGGACGAGGCGGAGGCCATACTCGGCAAATATATGCGGAACTTTAAGAAAATGTGCCGCAAAGCCGCAGAGTTCAATGAAGAGAGAGAGATAACCTTTGAGGACTGAATCACATATGGATACAAAAAAACTGGGAATATACATACATATTCCCTTTTGTGTGAAAAAATGCAATTACTGCGACTTTCTTTCGGATGTCGGAAGTGCGTCGCTTCAAAAAGAATATGTGGATGCGATGCTCAATGAGATCGTCCTCTGGAACAGAGATGATGACACATTGAACGCACATGAGGTGTCTACGATATTCATAGGCGGTGGTACGCCTTCCGTCATAAAGGCTTCTTATATTGCGGACATACTGGATGCGATAAGACAGCGGTTTAATGTGAAAGTTGATGCGGAGATAACCATAGAGTGCAATCCCGGAAGTGCCGACAGGGAAAAACTGGCAGCCTACAGGGATGCAGGCATAAACAGGATAAGCATCGGTCTGCAATCCGCCAATGATGAAGAACTTAAGATATTGGGAAGAGTGCATGATCTTGCAAGATTCGAGGAGACCTACAGACTGGCAAAAGAGGTCGGATTTGACAATATCAATGTCGATCTTATGAGTGCGATACCCGGACAGACTCTTGAGTCTTATCGTAATACTCTCGAAAAGGTCATCGCGCTCGGGCCGCAGCATATATCTGCTTACAGCCTTATCATCGAAGAAGGAACTCCCTTTTACGATATCTACGGGGAAGGCGGTACCGGGGAAGGCCATATCGGGGAAGGCGGTACCGTAAACGATAGTGCGAAGTTATATCCGCCGTTGCCGGATGAGGACCAGGAACGCGAGATGTATTATCTGACGGAGGAGTTGCTTGCGGCAGCAGGCTACCACAGATATGAGATATCAAATTACAGTCTTGAAGGATATGAGTGCAGGCACAACAAAAGCTATTGGGACGGCACCGAATACCTTGGTTTCGGACTGGGATCCGCAGGTTACATCTATGGAGTCAGATACAGCAATACATCCGATCTCGATATCTATATCAATGCATGCAATAATCTGAATGCGCCGCAGAGTGAGAGCTATTTTGAGTATTATACGGGTGTTGATGAGTATGACGAGCCCGATGAGGATGAGGCTAAAGAAGCATCCGATGAAACCGGTAACGGTGAAAGCTTTGCAACGGCCGAAAGCGATCATCGCGACTTCTTAGAACTTCTCAAAAACGATGGTTTTCATGAAGGCGTACACAGACTTTCCGTAAATGATAAGATGGAAGAATTTATGTTCCTGGGCCTCAGGATGATGAACGGCATATCGATGTCGGAATTCAAAAAGCGTTTTAACAGAGATATAAGAGAGGTTTACGGCAACTCTATAGACAAGCTTAAGGACGAAGGGCTGCTTGAAGAGAGTGAGGACATATTAAGACTGACACACAGAGGGATAGATGTGAGCAATATCGCATTGGCCAATTTTTTGTTGTAGTGCTTCCTGTTAAAGATATTTTGTGTTACGGATAATTCGTGTAAAAAAAGGATGGCGGGTTAATCCCACCATCCTATTGATTTTACTTCTATGATGTTGTTATTGTAAGGATTTATGATGATCGACCACACATCGCCCATTGCGAAGCCGTTCGGTATCTCCGAATCATCGTTCAGATAGTGATCGATCCAGTCCATGGCTTTGTCGCCGTCTTCATAATTCGGAAGATCAGGACTGATGATCGTACCGTAACCAAAGACGTACATTTCACCCGAATAGGCATCCGTGATATTTACCTGGGTAGGAGTTATCATGTCAAAGTTGTCAAGGACTTGCGGATTTATGATTATTTCCCGACGGGGTTCTTCCTTCGGATACTCCGAAAAGAATCCGCTAAAAACGGCTCCGTTGCCGATAAAAGGAGAGGGTGAATGGATCACATCAAGTTCATATCTGTCACCTTTAAGTGAAAATTCCGCAACGAATTCATATACATCCTCGGAAGCGTCGCTGATGCCTCTGAAAACAAGCTTGTCACCGTCCATTACACCGTTTCCGCGGAATGTGTCCTGTCTGTAGAAACTTACTGTCATCTTGGCAACAGTGAGATCCTCGGACCATTCGGCTGAGATATAGTTCATATCTTCGGTCCGGAATTCACCCTCAATGAGGTCGGGATGTTTGACAAATGAGATCATGTTACCGTCGGCATCTCTTCCGTAGTCGGTAAATGCAAGCTTCCCTTGGTCAACAAATGCGTCACTGCCATAGTAGTCGGTGTCTTCGACGAGTTTCAGGACCCCGTCGTCATCCATTTTATACAGGCAGTAGGTGCAGAATTTGTCGCTGATATTATTGCCAAATACTTCCGTACCGAAAAGCACTTCATTTACACCGTCGCCATCCTTATCGAAAAGAAGATAATCGTCGGCAAGTATGCCGTCACCATCCGTATCACCGAGTACATATGAATCGATCTCAAGCCATTCGGGCTCGAAATAAACTTCGGGAACCAGTTCCTTTTCTTCACCGAGAGAGGTGTAGACGAATCTCAGATCATCATTTTCAAATGTAAGACTGATCGGTGACCATTCGGATAAAGGAGGCAGTTCTTTGGGCTCGGGTATCTTTGTGAGTTTGGCGTCTTTGTCCTTATCTTTGTCATCGTCTTTCTTTTTCTTCTTTTTCTTTTTGGTTTCTTTTTCTTCCTCTTCGTCCTCTTCCTCGTCGTCTTCATCTTCTTCGTATGAATCGTCACGGTCACGACCGGGAGTATTGCAGCCTGTCATGCAGACCGAAAGTGCGGCAGCAGCCAGCAGGCATGTAAGCAGATATTTTTTCTTCATGGTCTTATTTCCTCTTATACACTTATCATCCGAAACCGAATGATGTATCCATTAAATTGAGCCAATATATCGTTTGACTCACCTTCATACCCATAATACAATATAAAAGATGGATTTTGTATCCTTGAAAGACAGGTAATAAGACAAGAAAAATATGCAAAATTGCAGGAATAAGAGGCGGTTATGGAAAAATTGACTTTGGAAAAGGCAAAAGAGATCAATGCAACGATGGTCACAGAGGAGCATTTGCTGCTTCATGCGGCCAATGTATCAGCGGCAATGGAAGCGATGGCGGAGCATTTCGGAGAGGATAAAGAGCATTGGGCGGCAGTCGGATGGCTGCATGATTATGATTATGAGAAATATCCGGAGGAGCATTTGCTGCACACCGAAGAACCGCTCCGCGAACTCGGTGTTCCCGAAGAGGATATACGGGCGATCATGGCGCACGGCTACTCGATCTGCACCGATACGGAGCCTCTTACCGATATGGAAAAGAGTCTGTTCGCGGTCGATGAACTCACGGGTATCGTTCAGGCTGCAGCAAGAATGCGTCCTGCAGGAATAACCGATATGGAAGTCAAAAGCTTCATGAAAAAATGGAAGGACAAGAGATTTGCCGCAAAATGCAACCGCGAGCTCATCCTCAAGGGTTGTGAGATGCTCGGAATGGACATAAGAGACGTGGCTGAGATCGTCATCCGCGGTATGAAAGCACATGCGGAAGAATTGCAGCTTGCAGGTATTTCCGGTATGTACAGACTGAATCTTGGCAATGCGGGTTTCAGATCCGAAAGAACGGCTTACAATGCCGGGGAAAAGGTGACAGTATATTTCGACATGATAGCAAGCGATACGGATTATCATTTCTACACTGATGATGTCGAGCTGCAGAGGGTTTACGGCAATTCGAACGGATATGAATTCACATTTGAGATGCCGGAACATGATGTGACGATAAGCGTAGAGTCACGCAACACCATGACATGTCTGTAGTAGTATGCGTTACGGAAGGATGGAAAAATGGATATACAAAAAGGAAGACCGGAGAATACAGAGGGACGGACGGAAAAAGAGATCAGAGTATATGATCTTCTTGATAAACTGGGCATAGAGTATGAGAGGGTAGATCACGAACCGGCAGAAACAATGGAGGCATGCGCCGAGATCGATGAGGTCCTTGCACCGGCGGTTATCTGCAAGAACCTCCTGCTGTGCAACAGACAACAGGATAGGTTTTATCTGCTTATGATCAAGGAGGACAAAAAGTTCAAGACCAAGGAAATATCACAGCAGATCAATTCTGCCAGACTCTCTTTTGCACCGTCGGAGTATATGGAAAGATTCCTCGATATAACACCGGGCTCTGTAAGTGTTATGGGCCTTATGAATGATGAGGAGAACAATGTGCAGCTGCTTGTTGATGAAGATGTGATCAACGCGGAATATGTGGGCTGCCATCCGTGCATCAATACTTCAAGCATGAGGCTGAAGACGGCGGATGTATTCGGAACCTTTCTGAAAGCAGTGCATCATGACTATAAAACTGTGGTGCTGAAGGGCGAGGAGTAGGGGGAAATATCTTGCAAAACAACATGATCGATCTGCCGATCCGCGGAGTAAGCATAAACTGGGATAAAATAGACAGGCAAAGCTATCTTAGGAACATAGATGCAATAAAGAATATGGAGCATCTGGATTTCAATAAGCGAATTACGATGTTTGTCGGCGAGAACGGCAGCGGAAAGTCAACATTGCTTGAAGCAATCGCCGTGAACTATGGTTTTAATCCCGAGGGCGGGACCAGAAATTATAATTTTTCGACGTATGATTCGCATTCCGGATTATGTGATGCGATAAGACTGACAAAAGGTATCAGTAAGCCGGGATGGGGTTATTTTTTGCGTGCGGAAAGCTTTTATAATGTTGCGACAGCTGAAGAGATATACAGCAGGGAGGATCCGTACGGACGCAGACAAATGTTTCATGAGCATTCTCATGGGGAAAGTTTTTTGCAACTTGCTCAGACATCTTTCAAAGGACATGGAATCTATCTGTTGGACGAGCCTGAGGCGGCGCTTTCACCGCAAAGGCAGCTCACTTTGCTTTTGGAAATAGTTAATTGCGCGAAGGAAGATTCACAGTTCATCATGGTCACGCATTCGCCGATCCTGCTTGGGATACCCGATGCCGAGATCTTAAGTTTTGACGACGGACCGATTCATGCGATTGACTATGAAGATACACAGAGTTATCAGATCACAAAGATGTTTCTGGATAATAAAGATGAACTTCTCAGACGACTTTTAACTGAAGACGGAGAGTAAGGGGAACGAAAATGTTGAATGAAAATGTATACAAATGGCTCGAGAATAAAGGGTTTGCGGATCGCATAACGGAACATACCGAAACTATCGACACAGTAGAACATGCTGCACAGCAGATCGGCTGTACGGAAGCAGAGATAGCAAAGACTTTGTCATTCATAGTGGATGAAAAGCCTGTGATCATTGTAATGGCCGGAGACGGAAGAGTAAACAGTTCAAAGTTCAAGGCTGCGTTTCATACAAAACCGAGTATGATACCGAGAGATCGGGTAGAGGAAATGACAGGATTCGCACCCGGAGGAGTGTGTCCCTTTGGGGTGCCGGATGGTATACCGATATGGCTTGATATCTCGATGAAACGTTTTGAGTACATCCATCCGGCCGGTGGAAATGAATTTGTTTCTGTGAAGCTTACACCTTATGAACTCGAAAAGGCAAGCGGAGCAGTCGGATGGTGTAATGTATGTAAAGGCTGGGAAAGCGAGAATTAACCCGGATATTGTCGTGATAAGGAGGATTAACATGTTTTGCCCAAACTGTGGAAAAGAAATAAGTGATAAGTCAAAATTTTGTATCGCATGCGGAAGTAAAATAGAGGATTATTCCAAGGATGTCAAATCTGAAAGCAATAATTCGGCAAGTCCTCAAATTATGGGTAACGATACAAAAAACAATGAGAGGACTAATGTATGGCCGGCTGAAAGTGATGGATATAAAAGTACTGGTGATCCGGAAAGTATTTCAGGCAGCGAGCGTCTTGAGGCTGAGAAAAAGCGCCGGGAAGAAGCGGCCTTGCTGGCCGGAGATGGTAAAAAGACGAATCAATCCATAGGCAAAATTATAAGAAAGAAAAGGTTTAAGGCAATGCTTCCAATAAGGATTGTAAGCTTATTGCTGATCGCAGCTATTTTCTTTTTTTATCTGTACACGCATTCATATACTCTGAAAGATGTTGGTCATACAATAAAGATCAGAACCGAACAGGCGTTGGGAGTTATTTCTCCGAAATTCACAGTTATGGCTTTCTTTGATGCACTTAAGTATTATGACGAAAACAGAGAGATATCTCTGATTTCAGATGATGCATTAAATGAAATAACTACACAGGAAGAAAGCAATGAATACTATAATGATCTGCTTGAATACATAACCGAACTATATGGTGAAATGGATTATGTCATTACAGATACGAAATTCACTAATAATTCTGCTGAAGTGACGGTAGAGGTGGAATACAAAGATGCCACTAATGTGTATTTGGAAATAATAAGTGAATTATTTAATCAGTCTCTCTCATTGGCATTTTCAAATCCGAATATAACGGAAAGCGAAATGGATGAGATCCTTGAAGAAATAGTTAATGATAAGAAGGAAACTGTCAAGCCTAAAAACTCTGATGCCACAATAAGTTTTACGTGCAAGAGAAACGGGATAAGATGGATCATTGATGATATATCACCTAATATAATTTATGTTATGACATGTACATCCGAATCATATGATTGGGGACAATGGTGAAAAAATATATTTCGAAAGGATTTTAGATTGAAAACTGTATTATGCTATGGCGATTCAAATACATACGGATACGATCCGTCCAACGGTTTCAGATATCCGGAGGATATCAGATGGACGGGAAGATTGCAGAAACTGCTGGGTGTGGATCATCGTGTCATTGAAGAAGGCTGCAACGGCAGGACCACTGTGTTTGACGATCCTTTTGAAGGATGGAAGAACGGCCTTTCGTATCTGAGACCGTGCCTGAATTCACACAAACCCGTAGACATTGTCGTTCTCATGCTGGGAAGCAATGATCTGAAGGAAACATTTCATGCGAGTGCCGCCCGTATCGCTGACGGAGCGGGAACTCTTGTTAAGGAGATACAGGATTTTACTTCGGAGAAACAGGGCTTCGTACCGCAGATAATATTGGTCTCTCCTCCCGAGATAGGTGAAGGGATCGCCGGTTCTCCGTTCTATGGAGCATTTTATGAAAATGCCATACAAAGATCGAGGGAGTTTCCGAAAGAGTATAAAAGAGTGGCCGATGAATACGGCTGCATATTTTTTAATGCAGCAGAATATATAAAACCCTCCGCAGAGGATTCGCTTCATCTTACACCGGAAGCACATGCCGTATTGGCAGAGAAACTCAGTGAAGTTATATCGGGGATTGAGTAAGCGGACCGCGGTTGACTGAAATATTATAGGAAAAGGAAAGATCAACATATGGAAACATTTTATTATGAAGTGGTCAGCATTGACGGTGACTACGCAAATCTGAAAAGAACAGATATCGAATCGGACGATCTCAAGCTTGTTGCAAGAGCATTGCTCCCGCCGGAGACCGACACCGGAACCGGGCTGAAATACGAGTTTCTGCAGTACAGTATCATTTGAGAAACTGTGGGCATAAACCGTCATATTATGGTATAATATTTGCCGACAAATGAAAAAGAGGGACAGGGTATTTTCAAATATGCTTCTACGGGAATTTGCTGATATATTTGATATAAATAAGGGAGACCGGCTCTATATCGCTTCGGAACTGATGAAGCTTGCTGTCTTATGCAGAAAAGCACATGAGAAGTTTGATATGGACGAGCTGATCGATATTATCAAGGAAAAGGTCGGAGAAGAAGGAACGATACTTATTCCGACTTTTACATTTGTGTTCAGCAATGAGAAGCATTACGATTACCTTCATTCGCCGTCCACTGTCGGAGCGCTCGGCAATGCTGCACTTGCGAGGGATGATTTTAAGAGGACAAAGCATCCGATGCATTCATTTGCCGTATGGGGAGCGGATAAGGATCTACTGTGCGGAATGGACAATAAGCATTCGTTCGGCAATGATTCGCCGTTTGAATATTGCAGGGCAAATCATGTTAAACAGATCATCCTCGGAACGGATTACAAACACGGCATGACATTCTGCCATTATGCGGAGACGGCATGCAATGTTCCTTACAGGTTTGCCAAGACGTTTACCGGAGAATATACGGATGAAAACGGTATCACGGAGACCAGGACCTATGATTATGCTGCGAGGAAACTGGAGATCGAACCTGTGGAAAAGATCAATCGCATCGGTGCCGTATTTGAAGAGAAAGGACTGTCGCGGAGCCTGGATTTCAGGGGCTGTGTCAGTGTTCAGATCGATGACCTCGGAGCAGTCTGGGATACGCTGTGCGATGATATAATGAATAACGAGTGCAGAAATATCTATGATTTCAATATACCCAGAGAGCAGATATTTGAGGGCTGGAAGCCTGTAAAGCCTTTCTGAGGGCCGGAGGCCTGTAAAGCCGCAATACAGATAAAATATTTTACAAAAGGAAACACAGATGCAAAAAGATGTACTTAAATGGCTTGACGATACAGCCGTACGATATAGCGATAAAACAGCTGTGACAGATGAAAACGGCAGCATAACATGGGGCGGGTTCAGGGACAAGAGCCGTGCCATCGCATATGAGATATTGAAGATCCAGAAAGAGAGCGGGTATGACTGCAAACAGCCGGTTGCCGTTTATATGGAGAAATGCAAGGAAGTGCTTGTATCATTTATGGGTATCGCATATTGCGGTGATTTTTATTCGCCCATAGACGTTGATATGCCGGGACCGAGAGCGGCCAAGATCATCGAAACACTGAAGCCGCGTATAGTGATCACCACAGCTGCGTTAAAAGAGCAGTTCGATTCATTCGGATATGACGGGAATTATGTGATATATGAAACAGCCGGAGATGATCCGGACTCACGGTCAGAGGAAACACGGAAGGCGATCGATCTTAAGACATATGAGATAATAGATACCGATATCCTGTATGTGCTGTTCACATCGGGTTCCACGGGAACACCGAAGGGCGTATCGATCACTCACAGGGGTGTCATCGATTACATCGACTGGGTTACGGAACAGTTTTCCATAACAAGCGAGGATTCCTTCGGAAACCAGGCGCCGTTTTATTTTGACAATTCGATCCTTGATATTTACTCATGCATGAAGATGGGAGCGGAGCTCCATATCATACCGCATAAGCTGTTTTTCCAGCCTGTGAGATTGCTTGAATATCTGCAGGAGAACCGTATCAGTACCATTTTCTGGGTTCCGTCGGCGATGATCGTCGTATCAAAGCTTAAGGCACTAAAAAAAGTAGATCTGAGCGCGACATTAAAACGCATACTTTTCTGCGGAGAGGTCATGCCGAACAAACAGTTAAATATCTGGAGAAGCTTTCTGCCGGATGCATTGTATGCCAATCTTTACGGACCTACCGAGATCACGGATGCGTGTACATTTTATATAGTCGACAGGGAATTCTCGGATGAGGAAGCGCTTCCGATAGGCAAGCCGATGCCAAATACCGAGATACTCGTGCTTGACGATGACGATAAACTCGTTACGGGTACGGACAGGACCGGAGAACTCTGCGTCAGAGGAACGGGACTTGCGAAGGGTTATTACAACAACCCTGAAAAGACCGCTGCCGCATTTGTCCAGAATCCGCTGAACACGGCCGTGCCGGATGTGATATACAGGACGGGTGATGTTGTAAGATACAATGAATACGGAGAGATAATGTATCTTTCAAGAAAAGATTTCCAGATAAAGCATCTCGGCCACAGGATAGAGCTCGGTGAGATAGAAACAGCGGTGGATTCGCTTGACGGCATTTCATCATGCTGCTGTCTGTATGATGAGAAGATGCAGAAGATCGTGCTTTTCCTCGACGTTCCCATGGAATTGCAGGATCTCCGGGATAAACTTGCCGGCATGATACCCGAGTACATGATACCCGGCAGGGTTATTTGCACGGACAGTCTTCCGTTGAATGCCAACGGAAAGATAGACCGCGTCAAACTTAAGGAATTACTGTAAAATAGTTTAAAAGAGTCAAGCTTAAGGAATTACTGTAAAATAATATAAAAGAGGTTTGAGTTTTGGAAGAGAAGATAAAAGCACTCATGAATGAGATCGCACCGGGCAGCGGTGACTATGAAGGAGACAACGTACTGGAATCGGGGATCATGGATTCCTTGCAGGTCGTTGAACTCGTTGTGACACTTGAAGAGGAATTCGACATTGAGATCGATCCCGAGCTTGTTACCGAAGAGAACTTCAAAAATCTGAAAGCGGTGGTTTCCATGATGGAAAACCTTCTTGGAGGAAACTGAGATATGGCGGAAAACGGATTTGCCGAAGGCAGGAAAATGTATGACCTGGCTGCCGAGATGTTTCCTTGGTGCAGAAGTATCACCGGTGAAGGGATAAGAAAGACACTGAGAAGGATACAGCAGGAAATACCCGAGATGACCATCCATGAAGTGCCAACCGGGACAAAGGTCTTTGACTGGAATGTTCCGAAGGAGTGGGAGATCAATGAAGCCTGGGTGGAAGACGAAGACGGTAACAGAGTGATCGATTTTGCGGATTGCAATCTTCATATCCTCGGTTATTCGATCCCGGTCGACAAGGTCGTATCGCTGGATGAACTGCAGGAGCATCTGTATTCATCACCCGAACAGCCCGATTATATCCCTTATGTCACAAGCTATTATAAAGAACGCTGGGGCTTTTGCATGGCAGACAGCAAAAGAAAGCAGCTTAAGTCGGGCAATTATCATGTCCATATAGATTCGAGGCTTTTTGACGGCAGCCTTACATACGGAGAAGTGCTGATACCGGGCGAAACAGAGGATGAAGTATTTTTCTCCACTTATTGCTGCCATCCGTCAATGGCCAACAACGAATTAAGCGGCCCCGTGGTAGTGACCGAAGTGGTCAACTATATAAAAAGCTTCAAAAACAGAAGACTGAGTTATCGTATCGTATTTATTCCGGAGACTATAGGCTCCATAACATACATGTCAAAGAATCTTCCCGAAATGAAGAAGCATATCATCGCAGGCTTCAATATAAGCTGTGTAGGTGATGACCGCGAATACGGATTCATGCCGAGCAAAGAGGGAGATACACTTGCTGACAGGGTTGCAATAAACATACTCGGAAGCGAGCATCCCGAATATCGCACTTATACTTTTCACGACAGGGGAAGTGACGAGAGAGAGTATTGTTCGGTCGGAGCGGACCTTCCAGTAGTATTGCTCACAAGATCCAAATACAATGAATATCCGGAGTATCACACATCTGCCGATGATATGAGTCTTATTTCCCCGAAGGGACTTCAGGGGACATACGATCTGATAACAGATATCATAAAGACACTGGAATTCAACAGATATTACCGTATCAATACGATAGGTGAGCCGCAGCTCGGAAAGAGGGGACTGTATCCCGACCTGAGCCGTAAGGATGCGTACACCGATGCATTCTGGGCGATGAAGGATGTGCTGGCTTACTCCGACGGAAAAAGAGACCTGATAGGACTTAGTGATAAGATAGGTGCGCCTGTCAAAACCATCATGCCTATCATTGAAAAAATGATCAAAGCGGGGCTCATGGATGTATCAAATGAGCCTGTGAGATAAAATGACCGATACCGGTCCATGGCCCGAGCGGCCGGATAAAATGATCCATGGCCCGAGCGGCCGACTAGTGAGGATTTTCTTGAAAGACAGGATTTATATTTGCCATACATACTATCATGCATATATCGCCTTCCTTAAAGAACTGGCCCTTCCCTCTGCGCAGCGCGGTCATGCGACTCTCATGCTTTCCATGATGTCCAATGATTTTGAATCATTTCCTGAGAGAGCCGCAAAAACAGGGCTGTGGGAGAATGTCATTGCATTTGATGAGAAGGAGCCCGAGTATTTTCCCGAGATCATGGAGTACAAGAAGGACAGGGGAAACATCGTTCTCAATATGTTCCAGAGGATAAGATTTACCAAACTCCTTGCAGCAAAGGAAGCGTCCTTCATCCCTGTAAATCTCAGAGAATATAAGGACATATATGTGTTCTGTGACTCAGATCCGATAGGATATTATCTCAACAAAGAGAAGATATATTATCACGCGGTCGAAGACGGGCTGGATACGCTGGTCCACAGTGACGATGCAAGGATCGACAACCGTGGGGCATTCGGACTGAAGGTATTTTTATCGAAAAAACTCAATCTGATATTTATAGAGAACGGATACGGCAGATATTGTATCGATATGGAAGTAAATGACATCGGTGCCATAGAGATGCCATGCCCGTATTACAAAGAGATTCCGAGGAAGCAGCTGACTGACAGACTGACGGATGAAGACAGGGAAATACTTCTTGACGCATTTGTCAGAAATAAAGCGGAGATCGAAAACGGACTTGCAAATGCTTCGCAGGCGGATGAGAGAAGGCAGAAGATCCTTGTATTGACGGATCCTTTGTGCGACCTTGAGACAAGAGAAAGACTCTTTAAGGATATAATAGATTTTTACGCAGCCAAAGGACAGGTATTTATAAAGCCGCATCCAAGGGACCGCCTTGATTATCATAAGGCGTTTTCGGAATATCCGATCATTGATGCATCGGTTCCGATGGAACTTCTGGGCTTCATAAAGGATGTGAGATTTGATGTTGTCGTTACGGTTTATACAGATCTCGGAGCCATAGATTTTGCCGAAAGAAAGGTGAGACTCGGCAATACATTTATGGACAAATACGAGGATCCCGAGATACACAACAAGCATATGGCTGCGGGCTTATCACAGGAGAAGGACGACCCGCTGGAGTAAAGATATGAGTACTGGTAAAAAAAGAGAAGCCAATTTTGAATTATTGCGGATAATAGCTGTATTTATGGTGCTCATTCTGCATTATCTGAGTCATTCGGGAAGCCTCATCGTTAGCGATGCCCCCATGACCGGAAGGCAGATCACGGGGCAGTTTATCGACTCAATGTGTATCGTTGCCGTAAATGTCTGGGTACTTATCAGCGGTTATTTTCTTTCAAAGAAGAGTTTTAAACTTACCAGGATCTTGAAACTGCTTGCGGAAGTTATGTTTTATACGATCGTGATCTATCTGATCATGCTCATCGTATGTCCCGATGCGGTCGCTGAGATCGGAGGGGCATATCAGACAGTATTGTTCTTTTTCCCGGTTTCTTCGGCGCAGTTTAACTTTGTGACATTTTATCTGCTTCTGTACGTGATAGCACCCGTACTCAATGCGGGTATAGAGCATCTGAGTGAAAAGCAGTTAAAGACGGTCATATTTGGACTTTTGTTCTGGCTCTGCTTCATAAAGAGCATAGTACCCGTGCAGTTTGCACTCGACAAAAACGGATACAGCCTTGACTGGTATATCTGTCTGTATCTTATTGCCGCATATATCGGAAGATACGATATCAAAGTACTTAAGTCAAAGCGCTCGGGTGCTGTGGTCTATATCATTTCCGTATTGATCCTGTTCGCCGTTGATACAGGTTTCCATGAGATAATCTACAATACAGGAAGATTCAGAACCTGTGAAAACATAACCTCGGATTATAATTATATCTTCTGCCTGACGGGAGCTTTGGGACTCTTTACGGCATTCAGATATATGAAGATAAAAGAAGGATTTATCGCCGATACGGCAAGAAGGCTCGCGCCCTTCAGCCTTGGCATTTATCTTATCCATGAGCACGGGCTCATAAGGGGCAGATGGCTTACATGGATGTGCGCCATATTCGGTGATGTGCCGGAAAATCCGGCTTTATTTGCCGGCCATCTTATGGCCTGCGTCGCAGTATTGTTCATATGCTGTGCCATTGCGGACTGGCTGCGAAGCCTGTTATTTGACGGCGTCGGCAGGGTATGTGCGGATACGAAGCTTGCGGGCCGGTTAAAAAAAGCTGACACGGAGTTGGCAGGTTGCTTAAATAAATCTGACACGGAGCCGGCAAAACCGGATTCTGATAAAATATAGTGAGATCATGCGTTTAGCAGGGAAGGATCATGCCTCTAACGTGAAGGCGGATAGGGTGATACATGCTTCTGAGCGTAATAGTGCCGGTATATAATATGGCGGCGGATGATAAACTTAAATGGTGTCTCGACAGTCTCGTTAATCAGACTGTTGCGGGAAATGATTACGAGATCATTGCTGTTGACGATGCTTCAACAGACGGGTCTTTTGAGATCATGCAACAGTATGAGGCTGAATACGGGGCATTTTTTCATGCGATCCGGTCGACAGTGAACCACCATCAGGGAGGTGCCAAGAACATCGGTCTTTCCGTGGCCAAAGGGGAATGGATAGGCTTCATAGATGCGGACGACTGGGTCACTCCGGATTATTATGAAAGACTGCTTAAAAAAGCCGAAGAGACCGGTGCAGACATGGTCGGCTGCGATTACAGCATGACGCCGGAGCACGGCTGGAACATAGGAGTCATTGACCACAATAACGATCCGGCCCAGACCGGAGTACTCGATCATGAAAAATACAGACAGCTGGTTCTTGAACCGGGCAGTCTGGTCGTAAAGATATACAAAAGAGAGATCATCTTCGGAGACGGCAGCAGCCCGGTATTTCCGGAGGACATCTTCTACGAGGACAATGCGGTTGCCAACACATGGATGTTGCGTGCGAAGCATTTCGAGTATATTGATGAGCCTTTGTATTTTTACTACCAGCACGGCAATTCAACAGTTCACACTCTGTCCATGAAAAATCTGGAGGACAGGAAGACAGCCGGAAGGCTCATGCTCTCGGAAGCAAAGAAATACGGCTACTTTGATACATACAGAGACGAACTTGAATTCAAGTTCACGGTTCTTTTTTACAGCAACACACTCTTTTCCGCGATGCAATGCAGACCGTTTCTGAAGGGCTGCTACAGATTCACCGCCGACCTCGGAAAAGAGATGAAGGAAACATTTCCGGATTTTCAGGCAAATGCATATTATCTGGAAAAACTCCATCCGGAAGAGAGGAAACTGATCGCGATGCAGATGAAGTCCCAGCTGCATTTCTACGTTTATTACAGAGCCCTATGGGCTTACAGGGACCTGAAAAAGATGCTAAAGGGGAGTGGAAACTGTCAGGGGTGATCGGCCGTTCGGCCGGTCACCTCTTATATTTTTGATGACCGGAAAAAAATTTTATTTCCTCTATTGACAATGGAAAAAGGGTGATATATATTTTAAGTGTACTAACGGTACTAGTACACTTAAATTGCATGCAAAAGACACAACAAAAAAAGGAGGAGTTCATGATTTGGATAGATTATAAAGACTCGACACCAATTTATGAACAGATAGTCAACAGGTTTAAGAATCTGATCGTCAGGGGGATACTGAAGGCTGATGATAAGATGCCGTCGGTAAGGAATCTTGCTATTGAACTGTCTATAAATCCCAATACGATCCAGAAAGCGTATATGATGCTGGAGCAGCAGGGATTTATATACACAGTCAAAGGCAGGGGGAATTTTGTCGCAGCGGGGAGCGAACTGATGGATATCAAAAAACGTGAGATCATCGATAAACTTGAGGCTGTTGCCAATGAGGCCAAAGAGGCCGGACTGGACATTCGTAAACTGGTAGATGAAATGCTGAATAATAAAGAAGGGGAGAGAGTATGATAGACATTAAAAATGTTACAAAAAGATTTAATGGATACGAAGCCATTTCGTCCATGGATCTTACGATCAATAACGGAATTGTCTATGGCCTTCTGGGAACAAACGGTGCAGGTAAATCAACCCTGTTGCGTATGATCTCCGGAGTTATCAAGCCTGACGAAGGAGTTATCTTGGTCGATAATGAGAATTCATATGACAATCCGAATGTCAAAAAGAAACTGTTCTTTGTATCGGATGACCAGTATTTCTTTGCACACAGTACAGGCGCCGATATGGCAGCATATCTGCAGAGTATATACGAAAATTTTGACATGGAGCAGTTCAATAAGATAACAGAACAGCTGGCATTGGATAAGGACAGAAAGGTCGACACCTTCTCAAAGGGTATGAAAAAGCAGATGGCTATCGTTCTGGGATTATGTGCCAAGACGGATTATCTTCTGTGCGATGAAACATTTGACGGTCTGGATCCGGTCATGCGTCAGGCGATAAAGAGTTTATTTGCAAAAGAAATGTCCGAGAGATCCTTCGCGCCGGTCTTGGCTTCACACAACCTGCGTGAACTGGAAGATATATGTGATACGATCGGTTTACTGCACAAGGGCGGTGTATTGCTTGCCAAGGATCTTGATGAGGCAAAATGCGGACTGCAGAAGGTTCAGGTTGTATTTGAGAGCGATGCGGATCGTGAGAGATTCACTGATGCGGTCAAGATCGTTACATCCAATAATTCAGGATCGATGTATATTTACACGGTAAGCGGAACAAGGGATGAGATCATCACTGTTCTCGGATCGGTCAATACCGTATTTACCGAGATGCTGCCGCTTTCTTTGGAAGAAATATTTATAAGTGAAACGGAGGTAGTCGGATATGACGTCAAAAAGCTCATTCTGGAAGATTAGTCGTCTTAATTCAAAAAAGCGTTTTCCGTTTTTTATCATATGTTTTCTGGTATGCTTTTTCATTATGCCGGTAATCACCTATGTGGACGTTATGAACGCCAAAGCAATACTGGAAAGGTACGGACCGATCGCACTTAACGAGACGTTTTATAATATGAGACTTATTTCATTGCCGCCTTTTTCGGGATTCCATGGAATCCTTACGGCAGCGCTCGCATTGCTGCTCGCGATAACGGGGTGGTCGTGGAATAATCAGATCAAAAAGGTTGATTTCTATAAGGCGCTTCCGGTCAAGGAATCTGTCAGATGGTGGTATATCAATCTCAACAATCTGTTCATATTCATGATATGCTACGGTATCAATCTGATCCTCAGTAACATCGTGCTTGCCTGCGGGGGTTTTTATTCACCTACGGCTCTTAAGGTAAGTCTGGTCGGATTTCTGGTACACACACTGCTTTTCATTGCGGTTTACATGATCATCTGTATAGCACAGCTGCTTACAGGCAATTTTATCCTGGCGGCGCTGGGGGGATGCTATCTGGTAGTATTGGAACCGCTTATCAGATTTATGATCTATGCATTGAGTGATTCATTTTTTAAGACATACAGTCATTTGGCATATTTACATGACGGAATATATATTCTGGAAAAGGGGATACTGACTCCGATCGCGCCATATATAAATGCAGTGGGCTATAGATTCAACACCAATAAGGTGTATTTTGCGGATAACGCGGGTCTTGTAAAAGGGATAGTGATACTGTGCATACAAATCGCAGTATACGGTTTTATAGCATATAAGCTCTACAGAGCAAGAGCAAGTTATGCAGGCAATAACAATATAGCATTCGGCTTTGCCAAGCCGATCATCAAATGTATCATCATGATACCGGCAATCGTATTTGCGGCGCTGGGCTTCCATACGATCAACGGTGACGGAGACGGCTTTATGATATTCGGCTTCATCAGCGGAGTTATCATTTCACAGATACTACTGCAGTATCTTATCGAAGGCGATTTCAAATGTGTCGTTAAAGGCATTCGTTCGGCTGTTGTTTCAACGGTCATTGCCGCAGTGATAGTGATCATATTTACGGCGGATGTTTTCGGGTATGACAGGTACATCCCTGAGGCAGATGAGGTAGAGAGTTTCGCTGTTATATATGACAGTGATATCTACAGTGATTATTTAGAGGACGATGGAGAATATGTACCCTACGGACAGTATCTTATGAATCATATGAAATTAACCGATAAGCAATTGCTTTCAAAGCTTACCGGATATATTTCGGAGTCATTGAGTGAAGATAAATACAATGAGAATAATTATGATGGACGGTCATATGGTGTAGGCGTTACGGTCAAATATGAAACAACGAGCGGAAAAACGATCACAAGATCATATGTCATGGCGAACGGCAGAGGAAAGGAACTATACAGGGACCTGTACAACAACAGGGAATATGTTGATGTACACAATCCTCTTAAAAATGAGTCGATAGCTGAAAAACTCAGTGACAAGAATGCATATATAAGCGCTTTTTACGATTCTTTTGTGGATTTTGATTACAATAGCGTGCACTTCGAAGAGGGGGATATACTACCTTTATTTGATGCCATCCAGAAGGATATGGACGCAAGAAAAGCAGATGATGTGACAGACGGTAATATGATAGGAGAGGTGTGTGTATACATAGAACCGCGCGTGGAGCGCTATGATTACTACGGCGGATCGTATTCAACCAACCTTTCATTTGCGGTATATGATTGTGATGCATATATGCTGAAACTTCTTGAAAAATACGAATATGATATTACCGAGCCCAACTGGGATGAGGTTGAGAGATTTGAGGTTACCAGATATGACTATGACAGCGGTCAGTCATACAGCGGTAATATCGAGAAGGATGACCCGATGTTTGAAACACTCAAGGGTATGGTGATCATATCCGGCAATTACGGTACTTCATCGGTGCCCAATTTCGATGTTTACAACAATGATCTGAATGTCTCGGCTGTAAGCAACAACAGATATCTGCATTTCTATCTCAGGGAAGGAGAATATCCGGAAGGTCTTGATGACAAGCTTAAACCGGATCAAAACGGATTATATTACTGACCTGTTCAGCTGCGGGAGACTTATGTGAGATAAGCTTCTTAAGGAGCGCAGACACTTATGTGAGATAAGCTTCTGAAGTAGAACGAACACTTATGTGAAATAAGCTTCTGAAGTAGAACGAACACTTATGTGAAATAAGGGAAGACCACCACGTGTGGTCTTCTTTTTGTGTCATTACAGGAGATTTCAGGAGTGCTCATGTTTTGAAGATATCCCGAAGGTTGAAAAGTCTTTATTTAGTGGTTGAAAGGCTGTATTCAGAGGCTTTGTTGACAGAGATAGGCATGCAATGCTATCATCAGAGCACTTAAAGGTTATAAGCGTGACGGGATATGGTATCTCGTATGATTGGAATCAGTAAGATATGACGTGTCATATGCTTCCGTGGCTTAAATGCGGATGCTTACAGGCACAAAAGACAAGTTGGACAGATAAAATGAGCCTTCAGGACAATTTATCTGTTTTATTTCAAATCAAATAGAAGTATTTCATTTCGCGAACAGATAATATCAGGAATTCAGTTGGATTATCTGTTGAAATTCCCTATGTGACAAAATTTTATAAAAATATAACAGATAATATTTCATATTTTAGGATATTATCTGTTGAAGGACATTAAAAACACACTGATAATGGCATTTTATACAGATAAATTGACGTTTTACAGGGAATTATCTGTATGGCAGAAATTGTCTGTTTGTAAGCTGAATAAGGTCTCAAAACAGATCAAAAGTGATCGTGTATATAGCAGTTTAAAACGATTAAAGTCAAAACAGATCATATGTTTTCGGATCAGGTTTCAGCCAAGCAGAGATCACCGAAGATCAATATGCCTACAAGTACATTGGAAAATATAAGGAGACGATTATGGATCTGAAAAGCATGATAAAAAGAAACAAAAAGAATTGCAGGAATTACAGGAGACGATCAAAACAGACGAACGTCGCTGCCCGAAGGGTATCCTCAGGGCATACAGGTATAAGAACGGGTATCAGTATTATATCCAGAAAGACAAGAAGGATATTTGCGGAAAATATGTGCCGAAAAAAGATATTCGCAAAGCGCAGCTGCTGGCACAGAAGGAATATGATCGTTTGCTGAGCAAATGCATTGATGAGGAAATAAAAAAACTTGATGAAACAGTGGAACTGTTGGAAAAGGAGCCATGGGAAAAGGCAGAAGAAATGCTTCCGCTCCCAAAACTTGTTCTTATCAACAGACCGGTTATGTCGGATGAGGATTTTGTATGCGGGTGGAAAAATCAGATATATACCGGATTGGCATTCAGGGAGGGAAGTCCGGAATTCCATACGAAAAGGGGCGAAAGGGTAAGATCCAAAACCGAGGTGATAATAGCAAATCTGCTTGATGAGGCGCAAATCCCGTACCTTTACGAAAAACCGCTGAATCTTGGAAAATACGGAGAAATCCATCCCGATTTTACACTTTTGGATATAAAAGATAAGAAAGAAATAATATGGGAACATTTCGGGATGATGGATGACACGGAATATCGAAACAACGCGTTTCAGAAATTGCGTGAATATGAAGCAAACGGATACTTTGTGGGATCTAATCTGATAATAACATTTGAAACCGTAAAACTGCCGATCGATACAAAAAACATCAAGAGGGTGATAGATACAATAATCCGGAAATAAAGCATCACGAGATAATGGATATGATGATAGGAAAATAAAAAGCATCACAAGATGCCAGATATGATGATCGGAAAATAAAGCATAATGAGATGAAGATGCTATGATCCGGAAGTTAAATTCTATGAGATGTGGAGGACCTATGATGCAAATGTATCCCGGCTGCTATTTTCAGGAGCGGTTCTGTCCTTTACGGATATACCGCAATGCAAAGCTCCTTCGGGACAGGCTTTGACACAGTCACCGCAGCGTATGCATTCACCGCTGTCGGGTGTGAGAGTGGGATCAACGCACATTTTGCAGACTGAAGAACATTTGCCGCAGGAGATGCATTTTGAAGTGTCACATGTAAGCCTGACGAGTGCAAATCTGTTGAATATCGCATAGAAAGCGCCAAGGGGACAGAGGTATTTGCAAAAAGGTCTGAAAATGATAAGCGAGCCGATAACGATCGCAAGCAGTATGATCAGTTTCCATGTAAACAGTCTGCCGAGCTTGCCTGCGAGGACACTGTTTGAAATGGCCAGCAAAATTCCGGAGACAGTGCCGGAGGGGCAGATATATTTGCAAAAGACAGGCGTAAGCTTGATGGATGCCGGCAATATGACTACACATAAAAGCAGGATGATGTATTTGATCCGGCGCATCGGCCTGTCTGCTTTGAAGCGGTTCTTTTTAATGGGAAACGGTATCAGCGCCAGAAGTTCCTGAAGCAGCCCGAAGGGGCAGAGAAATCCGCAGACAACGCGCCCGAGGATAGCGCCGAAAAATATCAAAAGTCCCAGAACATAATATGGAAATTTAAATGTCATTTTCGACAAAAATGTCTGTAACGATCCTATGGGACACGCGCCGACGGCCCCCGGACATGAATAGCAATTAAGCCCCGGAACGCAGATCTGCTTAACGGGGCCTGAATATATCCTGCCTTCAAAAAATCCTTTGAAGTTTGCATTTGTTATGAGGGACCAGAGCCCCTGTACAGCAACACGTTTCTTTGTATTATCAGCCAATTCCGATACACTCCATACAGATCTTTGCGGCTTTTTCGAACACAGCGGAAGCCTGCCCTTCGACCAGTCCGGCAAATATAAGGATGATCGCCGCTGTTAAAGTGATCATTAGAATTATTCTTTTTTTATCCGGTGCTTTCATAAGACCTCCTTGGATCACTGCGTGCCGTTATCAAGCATAAACGGGGATCATTGCGTACTCAGCGTTTCCATGATGTTTTCCGGTTACTGCGCACTCAGCGTTTCCATGATATTTTTCCAATCATCATAGCTTCTGCTTCCGATAAATATGAAATCGTCCTGATCTGCCATTTTGCTTTTGATAATATGACCGTTTTGATCGAAGAAAACCGTATTTGGCACATAATCTGACAGAAGCGGCATGAATTCCGGGACAAATCTGAGGACCGGATATGTGGTCCCGACATTTTTGAGGGTTGCCATGGCATCTTCCTCGGTTCCGTATACACCGATTACGGCGAAATCACCGCTTCCCGCACCGAGATCGACATACAGCTTTTCTATATCCGGCATCTCACTGACACACGGACCGCACCAGGGCTCCCAGAAATTCACCATCGTGACTTTATGATCCTTGAAGATCGTTTCATCCACATCGGTCTCATTGATCACATCATAGGTTGAAAATGTGATGTCAGGGTTATAAGGTTCAGCGTTTGATGTCTGATCGGAAGAAGATTTTTGGGCATCAGCGCCTTCGACCACAATGTCCTCAGTGTCAACGCCCTCGACCTTTATATCCACATCATCAACGCCTTCGACCACAATGTCTTCGACATCAACACCTTCGACATCGATGTCCTCTTCGAATCCAACATCAGGATGCTCCACGGTTTCAGTCAAAACACATGCATTCATGATCGAAGCAAGTATAAGAACGGTAAGTAAAAAAGGTAATCTTTTCTTCATAACACTCCTTTTAGGGCAAATGTCACTCTTTTTAGGGGTGAATGCCTCTTTTGAAATCTGATCTCAATAATACATCATTATTATATATTACGCAGATCGGCTATACCATATGAAATTCACAGAATTACCGTTTGATGGCAAGATGGCATCAGAAGGGGCTCGGACAGATAAAACAGCCAATCCGGAGGAAATATCTGTCGAAAACATTGGAAAAGCAGCTGATCAGCGGGTTTGAGACAGATAAAATGTCCAATTCCAAGGAATTATCTGTTTTCCCCCACAAACGCACGTCCCCACAAACGCACGTCCCCACAAACACACCAAAACCCCACAAACACACAAAAAATCCCACAAACACACTAAAAACCTGTTGACAACGGGAAACACTTGATTTATCATAATTAAGCGTGTTTACATCGAATCGTCCGTGTCCGGCTTAGATGTATCACCGGTAAACGTAGATTATTCGAGCAGGAGGTAATAAGCGTGGCTAATATTAAATCAGCTAAGAAAAGAATTCTTGTTAGTGAGAGAAACGCTGAGAGAAATAAGTCTGTAAAATCTGCAGTAAAGACTTCAATCAAGAAGGTTTACGCAGCGATCGATGCAGAAGACAAGGCAGCAGCACAGAGCGCCCTGACAGATGCTACAAAGGCGATCGATATGGCAACTTCCAAGGGAGTATATCATAAGAATACTTCTTCAAGAAAGGTTTCTCGTATGGCTAAAGCTGTCAACAAGATGGCATAGATCGTATTTTGATACAAAAATGAAACGTTAAGAAGACCTCGTACCGTCATGCGAGGTCTTTTTTTACAAATAAACAGCTTTTTTTCCACCTTTTATAAAGGGAATTTGTTAAAATAGCATAACTTGTCAATTATTTGAAATTTAGGGTAGTCGCTCGACGGAAAACGTGTTAGAATATTAAACGAAGGAAAAAAAATAAAACTATAGGGGTGTGTAGCTATGAATGAAATTGATGAGATCCTCATAAAAGCGGTAGATACGGGCGCATCCGACGTTCATATCACAGTGGGATTACCGCCAAAGATGCGTGTACACGGCAGACTGGTTCCTATCGATCCAAGTTATAAGATATTGATGCCGGCTGATACACAGAGACTTTTGGACAGTATAATGAATGAGTGGCAGAAGAGAGCTTATGAGCAGCATGGTGAGCATGACTTCTCATATTCGATTCCCGAGCATGGCCGTTTCCGTGTCAATGCATTTAAGCAGAGAGGTACGGCAGCTATGGCATTGCGTCTGGTTAATTCAGAGGTTCCTTCTCCCGCAGTTTTGGGTGTACCGGATTCGGTCATCGATCTTTGGAGCAGAAAGCGTGGACTGATCCTTGTTACGGGACCTACAGGTAGTGGTAAATCTACAACCCTGGCTTCGATCATCAACACGATAAACCATAGAAGAGATGCACATATCATCACATTGGAAGATCCTATCGAGTACTTACACAGACATGATCTTTCGATCGTTAACCAGAGAGAGATCGGTCTTGATACAGAGACATATGCAAATGCTCTTAGAGCTGCACTCCGTGAAGACCCCGATGTTATCCTTGTTGGTGAGATGCGTGACTATGAGACTATTTCAGTTGCCATAACAGCAGCAGAAACAGGCCACCTGGTTCTTTCGACATTGCATACTATCGGCGCAGCAAGTACCGTAGACCGTGTAATCGACGTATTCCCGCCGCATCAGCAGCAGCAGATCAGAGTTCAGTTTGCATCCGTTCTTGAAGCTGTTATCTCACAGCAGTTGATGCCTACACTTGAAGGTGATGGCCGAGTAGCTGCTTTCGAAGTACTTCATACAACGAACGCTGTTAAGAACATGATCCGTGAAGGTAAATCGCATCAGTTGAATTCAGTAATGCAGACAAACCGTAAGATGGGTATGATCACCATGGATGACTCTATCAAGGAATTGTACGATGCATTCAAGATTGATAGAGAAACAGCAATTCAGTTTGCGGTTGATCCTGATGGAATGGAGCAGAAGCTTCTGTAATCATACAACGTGGATTTATTATAAAAAGGACCCGCAGAGGTCCTTTTTATTTTTTCGATAAGGAGAGGCTATGTACAAATTTCTTATCATAAACGGGCCAAATATCAATCTTCTCGGAAAGAGACAGCCGAAAATATACGGAACGGGTACTTATGAAGATCTGGTGGAATTCTGCAAGCAGGTCGCTGCGGACAAGAAGGTAAAGGTGGATTTCGTGATAAGCAATATGGAGGGCGAATTGATCGAAGCCGTCCAGAAGGCCGATATGAAATATGACGGCATCATTATCAATCCGTCAGCCTATGCACACACAAGCATAGCTCTTATGGATGCCATAAAGGCCATATCCGTACCCGCTGTGGAGGTCCATCTGACAGATATATATAACCGTGAGGATTACAGGAAGGTTTCATATGTGAAGGAGGCCTGTATACGTTCTGTTTACGGACAGGGATTCGAAGGATACAGAGTTGCCATGGCGGCGCTCATCAATCATTTGACACCGTTGCCTGAGCCGGGTGTTATCAAGGATGACGAATACAGATTTGATGCATTTGATAACGGCAGGGTCCTGCTTGGCAAGAAGCAGGGCAGACTTCCCGCAATGGGCTGGAACAGTTGGAATGCATTCGGTACCGGAAATAATGAGGAACTGACCAGAGCCATGGCTGATGAGATGACAGAGCTCGGCCTGGACAAGTGCGGCTATAAATATGTCGTATTGGATGACGGCTGCTACAAGCCGGAGAGAAAAGGCAGATATCTCACCTCCGATCCGACAAGATTCCCCTCGGGATTCAAGGCAATGGCCGATTACATACACGGTAAAGGCCTGAAGTTCGGTATGTATAACGATATAGGGACCAATCTCTGCAGCGGCGCAGAGGTGGGAACCTTCGGACATGAAAAGGATGATGCTGCCAAATATGCCGAATGGGATATTGATTATCTCAAAGTGGACAATTGCTATTACATGTGGGATGATGCCACATTTTCGGACAAGGAAAGGGTGAGATACGTATATACACCAAATATCAGAGGTGTTCGTATAGAAGGAAAAAAATTCAAACTTGAACTTGATGCGGTCAAAGACGGTATCTGCGGCAAGGGAGTCATAAAACACGAGGATCATGTATCACATATCGGTACATTTGACGGAACCGGCCCGGAACAGACACCTATCGGGGACGAAAGCGGAGAATTGACTTTTGCAGTCAACACAACCCTGCCGGGTGAATATAAGATGTATATAACTTATGCGACCGGAACAGAGATCGGTACGGGACAGTGGTTACAGGCGGCTTTGAAGCATAATGACACCAGTGTCATATATTATGATGATAACCTTCCGGCTACTGACGGACCGACATGTTTCGTAACCAGCGAACCGATAACAATAGAATTAAAAGAAGGAAAGAATATCCTTCGTATCATGAACCACAGACGTCAGGAAAATACACTCGGTTCCTATGCGACCATGCTTAGGGAACTGAAAAAAGCAGCCGGTGATAAGGATATTATCTATTCTCTGTGCGAGTGGGGAAAGAATCAGCCTCAGAACTGGGCATATAAAGTCGGAGATTCATGGAGGATACTAAATGATATAACTTTCCGTGTGGGAAGCGACGGAGATTCCGGATATGCCGCGTGGTATGACGATTACACACCCAGTATAACCACACAATACAATAAAGCAGTCATAATGGATGAATTTTCGGGACTTGATAAGGGATGGAACGATCCGGACATGCTAGTCATAGGAATGAACGGACTGGACAGGAACATGAACCGTACGCATATGGCCATGTGGTGCATGCTCAATGCCCCGCTGATGCTGGGGCTCGATCTCAGACGTGTCAAAAAGGATGATGAGATATGGCGGATCATTTCCAATAAGGAACTTATAGCACTCAATCAGGACAAACTGGGAGTTCAGGCCAAAAGGATAATCTGCCGCATCGAGGATATGGACAAAGAAGGCGAAAGATACAGATTTGCGGATGAACCCGATAAAGAATACATAAGGGATAAGCACCGTGTGGATGTCCTTGCCAAGCCTTTGAGTGACGGAAGCGTGGCTGTTTCATTTGTCAATATCAGCGACAGGGCATGCAGGGACAGGATAGAAGTTTCGGTCCACGACATCATAGAAGCGATAGGACATAAGATGCCGGATGTCGATATATGGAAGCAGGCGACACAGTTTGAGATCACCGATCTCTGGACCGGCAATAAAACTACCGGCAATTCACGCGTATTTCATGTCGATTCCATGGAAGCCTGCGGCAATGTTACATGGAAGATAACGGTACAATGACCGCGGCCTCGCCCGAGGCAATGTCACACGGAAGACACGGAAGATAACGGTACAATGACCGCAGCATTGCCTGCGGATGATTTGGAGACTATTCATGCAGATAATACGAGGGACGACAGTATTTGAACTGGACGGACGATATGCTGTTGCCATAGGAAAATTTGACGGTATACATCGGGGCCACAGACGTCTGATAGATGATATCATCGATCGCAAAGATAAGGGACTTAAGTCGGCGGTATTTACATTTGATCCCAGTCCGGCCATGTTTTTCGGGGACGGCAGTTACAAAGGCCTGACGACGGTTATCGAGAAGCGCAGGATACTTGAGAAACTGGGGGTGGATGTTCTGGTCGAATATCCGCTGAACCGGGAAAGCGCTGCGACAGCGCCGGAAGAATTTGTACAGGAAATACTGCTGAAACAGATGCATACTTCCGTTCTTGTATGCGGACCGGATCTTACATTCGGAGGGAAAGGCCTTGGAAATGTCGATCTGCTTAGAAAGCTCAGTGTGCAACAGGGCTTTGAACTGAGAGTGCACGAAAAGGTCAGACTGGACGGGCAGGAGATCAGTTCATCCTATGTAAGACAGGAACTGAGTGAAGGACACATGGAAAATGTGGCGGAGCTCATAGGAGCGCCTTACAGCGTGACGGGAACCGTGATGCAGGGCAGGAGGATAGGAAGAACGATCGGAAGGCCTACCGTCAACATCATACCCGAAGAGGATAAGATGCTCCCGCCTTTCGGAGTTTACAGTGCTGAGATATCCTATAAGGGAGAGCATTACAGGGGCATAACAAATATAGGTGTCAAGCCTACCGTCACCGATGAAAACAAGATCACGGTCGAGACCTTCATACTGGATTTTGACAGAGATATATACGGTGAGGAGATAATCGTCAATCTGATGCATTTTATACGGCCGGAGAGAAGGTTTGATTCCGTAGAAAAACTGAAAGAACAGATAGCAAAGGATATGAAGTGCATATGAACTTCATATCCTTTTTTATCTCACACCTTGCGCCTGTAATTGGTACCGCTTATATTTTCGACGAGTCCCTTCATGCACAGACCGGTGAGACGCTGCAATACTATGGGCAGTGGCATCGGGATCGAGGAATTTACTGCAGATACTATCTGATCCATCGATTTCGGATTGAAATCGAGGATGTCGTATACGCATTTTTCTTCAGGGGAGCTGAAGCTTATCCTGAGCTCCGATCCGTTTTTATGCTCCGTCAAAGGAGTCCGGACAAGGGAACTTTTGGCTTTAAGAAAGCCTGAGTATGCTCCGACTGAAGACAGGGTGTGAAGGAATTCACCCAGGAATTCTTCGGGATCGATCAGGATGCCGGCTCCCTGGCGGATGAGATTGTTACAGCCGCTGCTGAGCTTGTCACAGGTCCGACCGGGAAGCGCATAGATATCACGTCCCTGCTCGAGAGCCGAATCAACTGTGATGAGCGTTCCGCTCTTTTCCTTGGCTTCCATAACGAGCAGAGCATCGGAAAGTCCTGATATTATGCGGTTCCGTACCGGGAAATGCCACGGCAGACCGCTGCTTCCGAGGCAGTATTCGGAAATGATACCGCCGTTTAGAAGAAGCCTGCGATAAAGAGATTCATTGCTCCGGGGATAGCAGACATCGGGACCGTTTCCGAGGACCGCAAACGATCTTCCGCCTGCTGACAGGGCAGAAGTCTGTGCGATCCCATCAATGCCCGCAGCCATGCCGCTGATTATCTGTATACCTGCGCCTGACAGTGCGGAAGCATATTCCCGGGCCATATAATTTCCGTATTCGCTGCAACTTCTTGCACCTATGATCGCCACAGAGGGAACAAGCGGATTGGGAAGACTGCCTGCAACAAGAAGTGCGATAGGTGCGTCCGGGATCCCTCTTAATTTTTCCGGATAATCATCATCTTCAATGTAAATGTGACGAATGTTTTTCTGCCTGACTTTGTCATATTCAAGCACGATATCCTTTTTGCTTCTCTCTGCAAGCATTTTCTCAAGAGTGTTTTGGTTAAGTACCGATCTCAGTTCGTTTTCGCCCGCAGAGTATGCTTCTTCAAATGAACCGAAATGGTTGAAAAGTCTTTTGATGGTTGCATTTCCAATATACTCACATCCCTGAAAAAAATAGAGACAGCATTTTTCACGAAATGAGAGTTTCGATCCGATCATATTTTCCATTTGTCTCGTTTATCCTTTCTGCATATCATGTCATGTTCTGTAACATACCGCTTCTGCCAGATCGCTGATGCGTATGTGTTCACTTTCCTCAAGGTCCGCAATCGTGCGTGCCACACGCAGAAGCTTATGATAGGAGCGGGCACTCAGGTTCATGGAACGGTATACTTCTTCGGCGTAATGCATTGACTCTTCATCGAGAGGGCAGAAGTGACCGATATCGGCGGCACGTATATGACTGTTGTACCGGTAGGGAGTATTTTTGAATCGTTCTTCCTGGATGCTTCTTGCTTTAAGGACCAGCCCTCGCATATGTTCCGAGGATCCGTTCGGATCACTGCTTCCCGTAAGACCGGAGATATCCATTTTTTCGGATGAAACGATGATATCTATCCTGTCCCTTATGGGACCCGATATGCGGCTGTTGTAGCGGCGTATCTCATGTTCGGTACAATTGCAGCGGTTCCTGTCGGGATAAAAACCGCAAGGGCAGGGATTGGCGGCTGCCACAAGAAGGAAATCGGCCGGATAGGATACGCTGCCGGAGACACGAGACATCTGGATCTGCTTATTTTCAAGAGGTTCCCTGAGGGCTTCGATGCATTCCCTTGAAAATTCCGGAAGTTCGTCCAGAAACAGGATGCCTCTGTGGCAAAGTGAAAGTATGCCGGGATGCAGGTCATATCCGCCGCCTGTCAGTGATGAAAGTGTTGCCGCGTGGTGCGGGCTCTGATAGGGACGCCTTGTGATTATGGGATCATCACAGGTCAGTTTGCCTGCGATACTGTAGATGCCCGATACCTCGATGCATTCGTCGACTGTAAGAGGTGGCATGATGGTCCTCAGTCTTTTGGCTATCATGGTCTTGCCCGAACCGGGTGGACCGCTGATGAACATGTGGTGGAAGCCGGCCGCAGCGATAAGGGCTGCCCTTTTACATACGGCCTGACCGGAGACATCGCTGAAATCCTCTTCAAAATCCTGAGTCGCTATCATTTGCGCTATGTTACGCGGAGTGACATATGAAGCATCGGACAGATCGGTTATCGTGTGCATGGCTTCTTCGAAGCAGGAAACTCCGATCACATTGATACCGGAGGCATATGAGGCTTCGGCTGCATTTTCGTTGGGGACAATACAGGTCTTAAAGCCATGTGCCGCTGCAGCCGAAACAATGGGAAGAATGCCTTTTACCGGGGCAACACTTCCGTCAAGACCGAGCTCACCTATGACAAGGATCCCCTCGAGGATATCTTCGGGAATGAAGCCCAGAGCGGTAACGATACCGAGGGCGATCGGAAGATCGTAGCCTGTTCCGGATTTGCGGATATTTGCGGGGGATATGTTGATGGTAATGTGAAGCGGCGGAATGACGATACCGGCGTTTTTCAGGGCGACCTTAACACGCTCCTTTGCCTCGATCACTTCGTGCGAAAGCTTACCCACCATGTCCCAGGCGGGAAGAGCGCGACTCAGATCGATCTCAACCTTTGCCATATAGCAGCCGATACCGTTGATCCCACCGGAATAAACGGTAGAATACATAGAAAATCTCCTTATACGGTAAATAAAGTTAACAGTCTTAAGATAAAAACAAATTCGTGGTCAAAGGCTGAACAAGCCGGTGATAAGCCACAGAAAAGAAATATATGTTTTTCGGAATACGGCTATATTATCATTTGTCCCGGTAAAATGCAACCACATTCGCGCAAAACCGGCCGCTTCGACAGAAATAAATACCGTATTCGCGTAAAATGTTTATTTCATTGCATCCATGCAAAATGTTCACTTCACAATTAAAGGTGATTGTGCTAAAATTTTGTTGATATTGCGGAACTGCGCCCAGAAGAGGGCAGAACGGGCAATAAACATGTGAAAAAGAATCGAGGAACATTATGGCAGAATCAAAGATTATGCTGGGCAATGAAGCAATCGCCCGAGGAGCTTATGAGGCCGGAGTAAAGGTATCGGCGGCATATCCGGGAACACCGAGTACCGAGATCAGTGAAAACCTTGTGCAGTATGAGGATATATATTGCGAGTGGTCACCGAATGAGAAGGTAGCCGTTGAGGTGGCAAGCGGTGCTTCGATCGTGGGAGTCAGGAGCATGGCATGCATGAAGCATGTCGGACTCAATGTAGCCAGCGACCCGCTGTATACCATGAGTTATATTGGTGTCAAAGGAGGTATGGTCATTGTTGTTGCGGACGATCCGGGTATGTACAGCTCACAGAATGAGCAGGATACACGTATGATCGGAAGGGCGAGCATGGTACCTGTTGTGGAGCCTTCAGACTCACAGGAAGCCAAGGACTTTATGAAATATGCCTTTGATCTGTCTGAAAAATATGACACACCGGTCATCTTAAGGACAACAACGAGACTGGCTCACAGCCAGGGGCTTGTAACTCTTGAAGACAGGTTTGAGCCGGTGGATGTGCCTTATGAAAGAGATATAAAAAAGCATGTTATGATGCCGGCAATGGCTATCGGAAGACACGTTGCAGTTGAGAAGAGATTGAACGACATGATAGCCGACGGTGCGGACATGCCCATCAACAGAGTTGAGCTTAACGATACGAGCATAGGTTTTATCACCTGCGGTATCGCTTATCAGTATGTAAAGGAAGTCATGCCTGAGGCAAGCGTGCTAAAGCTCGGCCTTGTAAATCCGCTTCCGAGAAAGATGATAGAAGATTTTGCCGCAAAGGTTGACAGGCTCATCATTTTTGAAGAGCTTGAGCCCGTTATAGAAGAGCAGGTAAAGAGCTGGGGTATCAAATGTGAAGGTAAGGAAATCTTTACCAGACAGGGTGAATACTCAGCCAACATGATAAGAGAGAAACTTCTCAAACAGGATCTGAAACTCGATACAAAGAAGGAGGTGCCTGCACGTCCTCCGATACTGTGCCCGGGATGCCCTCACAGAAGCGTTTACACGGTCCTCAACAAACTGAAGATACATGCGGCCGGAGATATCGGTTGTTATACATTGGGTGCACTCGCACCGTTAAGTGTCATAGATACCACGATATGCATGGGATCGAGCATTTCCAGTCTGCATGGTATGGAAAAGGCCATGGGCAAGGATTACATTAAGAACTGGGTGGCTGTCATAGGAGATTCCACATTCATGCATACCGGTGTCAATTCACTCATGAACATGTCATACAACAAGGCAACCGGAACCGTTATCATCCTTGACAATTCGACAACGGGTATGACGGGACATCAGGATCATGCCGCTACGGGCAAGACATTGATGGGTGAGCCCACATATGCGATAAATATCTATAACCTCGTAAAGAGTCTCGGTATCGAGAATGTATATGAGGTAAATGCATACGATATAAAAGCTCTTGAAGAGACCATAAAGAGAGAGGTTGCAAAGGATGAGATCTCCGTGATCATCACCAAGTCACCCTGCGTGCTTCTCAAGGGCAATGTATTTCCGGATAAATGCGTACCGGTTCCGGAAAAGTGCAAGAAATGCGGAGCTTGCTTAAAGCCCGGCTGTCCCGCTCTTACAAGAAATGAAGACGGAACGATAAGCATTGACGAAACAATGTGTAATGCCTGCGGTTTATGTATGCAGCTGTGCAGATTTGAAGCAATAGTAAAGGAGGCAAAATAATGGCAACGACCAATATCATGATAGTAGGTGTCGGCGGTCAGGGAACCCTCCTCACCAGCAGGATCTTAGGCAAGATGGCTACCGGAGCGGGCTATGATGTAAAACTCAGTGAGGTTCACGGGATGGCACAGCGAGGCGGCAGCGTGGTAACATATGTAAGATACGGCGAAAATGTTGCGGAACCCATTGTGGAAGAGGGACAGGTGGATGTCCTCATAGCATTCGAAAAGCTTGAGGCTCTCAGATATCTTCATTTCGTCAAGAAGGACGGAGTCATAATCGTCAACGATCTCCGCATGGATCCGATAACCGTTGTTACGGGGCAGGCGACATATCCTTCGGATATACTTGAGACGCTTGAAAAAAATCGTAAGACCATAGTTGTGGACGCAACTAAAAAGAGTAAGGAAATAGGATCACCGAAATCCTTTAATGTTATAGTTTTGGGAGCAGCGGCAAGACATATGTCATTTGCAAAGGAAGACTGGTTAAAGGTCATAGAGACCACAGTACCGCCCAAGACGATACAGAAAAATATCGAAGCCTTCGAGGCCGGATATGCTATGTCGGTATAGGGAACCAACAGTCACGATCATCCTGCGACCGTCGGGATGTGGACCGCAAAGAAAGGGAAAAGCACATGATTTGGAATGAAACAAAAGAGTGCATGAGCAGGGATGAGATGACTGCTCTTCAGAGTGCAAGACTTGTAAAGCTTGTAAACAGAGTTTATCACAACGTGGAATACTACAGAAAGAAAATGCAGCAGGTTGGTCTTGAGCCCGGTGACATCAAGGGCATCGAAGACATAACAAAGCTTCCCTTCACGACCAAAAACGACCTCAGGGACAATTATCCCTTCGGGCTTTTTGCAGTGCCGAAAACAGAGATAGTACGTGTTCATGCGAGCAGCGGTACTACAGGTAAGGCTACTGTTGTCGGATATACAAGAAGAGATATAGAGGTTTGGCAGGAATGTGTTGCAAGGACAATTTCCATGGCAGATCTCGGAAAAGACGACATCATTCAGATAGCATACGGATACGGACTTTTCACGGGTGGTCTCGGTGCTCATTACGGAGCCGAGAACCTTGGCGCAACAGTCGTTCCCATGTCTACGGGAAATACCAAGAAGCTTGTGACCATGATGGTTGATTTCGGTGTAACGGGTATCATGTGTACACCGTCATATCTGCTTCATATTGCCGAAGTCATAGATGAGATGGGGCAGATGGACAATATAAAGCTTAAAGCAGCAATCTGCGGTGCAGAGCCCTGGACAGAGAAGATGCGACTGCAAATAGAAGAGAAACTTCACATAAGAGCTCATGACATCTACGGACTCAGTGAGGTTATGGGACCCGGTGTTGCATGTGACTGCAAATATCATAAGGGCCTTCATATCGCAGAGGATCATTTTCTTCCCGAGATAGTTGATGCAGATACTCTCGAGCCCGTGGCTGACGGAGTGACGGGAGAACTTGTATTTTCAACGCTTACAAAAGAGGGTATCCCTCTTATCAGATACAGGACAAAGGATCTTACCAGCATAACTCACGAAACCTGTGAATGCGGACGTACAACCGCACGTCTTTCCCGTTTCAAGGGCAGAAGCGATGATATGCTCATCATCCGCGGTGTCAATGTATTCCCGAGCCAGATCGAAGCAGCGCTTCTTGAACTCGGTGAGACAACACCTCATTATCTGATGATAGTTGACAGAGTCAATAATCTTGACAGCCTCGAGGTACAGGTTGAGGTTGAGGAGAGATTCTTCTCCGATGAGATCAAGGAACTTGAAAAGCTGACAAAGAAGATCGCAACAGCCATACAGCATGCGATAGGTCTGGCGGTAAAGGTTAAACTTGTCGCACCGAAGACTATCGAGAGAAGTATGGGTAAATCGGTACATGTAATAGATAATCGTAAGTTTGACTGATCCGGTTCAGGATAACGATCGGAGGAAAAGGAGGTTACTATATGTTTGTAAAACAATTGACGGTATTTCTTGAGAACAAGGTGGGAAGTCTGCAGGAGATAACAGACATACTCAGAGAGAACAATATAAATGTATTTTCCATTTCACTTGCGGATACGAGTGAATACGGACTTTTGCGTATGATAGTATCAAATCCGGAACTTGGCAGGGAACAGCTTTGTAATGCCGGCATAAGCGCAAGACTTACGGATGTCATTGCGGTAAGACTTGAGAACAGGGTCGGGACACTTGCGGAATTGTTCAATGTCATAGCAGGTGCGGATATCGGCATAGAGTATATGTATGCCATGGCAACATCAAAGACGGGCGCGATGATCTTAAAGACAAACAATCAGGAAAAGACCATAGCTGCTCTTCAGGCTGCACGTATCCACATCCTTGATGAGAACACCATGTATCATCTCCAGTAAACCGGTTAAAACATAAGGAACACAAAACGGGCAGATAGTGGATGCTATCTGCCCTTAATTCAATAAAAACATGGGATCTAACAGTGAAGAAAAAGACCAAAGGAAGATTGGCGCAAATGACATAAAACTGCTTGTCATGATCCTTGCGATCGGCATAGCGTGCATGCTCGCTTTGCATTTTTTTAAAGGTGATACGGGCCAAACGGTCCGCATAACCGCCAACGGTACGGAATACATATATGATATTGACAATGACAGGGAGATAGATGTCGAGACCGATCTCGGGACCAATATCGTCGTCATTGAGGGAGGTTCAGTATACGTAAGAGAAGCGGATTGCCCGGATCGGATCTGCGTGCATCATGTCCGTATAAACAGGACAGGAGAAACCATCGTCTGTCTTCCTCACAGACTTGTGGTCGAGATAATCTGAGAAAGGTCACGGGGAAAGAAAAGGTCTTATATGCCGGATAAAACACACGTAAAAGCGGTAGTTGTCTGCGGGCTTATGATCGCGGCTGCCATGATATGTTCATATTTGGAATCGTTTATACCGATCGGACTTCCGGGAGTAAAGCCCGGGCTGGCCAATCTGGTTGTGCTTGACTGTATCTGGCTCATGGATCCTCTGTGGGTCGTTATGATCATGACGGTTAGGATCGTGCTCTCCGGATTCATGTTTTCGGGTATGAGTGCCATGTTATACAGTCTCGCGGGAGGGATCGTAAGCCTGACTGTCATGCTTATTGCTAAGAAGCATACGAAACTGTCAATGCTCGGGGTGAGCATAATGGGAGGAGTATCCCACAATATCGCACAGCTGATCGTAGCTGCGTCGGTGGTCCGCACATTGGCGGTATTGTCTTATCTTCCGGTACTTCTGACAGCGGGAGCGGTTGCGGGAACGATAGTGGGACTTGCAGGCAGGCAGATCCTGCCGTTACTTAAAAAGAGTGGTATTGATTTTTGATATAAAAAGGGAAGGGGCCGTACATGCGAAAGATCGTTAAAGCGGTTACAGCTTTTTTTCTGGCTTTTACCCTGGTTTTTGCTGCGGGATGCGGTATAGACAGGGACACTAAGGTGGTACTGACCACCGGATTTGCCAAAGATGAGATATTCAAGATAGATGATGTTTCCTGTACCGTACCGGAGATGATGGTCTATCTGACCAATATCCAGAACCAGTATGAACAGGTCTATGGACGGGAAATATGGGACAAGGACATAGAAGGCGTTTCGCTTGAAAGCAATGTTAAGGACAACGCTCTCTCGAAGCTTGCCCAGATAAAGACGATCGTACTGCTCGCAAAGCAGAGAGGTATAGTCCTTGATGAAAAGGAGACTGAGGTCGTAGCTAAGGCCACGGATATGTACTACGATTCACTTAACAGCGTGGAAATATCCGAGATGGGGATAACGAGGGATACGATATACACTCTCTACAGTGATTATGCGCTGGCTCAGAAAACCTACAGGGATATGATCAGGGATGTCAATCCGGAGATAAGCGATGATGAGGCAAGGACCATAACGGTGCAGCACATAGTATTCAAGACCTACGCTGTGGATGACGACGGCATAAGGGTTTCCTATCCGGACAAGCAGAAGCAGGAGATCAGAAAGACTGCGGAAAATATAGCCGAACGGGCCAAAGCGGGAGAGGATATGACAGCGCTCGCTACGGAACTCGGTATCGAAGAGAACATAACGGTTTCTTTCGGAAAAGGCGAGGTGGATCCGGTCCTTGAGACGGCAGGCTTCGATCTGGGTACAGATGAAGTCAGCGATGTCATCGAGACCGAATTCGGATATCATGTATTAAAATGCATCTCGACCTTCAACAGGGAAGAGACCGATGAGAACAAATTAAAGATAGCGGATAAGAGAAAACAGGAGGCCTTCAGCGAAGAATATGAGGTATTTGTCAAAACCCTTACCAAGGCTTTGAATGAACCTCTGTGGGATGAGATAAGCTTTATACATGACCCAAATGTGACCACATCCGATTTTTTTGAAGTATATGATGAAATAAGCAGTTTATAAAAATTTTATAATCTCGAAAATACAGTAAAATCAAGGGTTTCGAAGCATTTATTGGCACTCGCCGTCAGTGAGTGCCAATTTTCTCTTGATTTTCTCTTTTTTTGAGACTAAAATACGGGAAGAATACATAAGAAAGGACAGTGATAACTATGGCAGAGAGACAGGGCAGTCTTTCGATAAACAGTGAAAACATATTTCCGATAATCAAAAAATGGTTATACAGTGACCATGATATTTTCTACAGAGAGCTCATATCCAACGGTTGTGATGCGATCACAAAGCTCAAAAAACTGGATATGATGGGTGAATACACATTACCCGCCGATTACAAGGCGAGGATAGATATCGTAGTTGATCCCGCAAAGAAGACGATAAAGGTTAAGGATAACGGTCTCGGAATGACTGCGGACGAGGTTGACGAATACATCAACCAGATCGCATTTTCCGGAGCTACGGATTTTATAGAAAAGTACAAGGATAAGGCAAATGATGACCAGATCATAGGTCATTTCGGACTCGGTTTTTATTCGGCATTCATGGTTGCCGACGAGGTTCATATCGATACGCTTTCCTATAAGGACGGCGCAGAACCGGTTCACTGGGAGTGCGACGGCGGTACCGAGTTTACGATGGACAAGGGTGACAAGACGACCGTAGGTACAGAGATCACATTGTTCCTAAACGAAGAAGTCCTCAAGTTCTGTAACGAATATGAGGCACGTGAGGTCATAAAGAAGTACTGTTCGTTCATGCCTACCGAGATATATCTCAGCAAGGAAGGCGATGACAGCACACAGACAATAAAGGAAGATGAGAAGCTTGACACTGATGAGATAATCGAGACCATCGTTCCCGAGAAGGACGGCGATCCGATCAAACTCAAGATAAAGAAAAGACCGGAACTCATCAATGAGACAAATCCCCTGTGGACACGTCATCCCAATGAGTGTACGAAGGATGATTACCTGGATTTCTACAGGAAGGTATTTCACGATTATAAGGAGCCCCTGTTCTGGATACATCTCAACATGGATTATCCGTTCAACTTAAAGGGCATACTCTATTTCCCGAAGATCGATATGGAATACGAATCCATCGAGGGTGTTATCAAACTTTACAATAATCAGGTATTCATAGCCGATAACATCAAGGAAGTCATACCTGAATTCCTGATGCTCTTGAAGGGCGTTATAGACTGTCCCGATCTTCCGCTCAACGTATCGCGTTCGGCGCTGCAGAATGACGGTTTTGTCAAGAAGATCAGTGAGTACATCACGAAGAAGGTTGCCGACAAGCTGTCAGGCATGTGCAAGACCGAGAAGGAAGAATACGAGAAATACTGGGAAGACATCAGCCCGTTCATCAAGTATGGCTGCTTAAGGGATGACAAGTTCTGTGAGAAGATGAATGATTATATCCTCTTTAAGGACCTTGACGGCAAATACATGACATTGCCCGAGTGTCTTGAGACCAAACCGACAGATGTGGAAGAGGATGAGGATAAGGAGGATACCGGATCCAAAGAAGATGCCGAAGGTTCAGACGATGGTGAAAAGGAAGAAGAAAAGAAGGAAAAGATCATCTACTATGTGACCGATGAGCAGCAGCAGAGCCAGTATATCAACATGTTCAAGGCCGCAAAGAAGAATGCCGTCATCCTTAAGCACAAGATCGACCAGCCTTTTGTGTCACAGCTTGAAAGCAAGAACGAAGGTGTTAAGTTCATGAGGATAGATGCGGACCTGACCGATGATTTCCTCGGAAAGACATCAAAGAAGGCCCGTGAGGAGATGGATGCTCAGGCAGAAGAACTTGGCAAGATCTTCAAGAAGGCTCTCAAGAAGGAGAAGATCAGCGTCAAGGTTGAGAAGCTGAAGAACAAGAAGATATCTTCAATGATCACATTGTCAGAGGAAACACGCCGTATGCAGGATATGATGAAGATGTACGGCATGAGCGGCATGAACATGCCGGGCAATGACAATGAAGGAGAAACGCTGGTACTCAATGCGGGACATCCTCTTGTAAAATACATACTTGAGAACAGGGACAATGAAAATGTCACCATGATGTGCGAGCAGCTTTACGATCTTGCAAAGCTTGCTTACGAACCGCTTTCACCGGAAGCCATGACAAGATTCATACAAAGAAGCAACGATATCATGTGCATCCTTTCAGAGAAATAAATACATCCATAAAAAACGTCCGGATTGGATATACCAGGTCCGGACGTTTTTTATGCCATGCGATATCGGTATCACATCGCAAAGAAATAAACCATTGGTGAAATTGCACAAAAAATTTTCAAAAGGCAAAAAATTTTTTATGTTGTCTGCATTTCGTGCTCGAATTTCTGCATTTCGTGCCAAAATCCGTTTGGAAAACCCCTTTTGTGATAAGTTATCAGCGTAATAAAAAACCGTTTGGAAAAAAGCAAGAAGAATAACGAAAAAGGGAACGCCCGTAACATCTGAGCCCTGTCATCTGTTGATGATGAGGCTTTTTATATTGGAAAGACTAATCACAACAGACAAACGAATATGGACCGGACGGTAAAAGGTATCAGATTTTATTCAAAGGGAGAAAAAAATGAGAAAGAACACCAAGAATCCAATTGTAACAAAAGCAGTTGCATTAGCTATGACAACAATGATAGCCACATCTACTGTATCGATCCCCACATTGGCGGATGAAGAAATGATCCCGGCACCGAAGAAAGATACAAATTCGGTTTCAGAGGCAGCAGATCAGACGTCTGCTGAGGTAAAAGCGGTTGAAAAGGACGTTGAAAAGACCAATAAAGCAATAGGCAATGTAGAGGAACCTTCAGAGAAAAGTGTTGTAAAGACAACGGAAAGTGTAGATGCTGCAGTTGCTGCACTTATCACAGCCGGATATGAAAAGGAAGATGGCAAGATCGACAAGACTGCTGAGAAACTTGATTCGGATGTTGACAGCGCCGAGACAGATGCTGAAGCACTTACCAAAGATGTTGATGAAATTAAGAAGAGCGAAGCCGAGATCAAGGACAACACGGATGATATGAACGATCAGGCAGAAGCAGCGGAAAAGGTTGCCGATGATTATGGAAAGAAGGTTGATGACGCTTCTGCTGAAATAGATGAGCTGAAGGACCAGATCAGTAATGCCAATGATACCGTAACCGCAAATGCTGCATACGATAAGGCAACAGAGATAAAGAACAGCGCGATCAGTGCATATAATGATGCTGTTACGGATGTGAATGATATTAATGAAAAATATAAAGAAGCAGTTGAGAAATGTGATGCTGCTCAGAAGGCATATTCAGATGCTATAGCTGACGGAAAAGAAGATGTAAAAAAAGCTAAAGAAGATCTTGAAAATGCAAAAAAAGAAGTTAAGAGTTTAGAAAAAGCAGCTAAGACAGCGGCAAGTGACGCAAAGAAAGAATATGATAACACCGTAAATGCAGCAAATGCAAAGGTGTATGCAGCACAAACTGCAGTTAACAGCGCTAAATATGAGAAAGCAAATGCAGAAGGAAAACTGTATTGGGCAAATCTTGGCCTTATTCAGGCCCAGTCAGTGAAGAATGCTGCGGATGCCGAAGTTAAAAGGCTTGAAAAAAAGATCGAGACTGCAAAGGAGAGTACTATCCCTGAATTGAAGAGCCAGCTTGATTCGGCAGTAAATAAACAAAAGGAGGCAGCATCTGCATTAGAAAGCAGGAAGACGGAGGCAGCGACAGCAGCTTCTGACGTAGAAACAGCACAGAAAAATTTTGAAACAGCGCAGACAGATCTTTCAACTGCACAGTCGGAAGCAGCAGAGGCGGCAACAAACCTGGAAGCTAAAAAGGCAGAAGTCACAACGTTGGAAGCAACAGAGGCGTCTTTGAAGTCAGCAGCAGAGGCAGCAGCAACAGATCTGGAAGCTAAACAGCAGCTTGCGAAAGATGCAAAGGATGTTGTGGATGGTCTGCAGAAACGGATAGACGCGATCGATATAGATGGACTTAAGGCAACATCAGCAGAGGCAAAGACCAAATATGAAACAGCTGTAGCTACCGAAGGATCTAAATCTACAGCAGCAAAGGAAGCAGAAGCTAAACTTAAAGAAGCAGAAGACGCAGTCAAGGATGCTTTAACCGAAAAGACAGAAGCGGAAGCAGCACTCGCCAAGGCAGAAGATGACAAGAAGGCAGCAGATCAGGAAGTTGAAGTTGCACAGAAGGCTGTGGATGAATTTACCTACACGATAGAAAAGGATGGTAAAGACGGAAGTCTTACGATCGCACAGAAGGAACTTGAACAGGCAAAGACGGATCTTGCAAAGTCAGAAGCGATCGCTGCCATAAGAAAGGTTGAGCAGGAAGAGATAGATCTGTACAACAAATCTCTGGAAACCGATTGGTGGGGAAACCCGACACAGGATGCAATAATTGCACAGAATCAATTGGGTGCAAAGGATCTTGAGTTAGCACAGAACCTGATCCGTTATCAGTTAAGTGAAAACGGAGCCGCGAATATCGGTTTCACAATGAATGACAAAAATGAGATCGTTGCTACATATAATGTAGGAGATGAAGAGGTTTCAACCAGATTTGTTTATGGTTATGAAAGTGTAGATGATTACAATAATCAAGACACATCTTCACACTGGATCGTTATTTCTTCAGTAAATACGACGCCGGTATTTGAGGAGAAGGATGTTCCTACAGGTGAGAAATACTACGTAGACCATAGAAGAGACGGTTATGAGAAAAGGGTTGACTTATCGATATATGATGATCAGAAATATAAAATTATAAATGCGACAAGGAACGATCTTCCGGTGAAGGTAGTGTATGAATGGAAGCAGACAAATAACAGTCGTCGGAATCCCAAATATGGCTGGGTAGAGATTATAGACTATTATGAGTTGGAAAGAAAAGAGAAACAGTCTGTTCTGACAGGATATAAGGATTCTTACAGCGAGTACTACAAGGAGACATCATTCTTCGATCAGTACAAGGATCATACAACAGAAGCAGCACAGAAGGCAAAAAATGATGCCCAGGATAAGGTGGATGCGTTTACTTATACAGTAGAGAAAGATGGGGTGGACGGACCTCTTACACTCGCTCAGAAGGCTCTTGAAGCTGCTAAGGAGAAAGTTAATAATCTTCCTTCAAAAGAAGAATTGGAAGAAGCTGTAAGATCGGCTGCAGAGAAATACAATAAAGCCGTAGAAGAAAAGGGAAGTAAGTCAACAGAAGCTCAGACAGCAGCTCAGGAATTAAGTGATGCTAAAAAGGCTCTTGAAGAAGCTGAAGGTGCCAAGAAAAAAGCAGAAGGAGAGCTTGAGACAGCTATTTCCGATAAAGCCGCTTTAGAAGTAGAGCTTGCGGTTGCTAAGCAGGAACTGGAAGAGGCTGACAATGCAGTTACTACAGCAGAAGGAGTAAAGTCTAAGAAGGATTCGGAGTATTCAGGCGCACAGAGTGCTACGCAGTCAGCAAAAGGTCAGGTGAATGCTTTGGAGGAACTCAAGTCACAGAAAGACGGACTTGTAGCTAAATATGAACAGGAAAAACAAAATGCAGAAAATGAGTTTGAAAGACTGAAAGGAGAAAATGAAAAAGCTCAGGATGCACTGGAAAAGGCAAAAAGTGCTAAATCCGACGCAGACAAAAAGGTAACCAGGGCACGCCAAAACTTAAACAATGCAAAAGGAAGTCTGACATTACTTCAGATAGCATATGGCAAGGCACAGATCGATCAAAAAGCTGCAGAAGGAAATCTTAAAAAAGTCAAGAATGATATAAAAGAGCTGGAAAAGAAAATTCGAACTGCAGAATCTAAAATAAAAACCAAAGAAGCCAAGCTTGAGACAGCACGGAAAGAAGCAAAGGCTACAATGGACGCTGCGGCAGAATTATTGAAAGATAAACAGACAAAGTACGGTGACTTAAAACTCAAAGCTGAGGCAGCTAAGAAAGCGGTTGAAGCAGCGGAGTATAATGTTCTGTCTGCCCAGAGAAGACTTGACAGACTTGCGAATTCCAATACATACGCTGAACTTGTGGGAGACTTCGAGAAACTTAAGGCCGATCTTGAGCAAAAACTGACAGATGCTCAGAAAAAGCTTGATGAGAAAAAGAAGGAAGCGGACGATCTTGAAGATAAGGTTAAGGAAGCTAAGAACGAACTTGATAAGACAATAGCAAGGCTCACTCCTGTTATCGAAGATACAGGTGATGATCCATCAAGTGATGATAATGGCGATGCTTCATCTTCAACATTTACAGCTGCAGCAGGCGCAGCAGGAACGGATACAACTCTTACCGAAAATGTTCCTGCACCCGGAAATGGAAGCAGAACCAACAATGCTACAGCAATCAATAATGCACCGGTAACAAATAACAGTGTTAATATCTCAAACAATGACATGCCCCTTTCACCGGGTACGGACAACAATAATGTTGATGCTGAAAGTGAAAAGAACGCACAGCCTCCGGTTAAGATAACAGATAATGTAGCACCTCTTGCAGCAACACCTGAGGATGAAGGAGAGGCAATGAACTGGTGGTGGTTACTTCTTATAGCAGTTGCCGGAGCAACCGGAACAGCATTATATGAGAATCACAAGAAGAAGGCGGCTAATGGCAATAAAGGATCAAATAACAACTAGACAGAGTCTATAAATAAGCTTTATACGATCTGATACCATACAAAGAGGTCCCTGCAATATTGCAGGGATCTCACATCCCTTAAATCGGGAGTGAGAATTCAACAAGAAATGAATTATTGAACAAATTTTTATCTAAACAGTGTCCCTGCAGTATTTGCAGGGACACTGTTTCATATGGTACAATTCGCATATCGGTGGTTGTATATTACAGCAAGGAGAGAGTATGCGAATAGCTGTTTGTGATGATAATAAGCTTGATGCAAAACGTATAGAATGGGCTCTTTTGGATCTTGGAAAGGACATGGATATAACCTATTATCCATCCGGACACGAGCTTTTGGATGAGATGAAAAGAAGAGATGAAAGAGATCAGTTTGATGTTATCTTTCTTGATATCTATATGCCCGATGAAAATGGCATAGATGTGGCGGACAGTATAAAAGAGATATCATCTTCTACGGATATAATTTTTTCAACATCCAGCAAGGATCATGCGATCGAAGCGTTCAGGGTAAGGGCGATAGATTATCTGGTAAAGCCTTATGAAGAGATAGATATCATAAAGGCATTCGCAAGGGTCACCGTTTCGAGAAATGATGCATCCAAGGCACCGGTACTGCTGAATGCCGGTGGCGAGCTGAGACTGTTCAGACCCGAAACTGTTGTCCGGATAGAGAGTGACGGGCATTATACACGTGTGATCTCTGATGACGGAAATGAAGAGCAGGTGCGAAAGACCTTTGCGGAAGTGGCAGAGAGGTTTAAAGAGGGCTTTGTAAATATCAAGCGAGGTCTGATGATACGTATGGATCGTATAGAAGCGATAGTCGGCGATGAGATCCGTATCTGTGACGGAACGGTCTATACCATGAGCCGGTCGAATAAAGAAGAGATCATTCGCAAATATACTGAATATATGGAGAACAAGCAGTGAATAAAAGTGAATATAAGGGCGGAAAAACAAAACTGACGTCGATCAGGAATAGCTTGTGTTATTGCGGACTCGACAGAGAGCAGTATTTATATATCAGACCACTGATAATGAGCAGAAACATAGGGATGCTCAGAATAGCGTCGTTTATCATAGGAGTAATGGGATTATCCTATTCAATTTTGTCGGCTTTCCTGCCTTTGGGCAGTGCGATGCTGTTCAGTTTTATAGGTATCGGCAGCGCGGTTATATTTTTAGTGCAGCATTTTTGGAAAAACAGGGGATCGGCATTGATACTTATACCTTGTTATTTTCTGATGCTGCTTGTTTTTTTCTACGGATCGGCTCTTTCATGTTATCCTTCAAACAGAGAAGATACCGCGACAAGCATAGTCGTATTTCTTGTTCTCATGCCTATAGCGGTCATAGATGTTGCCTGGCGTATGTATCTCATGGTGCTATTGTCCGAGGCAGGTTTCCTGATCGCATCTTACATGCTCAAACCTTATGATGTATTTGTAAATGACATGGCTAATACAGTGACATGTGTTTTTCTCGGTCTCATAGTCTATACGATCAATTCAATAGTAAGTGTCCGTGAGATCAACGGAGATGTCAGCAATACAAACCTTAAGAATATAGCAGATGAGGCAGTTGCCTCCAAGGAGGCAAAGAGCAAGTTCTTAGCCGAGATGTCTCACGAGATCAGAACCCCGGTTAATGTTATTCTGGGCATGAATGAGATGATACTCAGAGAATCGGAAGATGAAAGTATACTCAGCTATGCGACCGATATCAAGCTTGCAGGCAGGGGGCTGTTGTCGATAATCAACAGTATCCTTGATTTTTCCAAGCTTGAGGAGGGCAAGATGGATCTGCTTCACGTAAATTATGAACTTGGTTCTCTGATTAACATACTCATCAATTATACAAAACAAAAGGCTCAGAAAAAAGGATTGATCTTTGAGGTTCATGTGGATGAGTATCTTCCGTCAGTTCTTAACGGAGATGATGTTCGTATTTCTCAGGTCATCATGAATCTTCTTTCAAATGCTGTCAAATACACTGAAAAGGGAAGGATCATGCTTTCGATGACGGAGATATCGAGGGACAGTGACAGCATTGATATGAAGATAGTTGTAAGTGACACCGGAATAGGCATCAAAAAAGAGGATATGGGTAGGCTTTTTGAAACCTTCGAACGTCTTGATGAGGAGAAAAACCGTCATATCGAAGGTACGGGTCTGGGTATATCGATCAGCGACATGATCCTTAAACTCATGGGAAGCAAGCTCGAGGTCAACAGTATTTACGGAGTCGGTTCGGAGTTTTCTTTTGTAATAAAGCAGACTATAGTGGACAGTAAACCGATAGGCGATTATAAGTTATATTTCAAGGATATCAGAAAGCAGGAAGAGAATACTGTTCATCCAAGAGCTGTGGGTGCGTCCGTGCTTGTCGTCGATGATAATGATATGAATCTGAGAGTTGCCAAAAACCTCATGAAGGGAAACGGTATCATACCCGATATTGCATATTCGGGATCGGAGGCGATCGAGTTCATGCGAAATAAGCGATATCATATCGTTTTCATGGATATCATGATGCCCAAACTTGATGGTGTCGAGACTCTTGAGAAGCTTAAAACGGAGAATATACTGACTGAAGGTACTACCATGATAGCCCTTTCGGCAAATGCGATCGTCGGTGCAAAAGAGAAATATCTGGCTGCAGGCTTTGATGATTATCTGTCAAAACCCATTGAGACTGATGAGTTGGATGCCATGTTTGACAGGTATCTGCCCGAGGAAGTATTGGTATTTGGCGGAAAAACAGACAATGACGTCATAGATAAAGAACCGCCGGAACGCGAAGCGCCGGATGAACGGTCGACGAAGTCAACGCTTTCAAGAGCAGCTGTTGCCCGTCTTGAAAGCCTTGGCATAGATACTGAGACAGGACTGAAATACAGCTACGGGAAATATGATTTCTATATGGAGCTTTTGGGGTTGATCGTTGAGGAATATGAAACCAGGAGCAGGAAAATAGAAGGTTTTAAAGAAGCAGGTGATCTGAGAGAGTACTCTGTACAGGTTCATGCACTTAAAAGTTCCATGAAAACTCTGGGGGCAACAGACATGTCGGAAACGGCAAGAATGCTTGAAGAAGCAGCAAATAATAAAGACATTTCCTATATTGATGAGCACCATCGTGACTTCATGAGAAGTTATGCTTCACTGGTCAGAGATATTTCGGATATTATCGCGTAATGCGCTTTAATTATCCCGGGTTTTGAGATATACTTTTAACTATGGAACGGTATACCTATCAATTTGATGAGGTCAGAGGTTCTCTTGTATTTTCGGAACCGAAGATAGAACTTGAACTGAATAAGGGTGATGTTGTATCGGGGTCTTTTGACATCGAGGAGCAGAGCGGTCTGACGATGGAAGGATATGTGTATTCTTCCAATATTCGCATGCGTGTTGAAGACTCACATATAGAGGGCGACAATATCACGGTAGGTTATGAATTTGATTCGGTCGGCATGAACATCGGAGATACCCTTCGAGGCAATTTCAACATAGTCACGAACAGGGGCGAGTTCGTACTGCCGTTCACAGCTACGGTGCGAAGGAACAATATCACTTCTTCACTTGGCAATATCAAAAATCTTTTTCATTTTACGAATCTGGCAAAGAGCAACTGGGATGAAGCCATAGAGGTATTTTACAGTCCGGATTTCGATCAGATCATGTCAGGCAATGACAGCAGGTACAGAAGCCTTTACAAAGGGCTGACAGCCGGCGGCAATAAAAACTGCAACCTTGAGGAATTTCTTGTGGGGATCAACAAGAAATCCAAGGTCGAATACACACTCGACAAGGACAGTATAGTCCATGTCAATCCCAGCGATGACTTAAAAGAAACGATCAACTTAAGACGTAGCGGGTGGGGATATACGCTGATAGGAATAAAGGTGATCGGCGATTATATCAACATAGACAGGAACCGTATCAGCGGAAGTGATTTTGAAAATGACGTCTGCAGTATCGAAGTGAGCTTCGATACGTCGAAGCTTCATTCGGGCAAGAATCCCGGAAGGATCATCTTTAAGACCATCTATGAGGAAAAGACCGTTGAAGTCGAGGTTGTGAAGAATACATTTGCGCGACGCACTTCTGCCGGTCACAAGAAGAAAGTCTTGTTCTCACTTACGAGACATTATATGGATTATACCATCAAGAAGATCAATATGAGCAAATGGCTGATGCTCACGGATGAGCTTCTCGGACACAGGGTGGACATAGATGACGATGACATAGCGAACAGTCTGATGCAGGTACATTCGCTTATCATCCAGGAGCGTTTCAATGAAGCCAAATGGATCCTCGACAAGAGAGTCAAGAGCCGTATAGAGGAAGCGAACAACGAACTGTATTGCTATTATCTGTACATGAATGCACTCTACAGTGCTGATGATTATTACACCAAGGATATAGCTGACCAGATACAGAGCATATACAACAACGATCCTACAAACTGGCGCATATCATGGATACTTATGAAGATATCGGATGAACTGAGAAAATCTCCGGGAAAGAGATTTTCATTTTCACTCGAGCAGATCCGCATGGGTTGCTCAAGTCCGATCATATATCTGGAGGCCATAAAGGCGCTCAGCGAAAGCCCGTCGCTGCTCATGCATCTTGAACGCGAGGAGAAACGCATACTTGTGTTCGGAGCGAAGGAGGGCATACTCACAAAGGATGTCATGGCACAGGTGTCATATCTGGTAATGAAGGTCAAGAACTTCGACAAGTCGTTACTTAAGCTGATGAGGATCATATACGACAAGACGGGAAGCGACGAGTCACTCCAGTCGGTATGTGTACAGCTGATGAAGGGCGGCAAGACCGGCCCGGAGTATTTTGAATATTACAACGAAGCGGTAGAGAGGAATTTCCCGCTTACCAAGCTTTACGAAGCATATATGATGTCGATGGATATACGCAGGGATGAGCCGATACCGAAGCGCGTACTCATGTATTTCTCATTCCAGTCGGAACTTCCGCCCAAGCAGAATGCATATCTCTATGCGTATATCGTAAAAAACAAAGAAGAGATACAGGATATCTATCTTGCATGCAAGGATAATATAGACAGGTTTGTGCTCAAGCAGCTCTATCAGGAAAGGATAGACCGCAACCTCGCGTATCTTTACAGCGAGATAATACTTGAGGAAATGGATACCGAGGACAACCTGAAACAGTTTTCATCATTGCTGTTCAAGCATCTTCTTACGACTGATGACAGGAAATGTGTCAGGGCAATAGTCATAGATGACAGATTAAAGGATGAAAAGGTATATCCGTTAAGCGGAGGGCAGGCATTTGTCGCTCTTCTCAATCCGGACTCGACGATACTTTTGGAGGATGAACTAGGTAACAGATTCTATAAGACAAAGGAGTATTCGACCGAAAAATTCTTCCTGCCGGGCAGGGTAATGGGAAGAATGGAAAATGATGTGACCGACAATCTCGAGTACGATCTGTTTGTATGTGAAGACAGTCCGGATTTTCTTATCATATCCGATCAGAATGTGGACAGATACAGATTCATCGAGAGCAACGAGGCGGTGGATGATGAATACAGGGGCAGGCTCAGACTGCCGCTCATAAGATACTACATGGAAAAGGATGACACAAAGGAAGTCGATGAGATACTGAACCATGTAGGATACGATGATATAGGTTACAAGGATTACAATGAACTCATCAGAACTATGCTTATCCGCGGAATGTATGACAGAGCGTTGGATTTTGTGATCCGTTTCGGTGTTGAGAACATCGAACCTAAGATACTCGTGAGACTCACGGGCAGACTGCTCGAGAGAGACGGGTATGTGGAGAAAAATGAGATGACATATGCGCTAATGAGCGCATTTGACAGAGGAAAATACGACGATCACGGACTGAGTTATCTGACAAGATTTTACAGGGGTCCGATAAAGACTCTAAGAAATATCTGGAAGTCAGCCAATAACTTCTATACCGAAACCTATGAGATATGCGAGCGCATGATCATACAGACGCTTGAAACCGGTGCATACATCGGAGAAGAGGCGCTTGTCTTAAAGCAATATGTGGAAGGCGGAGCGCGCGTGGAAGTCGAGATGAAGTTTTTGTCGTATTATTCCCACGAATTCTTTGTCAAGGGCAGACCGGTGGACAGCTACATGTTTAGTGAGATCGAGCGGCTATACAGACGTGAGGGAGAGATCAGCGACGTATGCATGCTGGCATGGCTTAAGTTCATGGCGGAGGAACGCGACAGGGGAACGCAGCCTGATGAAGACGATATCGGCATGATAAGCGATGCATTGTGGTATTTGGTCATCAAGAAGGGTATCATTTTTCCGTTTTTTGCGACATTCAAGGATATATCCGCGGTGGCGGCCCAGATAAGCAATCAGACACTTGTCGAATACAAAGGCACACCCGAAGTAAAGACAGTGATCAATTATGTAATAAGCAAGGACCGGGAAGAAAACGGCGGGTACAGCAGAGAGGAAATGACAGACATGTACGGCGGTATATATGTCAAGGCTTTCCTGCTGTATTTCGGAGAATCACTGCAGTATTACATAACGGAGGAGCACGGCGGAGTCGAGCAGTTTACGGAAAGCGAGACAAGAAGCCTTACGGAGACTGCCGGAGACAGTGACAACAACAGATACTCGCTTGTCAATGATATAGCGGTGGCCGATACTCTCAAGGATTATGACACCACTATGAGACTGCTAGAAGAATATAAATACAAGGAATATCTGGTAAACAGCATTTTTGATGCCCAGTGATACGGATAGGACCGGAGAAAGGTTATGTTTGGCTTAGGCGAAAAATATGTCGTTGGATACGACCTTTCAAATGAATATGCGCAGATCAGTTACATGACTCTCAGGGATGATATGCCCACAACCGTTTCGCTCACGAGCGGGGCCGAGGACTATAACATTCCGGCCTGTCTCTTCAAAAGAAGTGAGGTCAACCAGTGGTTCTACGGTAAAGAGGCCATAAACTACAAAGAGGTTGAAGATGGAGAACTGGTGGAAGGATTATGGGAAAGAGCACTGGTCGGCGAAAAGATAAAAGTCGTCAATGATGAATTCGATCCGGTGGCATTGCTTGCGCTTTTTGTCAAAAGAAGTCTCGCATTGCTGGGGGGCATACGGCCCGACAGGATAGCGGGCATGATGTTTACGGTTCCCGAACTGACAAAGAGGGCTCTCGAGGTTCTTGAAACGGTGACCGGAGTGCTCGGAATGAAGAATACAAGGGTCAGTTTTGAAGGACGTGACGAAAGCATATTTTATTATGTGATCCATCAGCCTGCCGAGCTCTGGAAGCATGATGCATATGTATATGATTTTTCCGATAACAGCTTAAAGGGCTACAGATTCCATATCAACAGAAATGCCACACCGGCGGTTGCCATGGTCGATCGCAGGGATTACGGCATCAAATACGGTGATGTCAACAAGGATGAAGCATTTCTTGAGACAGTAAAAAATGATATGGAGGGAAGCGTTGTATCGCTTGCCTATCTCATAGGAAAAGGCTTTGAGGATGACTGGTGCAGGGAATCCCTCAGGGAGTTATGCAGAAACAGAAGGGCATTCAAGGGCAACAATCTCTACAGCAAGGGTGCCTGTTATGCAATGATGGAAAAGATGGTCGATTCGGATATGAGCAGGGCACTCATATTTCTTGGCAAGGATAAGCTGAAGGCCAATATCGGGATGAATGTCACAAAGGCCGGTGAAGAATCGTATTTTGCGATCCTCGACGGAGGAGAGAACTGGTACGATGCAAAGAAGGAATTCGATGTGATCCCGGAGAGAGGCAACAGCTTTGAGATAACGGTCACGCCTCTTGACGGGATGAATATAAGAAACATAGAGATAGTGATCGACGGACTGATCATAAAGGAATTAAAGACGACAAGACTGCATCTTAAATTTTTTATGGAGAGCGAAAACATGCTCAGGATATGTGCGACCGATATGGGTTTCGGTGAGATATATCCGACTACGTACAGATTATTTACCAAGCAGATAGAGATCTGAGGAATGATATGGGCAACGTGATATTGTGCGCGGGAGCGCTCGTCAAAAATTCATATTATGTGAAAGAGGCGTGCATACGTCTGTTTTCTGCAGAAGAACTGTGCTATTACGTGTACCATTATGCCTATCTCCTGACAGATGATTTTGTATCGGACAAGCTGGTCAGATGGGTACGTGAAGAACTCAAACTCGAAAAGACGGCCGATAAGATCGAGAGTATAAGAAACAAGAAAAATGCACTTGAGAATCTGGTGAGGATACTTAATAACGAGATAGGATATTATTCCGAGGAAGAATGGAAGGGCCTGATAGCGGAGATAGAGAACAGCAGCACCATGTCCTATGAGGAGAGACGCAAGGTGAGAGCGGACGGACTCCTTTCGGGAGGTAAGTTCTCACAGGCACTTGAGGAATATGAGAACATAATCCGTGAAGAAAAGATAGATGATGACAGGATGAGGGCAGGCATTTACCACAATATGGGAGTATGCTCGGCAAAACTGTTTTTATTTGAACGCGCGGCACATTATCTAGAGGAGGCATACAACGCATACGCCAATACGGAGAGCTATCATGAGATGCTCTGCGCGATGAAGATGTATATGGAGCCGACCGAGTATCTGAATTATCTTTCCGAACATAAGGAAAGTTACGAGGATTCGCTCGAAGTCGAGAGAAAGTTTGAGATACTCAAGCTCAGCTGGGGTGAACAGGCCGCATACAAATATTTCAGGGAACTGGAAAGACAGAAGGAAGACGGAGGCTCGTATTACGAAAGCGTCGACAGACTGGTCGATGATGTGAAGGAAACATACAGGGGATACATAAATGGAAGTTGGTAAGGGCTTTTTCAAAAGACTCTTCAAAAAAGAATATGAGGATGATGACGATCTCTTTACCGAATATGAGATAGATTACGACAAAGAGGACAGTTATACATGGAACTGGGATAATCTGATCAATGACAGGCATCTTCTGAAACTCAGCGATGATGTCCAGAGAGAGAAATATATCAGAAGCCTTGTGGAGCAGGTCAAGGATGCCAGTGACAACATGGATAAGCTGAGTGAGGAATACAATTCCGTGACCGCGACGCTAAAGGACATGGATGAACTTGAGGCACTTCCGAGACACGAACTGAACGCCCTGCGTGAGATCGCGGAAGAGATGATCACTCTTGAAAATGAGAGGAGAAAATACCGCAAGACCAAGGCGGCAATGACCGATGAGCAGTTCAGGGCACTGGAGAGATTTGCAGACAGCATGCCCGGGGCATATGATGATGTCAAAGAGGCGGAAGAGCAAAGGACAAAGATCAAGGGTGATCTTAAAAAGCTTGATGATGAGAAGCAGGGCTACATGTACAGAAATCATGAGCTGAAAAAAGAGATCGCCAACGAAAGAGGCATGATGGTGATCTGCCTGTTTGCGGCTGCAGTATGCATAGTGATGCTCCTGGTATTACAATTCGGTTTTAAGATGGACACAAAGATCGGATACATACTCATCGCGCTTTTTATCGCGGTGGCCATCACATTTATCTATATGAGATTCCTGGATTCCTCAAAGGAACTGAAGAAGATCCATCGCAGTATCAACAGACTGATACTTTTACAGAATACCGTGACCATCAGATATGTGAACAACAAACATCTGCTGGATTATCTCTATACAAAGTACAATACAACAAGCGCAAAGGAACTCGGAAAGATCTGGGACGCATACGAGGAAGAGCGTGAAAAACGTGCCCAGAACGAGGATAACGAGAAACAGCTGCTCGCACTCCAGCAGGAGTACAAGAAGAACCTGAAGCGATACAGACTGAACGATATCCATACATGGGTACACAATCCGCTTGCTGTCACGGATCATAAGGAAATGGTGGAGGTGAGACATTCCTACATCCTGAGAAGACAGAAACTCAGGGCACAGATGGATTACAACAAGCGTCTCGCAAAGGAAGGTGAGACCGAGATAAGGGAGCTCATACAGGAATATCCGAGGTATTCGGGAGAAGTCATGGAGATGCTCGGAAGGTATTCCTGATAATGCGGACAGATCCCGCACATACAGCTGGTATCCTTGACGTAAATGCCGGCAGGTGATACTATAGACGGGTTCTGAAAGAATAAATATTTACGGAGGATCATTATGAAAAGATTATTGGCACTTATGGTTGCCGGCGTTATGACACTCGGTCTGATCGCCTGCAACGATGCAAAGACTGAAACACAGGAAACACCGGAAACCGTAACCGAGGAAGAAACTGACGGTACATCAGATGCAAAGGCAGAGGATACAGGCGACAGAACGACATTCACGGTCGGCTTCGACGCTGAGTTCCCCCCTTACGGTTACATGGATGACAACGGCGAATATACCGGATTTGACCTCGAACTCGCAGAAGAAGTATGCAAGAGAAAAGGCTGGGAACTTGTAAAGCAGCCCATAGACTGGGATGCAAAGGATATGGAGCTTTCATCTGGCGCAATCGACTGTATCTGGAACGGCTTTACGATCAACGGAAGAGAAGATGATTATACATTCTCTGTTCCTTACGTAGACAACAGCCAGGTATATGTCGTAAAGGAAGGCTCTGACATAAAGAGCGAGGCCGATATGGCAGGAAAGGTAGTCGGAGTACAGGCCGATTCTTCCGCACTTGCAGCACTTGAGGATGCTGAAGGCAAGGCAGATCTTGCGGCAACATTTGCAGATCTTGTACAGTTCGCCGATTACAATACGGGCTTCATGAACCTTGAGTCAGGTGCGATCGATGTGCTTGCACTCGATATAGGTGTTGCAAATTACCAGATCTCTTCAAGGGACGGCGGTTATGTTATCCTCGACGAGCAGCTTGCAACTGAGCAGTATGGAATCGGGTTCCTAAAGGGCAATGATGCGCTTAAGGATGAAGTTGAAGCAACACTTATGGAAATGGTAAATGACGGAACATTCATGCAGATAGCAGAGAAGTATTCCGATTACGGACTTAAGGAAAGCGTTTGCCTCGGCAAATAAAGATTTATCGTGGAAGCGTCCGTTTACCGGAAATACAGAAAATAAGAGGGTTATATGATAGATTCTACTATGTTGGCACAGCTTGGAAGCGGGATGATAAGATCGGTGGAGATATTCTTTCTCACACTGCTGTTTTCATTGCCGCTCGGAATGCTTGTCGCATTGGGAAGAATGTCAAGATTTAAGATACTGAGTGCTGTCATAAAGGTGTACATCGCTATCATGCGGGGTACACCTCTTATGCTGCAATTGATAGTGGTTTATTTTGCGCCGTATTATGTATTTGGACTGAACATATCTTCAGGTTTCAGATTTACGGCCGTGATAATCGCATTTTCGATAAATTATGCCGCATACTTTGCGGAAATATTCCGGGCGGGCATTCAGTCGATACCGGTCGGCCAGACGGAGGCTGCAAAGATACTGGGCTACAGTCATGCACAGACTTTCATGAAGATCATACTTCCTCAGGTCATCAAGCGCGTCATACCGCCTGTGACCAATGAGACCATAACACTTGTAAAGGACACATCTCTTTCATTTGTCTTAAGCGTGACTGAGATGTTCACGATAGCCAAGCAGATCGGAGCCAAGACGGCCAGCATAACACCGCTGATGGTCGCAGGACTTTTTTATTTTATATTCAACTATGTTGTTGCGTTCGGTATGGACTACTTTGAGAAAAAGATGTCCTATTTCAGATAGGAGACCTGCATGGAAAATGATATATTGCTTGAAATAAAAAATTTAAGAAAAAGCTTTGACAGTCTTGAAGTCATAAAGGATTTTTCGCTGCAGGTAAGAGAGGGAGAGGTCGTTTCGATCATAGGCCCGAGCGGTTCGGGCAAATCCACGATACTCAGATGCGCCACGCTTCTTGAAAAGATGGACGGCGGAAGTCTGGAGTATGTGGGACATAAGCTCGCATGGGATAATGACGGCAGGATGGAATATGCCGACAAGAAGGAGCTTAAGAAATGTCATGAGTATTTCGGTCTGGTTTTCCAGAATTTCAACCTGTTCCCGCACTATACCGTGATGCAGAATATAACCGATGCGCCGGTGAGAGTATGCAAGATCCCTAAGGAAAAGGCTGTCCAAAAGGCAGAAGAACTGCTCATGAAACTAGGCCTTGAGGATAAGGCCGATTATTATCCGCATCAGCTGAGCGGCGGTCAGCAGCAACGTGTTTCAATAGCAAGAGCGCTCGCGCTTGAACCCAGGGTGCTTTTCTTTGACGAGCCTACAAGTGCACTGGACCCCGAGCTTACGGGGGAAGTTCTCAAGGTCATCAAGCAGCTTGCCGAGGCCCATATGACCATGATAATCGTTACACATGAGATGCAGTTTGCAAGAGAAGTATCCAACAGGATCGTCTTCATGGAGCACGGAGTGATACAGGCGATGGGAACGCCGAAGGAACTTTTTGAGGGCGAAGAGACCAATGAAAGACTTAAGGAATTCGTGGGCAAATTTGCGGTTTGATTTAAGCGTATGAAACAGCTATAATATGGATAGTGGGGTGCTGTGTGTATGCTTAAGGAAAAGGAAGAATTGTTTAATAATAATATATCAGAGATAGCAGACGTGAACCGTATGGTTTTCGTGTGCTATTTTATTTGTGTTACGGTCCTTTCCATAGGCGCTGTCCCGATGTACTGGTTCGGTGATACAACATGGCATATCGCAGATCCGCTGTTCTATTACCTGAGCATGTGGCTGCCTCTTCTTGCGGCATATTACGCTTTCTTAAGAAGAAAAGACACGATGCTGATGCGTGGGATAGTCTATGGCGCGGTACTTATATTCTATACATTTGTTTTATTTACCGGTAAAGGCGTGCTTTTCGGACTTATTGTCCTGCCGATGCTCATGACGGCGGTCGCGTATGCGGATCTCAGGTTTGCAACATTTGTTTCCATCATTTACGTGTGCCTGAACGGATTGAACGTGATATGGAATTATCTGGTCAACGTTGACAGAGCGGATGTACTTGACCGATTCGTTGTATTTCTTGTAGTGGGAGCCACCGCACTCTTCATGAATATCTGTGCCTATGTGGTCAAACGCAGACAGGAGCGCAGGACGGCCGAGACCGATAAGGAACGAGACAGGTTTAAGGCTATCGTATCCGTCGGTGTTGCGAAGATATTCGAATATGATATCAATAATGACATGGCCATGTTCGTTGACAGTTCCTCAGGTGAGTACGGAACGGAGCAGTATTTCTGTAATTTCGCTTCGATAGCAAAACAGAAGAGATATATACTGTTCGCGGACTGGTTCAAATTTGATGAGATCCTTCAGGAGATAAAGTCCGGAGCGACCATCATAGACAAGGAACTGCGTGTAAGGGAGACCAGGGACGAATATCGCTGGTATAAGATCAGAGGCAGGGTCATTTATGATGAGGACGGACATGCCGAGAAAGCGATCGGTTCCATGGAGGACATAGACGACGAGAAGAAACTTGAGTACAGGCGCGCGGACGAGAAGATGAGAGATCCTCTCACAAAACTCTATATGAAGCCGTATATCAACGATAAGATCGACGCATTGCTCAAGAGCGAGAGCAACGAAAAGATAATGGGCTTCTTCTACATAGACATCGATAATTTCGGCAGTATCAACGATGAGATGGGAGCAGCCTTTGGAGACGAGATACTTAAGAATATAGCCGAGGATATCTCGGATCTGTTTTATGAGACCGACCTGTTCGGCAGAGTTGGCAATGACGAATTCGTTGTCCTTATGCGCGATGTTCCGGATAAAAAGGATATCGAGAAAAAGGTCAAGGACATAAGAAAGGTTACATCAGAAACCTATGTCGGTGAAAATGATAAGCTGGGTTGTACCGTCAGCATCGGTGTTTCGACATATCCTTACGACGGAGTGACATACACGGAACTCTTTGCGAATGCAGACAAAGCACTGCAGCTGGCACTGAGCAAGGGCAACAATCATTATGACATATATAATCCTCTTAAGGAAAATGCATATGCGACTCTCGTATATGAGCAAACAGGACTGAGCAAAAACAACAGATACGATTTCGAATTCAGTAACTACGGAATGGAATCACTTGCGGAACTTGCATTTAAACTTATAGATGAGAGCAAGGATACTGACAGTGCCATCAATCTTCTTATCAGGCAGATCGTACGTCAGATGGGCATAGATGCCGTGGTCATCAAAGAGAAGACCGGTGACAATACACTTACGATCCTTTACGAATACGGTATGGAAAACAGTGTATCCGGAGGGGTCGGTTCGGAGATAGCATACAACAGAAAACAATGGGATGATCTTGAATCCAATTACAAGTTCAGCAACGGTATACTTGCCATTTCCAGCCCGCAGGATATAGTAGGCGATTCGGAGATGACATTTATGCTTGCTCTCGGCATAGAATCCTATGTCAGTGTCGCATATTATGACAAGGGTGATTTCTGCGGGACAATGGACTTCATTGATTTCAACCATGAGAGGATATGGAACGAGACCGACAAGAACACCTTCAAGACCATTGCCAATGTCGTTTCCTCTTATCTGCTCAAGATGAAGGCTTACGAGACCGCTTCCGAGACGGTGGAGAGGCTGACAGGTTATGATGTTGTGACCGGCTTATACAAATACGAAAAATTCCTCACTCTTGCAGGCGATTATATAGCCAATGCTTCTCACGGCAATTACGCCATGGTTTATACCGATATAGGCAATTTCAAATATCTCAATGATACCTACGGTTATGAAAAGGGTGATCAGGTACTTAAGGAAATGGCAGACACGATCATCGGCTACGACAAGTATGTCATTGTAGCAAGCAGAGTATTTTCGGATAATATGATCACACTTGTAAAGCTTGGCGATGCGGATGAAGATGCACTGAAGAGACTGCTTGAAAAAGCCGGGATAAAATTCTCCGAAAAGATACATAAGCAATATATCAACAGCCGCCTGGATGTACGTATAGGCGTATGTACATTTACGATAAGCGGGGCACCCGTACCGATCAAGAATATCATTTCCAATGCAAATATGGCTCGAAAACGCGCCAAGCTGCCGGGTATGCCGAGGTGCATATTCTATGACGAAAAGATGGGCTTTGAAGCCAAGAACGAGATCGACTATGCCAATGATATGGAAACGGCTTTCAAGAACAAAGAATTCGTCGTTTACATGCAGCCTAAGATCAACTTAAAGACCAATAAGATCGAAGGCGCCGAAGCTCTCGTAAGATGGAAGAAAAATGACGGAAATATCATTTACCCGAATGATTTCATACCGGTATTTGAGAAGAATAAGAGCGTTACCCAGCTGGATTTCTTCGTGTACGAGGAGGTCTGCCGTTACATAAGGCAGAGGCTGGATGAAAACCTGCCGATCGTAAGTATTTCCGTAAATGTTTCGCGTGTACATCTGTATGCGATCGATGAGATAATCGATTTCGTAAAGGGGCTTCTGACGAGATACAATATACCGCCGGAGTATCTTGAATTCGAATTGACGGAGACATCATTTACGGATAAGGTCGATGACACCATAACGCTGATGACACGTTTGAGAAAGCTTGGTGTAAAGGTATCCATGGACGATTTCGGTTCGGGGTATTCTTCACTCAATGTTCTTACAAAACTGCCGCTTGACATACTTAAACTTGACAAAGGCTTCATGAATGATTTTAATAATGATTCAGAGGAGAAGATAGTCATACCGAGTGTTATCGAGATGGCAAAGAAACTCGGACTGGATGTGGTATGTGAAGGAGTGGAATCCAGAGAGCAGGTGGATTTCCTGCAAAAGGTCGGCTGCGACTATGCACAGGGCTTCTACTATTCAAAACCCATACCGAATGATGATTTCATGGAGATGCTGACGAAACAGTCGGCATGACGTGGATGCTTCCGGACAGTCGGCATGACGTGGATGCTTCCGGACAGTTGATGTGACACATGGTAAATACGGGCCTTGCCCGAAAACAGGAAAGGTTGAAGGAATAGTGAAAAAAGACAGTTTATTGAGAAGAATTCTTGTTATGATGCTTGTATGTATCCTGGGAGTTACACTTCTTACAGGGTGTGAGCAAAAGAACGGCAGGGAAGATACGTCAGTTGAAGACGAAGACGATGCGGATGATGAGGATGACGACAGCGATGATGGCGACGATCAGGACGACAACTCAGATGATATAAAGCCCGACGATCAGGACGGTACAAATGTCGTTGATGAGAAGGCAACAAAGGCAGATGCCGCGATAGGAGAATGGGTCATCGTCTACAATAAGTACCACAGTGAGTATGGTTCGGAAGAACCCTATGATGATATCACCATGGCTGAAGATGAAGCGATAGATTCATTTATCAGTATAAGAAAAGAAGACGGAAAACTCATAGCCGATTACAAATACGCCGCATATGAAGCCTGTGACAGGATATTGGGCAACGAGGTAGTTGTCAAGGACGAGGCCGCATATGAAGGCTGTGAAAACGGGGACTGGTGTTTTGAATTTTTTAATGCATTTGAGGATGATTATGTAAGCCCCAGATTTACCATGATAGATGATGAGACGCTCATAGCAGTCAATGAATGGGAAGACGGTGAACCCGGTGACGAACAGTATTATCATTCGATCAGCACATGTGTATATCTCAGAAAAGATTCACCGAAACTTGAAAACATGGAGGATCTGAGGTATTTCAATACCGTTACCGTATCGGATGCCAAGAGCCTTCTTGAAAGTATAGATGACAATACGAAGATCCTTCTTGAGCCCGGTGTTTACGATCTTTCGGACATTGACGTAAGTAGCATACAGAATGAGCATATCCTGGACAGGGAGGAGAGCGAATCATGGAGAAATATCACGATCGCTTATGTTTCCGACTTCTGTATCGAAGCAAAGGACGGAGGCGAAGTCCTCATATGCATAGATGATCCTTATGAACCCGTTATGTGGTTCTCTTCGGTAGGAGCCTGCACATTGAGAGGAGTTACCGTCGGACACGATGTTGAGCCCGGATATTGTTCCGGATCGGTTATCGGATTTGATTACAGCTCAAGGGTAAAGATCGATAACTGCAAGCTCTACGGATCGGGTACCTACGGAATAGAGGGCAACGGCAATTACAGAATGGAAGTTGTCAATTCGGAGATATATGACTGTACATACGGTCTGATCAGCATGTCAGACAGCTATGATATGCATTTTAACAACACTTCATTCCATGATTGCAGAGAATTCAACATGATCGGTGCTTACGGCAACGGTGATTATTATTTTGACGGCTGTACATTTAAGGACAATGTTGTTGACGGATACAGCTCATATTTTGTTAATATGGGTGAATATGTAAATATCACATTTACAGATTGTACTTTTGAAAACAACAGTTACGATAAATTCGCAAATCACAAAGTTAAGCAGATCAACTGCAGGATCAACGATAACGGTATCTGATCGGACGATAAATTGTAAAAGTGTATATAAAATGATATTTTAAACAGTCATAACAAATGGTAACGCGACAGATGATAATACCCGGAACGCAGCATTAGCCCTGCGTTTCAGGAAAGGAGATTATACAAGATGGCAAAGACACTTTTGGAAAAATGGAAGGACATGGCTTATTCCGCTCAGGCTGACAAGCAGGCATTGTCAAGACTCTGGAATGAGTATTTTGAGGTTGAAAAGGGAGTTTATGCTCAGCTGCTCACCGAGAGAAAGGAGCCCGTAAAAGGTTCCGTTAAGGAACTGGCTGACAAATACGGCATTTCCCTGATGCACATGGTCGGCTTCCTCGATGGTATCAATGACAGCCTCAAATCCCCCAATCCTATAGATGAGATGGATGAGGATACCGTGGTTTCTCTTGACTACGATGATGAGCTTCTGTACAAGAACATGGTTGCGGCAGGTGCCAACTGGTTATACGGCCTTGAGCAGTGGGATGATATCTTCTCAAAGGAGAAGCAGGATGAACTCTACAAGGAGCAGAAGCGTTCCACAACAGTGGTCAACGATGCGCCCAAGATCTATCCCAACGATCCCTGCCCCTGCGGTTCCGGAAAAAAATACAAGAAGTGCTGCGGCAGAAATGCCTGATGCCTTTTCGGGATGCTTTCGCATCCCCTCAATGCATATTGCGGGATACTTCGTATCCCCTGCATTCTACAGGATACTTCGTATCCCCTGCATTCTACAGGATACTTCGTATCCCTCAAATGCTTCCGGCATCCCACAGGATACTTCGTATCCCCTGCATTCCACAGGATACTTCGTATCCCTCAAATGCTTCCGGCATTCTGCAGGATACTCCGTATCCCACGAATGCCTGACGACAAACAGCCCCTGAACGGGGCTGTTTTTGTATACATCCCCACTGGCAGATATACCCCGCAAACACGACCGGTCTACTAGATTCGCAGCGATCATAAGGACGGGGATATCACTCGGCACGTTACACTTACCTCGTGCTATCCCCAATATGATCACTGCTCATCAAGGGACGCGGCCTACCGTTTGGCGGGGCATATCTGCCCGTGGGAGGCTGTATCCGACAGCGGTATTAAGAAAATGTTAATCTTTTGCACTGTATTATCTTAATAGATGGTGTATATTATAAATACCATGAAGGCGGACAGCAGTTGGCTGCCCTGCCGGGAAATGCGCCATGAAAGGATCCGTGGGGGTGTGTGATGATCTGCGGCGCAGGGGAGATGTTATGTATTATTTTGAACTATTTGTTAAAAAGACACTCAGGTATCTTCTAAAGCCACTCAGTTTTATTCCGGCTTTTTTGATGATGTATGTCATTTATAAGTTTTCTTCGCAGAATTCCGCAGAATCTTCTGCTCTTTCCATGGAGGTCAGCAGGATACTGGTACTGGCATACAATAAGATATTTCAAAAAGGATTTGATAATACGGTGCTCAATGTTCTCATCGAGCAGATACACCCTTATGTAAGAAAGGGAGCTCATGTGACGGAGTATCTTCTGTTGGCCATGAGTGTGGCGTTGCCGTTGTATGTATACAGGCTGAGGGGCTTTTGGCTGACATTATTTGCAGGAGTATTCTGCGTGGCATTTGCTGCGCTGGATGAGTTGCATCAGTCAAATGTTGTCGGCCGTGTCTGCGATTATCATGATATATTGATCGACAGTATAGGGATACTGATCGGTATCATCGCGATAAGGATCATCTGTTACATCGGTCGCAAGACCCTGTTTTCATGGCTTGTGCTGGACAGCTGAGGATGGCTTGTGCAACCAGCAGATAATAGGATATTTACTTATTCCCGTAAGATAAAGATAAAAAGCAAAAGCGGCTTTCGAAACTCAGGTTCGGAAGTCGTTTTTGCTTGTTTTTTATGAGATAGGGAGTCGTTTTTGGTTGCATTTTTATGAAACCGTGACCTGTTTTGCATATTTTTTTGAGAGAGACAGATAATTCTGTAAAAACATTCTTTTTATCTGTATAAAACCGCACTTTGTGACAATTATGTAAACCATCAAACAGATAAAAAGCAGGAAATTATGGAATTATCTGTCGGCAAGGCATAATTAATTGCGTTATGTAAACAAAAACACAGATAATTAGACGTTTTCTGCTGTTTTATCTGTACCCTCGAAAAAAATACCAATAAATCATATAAAAAGGATACCATCAGGCTTCAAGGAAACAATTATTACATCAGTGAAATAAATTACTACATCAGTGTAATTAAATACTACATCAGGGGAAAACTATACATCAGTGAATCAAATCTCCACATCAGTGAATCAAATCTCCACATCCGAAAAACTGCTGTCATTCATCATGAAAAATGTTCCATGTCTTATAGGAATTATCTTAAGCCTTTAGCAAAACTGTCGGTTATCAAATCTGATCAAATATGGTAAAATAATCAAGTGTAAATATCATGAAGACAAGTGCTTGGCAGGGCGAACTGTTTTGAAACAAAACTTTTGCAAGACAGGCCCCAATAAAGCAAAGATTTTTGCAAGACAGGCATTGCAAACAAGCACCAGATATTTTACAGCGGTTTCTGATACACGTGGAGGTTACATATGATTTCTGAACAGATGACAGCAAAAGAAGTATTTGAGAAATATAAAGAGGATATGCTCAAACTTATAGCCTATCAGCCGTGGCTGGAGGAAAAGAGCGGCAACGCAAAGATGTATGAGCAGTATCAGACAGAAGGGATGACGCAGAATTCCATGAAGTTTCCCGTGTATGACGGTACGCTTTTAAGGTTTGTAAGAGAAGCGGAGAATACTGTTTTTATGGACAGGAATTATGTATATGTTATCAGTGGCAACAGACTTAAGAGCGCCGAGGATGAGAAGGCATTTGTGAGGAAACAGACCATGCTCGGCATGGATAACATAGGCGGAGTACTTTCCAAGTATGTCATGGGCGGAAAGGTTAAAGGCAGGATGTGGTCCGATGCAATGGATCAGGGGATATTTCTGGAGATCGTCAACAAGCTGAAGGAACTCTACGGAGAAGGACTTAATTTTGAGGTTGGTTAAGGCGATGGCCGATCTTCCGGTGATCGAAAGATCATCCGAAAGATCAAAACAAACCGGCAGGAAGATTTCAAACTAATTATGGCGTGAATGACTATGCTATGCTACAATATCAATTAGTATGCAGGCCATATGGCAAACGGAACAAAGGGACAGGATTCAGGGAGAGAAAACACAACAGTGAGTGAGAAAACCGACAGCAAAAAGAAACTGATCATTGATAAGGCGACAGAAGTATTTGCGGCCAAGGGATTTAGAAGTGTAACTATGAAGGATATAGTGGAGGCCTGTGAGATAAGCAGAGGCGGACTCTATCTCTATTACGGTTCCACTGAGGAAGTGTTTAAGGACGTTGTTGCTGCGCAGGATGCGGATGAATCCGATGAAAATGTTGAGAAGTTACTTGCGGAAGCCACTCCTTCACAATTGCTTCTCTGGTTTGTCAAGGAGCAGAAGAAGGCTATATTAAGGCGCAAGAATTCTCTTGTTACTGCCAAATATGAATATGCTTTCAGTAACCGCGAAGCCGGTAATACAAAAGAAGCGAAGGATGCATTTGAGACGGCTGTAGCCGTTCTTGACAATATTTTGAAACGCGGCAATGAGAGCGGGGAATTCGAATGTGAAGATACCGCAATGTGTGCGAGAAATATGATGTATGCCATTGAGGGTATGAAGGTCTGTGCCGCAGAGTTCGGCCTCAGTGAGAAAAAAGTGGACAATGAGCTGTTATTTATCATGCAGCAGTTTATGGAAGCGTAGACTACAATGGTGGAATTTGGGCATGAGCCCCAATTCCACATTTAATTTATATATTATTTAAGAAAGAGGATTTTCATGAAGACAAGACGTATTTATGTTGAAAAGAAAGAGCCTTATGCCGTCAAGGCGAAAGAGCTTAAGGAGGACATCGAGAATTATCTCGGTATCAACGTGGCAGGCGTGAGAGAGCTGATCCGTTACGATGTTGAAGGTATCAATGATGATATCTACGCGACAGCGATCAAGATGATATTCAGCGAGCCGCCGGTTGATGATTATTACGAAGAAGATTTCCCGCTTACAGCGGATGAGCAGGCATTCAGTGTTGAAGCGCTTCCGGGACAGTTTGACCAGAGAGCCGATTCGGCAGAGCAGTGCCTCGGATTTATAGATGCGGACGTAAAGCCGATCGTAAAGAGTGCGATCACATATGTTGTAAAAGGCAATATCAGTGCCGAAGACATGGAGAAGATCAAGGCATACTGTGTAAACCCCGTTGATTCAAGGATCAATGATGCACCCAAGCCGGATACACTGGTTACGGAATATGATGATCCCGAAGATGTGAAGATATTTGACGGCTTCAAGGACATGGCTGAGGACGAGCTTAAGAAGCTTTACGACAGCCTGGGCCTTGCCATGACATTCAAGGATTTCCTTCACATTCAGAATTATTTTAAAAATGAGGAAATGCGTGATCCCACGATGACCGAGATAAGGGTGCTTGATACTTACTGGTCGGATCATTGCAGACATACAACCTTCAGTACTGAACTTAAAAATGTGGAATTTGATGACGGTTTCTATCGTGAGCCGATCGAGACCACGTATCAGTCATACCTTGATACAAAGGATGAGATATACAAGGACAGAACGGACAAGTTCGTATGCCTCATGGACGTGGCATTGATGGGTATGAAGAAACTGCGTGCCGACGGAAAGCTTGAGGATATGGAAGTATCCGATGAGATCAATGCATGTTCTGTCATCGTTCCCGTGGAAATGGATTATGACGGAGAAAAGGTTACAGAGGAATGGCTTGTATTCTTTAAAAATGAAACGCACAACCATCCTACGGAAATAGAACCTTTCGGTGGTGCCGCAACCTGTCTCGGCGGAGCGATCAGAGATCCGCTTTCCGGAAGAGGTTACGTATATCAGGCAATGCGTGTTACGGGTGCTGCGGATCCCACGGTTCCCGTGTCTGCCACACTTAAGGGCAAGCTTCCTCAAAAGAAGCTGGTAAGAGGCGCGGCTGCCGGATATTCGTCATATGGAAACCAGATAGGGCTTGCAACGGGATATGTAAAGGAGATCTATCATCCGGATTACGTGGCAAAACGTATGGAAATAGGTGCCGTTATGGGGGCCGCTCCGAGAAGATGCGTTAAAAGAGAGAATTCGGATCCCGGCGATATCATCATATTGCTCGGCGGAAGAACGGGACGAGACGGCTGTGGCGGCGCAACAGGTTCCTCAAAGGTACACACCGAGAGCTCACTCAGTACCTGCGGTGCTGAAGTCCAGAAGGGAAATGCACCTACAGAAAGAAAGATACAGAGGCTCTTCAGAAGAGAAGAAGTCGCTTCACTCATAAAGAAATGTAATGATTTCGGCGCCGGCGGTGTATCCGTTGCCATCGGAGAACTTGCAGCGGGGCTCAAGGTCAATCTTGACCTTGTTCCGAAGAAATATGCGGGCCTTGACGGGACCGAACTCGCAATATCCGAATCACAGGAGCGTATGGCTGTTGTGGTAGATCCTGCGGATGTTGATAAGTTCCTTGCATATGCGAGCGAAGAAAATCTTGAAGCGGTATGTGTTGCTACCGTTACAAAGGAGCCGAGACTTGTCCTCACATGGAGAGACAAAGAGATAGTAAATATCGCAAGAGCATTTCTTGATACAAACGGTGCTCATCAGGAGACGGATGTACGTGTACATATGCCTTCCGAGACCAATAAGGATATCGATAAGATCGCACTTGATAAGGTTGCCAAAGATATAGAAAACGACGATATTAAGTCAGCCATGACCGATACGCTGTCAGACCTCAACGTATGCTCACAGAAGGGTCTTGTGGAAATGTTTGACTCTTCGATCGGAGCAGCGAGCGTATATATGCCTTACGGCGGAAAGACACAGCTCACCGAGGTTCAGACCATGGTTGCCAAGTTACCGGCCCTAAAAGGAAAGACGGATGTGGTTACCATGATGAGCTACGGATTTGATCCGTATGTATCAAGCTGGAGCCCGTACCACGGTGCAATCTATGCCATAACACAGTCCATGGCCAAGATCGTTGCAGCCGGCGGTGATTACAGTAAGATAAGATTCACGTTCCAGGAGTATTTCAGAAGGATGACAGGCGAGGCAGATCGCTGGAGTCAACCGTTTGCGGCATTGCTCGGAGCTTTTGATGCGCAGATAGGATACGGTTTACCGTCTATCGGCGGAAAAGACAGCATGAGCGGCACTTTCAACGATATAGATGTTCCGCCGACCTTGGTGTCATTTGCTGTTGATATAGCAAAGACCGGAGATATCATCACTCCCGAATTCAAAAATGCAGGTGATAAGATAGTAAGATTCAGTATCGAAAGGGATGACTACGATGTTCCTGTATATGAAGAGGTCATGAAGCTCTACGATGAGATCCACAGACTCAGCGAAGAAGGGATCATTAAGGCTGCATATGCCCTTGACAGATACGGTGTAATGGCTGCGGCAGCCAAGATGGCATTCGGTAACGGCTTCGGTGTTGAATTTGAAGGAGATGTCGAAGCAGATAAATTGTTCATGCCCGGTATGGGGGATATCATTGCCGAGATCGAGATCGATAAGCTGGCACACATAGATACTCAATACGAGGTTGTCGGCGAGGTAACGGCTGACGGTAACTTCACATATAAGGATGCGGTCCTTACGGGTGAAGAAGCATTGAAGGCCTGGAAAGGTACGCTTGAGAAAGTATTTCCCACGAAGGCCGTTAAGGGCACGGACAAGGTTGATATGCCTCTTTACAAGGCTGATTCGGTATATATATGCAAGAACAAAGTGGCAAGACCTACGGTATTCATCCCGGTCATGCCCGGTACAAACTGTGAATATGATTCGGCTAAGGCATTTGAAAGAGCCGGTGCGGATGTTAAGACGGTCGTATTCAGAAATATGACCGGTTCCATGATAGAAGAAAGCTTCAAAGCCTACAAAGATGCGATTGACCAGGCACAGATCATCATGTTCCCCGGCGGCTTCTCCGCAGGTGACGAACCGGACGGCTCGGCCAAATTCTTTGCGACTGCCTTCCAGAATGAAATGATGAAGGAAGCGGTCATGAAGCTCCTCAATGAGCGTGACGGCCTTGCACTCGGAATATGTAACGGTTTCCAGGCACTCATCAAGCTCGGTCTTGTTCCGCTCGGTGAGATAGTCGGCCAGAAGGCAGATTCGCCTACACTTACATTTAACACGATCAACCGTCATATTTCCAAGATGGTATACACAAAGGTCGTATCAAACAAGTCTCCATGGCTTGCGGGTGCGGAAGTGGGCAAGACATATGTAAGTCCTGCCAGCCACGGTGAAGGAAGATTCGTTGCTTCAAAGGAATGGATAGACAAGCTCATTAAAAACGGTCAGGTTGCCACGGTTTACGCCGACAATGACGGCAACGTGAGCATGGATGAGGAATACAACATCAATGGTTCCTATATGTCCATCGAAGGCATCACATCACCCGACGGCAGATGCTTCGGCAAGATGGCACATGCAGAACGTAGGGATGACTCCGTTGCGATCAACATCTACGGTGAACAGGATCTTGGGATATTTGAGAGCGGCGTGAAGTACTTCATGTAGTCGTCTTATAAATGTAACAGAATATAATATTTAAGGAAGCGGTGAATATGACCGCTTCCTTTATAATATTTTATGGTTCATATAAAAGATACAGGAGGGAAAGATCATGACATACGAAGAGGTAGTTAAGAAAGCAAAAGCGATCGTTGCGAAAGGTGATGCAAGCGATATCAGGGAGCATCTGGCGATCCAGTATAACGTGACCGGAGAGGGTTCGGGAGTTTTCTACATGGAGATAAAGGACGGACAGATATTTGTGGAGCCTTATGATTACAAGGACAGGGATATACTTGTGACAGCAGATGCCAAGACCATACTTGACATGATGTCAGGAAAACTTGATGTCGTAAATGCATATCTTACCCATAAGATATCGGCAGTCGGAAATCTTGGCAAGGTTGATATACTCAAAAAACTGATAGGCAGCGCGAAGAAGACCGAGAAGGCAGCCAAATCACGCCGCCGCGCTTAAATATAACATTGTATTCATTAAAAACTTGTAGTAAAATATATAAGGTTTTTGTAAAGATGGCGTACCATGCGTGTCGGTACGTATACAATATAATGACAGAAAGGTAGTATCAGTTATGGAAAACAAATGGGTGCGTGGTGCCATACCTGCTCTTTTACTTCACTGCAGTATCGGTACTGTTTATTGTTGGTCAACATTCTCCGGAGAGATTGCGAATTATATCGGTTCAACACCGAGTGCGGTGGGCTGGGCATTCTCACTGGCGATCTTCTTCCTGGGTATGTCAGCTGCATTTCTTGGCGATGTTGTTGAAAAGAATATTCACAGATCATCACTTATTGCAACTGTCTGCTTCACGGCAGGTATGCTCGGTACAGGCTTGGGAATCCTGCTTAAGTCATTGCCGTTGATCTTCTTATTCTACGGATGTATCATGGGTATCGGTCTCGGTACCGGATATCTTTCACCTGTTAAGACACTTATGCTCTGGTTCAAAGATAAGAAGGGTCTTGCGACAGGACTTGCCGTTGCAGGCTTCGGCGCTGCCAAGGCTATCGCAACACCTATCATGCAGTTCATTCTTTCAAAGTTTGATAACAACCCGGCTCCTATGTTCTTTATCATGGGCGCTGTATACTGCGTAATGATGTTTATCGGTCACATTCTTCTCAAGAAACCTTCCGACTGGGTTGAGCAGCATTCCGAGGGTGGAATAAAGGAGTTCTTCAATACACTTGGTAATAACTTCAAAACATCATTCGGTAACAAGACATTCGTTGGTATATGGATCATGTTCTATATCAATATCACATGCGGTCTTGCTCTTATTTCACAGGAAAAACAGATATTTACCGCAGTAGGATTAAGCCTTGGTGTATGTGCTACTCTCGGTACCGTAACGGCTATTGCAAATGCGGCAGGTCGTCTTGGCTTCTCGGCATGGGCTGATACACTTAAGGACAGAAATACGATCTACAAGCTGATCTTCATCCTGTCGATCGCATTTACAGGTGCAACAATTCTTACACAGGGTATCAAAAACGGTGCTGATTCGATAATACTTGCGGTATTATGCGTAGCTTTGCTCATTATGGTCAATGCAGGATACGGCGGTGGTTTCTCCAATGTTCCCACATTGCTTTCGGATCATTTCGGAATGGGCAAGATCTCTTCGGTTCACGGAATGTGTCTTTCGGCATGGGCATTTGCGGGACTTACAGGTAACCAGGTTGCCAATCTTATCGTTACCCATACCGGAACAAAGGAGACAAAGAACAATCCTGTAGGATATCAGAATGTTCTTTATTTCACGATCATTCTTTACGTGATCGCACTTATCGTGTGCTGTGTAATGGTACCGAAGATCAATAACAAAGAAAAAAAGGAAAACTAATACAATAAAAAGGAGAATCACAATGAATCTTTCACCACTTCAGAAAGCAAGATACGAGTACAGTCCCAAGCTTCCGGGAATGCTCAGAAACGGTATCGCAGATATCTGCGTTAAGGAAGGCAAAGATACTGAAAGCGTAGCGGATCAGGATAAGATCAAAGCTCTCTTCCCCAATACATACGGTAAGAAGGAAGTTACATTTGAGAAAGGTCAGAATACATCAGTTGCAAAGAAGCAGGTTGTAGGTGTTATCCTTTCAGGCGGACAGGCACCCGGCGGACACAATGTTATCAGCGGTCTGTACGATGCACTTAAGGCTACAAACAAGGACAATGTCCTTCTCGGATTCAAGGGCGGCCCGGACGGACTTCTCAACAACGATTACGTAGAGTTTGATGATGCATTTATCAATGCTTACAGAAATACGGGCGGATTTGATATCATCGGTTCCGGAAGAACAAAGCTTGAGACAAAAGAGCAGTTTGGCATCGTTGCGGAAAATGCAAAGAAGAACGGACTTACGGCAGTTGTTATCATCGGCGGAGATGATTCCAACACCAATGCAGCTACTCTTGCAGAGTACATGGCAGCCAATAACACAGGCGTTCAGGTCATCGGATGTCCCAAGACTATAGACGGAGACCTTAAGAACGAAGATATCGAAGCTTCATTTGGTTTTGATACCGCAACAAAGACATACTCAGAGCTTATCGGTAACATAGAAAGAGATGCAAACTCAGCCAAGAAATACTGGCATTTCATCAAGGTTATGGGACGTAGTGCATCACACGTTGCACTTGAGTGTGCACTTGAGACACAGCCCAATATCTGCCTTATAGGTGAGGAAGTTGCAGCAAAGAAGATGTCACTCGCTCAGATCACGAATTATATCGCAGATGCGGTTGAGAAGAGAGGCAATAACGGAGAAAATTTCGGTGTGGCTATCATTCCCGAAGGTATCGTTGAATTTGTTCCCGAGTTCTCCAAGCTCATCGCTGAGATCAACGAACTTCTTGCAGGCAATAAGACAGATGAGTTCAATGCACTTCCCGACTGGAATGCAAAATATGCTTTCATCAAGAACGGATTGAGCGCTGAATCATTTGCCGTATTTGATATCCTTCCCCAGGGGATCCAGCAGCAGCTCTTCCTCGAGAGAGATCCTCACGGAAATGTTCAGGTTTCACTTATCGAGTCTGAAAAGCTCTTCTCTGAAATGGTAAAGACAGAACTTGCAAAGCGTAAAGCAGCAGGAACATATAAGGGTAAATTCGGTGCACAGCATCATTTCTTTGGCTATGAAGGAAGATGTGCATTCCCTTCAAACTTCGATGCCGATTACTGCTATTCACTCGGATACAATGCATTCATGCTCATCCAGTACGGTTATACGGGATATCTTTCAAAGGTTTCCAACATCGCAAAGCCTGCTGAGGAGTGGGTTGCAGGCGGTATGCCCATAACCAAGATGATGAATATGGAAAGAAGAAACGGTGAAGACAAGCCGGTTATCAGAAAGGCTCTTGTAGAGCTCGACGGCAAGCCGTTCAAATACTTTGAAGCCAACAGAGAAAAGTGGGCAGTTGAGACTTGCTTCACATATCCGGGTGCGATCCAGTACTACGGACCGGCAGAAGTATGCGACCTCACAACAAGAACACTTGCTCTTGAAAAAGGCTGATCTTACTAATGACAGACTGATATGATGAATGGCCGAACCCGGCCGCACAAAGATCTTATCAATGATATTAAAGCCATGAGCCCGAAAGGACCCATGGCTTTTTTAGTGCTTTGCCGTACTTCCATAAAATATCAAGATATGCTATCATAAACTATGTGTGAAATTATGCCCGAAAGGGGTAAGGAGAGAGGAAAATGTCTTTACAGTCTACATTAAAGAGAAATATCATCGAAGATCACATCGAAGATGAACTTGTTAACATTGCCAAAACCGTGTTTGGCAAAGAACCGAAGGATTGTACCGATAAAGAGATCTATTATTGTACGCTTTATCTGGTGAAGTCTCTCAGCGAATCGACGACATGTGTTTCGGGTAAGAAAAAGGTTTATTATATCTCAATGGAATTCCTGATCGGAAAGCTGTTGTCAAATAACCTGATAAATCTTGGAATGTATGACAAGGTTAAGCTTGTACTTGAAAAGTACGGCAAAGACATATCTGCGATCGAAGAGCAGGAACCTGAGCCGTCACTCGGAAACGGCGGACTCGGAAGACTGGCAGCATGTTTCCTTGATTCACTTGCAACACTCGGACTTGCAGGTGACGGAATAGGCCTCAATTACCACTTCGGACTCTTTAAACAGGAATTCAAAGATCGTCTGCAGTGTGCAAAGCCCGACAAATGGATCGAGCATCCGTCATGGCTCAACAAGACGGATATTAAGTTCGATGTGGTATTCGGAGACAAGAAAGTAACATCGAGACTTTATGATATAGATGTTGTCGGATACGACAGCAGCGTCAACAAACTTCACCTTTTTGATATTGAGACCGTAGATGAGTCTCTCGTTAAGAAGGGTATAGATTTCAACAAGAAGAAATACGAAAAGAACCTTACGCTCTTTTTATATCCCGATGATTCGGATGAGGCCGGAAATCTGCTGAGGATATATCAGGAATATTTCCTGGTAAGCAATGCCGCACAGCTCATTCTCTGGGAAATGAGAGAGAACCATGTCGATCTGAGAAAACTCTATGATCATGTTGCGATACAGATCAATGACACACATCCTTCCATGATCATTCCGGAGCTTATAAGGATACTGGTCGAGGAAAAGGCATTTTCGATAGATGAAGCAATAGAGGTCGTAAGCAGGACCTGTGCATATACGAACCACACGATACTTGCGGAGGCTCTTGAAACATGGCCGCTCAAGTATCTGCAGAAGGTGGTACCTGCACTCGTTCCTTACATCAAGGAACTGGATAAGAAGGCAAAGGCTAAGTATAAGGATCCCAAGGTAGCCATAATCGACAAGGATAAGAGAGTGCATATGGCTCACATGGATATCCATTACGGATTCTCGATCAACGGCGTGGCAGCTATCCATACAGAGATACTTAAGAACACCGAGCTGAAGCATTTTTATGATATATATCCCGAAAAATTCAACAACAAGACCAATGGCATCACGTTCAGAAGATGGCTTATGAGCTGCAATAAGGAACTGGATTCTCTTATTTGCGAGACTATCGGCAAGGGATATAAAAAGGATGCAATGGAGCTTGAGAAACTGCTCGAGTATGCGGACGACAGGGCATTCTTAAAGAAACTCAGAAAGATAAAGGACGGAAAGAAGGAAGCGCTTGCCGCTTACATAAAGGAGCATGAGGGTATTGAGATAGATCCGAAGTCGATATTTGATATTCAGATCAAGCGTATGCATGAGTATAAGCGTCAGCAGATGAACGCTCTTTACATCATCCACAAGTATCTGGAGATCAAGAACGGCAAACTGCCGAAGACACCGGTTACGTTTATTTTCGGTGCAAAGGCTGCGCCTGCATACATAATCGCGCAGGACATCATACATCTCATCCTGTGCCTCCAGGAGCTCATAAACAATGACCCCGATGTCAATAAGTACATCAAAGTTGTCATGGTTGAAAATTACAATGTCAGCTACGCGGAGCGACTCATTCCGGCCTGCGATATCAGTGAACAGATATCACTTGCAAGTAAGGAGGCGAGCGGAACCGGCAATATGAAGTTCATGCTGAACGGTGCGGTGACACTCGGTACGGATGACGGAGCAAATGTTGAGATACACGAGCTTGTAGGCGACGATAACATTTACATTTTCGGTAAGAAGAGCGATGTGGTCATAGAGCATTACGCCAAGGCCGATTATATTTCAAAGGATTATTACAACAAGAGCAAAGTCATAAAAGAAGCGGTTGATTTCATCGTAGGCAAGCAGCTTATGAAGATAGGCAGTAAGGAACATCTCACAAGACTGTATAACGAACTGCTCAACAAGGACTGGTTCATGACATTGCTCGACCTTGAGGATTATATAAAGGTTAAGGACAGGATATTGAGGGACTACAGCAAGAAGGAACGCTGGAATAAGATGATGCTTGTAAATATAGCAAAAGCAGGTTTCTTCTCATCCGACAGGACCATTGCACAGTACAACGAAGACATTTGGCATCTGGACTGAAACAGACAAAGCACGGCTGAAATGATAAGGACATGAAAAATAAAAGAAGAAGCGGAATCCTGCTTGCGATTTCGAGTTTACCAAGTAAATACGGCATAGGAACCTTCAGCAAGGAAGCATATGAATTTGTGGATTTTCTTACGGAAGCAGGGCAGTCCCTGTGGCAGATACTTCCCCTGGGACCGACGGGGTACGGCGATTCTCCGTATCAGTCATTCTCCACATTTGCACACAGTCCGTATTATATCGATCTTGAAGAGTTTATAAATAAAGGCATCCTTAACGAAAAGGAATGTTCGGCATATGATTACGGATCAGGTGATTCCGTTGATTATGAAGTCATCTACAGGGCAAAATATGAGTTGTTAAGGAAGGCGTTTGAAAGATCCGGATCCGGTAATGAGGATAAGGAAGATTACGAAAGATTCAAATCCGAAAACAGTGACTGGCTGGATGATTATGCGCTGTACATGGCGATAAAGAACAGCAAAAAAGGCGTAAGCTGGACCGAATGGCCGAAGGAACTGAAACTCAGGAAGCCTGCCGCACTTAAGGCGGAGAAGAAAAAACTTGCCGGGGATATCGAGTTCTACTGTTTTATACAATACATCGCATATTCACAATGGAACAGACTAAAAAAATATGCCAACGATCACGGCATAGACATAATAGGCGACATACCCATCTATGTGGCAATGGACAGCGCGGATACATGGTCGCATCCGGAACTTTTTGAACTGGATGAGGACTGTAATCCGATCAATGTGGCAGGCTGTCCGCCGGATGCATTTACGGCGCTTGGGCAGTTATGGGGGAATCCGCTGTACAGATGGGATTATCATAAGCAGACAGGCTATGAGTGGTGGATGAAACGTCTTAAACACAGTTTCGAAACCTATGATATAGTACGTATAGATCATTTCAGGGGCTTTGACGAATACTACGCCATCCCGTACGGAAGAAAAGATGCGGTGATCGGTCAGTGGCAGAAGGGACCGGGACTGGATCTTTTCAGGACCATGAATGAAAAGATCGGCAGGATGCCCGTCATAGCCGAGGATCTTGGCTTCCTGACGGATTCGGTCGTAAAGATGGTGAAGAAGTCCGGTTTTCCGGGTATGAAGGTCCTTCAGTTTGCATTTGACTCAAGAGAGGAAAGTGATTACCTGCCTCACAATTATGAGCGGAATTGTGTGGTATATACGGGAACGCATGACAATGATACAACACAGCATTGGTATGATACACTGTCGAAGCCGGATAAATCATTTGCCAGAAGATATCTTGACATAAGGTCTTCCAAGGATGCGGTTGAGAAGGTGATAAGATCCGGACTCGGAAGTGTGGCCAACACCTGTATCATCCCGATGCAGGATTATCTGAAGCTCGGGGGAGAGGCAAGGATGAACTACCCTTCGACACTCGGCAACAACTGGAAATGGAGACTGGATAAAAATATGATGAACAGCGAATGCGCCGGGCGGATATATAAGTTGTGTAAATTGTACGGCAGAGCGGTCATCAAAAAAACAGTATAGGGAGAAATTATAAGAATGGAAGCGTTAAGAAAAGAAATAGTTAAAAACAAGACCAAAACGGCCATAATAACATTTGTGATAGGCCTGGTACTGACATTGATAATGTTCAAGGACTGGCTTCCGATAGGAACGATGCAGGATCTTGATACTATCGAAAGCAGCAAGGACATCAAGGAAGGAAGAGCGCGTCTGACAGTTGATTATGTATGGGATTATTTTATGTATTATACCGAAGGCAGCAGTGACAAAGAGTCCATAAGAGAGTATCTCGTACCGATCGTGAACGACTGGTCATACATAGGCGTCAGACTTTCCGGAAAGAGGAATGACAGGGCTTACTCAAACATGAATATCATATTTGACTGGGAAGACAAATATGCAGATGTGGAAGCAGGAGATGCTGAGTGGGAAGAACTGTACAAAAGTCTCGATCCAATTGTGATAGAAGGTCATGTCAGGGAACTCAATGATGATGAGATCGGCTACTGGAACGAATACATGGATCAGATCGCCGAATATTACAATATGAACGACGCAGATATGGATGAGGCATTTACACCTCTCATCCTCGTTCCCAACAGGGTATCGCTCTATGACAGTGATGAGACATTGGCTGTTATCCTGACAATTATCGCACTGTGCTGTCTTGCAGCCGGAATAGTATTGCTTGTTTCCGCATTATTTGAGAATCCATTTAAGGAACTTGACAAATACGGCAGAAAGCACGGCGGTGTTGAAGCGGCAAAAGCAAAGGCCGAATATCTTTACAACAATAAGATGACACGTTACGGCCTCATGGCGGATGAAGAGATGTTCATGTATGCAGGCAAGAATATGCTTAAGGTCTTTGATGTAAAGGATATTTTGTGGGCATACAAGAATGTGATTACCAGAAAGAACGGAGTCGTGACTGTAGGAAAAGACTATTACATGATGCTCAAATTCGCCGGCGGCGGACAATTCCAGATACCGGGTACGGAAGCGGTCGTTGACGGAATGCTGGGTGATATACAAAATGTCCTTCCGGACATCATAATCGGCTACAGTGAGGACATCAACCGTATATTTGCAAGAGACAGAGGAAAGATGATCGCCGAGGTTGAGAGAAGAAGAAATGAGCGACTCGGCAATGCATACGGAAATAACAATTACGGAAGCGGCTCATACGACAACGGCGGCTATAATGATGGCAGTACTTACGGCGGAAATGCAGGAGATCCTTACGGCGCAGGGAATGTAGGTGATGCATACGACACGGGAAATGCAGGAGATCCTTACGGAACCGGCGGAACAGGAAATGATGTGAACACCGCAGATACCAATACTGAGAACGGTGATAACAATAACGGTATGAACTTTTTCTCATAAATAGATGATGAAAGTACAAAAAGAGGAAGCATGGGCTTCCTCTTTTACATTGTATATGTTCAGATGGATCTGATGTAGGTCATGAGGTCATCAAATGAACCGTGAGGCCATTTTTCAATGTCATATACCTTGCGGTTGATCATGCAGTCCGTCAGGAGATAGACGTTCATGCCGATCGTTTCCGCGATCATGTCTTCATCGGTATCATTTCCGATCATCAGACATTCTTCGGGGTTTAAGGCCATGCGTCTCAATATCTCGAGATAGTATTTGGGATTGGGTTTGCAATATCCGATATTTTCATAGGTTGTGATGAGCTCAAACATATCAGGCTCCAGCCCTGCCCAGCGTATGCGGCTGTGTGTGGCGACCGCCGGGAAAAGGGGATTGGTCGCAAGTGCGACACGATATCTGCTTTTTACGAGTTCAATGAGTTCTTTTGATCTTGGGGTATAGCCGCAATAGGATCTTACCTGCTCAAACTCATTTGCATAGAAATCATCGAATATCGGTTTGTCATTTATGGAATCGGGGCCGTATACGGAAGTGTAGAATTCCCAAAACGCTTCTTCATTCATGCAATGTCCGTCGTTTTTTACCATTGCGGCGGTTCCGCCCCATATATTCTTTATAAGTTCCTTTGTATCATATCCGCGTGGTGCCATCTTTGCGGCAACCATCTTAAAATATCCTCCGGTAAATTCATCCTGGTCCATAGGGAGCAGGGTTCCGTCAAGGTCAAAAAGTACTGCTTTTATCATTGTATTTCCTTTCTTCTGCGCCGCTCGGGCTGACGCGCCTTCGGTGCGTCATATCATATTAGAATTATGGTATTTGGGATCGTTGGTTACTTCTGTTCCAAACCATATGGGCGGTTCGAAAGCGCTTGCTTCTTCTATTGAGGGAAATTCCACCTCGGCCATGACAAGCGGAGCGAGGGGACCTTCGAATACATCCAGTTCGATCGTATATTTATTATAAGGGATCAGGTATCTGGTCTTGTCAATTATGCGGCCGTCAGCCTTGGCAAGCAGATGCTCAAAACTCTCTTTGGTGAGCATAAGATTGGCCTCTTCACGTGCAAGCAGTCCTTCGCCCTTATATGTGAGATAATATCTGTCACCGTCTCTGCGGACCCTCACAACGGGTGATGTGCACAGATATCCCTGGCAGATATGATTGTGTTCATATTTAGTTAGATCCGGAAGTATATCTATCAAGAATTTTCTTTCTATTTCCATCTGAACTCCTTTCAAAACATATCTCTTATATTTTTTACATACTTTATTTAAAAAAGCAAGTTCAAACTCTGTAAAATATCTTATTTACGTGGTAAAATATATATTGGTTTTTAAGAAAGACAAGTTTTGGAGGTTAAGATATGAGGTTAGTAACACGTTCGGATTTTGACGGTTTGGTATGCGGAGCATTGCTCCTTGAAGCAGGCGTGGTTGATTGCTGGAAATTTGCGCACCCGAAGGATCTTCAGGATGGTCTCGTTGAGGTCAATGAAAATGATGTACTTGCGAATGTTCCTTTTGTGGAAGGATGCGGACTTTGGTTCGATCATCACTCAAGCGAGTTCGAAAGACAGGAACTTGAAGGCAAATATAAAGGTGAGAGCCGTATAACACCAAGCTGTGCAAGGATAATATATGAATATTACGGCGGAGCCGAGAGATTTCCCGGTATGGAAGAGATCATGGAAGCAGTCGATAAGGTTGATTCGGGTAATCTCACCATAGATGAGGTCATGAATCCCAAGGGATGGATCCTTATAGGTTTCCTTATGGATCCCAGAACCGGTCTCGGAAGATGGAGACAGTTCAGGATACCTAATTACAAGCTGATGGAAGAGTTAATGGTTGCATGCCAGAACAAGACGACGGCAGAGATCCTTGAGATGGAAGATGTCAAGGAGAGGATCGAAGTATATAATGAGCAGACCGAGAAGTTCAAGGAGATGGTCAAAGCTCATACAAGGGTTGACGGAAATCTTATCATTTCGGATCTCAGAGGAGTCGATCCGATCTATACAGGCAACAGATTCATGATCTACAGCATGTATCCGGAGCAGAATGTTTCCGCATGGATCGTATCAGGCAAGGGCGGACAGGGATGTTCGGCAGCGGTAGGATACAGTATTCTCAATCGAACAGCCACACTTGATGTAGGCAAGCTCATGCTCAAGTACAGAGGCGGCGGCCATAAGAAAGTAGGAACATGTCAGTTCTCTGATGAGAACATGGACACGGAACTTCCGAAGATGCTTGAGGAACTCAGCAGTATGGCTAACGCATGATAGATGTTTAAAAACCTCTGTGACATACAGAGGTTTTTAATTGTAAAAAAGGAGATATGATATGGCAAAGATAGCGTTATTGTTCGCTACGGGAACAGAAGAATGTGAAGCATTGAATGTAGTTGATATATTGAGAAGAGCGGGAGAAGATCTTAACATAGTTTCGATAAATGAAACGGTGGATGTGACCGGTGCTCACGGGATCAGGATCATTGCGGATGAAACTATCGATAAGCATGATTTCTCAAAGGATGATGTGCTTATCATTCCGGGCGGAAATCCGGGGGCATTCAACATAGAGGGCCACCCTCTTGCGGGCAAGGCTGTGGATGATATGAGCAAAGCCGGCAAGCTGATGTGCGCGATCTGCGCTGCGCCCATGATATACGGACATAAAGGATTGCTTAAGGGCAGGAAAGCCTGCATATACCCCGGTATGGAAGCGGAACTTGAAGGGGCTGAAGTCAGCATGGATAAGGTGATCCGCGACGGTAATTTCATAACAAGCAGAGGACTCGGTACGGCGATCCCCTTCGCACTTGAGATACTTGCGGCGCTTAAAGGCAGGGACGCAGCCGATAAGATGGCAAAAAGCATAGTATTCAACGATTGAATTGCGTGTGGATTTTAGGCAAATAATATGCTATAATATTCGTCGACTGTAATCCGCCTGATACGTGGCGGTGCAAATATTATCCCGATAGGAAGGAAAGAATTAACAATGAGTGTAAATGTAGAAAAGTTAGAACACGGAATGGCTAAATTGACTATAGAGGTTTCGTCAGAAGAACTCGAAAAGGCAGCAGCTAATGTCTATCAGAAGCAGAAGGGACAGATCTCGATCCCCGGCTTCCGTAAAGGCAAGGTTCCGCGCCAGATGGTAGAAAAGATGTACGGCAAGGGAGTATTTCTTGAGGAAGCTGCCAATGACATCATACCGGATGCTTATGAGAAGGCATATGACGAATGCGGTGAGGAGATCACTTCAACACCCAAGATCGATGTGGTACAGCTTGAGGCAGGAAAGCCCTTCATATTTACCGCAGAGGTGGCTTTAAAGCCTGAAGTAAAGCTGGGCAAATACAAAGGCGTTACAATAGACAAGATCGATACTGCCGTTACGGATGAGGATGTGGATGCAGCACTTGAAAAAGAGCGTGAGAACAATGCGAGAAGCATCAGCGTAACAGACAGACCGGTTCAGGATAAGGATGAGACTGTGATCGACTTCGAAGGCTTTGTCGACGGAGTTGCATTTACCGGCGGCAAGGGCGAGAACTATCCTCTTACCATCGGTTCGGGAGCATTTATCCCGGGATTTGAAGAGCAGCTGATCGGTAAGAAGATAGATGAGGAATGCGAAGTCAATGTAACATTCCCCGAGGATTACCAGGCTGACGATCTTGCAGGCAAGGCAGCGGTATTCAAAGTAAAGATCCACGAGATCAAGGTTAAGGAACTGCCCGATCTCGATGATGAATTTGCAAGTGAGGTTTCCGAATTCGATACACTTGCGGAGTATAAGGAAGACATAAAGAAGAATCTTGCCCAGAAGAAGGAAAAGAGTGCAAGGGATGCCAAAGAAGATGCTGTTATAGATGCCATCATCGAGGACGCTACAATGGAGATACCCGATGCAATGATCGAAACACAGCAGAGACAGATGGTTGACGAGTTCGCTCAGAACATCCAGCAGCAGGGACTTTCACTGGATCAGTATATGAAGTTTACCGGCATGACCGCCGATAAGTTCATGGAGCAGGTAAAGCCTCAGGCAGAGAAGAGGATCAAATCAAGACTCGTTCTTGAAGCCATCGTGGATGCAGAGAAGATCGTTCCCACCGATGAAGATTACGAGAATGAGATAAAGGAAATGGCAGAAGCCTACAAGATGGAATCAGATAAGGTTAAAGAGCTTATCGGTGATGCAGGCAAAGAGCAGATGATGAAGGATGTGGCTGTTAAGCTTGCGGTTAATTTCGCTGTAGACAATGCCAAGGAAAAATAAATCACGGAGGCGCATATGAGTTTAATTCCTTATGTCATTGAGCAAACCTCAAGAGGTGAGCGCTCATATGATATTTATTCAAGATTACTTAAGGACAGGATCATTTTTCTGGGTGAAGAGGTCAATGAAGCAACGGCCGCGACCATAGTGGCACAGATGCTTTTCCTTGAAGCCGAGGATCCGCAGAAGGATATCAGTCTTTATATAAACAGCCCGGGCGGCAGTGTTACAGCCGGTATGGCCATATATGACACCATGCAGTACATCAAGTGTGATGTATCAACCATCTGTATCGGTATGGCTGCAAGTATGGGAGCATTCCTCCTTGCGGGTGGTGCTAATGGTAAGAGATATGCCCTTCCGAATGCGGAGATCATGATCCACCAGCCCCTTGGCGGAGCACAGGGTCAGGCAACCGAGATCCAGATCGCTGCCGAGCATATACTCAAAACAAAGAAGAAATTAAATACGATCCTTGCACAAAACACAGGTAAGGATTATGACATAATAGCTGCGGATACCGAGCGTGACAACTGGAAGACTGCAGAGGAGGCAAAGGAATACGGCCTCATAGATTCGGTTATCGTTAAACGCGGAGAAGAGTAAGGATACAGAATATGGCCAATAAGAACAACAGTGGACAAGTATGCTGTTCATTCTGTGGGAAGGAGCAAAACCGTGTCAGAAAGATGATCGCGGGTGCTGACGGAGTATATATCTGTGATGAATGCATAGAGATCTGTGCAGACATGATCAGGGAAGAGTTTGAAGAGATCGACGAATATGAGACTCCGCAAAAGGGCGAGATTAATCTCCTCAAGCCCGAAGAGATCAAAGCATTTCTTGATGATTATGTGATCGGTCAGGATCCGGCCAAAAAGGTCTTATCCGTAGCCGTATACAATCATTACAAAAGAGTCACTTCCGATGTGGGGGATGACGGTGTCGAGCTTCAGAAATCCAATATAATCATGATGGGTCCCACAGGCTCGGGCAAGACATATATCGCACAGACACTTGCAAAGATAATCAACGTTCCGTTTGCGATCGCGGATGCAACGACACTTACCGAGGCGGGCTATGTGGGCGAGGATGTTGAAAATATCCTGCTCAAGCTCATACAGGCAGCAGATTACGATATCGAGCGCGCTCAATACGGAATAGTTTATATCGATGAGATAGACAAGATAACAAAGAAGAGTGAGAATGTTTCGATAACCCGTGATGTTTCGGGTGAAGGCGTTCAGCAGGCGTTGCTCAAGATAGTTGAGGGAACAGTGGCAAGCGTACCGCCTCAGGGTGGAAGAAAGCATCCTCATCAGGAACTTATACAGATCGATACCACCAATATACTGTTTATCTGCGGCGGAGCCTTTGATGGCCTCGAAAAGATAGTTGAGGAGAGACTTAACAGAAAGTCGATCGGTTTCAATTCGGATATAGCGGAAAAGACCGGCGGTGAGATAGGCGAGTTATTTGCACAGGCTTCCACAGTGGATCTCGTAAAGTTCGGGCTCATACCTGAGTTTGTAGGAAGAGTTCCGATCAGAGTATCGCTTGACGGTCTTGACAGGGATTCGCTCGTAAAGATACTCAAAGAGCCCAAGAATGCACTTATTAAGCAATATAAGAAGCTTTTCGGATTTGATGATGTTGAACTTGAATTTGAAGATGATGCCATCGAAGCCATAGCCGATGAAGCATATACGCAAAAGACCGGCGCAAGAGGCTTAAGGACGATCATGGAGAAGGCCATGATGGACGTGATGTTTGTTATCCCTTCGGATCCGACCATAAAGAAGTGTATCATCACAAAGGAAGTCATAGAAGGCAAAGCCCAGCCTAAGATAATACGTGATGAGAAGACCGGTGCGGCAAAGAATGTTGCCTCCAGAACTTCAAAGAGCGTTCAGGCCAAGAAAAAGATCAGTTAAACCGTGGGATATCCGAGCTTAAATTCGGATATCCCTTTTTATTAAATACCATTGACAAAAGATTAACAGAAGTGTATATTAAGTGTACTAGCATAAATAGTACACCGTATCCGAGAGGACATTTTCATGATCATCAGAAAGATCAATCTTGAAACAGTATGCGGAGTTACGAGTACTTTACCGGTGAACAGCCTTCCGGAGGTTGCATTTGCAGGCAAGAGTAATGTCGGCAAGTCGTCGCTGATCAATGCTCTCATGAACAGGAAATCCTACGCGAGGACCAGTTCGCAGCCAGGTAAGACACAGACGATAAATTTTTACAATATCAACGAAGAGATATATTTTGTTGATCTGCCCGGCTACGGATATGCCAATGCCAATGTAAAGGTCAAGGCACAGTGGGGGAAGATGATCGAAAGATACCTCAATACATCGAAGGCGCTTAGGAAGGTTTTCCTTCTGATAGATATCAGACATGCTCCGGGAGCAAATGACTGCGATATGTACGACTGGATCGTTAATGCGGGTTTTTCACCGGTCATCATTGCGACAAAGTCGGATAAGATCAAACGCAGCCAGCTTGATAAACAGGTAAAGCTCATAAGGGAGACGCTTGGCTGTGCCAAGGATACAGTGATAATTCCATTTTCTGCCGAAACAAAAGCAGGCAGGGATGAGATATATGCTATTCTCGATGAAATGACGGAAGGAAGTCGTTGACGGGTTAAAATGGCAGGGAAAGAAAAGGTTATAGAAAGCAAGAGTACAAAAAGAATAAAGAAGAAGTCTTTGCTCTTTATCGGACCGAGCTTTCTGGGAGTTTGTATTTTTTTTATAGCACCCATGATAGTCGTTATGGGTTATTCGATGATGGACAATCCCATCAGAAAAAATTTTGTATTCTTAGATAATTTCAGAGCTACTCTTGCCAACAGGGCATTCAGACTCGCTTTATCAAATACTGCAAAGTTTTCGGCACTCAGTGTTCCTCTTGTGGTGATACTTTCACTGCTTGTTGCGATGGTACTCGAAAACATCCCGGGAAGGATGAAGATCAGATCCTTCCTGCTCACTCCCATGATGGTACCGATAGCATCGGTCATACTTATCTGGCAGGTTCTGTTTAACTATAACGGAGTTGTCAATGAGGCAGCTGCAAGACTGAACCTTGCTGAGGTTGACTGGCTCAAGTCCGACAAAGCACTTATAGTCATAGTGCTTTTATTTGTGTGGAAGAATCTGGGCTATAACATGATACTCTTCATGGCCGCCATCGCCAATATACCGGCGCAGCTTATGGATGCGGCAAGACTCGACGGAGGAAATGAGTTTCAGATTTTTTTCAAGATAAAGATACGTTATCTGGCAAGCTCGATATTATTTGTTACGATATTGTCGATAATCAATTCTTTCAAGGTGTTTAGGGAGATATATCTTCTTACGGGAGATTATCCGTTTGATTCGCTGTACATACTTCAAACCTACATGAACAATATGTTCAGATCGCTGGATTATCAGAAGCTTTCTTCGGCGGCGATACTCATGTCGCTCATCATGATAGTACTCGTGGCGCTTCTGTTCATTGCCGAAAACTATGTCGGAAGGGATCTGGAGGAGTAAGCGATGATGAGGATCGGAAGTACAAAAAACATAAAAAAGAGAAAAAAGATCTTCAGAACGATAAGAAGTATCATACTTTGGTTTGTGGCGGTCGTATACGTGATACCCATCGTGTTTACGATATGCAATTCATTCATGAGCGAGACCGAGATAACATCGAATTACGGCAGGGTCTTCGGAAGCCTGGCCGGAAAAGGCGGCTACGTATCCAATACGGTGCATCTGAAGTTCATACCGGATTTCGTGTCATTTAAGCAGTATTACACGGTGCTGATCGCAAGTCCGGATTACCTTTTGAAATTCTGGAATTCGGTCATACTCGTGGTACCGATAGTCGTATTTCAGGTGGTCGTGGCATTGCTTGCGGCATACGGCTTTACCAGGTACAGAGGCAGGATCAGGGAAATGATATTTTTCGCATATATCATACTGATGCTGATGCCCTATCAGGTCACACTGGTACCGAACTATCTGGTCAGCGACAAACTCGGATTGCTGGATACATATTCATCGATCTGGCTGCCGGGGATATTTTCACCGTTCGGAGTGTTTATACTCACAAAGAGCATGAGAAGGATCCCATCGGGTATCATAGAAGCGGCCAGGGTCGACGGAGCGGGCGAGTGGAGGATATTTGCCACGATCACGACTCCGCTCATCAAGGGCACGATAGCCAGTGTTGTGATACTTGTTTTTATTGATTACTGGAACATGGTCGAGCAGCCGCTCATCATGCTTACGGATCAGGATATGCATCCCCTTTCTGTATTTTTGTCAAAGATCAATGAAGGGGAGATAGGACTTGCCTTTGCGGTGGCGACCGTGTATATGATACCGACGCTGCTGACGTTTGCATACGGTGAGGATTACCTGGTGGAGGGCATAAGTTACCAGGGTGGTCTGAAAGGATAGAAATGCTAAGCGTCGGCCCTTCGACGCAGTCGAATTCCAATGGGTCGATGTTCAAAGTAAAGAGGTTTATGAAATGGGTACACCGGATAATTCAGGAACAATAAAGATCAGAAAAGATCTCATAAAAAATATAGCGATCGTCTTTCTGGCGGTAATGTTGCTGCTCACATTTTTCTCGAACAGCATCATAAATAAGGCTCTGCCTGAGGTGGCCGTCAAATATGTCGAGAACGGGAGTATTTCCGAAAAGGTCAGAGGTACGGGTACGGTGGAGACCGAGGATCCGTATACGGTCATGATCAAGGAGAGCAGAGTGATCGCAAGCGTCGCTGTCAAGGAAGGCGATGAGGTTGAAAAGGACCAGGTCCTGTTCTATCTGGAGGACAGTGACAGTGATGAACTTGAGAAAGCCGAGCGTGAACTTGAGGATCTGATCTACAAATATACGACAGGAGCACTCAGCGGAGAAATGAGTGCGAGTGCCTACAATGCCGCGACCAATGGTCAGGTGGCAGGAATGGACACATACGAAGCACGTATCGAAGCGGCAAGAGCAAGGGTAAAGGCTGCGCAGGAGGCGGTCGACAGCGTTGTAAGAGAACAGACAATAGCGAGCGGTAACGTCAGTGTCATATCCGAAGAGGAACTTAACAATACAAAGATAGAACTTGAAAAGGCAAAGACTGAGCTTGATAATGCAAGAAGTGCTTATGAAGATGTAAAAAAAGTCGTTGACGGAGGAAACGGTGGTGTCGACAGCGCAAAGAGCACTATGGAGAGTGCCGAGATAGATATGGCCAATGCAAAGTCAAAATACGAAAGTGAAGCCAATACACTGAAGGGAGCAATAATCTCAAATGACTCCGTCACAGCTGCCTTCAATGCAAAGAATACAAACTACAATGTAAGTAATGGAACAGAGATCGCAGATATGGTATTTGAATCCGATGATACGGTCAATTCAGGTGTTCTCAACGACTGGCTGAGCGTACAGACGTCAGGGTATGACAAGTATGATGATTTTACGGCTGCTTACAAAAAATATCACGAAGCCAATACGACCTATCGTGATGCCAAGAGTGCATATGATGCGGAGGTCGCAAAGTCTTCGGGATATACACAGGCAGCAGGCCGTCTGCCGGGGCTTGAATCGGCTTACAAGAGTGCGGCAAATAAGGTGTCGGAACTTGAAACGAAGGTTACAAGATTAAGCAATGAACTCGATGAGAACAGAGAAAATGCAAAGGCGAACAGTGACAGACTGAACGCCGATCTGGCAGTAAAGAAGGCGGACGCCGATAAGGAGCTTGCAAAAGCCAAAGAGGATCAGACACAGCTCTTGCTCGATATAAGCAAGACACTTGATCTCTCAAACCAGAATTCCATAATCAGAGAGCAGAAAGAGAAGATAGAGAAACTTAAAGAAATGTCCACCGGAGCAACGATCACGTCACCTGTTTCAGGAAAGATACTTACCATAGGCAAAAAGGCCGGAGAAACGGCGGATGCGACAACGGAACTGGCTACCATCCAGGTAGAAGGAAAACCGATGAGCATGAGCTTTTCGGTAACAAATGAGCAGGCGGCAAAGGTAAGCGTCGGAGCTAAGGCAGAACTGCAGAATGCATGGTATTATGATAATGTGGAAGTTATGTTAACCAAAATCGTGCCGGACAAAACTGAGCCCGGCAAGAAGAAAAACCTTACATTTTCCGTTGAAGGAAATGTTTCCAACGGAGAATCGCTTTCGGTAGCCGTAGGCCAGAGGTCAAAGGAATATGACAGGATAGTGCCGAACAGTGCCGTGAGGGAGGACAATAGGGGCAAATTTGTCCTTGTGGTGGAAGAGAAGGGAACTCCCTTCGGAACGAGATACAAAGCAAAACGTGTGGATGTCAACGTCCTTGCTTCGGATGATACCAATACGGCCATCGAAGCGGAGATAGATTACGCATATGTTATAACAACCTCCAACAAGCCCGTTGGAGCGGGAGATCAGGTAAGACTGGCGGATTCATGAGAAAATACAGGATGATGCAGATCACGGCTGTCATTTTGCTTGTGATAAGCTGCATCTGCGTGCATATACAAAAGAATAAGTTATATGACCAGCAGGCCGCAAAGAGATGGGCCGAAACAGGTATGAAGCAGATCACCTTTTTTTATCCGGCGGATAAGAGTGAAGGAAAGGACAAGATGTATTTCCTGAACCTGTGTCATACGATAGAAAGGGCCTATGAGAATTCTTCGATCGCCTCGGAGCTTAATATCAATGAGGAGGGGCTGTGCTTTCCTTATGCTGTCAGTAATGCGGGAACGGTTGATATATATAACGGAACGAAAAAAGTAACCGCAACTGCGATCGGAGTAATGGGGGATTATGCACTGTTCCATCCGATGGCATTGACGGGCGGGGCTTACATAGGCGGTGACGAACTGATGGAGGACGGCATCGTCATAGATGAAAATGCGGCGTGGGAGCTCTTCGGTTCCGATGACGTAGTGGGCATGCAGGTAGAGATCGGCGGTATACCTCATTTTGTAAGAGGTGTCGTCAAAAAGCCGGATGACAGGTTTTCAAAGGCAGCGGGACTCGACGGTATCATATGCTTCACAAGTCTGAACAGCCTCGGGCAATACGGGACGATATCGGGAAGCTATTGTTTTGAAACGGTGTTGCCTGAGCCGGTTGACGGATTTGCAATGAAACTGCTAACCGATACTCTGCCGGATCTTGAAAAGGAATATAAGGCCGTTGACAACACGGCTCGTTTCAAAGCTGCGAACTTAAGGAGTATCATAAAGGATTTCGGGATCCGTTCAATGAACGATCGCGGGATCATTTACCCATACCATGAGAATACGGCGAGAGCATATGAGGATGTATTTGCGGCCGTATATGTGATACAGGTCATATTGACGACCATCATAGTGATAACCGTCATTATAGATATAAGACATATAAGAAAGGGAGTAAAATGGAAAGATTTAAAAGAATTTTGTGCATCGCGTTTATCGCATGCACGGCAGTTTTTGTCGCATGTGGCAGAAACAAAGACGGGGGGAAGAACTCAGACGGAACAAAAGACAACGAAACGATCGCAAAAGAAGCGAAAAACTACGTCTGGCGCGAAGAGGAAATAGCGCAGTTAGAGAACGTATCGGCCGTGGCATTCAAAAATGATAAGGTTTATGTGGTATCGGCGAGCTATCCCGATGCAGATGCCGAATTGATGGGGGCATCAGTTGTTACAGCAGAAGGAACCGAAGTAAATGATACTGCAGTTGATGAAAATGCAGATGCTGATGGCGAAGTTATGTCAACCGATGCTGACGCCGTTACGCTTGATGATTCACCCGTAAGCATCAATGCAAACCTCACAGTCATGGATGAGCAGGGAAATGAGATAAGCAGCACTCCGCTTGAGATGAGCAGCGATACCAGCGTGTATTCATTGGATGTCGATGATAAGGGAAATGTTTACATACTTTTTGAACGTTATTCATGGGATCCGAAAACGGAATCCGGCGAAGAGAGCTTTTGGATGACTGCAGTTTCGGAATCCGGTGAGATAAAATGGCAGTATGATATCGCCTCACAGAAACCCGGTTACGACGCGAACGAGTATTTTTACGTGAACAGTATAAAGGCTGTCGGAGACTGTATCATATTGTGCAGTACCAACAAGATCATCATTGTCGATCAGAATGGCGAACTTGTGTGTGAGAACAGCGAAGGGTTCAACGGTGACTGGTATGAAGTCGTATGTACCAACGATAAAAAAGCATACCTTAAGAGATACAATGAAAAGGGAATATGCTTCAATGAGCTTGATCTGAAGAACGGAAGATACGGTTCGGATATCGAAGCAAATGACAGGATCGCAATGGGAAGCCTCTATGCCGGAGGAAAATATGACATGCTGATGCAGGATTCCAATGCGGTCTATGCATACAACGTAAAGGATGATGAGCCGATAAAACTTGTTGATATGCTCGCTTCGGACATTTCCGTTGCAAATATGAGAAATATGACAATGAAGGACGACAGTAACATACTGGCCGTTTACGACGAAGATGATTACAGGATCCAGCATCTTGTAAGGTTTGTTAAGGTCGATCCCAAGGATGTGGTCGATAAGGATACGCTTGTCATCGGCTCACTCTACATGCCTGAAGAAGTAAGAAAGCATGTCGTTGAATTCAACAAGAGCAGTGAAACCTGCAGGATACAACTTAAGGATTATTCGATTACATCAGATGAATATGAGAAGATGATCGAGGCTGTCAACAATGATATCATTTCCGGCAATGAGCCTGATATCTTTATAGGAAATATGTCCCTTCCGATGTCCAGCTACATGGCAAAGGGAATATTTGAGGATCTGGATCCGTACATAGAAAGCGATCCCGATATCGACAGATCGGATTATCTTGAAAATGTACTCGATACCATGAGAGTTGACGGTAAGCTCTACGGACTGGTTCCGTCCTTCCATGTGAGCACGGTTCTTGCAAAGACATCGATCGTAGGTAAGAAAACCCACTGGACTATGGATGAATTCAACGAACTGATGAACAGCTACGGTGAAACGACCGAGGATTTCGGAAAGTTGGATAAAACGAGCTTCCTCTATACCGCAATGTGGCATAACGGAAATGCATATGTCGATCTGAAAAACGGAGAAGCAAAGTTTGATACTCCGGAATTCATAAAGCTTTTGGAGCATACGGAAAGATATCCGGATGAGATCGATTACGACAGTGACGAGATCCAGGAATACTGGGACAACTACGATACGCTTTACAGAGAAGACAGGGCGCTTCTGATGTCCACATCCATCTATGATTTCAGGGAGATCATCCAGGATAAGCAGGGTTCGTTCGGAGAGGAGATATCATATATAGGCTTCCCTACCGAAAACGGTATCGGAGGAAGCATAGAATTTGATTATTCGTTCCTGATAAGCGCTTCTTCAAAACATAAGGATAAAGCATGGGAGTTCGTAAGATATTTCCTGACAGAGGATTTTCAGGATAATCTTCAGTACAACTTCCCGGTACTTGAAAGCTCATTTGACAAGAAGGGCGAAAAGGCAACACAGAAGCCCACATATAAAGATGAGAACGGCAAAGACATCGAATACACTGACTATTATTATCTGAACGGAGTGGAGATCGAACTTGATCCAATGACAAAGGAAGAGGTGGCGGAATTCAAGGATTATGTGAAATCACTCACCACAGCGACCGAGCTGGATGACAAGGTCATAAATCTGGTGCTCGAGGAAGCAAAGCCTTACTTCAAGGGACAAAAAAGCGCTGCCGAAACGGCAGCGATAATTCAAAGCAGAGTTCAGGTCTATCTGGATGAAAACAGATAATGAAACGTGACGTTTGATCCGTTAGGTCATAAAGAATTAAACAGGGGATGCAGGTATCAGTTTTCGGTATTTGCATCCTTTTCTATGAGCGTATCGGTCATAAGCAGACTGAGCAGGATAGCTGCGATCTCCGGATCGAACTGCTTTCCCGCATTCTCATCAAGCTCGGTTTTGATATCATCGGGTGAAAGAGCATTTCGATAGCATCTGTTTGAGTTCATGGCATCATAGGCATCGGCGACGCAGATGATCCTTGCGATAAGAGGGATATCCGTTCCCGAAAGTCCGGAAGGATAGCCTTTTCCGTCATATCTTTCATGATGGTACATTGCTCCGTCGGCAACGGAGTCGATAGCCGTAAAATCCCTGAGGATGGCAGCTCCCTTTGTGGTATGTGTCCTGATGACATCCATCTCTTCCGGTGTAAGTTTGCCGGGTTTGTTGAGAATGTCATCGCTTATGCTGATCTTGCCGACATCATGCAACAGCGCGATGTAATAAACATCGGATACTTCCTCGTCACTCATGCCCATCTCCTGGGCAAGGCGCTTTGAATAATATGCAACTCTTGAGGAATGTCCTCTCGTATATGTATCCTTTGCATCGATGAAATTTGAAAATGTCTTGATCGCCTGTACGATGATGGTACGGTCGCGGTCGCGCATCTTACGGTAATATCTTGCAAATATGCTTACGACCATGGTCGATGTAAGTGCGATCACATAGATGAGTGAAAGAATGAGCAATACATAGTAGAGCGGGAATTCCTTCATCTTAAGTTCGGGTGTTGCGATTATGGTGAAATCGGTGAACTCTTCATCAAGTTTTGAAAATAATATAAAGCCGAAAGTAACCGGTTCATCCGGTAATATGTCGTAATTGTATTCTTCGGGTGAAAATGTGACCGTTCCGTCAGGGTTCTCCGTGATCAGCGTGCTCCAGCTGTCATTGATCCTTGAACCTTCGGGAAGTTTGATGCGGACCGTCCAGTCTACGAAGTTGTGACCGGAGGTGTTATAAATGGTCGCATCATACTGGTTGGCACGTAAACCCATGCTTTCAAGCCATCCCTTGGAAGAAGGCATGGTGATATAAAGATCTCTCTGTTCGATACCGGGAGTTTCTGAATTCTGGTCAAATATGATCGGTTCCACATCTACGACCTTGTGTCTTAAGTAGAGGAAACCGCTCAGTAAAACCAGAAAGGTACAAATATATACGATGGTTAAAATGTTCCGGGTTTTGTTCATATTCATTCCTTCCCTAATGTATAATTTTATCAATATTTTCGGCAAAATACAATACGGTAAGAGACAAACGGACACACGATTCAACGACAAACGGACAATCGGATGGGAGCGGTTATAATTGCATTTTGAATAGTTACATGATATAGTAGTCTTAACCGGGTTTAACCACATAATATTGAGGGCGGGTTAGTATGAGAGACGAATGTTACTATAATGATTATGATAGAAAAGACAATCTTCATTTTGATTCGAAGGTTGTACACGGTGCTTTGGGCTGCGACCCCATGACGGGCTCGCTCAGTTTTCCGATATTCCAGACAGCTACATTTAAGCACAGGGAATTCGATGTGGGAACAGGATTTTATTATTCGAGACTTCAGAATCCCACAAGGCAGGAACTGGAGCGTACCATGGCCATACTGGAGGAAGGCTCGGAAGCATTTGCATTTACTTCGGGACAGGCAGCCAACATGTCGGTCTTCGGTATGCTTAAGGGCGGCGATCATGTCATTCTTTCGGATGATCTTTACGGAGGCACCTACCGTATAGCTGAGGATATATTCAGAAGTCTGGGGATAGATTTTGAATATGTGGACATGTCGGATATAGAGAACCTTGAAGCGGCCATGAGGGACTGCACAAGGATGGTATTTCTTGAGACCCCGACCAATCCGATGATGAGGGTTTCGGATATCAGAAAGGTGGCTGAGGTCGCTCACAGATACAATGCCGTATTTGTTGTGGACAATACATTCCTCACACCTTATTTCCAGAGACCGATCCCGCTCGGTGCGGACATCGTCGTACATTCCGGTACAAAGTATATCTGCGGACACAATGATGTCATTGCCGGCATCGTGGTCATAAAGGACGAGACATATTCGGATCATTTCAGACTTCAGTTAAAGAGCAGGGGCAACGGCCTCGGACCCATGGATTCCTGGCTGCTCATCCGCGGTCTGAAGACGCTCTCGCTACGTATGGAGAAGCATGATGCGAATGCGAAGATAGTTGCGGAGTGGCTGCGCAAGCATCCCAAGGTAAAGAAGGTTTATTATGCGGGCTTTGAGGATCATAAGGGATATGCGATAAGCAAGTCCCAGTCTACCGGATTCGGCGGCATGATCTCATTTGAGCTTGACAGTATGGAGAGTGTAAGAAAACTGCTTTCGGATGTGAAGATGGTATTATTTGCGGAAAGCCTCGGGGGAACCGAGACTCTGGTCACCTATCCGCTCACGCAGACTCACGAATCCATACCCGCGGATATCAGAGAACAGCTCGGTATCAATGAAAGGTTCATAAGGATATCAATCGGTATAGAGGATGTCAGAGACATCATAGCAGATCTGGAGCAGGCACTTGCCTGATACAAAACACATGGAAAATAAACATGCAATGCCCCAAGGGGCATTGCATTTGTGTGTCACGACCGGGAAAAGCAAAGATGCAAGGGTCGCGGACAAAAGAAAGGATAAGTTAAAGCAATATGATAATCCCGTTTACAAAGATGCAGGCATATGGAAATGATTACGTATATGTCAATGCGGACAAGGTAATGGTCGACGACTGGTCGAAGCTGGCAATTAAGATATCCGACAGGCACTTCGGTGTCGGCAGCGACGGATTGATACTCATCTGTCCGTCAGATGTGTGCGATTTCCGAATGAGGGTATTCGATCCTGACGGTACGGAGTGCGAGATGTGTGGCAATGCCTTAAGGAGCGTTTCGAAATACGTATATCACTACGGAATGACCGATAAGACGAAATTCTCAATAGAGACCATAGGAGGCTTGCAGCAGGTCGGGCTCGATGTTAAGGACGGGGAAGTCGTGAACATCCATGCGGACATAGGAAAGCCTGTATTTGATATGGACAGGATACCTGTCGTTCCGGAGCCGGAGATGATGAATGCAATGTCGGGGGCTAAGGAATTCTTCAGTGTTCCCGTACAGATCGATGACAGAGAATTCGTCATGTCATCATTGTCATGGGGCAATCCTCACACGGTCATGTTCATAGATGATGTGGACACGCTTGATATTAAAAAATACGGCCCGCTGATCGAAAACCATAAGATATTTACAAAGAGGACGAATGTTACATTTGCACAGGTAACAGATGAGAACAATATAAAGATAAGAGAATGGGAAAGAGGCGTCGGAGAGACCATAGGCTGCGGTACCGGCTGCTGTACGGCGGTCGTATTTGCTGCAAGACTCGGTCTTACAGGCAGACACGTCGATGTGATGCAGATAGGCGGTATGCTGCACGTGGATTGGGATGACGACGATCATGTCCATATGGTCGGACCGTCACACGTTGTGTATGAAGGAGAGTATATCTATGAAGCTTGACAAACTGCTTTCGGGCATAAAATATGACATATTGCAGGGCAATATCGATATCGATATATCGGATGTCGAATACGACAGCAGAAAGGTGAAGGAAGGCGCATTGTTTGTATGTCTCAGCGGCTTTGAGACAGACGGACACGCTTATATCAATCGCGCTCATGCGCTCGGAGCCACAGCAGTCCTGGTTGAGAAAGGTCTTGAAGCATGTCATGAGGCAATGCAGAAAAAAGCGACAGAAGACGGTTTCGGAGATACCTATGTGCCCTGTAACATGACAGTTGTCAAGGTTGATGATGCAAAGAAGGCGCTTGCGCTTCTGTCCGCAACATGGTTCGGAAATCCGGCAGACAGGCTCACGATAATCGGTCTGACAGGGACAAAGGGCAAGACGACCACGGCTCATATGATCAAAAAGATACTTGAAACCGCCGGTCATAAGACAGGTATGATCGGAACCATAGGAACATATATCTGCGATGAAAAGATCGAAACAAAGAATACCACACCGCAGTCGTATGAACTGCACAGCCTGTTTGCAAAAATGGTTGACAAAGGCTGCGATCATTGCGTAATGGAAGTATCAAGCCAGGCGCTCAAACTGGACAGGACCTTTGGGATAAAGTTTGAGTACGGTGCATTTTTAAATATCTCGCCGGATCACATCGGTCCCGGAGAACATGTGGATTTTGAAGATTATTTCGAATGCAAGAAGAAGTTGTTTTCCCAGTGTAACGCCCTTGTTATAAATACGGATGACAAGCACGGCAGGGAACTGGCGGGAGGCGAGGCTGCACTTCGCGTCCCTTCGGGCAGGGTCTATACCGTTTCCACATATGAGAAGGCAGACTGGTACACGACGTCACACGAAGACATATGGAAGCCTGACCTTCTTGGAACAAAGATAAGTGTCAGATCGGATGAGATACCGGAAAGCGAAGGGGATTATATCATTCCGATGCCGGGGCGTTTCAATGCGGAAAATGCGCTCATCGCGATCGCCATTTGCGCAAAGTGCGGTGTTAAGAGTGAAGATCTGGCCGAAGGCCTTAAGAATACAAGTGTCAAAGGCAGGACCCAGGTCATCAGGGAAGCATCGGATACGGCCACATTTATCATAGATTATGCTCACAATGCTCTCAGTATGGAGAGTCTGCTCAGCATGCTCAAGGGTTATAAGCCCAACAGGCTTATCTGTCTCTTCGGGGGGGGAGGCAACAAGCCCAAACAGCGAAGATACGACATGGGTGAGGCAGCGGGCAAATATGCGGATCTGACGATCCTCACGGAGGACAACCCCAGATACGAAGAGATTGAAAATATCAACAACGACATCATAGTAGGTCTGAACGTACACCATGGCAAATACATGATCATAATAGACAGAAAGAAAGCCATCGAGTACCTTATCGATAACGCCAAGCCCGGTGATATCGTTGCACTCATCGGCAAGGGTCATGAGACTTATCAGGATGTCAAAGGCGTGAAAACGTATTTCAGTGAAGAAGAGATCATAAAAGATTACGTGAAGAACAGGAAAACGGAGTAATAAGACGGCTGGATCATCGAAAGGGATCATTATATGGCTTCAAAAGAGGAAAAGACAAATGTGATGAGGCTTCTGGATCAGAAGAAGATAGCCTATAAGCATTACACATATGAAGGTGACGGAACAATGACAGGTGAGGAGATCGCAGGCATCCTCGGAGAGGATCCCGATCGTGTATTCAAGACACTTGTGACCACCAACGGAAAAAATACTTATTTTGTATTCATGGTCCCCGTAAACTGCGAACTGGACTTAAAGAAGGCAGCAAAAGCCGTCGGAGAGAAGTCCATAGAGATGGTCAGGGCAAAGGAACTTCTCGGCCTTACAGGCTACATACACGGCGGCTGTTCACCTATAGGCATGAAAAAGCAGTTTAGGACAACCTGCCACGAAACGGCACTTAACTGTGACACGATCCTGTTCAGTGCAGGCAAGATAGGATATCAGGTCGAAACGGCTCCGAGAGAACTCGAGAAGTTTATGAAAATAGAGTTCGCGGATATCACGATCTGATAAATAAAACGTGTTCGAAGACTATCGAACAAAAAGCATTTCATAAACTCAAAAAATCCCTAAATATCAAAATTACATATTGACATGTACCATAATTGTAGTAATATGAATATATGAACAGTCATTCATGTGAATAAACGTTCATACGAACAAGAGACCACAAACGATGTAAATTATTTTCTGTTTATCATCACCAGTTTTCGAAAAGGAGCCGGACCTATATGAAGATGCCTTCGGAGGAAGAGATATATGATCTGTCAGATTTCTTTAAGATCTTCGGTGACAGTACCAGGATCAAGATACTGTCAGTACTGAGACAGGGTGAGAGCGGGGTACAGTCTCTTGCCGATAAGGTAGAGATGTCACAGTCTGCGGTCAGTCATCAGCTGAACACCTTAAGACTTGCTAATCTGGTAAAAAAGCGCAGGGAAGGCAAAACCATTTTCTACAGCCTTGCAGACGATCATATCGCGACGATACTTGATATGGGACTTGAACATATAAACGAATAAGTAAGGACAAAATTTATCAAATCATTACATACAAAGGAGATATATATCATGGTAAAGACATTTATTCTTGAAGACCTGGATTGTGCACATTGTGCAGCAAAGATCGAGGAAGAGGTAGGAAAGCTTGAAGGAGTTCTTAAGAGCACATGCACATTCCTTACACAGAAGCTTACATTGGAGATTGACGAATCCAAGGCAGGAAGCATCACAAAGGATGTAAAGAAGGTTGTTAAGAAATTTGAGCCTGATGTTACGGTTGTAGAACAATGATATTAGATGTCTCCGGTAGTCCGGGGACATCTGTTTATGCAGAAATATTTGCCTTCATAAGGCATTTACCCGGTGAGGATCATGAGTAAAAGATTAAAGAAAAGGTTGATCAGAATAGTTATCTGCCTCGTTGCATTTATTGCAGCAATGGTAGCCGACAGACTGATCATAAAGGAAGAAGGCGGGATACCGTATTACGTCATGTTCGCGGTGATCTACATCGCGATAGGCTATGATGTCATAAAGAAAGCATTTACCAAACTCATACACGGCAAACCTATGGATGAAAACTTTTTGATGGTGATAGCAAGTGTAGGAGCATTCTTTATAAGCGAGTGTGACGAGGCGGTCGCTGTAATGCTGTTCTATCAGATAGGTGAATGGTTCCAGGCATATGCCGTAGGCAGGTCAAGGGCTTCCATAAAGGACCTGATGGATATAAGACCGGATTACGCAAATCTCATTACGGATGATGGAGAGAAGACCGTGGATCCGACAGAGGTTTCGCTTGGAGATATCATTCTTATCAAGCCCGGTGAGAAGGTTCCGCTCGACGGCGTTATCATTGACGGAAATACGACATTGGATACAATGGCACTGACAGGTGAAAGTGTTCCGAGAGAGGCATTGTGCGGAGATCGGATCATATCGGGATGTATCAATCTTACCAATGTTGTAAAGGTTAAGGTTGAAAAGGAATTCGGCGATTCTACTGTCGCAAAGATACTCGATCTTGTGGAAAATGCGACAGCCAAGAAGGCCAAAACAGAAAATTTCATAACAAAGTTTGCAAGATATTACACACCTGTGGTGGTCATTCTTGCACTCAGTGTCTTGCTGATACCAACGCTTATATTCGGAGGAGAATTCCTGACTTGGCTCTACAGGGCACTGTCATTTCTTGTAATATCATGTCCGTGTGCATTGGTCATAAGCATTCCTCTGGGATTCTTCGGAGGAATAGGCGGTGCGGGCAAGGCGGGTATTCTTGTTAAGGGCAGCAGTTATCTTGAGATGCTTGCCGATGTTGATACCGTAGTCATGGATAAGACGGGGACGCTGACAAAGGGCGTATTTGATGTTAACAGCATCGTCGCAAAGCGTGCAGACGAGGCGGACAGGATGCTTGAGCTTGCGGCGCTTGCAGAGAGTTATTCGTCTCATCCGATCTCACTGTCCCTTAAGAAAGCATATGAGAGCAAAGGAGAACTTGATAAGAACAGGCTCGGAGAGGTCAGCGAGATAGCGGGTAAAGGTGTTGTCGCAGAGGTGGACGGCGCCAAGGTATATGTGGGTAACGCGGGACTGATGGAGTTGTATGAGTTCAAAGCGGACATGCCGGAAGATGAAGGTCAGACGATCTGTCATGTGGCAACAGAGAACGGATACATGGGTTATATACTGATATCCGATGAGGTAAAGCCGGATGCGGCCGATTGTATCAGGAAACTTAAGGATAACGGTGTAAATAAAATAGTTATGTTAACCGGAGACCGTGAGAACGCCGCAAAGCGTGTTGCAGGTCAGACAGGCATCACAGAATACTATGCGGGTCTTCTTCCGGGAGACAAGGTTGACAGGGTAGAAGATATAATGGGAGGTCATACGGGCGACGGCAAGGTGGCATTTGTCGGGGATGGCATCAATGATGCGCCGGTGCTCGCAAGAGCGGATGTAGGCATCGCTATGGGCGGACTTGGCTCCGATGCAGCCATTGAAGCGGCCGATGTGGTCATCATGAACGATGAACCCGTAAAGATCGCGCTTGCAATGAAGATCGCGCGGAAGACAAAGATCATAGTCAAAGAGAATATCGTTTTTGCGATAGGTATAAAAGTTCTGATACTTATATTTGCGGCACTCGGATTTGCTTCTATGTGGGCTGCGGTATTTGCGGATGTAGGGGTGGCTTTCCTTGCGATCCTGAACTCCATGAGGACATTGCGTATCGCAAAGAGCGATCGGTAAAGCAAAAAAAACATGCCCGGGTCACAGCCTGTAAACGGCTGTGGCCTTTTTTGATGCAGAATTTGTATAATTTGCTATGGAAATCCGTTCGGATTATGATATTATAATGCTTGTTAAAATTGTTTTTATAAGGTAAGACCTTGGAACGGAGAGTAATATGACTATCGCGGAAAAAGCATTGATGCTTCATGAACAGTGGAACGGTAAACTTGATACAACGGCCAAGAGTGCGGTCAAGACAAGAGAGGATCTTGCTCTTGCTTACACACCCGGAGTTGCGGAGCCCTGCAAGGTTATAGCACAGGATAAGGAAGCGGCTTACAAGTACACATGGAAAGCCAATACCATCGCAGTAGTATCCGACGGAAGTGCGGTACTCGGACTTGGCAATATCGGCCCTGAGGCTGCCATGCCCGTCATGGAAGGCAAAGCCGTACTGTTCAAGGAATTCGGCGGAGTTAATGCTGTGCCGATATGTTTGGACACTCAGGATACAGAGGAGATCATCAAGACGGTGACATACCTGGCACCAACATTCGGCGGTATCAATCTTGAGGATATTTCGGCTCCGAGATGTTTTGAGATAGAGAAGAGACTTAAGGAAACACTGGATATCCCTGTATTTCATGACGATCAGCACGGAACAGCAATAGTTGTTCTGGCCGGCATAATCAATGCCCTCAAGATCGTAGGCAAGAAGAAAGAGGATTGCAAGATCGTTGTAAACGGTGCGGGAGCAGCGGGAGTGGCGATCACAAAACTTCTTCTGAATTACGGATTTAAAAATGCCATACTCTGCGACAGAAAGGGTGCGATCAGCTCAAAACGCGATGATCTCAACTCTTCAAAGAAAGAGATGCTTGAGCTCACCAATCCGGCTGATGAAAGCGGATCACTTAAGGATGTTATAAAAAACGCTGATATTTTTATCGGAGTTTCCGCCCCGGGTACGGTTACGGGTGAAATGGTAAAGACCATGAATAAGGATGCCATCATCCTTGCCATGGCAAATCCGGTTCCCGAGATAATGCCTGATGAAGCAAAGGCTGCGGGCGCAAGGATAGTCGGAACCGGAAGAAGTGATTTCCCGAATCAGGTCAATAATGTGGTAGCATTTCCGGGTATCTTCAAGGGAGCACTTGAAGGAAGAGCAAAGCAGATCACCGAGGAAATGAAACTCGCTGCAGCGCTTGCGATAGCTTCACTGGTCCCCGAGGATACATTAAGTGAAGACAATATCATGCCGGAAGCATTTGATCCGCAGGTTGCGATCAAAGTGGCAGAGGCGGTCAAGGCATGCATCAGATAAGCTGTAAATGACGTTAAATCCTGCAGCAGGCAGCAAAATCCTATCGGGGAGCTACGGCGAAGGTATAGCTACAACCGGTGGTTTCTCAATATCTAAACAGACTCTTGCATATTTACCGGAAGTAGTTGCATCAACAAACGGAACTGACACGGTGCCTAATGTATCCGGTGCAACATTTAAAGCTTGCGAGTACAATGACGCATTTATGCAACACTAATACTTACGTTCACTATTCTTTTAAAATGCCCTCGGATATTCCGAGGGTTTTTCTTAAATTTTTCCACGAAGTTCATGGATTAAGTCATACATCGTAATTATGACTGCCGGAGTGCGATCGATTACCTTTCCGCCGTTCCTTGTATTGCAACATGCTCGAAACTGACGAGTTAAGATACAATAGACTTTTTAGCTGCTTTTATCTTAATTTATACTTGAAATATGCTTCAAAATAGCCTTATTTTTACTTTGGTTAAGATTTTTCGGATGTTTTCGCTATATTTATCTTACTTATTGGCTTAAGTATTCTATATTTTTCGCTTTTTTAAGATACTTTTCAAATATCAGGAGTTATTATCTTAAAATCGCGTTTTCTTGAGGAATCTGTACAGTTGTGAATCATACTGCGCCCTTCGGACGATCCCGAAGGGATTTTATATTTTTGGTCAAATTTACGAAATATATGGCGAATTTGTCATTGTGATTGTATAATATATATAATGATTGGGAGAGTAGCTGTTTGTTTATATCTTATTACTGTTATTCTTGAAGGAACAGGTAATGCTTATGACGGAAAAATCAATTTTGGACAGTATCATATATCTGGTTGAAGGTATACAGCAGACAACGGGCATAGAGGAAACGGATGACTGTATTCAGGACAGGCTTCCGCAGCTTTTGGATGAACTCGGTGTTGTGCGCTGGGATCTTTGCTACACTGCTCACACCAATATCATAATCAAAAATGATCAGGTAGTCACACGTACCATGATGGTCTCGGATAAACCTTATGATGAGCAGCGGTTTGAAAAGATTCATTTTGATCCGCCTAACAGGGGAAGTGTGGATATGAAATATTATCCTGCCCAAGGCGTTGAATGGAATGATTATGAAAAGAAGCTATTACATGCTCTGTGGTCTTTTTTGTATATAAGCTATGGACGCGGTGAGATATTTTCAGCCTTTGATAAGGCCAATTACACGGATCTGCAGACAGGTTGTCCCAACAAATCGGCATTATACAGGTTTTTGGGAGAAAAGATCAACCGTCATATTGTATCCGATTATACGATCATGTTCATGAATATCAAGAACCTGAAGCGTGTAAATGAAAAGTACGGATTCATAACGGGAGATATTTATCTGGAAAGATTCGCAGCTTATCTGTGTGATATAGTCGGAGCCGAAGGTATCTGTGCCCGAATGGGCGGTGATAATTTTGTGCTTGCGTTCCTGACCAGCTTAGAGGATGAGATAGACAACAAGCTCAGACACATACTTTTTGGACTTGATATAGGCGGACATTCCGTTGAATTCAATGCCAAACTGCGTCTGGGCATATATCATATCGAAGCTGATGACACGCTGCATGATATCATGGAGAGCGTGACAGAGGCATATAAGTTTTCACGAATGGTGGAAATGCCGGATTTCGTTGAGTTCAAGCCTTATATGAGGGAACACGGCGGAAAGACGAGAAGTATAATGGAGGATTTCCCGACTGCATTGAGGAATAATGAATTCATCGCTTATTACCAGCCTAAGGTTATGGTCGATAATTACATGATGTGCGGAGGTGAAGCACTTTGCAGATGGAATCATAACGGACATTTCATATCACCGGCTGATTTCATCCCCACACTCGAGCAGGACGGATCCATAGTCAAACTCGATTTTTACATGCTTGAAAGGGTATGTAAGGATATAATCTCATGGAATAAAGAGGGACTGAAACCGGGAAGGATAAGTGTTAATTTCTCAAAGCATCACCTATACAATGAGCACTTCGGTGAACAGATAGTGGAAATGCTCGACAGATACGGTGTCGACCATGAATGTATCGAGGTTGAACTGACCGAGATGTCCGGGCACGAGAACTACAGTGACATGCGAAGGTTTGTCAATTACATGAAGAGCCAGAATATAGCGACAAGTCTGGATGATTTCGGTACAGGTTATTCATCGCTCAATATGCTGACGGACATAGGGACAGACGTAGTAAAGCTGGATAAATCATTTATGGATGATATAGGTTTAAAGACCAATGTTGAAAGGCTTCTTGTCAAGAATATCATCAACATGATCAATGAACTCGGTATCGACAGTCTGTGTGAAGGAGTGGAGACTACAGAGCAGGTGCTGATGCTCAGTGAGTGGGAATGCAAGATGATACAGGGGTATTATTTTGATAAGCCCATGCCGGCGGAACAGTTTGTCGAAAGACTTAAACAACCGCAATATCCGGGATGAGATTCCGGAAAATGTATGTAAATAAGCGGAGGATTTCCGATATCCAAAGATATCCGGATCATTCCTCCGCTTCTTTTTTGAGCTTTTTCATATGTTCTTTTATCTTGACCTCGTAGCCGTTGCCGGATGGTCTGTAGAATTCCTTTCCGGAAAGCTCGTAGGGCAGATATTGCTGTTTTACATAGTTGTTCTTGTAATCGTGGGCATATTTGTATCCGATACCGTGTCCAAGCTTGGCTGCTCCTTTGTAGTGTGCATCCTGAAGGTGCGGCGGGATCGGAAGGTTGCCTGTTTCGCGGACAGCTGCTGTTGCCGATTCTATCCCCACACATGAAGCATTGCTCTTAGGGGCAGTTGCAACGTATGTTACGGCCTGTGCAAGTATGAGGTTGGATTCGGGCCATCCGATGCGTTCCACGGCCTGTGCCGCAGCGACAGCGACCTGAAGTGCCTGAGGATCGGCATTTCCGACATCCTCGCTTGCACAGATCATGATCCTTCTTGCGATAAATGTGACCTGCTCGCCGCTGTCTATCATCTTGGCCAGATAGTAGAGGGCTGCATCGGGGTCGGATCCGCGCATGCTCTTTATAAATGCGGAAATGGTATCGTAATGGTTATCCCCCGTCTTATCAAAGCGCATCACCCTCCGCTGGATACATTCTTCAACGATATCGGGTGTTATGTGTATTTTTCCGTCCTCACCGGGATCTGTTGTAAGTATGGCAAGCTCTATGGCATTCAATGCATGTCTGGCGTCACCCTCACTGATATCGGCGAGACCTTCAAGCGCATCGTCGTCGATCACTGCATTGTATGCACCCATGCCTTTCTCAGTGTCATTGACGGCACGGAGTATGAGTGTCTTTATATTGTCGCGTGACAGGGGCTTAAGCTCAAATATGTGCGATCTGGAGATCAGAGCGCCGTTTACCTCGAAGTAAGGGTTTTCCGTAGTCGCTCCGATCAGTATCACTGTTCCGTCCTCTACATGCGGCAGAAGGTAATCCTGCTGTGCCTTGTTGAAACGATGGATCTCATCTATGAACAGGATGGTCCGGCGTCCGTACATGCCCATCAGATCTTTGGCTTTCTGTACGACATCTTCCATGTCCTTCTTGCCGGAAGTGGTGGCATTGATCTGCATGAACTCACTGCTCGTGGTATTGGCTATGACTTTGGCAAGTGTGGTCTTGCCGGTACCCGGAGGTCCGTAGAATATGACGGAGCTCAGTTTGTCCGCTTTTATGGCACGATAAAGAAGCTTGTCCTTCCCTATTATGTGTTCCTGGCCGACAACTTCATCCAGTGTTGTGGGGCGCAAACGGGCGGCAAGCGGAGATTCTTTTTCTTTATTGGATTCTCTCATGTAATCAAATAAGTCCATACGAGTATTTTATCACAAATATCGCTCAATCCAATATTTTATTTGCCAAACTTTCAGAATCGGTCTGTCTGTCCATATGTTAATACTTTTTGGTCTGTTTGATAGGTATGTATTGTCTTATTTGCGCGATACCGGGTAAATAAAACACGCTAAAAACGTTATGCGGTATTTGACTTGCGGGTGCAGAAACATTATCATTTAAAGTGGTATCGGGTTTTACGGAACAACGAGGAGAATGATCATATGAAAACTGTTATAGTGATCCTTATGGGATTGTATCTGGTCGGCAGCAAATATGTGGAACGGGCAACTATGCCTGAGACTTTGTCGTCGGTGGGAACCGCCCAACCTGCGGCTGAACCTGCAGCGGAACCCGCAGCCGAGCCTTCCGGGGCTGTATCTCTTTCCGTTGGCTATGATGTCATGCGTGAGATGATCAGCGATGCGGCCGGCGACGGAGATGTGTATTTTCCGCAGTACGATGATTTTGATCATGACGGCGATAATGAAATGTTTGCGATGGTCGGCAGCTTTCCGTATGAAGACGGACCATTTGAGGGAGCACTCTGGTTTACCGATGGGATTGATGCAGTGGAACTGACTGACGGCGAATACTATCTCGATCCGGATGCGGAGGACGGATATGTTGCGGAAGTAAAAGGATACAGGAAGTATTATTATATCAATGATTATTATGTATCGGACTGCGTATCGCACCTTTGGAGCGTTGTCGATGACGAACCGAGGGAAATGTTCTCCGGCGGTGCCCTGTGGAAATGCACACCTGAAGGTGATATGGCATTTACGTTCGGAATGTATGACATGATGTATGATGCGGAGTTTGATTATTTTATCGGACATACATATAAGCCGTATTATTTTTACTACGATCCGAAGTCTGACAGCATACATGAATACGGCGGCATAGAGCTGACCGAAAAGGAACTTGCAAAGGAAATAGGAGAAGATGTGGCGGCTGAGATAAAGGCCGGGGGCTTTGAGATCGGCAGCATATACAAGAGAGGCAACGGTATCATCAATATCAATTACAACAACGGTGTTGATTACCACAATGCCAATTACAACCTGAATGAAAAGGCTTTTGAGGGAGACAGCGGCCTGACGGACAACTGGAAAGATTCCGAATCAGGCTTCGGCGGTACCTATGAAGCAGCTATTATGCCTTGGCTGGCAACTTACCCGGAGGATTAATATGAAAAATAAAAACAGTGCCGAATCCGTGATAATTGCAGTATTTACCCTTGTTGGGGGGATATTTGTGGTCCTTTCGATCGTAATGGCGATTAAATTTCAATTTGATAAAGGCCATATGGATGAAACGGATGCCGTTATCTCACATATCGGTAATGAAACCACATTGGTTGATTATTATTATGACGGTGAGGAATACGAGGGAGTAAATCTTGGAGAATATGCTTCCAATATGTATGTAGGAAAGGTCATAAGGATCTACGTTGACAGAGATGATCCTTACAGGATAATGGGACAGATGGCAATGAAGATACTGCCGATCATATTCGGAGGGATGGGACTCATATTCGTAACAATCGGTTTTGGCTTTATGATACCGAAATACCGCATAAAAAAGCTTAAATCCAGACTGAAGGCCGAAGGAAGGATAATAAATGCGACGGTCGAGAGGATAGACTTTAATACGATGTACACGGTCAACGGACAGAACCCTTATCTTGTGTTTGCAGATTACAGGGATGAAATAACGGGTGATATCATAAACTTTAAAAGTGAAAATCTCTGGTATGATGTAAATGAATACATTAATGTCGGGGATCAGGTGAAAGTATACGTGGACCGCAATAACCCGAAGAAGTATTACATGGATGTACAAAGCTCATTTTCCGTGATAGGTTCGATGGAAGAAGCCTGAACATCAATAAATTATAACAGGATTTAATTATTCTTTATCAACGACATGAATTTCTGCGCAGCGGTAGATGCATATGTACTGTGCGGAGTAAGCATACTTACGGCTCTCGTGGGGATCGCCTCCGAGAGCTTTATTTTTCTCACATCACCGCTCGTGAGGGCATCGGCAGAGAATTCCTCGGTTATGCCGGCCACTCCGAGACCGATACCGGCAAGGGAGATGAGCAGCTCATAGCTTGCCAGTTCTATCTCGGGCTCAAGCCTGATACCCCTGGCAAGGAAATGATCCTCGAGAAAGCGGCGGGATCCCGCTTCCTTCTCGAGCAATATAAGAGGAAGTCCGGCGACCTCTTCCAATGTATATGTTTTATCAAAATCGATAGGATAGTCCTTTGCGGCAACAAAAGCCGTGTGGGTCTCAAAGCACATGAACGAATCGAAGGATCCGTTCTTTTCGTTTGTTGTGGCAAACGCGATATCGACCATACCCGTGCTCAGATAGTTGATAACTCTTCTGGATGTGCCGTTGAGTATACGGACCTTCACACGCGGATAAAGCCTGTGATATTCGTGCAGATAGCCGAGAAGATAGCATTCGGTAAGCGTATTACTGCTTCCGATGACCAGTTCGCCCCTGAGAAGCTCTTTTGATTCGTTAAGACGTTCTTCTCCGGCCTCAAGCATTGACAGGGCAGAGGAAACATATTCATAGAGTGTCTTCCCGTCGTTGGTTAACATAACTCCGCGAGAGGTTCTTGAGAACAGCCTCACACCGAGAGAATCTTCCAGATTCTTTACGGCCTGACTTACCGCCGACTGGCTGAGGTACAGATTTCTTGCCGTCACCGATATATTTCCGCTGTCCGCAACGGCTTTAAATACTTTATACTGTTCAAGCTTTGCCTGCATCATATCATCCTTTCTTTTGCAGATATAAGTAATAATTATATCAGATATTAAAATATTCTGTTTTACTTATACCTGTATCCTGATTATAATAGGATTGTTGTGAGTTAACAAGTGTTTTTGGGTATTTACCCGGGAGGTTACATTTATGGCAAATGAAAGAAGAGTAGGTACAGTATCAAGAGGTATCCGTTGTCCTATCATCAGACAGGGAGACGATCTTGCTCAGATAGTAACAGACAGTGTTGTTGAAGCAGCTGAAGCGGAAGGCTTTGCGCTCAGAGACAGAGATGTTATTTCGGTTACCGAATCCGTAGTTGCAAGATCACAGGGTAATTACTGTACTGTAGATGATATCGCCGCAGATGTTAAGGCTAAGCTTGGAGGGGAGACGATCGGTGTTATATTCCCGATCCTTTCACGTAACCGTTTCGCTATCTGCTTAAAGGGTATAGCGATGGGAGCAAAGAAGATCGTTCTTATGCTTTCATATCCTTCTGACGAAGTCGGCAATGAACTCGTCAGTATCGATAAGATCGATGAAGCAGGCGTAAATCCTTACAGCGATGTTCTTACACTTGAAAAGTACCGTGAGCTGTTCGGATACAGTAAACATGAATTTACGGGCGTTGATTATGTTGAATATTACAGCGATCTTATCACGGAGACAGGCTGTGAGGTTGAGGTTATATTTGCAAACCAGGCCAAGGCGATACTTGATTATACAAAGAATATCATCAATTGTGATATCCATACAAGAGCAAGGACCAAGAGGATCCTCAAGGCTGCAGGTGCCGAGAAGGTATTCGGCCTTGATGATATCATGACGGCTCCGATCAACGGAAGCGGCTGCAATGAGCAGTACGGTCTTCTCGGATCCAATAAGGCAACCGAGGGACAGGTTAAGCTTTTCCCTCGCGAATGCAAGCAGCTCGTTCTTGATATTCAGTCAAATATCCTTGAGAGAACAGGCAGGCACGTAGAGGTTATGGTTTACGGTGACGGCGCATTCAAGGATCCCAAGGGAAAGATATGGGAGCTTGCGGATCCGGTAGTTTCTCCTGCATTCACGGACGGACTTATAGGTACACCCAACGAGCTAAAGCTCAAATATCTTGCAGACAACGATTTTGCAGAGCTTTCGGGCGAAGCACTCAAAGAAGCCATCTCCAACAGCATCAAGGCTAAGGATGCAAACCTTGTGGGTAAGATGGCCAGCGAGGGAACGACACCACGTCAGCTCACAGATCTGATCGGTTCACTGTGTGATCTTACATCGGGCTCAGGTGATAAGGGCACACCGGTCGTTCTTGTTCAGGGTTACTTCGATAATTATACAAACTAAAGCGTTCAGAGATCATCAGGCTTTCCGTCAACGGCGGAAAGCCTTTTTTATTTGCCGGCCTTTCTGTATGCCGTTTTTTAAGAGACCTTTTTATATGTCGGTCTGAGTATATAAGAAAACAAGGAAAATATGATATAATATGTGATGGCTTTATCATTTCGACGGAAGGTATAGGGCAATATCAAATACAAAGGAAAATCGTATGAAGGTAGATTATAAGATAATTCTGGCTTCGGGATCACCGAGGCGGAAACAGCTTCTTGAACAGATAGGGCTGGAATTCGAGGTATGGCCCTCAAATGCTGAGGAAAAGGTCCTGAGCGATAAGCCTCAGGAGGTCTGTGAAAGCCTTGCGGAGCAAAAGGCACTGGACATAGCGTCAGGTATAAAGACATACAATGAAGAACATTCGGATATAGCCTCCGATCAGGATCTGATCATCATAGGAGCCGATACTATCGTCGTATATGACGGAAAGATACTTGGAAAGCCGAAGGATGAGAGCGAGGCAAAAGATATGCTTAAGATGCTCTCGGGCAGAAAACACAGCGTATACACCGGAGTCAGCTTCGTGTTCATGTCTAAGGACGGAAGAGTCGGTTCATACGGCTTCCATGAAAAGACTGACGTTGAGGTCTATCCTCTGAGCGAAGAAGAGATAGAGGAATATATCGCGAGCGGTGACCCGATGGATAAGGCAGGGGCATACGGCATACAGGGAAAATTCGCATGTTATATAAAGGGCATCGAGGGAGATTACAACAATGTGGTAGGCCTTCCGACAGGAAGACTGTATCAGGAATTAAAGACTATTTTGGAAAAATGAACGGTTGAAACATAGGTTTACATAAATGTATAAGAGAAAGGGAATAACATATGGAATTTAATATCATCGAGAATGGCATACCCGCAGAGATACTTGTGGAGGAATGTGCACTTGAGGGGGTAAAAAGAATAGCTGAGCAGGTGGCGGACGATATAGAGATTGTCTGCGGCAGTCGACCAAAGATGGTAAATAACGCTGCTGAACTGACCGGTGACAGGGTCATGGTATTTGCCACGATCGGACACAGTGAGATGGTTGATAAATACAGTGTTTCGGCGAATATTGACACAAGTGTCATAGAAGGTAAAAAAGAGTGCTGGATGACGGATATCTGCGAAATTGGCAAAATTGGCGTTGACCGAAACGGTCGGTGTTTTTGGGTGATCGGAAGCGATAAAAGGGGAAGTATATACGGTATGTTCTCCGTATCAGAGGCATGTGGTGTGACATCATTGGTATACATGGGAGATTCACAGCCGGAGCGCAAAAGCGAAGTTATGTTAACCGATACTCGCTTTGTATCAAAAGAGCCATCTGTGGAGTACAGGGGTTATTTTATAAACGATGAATGGCCGGCATTCGGTAACTGGTGTAATGAACAGTTCGGAGGTTTTAACAGTGAATGCTATGAAAAACTGTTTATATTTTTATTGAGAATGAAGGGGAATTTTATGTGGCCGGCGATGTGGAGTTCTGTTTTTTCTGAAGACGGTCCGGGAATAGAAAATGCCCGACTGGCAGATACACTCGGTATCATTATGGGAACATCCCACCATGAGCCTCTGTGCCGTGCGGGAGAGGAATGGCAGCATATATACAGGCGGTACGGTGACAGCAACGCGTGGAATTTCATATCCAATAAAGAGGCGATCAGCGAATTCTGGAAAGACGGAATTCTCAGAAACAGGGATTTTGAAAACCTTGTGACCATCGGTATGAGAGGCGAAGCCGATTCAAAACTGCTGGGAGAGAACGCCACAATGGCAGACAATATAAAGGTAGTCAAGGATGCGATCCTTACACAGCATGAGATATTAAGGGAATACGTAAACGAGGATCTTTGTAAGATACCAAGAGTTCTTGCCATATATAAGGAGGTTGAAGATTATTATTACGGTGATGAGACCTGCGAGGGCTTAAAGGACTGGGATGAACTGAAGGATGTTATTTTCCTGTTGAGTGATGATAACTGGGCCAATACAAGAGGCCTTCCGACCGGGGAGGAACGCAAACATCCCGGCGGCTACGGTATGTATTATCATTTTGATTACCATGGCGGGCCTTACAGCTATGAGTGGCAGAATACCAGCAGGCTTACCAAGATCTGGGAACAGATGACACAGGCTTATGAGTACGGTGTTAAAAGGGAATGGATCGTAAACGTCGGTGATCTTAAGGGAAATGAATATCCTTTAACTTATTTTATGGAACTTGCATATGATTATGAGAAATGGAGCAGGCCCAGAATGACTGAAGTTTTCGCTTCGGAATGGGTGGACAGGCATTTCCACGGCGATCTGAACGAAGCGCAGAAGAATGCTCTGCTGAGACTCATGGAAGGAGCAACAAGACTCAATGCACTGCGCAAGCCCGAATCATTGCATTCGGACACGTATCATCCGGTCAATTACAACGAATGTGAAAGAGTCGGTGCATTTGCAAGAGAAATGCTCGGTATAAACGAAGGTTTACATAACTCCCTGAAAGGTAACAGTAAAACTGCCTTTGAAAGCATCTTCTATTATCAGACAAAGGCAAGCCTGAACATCCTTCTTATGCAAATCGACGCGGGTATCAATGCATTTCTTGCGGATAACAGGAGCTTGGCAGCAAATATCTACGAAGAGAAGGTCAAAGAGCATATAGCCGAGTGTGAGGCTGCGATAGACGAGTATAACCGGATGCTCGACGGCAAATGGAACCATATGCTCGATTCGGGCTTTACCGGTTTCAGGAACTGGGACGACTACGATTGGGGTTATCCGATCACAAGACATGTCACACCGATAAGAAAACCCAAGGCAATGGCAGGATTTGCAGGCGATGACAGGTTTCATCTGGGTGAACACTGGCAGGATGGCGAAAGGATCCGCAATACTGATATGATATCGGCATGCGATAAGGTGAAGATTTACGTTGACAGCAGGGGAAATGTGGATTTCGACTACAGGGTGATGTGCGATACCGGTGTGTTCTCGTTTGAACCGCAGCGCGGTCATGTGGATGTAAATGACAACCCTAGAGCGGTCATAGAGGTGACATGCGACAAGAGCAGGATAGCGGACAAATGCGTGGTTGACGGGGAAATAGATATCTGCGTGGAATTTGCGGACGGAAATGCGACAAGACTTAAGCTTGCGGTATCGGCAGCCGCAAAGGACTATCTGAGATCGATCGCCGGTAAAGATGAAATAACCGATCCGCAAAGGACCTATGTGGAAAACAACGGCTATATATGCATCAATGCCGATCATTTTGCGGAAAATACAAAGGTACAGACGGATAAGGAGAAAAATAACACAAGCTATTTGGTGGGCTGGGAGGCACTTGACTATCTCGGAAGATGTAATCCGGCGATCAAATGCCTGCCGTCGACAGCGGATTTCTCCGGTGTGAAGATCGATGATCCCACGGATGCCTTCAAAGCCGGAATACCGTATGCGGAGTATGATTTCATCGCTTTAAAGGATGGGGAATACTCGCTTGAGATCGATGTACTGTCACGCAATCCGGTAGTTATGGGACATAAGATGACATTGCGTGCGGCCATTTCGGGAGAAGTTTATAACATAGAAACCGTGGTGGATGATTATTATACGAGTTATAACTGTGCGCAGTGGTGTGACGGCGTTCTTGACAATGTAAGAAGGATCCAAATAAAGGTAAAAGTTAAAAGTGGAATTAACAAACTGTATATTTTTGCATGCAGCCCGAATATTTCCATAGACAGGATAATACTCAGCAACCCGGATACCCCGCTTAAAGAAAGTTATCTTGGACCCGAAGAGAGTGCTGCGGTAAGCGATCTCGTTTAATCAATTTTTAATAATTGTTTATTCTGATTTTATGCTTATGTCATGGCAAAGTGGTATATTGTATTCGGTAGATAGGATAAATCTATGCGAAGGTGGTGAGTTTTATGAACATCAATAAATTTACAAAACAATCAATGGAAGTCATACAGAATTGCGAGAGTCTGGCGACCAGACACGGCAATCAGGAGATCGAAGAGGAGCATCTTTTGCTGGCACTCCTGACCGTGGATGACAGCGTTATCAAGCGTCTTATCGAAAAGATGGAGATAAACGTGGAGCATTTCATGGACAGGGCCGAAAAGTCGGTGGATAAGCGTGTCAAGGTCCAGGGCGGCGATCTCTATATAGGCAGGGATCTCAACAAGGTACTTACAATGGCCGAGGATGAGATGAAGGCACTCGGTGACGAGTATATATCGGTCGAGCATCTTTTTCTTGCGATGATCAAATATCCCAACAGGGAGATAAAGGCCGTATTTGATGAATACGGAATAAACAGGGACAGATTCCTTATAGCTCTTCAGGCAGTCAGGGGCAACCAGCGTGTTACGAGCGATGATCCCGAGGCTACTTACGATGCGCTTGAGAAATACGGCCAGGAGCTCGTCGGAAGAGCCGAAAGACAGAAACTCGACCCCGTCATAGGCCGTGATGAGGAGATAAGAAATGCCATAAGGATCCTTTCAAGAAAGACCAAAAATAACCCTGTCCTCATCGGTGAACCCGGTGTCGGCAAGACTGCGGTCGTCGAAGGCCTTGCTCAGAGGATCGCCAATAAGGATGTCCCCGAGGGACTTAAGGGCAAGAAGATATTTGCACTGGATATGGGTGCGCTTGTTGCAGGAGCCAAGTACAGAGGCGAATTTGAGGAAAGATTAAAGGCTGTTCTCGATGAGGTAAAGAACAGTGAAGGTGAGATACTGTTATTTATCGATGAACTGCACACGATAGTCGGAGCCGGCAAGACGGACGGAGCAATGGACGCTAGCAATATGCTCAAACCAATGCTTGCAAGAGGCGAACTGCATTGTATAGGAGCAACAACACTGGATGAGTACAGGATGTACATTGAGAAGGATCCGGCACTCAGCAGAAGATTCCAGCCGGTTATGGTCGATGAACCCACGGTTGACGATACCATTACCATTTTAAGGGGCTTAAAGGAGAGATATGAGAATTATCACGGTGTAACGATAGCGGACAGTGCGCTGGTAAGTGCGGCCATATTGTCGCACAGATATATTTCGGACAGATACCTTCCCGATAAGGCCATAGACCTTGTGGATGAAGCATGCGCAATGACCAAGACCGAACTCCAGTCAAAGCCGATGGCGATAGATGAGCTGGAGCATAAGATCAATACGCTCATGATCGAATGTAAGGCGCTGGAAAAAGAGTCGGATGACCTGAGTAAGGAGAGGCTTGATACCATAAAGAGGGAATTGGCGGATTATCAGGAGAAAATGGATGCCCTCATGACCAGATGGGAAAATGAGAAATCCTCCGTTGAAAAGGTTACGACTCTGCGTGAGCAGATAGAGGCTGCAAAAAATGAGATGCAGATAGCCCAGAGAGAGGGCGATTATGAGAAGGCTGCCGAACTCAGCTACGGCAGGATACCGGCACTCATGAAAGATCTTGAACAGGCTGAGAAAGCCAGTGCCAACAAGGAAGAAGAACTTGTTCATGAGGTTGTCGAAGAGGATGAGATAGAGCGGATAGTTTCGCGCTGGACCGGAATTCCGGTCGCAAAGCTCAATGAGTCGGAACGTAACAAGATCCTTCATCTTGACGAACAGCTCCACAAGAGAGTCATAGGTCAGGACGAAGGCGTTACAAAAGTAACAGAGGCTATATTGAGGAGCAAAGCAGGTATCAAGGATCCCGACAAGCCGATAGGTTCATTCCTGTTCCTCGGACCCACCGGTGTCGGTAAGACGGAGCTGGCCAAGTCACTGGCTGAAAACCTGTTTGATGATGAGAACAATATGGTTCGTATCGATATGAGCGAATATATGGAGAAATTCTCCGTGAGCAGACTGATCGGAGCACCTCCCGGATATGTCGGATATGAAGAGGGCGGACAGCTTACCGAAGCGGTAAGACGTAAGCCTTATTCCGTAGTGCTTTTTGATGAGATCGAGAAGGCTCATCCCGATGTGTTCAACATCCTGCTGCAGGTTCTCGATGACGGAAGGATAACCGATTCGCAGGGAAGGACCGTCGATTTCAAGAATACTATACTCATCATGACATCCAATATAGGAGCGTCTTATCTGCTTGACGGCATCGATGAGGAAGGCAATATAGAGGAAGACGCCGTAAATGCGGTCATGGACGACCTGAGAAATCATTTCAGACCGGAGTTCTTAAACAGGCTGGATGAGACCATCATGTTCAAGCCGCTTACGAAGGACAATATAAGCAATATCGTCGTCCTGATCCTTAAGGATCTTAACAGACGTCTTGAAGATAAGGGTCTTAAGATCGAACTGAGTGACAAAGCAACGGACTATATCGTTGAAAACGGCTATGATCCGCAATACGGAGCAAGACCGCTCAGGCGTTTTATGCAGAAAAATGTTGAGACTCTTGCGGCCAAGATCATCCTTCGGGGAGAAATAGCATCCGGCAGCACGATATATGTGGATGTTAAGGATGATGAGCTGACCGCAGCGGTAAGATAAAGCATTTCGGCCGCAGGTAAAACAAACTGATTTTTGCGTGAGCAAACTGAACCTTTTTTGTTGCAAAACATGCCCCGCATTAGTATAATTGTATTCGTAGCACTGTGCGTAAGGTAAGGCTGACTGGAATGGATGAGGAGAAGATTGACAGGAGGCGCAGGCGCGTTAAGCGACTGAAGGTCTATCTTGTAGTATTGTTTCTTTTGTTTCTGATAACGCCGTCGGTTGTCTGTGTGATAGCCATCGGCAAGCTGAACATATTAAACACCAGACTTGAAGAACTTGAAAACAAGTTCAACAAGTACGAACTGACGGGGATATTGAAGGCTGAAGCCGACAGTGCCCTTAAGGTGGATGAGGAAACAGAGGCATTATCCGAAGACACCGAAGAACCTCAATTGCATTTTGAATACTATGTCGATGATTATGTTGTGCCGGACGATTTCAGAAAGGTCTATCTGACCTTTGATGACGGGCCCAGCATATATACGACGCAGATCCTGGATGTGCTTGACACTTACGGTGTCAAGGCCACTTTTTTTGTAACAGGCAGACAGGCCGCATCGCATCCCGAATGGTATCAGGAGATAGTCGGCAGGGGACATGCGATCGGAATGCATTCATATTCGCATATTTACAGCGATATCTATGAATCAGAAGAGAACTTCAACGATGATCTGACAAAGATCCATGACGTTATAGAATTTACCACGGGTATTGACAGCAGGCTTTACAGATTTCCGGGAGGTTCGAGCAATACGGTAAGCGCGGTATCGATGGATAAGCTCTGCAATATCGTCAATGAAAAGGGATATGTGTATTTTGACTGGAACATCACCAGTCAGGACGCGACGAGCCCATCCCTGAGAAGCAGTGAGATAATCAATAATGTAGTATCCGGTATAGGCAAGTATGATAATTGCGTGGTCCTGATGCATGATGCCGCTGACAAATACTCCACGGTCCAGGCATTGCCCGCGATAATCGAACAGATACTTGGTATGGAGAAAACAGTGATATTACCGCTTGATGCAGATACGACACCCATTCAGCATTTGAGCGTAGAAGACGGAGGAGCATAAAATGGGATTTTTTCAGGATTTGAAAGAGGATTTGTCACAGGCAGTGAGTGAATTCGGCGACAAGCAGGATAAGAATGTCAAGGAAAAAGATCTGTTTGCGGCAGCGGAAGAATCCATGGGGATAGAGCATGACGTTACGGATGACGAAACACCTGTTATCGAAGAGGCGCTCGGTTCATTTCTTGACCAGGTTGCTGCAAATGCCGAATCGGCAGAGGAGCGTTATGAGAGTAATGTCCCGACAGAACGGGAAGAAGAGGAATATACCTACGAGCCGGAATCTGATTATACCTACAAGCCCGACCCTGAATATACCTATAAGCCTGATCCGGCATATACATACAATCCGGCGGCAGCAGTCATAGAGGCTCCCGCTTATGAAAACGTAACCAAGGAAGAAGATGAGCTTCAGATTTCCGATGAGGTTGCGATCATCACGGCAAATATGGTCGTAAAGGGTGATATGCTCTCAACCGGTTCAATGGATGTTATGGGAACAGTCACAGGCAATGTCCAGGTATACGGCGAGCTCAATGTTACGGGTGAGATAAACGGCAATGCTTCGGCATCCAACATCATCGCAACGGGATGTACGATAAACGGTGACCTGACAAGCTCAGGAGCCATAAAGATAGGCAATAAAGCAGTTATCAAAGGCAATGTATATGCAACGAGCGCTGTTATTTCAGGCGCGATAAAAGGAGATATAGATGTTCACGGACCGGTCATATTGGATTCGACGGCCATCGTTATGGGCAATATTAAATCCAAGGCTGTTCAGATCAACAACGGTGCCGCTATAGAAGGAATGTGTTCTCAATGCTACGCGGAGGTAAGTCCTTCGGCATTTTTTAATGACTGATTATATGGGATTGGAGAGGATATATGAAGAGAGTAATGCTCAAACTCAGCGGAGAAGCACTTGCGGGAGACAAAAAGCAGGGCTTTGACGAGGAAACCGTAAGAAAGGTTGCATTGCAGGTAAAGCAGATCGTGGACAAGGGCATGGAAGTCGGCATTGTAATTGGCGGCGGCAACTTCTGGAGAGGAAGGAGCAGTGAGAACATTGACAGGACCAAGGCCGATCAGATAGGTATGCTCGCAACGGTCATGAATTGCATTTACGTATCCGAGATATTCAGGAGCGTCGGCATGATGACCAACATCCTCACACCCTTTGAGGTTGGTTCATTTACAAAACTGTTCAGCAAAGACAGGGCCAATAAATATTTTGCGGCCGGACATGTCGTGTTCTTTGCGGGTGGGACCGGACATCCTTATTTCTCAACAGATACGGGTGTTGTGCTCCGTGCGATAGAGGTTGATGCTGAAGTCATCCTTCTGGCAAAATCGATCGACGGTGTGTACGATGCGGATCCGAGGACCGATCCAAATGCAAAGAAATACGATGTTGTATCCATAGACGAGGTCATAGCGAAGAATCTTCAGGTTGTCGATATGACGGCATCCATAATGGCAAGAGACAATAAAAAAGAAATGTGGGTATTCGATCTCAATGAGGAAAACAGCATAGTCAATACACTTGACGGCAGATTTAACGGAACAAAGGTTACAGTATAGGGAGGTATGTATGGACGCAAGAATCGAAGGTTACAACGATAAGATGAAAAAGGCTTATGATTATCTGATATCGGATTATCAGACCATAAGAGCGGGAAGAGCCAATCCGCACGTACTTGACAAGATAAAGGTTGATTATTACGGAACACCCACACCTATTCAGCAGGTGGGCAATATTTCGGTTCCCGAACCGCGTATGATCCAGATAGCACCGTGGGACAAGAGCCTTATAAAGGCAGTGGAAAAGGCCATTCTTGCTTCCGATGTAGGCATTACACCTTCCAATGACGGAGCGGTGATCAGACTGGTATTTCCGGAACTTACGGAAGAGAGACGTAAGGAACTGGTAAAGGACATCAAGAAAAAGGGAGAAGATGCAAAGGTAGCCGTACGTAACATCAGAAGAGACGGAAATGATGCATTGAAGAAACTTTCAAAGGAAGATGTCAGTGAGGATGAGATCAAGGACCTTGAAGATAAGCTCCAGAAAGTTACGGACGGATATATCAAGGATATAGATGCTGCCGTTGACAACAAGTCAAAGGAAATCATGACAGTGTAATAAAGAGGACACTTCGGTGTCCTTTTTAATTAATGTAATGTTCCGTAGGAACGTTAGAAAGAGCATTGATTGTGGAGAACAGGATGAATATACCTAAACATGTAGCTATCATTCTTGACGGCAACGGCAGGTGGGCAAAGTCCAAGGGACTTCCGCGCAATGCCGGCCACGTACAGGGGGCAAGGGTTGTCGAGGATATGTGTGAGATCATATATAACAGAGGTGTGGAATATTTTACGGTGTATGCTTTTTCCACGGAGAACTGGTCGAGGCCGGACGATGAGGTCGAGGCCCTGATGAAGTTGCTCCGCAATTATATGGTCAACTGTAAAAAACGTGCCAATAAGAACAATATGAAGGTACGTGTCATAGGCGACAAGAGCCGACTGGATGACGATATCCGTGAAAAGATAGAGGATCTTGAACAGGCAACGAAAGACAATACCGGGTTGCATTTTACCATTGCGATAAATTACGGCGGAAGAGATGAGATAACCAGAGCGGCAAGAAAGCTTGCAAAGCTTGCCGCGGACGGGGAGATCTCGCCTGACGAAATAACTATAGACAAATTCGGAGCATCTCTGGATACCGGAGATTATCCCGATCCCGATCTGCTGATCAGGACCTGCGGAGAGCAGAGGATATCCAATTTCCTTCTATGGCAGAGTGCCTATACGGAATTCTATTTTTGCGACTGTCCGTGGCCGGATTTCAACGCAGAGGAACTTGAAAAGGCAATAGAAGCCTACAATAAGAGAGACAGAAAGTACGGTGGAATCAAGGAGGAGAAGTAATGTTCAAAACCCGTGCAATAAGCGCAGTTTTTATCGTGATAATATCCGCTTTGAGCATTTATCAGGGAGGGATCATTCTCGGACTGATCATGCTTGCCATATCCCTGATCGCATTTTATGAGCTTTCAAAGGCAACAGGGATCCATTCGGAGGATAAGAAGGTCAATGAGATAGAGGCTTTGTCTTATATTTCAATAACGGTTTTTTATGTGATGACATATTTTGAACTGGCTGATCTGTATATGGGCATATGGCTTGTTCTTTCGGTACTCATACTTTTGGCAGCTTATGTATTTGCATTTCCGAAGATCGAAGCAAAAAATATCATGACAGCGGTCTTCTGTATACTTTATGCACCGGTCATGTTCTCATTTATTGTGAGACTCAGAGCCATGGATTACGGTTTCTGGCTGGTATGGCTGGTGTTTATAGCATCATGGGTCAGCGACACATGCGCATATTGTGTGGGAATGCTGTTTGGAAAGCATAAGCTGGCACCGAAGCTGAGCCCCAAGAAATCCATCGAGGGAGCAATAGGCGGCATAGTCGGAGCGGCAATAGTCGGAGCATTGTACGGCTGGCTGTTCTCTGCTGTTGTAATGAATGACCTAAACCAGATATGGATCTGCGCTTTGATCGGCGGTGTGGGAAGCATCGTCAGCCAGATCGGCGATCTTACGGCATCCGGCATCAAACGACAGCATGATATCAAGGATTACGGACATCTGATCCCGGGGCACGGAGGTATAATGGACAGATTTGACAGCGTTATAACCGCGGCACCGATGATCTATATACTTGCCATGGCATTGATGTAAAAGGAATAGAGGATGAAAAACATATGTATACTGGGGTCCACGGGTTCCATAGGTACCCAGACCATGGAAATAGTAAGAGCATATAAGGACGATCTCAAGGTTGTTTCCATGTCAGCTGCGCACAATACGGAGCTCATGGAGAAGCAGGTCAGGGAAGTTGCACCCTCAAAGGTGTGCATGTTTGACGAGAAGGCAGCCGAAGAGCTTCGCGCGCGCATAGCGGATACAGATACGAAGGTATTGTCCGGCATGGAAGGACTTATAGAACTGTGTGAGGATGAAAACTGTGAAATGGTCGTGACGGCGGTTGTCGGAATGATCGGGATACGTCCAACGATAGCAGCCATAAACGCGGGAAAAGACATAGCCCTGGCAAATAAAGAGACTCTTGTATGCGCGGGTCATATCATTATGCCCCTTGCAAAGAAAATGGGAGTGAAGATATTGCCGGTCGACAGCGAGCACAGTGCGATATTCCAGTCGCTTCAGGGATTTCCGAGGAAAAGTCTGGAACGTATATTGCTTACTGCGTCAGGCGGTCCTTTCAGAGGAAAAAAGAGAGAAGAGTTGGTTAACATAACATGGAGAGAAGCACTGAAGCATCCAAACTGGACCATGGGTAAAAAGGTGACTATAGATTCATCAACTCTTGTCAATAAAGGTCTCGAGGTCATGGAGGCTTCATGGCTGTTCGACGTTACGCCGGATAAGATAACGGTAGTTATACAGCCGCAGAGCATCATACATTCGGCAGTTCAATATGTTGACGGCGGTATAATCGCACAGCTCGGTACACCCGATATGAAACTGCCCATACAATATGCGTTGTTTTATCCCGACAGACGTCCTATGGATGAGGAGAGGCTGGATCTGTTCAAGATAGGGCAGATAGGACTCGAGAAGCCGGATACAGAGACGTTCAAAGGACTTAAGCTGGCATACCGTGCCGCAAATGAGGGAGGAAGCCTTCCGACTGTATTTAATGCGGCAAATGAAAAGGCGGTAGCCCTTTTCCTTGAGGATAAGATAAGATTTCTTGATATATATGACATTATAGAAAAAGCCATGGATGAGCATAAGACAATTCCGGATCCGGGCGTCGAGGAGATACTTAATGCCGAAAAGGAATGCTATGAACTGATCGATTCCATGGAGTTTTCTTAGGGGGAGGGGGAACGCTCGCCCATGTATAGTTCGCCTTCGGCGAAGGGCTCGCGCTACGTAATGCTCCTGCGGAACATTACAATTGCTCGCCCATATATAGTTCGCCTTCGGCGAAGGGCTCGCGCTGCATAACGTTCCTGCGGAACATTACATTTATTAAACGGGAGGATGAGCAATGTCCTTTACAACCATTTTGTGGTTTATCTTCGTATTCTGTGTGATCGTTGTATCACATGAATTCGGACATTTTATAATCGCCAAGATAAACGGGATACACGTGATCGAATTTACCGTTGGTATGGGACCCAAGATATGGGGCTTCCATAAGAACGGTACTTATTATGTGCTCAGATGTTTGCCGCTTGGCGGAGCCTGCATCTTCGACGGGATGACCGACGAGGATATCCTTGATAATGTCAAAAAAAGCGATAAAAAGTCATTGAAGGATAAGGCTGACCTGACAGCATTTGATGCGGAAAACGGGGACAATGATGCTATAGATGCATCCGCACTTGAAGCGGTCGATACGGTCGGACCGGAGAAGAACTACGGTAAGAAGTTCAAGGATGCACCGGTGTGGGCGAGGATATCTACGGTCCTGGCAGGTCCGATGTTCAATTTCATCCTCTCATTTCTTCTTGCGATCGTCATAGTATGGTTCTGCGGCTCGGATGAACCCATAGTACATGAGCTCATGGAGGGCTATCCCGCAGCTGAAGCCGGTCTTATGGACGGAGACAGGATAGTTGAGATAGACGGCAGCAATATATTGACCGCAAGAGAGATATACATAAGCACTTTTATCAATAAAGACGGCAAGCCGATGACTGTCACCTATGAGCGTGACGGAGAGAGATACACGACGACACTTGTTCCGAAGTACGACGAAGAATCCGGCAGATATCTGCTCGGACTCATGAACTACGGCGAATATGTGGAATGTAACAATGCGGGCGTGTTCAAATATGCTTTCCGTGAGGTGCGTTACGGACTCGTGGCTACTTTCAAAAGTCTCGGGATGCTCATCACGGGCAACGGAAGCAAGGACGATATCGCGGGACCTGTCGGAATGGCGCAGATCATAGGTGATGTCGAAAAGCAGGCAAAGCCTTACGGTATAGGAACGGTGCTTTTGAACATGATCAATATAGCCATGCTTCTTAGCGTCAACCTCGGTATCATGAATCTTCTGCCGATACCTGCACTGGACGGAGGAAGGCTTATATTTCTTGTGATCGAAGCGGTACGCGGCAAACCGGTACCGGCCGAAAAAGAAGGCCTTGTAACACTCGTAGGCTTCATATTCCTGTTCGGACTTATGGTATTTGTCATGTTCAACGACATCATGAGACTGGTCAGCAGGTAAATAAGATAAGTTTGGGTAAAGCTCAGACTGCCTGCAGGCAAAGCGGGCAGAGCATGCTTTACTTTTCGGATATTTACGGATATAATCATTTTTATCATTTCTAAGCATATGTGATACACGCACTCTTCAGTGCGTGACACATCATTGTGCGAAAGCACGGATTTCCAGACAATACAACATTAAAACGATCGAAAACAAAAAAGATCTATCGGAAAAAGGAGAGGATATGCAGTTATTTTCTGAGTTCTTATGGGAGAAGAATGCCCGTGAGATCAACGAAGATTCCCTCGCAATCAATCAGGTCGTCATGGGAGGAAAGCCTCTTTTGATGGCTGTTGTCTGTGATGGGATCGGTTCGCTGCCGCAGGGAGAGACTGCGAGCAGCTTTGTCGTTGCGCGCATGAAGAAGATGTTCGACGACATAGACAGGAACAGACAGCCGAAAATGAGAAGGCTCAGGCACGGTATCGGCAGACAGTTGTACTACTGTCATGAGCAGATGGCAAAACTGGGTTACGGGACGACTATTTCCATGCTGATCATCTATGACAGGCGGGCTATGGTCATATCGCTCGGTGACAGCAGGATATATGCGGGTTACAAGGGAAAAAGGCTTAAGCAGATAACAACGGATACGTGCGACGGGAAGGGAAGGCTTACCTGCGCTGTCGGTGTCGGGCCTTATGTGGGATTTAAGGAAAAGATCATGAGAATAGAAGCGGGGAGTATATTCTTACTTTGCACCGACGGCTTTTACAGAAGAAATGACAGGAACATAAGGGAGCAGTCTTACAATGGTTTACATAACGAGGAAGACTGGCGCATCAAACTGGAGGAAATGTATCGCTATGCCGTGGAACACGGTGAAAAAGACAATGCTACCGGTATCGTTGTGATCGTATCCCCGGAAAGGAAAATGACATGGATGAAATGAAATACGGCTTTAGGATCGGAGACAGGTATGTGTGCCGCAAGGCTTTGGGAAGAGGAGGCAGCGGGACGGTCTTTCTGGCCTATGATGAAAAACTGGACAAGCATTGGGCCGTCAAAGCCTGTGACAGGTATTCGAAGCAGGAGACAGAGGCACTTAAAAGAGTGGATCATTATGTATTTCCGAGGATAGTCGACGTTATCAGGCAGGATGATAGAGATTATCTCGTAATGGACTATGTGGAAGGCGAGACGCTCACTTCGTACATTGCAAAACATGCTGTCAATGAGAGGACAGTCTTAAATTGGGCGGATAAAATAGCCGGCGCTATTGAATATCTTCACAATCAGGATCCCGTTATGCTCTACATGGATTGCAAGCCTGACAACATCATGATCACGTTGGGCGGCGACATAAGGCTCGTAGATATGGGAAGTGTCTATGTCTGTGATCCGAAAAGCGACAATATCGTGAGCGGGACGGGGTTCTTTGCGCCTGATGAGGTGAGAAAACGCCGGGGAAAAGGACAGGCACCTGATGAGCGCAGTGATGTATACAGCTTTGGGATGACACTGTATTTTCTGCTGACGGGCAGCAAACAAGAGTATCGCGATAAAGGCGGCGGACTGTGCCTCAGAAAATGCAACAGGAACATAAGCCCGGCGGCTGAGTATTTCGTAAGAAAATGTACGGCCAGAAGACCCGGAGACAGATTTCAGAGTTTTGAGGAGTTGAGAAAGGAGTTAAAGTACATACAAAAGCACAAAAGAGGACTGAGTGCGGTATTTAAACAGGTGTTTGACGGTATGTGCAAGAGCGTGCTGGCACTTCTCGTACTGATGAGCGCAGAGCGATATGTATCCTGCAAAGATAAAGATGTACTTGCATTGATGTTGATCTTATTTGCTGTTTTTCTGAGCCTGTGCAAAAGCAGACAGGTGTACACATGGGAAACGAAAAAAGATGTATTCAGGGGGGCGGGAAGAAGGCTTGTCATGATCGCGGTCTGTGTGATCTGCCGGGCGGGTACAAAAGCATCCGCGGCGGAGAGACTGGATGTCACATTGTACGATGGATACGGCAGGAAGCTTCTCGTCAGGCCGGGGGCGGTCTGGGAGATAAAGGATGACATAGCCATGAGCTTAAACCGCATGGAAACGGCGGGTGAAGAGTGCTTGATAACCATTACCTGCGACAGTGAATCGGGGGTTAAGAGCTACAGTTTTTTATGCACTTATGACAACTCTGAAAACTCCGAATCAGACATGTCATATAATTGAAAATGAGACCCTATCTGTGATAAAATAATCTTTGTCTGAAAATAGTCTGCGGCGTGCCCGAAATACGATAGAAAGATGGCGCAAAGCTTGTTAAATAAAGGGAATTTACATTATGTACAGAGATGAAACAAAGGTTATACACATAGGTGACAGGGTCATAGGAGGCGGTAATCCGATACTCATACAGTCCATGACAAATGTGCCCACCGAAAACGTCAATGAGTGTGTTGCACAGATACTCAGACTTGAAAAGGCGGGGTGCGAGATCATAAGATGTACGGTCCCGAACAAAGAGGCTGCCGCTGCGATCCGTGAGATAAAAAAACAGATACATATACCGCTCGTAGCAGATATACATTTTGATCATAAGATGGCATTGCTGGCTATCGAGAACGGAGCCGACAAGATCCGTATCAATCCGGGCAATATAGGCGGAAAAGAAAAACTTACGGAAGTCGTAAAGGCAGCAAAGGATAAAGGTATCCCCATTCGTGTCGGTGTCAACAGCGGCTCACTCGAAAAGGATATACTGGCCGGATATGGCGGAGTCACGGCCGAGGGTCTGGTTGAGAGCGCATTGGATAAGGTGCATATGATAGAGGAGTGTGATTACGATAACATAGTCATAAGTATCAAATCCTCCAATGTCATGATGTGTGTGGATGCGCATAAGCTGATAGCCGGAAAGACGCCTTATCCGTTGCATGTAGGCATAACCGAGGCAGGTACGGTAACAGGCGGCAACATCAAATCGGGCATAGGTCTGGGACTCATATTGGGTGCAGGCATAGGTGATACGATCCGCGTATCTTTGACGGGTGACCCGGTCGAGGAGATCAGATCTGCAAAACTTATACTGAAAACACTCGGTCTGCGTGACGAAGGCATAGAGGTGGTCAGCTGTCCGACCTGCGGACGTACAAGGATAGATCTTATAGATCTGGCAACACAGGTTGAAAAGATGGTTGAAGACATACCTCTCAACATAAAGGTCGCAGTCATGGGCTGCGCAGTGAACGGTCCCGGAGAGGCTAAGGAAGCCGATATAGGTATAGCCGGAGGTGTGAAGGAAGGCCTGCTGATAAAGAAAGGCGAGATAATCCGCAAGGTGCCTGAAGACTGCCTGCTGAGTGCTCTCAGGGAAGAACTGCTCAATTGGGGCAAATGATAAGATTCGGAAGAGAATATGGAACCAAAACTATTTTTTGATATATTTAACACTATTCTGATCGACGACGATCTTAAACTCGTATTTTCGGAAGTATATGTAAAAAAGGTCTCTGTCAACCACAACAGGACCCTTCTCAAAGTGCATATCAGGTCAAATCACCTTATAGATAAAAAGGACGTCTATGCCATGGAAACTGCCATGAAAAAGCAGCTTTTTTCCGGTGTTGACACACAGGTAAGGATCATAGAAGAGTTTGCGCTGTCCGAAAGGTACAACGCGAAGACCATATATGAAACCTACGACAAAAGTATCTTGGCGGAGCTTAAGGATATAAGTCCTGTCGAATACACGCTCTACAAGAAGATCCGTGTTGAGACAGAGGCGGACAATGTCCTTAAACTGGTGCTTCCTGACAATACACTTGCTCACGATTCACTCAACAGACTGCTTGAACTGCTTGAAAAGATCTATATAGAGCGGTGCGGTGTGGATGTCAGGTTCGTACCCGTTTTTGAAGAAGATGTGACCGCCGGTGAGCATGCAAAAGAAAATGAGATCATGACTGCAAGGGAAGTTGCGCGCATTGCTTATAATGCGGGATATATGACCGATGAGACAAAAGAGATCACGGACAGTGTCAATGAGATAGACAATAATCAATCCGTTCACTCGGATGAAGATACAGTCGCCGCAGTCAAAGAGCCGGTCAATGAGAATGCGGATAAAGCCGGGGCAAAGAACGGCAGGGAAAATGAAAATAAGTCCGATGACAGGAGCGAGAGATTCGAACAGAGGCGACCGCTTAAGAAATCGGACGATCCCGACGTGCTGTACGGAAGGGATTTTGATGACGCACCCATACCGATCAGTGAGGTCATCGGTGATTCGGAACCCGTTACGATCAGGGGTAAGATCATAGCCGTCGAAGAAAAACCCATACGAAACAATAAGGTGATAGTTACATTTGATTTGACCGATTTTAAGGACACCATAAGTGTTAAGGTATTTATAAGGGACGAGCAGCTTGATGAACTGAAACAGGGTATCAAAGAAGGACAGTTCGTAAAGGTGAAGGGACTTGCGTCATTTGACAGCTTCGTTAAGGAAGTGAACATATCATCCCTTACCGGTGTCATGAAGATAAGCGATTTCACAGAAAAGAGGATGGATTACAGCGTCCGGAAGAGAGTAGAACTTCATTGTCACACGAAGATGAGTGACATGGACGGTGTATCCGATGTGAAGGACATCATAAAGACCGCATATTCATGGGGACATCCGGCGATAGCGATAACGGACCATGGAGTGGTACAGGCATTTCCGGATGCAAATCATCTCTGGGACGATCTGTGGAAAAAAGAAAAGGCAAAAAGAAAAGAGGCCGGGGAAGAAGAGCCGGATTACAATGATTTCTTCAAAGTCATCTACGGTGTGGAAGCATACATCGTGGACGATCTGGCACGTATCGTAACAAACCCGGTAAGCAGGAACATAGATAAATCCTATGTGGTATTCGATATAGAGACCACGGGCTTTTCTCCGGTCAGGAACCACATAACCGAGATAGGCGCTGTCAAAGTGGAGAACGGACAGATCGTTGACAGATTTTCGACATTTGTAAATCCTAAGGAGCCAATACCTTACCGTATCGTCAAACTCACCGGTATCACCGATGAGATGGTCATGGATGCACCGCTCATTGAAGAGGTTCTTCCGAAATTCCTTGAATTTGTCGGTGACAGCATACCCGTTGCGCACAATGCCGGATTTGATACATCATTTATAGCGGAAAATGCGAAACGCTGTAACATGGAATTCACTTCGACTTATGTGGATACGCTGGAACTTTCGAGAGAATTGCTTCCGCATCTGCCCAAATATAAACTTGACGTTGTCTGCCGTGACCTGGGTGTCAGCCTTGAAGGCCACCACAGGGCCGTTAATGATGCCGAAGCGACTGCCGAGTGTTTCTTAAAGCTCATAGACATGGCCAAGAAGAAAAATGTATTCGATATCGCAGATCTCGACAATATGGATAACGAAGAAGAGGATGAGGAGAAGCGTCTTGCCAATAAGGTAAAGAAACTTCGCAATCATCATGCCATCATACTTGCAAAGAACAATACGGGCCGCGTAAATATGTACACGCTGGTTTCAGAGTCGCATTTAAAGTATCTTCACAGAGGAAAACCCTGCATACCCAAGAGCCTGCTCAACAGATACAGGGAGGGACTCATCCTGGGAACAGCCTGTGAAGCGGGTGAATTGTTTGAAGCCATACTCGAAGACAGGCCGGAAGCGGAGATAGCCGCCATCGTGGATTATTACGATTATCTTGAGATACAGCCGCTGGGCAACGATATGTACATGATAGATTCCGATAAGGTTGAAAATGTCAATTCCGTGGAAGATATCATGGAGATAAACAAAAGGATAGTCGAACTCGGTGAGCGTTTCAACAAGCCGGTAGTTGCGACCTGTGACGTTCATTTCCTGAATCCGGAGGATGAGATTTACAGAAGGATAATAATGGCCGGAATAGGCTTTGCCGATGCGGACAACCAGCCGCCGCTCTATCTTCGTACCACCGAGGAGATGCTTTCGGAATTCGCATATCTCGGAAGCGAGAAGGCCGAAGAGGTCGTAATAACCAATACCGTAAAGATAGCGGATATGATCGACAAGATCAGTCCCGTAAGACCGGATAAGTGTCCGCCTGTCATAGAAAACAGCGATGTTACCTTAAGGGAGATCTGCTTTACAAAGGCACATGAGATGTACGGCGATCCGTTGCCCGAGATAGTTCAGGCCAGACTTGAGAAGGAACTCAATTCGATTATAAGCAACGGTTATTCCGTTATGTACATAATCGCACAGAAGCTTGTATGGAAGTCCAATGAAGACGGCTATCTGGTAGGCTCGAGAGGCTCTGTGGGCTCTTCATTTGTCGCGACCATGGCAGGGATCACCGAGGTCAATCCGCTGAGTCCGCATTACTATTGCAAGTCGTGTCATTATACGGATTTTGATTCCGATGAGGTAAAGGCTTATGCAGGGCGTGCGGGTGTGGACATGCCGGATAAGGTGTGTCCGGTATGCGGTGAAAAACTCGTTAAGGACGGTTTCGATATACCGTTTGAGACTTTCCTCGGATTCAAGGGTGATAAGGAACCGGATATCGATCTTAACTTCTCAGGTGAATACCAGGCCAATGCCCACAAGTATACCGAAGTGATCTTCGGAAAGGGACAGACATTTAAAGCCGGCACCACCGGTGCACTCGCAGACAAGACGGCATACGGATTTATTAAAAAATATTATGACGAAAAGGAAAAGCAGGTCAGAAATGCCGAGATCAACAGACTGGTCAGGGGCTGCATGGGTGTAAAGCGAAGCACGGGACAGCATCCGGGAGGTATCGTTGTCCTTCCTAAGGGAGAAAATATCAATTCATTTACACCGGTACAGCATCCGGCCAATGACATAAACAGCGATATAATCACAACGCATTTTGATTATCATTCGATCGACCACAACCTGCTCAAACTCGATATACTCGGACACGATGATCCGACCATGATACGTATGCTTCAGGATCTAATAGGCATGGATCCCAGGACCATACCGCTCGATGATCCCAAGGTAATGAGTCTGTTCCAGAACACGGATGCGCTGGGTATCAGCCCCGAAGATATGGGCGGAACACCTCTGGGGTGTTTGGGCATTCCCGAATTCGGCACTCAGTTTGCTATGCAGATGCTCATAGACGCCGGACCGAAGGCATTTTCGGATCTGGTACGTATTTCAGGTCTGTCACACGGAACAAACGTATGGCAGGGCAATGCTGAGGTGCTGATAAAGAACGGCACGGCCACTATTTCCACAGCTATATGTACCCGTGACGATATCATGACATATCTGATAGAAATGGGTGTTGACAGTGCCAATGCATTCAGCATCATGGAAAATGTAAGAAAGGGAAAGGTCGCAGGTCATAAATGCGGTCAGTGGGAAGAGTGGAAGAGCGAGATGAAGGAACATAACGTTCCGGACTGGTATATCTGGTCGTGCGAACGTATCGAGTACATGTTTCCCAAGGCCCATGCCGCTGCTTACGTCATGATGGCATGGAGGATCGCTTACTGCAAGATATATCACCCGCTTGAATATTACACGGCTTATTTTACGATAAGGGCCAAGGGCTTTGATTATGAGATCATGTGTATGGGCAGGGATAAGGTTGATAAGAAACTGGCAGAGATAAAGAAAGCCAAAGAAAACGGGACCGAAAAACAATCCGCTACGGATAAGGATCTGGAGACCGCGTTGAAGAGCGTACAGGAAATGTATGCGAGAGGCTTTGAATTTATGCCTATAGATCTTAAGCTTGTCAAGCCGACGCAGTTCTCGATCATAGACGGCAGGATCATGGCAAGCCTTACGAGTATAGCAGGACTCGGTGAGTCCGTTGCCTATGGTATCGTGGAAGCGGTAAAGGGAGAGCCGTTCCTTTCGAAGGACGACTTCAAGGCAAGGAGTAAGGCTTCCGGAACGATCACCGACAAACTTGAAGAACTGGGGATCCTTACGGGATTGCCGGAAAGCAACCAGATATCATTGTTTGATTTCATGAGATAGTTTACATAATATCGGAGGTAAATATGAAAGAATTTCTTGATGCTCTCTCATCAAAGGAGCCTACACCGGGCGGAGGAGGCGCGAGTGCGCTTGTGGCTGCGGTATCATGTTCGCTCTGCAGCATGGTCGCAAATCTTACGACAGGCAAGAAAAAATATGCCGAATACCAGGAGCGCATTGACGAATATCTTGTGATCCTGAAGGATAAAAACGAACTCCTGCAGGAAGATATAAAAAAAGATGCTGATGCGTTTGCACCACTGGCAGCAGCATATTCACTGGATAAGAGCACCCCGGGGTATGATGAGATCATGGAGAAGGCATTGTATGATGCGGCCGTTGCACCGAAGGAGATACTTGAGGATATCTGCTCATTGATACCGGTCATAGAGGATCTTGCGGTCATGGGTTCACGACTTGCTATAAGTGATGTGGCTGTTGCTGCGGCATGTCTTGAAGCGGCGATAAAGGGTTGTGTGCTCAATATCTATATCAATACAAAATCCATGAAAGACAGAGAAAGAGCGGAACAGATGAACGCCTATGCCGGAAGGCTTGTAGAAGACGGTATCGCAAGACTTGAAAAAGTATACTCAGATACAGAAGGCTTGTTGAAAAGCTGAAACCGCGGCGTGGGACTGACATAAGACCGCGAAATGGATATCATTTGGATCCGCAGAAAAATCGGAAAGAAGAGGAAGATCATGGAAGAATTAAGAGGTATGCCGGTTGTAAAGCATATTGCACAGGAAGTCGGTGAAAGGATGCAGAAGCTGGCCTTAAAAAATATAATCCCCACTCTTGCGGTCGTAAGAGTAGGAGAGAGAGAGGATGACCTGTCATACGAGAGAGGCCTCATGAAGAGGTTCGATTCCGTCGGAGCTAAGGTCGTAAGCAGGGTGCTGCCTGCGGATGCCTCTCAGGAAGAACTTGAGCGTGTCATAAGGGAATGCAATGATGACAGGGATATCCACGGCATACTTTTATTCAGACCTTTACCTAAGGGACTGGATGAAAAGAGAGTATGCGAACTTGTTGATCCGCGGAAAGATGTGGATTGCATGTGCATGACCAACATGGCTCATACATTTGCGCAGGACGGCTTCGGACATGAACCGTGTACACCCAGGGCAGTAATGGAACTGCTTGATTTTTACAAAATAGATCTTACCGGCAAAAGAGTTGTCGTTGTTGGAAGGAGCATGGTCGTGGGCAAGCCGCTGGCCATGATGCTGCTTAAGAAAAATGCGACAGTTACAATTTGCCATACAAAGACAAAGAACCTTCGGGAAGAGTGTAAAAAAGCGGATATAATAGTTGCCTGTGCAGGCGTTGCACATATGATAGACGAGACGTATGTATCGGAAGGTGTGATAATTGCAGATGTGGGAATAAATATACTTGACGGAAGTCTTGTGGGTGATGTAAAATATAATTCTGTTAAGGATATTGCATCTATGGCGACCCCGGTTCCCGGTGGTGTAGGAAGTGTGACGACCTCCGTATTGCTCAAGCATACGGTAAAGAGTGCCGAAGAGTTATAGGTGATATTACACATTTGTTACGTAGATAGTTGTAGTATCTGTTATAAAGTTGATATAGGTTCCCGATTCCTTGAATCGGAATTTATATACTCCCCCTTTTACAAGACCATTTGCGCCCCCCGTGAATGGTCTTTTTCCTAGACAAAAGTGCACGTTTGCGAGGAGGATCCGCATGAGAAGATATGAAGTGAAAGATTTGACAAAGCGCATGGACAAGGCACTTAAGAAGAAGAAGCCCTTCTACCTTGTCATCGTCCGTCTTGCAAGACTTGGAGACATTTCGGCAAAGTACGGCTTTGAGGTTATGAACCAACTTGTTGAGGTGTTATGGAATTTTCTTGCGGACAATTCTTCGAAGAAGAATGTATTTGTGCTTTCGGGACTTTCTTATGCGGTTTATTTCGAGAGTGAGGAGAAGACCGTTACGGCTTTTGCAAATCTTGTAAGAGAGCGTTTCAACAGAAATTTCAGGCTCAAGGGTATCAACAGTGAGATATCTGTTCCGAACAATGTCAAGATCATACCGGTCACAGACAATGATAAGGATTCAAAACAGATAATCGAGCTGATCAACTTTGCGGTTGAAGAGCCTACGGGACAGGCTAAGGAGCATGATACCTTTATAGATGATAATGCGGTCAGCATGCGCGAAAAGGCCGTCGATATGGAAAAGAGGCTTGATGAGGCCATCAGAAACGGTGATTTCAAGGTTTTCTATCAGCCCATCATCAATTTTGAGACCGGTCATGCAGATTCGGCGGAAGCATTTGTAAGGCTTTATGATGAGCATAAGGAACTGCTCAATACGATAGATCTTATCCGTATAGCAAAGCAGAACGGTTCGATAATCCAGCTGACGGATTTCGTGATCGCAAGGGTCTGCGAGCTTATTTCCAGGGGAATACTGGATGATAAGGACATGAAATACATCCAGATCAACCTTTCCAAAAATGACTGGGAGGATCCCAGATTATTTGAGCGTCTGATGTCTGTGGTAAAGAGCAACAATGTCGGTACAGGTCAGCTGATGCTGGAGCTTACCGAGGAATGTATATCGGATGATATGGATACGATCGCCAAAAATGTTGAGGAACTGAACCGTGTGGGCTTCCATATCGCTATGGATAACTTCGGCGCGGCAAATACCAATATCACACAGATGCTCCATCTGCCGATAGAGGTTATGAAGATCGACAGGGAATTCGTCAGCAGGGCTCATCTCAATCCCTATGACATGGATATATTGTCAGGTATGATAACACTTTTCCAGAAGTTCAAGCTTCAGATAGTTGCGGAAGGTGTTGAAAATCCGAACCAGCATGAGATGGTCGTTGATCTCGGCTGTACACAGGGACAGGGCAATCACTACGGTGTGCCGGTCAATGAGGAAAGCTTTATCGCAGGTCTGAACGCATAGACTGTGGCAGTGAGCGGATAAGCGTATTTCGCGGATAAAAAAACAATCTTAAAAATATGATAAAATTTGCTTGCTTTTTTGCAGGCGAGCCTATATAATAAACAAGCACGCATAAAAGCGATGCTTGTTACGGCTGATTGGTCAAGCGGTTAAGACGCCGCCCTCTCACGGCGGAAACAGGGGTTCGATTCCCCTATCAGCTGCGCAAAGCCCTTGTTTTCAAGGGCTTTTTATTTTGCCTAAAATGTGATCGCGTATGGAAATTGAGCGCCAAAACTGATAATATAAAAATGGTGCGGACGATCACGACGGACCGATATCGTTATGTACCGCAGCGGAAACGCAAGATAAGCAAAGATCGGATGGTTTATGTACAGATTTATGGATGACGTACAATTGAATATTGCCGGGATCAGGGATATAAAGATGATACATATGTACCATATCCTCAAGGATGATAAGGTCTTACCTGCAATGGCGGTTCATTTTGACAGGGATAAGATCGTCAATCTGTGCATGACGGATCGGCACTATGATGAACTTGTAGACAAAGTATTTGCGGTATATGAGAGAGAAGCAAAGGACGGACGTATCCTTACCGATCCGACGACAAAGTCCATGCTCGACAGAACAAGAGAGAGCAAGGATGAATATTACGTTAAGATGTCGGAAAACCTCACGGAATTGAAAGAACCGATAAGCTACCGAAAAAGCTATATAGCAGAGAGGGTACTTCCTGCAGTGCGGTATCTGCTTGACCAGCTCTATGCCATGAGCGGAAGAAAACTCGAATGGAGCTACGAAAAGGGCTGGTTCGGTACGGGTAGGCTTTCGTCGGTTTCGGACGGTATTGTAAAAGTATTTCCATACAGGGTAGAGAAGGACGATGCCGAAGGTATAAGCATTCGCGTCACCAATGTCCTGGATGATACATATGCACTTATGATAAACGTTCTTACCGGTCGGAAATGCATAAAGATCGACGCCGAATGTAAAGAGACCGAATTAAAGGCGGCGCTTATTTACAGGATCGATCCGGCAGGTATGAAGGTCGATCTCTCGGAGCAGGTTGATATGCACGGTAAGACGGTCTATAAGAATGAAGAAGGGATCGTGGGGACGCCTGCAGATGAGAATGTTAATTCAGGATTTAATAAAATAAATATATTCCCGGACAAAGCATATATTTATGATCTTTCATGGTGTAAGCTCATGACCTCAGTAAGATCGGACAGCGGTGAAAAGATCGATGATACCATGGCTACCGTGACATATGTATTTGATGATAAAGGAAAGAGCCTTGTATATGCACTCGGCTACGAGGATATAACGGATAATGAAAGCGGAATGTCATTTTCGATAAACAATTTTGCCATGGATATACATACGGACAGAAAAAGCGGACGATGCGAAGTGTATTGCGACGCCTCGGACGCGATGTCAAGGGGAACATACAGGGACAGATATGCCGGTAGGTATTTTCTGCTTGAGGACAGCTTAAACTGATTCAGAACGGAGAAATGAGATGGGAATTTTCAATAAGGACAAGGCGGTGACACCGCAACAGAGATTTGATGCTTTGATCGACAGAGCGGTGCTTTATGAAAATGCCGGAGGAGTGGATCTTTTCATAACGGCATTAAAGAGGATGAAGTCAAATCCCGAGACGGTCATAATCAAACCGGTCGAGCTTTGTCTCGATGTGCTTGAGACCATTGTTTTTGAAAATAACGGTAATTTCAAGCCTTCGGATTATCTCAATACCTTCAATGATGCCGAGACCATTTACAAAGGTATATTCAATTACGACGAAGAAACTCCGAACTTCGACGATATAAGGCTTGTGTTCATTGAGATGTTCACAACCAACAATATCTATGCTCACAGGATGTTCAATATCAAGCTGTACAATTCGTTTGAAGACAAGAAGAAATACGTCGTCCTCTGCCAGAATATCATCATCGATCCGGACAGCAAGAGGGTATTTGACCTGATAAAAACATACGGGGTGCAGATCAGGGAGTTCATGATCAGTGACGATGCATATCTTGCGAATCTCGTAAGGGTAGCGCACAGGCTCGCGTTCAATGCGGCGGCAGCCGAGGATATCCTTAAGGAGGAGTACGACAATGTAAAGCATATGAACGGTGTCTATGACGTGGATCCCGTTAGGATCGCCACAGTCGAGCAGAAGCTTGAAAGAGCGGAAGGCATAGTCGATGCATGCAATGAAGCGATCAAAGAGGCTGACACGAAGACGGACGTCATAAAACAGACATGTGCATCCGCAGAGCAGAAGATAAAGGAAAGCGAGCAGCGCGGTATCGAAAGGATAGAGGCAAGGATAAACGATCTTAAGGCCGAGCTGGAGCATACGCTGGACGAATTCGTAGAAGGACAGAAAAAAACGGTTGTTATTGATAAGGACATGCTCATCAAGCAGGTATTTGCCGATGCGCAGACCGAACTCGACAAGATAAGGAATATGGCCAAGACCATAACGGGCTCGACTTCGATGGAACTCATGTCACTCAATGACGAAGCAAGGGGAGTATTTAACAGAGTCAACAGCCTCATCAATGATGATGAGGAAGTCAAGAGGGTCATGAAGAATGCCGATGAGACCAGAGAATTCAGGGACAAGGTCAATATGCTCACGGTACTCAATCAGAAGGCAATAGAAAAGATCGCCGAAGGCGAAACACAGGCGGTGGAATATACCGTCAAAGCAGCGGCAACGGCAGATGAAGAAGATCTGCCGATCGGACCCGTCAATCCTTTGCTCGATCCCTCAATACCGTTTGAGGACAGGTTCAAACGCGTCATGAAGGAAAAAGAGAACAGGATCGCGAAGGGAGAGCATTTCCACAGGAAGTTTGACGATGTGCTCATTGCCGTAATGGAGAATTCAAATCCCTATATGATAGGACCTTCGGGCTGCGGAAAGACCTTCATGGTCAAGCAGATAGCGAGCCTTCTCAATATGGATTTCATAGATATCGGCTACATAAACGAAGAATTCGAGATCCTCGGTTTCCAGACCGCTACGGGTGCATACAGCAAACCCAATTTCTACAGATGCTACAAATACGGTATGATCGCATTCTGTGATGAGCTGGACAACGGTAACAGCAGAGCTACCGTAAAGCTCAATTCGTTCTTATCCAACACGGAAGATGCCAGCTACAGCTTCCCCAACGGTGAGATGGTAAAACGTCACGGCAGCTTCAGGATAATAGCCGCAGGCAATACCGAAGGTAACGGTGCGGACAGCAATTACAGCACGAGAGAGAAGATAGAGGAGTCGGTACAGCAGAGATTCACACCCATCTACGTCGGTTATGACAATGAAGTGGAAAAGGCGATCCTTAAGGATTATCCGGACTGGTTTGATTTTATAGTCCTTTTCAGAAAAGCTACGGACAAATGGGCGGAAGGCCTGGGCGGAGAAGCACAGGGTATACTTACCACCCGTGATGCGACAAGGATAAAGAAATATCTCGATGACAAGAGCTTTAACGCGGAAAAGATCATAGAGTACGAATTTGTTCAGACCAAGGATCCGGAATACCTCGCATTTCTGAGCGATACAATGCGTGCGGCTGCGGATCAGACTTTACCCTCGGCAAAGCTGGTAAAGCTATTTGAAAAGATCTCCAATGAGATCAGACAGAAGGGACATCATTGATGGACATCACAAAAACAGCGACAAGGACCATAAGGGACGGCTATGCGCTTGTGAGGATAGGCTTCAAATCACTCACCGAATTTGAGATGTACTTAAGGAGCGACCCGCCGGTCAATTCGCATATTTTCAAGCAGATGATGAGCATAAACGCTCCGACGGACTTTTCGGGAGAGCCGCTTGAAAAAGCACTGGATTACTGCCATGGCGGTTACCGTAAGAATTTCGACAGGTTCATGGAACTGAAGAAGATGATGGACAGTGTCAACACAGCCTACGGGCACGGCAGGAAGACCGTATCCAGCGTTGTGGGCTCAAGACCCAATGTCCCGTCATATCTTGCGGGCGCACCAAAGACAATGTACCGCATAGAGAAGGTCAAGGAAAAGAAATTCATAGACATATATTTTAACCTTGCATACGGAGGAGTAACAAGGGATGAACAGGTCATAAACAGAGGCCTGCTCACGCTCAACCTTGTGAGCCTAATGGAGGAAAACGGCATAGGCGTTAACCTTTACGTATTTGAGGCATGCCATGTGGAAAATGAGGTGTTTCTTGCGGAAATATCGATCAAGAAACCCGGAGAGCCGCTTAATGTTGGCAAATGCTTCTATCCTCTGTGCGGAAAGGAATTTGTGAGAAGACTGATGCTGAGGCTCAAGGAGTCCATGCCGTTCAAGCAGGACTGGGGCATAAGCTACGGCCTTTTGCTGGACGAAACGAAGGTCAGGGAACTGCTCGGTATAGGAGGGAAAAAGCTTCTCATCCTTTCGCCTGACAAGATGGGCATCTACGGAAGAGATCTGTATGCCGATGCCGATGCATTTCTGGATAAGCTGGATCTGCAGGACACGATATCGCTTCCGGGATACAGAAAACTTGGCGACAAAGATAAATAACAGCTGTGATCGGAGAACACGATGGCATTTGAAGAATTTGGAGAAGTACTTGATATAGTGAATTACGGGACGGACACCCAGAACGATTTTGCGGGAATGAGTGACTGTGCCTTTGCGTACGTCAGAGATTTCAAAACTGAGGAAATGGTGGAGAAACTGACAGCCATGCTCGAATTCTTCAGAAATACCGAAAGGGTAGAACCCGATAAGCTTAAAGAAACCTATGCGAAGGTCGATGCCATGAGCGATGATATGAAGGAATATTACATGAGACTGCTGATGGACAGCGAAGCCATCGAGTGTTTTATCAGTCTGAGCAAGGCTTACAGTGACGATCTCGCCGAAAAGATCGAGAAAGGGAAAAGTGCACTTAAAGCATGGAAGGATGTCGGCAAAGACGAGAACCTGCGTTCAAAATACGTGGCAATGGACAAGAGAGTCGGGGAAATGGACCTGACAAGGACGGTCGCAGGCACATTTTCGGCGCAGATGAAGGTGATAAGGGGAAACCAGCTTGCAATGGCTGACAGGATCATGAGTACGATAGTCAATTCCATAGCCGCATGGAAGAGCCGGATTGCAATGACAAGGAGCATGGAAGCGGATGCGGATATGAGAAATGCGGCGCTCACTGACAGCATCGAGGAACTGCTCAAACTTCAGAGAGAGGGAAATACATATCTTAATAAGGCATAAAAATGATATTAAACATTTATAAATACGTATAAAATAATACTCAAATTAAAATCTTTGTGTTAATATATACGTAGCGTTTCGACAGGAAAAAGTGGAAGTATATGGATAATCAGAACAATCAGAGATATAACGAAATAGGGGACAGGATACAGAAGTCCGTCGTGGAGGCTCTTCAAACGGGGGAATTTGCCAATCTCAACAATGAGATCAGGGATTCGGTAAGAGCGGTATTAAACGATGTCGGCGGTCAGATAAATGACGCGGTATCTGCGGCAAAAACACAGGCAAGAGCGGAACTCGGATACAGGGATGCATACAAAAGCTCAAACGGACAGACGGCACGGTCCAGGGGCTTTACAAACGGATACAATACAGACAGTTCTATGAAGGATCTTGAAAGACATCGTGCCGAACGTGAAAAACTGATAATAAAACCGAACCAGAAGCCGAAGGTAAAGTTCAATGAGGTCGGTGCCATTTCAGGATACTTTGCTTCATTTATAGGCGGTTGGCTCCTGTTGTCGGGACTTATAGGTTTGGGAGCTATCATCGTGCAGGGCTTAAGCATGGGTGGAAATATTGCTCTCGCGGTCCTTGCGATGGTCGGAGGAACGGCTCTTCTGAACAAGGGTATCAACAATGTACACTGGCTCAATCTCGCTAAGAGATACAAGAAGCTGGCGAGCGAGAAGTTCTATGTTGGTGTTGATACCATAGCACAGGCAACCGGAACAAGCCAGAAGAAGGTCATAAAGAACGTAAAAAAGATACTTGAGAAGGGATTCTTTCCGGAAGGCTATATAGATGAAGCCAATACCACATTGATGGTTTCAAAGAATATCTACGATCAGTATCTCGATACAAAGAATTACAGGATGGCCATGGAGGAAGAGGTCAACGAATCCGAAGATCTTACGGCAGGGGAGAAGAACAAACTCAATTCGATGATCAGCCAGGGCATGAGATATATCGATCGTATCCATGAACTCAATGACCGCATACCCGGTGAGAAGATCAGCAGGAAGCTGGCGGGACTTGAGAATCTGCTTGTGGAGATATTCAACAGGTTGAGCGAGCATCCGGATCAGATGGATAATTGCAACAAGCTCATGGATTACTATCTTCCCACTATGATCAAACTGGTGGAAGCTTATGAAGAATACGACAAGGTCAGCATACCGGGTGACGATATCAAGTCAGCCAAGGCTGAGATAGAGAATACGCTTGAGATCATCAACCAGGCGTTCATAGAATTACTGAACAAGCTTTACCGGACATCCGTATGGGATGTAAAGAGTGACGCAAAAGTGCTGCAGACGATGCTCAAGCAGGAAGGACTTACAAACGACGGCATGCGTAAGGACACGGGAGTAACGGATTTCGGTACACAATTTGCAAAGGCTCCTACGTTGCAGACGGTCACGGAGGATGAACTTAGGCCTGTTGAAGAGGTCGCTGCGGAAGAACCGCAGCCGATGCATTGATCAATTGAAAACTACCTGCAGAGCACGTATCATGCGGAAAGCGGGAAGGGATACATACAAACCGTAAAAGGCGGGATAAAACGGAGGATATAAAATGGCAGCAGAAAGTTTGGAAATGATTGCAACTCAAACGACCGAAGATCTTACCGAAGATGAAAAGAAGGTTGTAAACGGTTACGTCAACAGCATTGATCTGAACAACACTCAGATGGTTTTGCAATACGGAGCCGGAGCTCAGAAGAAGATATCCGACTTCAGTGAGTCGGCACTTGATTCCGTAAGGACCAAGGATCTCGGAGAGATAGGCGAATGCCTCAGTTCGGTGGTCACGGAGCTTAAGAGCTTTGATGTGGAAGAAGAAAAAGGCTTCCTCGGACTATTCAAGAAGGGTGCCAACAAGGTTACCGCGATAAGGGCAAAATACGATAAGGCCGAGACCAATATCAACAACGTAATAAAGGTTATGGAGAATCATCAGGTCACATTGCTCAAGGATGTGGCAATGCTTGATGAGATGTATGAATCAAACCTCAAGTATTTCAAGGAACTTACTCTTTATATCCTTGCCGGAAAGGAAAAACTAGCGGTTGCCAAGAACGAAGAACTGCCCAAGCTTGTAAAGAAGGCAGAGGAAAGCGGACTCCCCGAGGATGCACAGGCAGCAAAGGATTATGCCTCACTTGTTGACAGATTCGAGAAGAAGATATATGACCTGGAACTCACAAGGAACATCTCAATGCAGATGGCACCCCAGATAAGACTTATCCAGAACAATGACACTATCATGTCAGAGAAGATACAGTCAACGATCGTTAACACGATCCCGCTCTGGAAGAGCCAGATGGTCATCGCGATCGGTCTTGAGCATTCACAGGATGCAGCAAAGGCACAGCGTGAAGTAACGGATGTTACAAACGATCTGCTGAAAAAGAATGCAGAGGCACTTAAGATCGCTTCGATCGAAACGGCCAAGGAGAGTGAGAGAGGTATCGTAGATATCGAAACTCTTACACAGACAAACCAGACTCTTATCGATACACTTGATGAGGTCATGAAGATACAGGATGAGGGACGTTTGAGACGTGCCGAAGCCGAGAAGGAACTTGTAAGGATCGAGGATCAGATGAGGGCCAAGATACTTGAGGTTTCAAAAGTTAAACAGTAATAAAGTGAACGCAAAAAAGGCGGGATTTACATTCCGCCTTTTTTTAAAGCAAATATACGGAGTAATACGTGAAAAAAAGAAAAATACTTGGCAACAAATTATATCTTTATCTGACCGAATTCTTTGCGGGTATGAGCCTGATGGCGGTCGAACTCGGTGCGAGCAGGCTTATGGCACCTTATTTCAGTTCGTCCCAGATAGTATGGACGATCATAATAGGGACCATCATGATCGCGATGGCACTGGGCAATATCTACGGCGGGAAATGGGCAGATAAGGATCCGAACCCGGATAAGCTCTACAGAAGGGTGACGATAGCGGCGATATGGATCGCAGCCATCCCCGTGCTCGGCAAATACATCATCCTTCTCATCTCGGGCATACTTATATTTACAGTGAACAATAACCTGCTCATCATAGCGGCATTTGCCACGTGTATGGTTATATTTGTATTTCCTCTCTTTTTACTCGGAACGGTCACGCCTTCGCTTGTCAAATATACGGTCGACAGCCTGGATGACAGCGGAAAGACGGTGGGTAAGCTCAATGCATTCAATACGATAGGCTCCATCATAGGAACTTTTATCCCGACATTCATATCGATCCCCGCGGTCGGAACGTCGATAACATTCCTTATATTTTCCGGAATATTGCTGTTGCTTTCCGTATTGTATTTCATAAGCGGCTATGAGGATGAGAAGTTTCACAAGGGCAATCTTAAGATCGTGATCATAAGTATAATACTGTTCGTGCTGTGCTGTATCTTCGGACACGGAAGAAGCTTTGCATTCTGGAGGGATGATCTGTCGGTCGAGGATGAATCCGTCTACAATTACTTACAGGTGTATGAGGATGATGAAAAGGTCGTATTTTCCACGAATGTCCTGTTCGGTGTCCAGTCGGTCTATATGAAGGAGGACAGTCTCACCGGAATGTATTATGATTACGCGATGGCGGCGCCCTACATGGACGGTTTTAAGGAGAAAGACAACGTGGACCTGCTGATACTGGGTATGGGAACAGGAACCTATGCGACACAGTGCAGCAAGTTTTTTGACAACATAAGCTGCGAAGGGGTAGAGATCGATGAGAAGATCACGGCATTGGCAAGGGAAAAGTTCGAACTCCCCGAGGACATCAAGGTAACAACCTATGACGGAAGGGCGTATCTCAATGCGATCGATAAGAAATACGACATAATCATGGTTGACGCATATCAGGACATATCGGTCCCTTTCCAGATGTCATCCGTACAGTTCTTTAATATGGTAAAGGATCATCTGAATGAAGACGGTGTGATGGTCGTCAATATGAACATGCGCGGGCAGAGTGAGGACAGCATCAACGATTATCTGTCGGATACGATAGCGCGCGTGTTTGACGAGGTATACACGGTCGATGTGGGAGGTACGAGTGCAAGGGAGCTCTTTGCATCGGACAATCCCGATATGATAGAGAGGTTCCGCGAAAACTACGCGATGGAGGATGATATCGTCCTTGAGAACCTTATGGCATACGTGGATAAGACCATGATAAAATACGAGCCGGGCAACCGTATACTTACGGATGACAAGGCACCGGTGGAGCTGCTCAGCGTCAAAGCGATGGATGAAATGATAGACGACGAGCTTGCATGGTTTAAGGGGTCATACGGCGCGGATGACATAAATATCAAGTTTCTGCTTGATTTTATAAAAGAACAGTGATAGTATGGTTATGTTAATCATGATTACTTGATAGAGTGGACTTGCGGTCCACTCTTTTTACATGATAAAGGAGATAATTTATGGCAAAAAAGGATTATGAAGCCCGCACGGAGGAGATACTTAAGCCAATAGCCGATGAATTCGGAGTCAGTATCTATGATGTCGAGTATGTGAAGGAAGGCAGTGACTATTACCTGAGAGCGTATATCGACAAAGAAGGCGGGATAACGATCGATGACTGTGAGAATGTCAGCAGGGCGCTTTCGGCAAAGTTGGATGAGGATGATTTCATAGCGGATGCCTACATCCTGGAGGTCAGCAGCCCGGGGCTTGGCAGAGCACTTAAGAAAGAAAGGCACTTCTTAAACAGTATGGGTGAAGAGGTTGAGATCAAGACATACAAACCCATAGACGGCAGTAAGGAGTTCACGGGTATCCTCAAAGGTTATTCCGGCGGGGATGTGACGATAGAAAACGAAAAGGGAGATGTGGTATTTGCAAAGGATGAGATCGCAAATGTACGTCTGACCATAGATTTTTAAACGGATATCACAGCACTGTTTGGCGCTTGGATCATAATAGATATTCTTAAAACCTAACATGAAAGAGAGGAAATGGTAAAAGAGATGAATAAGGAACTTATAGAAGCACTGGATGCGTTGGAAAAGGAGAAAGAGATCAGCAAGGAAACATTGTTCGAAGCGATTGAGAATTCGCTTCTTACAGCCTGCAAGAATCATTTCGGAAAAGCCGACAATGTAAAGGTGGAGATCGATCGAGAGACAGGTGATTTTCTGTGCTATGCAGAGAAGACGGTTGTTGAGTCTGAAGATGATGTTGAAGACAGCATGCTCCAGATCACACTTGATGATGCAAAAGCGATCAACAAGAAGGCAGCTGTCGGTGATCTCGTAAATGTTGAGATCAAGTCGAAGGAATTCGGACGTATTGCGACCATGAACGCGAAGAACGTCATCCTTCAGAAGATACGTGAGGAAGAGAGAGACGTTATCTACAACCAGTACTATGACAAGGAGAAGGATATTGCCACGGGTATCGTACAGAGATATATCGGCAATAACATTTCCATAAACCTGGGTAAGGCAGATGCATTGCTCAATGAATCAGAGCAGGTTAAGACCGAAAAATTCAGACCTACCGAAAGGATCAAGGTTTATATCGTAGAAGTAAAGAAGACAAACAAAGGCCCCCGTATCCTTGTAAGCCGTACACATCCCGAACTTGTCAAGAAACTGTTCGAGAATGAGGTTACGGAGATCAAGGACGGAACGGTGGAGATCAGATCGATCGCCCGTGAAGCGGGTAGCAGATCAAAGATCGCCGTATGGAGCAACAACCCTAATGTAGACCCCGTCGGTGCCTGCGTAGGTATGAACGGTTCGAGGGTCAACAGCATAGTTGATGAGCTCAAGGGTGAGAAGATCGACATCGTATGCTGGGATGAGAACCCCGGTATTCTTATACAGAATGCACTTTCACCGGCCAAGATCGTTGCAGTATTTGCGGATCCCGAAGAGAAGACCGCAAAGGTTGTCGTTCCGGATTATCAGCTTTCACTTGCCATCGGTAAAGAAGGACAGAACGCACGTCTTGCAGCGAGACTTACCGGATACAAGATCGATATCAAATCCGAGACCCAGGCTAAGGATGCTCCCGGCTTCCGTTATGAAGACTACATGGACGATGAAGAATACGATGACGAGTACGATGAGTACGACGAGGAGTATGAAGAGGAAGACGGCTTAGAGGAGAACGAAGAGGTTGGAACAGACGAATAAGAAGATCCTGTCTCTTTTAGGGCTGGCGACCATATCCGGAAATGTAGTAAGCGGAGAATTCAGCACGGAAAAATCCGTAAAGGAAGGCAGCTCAAAGCTTGTGATCGTCGCGTCCGATGCGTCCGACAACACAAAAAAAGAGTTCAGGGATATGTGCAAATATTATCATGTGCCTTATACGGTGTACGGAACAAAGGAAACACTCGGACACAGTATGGGTAAGGAGATGAGAGCATCCCTGAGTATAAAGGATGATGGTTTCGCCAATTCTATAGCCAAATTGTTACAGGGTTAGGATACGGAGGTAAATACAGATACATGGCTAAAATGAAAATATCAGAATTAGCAACAGAGATAAATGTTGACAAAAATGAGATTGTGAAATATCTGCAGAGTATCGGATTTGAATGTAAGAGCGCAACAAAATCGATCGAGGACGATCAGATCAATGCCATCAAGGCAAAGTTTGCGGGTTCGGGTGATACAAAGCAGACAGAGAAAAAAGCAAAGGCAGCAGCCGTCCAGGCCGGGCCGGAGACAGATAAAGCTGCAAAGACAGTAAAAGCAAAGGCAGAGTCTAAGGCTGAAACAAAGGAAGAAGCAAAGACAGAGCCCCAAAATGATGCCCCTGCTGCAGAAAAAGCCGAGCAAAAGCATGCCTATGGTGAAAAGAGACCCGAAGGCATGAAAAAAAGAAGGCCCGACGGAGAGATGCCAAAGAAAAAGAAGAGCAGTGTGATCATAGTTGCGGCAGGCAACAACGGTCAGAACCGTATGAACAGCAGACCGGGACAGGCACAGAGCCCCCGTTCACAGGTAATGCCTTCGAAACCGGTGGTACTCGGACCGAACCAGATGATCAACAAGGCTACGGGTAAGGTAATGGAGAAGCTTCCTCCGAAGCGTCACGAAGTTGTCGAAGAGAGTACAACGGCACCCGTCCAGACAGGAGAAAAACCGGTAACGGAGAGAAGTGCCGATAATACACGTGTTAATCGTGATGACAGGCCCGTAAGGGATAACAATCGTATCGTAAGAGACAATCGCGATAAGAGATTATCAGAACGCAGCGATTTCAGAGGAGAGCGCAATGAAACAAAAGGACAGGCGCCCGGTGGCAGGAATAGCAGAAACTTTGATAGCCGAGACAGAGGCGCTTTTACGGGCAATAAAAATAGGGACGGTTCTCAAGGCCCTAATCAGTTTGGCGGCAGGAACGGCGGTGGTGATACGCGCGTTCAGTCGAGAGATGGAAGGCCGTCAGATAAATTCAGAGATAACAAACAAAATTCGTTCATGGATGCAACGGTAGGAGGCAAGCCGAACGATAACAGACGCGGAAAGAACAACCTCGGAAAGGATAAGAAATCCAAGAAGGATGCTATCTATGAAGAGGAGGATATCAGAAACAAGAATAAAGCAGGCCGTTTCATAAAGCCCGAAAAGAAGGAAGAAGTGGTCGAAGAGATCAAGGTCATAACACTGCCCGAGATGATCACGATAAAAGAGCTTGCCGAGAAGATGAAGATGCAGCCTTCAGTGATCGTAAAGAAACTTTTCTTACAGGGACAGATGGTTACCGTTAACCAGGAGATCTCATACGAGGAAGCTGAGAACATCGCCATCGAATATGACATCATGTGTGAGCAGGAGGTCAAGGTAGATGTTATCGAAGAGCTGCTTAAAGAGGATGAAGAGGATGAAGCAAATCTCGTTGAGAGAGCACCCGTAATCTGTGTTATGGGTCATGTCGATCACGGTAAGACATCCCTTCTTGATGCTATCAGAAAGACAAATGTAACCGACAGGGAAGCAGGCGGTATCACACAGCATATCGGTGCTTACACTGTTGATGTGGACGGAAAGAAGATCACATTCCTCGATACACCGGGACATGAAGCATTTACTGCAATGCGCATGCGTGGTGCAAATGCCACGGATATCGCCATCCTTGTGGTCGCTGCGGACGACGGTGTTATGCCTCAGACCATTGAGGCAATAAACCATGCAAAGGCAGCAGGCATTGAGATCATCGTTGCGGTCAACAAGATCGATAAGCCGAGTGCCAATATTGACAGGGTAAAACAGGAACTTACCGAGTATGAACTGGTTGCCGAAGACTGGGGCGGATCGACGGTATTTGCACCTGTCAGCGCCAAGACGGGAGAAGGTATCAGAGAATTGCTCGATATGGTCCTTCTTACGGCAGACATTCTTGAACTCAAGGCAAATCCGAAGAGAAAGGCAAGAGGTCTTGTTATTGAGGCGGAACTTGATAAGGGACGCGGACCTGTTGCTACCATCCTTATGCAGAAGGGTACATTGAAGGTCGGTGATTTCGTATCTGCGGGCGCATGCCACGGTAAGGTAAGAGCGATGATCGACGATAAGGGACGTAACGTAAAGGAAGCGGGACCTTCAACACCTGTTGAGATCCTCGGACTCAACGACGTTCCCGAAGCGGGCGAAGTATTCATAGCTCATGACAATGATAAAACGGCAAAGAGCTTTGCCGATACATATAAGGCTCAGAATAAGGCTAAGAAGCTTGAAGAGACCAAGACAAAGATGAGTCTGGACGATGTATTCAGCCAGATCCAGGAAGGTAACTTAAAGGAACTCAATCTCATCGTCAAGGCGGATGTTCAGGGTTCGGTCGAAGCCGTTAAGCAGTCACTCACCAAGCTCACCAATGAAGAGGTTGTTGTCAAGTGTATCCACGGCGGTGTAGGTGCGGTCAATGAATCCGATGTCAGCCTCGCTGCTGCAAGTAATGCGATCATCATCGGCTTTAATGTACGTGTTGATGCAAATGCAAAGGAAACAGCCGAGCGTGAAGGTGTTGATGTAAGACTTTACAAGGTTATCTACCAGGCGATCGATGATGTGGAAGCAGCCATGAAGGGTATGCTCGATCCCATATTCGAGGAGAAGGTCATCGGTCATGCGGAGGTACGTCAGCTCTTCAAAGCATCCGCAGTCGGCAATATCGCAGGTTCATACGTACTCGACGGTGTATTCCAGAGAGGCTGCAAGGTTCGTATCACAAGAGAAGGCGAGCAGATCTTCGAAGGGGAACTTGCCTCACTCAAGAGATTCAAGGATGATGTCAAGGAAGTCAAGGCAGGCTTCGAATGCGGTCTTGTATTTGAAGGCTTCGATGCGATGCAGGAGCTTGATATCGTTGAAGCATACATTATGGTAGAGGTTCCCAGATAGGGATTGGAGAGAAAATGAGAAAGAACAGTGTTAAAAACACCCGTATAAACGGGGAGGTTTTGAAGGTTCTGGCCGGTATAATACGCGGTGAAATAAAGGATCCGCGTATTCCGGAATTCACTTCGGTGGTAAGCGTTGAGGTGGCTCCGGACCTGAAAAACTGCAAGGCATATATATCGGTGCTCGGAGATGAGATGGATGAACTCAATGCGCTCGAAGGGCTTGAAAGCGCATCGGGCTTCATAAGAAACAGACTTGCAAAGGAACTGAATCTTCGAAACACACCGGATATTCATTTTCATATTGACAGGTCGATATCATATGGTGTCGATATGTCAAAGAAGATAGATGATGTCATAAGACAGGATGAAGCCAAAAGAGCTGAAGGCGGATCAGATGATTAACATTTTAAGAGAGATAGGTCAGGCGAAGAGTGTAGCCATAGGTGGACATATAAGACCGGACGGAGACTGTGTGGGCTCATGTATGGCCATGTATAATTTCCTGAGGCACGCCCTTGACGGCGTCAGGGTAGATGTTTATCTGGAACAGCCTGCCGAGATCTTCAACTGTGTAGCGGGCGTGGATGAGATCAAGCGTCCGGACGGAACGAAAAAGAACTTCGATGCATTTATTGCGCTTGACTGTAATGCCGAAAGACTGGGAGATGCAAGACCGATCTTTGACAATGCGAAGATAAGGATCAACATTGACCATCATATTTCCAATCAGGGAGAGGGAAATGTGAACCATATCGTTCCCGATTCCAGCAGTGCATGTGAACTGGTCTATGACTGCATAATGCAGTGCATAGAGGACGGAGATGTACCGAAGGATATAATAGATGAGGATACGGCCAAGGCTCTTTACGTCGGTATAATCCACGATACGGGGATCATGCAGTATTCCAACACATCCCCGAAGACACTCAGGATTGTGGCGGATCTGTTGGAACACGGCTTTGATTTTCCGACGATAATAGACAGGACATTTTATGAGAAGACTTATGTACAGAACCAGATCATGGGCAGGGCACTGCTGGAGAGCATACTGGTAATGGACAAAAAGGTCATAGTAAGCCATCTCGACCATGCGACCATGAAATTCTACGGGGTAACGAGCAAGGACATGGACGGCATAGTCAATCAATTAAGATACACAAAGGGCGTGGATTGCGCCATATTCATGTACGAGATAGCTCCTTTGAGCTATAAGGTCAGCATGAGATCCAACGGAGTGGTGGACTGCTCCAAGGTATGCACATACTTTGGGGGCGGCGGACACGTCAGGGCCGCGGGCTGCATGCATGAGGGAACTTTTTTTGATGCGGTCAATAACCTTACGGCTGAGATCGAGAAGCAATACAGGCAATGATCTTACTGCAAAGACAGAGAAGTGATACAGGTGGTGAGCGCTTCGGCGTGATCGGGAGAAAACGTGGTAAACGGTATAATCAATGTATATAAAGAAGCGGGTTACACATCATTTGATGTGGTTGCCAGGCTTAGAGGTATCGCAGGACAGAAAAAGATCGGTCATACCGGAACACTCGATCCGGATGCTACGGGAGTATTACCGGTATGTCTGGGAAATGCCACAAAACTCTGCGAATATCTGACCGACAAGACGAAAGAATACGAAGCGGGATTTGTTCTCGGGATCGAGACCGATACCCAGGATATATCAGGAAAGGTTACAAAAGAAAGTTATGTAAACTTTGCTGACATAACTCCGGACAAGATCAAAACCGTCGTTTCAGACTTTAAGGGAAGGCAGCAGCAGATACCACCCATGTATTCGGCTGTAAAGGTGGACGGAAAAAGGCTGTATGAGCTTGCGAGAAACGGTATTGAGGTTGAGCGTAAGCCGAGAGACATAGAGGTATATGATATTGAAGTCCTGAGTGTGAAAGATAAGGATATAGGTATAAGAGTTGCCTGTTCAAAGGGGACATATATAAGGACACTCATATATGACATAGGCAGGAAGCTGGGCTGCGGAGCGACTATGACAGCTTTAAAGAGAACGAGATCCGGAGCATTTTCGATAGATACGTCCCTGAAACTTAACAGGCTTGAGAATATATTCAAAGGTGAAGACGAGCTTACAGTCAGGGATATCATAACGCCTGTGGATTCGGTATTTTCGGAATATCCAGCTCTTACGGTTAAGGATGAAGAACTGAAAAGGGTAATGAATGGTAATTATGTAAACCATAAACAGATCGGAGAGCGTTTGAGGATATACGATCCGGAAGACAGATTTCTTGCATTATATGTTTATAACAGACATGACAGAAGATACGTACCCGAAAAGATGTTTCTGTAAACAGCGGCCTAAAGCTGCTGTTTTTTTATTTGCGCCTAACAGTGTATCCTTAAAAATACAATAAATTTATGTTAACTTCTTGACTATTTACATCATTTAAGGCACAATTAATTTGGGATTGTTTCGATGAGAGACAAATATATTTTTATATTGACATAAGAGGAATTATGAACGCGACGATTATTTTGGAGCTGGCAGGAGGATTGGGTCTGTTCCTGTTCGGCATGAGCCTGATGAGTGAAGGAATAGAAAAAGCGGCAGGTGCCAAGCTGAGAGGTATTCTCGGGATGTTTACCAAAAACAGATTTATGGGCACACTGGTCGGTATATTATTTACCGGTATCATACAATCATCAAGCGCATGTACCGTTATGGTAGTCAGCTTTGTTAACTCGGGACTGATGTCCCTTACACAGGCTGCCGGGATCATATTCGGTGCCAATATCGGTACCACGATCACCTCACAGCTGGTTTCATTTAACCTCTCAAAGATAGCACCGGTCTTCGTACTTGGCGGAGTTCTGGTCGTGATGTTCTGTAAAAATGAGACGATCAAGAAGATCGGCGACATAGTTCTTGGTTTTGGTGTGCTCTTCATGGGACTATCAGGGATGAGCCAGTCCATGTCGGGCCTGAAGGAATCGCCGCAGATCGTTAATGCACTGACGGGGATGAACCATCCGCTGCTCGCACTTTTGCTCGGAGTTGTTGCGACAAGTATCATCCAGAGTTCATCGGTCACGGTCAGCATCATCCTTCTCATGGCAAATCAGGGACTGCTCGATCTGTCGATCTGTCTCTACGTTATAATCGGATGTAATATAGGTGCCTGCAGCTCGGCCATGATCGCTTCCCTTTCGGGTAAGAAGAATGCGAAGCGTGCCGCACTCATCCACCTTCTGTTCAATGTTATAGGAACGATAATATTCTTTATCATATTGCAGTTTGCCGCTGATCCCATCGTGAACATGATCAGCAGGATCTCATCCGATAACGGAAGATTTGTAGCTAACGCGCATACGATAATCAAGGTAATTCAGGTTATCATCCTCTTCCCGTTCAGTAATCTTTTGGTCAAACTGACATACCTCATCGTACCCGGCGAGGATGTCAAGGTTAACTACAGAGACAGCTACACGCTCAAGTACATCGGAGATAAGGTCGTATTTAATCCTGCGACGGCTGTTGTCGAGGTTATCAACGAGTTGGAGCGTATGGCGGATCTTGCAGGCGAAAACCTTAACAGAGCCATGAATGCCCTGATCACCTTAGACCAGGATGATATAGATGAAGTATTTGAAGTTGAGAAGAATATCGACTTCTTAAATCGTGCGATCACGAATTACATGGTCAAGATCAACCAGTCAACCCTTCCTATCGAAGACTTGAAGAGTATCGGTGCGCTTTTCCATGTGGCAAATGATATAGAACGTGTCGGCGATCATGCAGAAAATATAGTTGAATGCGCGATAATGCGTAAGGAAAAGAACATAAGCATAAGCAAGGAAGCCCAGATTGAACTGGGTAAGATGCTTGATATGGTCAATGACTGTTACAGATTCTCGGTCGAGATGTTTGCTCACGGCAAGGATGAGCATATGCAGAAGATCATTGAACTCGAGGATAAGATAGATCTGATGGAACGTGAGCTCCAGAAATCTCATGTAAGAAGACTTACAAATAACCAGTGCACACCGGAAGCGGGTATGATCTTCTCGGATATAGTATCCGGACTTGAGAGAATAGGAGACCACGCTGTTAACATTGCGTTTTCTATTTCGGAAAATGAAAAAGAAAGCACCAGGGAGAAAGTAAATGAGAATTAAGATTTCCAAACTGTTGGTTACTTTTGCCGCAGTATATGTCTGCGCGATCCCTGCATTTGCACAGGTTGAAGTCGATACTGGCAATGCGGGAATAAGTGCCATATTGGACGAAAGCAAAACAGAAGAAGAATATCTCACTGTAGCGGAAGAATCCACGCTTTCTTTTGGTTACGACAATATAGGTATCGCAGATGTCGAAGGTCATCTCAACGTACGGAGCGGCCCCGATACGGATTATAAGCTTGTGGGTAAGATGACCGGCAATGCTGCCTGCGAGATCCTTGATATAGACGGAGAATGGGCACATATCATGTCGGGTGAAGTGGAAGGTTATGTTCATACCGATTACCTTCTGACCGGCGGAAAGGCTGTAGTAAGGGCCAATGAGATAGCGTGTAAGGTTGCAAAATCCACCGAAGGCGGTTTGAGAGTACGAAGCGCACCGAGCCTTGACGGTGAGGTGATAACAACCATGGCCGAGGGTGAAAAACTCGAGGTCGTATCGGAACTTGACGGATGGATCGAAGTATTGCTCGATGATGAGACGGCATTTATCAGCGCGGATTACGCGGTCATAGATCAGAATCTGGATACGGCGATCACGATGACCGAGCTTCTCTACGGAGAGGGTGTATCGGATGTCAGAGTCGATCTGTGCCAGTATGCCAAGGAATTCCTGGGCAATAAATATGTCTGGGGCGGAAGCAGTTTAACGAACGGAACCGACTGCTCCGGTTTCACTATGAGCGTATATAAGAAATACGGCATCAAGCTTCCTCACAGTTCGGTATCACAGTCACAGATGGGTACAAAGATATCACTCAGCGAAGCAAAGGCTGGAGACCTTGTATTCTACGCAAAGGGTGGAACGGTCAACCATGTCGGTATCTACATCGGCAACGGACAGGTAATACATGCATCAAACCCCAAGCAGGGTATCAAGATATCGCCTGTGGGCTACAGAACGATACACAGCATCAGAAGATATATAAGTGACTAATATATACCGCGGGAGACAATAATGGGGGAAAAAAGAAAGACTTTGGGAGAAAAACATGGGTTTATAAAATTCGTGCTTTGGGGCATTGCGTTCTTTTTTCTCATTTCCATCGTTGTCATGCATATAAGAGGGATGGAATATGCCGGTAAGAAGGATATTGAAAAGCTCGATATAACCGGAGAATACAGCATTGACGGGGGAAAGACCTACATCGCATTTGATAATGCGCGTAAGATACCTTCGGCAGGCATAGAGCATATAACCATCAGATTAAAAGCGGATAAAGATATTCCGAAGGATAAGACCATATTCTTTTATTCTTCAAACACGGATATCACCGCTTTTTTGAATGGAAAAAACGTTTTTTTTATGCATGCTTACGGTGACAATCCGTGGGTTGAATTCGAATCGCCGGGTATAAAGACGGGCGATGAGATCATTCTTGAGCTTAAGGCAATAACGCCTCATGTGTTCAATCCGAGTTTCAGGGTAATGCTCAAAAAGGCGTTTGTCGGGAACAAATACGACCTTCTGATATACGAGATGACAATAAATACGTTCCATATCCTGGCATGTATTTTCTGCGTCATCCTTGGTATTGCATTGTTTTTGACACGATTTTCGATAGGTACACCCAGTAAATATAATACCGAAGGTCTTACGTCATGTTCGATGCTTCTTATATTCGGCGGGATATGCTGCTTCCTGTATTATGATTTTATCACTTTGCTGATAGACAATTATATAGGCGTAAAATACATAGATACTCTGACGCAGGGACTGACATTCATATTCATGACGGGATATGTCAGAAGATACGTGTACGATAAAAAACTCAAGCAGGTGAGTTACGGCATGACATTTTTCTCGGTCATAGTAGTGATTCTGTATTCGGTAAATCAGATGTTCGTGCCATTCTCTATACAGGACAGCAACCTTGTTTTTTCATGGGTGGTTGCTATAGGCATAGCGGTATCGGTCGCACAGGTCCTGTTTTTATTTTCGGGTATCAGGAAGGCGGAATCAGGCGGAAATATGGTATTTCTTTCCCTTCTGTTGTGTGCGGCGGGAACTACTGTCGAAATGACATATCATGTACTGACCGGTATTTATATCGGAAAGGTGTTCCTGATCACATTTTTTATATTTGCGTGGATACAGTACAGGCTTATAACAAAGTATTTCTATGATACGGGAAGAGAAGCCGAAAAAGCACAAAAGCTTGAAAAGGAACTCACCGAGAATCATGTTAAGATGATGCTTAGCCAGATACAGCCGCATTTCCTCTACAATGCGCTGGGAACCATAAGGTCGTTATGCACGAAGGATCCGGCGGAAGCCAGAAATGCGCTGGATCATTTTGCAAAATATCTGCGGGCAAATATGGATTCGCTCAATGAGAAATGGTGTATCCCGTTCTCAAAGGAACTGGAGCATGTAAACAGCTATCTGTATATTGAAAAGCTGAGATTCGGTGATCTTCTTAAGATAGAGTACGATATAAGGGCGGAAAGATTTGAACTTCCGCCGCTCACGCTGCAGACGATCGTTGAAAATGCCGTAAAGCACGGGCTCCTTGCAAAGAGGGAAGGCGGTACGGTAAAGATATCCACAAAAGAGACCAGGAACAATATCGAGATAACGGTGCAGGATACAGGGGTTGGTTTTGATGCGGCAAAGAAGATCGATGACGGCAGGAGCCACGTGGGTATCGCGAATACCAGACAGAGGATCATGGCCATGTGCGGTGGTTCGCTAAACATAGGAAGCAAGATAGACGAGGGGACCGTCATAACGATACTGCTTCCGAAAGAAAATGTCATGATCGACAGATAAAAGGGATCAAAGGGATTAAAGGGCAGATAAAAAAGCCGATATCTTTTTATCGGTATATTGAAAGAGGGGTATTGCATGAAAGTTTTGGCAGTTGATGATGAAAAGATCATCCTTGAGGATTTCGTTGCTATGTTGAATGGCATGGATGAGATCGACAAAGCGGTTGGGTTTACGGACTGTGATGATGCACTTAAGTATGTAAATGAACATGATGTGGATGTTGCATTTCTTGATATCAACATGAGAGAAATGGACGGCATAACCATGGCGAAACGGATAAAGATCTGCAAACCTATGGTTAACATAATATTTGTTACGGCGTATGACAATTATACGATGGATGCGTTAAAGATACACGCGTCCGGCTATCTGATGAAGCCCGCGACCGAAGAGGATATCAGGGAAGAGTTAAAAGATCTGAGAAAACCTGTGGAAGCAGGCAGGGAAAAGAGATTAAAGGCACAGTGCTTCGGAAATTTTGAGATCTATATAGACGGCATACCGTGTAATTTCAAGTATGTAAAGACGAAGGAACTGATAGCATATCTGATCGACAGAAGGGGAGCATTTGCCACAAACGGCGAGATACTCGGAGTTCTGTGGGAGGACAAGACAGTCACGGGATCTCTCGAAAATTATTTAAGAAACCTTATAGTGGATCTGAGAGGCGTGTTCAGACAGGCAGACCTGGAGGACGTCATAATCAAGAAAAAAGGCATGATAGCCATCAATACGGACGCATTTGACTGTGATTATTACAGGTGGATAGACGGTGATGTTGCGGCGATCAATGCATTTGCGGGTGAATACATGAGCCAGTTCAGCTGGTCGGAACTTACCCTGGCGGGAATAGAAAACAGGCTCATGGAAGGATGAGAAGGGTCAGAACCGCACAGAATACCGAAAAAGCGTGTAAAATATGGTGTTTACACACATGAACAAATGTGTTATAATTCCAATGTTGTGTGCTTGTACTCAGGTTCAGGAGACTCCGACCGGGCCTTGGTACAAAGCGAAGTACGAGATAAAAGGAGATTAATATGATTTCAAAAGAAAAGAAAACAGCTATTATGAACGAGTATGCAAGAACACCCGGTGATACAGGTTCTCCGGAAGTTCAGATCGCAGTACTCACTGCACGTATCAACGAGCTTACTGAGCATCTTAAGGACAATCCGAAGGATCATCATTCAAGACGTGGTATGTACAAGATGATCGGTCAGAGACGTGGTTTGCTTGATTATCTTATGAAGACCGACCTTGAAGGATACAGAGCACTTATCGAGAAGCTTGGTATCAGAAAGTAGTTTGCTTTTGAAGGCGGTCACGTACCGCCTTCTTTTAGTGTATCAATCAACATGAACGTGGTAGAAGATATACCCCGAGACCACTGATGAGCTTACGAACCATCGCGATCTCATCAGTAGTTTCGGTATCTTCTACCGATCAGCCCTTAAGGGCAGAAAAGGAGAAGACTATGTATAAGACATTCAGCATGGAACTTGCAGGCCGTACACTCAGTGTGGATATAGGAAGAGTGGGCGCACAGGCTAACGGCTGTGCATTTATGCACTACGGTGACACAACTGTATTATCAACGGCTACGGCAAGCGAGAAGCCCAGAGACGGTATCGATTTCTTCCCTCTTTCGGTTGAATACGAAGAGAAGATGTATGCCGTAGGAAAGATCCCGGGCGGATTTAACAAGAGAGAGGGAAAGGCAAGTGAGAATGCAATCCTTACAAGCCGTGTTATCGATCGTCCCATGAGACCTCTTTTCCCCAAGGATTATCGTAATGATGTAACACTCAACAACATGGTAATGAGTGTTGATCCCGAGTGCAGACCCGAACTTGTAGCTATGCTCGGTGCTGCTATAGCAACAAGTATCTCTGATATTCCTTTTGACGGCCCCTGCGCTACAACACAGGTTGGTATGATCGACGGAGAGTTCATCATCAACCCCAATCAGGAGCAGTGGAAGAACGGCGACCTCAATCTTACGGTTGCATCAACAAGCGAAAAGGTTATCATGATTGAAGCGGGTGCCAATGAGATACCCGAAGCAAAGATGATCGACGCCATCTACAAGGCGCATGAAGTCAACCAGGAGATCATTGCATTTATAAACAAGATCGTTGCGGAGGTTGGTAAGCCGAAGCATGAATACACAAGCTGCGCTGTTCCGGAAGAACTTTTCGAAGCAATAAAGGCTATCGTAACTCCAGAACAGATGGAAGAAGCAGTATTTACGGATGAGAAGCAGGTAAGAGAAGAGAATATTCGTCAGATCAAGGAGAAGCTCACAGAGGCATTTGCCGACAACGAAGAGTGGCTTGCTCTTTTGGAAGATGCCGTATATCAGTATCAGAAGAAAACCGTCAGAAAGATGATCTTAAAGGATCACAAGCGTCCCGACGGCCGTGAGATCACACAGATACGTCCTTTGGCTGCAGAAGTTGATATAATTCCCAGAGTTCACGGCTCTGCGATGTTCACACGTGGACAGACACAGATATGTAATGTAACAACACTTGCACCTCTTTCAGAGATGCAGAAGATAGACGGTCTCGACAGCAACGAAACAGCCAAGAGATATATGCATCAGTATAATTTCCCGGCATATTCGGTTGGTGAGACTAAGGTAAGCCGTGGCCCCGGCCGTCGTGAGATCGGTCACGGTGCTCTGGCAGAAAGAGCTTTGATCGCAGTTCTTCCCAGCGAAGAGGAATTCCCTTACGCTATCAGAACAGTATCAGAGACATTCGAATCAAACGGTTCAACATCCATGGGTTCAACATGTGCATCATGCATGTCACTCATGGCTGCAGGTGTTCCGATCAAGAAGATGGTTGCAGGTATCAGCTGTGGTCTCGTAACAGGTGACACAGATGATGACTTTGTATTGCTTACGGATATCCAGGGTCTCGAAGATTTCTTCGGTGATATGGACTTCAAGGTAACAGGTACAACAGACGGTATCACAGCTATACAGATGGATATCAAGATCCACGGTCTTACAAGACCTATCGTTGAGGGCGCCATCGCAAGATGCCGTGAAGCAAGACTCTTCATCATGGACAATTGCATGAAGCCTGCTATCGCGGCTCCCAGACCGACAGTTAACGAATATGCACCCAAGATCATTTCTCTTCAGATCGATCCCGAAAAGATCGGTGATGTTGTCGGACAGCGCGGAAAGACGATCAACGAGATCATTGCACGTACAGGCGTTAAGATCGATATCACTGATGATGGAAATGTATCTGTATGCGGTACCGATAAGGCCATGATGGATCAGGCTGTTGAGATGATAAAGATCATCACAACTGAATTTGAGCAGGGACAGGTATTCAAGGGTACGGTCGTAAGCATCAAGGAATTCGGTGCTTTCATAGAGTTTGCACCCGGTAAGGAAGGCATGGTCCATATCTCAAAGATATCAAAGGAACGTATCAACCGTGTTGAAGATGTTCTTACACTCGGTGATAAGGTTACCGTTGTATGCCTCGGCAAGGATAAGATGGGAAGGATAAGCTTCTCAATGAAGGATGTTGCACAGGCATAAATTAAATTATAAATTAACAAACATCAAATGGGGTTGGACATGTCCAGCCCCATTTTTTCTGAAAATACCAAAGAGGTAAATGATGAGCGTAAAGGAAGAAATAAACAAGAGAAGAACATTTGCGATAATATCCCACCCGGATGCCGGAAAGACAACACTTACCGAGAAATTCCTGCTCTACGGCGGAGCCATCAATCTGGCCGGTTCTGTTAAAGGAAAGGCTACGGCGAGGCATGCTGTCAGCGACTGGATGGAGATAGAAAAGGAAAGAGGTATCTCGGTAACAAGTTCCGTAATGCAATTTAATTACGGGGGTTATTGTATAAATATTCTTGACACTCCGGGACATCAGGACTTTTCGGAGGATACTTACCGTACACTTATGGCAGCCGACAGTGCTGTGATGGTAATAGATGCGGCTAAGGGTGTAGAGCCTCAGACAAGGAAACTGTTCAAGGTCTGCGGAATGAGAGGTATACCGATATTTACATTTATCAACAAACTTGACAGGGATGCCAATGACACATTTGAACTTCTCGATGAGATAGAAAAAGAACTCGGTATCGCAACGTGTCCGATAAATTGGCCAATAGGTTGTGGTAAAATGTTTAAAGGGGTATATGACAGACAGAAGAAAGCGGTAGTGACCTACTCGGATACCGAGAAGGGCACAAAGGAAGGCGAGACGAAGCATATTCCGATAGATGATGCGAAAGCCGTGGAAGAGGCCATCGGTAAGGAACGTATGGATATACTCAATGATGAGATAGACCTTCTTGACGGGGCGAGTGACAGTTATGACCTCGAAGCCATAAGGGCGGGGAAGCTGACACCTGTATTTTTTGGTTCCGCACTTACCAATTTCGGAGTGGAGATATTTTTGAAATATTTTCTGGAGATGACAACAACACCGCTTGCAAGAAGATCGAAGGGTGAACTGATAGATCCGGTGGATAACGCTTTTTCGGCATTTGTATTCAAGATACAGGCCAATATGAACAAGGCTCACAGAGACCGTATCGCATTTATGAGGATCTGCTCCGGCAAGTATGAGTCAAACATGGAAGTAAAGCATGTTCAGGGCGGAAAAGTCATGAGACTTTCAAGACCCCAGCAGATCATGGCCGACGAGCGCAAGATACTGGATGAGGCTTATGCGGGGGATATAATCGGCGTGTTCGATCCGGGTATTTTTTCCATAGGAGACACGCTCTGCATGCAGGGTGATGACATATTATACGAGGGTATACCGACATTTGCGCCCGAGCATTTTGCAAGAGTCAGACAGATCGATACCATGAAGAGAAAACAATTTGTCAAAGGCATCACGCAGATCGCTCAGGAGGGTGCCATCCAGATATTTCAGGAGTATAACACCGGACTTGAAGAGATCATAGTCGGAGTTGTAGGCGTATTGCAGTTCGATGTGTTAAAATATAGACTGGAGAATGAGTATAATGTTGAGATAAAGCTTGATCCGCTTCCGTATGAGCATATCAGATGGATCGTTTCCGCTGAGACGGAACTCGACAAGATAGTCGGAACAAGTGATATGAAGAAGATAAAGGATCTTAAGGACAGACCGCTTCTGCTCTTTATCAATGAGTGGAGTGTGGGTATGACTCTTGACAGGAACAAGGGACTGGTCCTTTCTGAATTCGGAACTGAGTAGTAAGGGGCACGCCCCGGGGTTAGATGCATGAGAAAAGCGTTGGTTTATCTGGGCCTATCGGTACTGTTGCTCGGAATTATAATTTCATATGACGTGACCAAATGTGATGGGCAGGTCCTGATGAAATATTTTATCGACATGGGCGATGACTATGACAGGTCGTATGATAAGACATACGAGGCACCGGTTGATAAAAAGGATACCGCGAAGGTGTCCAAAACCAAGACAAATACCACCGCAAATACTACAAAATCCTCCAATGAGGGATCAGTAACATCCGTTACCGAGGAGCTGGATGAAAAAACAGGCAGTGAACCGGCTTATGAGGACATTCCCGAAGAGGACAGAGGATACGAGTATTATTACGGTCAGCTGAATGATACGGAGAAGGCCATTTACCGTGCGATGTATAAGTCTTTTTCAAATATAGAGAGCGGTAATTCCATTCCTTCGAGCGATGATGAGACTATGAGCAAGGTCGCTGTCAGTGTCAAAGCCGATCATCCCGAATTCTTCTATGTCGAGGAGATGGGATATGTGCATTATACTCTGGGCGGACAGATAGTCAAGACAACTTTGTCCGTGACTTATGCAGATTCAAGGTCGATGATAGAGACCAAGCGGCGTATGGCGGACGAGGCGGCCGATGCCATCATAGCCACGATCCCTGACGGCGCAGATGAATATACAAAGGTTAAATGCGTATATGAACAGCTCATCGCCACAACGGATTACGAGATAAACTCACCTGACAACCAGAATATCATTTCATCGCTGGTGAATCACAGGTCGGTATGTGCCGGATATGCGAGGGCATTTCAGTATATCCTCAACAGGATCGGCATCCCTACCACATTTGTGGAAGGAAGATCACTGATAACGGGGGAGGACCATGCATGGAATATGTGTACTCTTTCCGACGGAAATTATTTTGTGGACGTGACCTGGGGAGATGCGTCATACTCCGGGAACGGATTTGAAGGCGAGAAAGTGGCCGGGATCAATTACGACTATATGCTCATCACGACCGATGAGCTTTTGAGGACGCACAGTATCAATTCCATTGTTGAATTCCCTATATGTGACCGGATGGAGAACAATTATTTTGTCAGAGAAGGTCTGTATTTTGAATTCTATGACCATGATACCATAAAAGCGGCATTTGACAGGGCATATGCGGAAGGAAGGGAAAGCATATCGTTCAAGTGTGCCAACAGAGATGCCTATGAGTCCGTAAAGGATGAGTTGATAAGAAACAGCGGTATATTTGACATGTTAAATTCCCAGACAACAACGGTGTCTTATGTCGAGGATGAAGAACAAAGAACCCTTTGTTTCTGGTTGTAGGTATGATATAATATATAGCAAGCTTTTTGAAAAAAAGGTTGCTATCCAGCCGTCGCACAAAGTGCGAACGGTCAGGTGAAGTAAGGCAGAAGGCAAGCTTTTTGAAAAAAAGGTTGCTATCCAGCCGTCGCACAAAGTGCGAACGGTCAGGTGAAGTAAGGCAGAAGGCAAGCTTTTTGAAAAAAAGGTTGCTATCCAGCCGTCGCACAAAGTGCGAACGGTCAACCACAGAGAGGTATGTATAATGGACAATAATGAAAAGAAATATAATGTGACCGAAGAAGGCATCGGCAGTGTGCAGATAGCAGATGAAGTGGTGGCTGTAATAGTTGCCATAGCCGCAACCGAGGTTGAAGGCGTTGCCGCCATGGGTGAGAACATCACCAATGAGATCATGAGCAAGGTAGGTATCAAGAATCTTGCCAAGGGCGTCAAGCTTTCCATAGACAACATGAAGGTATCGGTGGAAGTCAAGCTCACCGTTGAATACGGCTACAATATTCCGGCAACCTGTGCAAAAGTTCAGGAGAAGGTCAAGAATACCGTGGAGAATATGACCGGACTTACGGTTACCGATGTTGATGTAAGGATTACCGGAGTTGGTGTAAAGAAAGCATGAACAGAAGACAACTGAGAGAGCAGATATTCAAACTGTTGTTCAGAGTGGAATTCAATCCCGCGGAGGATATGGATACACAGGTTGAACTGTTCTTCGATAATGATGACACACAATTTGATGAAAAGGACATGGAGTATATCCGTGGCAAGTACGACAGGATATACGGGAAGATCGACGAGATAGACAGGCTTATCGACGAGAAGGCCAAGGGCTGGAAGACAGAGAGGATGAGCAAAGTGGATCTTACGATCATAAGGCTGGGAGTATATGAGATACTGTATGATGATCAGATATCTGCCGGCATAGCTATCAACGAAGCGGTAGAATTAGCCAAGAAATTCGGACAGGATAAATCGGGTGGATTTATAAATGCGGTTCTGGCAAAATTTACGACGCAGAAAGAAGAATAATGCAGAAGGCTTATACAGTTGCACAGATCAACCAATACATCAAGAATATGTTCACCCAGGATTATCTGCTTAATTCGGTATCTGTTAAGGGTGAAGTGAGCAACTGTAAGTATCATTCATCGGGACATATATATTTTACCTTAAAGGATAAGCAAAGCGTTCTTGCCTGCATTATGTTTGCCGGCAACAGGGCGAAGGGCTTATCTTTTCCTTTACAGGAAGGCATGCAGGTGTGCGTTACCGGTAAGGTGGATATCTATGAGAGGGACGGCAAATATCAGATGTATGCGTCACATATAGAGCAGGATGGTCTCGGTGAACTGTTTGAACGATATGAGAAGCTCAAAAAGGATCTTGAGAGCAAAGGATACTTTGAAAAAGAACATAAAAAAGCAATCCCACAATATGTTAAGAGACTCGGTGTCGTGACAGCTTCCACGGGAGCCGCTGTCAGGGATATCATAAGCATATCAAAGAGCAGGAATCCCTATATAGAGATACTTCTGTATCCGGCCATTGTACAGGGCGCCGATGCGGCACCCAGCATAGTCCGCGGAATACAGATGCTTGAAGCCGTAGGTGTTGATGCTATCATCGTAGGCAGGGGCGGAGGTTCGATAGAGGATCTTTGGGCTTTCAATGAGGAAATGGTGGCAATGGCCATATATGAGTGCGAAACACCCGTGATATCGGCCGTAGGACATGAAACGGATACGACCATAGCTGATTTTGTGGCAGATGTGAGAGCCGAGACGCCATCGGCAGCCGCGCAGATCGCGGTCTGCAATGTGGAGTTGCTCTCAGGAAATATAGATATGTGTCGCGACAGGCTGTATCGCAGCATATCGGGAAAGATAGAACGTGAAAGAAACCGCGTGGGACTGATCCGAAGCAATATCGAGAAGAAGAGTCCGTTAAATATCATAAGAGAAAAGCGTTTCTTTATTATGAAAAACGAGGAAATGCTCAAACAACATATGTTATCTATCATTAAGGACAGAAGATACAGACTTGGTATTGCAGCGGGAAGGCTGGACGGAGCATCCCCCCTGGCTAAATTGAATCAGGGCTATGCTTACGTGGCTGACAAAAACGGGGCCAACATAAAAAGTATCGGACAGGTAAAAGAAGGAAGCATGATGGACATATATCTTGCGGACGGAAGAGTCGGAGCGGTCGTATCCGAAACGGAGGAGCTGAAGGGTTATGGAAAATGATAAGACATTGGAAGAGATGATGCAGGAGCTTGAAGAGTGCACAGTCAGGATAGAAGCGGGTGAGATGTCTCTGGAGGAGTCATTTGAGGCCTTTAAATCCGGAATGGAGCTCGTCAAGCAATGCAACGAAAGCATAGATAAGGTGGAAAAACAGGTCATGATGCTGATGGATGACGGCACTGTGGAGCCGTTGGACAAGGAGTAGGACTATGACATTTAACGAAGAATTGAACATAAAGGTGAAATACATAGAGGGTGTTTTGGAGAAGTTTGCGCCCACACCGGAAAAATATGCAAATACGGTGATCAATGCCATGAATTACAGCCTTATGGGAGGCGGTAAGCGCTTAAGACCGTTGCTCATGTTCGAGGCATACAGGCTTTTCGGAGGCGAAGAGGATGTTATTGAGCCTTTCATGGCGGCGATAGAGATGATACATACTTATTCTCTGGTGCACGACGACCTGCCGTGTATGGACGACGATGAGTTCAGAAGAGGCAGAAAGACCACACATGCGGTATATGGTGAGGGTATGGCTGTGCTTGCGGGCGATGCATTGCTCAATTTTGCGTTTGAGACCGCGTGCAAGGCGTTCGATAAGCTCAATGTCATCCAGGATGCCACTGTAAGCGCAAAGCGTATCGGAAGCGCACTCGGCATACTTGCGGGCAAGAGCGGTGTATATGGTATGATAGGCGGACAATGCGCCGATATAGAGGCAGAAAATGCAACACCCGATAAGATCACCGAGGAAAGATTACTGTTCATACATGAACATAAGACCGCAGCACTTATCCAGAATGCACTGATGGTCGGTGCGATCCTTGCGGGAGCCAATGAACTTGATATAGCCAAGATAGAGAAGGTGGGTTATAACGTTGGTCTGGCTTTCCAGATACAGGATGATGTACTGGATATTACGAGCACATTTGAGGCCATGGGCAAGGCAGTGGGATCTGATGAAAAGAACGGCAAGATGACGTACGTTACAATGCATGGGCTCAACAAAGCCAAAGCTGACGTGGACGCACTCAGCGAGGAGGCGGTTAATATGCTCAAAGGTCTGGGAGACGGCAATGAATTCCTCTCAGAGCTTATAATCTACTTAGTGAACAGGACCAAATAGCACATGTTACTTGATTTAATACAGCAACCAAATGATATCAAAAAAATAGATCCTAAAGATTATGATGCCCTTGCACAGGAGATAAGGGAATTCCTTATAAACAAGATATCCGTCAACGGCGGTCATCTGGGTTCAAACCTCGGAGCGGTAGAGCTTACAATGGCGCTGCATCTTTCTCTGGATCTGCCGAAGGATAAGATAATATGGGATGTAGGACACCAGTCATATACACATAAACTGCTCACGGGGCGCAGGGACGGCTTTGAAAACCTGCGTAAATTCGGTGGAATGAGCGGTTTTCCCAAGAGAAAGGAAAGTGAGTGCGACTGCTTCGATACGGGTCACAGCTCGACATCGGTATCGGCCGGACTCGGACTTGTCATGGCAAGGGAGATAAAGGGTGAGGACAACACTGTCATCTCTGTTATCGGTGACGGTTCCCTTACAGGCGGAATGGCTTATGAAGCGCTCAATAATGCATCAAGACTTGATACAAATTTCATAATCATACTCAATGACAACAATATGTCTATTTCTGAAAATGTGGGCGGTGTGAGCAAATATCTCAACAACATCCGTACGGGAGAGAATTACCAGAATCTGAAGGACAGCATATATTATCCGCTGCTCGGCAAAAAGTACGGTCAGCCGATCATTGATTTTGTAAGAAAGACAAAGAATTCCATTAAACAGCTCGTGGTTCCGGGCATGTTCTTTGAGGACATGGGTATCAAATATCTCGGTCCGGTGGATGGACATGACATAAAGGGACTCCTGACAGTCATAAAGGAAGCAAAGAGGTGCGAAACCTCTGTGCTTGTGCATGTCATTACCGAAAAGGGACGCGGTTATGAGCCTGCGATAAGACATCCGGCACGTTTCCACGGAGCGGAACCTTTCGATATCGAGACCGGACTTCCCGCAAAGAAAAAAGAGAAAGCAAACTACACGGATGTTTTTTCTACCGTAATGTTCAAACTTGGTGCGCGAAACGAAAAGGTTGTCGCCATTACGGCCGCCATGCCGGACGGAACAGGTTTAAAACGTTTCCACAACGTATATCCCGACAGATTTTTTGATGTCGGGATAGCGGAGCAGCATGCGGTCACATTTGCGGCAGGACTCGCCGCAGGAGGCCTTATACCGATCGTGGCAGTATATTCATCTTTTTTACAGAGAGCGTACGATCAGATACTTCATGACGTATGCATACAGAACCTGCCGGTCGTATTTGCGATAGACAGAGCCGGGCTTGTGGGAGCCGACGGTGAGACACATCAGGGAATATTTGACCTGTCTTATCTTTCAAGCATACCAAATATGCATGTCATGGCGCCCAAGAACAAATGGGAACTGTCCGACATGATGAAATATGCGGTAAGCCTCGGAGCGCCCATTGCGATAAGATACCCCAGAGGTGAGGCTTATGACGGACTTAAGGAGAACAGAGCACCCATAGTCATGGGTAAGAGCGAGATGATCCATAAAGGAAGCCGCGTTGCACTTTTTGCCGTAGGAAGCATGGTAAAGACAGCAGTAGAAGTCAGCGAACTCCTTGCAAAGCATGATATAGATGCAACTATCGTCAACGCAAGGTTCGTAAAACCTATTGATACCGATATGACGGAGCAGCTTGCAAAAGAGCACGAACTCCTCGTAACGATGGAAGAAAATGTGGCAAGCGGAGGCTTCGGAGATAAAGTTATAGATTATCTGTGCTCAAATGAGATAACAGCAGATATTCTACAGATAGCGATACCTGATGAATACGTTGAACACGGAAATATCGATATTCTCAGGCATGAGACAGGTATAGATGCCGAGAGCGTGGTTTCAAAGATTTTTGAAAAATTAAAATAGGATTTAATATGAAAGAGCGTCTTGATGTATTGCTCGTTGAAAGAGGACTGGCACCTTCCAGAGAGCGTGCCAAGGCCGTGATAATGGCCGGAGACGTATATGTGAACGGTCAGAAGGAAGATAAAGCCGGATCGACATTTGACGCGGAAGAGAGCAATATCGAAGTCAGAGGTAAACAACTAAAATACGTAAGCAGAGGTGGATTGAAGCTTGAGAAAGCGGTTGAGAGATTTGATCTCGGATTGCCGGACCTCATATGTATGGATATTGGCGCATCTACGGGCGGCTTCACGGACTGCATGCTGCAGAACGGAGCGGCAAAGGTCTATTCGATCGATGTGGGACACGGTCAGTTGGATTGGAAACTTCGCAATGATGAACGTGTTGTATGCATGGAAAAGACAAATTTTCGTCATATGAAAAAAGGAGATATTGCGGACGACATTGATTTTGCTTCCTGTGACGTGAGTTTTATTTCTCTTACAAAGATCATACTGCCGGCGAGAGAACTGCTTAAGGATAACGGCCGAATGGTCTGCCTGATAAAGCCGCAGTTTGAGGCAGGAAGGGATAAAGTCGGAAAGAAGGGCGTTGTAAGAGATAAGGACGTTCATGCGGAAGTTATAGAAAAGATAATAAAATTTGTGGATATATGCGGATTTATTATATTACGATTAGATTTTTCGCCCATAAAAGGACCTGAAGGCAATATAGAATACCTTATTTACCTGCAAAAAGATAAAAGAACGATCGATCTTGATGAAAAGAGTGCCGAACAACTTCTGGAAAGCAGCATAAATAACGGAAGAGACGGCTACTACAACGGAAGTGAGCTGACTTATAACGATATCTGCAACATAGTTGATAAGGCACATGAGGAGATGCAATGAAAAATTTTCTGATCATCACCAATGACAACAAAGATCCGAATCATGACCTGACGGATAAGATAAAAAAGTATATTGAGCGTAAGAACGGCAAAGCTCATATCGCAGCCAAAGCCATGGACGGCAACGGCGGAAGTATAATACCTGAGGATATGGAATTTGACTGCGTTCTTGTACTGGGAGGTGACGGGACCATGCTTCGTGCCGCACGTGACATCATGAAGCGCGGGATACCGATGCTTGGCATAAACCTTGGGACCAGGGGATTTCTTGCGGATGTTGAGAAGGACTCGTTTGAGCCTGCAATAGATGCACTCTTCGAAGGCATATATTTTATACAGAAACGCATGACGGTCAAGGGATGCATCGAAACATCGGACGGAAAGAAGATCGAACTTCCGCCTGCATTAAACGATATAACGGTCACAAGACAGGGCTCATTGCATGTAATGCATGTTGAATTGTACGTAAACGGCCAGTTTTTATGCAATCTCGGAGTTGACGGCATATTGGCGGCAACGCCTACAGGATCTACCGGATATAACCTTTCGGCGGGAGGTCCCATCGTACATCCGGGTGCCAATATGATAGTTATCACACCTATCTGCGCACATACATTGAATGCAAGATCCATAGTTGTAGGACCGGACGAAACCATAGAATTTGTCATTGCCGCAAACAGGGACGGAGAGCATACAAACGCCGAAGCAAGCTCGGACGGCAATAAGCCTTGTATCATGAAAACAGGCGATAAGATCAAGATAGTGAGATCCGAAGATACAGTCAGTCTGATCAAGCTTGATCAGCGCAGTTTCCTTCAGACACTTAATTACAAGATGGGTAGTTCCATGCTATGAAAAGAGAAAGACAAAGCAAGATCCTTGAGATAATCGAAGCACGTGATATAGAGACACAGGATGAACTCGTTGATGTGCTCAAAGCAGAGGGGTTCAATGTGACCCAGGCCACGGTATCAAGGGATATCAATGAACTGAGACTTGGCAAACTCTCGTACGGTAAAGGAAGGAAGCGATTCGCTGCACAGGCGAGTGATGCGCATCTCGCCAGCAAATACCTGCGCGTCTTAAGGGACGGCTTTATTTCGATGGACATGGCACAGAACATACTTGTGGTCAAGACGGTTTCCGGCATGGCAATGGCGGTCGCCGCAAGCCTTGATTCGCTTCATATGAAGGAGGTTGTGGGTTCCATCGCGGGTGATGACACGATAATGATGGCGATAAGGACCACAGAAGAGACAAAAAAGGTTATGGACAGGATCAGGGAGTTTCTCTGATCTCTATCATATATTTGGGGAATGTGCTTAGGAGAGAAAAGGAGCACATATGTTAGAAAGCTTACACGTTAAAAATCTTGCACTTATCAAAGAAGATGAGGTCACATTTTATCCGGGACTTAACATCATGTCCGGTGAAACCGGTGCGGGTAAATCCATCATACTCGGTTCCATCAGACTGGCACTCGGGGCCAAGGCGGGGCGCGAGTATATCAGGAGCGGAGAAGAATATGCACTCATCGAGCTGATCTTTCGAAGTAACAGACAAGAAGTTGTCGATATACTTCACGATCTTGACCTTCCCATCGAGAAGGACGGAACCATATTTATAACAAGAAAAATAATGGATGGCAGGAGTACGGCCAAAGTCAACGGAGAGACTGTGACCGGAAAGGGTCTTAAACAGCTGGCGTCGCTTTTGATAAGCATACACGGGCAAAATGACACTGCCGAACTCCTCGACAGCAGGAATTACCTCGATATACTCGATGATTACGCCGCGGGAGAGGTATCGGGCTTAAAGGAAAAGGTTGCACAGCTGTACGAAAAGTACGTAAAACTCAAAAAAGATCTCGAATACAACCAGAATTTAGATAAGGACAGGGACAGGGAACTTTCGCTGGCACAGTTTGAACTTGCCGAGATAGAGGGCGCAAAGCTTGGGAAAGGCGAGGACGAAGAACTGGAAAACCGTTACAGGGTCATGAAGAACGCCAAGAGGATAGTTGAGCATATTTCCAGGGCTTATTCGGCCATGGACGATGATGAAGGCGCCGGTTCCAAGATGGATCTTGCACTAAGGGAGATACGGGCTGCACTCACATATGACGACGATCTTTCACAGACCGAGGAAAGTATAGCCACTGCCTGCGATATCATCACGGAATGCAAAAGAAGCCTGAGCGATCATATGGCGGAGATGGAATTTTCGGAGGCGGAATTTGCCGAGATCGAAGAGAGACTTGATGTCATAAATCACCTGAAAAACAAATACGGTGACAGTATAGAAAAGATACTCGAGTGCGCAGAAACCAGAAGACAGCGTATAGAGATGCTGTCTGATTTCTCGGTCTATCTCATTTCTTTAAAGACAGATCTGGCAAATGCAAAGATCAAGCTGACTGAGGCCTGCAATGAGCTTTCGGGAGTGAGAAAGAGAAAGGCCGATATCCTTTCGGATGAGCTTATAAGAAATCTGAAGGAATTGAATCTTGAGCATGCGACATGCTCAGTTAATGTGGATTTCGATCCGGACAATATGTCCGAGACCGGTATGGACACCGTTGATTTTTTGGTGTCATTCAATGTTGGAGAGCCGAAGAAGTCGCTGAGTCTCGTAGCCAGCGGCGGTGAACTGTCAAGATTCATGCTTGCGTTAAAGGCCATAACGGCGGACAAAGAAAATACGGACACATTGATATTTGATGAGATAGATGCGGGTATCAGCGGCAAGACAGCATGGAATGTAGCGGAAAAGATGAATGTCATAGGCAGGGATCATCAGCTTATAGCCATCACACATCTGCCGCAGATCGCAGCCATGGCGGATACGCATTATCTGATTGACAAGAAGAGCGATGAAGAGAGAACCGAAACACACATCAGAAAGCTTGACAGGGACGAGAGCGTATCGGAGATAGCCAGACTTATGTCAACCGACGTGATCACGCCGTCGATCGAAGCCAGTGCGCTGGAACTTAAAAACCAGGCATCAAAATATAAGAAATTATAAAGACATGAACCACAATATGTAGTATAATGATACGAGGTGGGAACTACAATAAATGAGCAGAAGCTCAGAAATGGGGACAGATATGAGAAATATCTTATTTGTGGCATCTGAAGGTGTTCCGTTTATCAAAACGGGCGGTTTGGCAGACGTAGTGGGGTCGTTGCCCAAATGCATCGATAAAAAATATTATGATGTCAGAGTCGTTTTACCCAAATATACCTGTATGAAAGCGGAACTGAAGGACATGCTTCGGTACAAGCAGCACTTCTATATGGATTTCCATTGGAAAAATGCATATGTGGGCATACTTGAGGCCGAGTATGACGGTATCACGTTTTATTTCATAGACAATGAAGGCTATTTCGGAGGCCTGAGACCTTACGGTGATGATGCCCTTTGGGAGATAGAGAAGTTTGCATTTTTCTGTAAAGCAACATTGTCGGCATTGCCGGTGATCGGTTTCAAACCCGATCTGATCCATTGTCATGACTGGCAGACCGGACTTATACCGGTTTATCTTAAGGAACGTTTTGCAGGCAATGATTTCTACAAAGGGGTTAAGTCCGTAATGACCATACACAACCTTAAGTTCCAGGGTAAATGGGGCATCAAGGAAGTAAAGGAGATAACGGGACTTTCGGATTATTATTTCACATCGGACAAGCTTGAAGCATACAAGGATGCCAACCTGCTCAAGGGCGGTATAGTATTTGCCGATGCGATCACAACCGTGAGTGAGACCTATGCGGAGGAGATCAAGACTAATTTCTACGGGGAGGGTCTTGACGGATTGCTCAACAGCAGAGCCGGAAGTTTACGCGGCATAGTCAACGGCATCGATTATGAGGACTTCAATCCGGAGACGGATCCCAATATCCCCTTCCAATACGGGCCGAGGGATTTCAGAAAAGAAAAAGTTAAGAACAAACTTAAACTACAGGAAGAACTGGGGTTAAAGAAGGATGCGGGTGCCATGATGATCGGCATCGTATCCCGTCTGACCGATCAGAAGGGCTTTGACCTGATCGCTTATATAATGGACGAGCTTTGCAGGGACAATGTTCAGATAGTTGTTCTGGGTACCGGCGAAGAGCGTTACGAGAATATGTTCAGACACTTTGACTGGAAATACGGTGACAAGGTTTCCGGCAACATCTACTATTCGGAATCGCTTTCACACAAGATATATGCGGCCAGTGATGCCTTCTTAATGCCGTCATTGTTTGAGCCTTGCGGATTGAGCCAGTTGATGGCACTCAGATACGGTACAGTTCCGATCGTCAGGGAAACAGGTGGTCTCAAGGACACCGTAGAACCCTACAACGAATACGAAAGCACAGGAACAGGTTTCAGCTTTCTCAATTACAATGCTCATGAGATGCTCAGGACCATCCGCTATGCGGAGCATATCTACTACGACAAGAAGCGCGAGTGGAACAAGATCATCGACAGGGCGATGGCAGCCGATTTCAGTTGGTACACCTCTGCAGCCAAGTATCAGGAAATGTATATGTGGCTCGTGCCGTAAAGCAAATGTTAAATGATCATATTGAACAATTTCGACACTCTCCGGGAGAAATTCCGGAGGGTGTTTTTTATTACCCGCATCATTTGACAAAGACAAGACGGAAGAGTATGATTAGTTATACAAATCATACATATTGCACAAAAACCATTGCGGATGAATAATGTGATATAGACAGGCGAGAGGAGAGTAATGAAAATGAGTACGATGCTCGATATCAGAAATTATACCAAGACATACGGAGGTGACAGGAAGGCCTGTGACAACGTCAGTCTGAGCGTGGAGAGCGGAGATATCTTCGGTTTTATAGGCCATAACGGAGCGGGTAAATCGACTACGATCAGAGCTGTAGTTGGTGTGCTTGATTTTTCCGAAGGTGAGATATACATAGACGGACATTCGGTAAAGACCGAGCCTATGGAGTGCAAGAAGATCACGGCTTATATCCCCGACAATCCGGATCTGTATGAGAACCTTACAGGTATACAGTATCTGAATTTTGTGGCGGATGTATTTGAGATAAGCGCGGCAGACAGAGAAGAAAGGATAAAGAAGTATGCAGATCGTTTTGAGATCACTTCATCTCTGGGTGAACTGATCGGAGCCTATTCACACGGCATGAAGCAGAAGATCGCGATAATCTCTGCACTCATACATGAACCTAAGCTGCTTGTACTGGATGAGCCCTTTGTAGGCCTTGATCCCAAGGCAACGTTTATCCTGAAGGAAATAATGCACGAGATGTGCGATAAGGGGACCGCGATCTTTTTCTCGACCCACGTACTGGATGTGGCAGAGAAACTGTGCAATAAAGTAGCGATCATCAAGCAGGGCAGGATAGTAGCTGCGGGTTCCATGGAAGAGATAACCGAAGGACATTCACTCGAAGAAACATTCCTGGAGGCGGACAATGAATAAAAATATCATACTTCTTAAAACGCTCATTTCTTCCACGAGCCGGTTTAATATATACAGATATACAAAGGATAAAAAGAAGAAAAAGAAGGTCGTGGGTGCCGTCATAGGTATGGCATGTATGTATGCCATGCTCATAGGCTATGGTGCGTCCATAAGCATCGGGTACGGAAAATACGGACTTACCGGTTCGATCCCGCCGATGTGTGCAATGGTCATAAGCATACTTGCATTTGTTTTCACATTCTTCAAGACCAACGGGTATCTCTTTAATTTCAGAGAATACGATATGCTGATGTCGCTGCCTTTTGAGGCTCGGACCGTCGCAGGATGCAAGTTCCTTTATATGTATATTAAGAGCATGCCGTGGTATCTGTGCATATCGGTTGCCATGATGGCGGTATACGGGAAATATGCACATATTCCGGTATATACGTATATCCTGTGGCTGATACTTACATTTATACTGCCCGTCATACCGATGCTGTTCGCTTCGTTCCTTGGATTTATCATAGCCAGGGTAAGCTCCGGTTTTAAGCATGGCAAGATCGCACAGATGATCCTTACGATGGCGTTCATCATATTTTGTTTCTCGATAAGGTTCATCATAGAGGATATGTTCAGAAATGAAAAGGTCGAAGCTACGTTAAATTCGATATCCGACAAGACGGACAGTGCTGCGAAGATGTATCTTCCGATCAAATGGTTTACGGATGCGGTGCGTTTGGGCACGGATATGCCCGGCACCGGGGCTGTGTCGGGAGCTTTGCTGCTCGCAGGTGTCAGCCTCATGCTGTTTTTCGCAGTATTTTTTATCGTCGGAAGGTCGTACAGAAATATCAACTCTGCAATGGCTTCTCACGCCGTAGGTAAAAAGTACAAAATGTCATCGATGAAAAAACGCAGTATTGTGCAGGCCATCGCCTTCAAAGAGTTTAAGAGGCTTACAGGCTCGGTGACATATATGACAAATATCGCAGTGGGTGAGATCCTGGCGGTGCTGCTGGGGATCATCATATTGATCTTGGGTTTTGAAAAGATCGTGGTGACGGTAACGCAGGGAGCACCGATCGATACCGCGATATTGCAGCCTGCGATCCCTTTCATCGGATATTTCTTTATCGGTATGGTTGCATCAACCGCGTGCTCGCCGTCGCTTGAGGGCAAAAATTACTGGATAGTCGCGAGTCTTCCGATCGAAAAGAAAACTCTGTACAGGGGCAAGATGCTCTTCAATATGTATCTGACGGCCCCGTTCATGATATTTGTGATCCTGTGCATGTGCATATCTGCGAAAGTGCCTGTGGGAGATGTGATCCTGTATCTGATCCTCGGTGTGGTGCTGTGCGGTTTCTCGACGGCGTGGGGCTGTGTATGCGGGATAAAGCATATGCGTCTTGACTGGGAAAATGAGATAGAAGTGATCAAGCAGAGTTCGGCTGTTGCGATATATATGTTCCCGAATATGTTTGTGTGCATGGGTCTTATCGTGCTGTCGGTAGTGCTGGGAATGCATATGAGCAATGTGCTCCTGACGCTTATATTGATCACGGTCGCGGCAGCGCTCACCTGGTTGAGTTATATTCGGGCAATGTCGCTTGCAGCTAAGCAGTAGATCATGGAATGATCGGTTGTATTGAAACAGATATGTAGGATCGCCGGCAAAGACCGGATCGACATTAGGAGGAAATGATGAATAATAAGATCCCAAAGGGAAAATATGTGTGGTCAGCGACCGTAGGAGAGAAGGGACAGATAGTGATCCCGAAGCAGGCAAGAGAGATATTCGGTATAAATCCGGGTGATACGGTCCTGCTGCTCGGTGATGATAAGCGCGGTATCGCGATACCGCCCAAGGGTTCATTTTCCGACCTTTTCTCTAAGGCATTTTCCGAGAACAAACCTGAAGATTGATATTTGGTTGAAAAAATATTCAATAAAAGTATTGACAAACGATCTGCGCCCCATTATACTGAACATAAATTCATTGAACAAATAATCAGCGAACAAAAAGGAGCAGATCATGAAAAGGAAAGTTATAATAATCGGTGGCGGTATTTCGGGAATGACAGCAGGTATATATCTTCAGAAGGCAGGTTTTGACACAGTGATACTGGAGAAGAATGCTGTTCCCGGCGGTGAGTGTACGGGATGGAAGCGGGAAGGCTTTGTGATCGACAATTGCTTCCACTGGCTTACGGGTACGAAGGAAGGCAGCGATCTTAATGAACTGTGGAAAGAGATCGGAATGCTCGGTGGAGATGTGGATATATACCATAAAGACGAATTCTATTCATACACCTCGGACGGAAAGACCGTTACTTTTTGGAGAGACTTGGAGCGCACAAAAGCAGAGCTTCTCGAACTTGCTCCGGAGGACAGGGAGAACATAGAAGCATTTATTGAAAATGTAAGAAAAGTCGAATCCATGACGGTTCCGGTTGAAAAACCTTTCGATAAGATGGGACTGAAGGATTACGTAAAGATGGGTGCGTCCATGAAGGACATCCCTGCTGTGCAGAAAGCATATAAGGGAATGAGTATCGATGATCTGGCAAATACTTTCAAAAATCCCGTTATCAGGAGAGCACTTTGCCTGATGATCCCGCCAAAGTCACCTGCATTTTCATTTATAGCATCCTATGCGACGATCACGGCAGGCAACGGTGACATTCCTCTCGGAGGCTCACTTGCGGCATCGCTCAGGATCGCATCTAAGTACGAGAGTCTCGGAGGAAAGCTTGTGAAGAATGCTCCGGTAAAAGAGATACTCATAGAAGGCGATATCGCAAAAGGAGCAGTCCTTGAAAACGGAGAAACGATAGAAGGCGATTATGTTATCGCAGCGACAGATGCGGGACATATATTTACAAAACTCCTTCCCGAGTCATACATGCCGAAATCGCTGGGCAGAGAGTTTAAGAGTGGGAATTACAGCGTATTTTCGGGATTCCATGCGGCATTTGCCGTTGACGGAGAGCATCGTTTTGGACAGGAATCCGAATTTTTTGATGCCGAAGAGATGATGGTTGCGGGCACTAAGGTTAATATTTTCGGGATTAAGTGTTATGATTATGACAGATCTTTTGCTCCCGAAGGAAAGTCTGTCATTCAGGTTCAGATAGTCCAGAGTGAGAATGATTACGAATACTGGAGATCGCTCAGAGACAGCAGTCCGGAGGAGTATAATAAAAAAAAGCATGAGCTTGCCGATGAGATCAGGGAGAGGATAGAGAAAAGTTTTCCCGAGGTTGCGGGAAAACTTAGACTTCTTGATACATGGACTCCCGCAACATACCAAAGATACTGCAATGCCTACAACGGAGCGTACATGGCATTTGTGGCAGACAAGAATGTTAAATCCGTTAGGACCAAGGGAACAGTAAAAAGACTGAAAAACGTATTTCTTGCAGGTCAGTGGCTCATGGGACAGGGTGGTCTTCCCGTTGCCGCAGCCATGGGACGATTTGCAGCATGGAGAATAGCCGATAAGGAGAAGGTGTCATTATGACAAGAGCCGAACAAAAAGAGAACCGCAGAAAAGAGATCCTCATGAAGGCGCTCGATCTGTTTGTCACAAGAGGATACCGCGAGACTAAGATAACCGATATCGCGGAGAGCGTGGGGATGAGTGTTGGCCTGCTTTTTCATTATTTTGAATCCAAGGAGGCACTGTATCTCGAGCTCATAAAGATGGGAAGCGAAGGGACAAGATATCCCGAGAAACTTAAGGATCTTCCGCCTGAAATGTTCTTTGACGTATTTCTTAAGGCCCTTTTTGAATATGCAGAGAAAGAACCATGGGTCTTTCAGATGTTTATACTGATGGGGCAGGCAGTTAAAAGCGGTGCGCCCGAGGAAGCGAAAAAACTCGCTCTTTCCCGCGATGCGATCGATTATTCCGTGAAGATAATCAAGGCAGGTCAGGAAAGCGGTGTGTTCAGAAAAGGAGATCCTGAAAGACTTGCAGAGTGCTTTTGGGCCTGTGTGCAGGGTGTGATGGAACAGATGGCTTCCTATCCCGGCTTCAAGGCACCGGATCCCGAATGGATCACAGCCGTGCTGAAAGATCAGGCGTGATGCCGGAATTAATCGAAGTATCTGTGAAGAACTGTCGGAGGTGTGGAATACATGGCTGAAACGATTAAGATAAATGAGAATACATGGCGTTTTGAAGATGACGGCGTAAGGTTTTTCCTGCTTTGCGGCTATAAAAAGGCTGCTTTGATCGACAGTGGAATGAATACTCCGAATGCAAAGCAAATGGCCGAAAGTCTGACGGACCTTCCGATCATTCTGATCAATACCCATGGTGATCCGGATCATATATCCGGCAATCCGGCTTTTGATGAGTTTTATATGAGTCCGGCTGAAGAGGATAATTACAGACACAATGGTGGAAAAGGGACCATCATACCTGTGAAAGAGGGTGATGTGATCGAACTTGGAGATCGCCCGCTGAAGATCATAGATAATCCCGGACACACGCCCGGAAGCATAGCTGTTCTGGATGAAAAATACAGGGTTCTGATAAGCGGTGATTCGGTGCAGGACGGAAACATATTTATGTTTGGCAAATACAGGGATATTGACCGTTACATAGAGAGCCTTAAGCATCTTAAGGAGTATTACGGAATGTATGACGAAGTATATGCGATGCACGGGTCGATCCCTGTCGCACCCGATCTTACAGGTAAACTGATCGAAGGCGCAGAGCAGATACGCAATAAAACTGCGAAGGGACAGATGATAAATATGTTCGGTAATGATGTTGTTCTCTACAGATTTCCTTTTGCAGGTTTTTTGTATGAGGATCGGGAAATTCATAAACAGGATAATTGGTGAAAAAATGCTGAGGTCGTGATCATACGCCCCAGCATCTTGTAGTGGAGCATATGGGATTTGAACCCACGACCTTCTCGTTGCGAACGAGACGCGCTCCCACTGCGCCAATGCCCCAAAACTTATCTAATAGCAAATATACCACAAATCTATGCATATGTGTAAAAAATCTGTGTTGAAATAGAAAAGACTTCACAACAGTCTCTTGTAGATATCCAGCATGCTTTCGATGTGATAGCGTAAGAGCCAGGCGGCGTTGTTATATTCCGGGGTGGATTTGAGGGCCTTGAAAAGGGCAGGATAATACTCCTCGGTTTCTTTTATCATGCGATATATCCTTTCACGGCTCAAGCCCCAGGACATTGTTGTCAGATTGTTGCAACGGTCGATGCATTTGATGAGGGCGGCCTTGGGATTGGATGTGATACCTGCATAGTAGGCGTCAAGGATATCAGTGCGGTTTTCGGGTGAAGTCTTTTCACAGGTGAGAAGGCGGACAAGCTCACGCGTTTCATCGCCTACGGGAAGATCTTCAAGTGATCTGTGGCAGTCCTCGATCACATCATGAAGCAGGCATGCGGCAACGATCTCGTCCTCGATGATGCTCATCGACAGAGCGTGGCAGGCGAGATTGAGAGGGTGATATATGTATGGAGTTATGGAACGTTTCCGGTTCTGTCCATTATGCGCTTCCACAGCATAATCCAGAGCTTTGAGTGTATCTCGGAGTTTGAAATTGACCGCAGTCGTTTTCACATAGGTTTTCATGTGTTCCCAGTTGTATATTGTCTCACGGGTCTTAAAGGGCCTGTGCTTTTCTTCAGCGATAGCCGAAACGGAGACTCCAAGCAGTTCGGAAAGTCTTATCAGATTGTCGGTGTCAGGCTTGTATTCATCTCTTTCCCAGGAAGAAACGGCCTGAAAACTGATACCGAGAGCTTCGGCAACCTTTTCCTGTGTCAGATTCCTTTCTTCACGCATACTTTTGATATTTGTTCCAATGCTCATATTTCACCTCCGATAGGTTGTACGGTTATTATCGCATCATCACGACGGATATTTATCACACTCATATAATACAAAACCCCGCACATACATAGTAGCAAGCACAGATTTAAGTTTCAACACAAAACTCAAGTTCAACTTGAATAACGTGTATCCGGGAATTCCGGGAGCCGGATACAATTAAGAAACAGTTAAGAATTGCACAAGAGACAGATTAAGACTTCCTTCTGTCTTTGCGGTACAGTGGTATCAGCAACAGACAAACGGAAAGGGGAAAATAAAGATGGATTTTCTGAAAGACAAGAAGAAAACAGCGATCATCGGGGGGATAACGGGAGTAGCAGTGATACTTGGAAGTATCACGATACACGCCAATGCAGCAATGAGCGTCAGCGCATATACTGTTGACCGCGGCCCTTTGGACAAAGTGATAGAGGTAAACGGAAATGTTGATGCGGATAGTTCTGCAACATATTATTCACAGATAGACTCTAAGATCGGAGAGGTCCTTGTAAAAGAGGGAGATTTTGTTAAGAAAGGAGATCTGCTCGTATCCTATGATACGGCTAAGCTCGACAGGCAGATAGCACTTGTGGATTACAGGACACAGTCAGAGCAAGGCAGCTATGACAATTCAATGCAGCAGGGATCAAGAGTAGCGGGGCTGTATTCGGAAGCCAAGAGAAATCTTTCGGTTCTGGATCAGCAGATCACGGATACCCAGGCAGCGATCACACAGACGCAGAACGATCTCACGGAAAGAAGGGCAGCGCTCGCGGATGAAGGAGCAAAACTGCAGATATCTCTTATCGACTGGGCGGACAAGCCGGATTCGGATGAATACGAAAACCTTCAGAAACTAGTACAGTCCAATGCATACGAGCAGCAGTACGGACAGGACATAGTCCGGATGCAGGAGGAGCTTAACAGGCTGAACGTGCAGCTTGAGGCATGCAAGGAATACAAAGCGGAAATGACAAGCCAGAAGGCATCAACGGTTACAGGCCTGATGACACAGGGAGCTAAGGATCAGCTCGAAGCGGTCAAGGCATCCAATGAGATGATCAATGCAGACGAAAAGAGCAGATATGAAGCAGCAAAAGTCGGCATAAAAGCGGATTTTGACGGTGTCATTACAGATATCTACACGATAAACGGAAGCATGGTAAACGAGGGCACACCGCTTGTAAAAGTTGATTCCACCGAAGATATAGTGCTTAAACTTAATGTCAACAAATATGATATAGTAGACATTGAAGAAGGCCAGCTCGCAACCGTCAACATCAAAAATAAAGAGTATACGGGCAAAGTAAGCAGGATAGAGAGGATCACCTCCAAAGACGCGATCGGAGTAGGTGTTGAAGTGACACTCGATGAACCCGACAGCGACATTATCCTCGGACTGGAATGTAAGGTCAAGATCACGGCGGCATCGCTTGACAGCGTGCTCCGCATTCCGATGGATGCATATTGTACGGACGAAAAAGGTGATTATGTATTTGTTCTCAGAGACAATAAGGCTGTTAAGACCTATGTTGAGACAGGGGTAAAAAATAATACCATGATAGAGATCATCTCAGGCATAGGCGAAAACGATCGGGTGCTCTGGAACGATGAAGCAGAGCTTACCGACGGTATGGAAGTAAAGGTAAAATAAAAGACGCGGCAGCAGCCGCAATAAACAACAATGTTACAGAGGTAATATATGGACTCAAAAAGCATGATCCTCACGGCAAAGGATCTATCAAAAACATTTTCAAACGAATCGGTTCAGCAGCATGTATTAAAGAACCTGAACCTGTCTATATACAAGGGTGATTTCACGGTAATAATGGGTAACTCCGGTTCGGGCAAGAGTACATTGCTTTATGCGCTTTCCGGAATGGACAGACCGAGTCTGGGAACCATAACATATTATACGGGTGATGCGGAAACAGAGATATCAACCTACAGCAACGACAATCTGGCTAAGTTCAGAAGAGATCATGTGGGTTTTGTATTTCAGCAGAATTACTTAAATGACAGCATGAGTGCCCTTGACAATATCATGGTCTGCGGCCTGTTGAAGCAATCAAACAGAAAAGAACTTGCCGACAAGGCAAAAAGGCTTCTTGAAAAGGTTGAGATCACGGGGGGTGACTGGAATAAATTCCCTACACAGATGTCAGGCGGTATGCAGCAGAGAGTTGCGGTCGTAAGAGGAGTCATCAACAGCCCGGAGGTTTTATTTGCGGATGAGCCGACGGGTGCGCTCAACTCGCAGAACACCGAAAACGTGCTGGATATCCTGTCGGATCTCAATAACGAAGGACAGAGCATAGTCATGGTAACACATACAATAAAAGCAGCCGAGAGGGGCAATCGGATCATTTACCTAGCGGACGGTGTCATTTCCGAAGAGATCGAACTCGGTCCCTACAAAGGCGATTATAAGGATACAGCTAATCCCGATATGGAAGAGGCAGCGCAGAGGCATGCGAAGTTAAAGGCGTTCCTGCAGAAGATGGGGTGGTAGTGTGTACAGATTTTTCTTTATTGCAAAAAACAACATAAAGAAGCAAAAGGGCGATATGATCACCTTTTTTCTGCTTTCTTTTATATCCGCATTTCTGATATTTGTCAGCGCTTCTTTTCTGGCAGGCGGGCCTAAGGTAGTAGATGATCTGAAGGAAAAAACAAACGGTGCGGATATCATATTCAATATCGGTAAGGATGATTTTTCCGAAAGTAAGCTTGAGGAGATCATAATAGGAAATGAGAATATCGCTGAATATGAAAAAACGGAATTCTTTGGGGCCGGAGCGGCAAGAAACAGAAAAAAGGGAGCCAAAGAGTGGAACGAATACGCGATGCAGTTCATATCCTATGAACAGGAGATAAAAATACAGTCATGCAGCGCCGACACAAAAGGACTCAGGGGAAATGAAGCCGTGATCCCCGTCAGACTCAGTACATCTTATGCAAAAGGAGATATCATCCAGATAAAGATAGATAAGAATGTATATGATCTGAAGGTGGCAGGCTTCTGTGAAGATACATATTATTGTTCACCCATGAATATGGGAACATATCAGGTCTACGTATCCGATGATATGTACAATAGTATTGTTTTTGATAATGACGGTCGTTCTGGTTCTGTTTCGGATGCTTACAAGGTAACGCTGACAAAAGCAGCACAAAAAAAGAATATCGATACAAATCTCCTCGGAGATAAGATATCGGGTGAGCATCATGACTGGGCAACGGATTACGGAATGGCAAACGGTATAAAGGTAACTCAGATCGATAATTGTCTGCCATATGGGCTTATGAGAAGTGCCTCGATGATCCTGCCGTATATATTCATAGCAATTGTATTCGCATTTGCGCTGATAATCTTTGTTATAGCGATAGTTATCATACATTTCAGCATCAGGAACTTCATCATGAACAATATGAAGAATACAGCCATTATGGAAGCTGCGGGATACACCACGGGAGAGCTGGTTGCCATTCTCATGTGTCAGCTTCTGATAGTATCGATAGCCGGAAGTTTAAGCGGAGTTATACTTGGAATGATCACGATAGGAAAACTCGGGATCATAATGTTGGTAACTCTGGGACTTTCATGGAATCAGCCGGCAAATATGACGATTGCATTGTTCGTTACGATCGGGATCCTGGCTGTTATATGCCTGGTAACACAATTCCTTGGCAGGGATTATAAGAGGATCAGTGTTCTGGAAGCCTTAAGAGGCGGTATAAATGCACATAATTTCAAAAAGAACTTCTTCCCGTTTGAAATATATCCTTTCCCGGTACCTGTGATCCTGTCGCTTAAGGAAACCTTCGGAAAATTTAGGAGCCAGCTTGGTATCATTTTTATCATAATGGTACTTACGATGTCTACAGCAGTCGCATTGGGATTCAGTGATACGTTTGTATCAAGTGAGGATGCACTTCTCGATGTAGGCGGTTTTACCAAGTATGACGGATATACGACAGGTGATGAAGCATTTGAGGCAAGCTTAAAGAACATGAAGACTGTCGAAACCGTATATGGTGAAACCTGGAACGCTTTATCTTACAGTTCGAATAAAGTGAGAGACGGACAAATCCTTACAACCGTAGGCATCACGGATACCACGGTCAGAGTGGGCGGAGGACTGGTGGAAGGCAGATGGCCTTTGCATGAAAATGAACTGGCGCTCGGTACCAATGCGGCACTCAGATTAAAGGTAGGTATCGGAGATGTACTCACAGTAAAAAACGGTGCAATGGAGGAAAACTATATCGTCACCGGTATGTGCCAGGTCATGAACAATATGGGCATGATGGTATATCTGACTGATGAGGGAATAAAAAAAGTAACGCCTGTGGTAGGCTATAATTACTGTATCACTTTTAAGGAAGGCGTGGATTTTGATACATTTAACGCTGAATTTGAGGATATGTTCCCCGAAAAGGAAGCTCAGGATTATCATAAAGCGGCAGGGGCGACATTGGATCTTATAAAGATCGCAATGAAAGCTACAGCGCTGCTGATCATGGTACTTACGGTATTGATAGCGATGTTCGTGGAATCGCTGGTGATCAGGACTCAGATAACAAAGTCGTGGAGAGATCTGGGTGTGAGCAAGGCTCTCGGATATACTTCAACGCAACTGATCGGACAGACCGTTCTTTCCAATATACCCGCAGTACTCATCGGTGTCATATTGGGAGTCATATTGGCGAAATTTGCGGGACCCAGGGTCGGAGGAGTGATATTCATGATCTTCGGGTATAAGAAAGTATCTTTTACAATATACCCGATATCCTATATAATTACATTTGTGACGATAATTGCTGTCGCAATGCTTACGGCAGGCTGGATCGGAAGAAGGATCAAAGGTCTGGAGCCTGTTAAGATGATCACGGAAGAATAAACGGATTCCGAGATGAGCGGATAGAGAGGCAGATATGCACTATAATTGTCTGATAGTAGATGATGAAACAGAACTGTCGAAGATGACAGCGGAATACTTTGAGATGTTCGACGTATCGACAAAATACGTAAACAGTGATGAGGAATGCTATGCCTTTTTTGATGACGGCAACACGGCGGACCTTATCCTGCTGGATATAAATCTGGGAGAAGGCAGCGGCTTTGCAGTATGTAAGAAACTCAGAGAGGAAATGCAACTTCCGATACTTTTCATAAGTGCAAGACAAAGCGATGACGATGTGCTCATCGCTTTATCCATTGGCGGAGATGATTACGTCAAGAAGCCCTACAGTCTGTCGGTACTGCTGGCAAAGGTCAAAGTGAACTTAAAGAGGCTTGCAGTGATGAAAGAGGCGCAGACCAAGTCAGAGGTTAACAGAGATGCAAGAGATGCAGCGGATGACGTGAGCGATGCGGAAAACAAAGCCGAAAGCAAAGATCAAAAACTAAAGCTTGAGCCCGCTACAATGTCGGCAGTGCTCGACGGAAAGAAAATAACTCTCAAAGCCAAGGAATATACACTTTTAGATTGCCTTTACAGGCATAAGAATACGATCGTAAAAAAGGAAGTACTGTTCGATGAGGTATGGGGAGACACATTTTTCAGCGACAGTACTTTGAACGTGCATATAAGGAAACTCAGAGAGAAACTGGAAGAGAACCCCAATGAACCCAAACTCATCAAAACCGTCTGGGGAACGGGGTATTATCTTGAATTGTAAAGGGAGCATGAAGTGAAGTTATTAAGAAGAGTATTTATCATCTTTTCACTGTTCATGCTTGTCATCCTTTATGTATTTCTCAATATCGACAAACGTTATGATTACAGTAAAAGAGATATAGTATATTACAACGATCAGCTGCATATGATAGAGGAGTCATATCTGAACGGACTGCCTAAGGAAGAACTTGAAGAACGTTTCGATTGTTCCATAATCATGTCAAAGGAGATAAATGATCCCGAACTGTCACAGATCTATGCATCCAACGGATTTGTTCTGGATTTTGAGCCGGGCGGGGAATACATCGGCAAGGTTGCATGGCTGGATAACATGGATCGTTATAATCAGGAAAAAGAAGATTTTGCTCACTCTGCCTTAGTTATGTGGGTGATCGTTTATATCGGGTTCATCGTATTCATTATCTACCTGCACAGGTCGCTCGTGAAACCGGTGAACGAACTGGTCGGTTTTTCGGAGGAAATGGCAAAGGGTAATCTTGACGAAGCATTGCCTATCCACAAAGATAACCTTTTCGGCAGTTTTGTGGAGGCCTTCGATATCATGCGTGAGGAACTGAAGGCAGCCAGGATACGTGAGATAGAAGCAGAGAGAGCCAGAAAAGAATTGATAACCCAGCTCAGTCATGACATCAAGACACCGTTGTCGATAATCAAAGCAACGTGTGAGGTCCTGGAGATCAAGTTCGGGAGACGGCTGAAGGAAAATGATAAAGCTGCCACAGACAAAAACGATATCTCAAAGGAGCAGGATGAATTAAGAGATGCCATAGATAAGATCGGTGTCATTTCCAAAAAGACCGACACCGTTTCAGCGCTTATGACAAATGTAATGCATGCCACACTTGATGAACTTGAACATATAGAAGTCAATGTCTGTGAGGAAAACTCGGCGGTTGTCGAGGAACTCATCACAGGGTTGAAAAACTACGGCAATATCATAATAAAGGGTCACATCCCGCCATGCCTGGTATATATGGATAAGCTCAGGATGGAGCAGGTCATCGACAATATAATCGGTAACTCATACAAATATGCGGGAACCGACATCGAGGTCAGCTTCGATAAGAGTGAAGAGATACTCATGGACGACGGTAGCAAGGGCGTTTTCATAAAGACTGTCATAAGCGACAATGGCCCCGGTGTTAACGAGGAAGATCTGCCGCTTCTCGCCGAGAAATATTACAGGGGAAGGAATTCTGCCGAGCAAAACGGCTACGGCCTCGGTATGTACCTTGTCAAACTCTACATGGATAAGCAGGGCGGCGGCATGGAATACTACAACAACAATGGATTTACCGTGGAACTGCTGCTCAGAAAGGTATAGCAGGAGAACTGCAGGAAGGTATTTTGCGGCGATGGAGCCGGAGCGGATGTATGAGGTTTAGATGATAAGATGATAGGACAGGATGAAATAACCGCGCAGATAAGGCTGAAAAAGGGCGAGGGAAGATACCTTAAGTCCGGAGGAGCGTGGATATTTGACAATGAAATAGATATCTGCGAAGGCACATATAACAACGGTGACATCGTTAAGGTCGTTGATTTTGACGATTATCCGATGGGGATAGGATATATCAACGACAATTCAAAGATCCGGATAAGAATGCTGAGCAGGAAAGCCGATACGGTCGTGGATGAAGCGTTTTTCAGGGACAGGATAAAAAATGCATGGGATTACAGAAAGACCGTACTGGCCGGAAATGATAGTTCGTGCAGGGTGATCTTCGGAGAGGCTGATTTCCTGCCGGGTATCACGATAGACAAATATGAGGACGTTCTTGTGGTCGAGTCGCTGGCACTTGGGATAGACAGGTACAAGGAGCTTATCACGGACACTCTGAAAGAAATTCTCAAAGCGGACGGTATCACGATAAGGGGCGTCTATGAACGAAGTGATGCCAAAGAGAGAAAAAAAGAAGGCCTGCCGATACATAAAGGCTTTATCGGTGACGAATTTGATACGGATATAAAGATAAATGAGAACGGCATATATTATATGGTGGATGTCGTAAACGGTCAGAAGACGGGATTTTTCCTAGACCAGAAATACAACAGGCTTGCCATGCAGCGGATATGCAGAGGCAAGAAGGTGCTTGACTGTTTCACACATATGGGGACATTTGCATTGAACGCGGGATTCGGAGGAGCAAAGAGCGTTCTCGGATTGGATATTTCGGAATATGCCATAAACCAGGCCAATGCCAATGCGAAACTTAACAAGCTCGATGATAGGGTTAAGTTCAAAGTGGCAAATGTTTTGGACGAGCTCCCCAAGATGGTTTCCGAGGGAGAAAAATTCGATGTGGTGATCCTCGACCCGCCTGCATTTACTAAATCCAGAGAAGCTACGAAACAGGCTGTTAAGGGCTACAGAGAGATAAACATGAAGGGCCTGAAGCTGGTCGAAAACGGAGGCTATCTCGCAACTTGTTCATGTTCTCATTTTATGACACAGGAACTGTTCGCAAAAACCATAAAGGAAGCGGCAAAAGCAGTACACAAGAGACTGAGACAGGTCGAATTCAGGACTCAGGCACCTGATCATCCGATCCTCTGGGCAGCCGATGAGTCATATTATCTGAAGTTTTATATTTTCCAGGTTGTGGATGAAATGTGAGTGTGAATATGATGGAGATTTTTTTGAGGCAGCAGGTCTTTGACTATGTGAAAAAAACGTTTAAAAGCGAACCGGAATATCTGTGGAAGAGATTTCCGGATTATGCGGTTTTCAGACATAAGGATAACCGCAAATGGTTCGGTATCGTCATGGACATAAGCAGAGATAAGCTTGGACTTGATGGTTCGGGGCTCGTTGATGTGCTCAATGTGAAGATAGACGATCCGGTCTACCACGATGCGCTTTTGCAGCAGGAAGGAATATTGCCGGGATATCACTTAAACCATGGCAATTGGATATCAATCTTGCTTGACGGAACGGTGGGTATCGAGCAGGTCTGCGACCTGATAGATGCCGGCTATGAAGCTACGGCTCCGGCAAAGAAAAAACGGAAGATACGTCCGCCGAAAGAATGGATAATACCGGCAAATCCGAAGTTTTACGATGTCGAGCAGGCTTTTGAGAACTCGGACGAGATCGATTGGAAGCAGGGAAACGGCATTAAAGCCGGAGATACGGTCTATATGTATCTGGCGGCACCCGTATCCACGATCATGTACAGATGCAAGGTACTTGAAACGGATATTCCATACGCTTATCGGGACGACAACCTGACGATCAAAGCGCTGATGAAGATAAAACTCGAAAAGCGCTATAAACCTGAAAGATTCACGTTTGAAGTTCTCAAAGAAGAGTATGGCATATATGCGATCAGAGGCCCGAGGGGAATACCCAATTCCTTAAGCGCCGCGTTGAAGAGATAATCCTTTGCTCTTATTTGGGGTTAAGGTCGATCAGAGGGTTTCCGTGGTGCGAACAGATAAAACAGCCAATCCGAAGGAATTATCTGTCGTGAGCTACGAGGATCAAGCAGTTAGCGTATGGTCAAACAGATAAACCGGTAATCATAATATAACTTTAGAATACGTGAGGTGAAATATGACAAACATACATCAGATGGAAGGGACGCCAATATATTTCATAGTTATAGTGGCGGTTGGTTTTCTGGCTATTATCCTATGGGGATATCTGTGGAATTATTATCTTATCAAAGAATTGAAACAATTGAACAGCAAGATGCAGTCCATAGAGGATGCGTTGAGAAGGATTGCCAGAAACAATACCGGAACAACACCGACTTCACCGACAACGAAGGCTGCTAAGGAAGAACAGTCTGATTGGCAGCCATAGGGTAAGAAGATCATGTGTGGCAGATATCGTTTTGGAGAAGAAACAGCTATATTTATCGATCGAAGCTTCAAGGCATACAATTCGATCAGTTCAGTGGGTGATATAACACCGGGAATGTCGCCGATCATATTGAGCGGCAGGGAACAGACGGTGAAGGCTGAAAATATGCTCTGGGGTATGGAAAACAAAGGCAGTATGATCATCAATGCCAGGGCAGAGTCGGTACATGAAAAGCCGATGTTTGCGAGCAGTATAAAGAGCAGGCGTATCATTATCCCGGCACAGTATTTTTACGAGTGGGACAGTGAAAAGAATAAAGTTTCATTTGCTCTGCCCGAAAGCAATATCATATATCTGGCGGGCTTTTACAACATGGTAAATAACAGAGATGCTTTTGTGATATTGACAACGGCAGCAAATGAGTCTATGGAACGTGTACATGACAGGATGCCGTTGATCATAGGAGAAAATGACATAGACGACTGGATATATGAATCAGGCAAAACGGATGAATTCCTGCATGGTACGATGCCTCAGCTCAGGTCATGGCAGGACTATGAGCAGCTAAGTTTCGCATAACAATCAGTTGGGTTTTGCCTGAGCTTGCGCCAAATAAGCAAAAATGTGGTATAATCCACCTGAGGAGGAGAAGAATATGAAAAGAGAAGACGCGATACTTTTATCAAAGATTTATAAAGTACAGAAGGAAATAGGAAGAGAAGTCCAGGTTGGAGACATAGTATCAAGAATGATAATACCCAACGGAAGCTGCAAGCAAAAACTTGAGGAATTCAAGGATCTTGGATTTTTGGAAGAGACCGTGCTTCTGGGTGCAAACCAATACAGAGTTACACTTCCGGCCATCGATCAGATGTGCGCGTACAGAGACGTGAAAAGAGATATAGACGAGATCAGGGATTAAATTGAATAACCAAATATCAGAGAGAACGGAGCCTTGTCGGATGACAGGGCTCTTTTTATATTTTATGAGTCATTTTTATGGTACAGCTTTTCGTTTAGTCTATAAGTAGATGACAGGAACAGGCGCCCCAAATGAAAGAACAGGCAAAAAACACAGGAGACAGAGCATGAAAAATACTGATGCATTGAAGATATTGCAGGATTATTACGATAACGGTAATCCGACGGAGGATGAAGAATTCTTATTTGTTGAAGCTCTTAATTATCTGATAGACCAGACGAAGGATCCGCGGTATATGACCGAGCTCGGCTGGTATTACTGCTCCCAAAAAAGATTTGATCTGGAGATCAGATATCTTGAGATGGCAGCGGAGTACGGTTACCTTCCGGCTATGGAGGAACTGGGATATATGTGGTATTACGGTCAGCACGGCGAACAGGATTACAAGAAGGCGTTTTATTATTTTTCAAAAGGAGCGGGAGATGACAAAACGCCGGGAAGCCTGTGGTGCAGATATAAACTGGCGGATATGTACCGTTTCGGCTGCGGGGTGAAGAAAAACGAAAAGAGATACAGGCAGATGATAGAAAAGGCCTACAAGGACGTAAAAGATGCACAGCATCTGAATGACCCGTATCCGGAGATATGCTACCGCCTTGCGGGGATAAGAGCGGAAGATGGAGCGGATGCTGCTGCGATCGCATTGCTTAAAAACGCAAAGGCATTTATGGCGGAAAGGCTCTCGTGGGAAGCATTCTGGGGACATATTGAAGTGATGGGAAGGATCGTGCGTATGCTGTACGGGCTCATGCCGGTCGACATGGAAGCGTTCGACTTTTACGACATGTTTTATCTGGCAGATCATCCCGGGAAGTATACATTTGATATGAACGGAGAGAGGTATGCCATAGATGTGTCTGATGATGAGGAACGTGCCGTGGGATTTGACGGCAAATGGTATCGCACATTTGAGGATCTCTGTAATAAGGCAGAGATTGAAGGACGCAGATTTACAACAGTTTATGATGAGTTGCAGGACTGGAGGATTGAAAATGAATGAGTTGATGAAAGTAACGGACAAAGACGATGAAAAATATGAACAGTACGAGGAACTGCTTGTGAGACGCGATCAGCTTTTCAAAGATGCGGGGTCATATATGACGGGCTATACACTGGAGTTCGGGGAAATGATCAACGCAAATTTTGAGTTGAAGGTCGAATGCATCAAGAAGAAAAAGACCATCAGCTATTGCAGGCGGAGGATAAACCGCGGATTGAAGATAGACACATTGCATATGCAGGAAGAGATAGAAGCCGAGATGAAGCTTTACTATAGTCAGCTCGAGGACATGTCGCGCGAACTGACCGATGCAAAGAATGCTGAAACAATCAGTGAATACAGGTTGGTACGTGCCAAGAAGATATACCGCAGACTTGCCAAGAAACTTCATCCTGACATCAATCCGGGTACAAAAAAAGATGAGAGTTTGAGAGAACTCTGGCAAAGGATCACGGAGGCATACAGGAAGAGTGACATAGATGAACTTGAGGATCTGGAAGCACTGACTAAGAAGACTATAGAAGATATGGGCAGTGAGAAATTTGAGATAAAGATCAAAGATATCGACAAACGTATCGAAAGGGTCGAGAGGCAGATCAATGAGATATTGACGACAGAGCCTTATATTTACGGAGAGCTGCTTAGGGATGAAACCAAGGTAAAAAATATGAAGGAAAGTCTTCAATCCGAGCATGAAAATTATGAGCAGTATCTGGAAATACTGACCAAAGATCTTGAAGAGATCCTGAGAGAAGGAGGCGCAACACTTATATGGACAATGAACTGACGATCGGCAAACAGAATATGGTCTCTCTCATTTCCGGGAAGCCTCTTGAAGAACTGATCAAACCGTTGAAGCGTGAGATATTGCTCTTTGATTCGTATGTAGCGGGGACGGCGTATGTTGAGGATGAGAAATTCTATACGGACCTGAAGGAGGGCGATAAGCTTACACTTCAAAGAGAGCCTGCAAACCGCTTCGATGAGAGGGCGATCCTTATATTGGATGATAAAAAGCGCAAGCTCGGATATGTACCGGAAAAGGACAATATTGTTTTTGCACGCCTGATGGATGCGGGCAAATATCTCATAGCAAGGGTCAACAAAGCAGAAAACAAAGCATCTTTTTGGAAAATATCAATAAGTATTTATCTGGTAGATTTCTGAGTAATATACGGAACTTTATGGTAAAATAACTTGTGTCAGGCCTTATGGGGCCGTATTTCAAAGTTGGGATTTCGATAAGGAGACCATGCCATGCCCAAGGGAAATAATCAGAAACTTAAGTTATATTACCTGAGTCGTATTATGATCGAGAAGACCGATGATGATCATATGATAACCATGCCGGAGATACAAAAAGCGCTTGAAGCGTATGATGTGACCGCAGACAGAAAGAGTCTTTATGACGATATGGATGTGCTCAGATTATTTGGTCTGGACATCATAGGTGAGAAGATCGGACGCAATTACTATTATCATGTCGGAAAGAAGCAATTTGAGATCGCAGAACTCAAGCTTCTTGTTGATGCCATCCAGTCTTCCAAATTCATCACGGCGAAAAAATCCCAGGAGCTTATAAGGAAGCTCACAACCATGGCAAGCGAGTATGAGGCTTCACAGTTAAAACGTCAGGTCGTGGTACAGGGCAGAGTCAAGACGATGAACGAAAGTATCTACTATTTTGTGGATGACGTTCACAGGGCCATAACCGAAAACAGGCAGATTCAATTTGAATACATGCGCTGGAACATGGATAAAAAGATGGAGCGTTACCGCGATCAGCCTTACAGAGTCAGTCCATGGTCACTGACGTGGGATGACGAGAATTATTACCTCATCGCATATGATGAAGAGGCGGACTGCATCAAGCATTTCCGTGTGGATAAGATGAAGAGTATCAAGGTGCTCGATGAGAAAAGAGTCGGAAAAGATTGTTTTAAGGAATTCAATCTGGCTCAATACGCCAAGATGAGCTTCGGTATGTTCGGCGGTGAAAAGACCGGCGTCAAGATGGCCTTTAAAAATGAGATGGTCGGTGTTTTCATCGATCGGTTCGGCAGAGAGATCATGATACATCCGTCCAAAAAGGAAGGCTGGTCCGAAACCAGTGTTCAGGTTTCCGTAAGCGATCAGTTCTTCGGATGGGTATTTGCACTAGGTTCCGCAGTTAAGATAATCAGCCCGCAGAAGGTTGTAGAACGGTTTAAGACAGTACTTGAAAATACACAGAACTTATACGATACAAAAGGATAGCGGCTTTGACGTGGAAGACAGTGGAGCGGCTGAAAAACTGTCAGTTGAGTTTGTGAAAAGGATGATCATCGGAGTAATATAATGGGACTGTATGCCATAGGCGATCTGCATTTGCATTTTCAATCTGAATTAAAAGCATATAACCAGCTGCATGACAGAGTGTGGAAGGGACATGAGAAGAAGTTTGTCAAAAACTGTGCAAAGATTATTTCGGATGATGACACTTTGGTGCTTGTCGGAGATCACAGCTGGGGAAGGAAGCTTAAGGAGAGCGAGAAGGATCTTCAGTATATCATGGATCTTCCGGGGCGTAAGGTGCTTTTGCGAGGAAATCATGACATGTTCTGGGATGTGAAGAAGACGGAAAGTCTTAACATGGAGTATAAGGACAGGCTGTTTTTTCTGCAGAATAACTATTATCCGTATGAGGATTATGCACTGGTCGGGACCAAGGGATTTACTTTTGAAGGACCGTTTTATATCGATCATTTTGGCAGGATAATCGGCTGGGACGAGACCGCCGAGGAGCAGGCAAAAAAACTTGTTGCAAGAGAAAGTGAGAGACTCAGACAGTCGTTTGAAAGCGCTGTAAATGATGGTTTTACCAAGTTTATAATGTTTTTGCACTATCCGCCTACCAATATACTGGAGAAGGAGAGTGTGTTCACGGCCATGGCCGATGAGTACAGGCCTGAGCAGGTGATCTATGCTCACTCACACGGAGAGAGCAGATTCTATGACAGCATCATGGGTGAAAAGAACGGGATAAGATATTCTCTTGTTTCCGGAGATTTCTTAAAATGGATGCCGATGAAAGTCATATAGCACTGTGAAATACAATGAAGAAATAAAATAGCTGACCGGATATAAAGACGGTGTATAAAAACAGAAAGCAGGGGTATTCCCTGCTTTCCGCATCTGTATCATAAATTATATTAAAGTTTAAAGCCCGTTCCGATGAACTGGATTATGTCACGCCCCGTGTCATCCGTTACGTCCACATTGACGACGCAGGAGCTGCGACCGTTTTTCTTGAATGTTGCCGTGGCGATCAGTTTTGTCCCCTTGGGAGCGTTCAGGTAATTGACGCTGACCTGCTGAGCGACCGTAGGCATATGTGAATTGTTGGAAAGCGTTGCAAACGCAAAGTCGGCAAGTGTGAACATCACTCCGCCCATGATACCGCCGTTGGCATTGCGATGATCGTCATTTAAGAGCAGACAGCATATCGATCTGTCCTCCGTAAGTTCCTCGATATAAGCGCCACTGATGGTAGCATATCTGTCACCCTTAAAATATTCTCTTGCTTCTTCTATGTTTTTGAACGTTGCCATGTATTACCTCTTATTCGTTGAATCTTATTATGATGTCGCCGCTTGATGCGGTTGCTGACAGCTCTTTTTTGCCACCCTGTGAATTCTTCAGATTGGTATCACCCGAGCTTACCGAAGTATTAACCGAAAAATCCTTTTCTGAACCGTCGATGTCACCGATTATCTCACCGCTCGATACTTTGAAGTCGATAGAAGAGTCTGCATTAAGATGGTTGAAGTGGATGGTTCCCGAACTTGCCTCTGCGGTTACGGTGGAAACATTCACTCTGGTAAGTGCTGCATATCCCGAAGAAAGATGTTCGTCAAGCTTATTGAAGTTTACATCCGATATCATGATCTCACCGCTTGAAACTTTAAGCTTTGCATCGCCCTTGAAATTTTCGGGCAATGTGATCCTGATCCCATCATAGTTCTGAGTATCAAAGTTTATGATAAAATATGATTTCTGATTACGTACCTCATTGGGCCTGCGGATCTTAAGTGTTCCGTTATCTTCGGATATATCCCAAAGTTCATATTCCTTATCATTATAATATTCTATCACGGGCTTATCAACATTACCTGTTCTGAGAGTTATGCATTGCGAATATGCTTCAGCATCTATCGAATCGATATCTTCCTTGCAATTGTATGTTGCCGGTACGTAATCACGTGTACCGGAATTGAATTTTTTAAGGTTGCCGCCTGTCATGAGGAATGCGATGACAACAAGTATAAAACCTGTAATGCACATGGCACCTGCAAATAAATAAATTTTTTTCATAATGTCCCCTTTTTATCTTACAAATAATTTTTTGATACCGCGGATCGGGATCTTAAACAACTGGATCGCGGCAATACTTAATGCGATTATCGGTTTCCAGAGAAGAATGGTTATACCGCCGAGCAGCAGACCGCAGCCGATACTGCCTATCACAGTGACAAACGGTATGTGCTGGAAGAAGCCAATGAACGGTAAAAACATACAGCCGAGGGCCGAAACGCCGAGTGACAGTTCAACTGCGTATATGCTGAAGATCACAGCCCACAGAGCGATATACATTGACAGTATGATCACAAACAGTGAGGCCAGTAGAGGAAGCCATACAGGAAAACCGATGATGGCAAGTATGATCCACAACACTCCGTGCCCTTTTTGGGTAGCCTTCTCGTGACTGTCTTTGATCTTATCGTAAACAAGTGTTGTTACAGGCATGTCGAGTCTTGCGGCTTCCACGGCTTTTTCAACCGATTCCATGTCTGCTACGGCTTCTTCTTCACTCATGCCGTCTTCGATCCTGTCCTCGAGCATCTCAGCATAGTATTCATACAATGAAGGATTATCTATGCCTGCCGAGGCAAGAGCGGATTTCAAATTGTCCAGATATTGTACTTTAGTCATTATCTTCACTTCTTTCCTTTGTTATATACTGATAAACCTTTATGATCTCTTCCCATTCTTTTAAAAGTTCCGTGATCCGTTCACGTCCGGCATCCGTTATCTGATAATACTTTCGGAGTCGTCCGTTATGCTCCTTCGAATTGACTGTGAGCATATTGGCGGCTTCAAGTCTTTTTAATATGGGATATAATGTAGATTCCGTTATATCGATGAAACTGTTTACATCCTTTACCAGCTGATAGCCGTAGGATTCGCCCCGCTCAAGTACAGCGAGTATACAGGCATCGAGGATTCCGCGTCTGAATTGAGCATCCATATTTAACACCTCCTATGCTATGTACAATACTATACGATACATAGTATTATGTGTCAAGGGGTATTTTGGGGAATTTCAGTATTTTGTGCAAAAAAATATTAAATACAGATAATTATGATATAATAGTATGCGTTAATAGCACCAGGGGTATTATAGGAAGGGTATATTTGCATGAATGTTGGAGCTTTGCTTAAAACAACCAAGGGTAAGATCATGGCCGGCGCCGGAGGTACGGTCGTTGCGGTAGGAATTGGTGTAGCTGTCCTTTTACAGGGTGGCGGCTACAGAAGTATAGCAGTTGAACAGGTAGACGGTACTGTCAACGTAGTCGGTGAGAGAAATAACGGCCTGGCCTATAAGGGTGAACATCTCTACAGTGGTGATGATGTTACTGTTATGGATGCATCTGAGCTTATCATGTGTATAGATAGTGACAAGTATGTTTGTGCTGATGCAAATACACACTTCAAGCTGGAAGCAAGTGACAAATCAGAAGATTCACGTATAAAGATATATCTGGATGCCGGTTCCGAACTGAATGAACTTCAGAGTAAGCTGGATGCAGGAGAGACCTATGAGGTTGATACTCCCAACTCAACCATGTCAGTAAGAGGAACCAGCTTCAGGGTAACTGTATATAAGGCATCTGATGGTCTTATATATACTCTTACAGAAGTAACATCAGGTGAAGTGCTTGTACGTCTTAAGACTACCGACGGTTCATACAATGGTACTGAAAAACTGTTTACGCCGGGACAGAGCGCTCTTATCAGAGGTAACAGTGAATTCTCCGAATTTGTATCAAGCGGTCTTCTTGATGCAAACGATATAGAAAATTCAGGCGATGATGATGCTCTGGAATTAGCCTACGGAAGCCTTCCCGAGGATGGAATGGAAAGACTCATAACTTTGCTTGAGGGCGGAAATCTTATAGAGAGTGATGAAGAGACTGAAATAAAAGAAGAAGTAAAAGATACAAAGAAGGAAGAAGTAAAGAAAGAAGAACCTGAGAAAAAGGAAGAAATAGAAGAAGATACAACTGAAGAAGAAACAGATGAAGATGATACGGAAGAAGACGAAGATAACAGAACTCTTCTTCAGAAACTGGCTGATGCAGCAATAGCATCAAGAAATGATGACGGAACGCTCAATCTAAATGACGGAACACTCTTTGATCCCGATTATTATGCAAGAAACAATCCTGATGTAGTTGAGAAGTTTGGAGGCAGCGATAAAGATCTCCTTGCTCACTATCTGATATTTGGTAAGAATGAGGACAGATCACCATCTGAAAAAGCTGCGAAAGCAAAAGAAGAAGAGTGGATAAGACTTACAAGAGAGATTGCAAATATGGAAACTAACAACGATGAGAGCGAAGATGGTAACGATGATAATAATACAGCATCAACAACACCGCCTGCATCTCAAGGACAGTCTTATGCATATACAGTCGCTAAAAATTCAGAACCAGCATTAGACAATTTTGTTGTTAATTTTGGTAACGGAATGACAGGTTTGTTGAATACTAGTATAGATACTTCCGCTTCACAGAATCATCATCAAGGTATTACAGGATTGAAAGTTGACCAGTCCAATGCTTTGATTAATTTACCTATTACATTAAAAGAAGTAGATCCTTCGAGAAGTGATTTTCCCATTTCTAATCCTGCAAGAATTGATTATAGTGGTTCAGCAACACCGATGACTATATATGGTGATGATGGTAGCACAACAACAGTAACTGAGACTGGGGGAATGCGTTCTTATTCTTATACGAATCCCGCGGATCCGACAAAGAATTATACCAGTAATGATGCTGTTGCTTTTCAGTCATATTTAATCGATTTATACGAACCTTAAAATGTAAAGTAATATATTAAGATATAATGAACCGTGTAGATAGTATAATTGATTCTTAGGAGAATCTAAAAGATGAAAAAAAGAACAATAACCTTGTTAATTGTTGTAGTGATGATTATTGCATTACTTAGCGGATGTCTTGATGAGGATTTTGAGTATTCAGATGACTACAGTGAATATGAGGAATATGAATACCCCGAAGAGAGTGATTCATATGATGAGTACGATGACACCGAGTCATACAGTGATGACAGTTTTTCATCAGCGTCGTCCGGGGATTTTACTGTATACAATTATCCTAAGGGAACCGTCAAAGAGGCATCTGGAACTATTGCAGTAGTTACTATAATTGCAGATGATGGTACTTCATCGTGGGATTTTGAATCAGGAAACGGATCCCAGATACTTTCCATATATCATGAAGAATTGGGCAAAGCCATGTCATGGCTTGAAGATCATATCAAAGAATACGGAAGAGATGTTAATTATATCTGGGATTGGGAAGAACATGAAGAACTCCTGTATAAAGCTTCATTTAAGACTGACCTTGGAAATACCATAAACAGCCAGGGCGACGGTGTGTTTGAAGCAGACGAGATAATCGCTAACACCATTGACAGTGAAGCGATAATGAAGTCATTAAATGCGGACGGTATTACATATATATTTGCAGTAAAAACAGATCCAAATTCAAAATGCATGTCATGTACATTCTGTGTAGGTACAGGTATTGAGGACTCTCAGAAAGATTACTACTACTATATGGAAGGTAAGGAAGAACCTCCTTATGAGTTTGTTATTCTTCTAATGAGAGAGGGTGCTTCATGGTATGTAACTATCGCTCATGAATGGATTCACACGCTCGGTGCTCCGGATCTGTATGCTCCAGGTCAAAGAGGAATTACGCAGGAACTTGTTGATTACCTGGCCCAATCAGGTACAAATGACATCATGGCCGATGATGGAAATGAAAATGCTACTATCACGGATATAACTGCTTATTACATGGGCCTGATCGATCAGAGCGAAACCGTTGACCAGTGGGGACTTGCTGAATCCGGTTATTAGAATAATTGTAGAAAAACAGCGGCTGTCATAACGGTGTGCTATACAAAAACAGAAGCCGAATATGATTTCCTAACAGGCATCCATTGGATGCCTGTTTTATTTTATACGGGATCATGATCCCAAAGCCCTCCAAATCATATGTATCCGTTCTCATCAAAATAGCGTTCGAGTTGGTTTCAAACGCAGAGGCGGCTGCTGTTGACAGAGATTGGAATTACTAGGATAATTAAACAGAACATATGGAATGAATTCCGTTGACAGTTATCAAATATTAAGAGATTTGAGGATTTTGATTCTTATGAAGAAAATGGATAAAGAAAAGATGATCTACCTGAGTATCAGTGTGCTGCTTCTTATTGTCAGCATAATACTTGTTGTCGGCCATATAAGGGGCAGGGATGATGCTGAAAGCATCAAAAGCACTCAGACCGTGAAGGACACAGGAAAGAAACTGTTCGATGTGGAGACCATTGCAAAGGAGACCGTGACCGTCAATACCGAGATCATCGAAGACGGACTCCGTGAGATGGGAACACTGCTCACCGAAGAGTATTATTTTACTCAGGTTGAAGAATATACGAGCACCAAGAAATGGGCTGTGTTTGAGTCTGAGGCATCATTTACATACAGCTACGACGGAGTCGTATCGGCCGGTATCGACTGCAATAATGTCACGGTCGATAAGGATGATGAGGCTAAGAAGATAACCATAATGATACCGAAAGCCGAGATCAAAAATATTGTCATAGATCATGACAGTTTTAAGATATATGAAGAGAAAAACGGTCTTTGGAATAAGATCGACATGTCCAACTATAATGATTCGGTCATAGAATTTGAGAATTCCGCCAGGGCAAAAGCAATGGAAAAGGGAATACTTGATAAGGCGGATGAAGGCGCCCAAAAGATGATAGGATCATTTGCGAAATCTCTGGTTGATACCGATGAATACACGATAGAGTGTATCACACGATAGGAGGCGGACATGGCAATATACAAGAAGATAACGATCACACTTTTGATACTGGTCATTGCTCTTATCTCGATCACAAAAGTAGCGCCCTATACCACCAAAGAGGAGTTGTACGGTCATACGATCGAACAGATAGATACCGAGATAGAAAGCGTTCTTAAGCTGGCTGCGGGCGCGACGGGAGCTTCGGCCGGCATATCACTTCTTCCTGACGATCAGTGCACACCGATAGCTCAGGAATTCGCGGAACTTGCCAAATATTTTCTCGTGGTATTAAGTGCCCTGTATCTTGAAAAATATCTTGTATCCATGATGGGATTTGCATCATTTGCAGTTATATTTCCTCTTGCCTGCGCATTGCTCTGGGGAGGCATAATGTTCGGAAGGGAGAAGGTCAGAAGCCTCTCTTACAAGCTGTTCATAACTGCACTTGCGCTCTTTCTTGTAATACCGGTAAGTGTAAGAACATCCGAAACCATCTACAACAAATATGAGAGCACGATCGAACAGACCATAGAAGAGGCTGATGAGATCAGCATAGTTAATGAAGATGCCACAGGCGTCGAAAAATTCATCGCATGGGTGGAAAATGCCGCAGGTACGATAGTTGATTATGTGACAGGACTGCTCAGCAGATTCATAGAGGCAGTTGCCGTTATGCTTGTGACATCCTGCGTGATTCCCATACTCGTGATCGTCTTCTTCATGTGGCTGATCAAGGTATTCTTTAAAGTAGATTTCACGATGACGGATGCCGAAAAGCTGCTCAAAAAGGAAAAAACATGAAATACGAACTTGATGATGATCTGAAGCTGCTGGAACTCAGAAGGCCTTCGGCAAATATATACATATATCCGTTTCTCAACATCGCGCTTAGTATGGCGAAATGCAGATCGGACGATAAAGTAAATGTAAAGGAATATGGCATTGCCGGTTACAAGGGCGGCAAAATATCGGTTATGCTGATCGAGCCGGTGAAGAGCGAAGGAAAACTGCCTTGTATAGTCATGTTTCACGGGGGCGGATTCCTGCTTAAAGCAGCGAGTGCCCATTACAGAGTCGCAAAATGGTACGCTGAAGAGGTTGGCTGTAAGGTATTGTTTGTTGATTACAGACTGATGCCGATGTACAGATTTCCCTATGCTATAGAGGATTCCTACAATGCGTATGAGTGGGCTTTAAGGAATTCGGACATGATTGGGATCGACGAGGATAAGATGATGCTTGTGGGTGACAGCGCGGGCGGCAACATAGCGGCTGCACTGAATCTCATGCTTTCGGACAGGGGCGGAAAGAGGCCTTTGGGAACGATATTGATATATCCTGCGGTGGACAGACGTATGAGAACCGAGTCCATGCGCATATATACGGAAATGCCGGTATGGGATGGCAGATGCAACAGGGCATTCTGGAAAGCCTATCTTAAGGGCAAAGATCCGGAACCGATAAGATATGCTTCGATAATGGAGGCGGAGTCACTTAAGGTATTTACACCGACATATATGGAGGTGGCCCAGTTTGACTGCCTGCATGATGAAGGAGTTGAATTTGCCGAAAGGCTCAAAGGGGAAGGCGTACCTGTGGAATTTCATGAGACAAAAGGTGCCTGTCACGGGTATGAGACGGCACTTGAAAGCCATATCCTCAAAGAAGCAATGGCCGCAAGGATAGCATGGATGAATAAATTGTTAAAGAATGAGTGACAGTTCAGAAATGAAACTTCCTATACAGTTCCTCCTTGGAACGTGAGCCGCCCAGTATGACATAACTGAGGAACAATACTATCGACAATATTACGGCGATCATTGATACAAGAGGCTGAGTGACCGTATCGGTAAGTATGAGCGGGATAGCAGCAAGACTTACTATAAAGAGTATTAGCTGCGGAGTGAGATAGGTCTGCCAGCCGCGACGCCTTACAAGCATGTTGATGAGTATGAATATATTGGCGGCAATGAGAAGACCCGGCTGGACATAGTTCCATGCCCATCCGATATGGCCGAGGAAAGTGTCAAGGATATCCAGAAGAGTGAAGAGAGCTATGATGCCGATGATCAGATCCATGGTGTAACTGAGCCTTGTGCCGTATACAAGATAATAAAGGGTTATATAGCCTATCGCAAACAGATATCCCGGGATGAAACTCCATTTGAACTCGGGATCATATTGTAGATTTATGTAAACCAAGAGAGCTTCGATAACGATGGCAAGAAGGAGATAGATCCTTGATGCGAGCTGAAGCTTTCTTATTTTTTTGACTATATTGGGATATTGCATCTTTGCGACGCCGTCTTTCTCAAGTACACAGCGGCACAGGGGGCAGACCTCTGTATTGTCGGTAACAGTTATCCTGCAATTTAAACATTTACCCATAGAATACTCCGTTGGTTTCAAGTGTTATATTTATACCGTCTTCGACAAGTTGTTTCACAAAACTGTGCTGGATCTTCACATCGCGCAGCTGGGAGCCGAAGGTTACGTTCATGATATTGTCGTAGGAACAGATCGTTGCCTTTATCGACTGTCCCACAGAGGTGGAGAGCACCGCGTGGAAATTACTGATGTACGGCTTGTACGGTTCCTCGACCTTTATATTGCCGATATTGGTCATCGTGGATGAACTTCCTCCGGCTGAACGCAGGTATACGTATTTTATCGCCATGTTTTTGATGAATAATGGCACAAGCCTTAAAAAGAAATTGGCCTGATTGCTCACGTTGTATGAAAATATCTTCTCAAGATGTTCTTTGTCCATCTGCGACTTCAGGCTTTTCTGAACTATGTCGAGCACTTCCTCGTAGGTATAATTTTCCTTCTCGGTGACAAGCTCCGCAGCTATCATAACAAAGAAATTACGTGAGGTCACCGACTCGAAATATGAGCGCAGATTTACCGGAACGGAAACCCTCAAAGGTCTCTTGGAGATCATGGATTTGAGGCATGATCTGTAGATCGCATATACATAGGTTCCCACAAGATACTCATTGATACTCATGTTGTGCTTGCGGGCAGCTGCCTTGAGTTCACCGAGATCCATGCGTACACCCATGACGCCGAGTCGTTTGTCACGGAGCAACTCGCCCTTGATTCGATATGCCTTCTGCGTAGCGTAGAGCGGTTTGTGAGGCCTTTTGTAATGGCTTAAGAAGCTGTCCTCGATGTTGATACTGGTACCGCTTGTCAGGCCGTCACCCATGACGGACTGAAGCTCGGGATGTTTGAGCCTCAGATAATGATATACAAGCTCCCTCAGGAAATTGATACCGCCCATACCGTCAGCCAGAGCATGAAACACCTCTATATTGATACGGGTCTTATAGTAGGTGACCCTGAAGAGATAATCCCTGTTGAGCTTGGCGTGTATGAATGTGCACGGAAAAGTATTCTCCTCCCTCACGGTCGGAGCCTTGCGTCCGTTTTCTTCAAAATAATACCAGAAGAAGCCATGTCTCAGTCTTACATTGAAGGGGTCAAACTTGGGCAGCAGATTGTCCAGTGCTTCCTGTAAGAGTACGTGGTCCACTTCTTCGTTTAAGATTACGCTGATCCTGTAGGTGTTTGTCGTATTCTCGCTCGCGATCACGGGAAACAACTGTGCGGAATTATCCAGCTTGTACCAGCGCAGATATTTGTATCTGACAGATTCCGTCTGTTCCGATTCAAACGGAACAACGGCATTTTTTTTATTCTTTTTTTCTTTCGGGGTTTTATCTTTGTTTTTACTCATACGGATATATTTTACCACTTATGACAATATCGGACAATCGATCGGATGGATCATTTCGTATATCGTTCCGAATGATCGTTTCGGGCTGATGAGTAATGTTTTCTGACGATCAGCACGCTGATGACCAGAACGATGGGAAAACCCATTCCGGCGAGCACGCCTGCTTTCAGATTCTCACCCGCATGCTGTGATACATTTCCGATTATCGTTGGACCGAGTGCCCCTCCCAGATCACCCGCCAGGGCAAGAAGAGCGAACATCGCGGTACCGCCCTTCGGAAGGACCTTTGAGGAAATACTGATGGAACCTGGCCACATTATACCGACCGAGAAGCCGCAAAGGGCACAGCCGATAAGACCGAGTATGGGGACATTAGACAGGCCCGACAGAAGATAACAGCAAAGGCAGAGGATGCCGGATGCGACCATGAACACGGTCAGATCAGCCTTTTCTGCGAATTTGCCGTAGAGAGTCCTGCTGATGCCCATGAGGACCGCAAAACCGCAGGGACCGGCCAGATCGCCGACAGTCTTGGATACGTGAAGCGCTGACTCTGCAAATGCGCTGGCCCATTGGGCCATGGCGAGTTCGGATGAACCTGCACAGACCATGAGTATGATAAATACCCAGAAGATTCTGCTTTTGAACAATTGGAACATGGTCATGCCGTCACCGTCTTCAACGAGTTTCTCGATGGGACAGGTTGAAAAATTATATATGTTGTAAAGGGGAACGAGCGCCCAGATGACGGCAAGCATCCGCCAGTGATCTATACCGAATATCATGAAAAATAATGTGGAACCAAGGATAACACCCACAGAGCCCCAGCAATAGAATGAATGGAGCAGACTCATGGATGATTCTTTATTCTCAAAAGGACATGCTTCGATTATGGGGCTAACAAGAACTTCGGTCAGACCGCTTCCGACCGCGTATATGATTATGCAGATGATCATACCCATAAAAGGAGTAGGCATGAGATCGGGGACAAACGCCAGACCGAGAAGCCCCAAACCGCTCGTTACTTCAGCGGCCACGACACTCTTTCTGTATCCGATCTTATCCGTAATCCTTGCGCATACCGAATCCGTTATAAGCTGCGTGAAGAAAAATACGGTAGAGATAAGTGCGAGTCTGGAAAATGATATACCGTAAGTTTTATGAAATGTGATAAATAACAACGGAACAAAGTTGGCACAAATTGCCTGTGTTATAAATCCGATGTAGCATGCAAGTACTGTTTTCTTATATTTGTTCCGGGCGTTCATGTTCACCTCTTAAGAGTCATTTGCAAATAAATATAACCTAAGGCATATACTGCTCGGTGATCGTGAGAATTTCACTTTTATCTTCAGACAATGTGTATGTTACAAACAGCCTGTTGTCATGCTCAAGGACATAATCAACGAACTCATCACCGGTTATCTGTTTTGCACCTGAGATATTGCCCTCATCATTGTATTCGTATACGGTGAAGAGCGTGGTAGTCTTATTTGCATAAAGTATGAGACCGTCATCGGGCAGATCGACCATTTCGTAGTCATAACCGTCCAGATCCTCACTCAGCCCGTATTGCTTTATGAGATCGGTGTCTTCGGGATGAACGATAACTACTTCCTGCTTGTCCAGCACTATTAAGTTCCAGTTTTCACGGGATTCATTGATGCTTATATCGGCGTAATGCAGGACATTTTCATTTGTTTCGGAAGGTTCGTCAACAGGCTTTGTCGGGAGCGCTTCTTCAGGATCATAAGTGAAATACATGGATTCGCGTGCTTCGCATCTTAAGGATACATCGTGATCCGGCATCGTAAATTCTATGACAAAGCCTTTGGAGTCATTGTATTTGCAACTAAGGAATTCATCGTCGAGGTAGAAGCTGTAATCGGTATCGGTAGCTATCATGTAATAATAGACTTTTACCTTTTCACCCGCGCGGTACGAATTCCTGGCATGCTTGTAGAAAGACTTCTGACCGTTGTAATCAACCTTATATGTTTCTTCGTCATCGTCGTCATCATCTTCTTCCGCATCGTAATCGCGGCCTGCCTTATCACAGCCCGCAAGTACCGTCACTCCGAACAGACATATCAAAGCCAGTATACTCATTAAAACAGCGATATAAGTTCTTTGCATATTTGTTTCCTTCCCTTTTTACTATAGCACAATCGTAAAAAATTGCTATAATATATATGATCTTTACGGGGGTGTTAAATGTAAATGATACAGATTGGGACAGATGATGAGAGACGAGGTGCACTATGGTAAGACATGTTATATTGTGGCAATTGAAGGACGGATATTCACAGGAAGAAGCCGCTAAGATAAAGGCAGACATAAAAGAGGGACTTGAAGGTCTCAAGGGAAAGATCGACGGTATCATCGATATAAAGGTTCACACCAAACCGCTTGCAAGTTCCAATGCGGATCTTATGCTGGACTCTTCATTTACCGATGAAACGGCACTTAAAACGTATGCGACACACCCTGCACATGTTGCGGTTGCGGATGGAAAGGTGCGTCCTTTTGTCAAAGCAAGAGTATGTATGGATTTTTAAGTATAATATGGATTTCAGTAGCGTAGGAGGTATTGGTGTTATGAGTGAGATGAGTACAGATTCGATTGTAACGAACGAATATCAGGAATTCATCCGACAGAACCGTACATGGATCAATAAAAGATTAAATCGTGCACTTTGGTTTGTTATATTTACGGGTCCGGCTATCGCGCTTGGTGTTAAGGGCGGAATGTACAAGGATATTAGTTATTCGACCTGCGCTATCATTTCCGGCGTTCTTATTCTGATAGCTCTTATTCATTTCCTGATCCTTAAGTTAAAAAAGGATTCGCTCGTTACAAGCATTCTTGCATTGACTGCACTGGAAGGCCTGATCGCATTTATGGCATTTTCACATGTAGAGATACACCTTACTTGGTTCTTTGTTCCGATCTTAAGTATTCTTCTGTGCGAAACACAGATATTTATCTTTGTCAGCATAGGAAATGCAATAGTGATGACGATCACCACATGGTTTGTTACGGCTTATGAGGTTCAGTTCAGAAATAACTTTGTCTCTCATGGGGAGTATTTTACCAATGTGATCGGAGGATATTTGATCGAGACCGTGATCATGTTCATAGCGGGACTGCTCATAATCAAAGTGGCAACGGCACGTTTCAGACAGCTTATTTCCCAGAATTCCGTTATCAAGCAGAAAGAAAAAGAAACTGAGGAGAAGATGACGCTCTTGAATTCCATGGCGGAGATATATGACAATGTTAATCTGATCGACTTCGTTGATAATACGGAAATGTCGATCAGAGATCCCGAGCATGTAAAGCATGGAATCGATATGACACAGCAGACGCATACGATCATAAATCAAAAGCTTAAGGAGCGCGTCATGCCGGATCAGCTTGATAGTTTTCTCAATTTTACGAACATCAAAACGGTCAGATCGAGATTATCACATAAGAAGATCATCAGTGCCGATTTTATAGATGTGGTTGACGGATGGATCCGAGCCCAGTATATCACGGTGGATGCCACGATAGACGGTATCCCCAATGTTGTTATCTACACCACGCGAAATGTTGATGAAGAGAAGAAGCGTGAAGAGCGACTGATAAGAGTTGCAATGACGGATGAACTGACCAGACTGTTCAACAGACGCTGTTACGAGGAAGATCTTATGCAACACAGGATAAACCCTCTCGACGATGATCTGGTATTCTATTCAATAGACGTGAACGGTCTTAAGAAGGTCAATGACAGCAAAGGTCATGCTGCCGGTGATGAACTCATAAAGGGTGCGGCCGACTGTCTGCTTCTGTCCATCGGAAACAGAGGTAAAGTATACAGGACCGGCGGAGATGAGTTCATAGCCATTGTCCATACGACCGATCCCAAGTCCATAGTGGAAGAGATAGATCGCAAGTCGAGTGAGTGGAGCGGTGTATATACAGAGGAAATGTCAATGTCCATAGGATATGCTTCGCATGCCGAAAATGAAAACCTCAACGTTGATGAACTTGAGAGACGTTCCGATGCGGAGATGTATGCGGCAAAAGAGAGATACTATAAAGAGAAGGGAATAGAACGCAGGAAATAAAAGGCATATTAAACCCTATGTGCAACCGTTAAGCAAAATGGGGACTTGCAAAGCATGCCCGGATATGTTATAAATGACAAAAGCGGGATGACCGCAGATCAAAAAGAAAGAACACGTTTACGTGTAAGGTGAGAGAATGATAATTCGATAATTTAGTTTAAGAAACACATAGTTTTTCAGGGCTTTAAAAGGCCTGTTTGTGTATGCTTAAATTGGATTATCGCGCATCTTTAACCTTGTTATTTTATAAGGATTATTTGTGTGAGTCTGTTTGCGTATGCAAACGGACTCTTTTTTGGTTTATCAGCCACGGGCGAGCCCTGATATCGACAGAAAGATGAGGACAGAAAATGGCACAGATAAACATAAGCGATCTTACGTTTGCCTATGAAGGAAGTTTCGATAACATATTTGAGAATGTTTCATTTTCGATAGACACCGATTGGAAACTCGGATTCATAGGCAGAAACGGAAAAGGGAAAACGACATTTTTAAATCTATTGCAGGGCAAATACGATTACGAGGGAAGTATATCGGCCAATACGTATTTTGATTATTTCCCCTACAGGGTATCTGCAGCGGAAGCGAAAAAAACTGCGGCGGAACTTATGGACGGATGGAAGAACGATGTTGAGGACTGGAGAGTCCTTCGTGAGCTTCCCGCACTTTCGGTTGAGGCAGAGCTGCTGTACAGACCGTTTGAGACCCTCAGTTTCGGAGAGCGGACGAAGATCATGCTTGCGGTATTATTTTCCGGCGGGAATGATTTCCTGCTCATAGACGAACCGACAAATCATTTGGATGCGGATTCGCGTGAGCTCATAAAAAAGTACCTTGCTTCGAAGAAGAGCTTTATCCTGGTGTCTCACGACAGGGATCTTATAGATGCGTGCGTGGACCATGTGCTCGTATTGAACAGGGCAAGCATCGTGGTTCAGGCAGGCAACTTTTCAACATGGTGGGAGAATAAGGAGAAGGCCGATAATTTTGCCAGGATGGAAAATGAAAAACATGCAAAGGAGATCGGCAAGCTTAAAAGCGCGGCGGACAGAACTGCGAGGTGGGCCGAAAAGAGCGAAGGCGCCAAGATCGGTTTTGATCCGGTCAAAGAAAATGACAGAAACATAAGCACAAGGTCTTATATCGGAGCAAAGACAAAGAAGATGCAGTCGAGAGTAAAGAATTACGGCGTAAGGATCGAAAGGGAGATCGCCGAAAAGGAAGGACTGCTAAAGGATATAGAAGAGCCGGACGATCTGAAACTCATGCCGCTTGAACATTACAAAAAGCAGCTGGTCCATATCGTGGATCTTTCGCTCAGATACAAGGACGGGACAAAAGACGTATTCAAAGATCTCAAGTTCGACATAGCACAGGGAGAAAGAGTATTCATAAGCGGAGAGAACGGCTGCGGCAAATCAAGCCTGATACATGTACTGTTGGAAAAGACCGGAGCGGATAATGAATGCATAAGCGAAAGAGTCGATACAAACGGGATATTTGAGGTGGCTCCGAATATGATCGTTTCATATATAAGCCAGGACACCTCACATCTTAAGGGAAGTCTGAAGGAGTATGCCGCGACCAACGGGCTTGACTACAGCATATTACTCGCGCTCTTAAGAAAACTGGATTTTGAAAGAGTGCAGTTTGAGAAGAACATGGAAGATTATTCGGAGGGACAGAAAAAGAAGGTCCTCATAGCGGGAAGCCTGATAACTCCGGCACATCTGTATGTGTGGGATGAACCTCTCAATTATATCGATGTATTCTCAAGAATGCAGATAGAGAAACTGATACTTCAGTACAGCCCAACTATGCTGATCGTGGAGCATGATGTGAGATTCAGGGAAAAGATAGCCACAAAAACAATTGAACTGTGATCGAAAAAAGGAGAGCTTTATCGGCTCTCCTTTATATTGTCCGTAAGCATATCGTAAAATTCGGGAAAACTCTTTTTGAGTCTTATTGGTTTGCCACTCTTATCAAGAAAACAATGCATGGATTCCGACTGACAGACCGGCGTGTCCGCTTTGTACATCCTGTACATCAGAGTAAGCTTTACACCATTAAAGGCTTTGACCGTGACATCAATGTCAATATCATCGGGAAATGTTGTGGGCCTTATATACTGACAGCTTATATTGATGACAGGGGAATAGATCCCCTCATTTTCAAGCCTGGCGTAGTCAAAGCCCTTTTCCTTAAGGAAAGCGATCCTTGCTTCCTCCATCCATCTTATATAATTCGAATGATGAGTGATACCCATCTTATCCGTTTCGTAATATCTGACCGTATGCCTGTACATTTTGATCCTCCGTATGCCGAGATCTATGTGACCCTTCATATTTTATCAGATATAAGATATGTTGTCTTTAGTATGAAGGATATTTTCATAAGCCTGTGAAAAAAATCACAAAGAGCCTGAGAAAACTCAAAATATTGTTGACAAGTTAGTATTTACTAACTATAATTCAATTTGGTATAGGGAGAAAAACAAAATAAAGGTTTGGTTTATGATTATTGGAGTTTTCTGATTATCGGATGAATGTGGAGCTGGGAATATGATGGATTTGATCTTTAACAATATCGGTTCTGTTATGGTTTCGGTCGTATTGCTGCTTATTGTTGTACTGATAATAAGAAAACTTTTTAATGATAAAAAAAGGGGAATATCATCCTGCGGATGCAATTGTAAGGGCTGCGCTTTAGCCGGCAGCTGTCACGGAAATTGTAAATTGTCGGGTAATGATAAAACGGATAACGGAGGAAAAGCATGATGCCTTTAGCACTGGCTGATGTAGGAAAGGTAAATACCGTAAAGAAAGTGGGCGGAAGCCCGGAGATAAAAAAACATCTTGAGAATCTCGGATTTATTGCGGGAGCGGATGTTACTATCGTGACTTCACTCGGGGGCAATGTTATTGTCAACGTTAAAGAATCAAGAGTGGCCATAAGTGAAGAAATGGCCAGGAGAATAATGGTTTAGGTAGCGAGAGGAAGGTATTATTATGAAAACTTTGAGAGATGCCGGGATCGGAGATACCGTCAAGGTCGTAAAGATCAATGGCGCAGGAGCGATCAAAAGAAGGATCATGGATATGGGTATCACAAAGGGTGTGGAGATTAAGATCCGCAAGGTCGCACCGTTAGGTGATCCGGTTGAGATCACTGTAAGAGGCTATGAGCTTTCACTCAGGAAAGCAGATGCCGAGATCATTGAGATCGAAGAGTAAAATATAATCTGTGTCACCTGACCCCATCCTGAAAAGGTATGTGTGTCCGGCACATGAAGAAAGGACATATCATGAGTATTAAAATTGCTTTGGCAGGTAATCCGAACTGTGGTAAGACCACATTGTTCAACGAACTCACCGGCTCAAACCAGTTTGTGGGAAACTGGCCCGGTGTAACAGTGGAAAAGAAGGAAGGAAAGCTTAAAAAGCACAGTGATGTAACCATCATGGACCTTCCGGGTATTTATTCACTTTCACCTTACACACTTGAGGAAGTGATCTCGAGAAATTATCTTATTGAAGAAAGACCCGATGTAATACTTAACGTCATCGACGGAACGAACCTTGAAAGAAACCTTTATCTGACGACCCAGCTCACAGAGCTCGGTATCCCGGTGGTCATAGCCGTCAATATGATGGACGTTGTCCGCAAGAACGGTGACAAGATCAACACCGAAGAGCTTTCAAGACAGTTGGGCTGCAAGGTTGTTGAGATATCGGCACTTAAGGCAACGGGACTTGAAGAAGCCATGGAGGTTGCCATAAAGGCAGCAGACGGAGAGCCCACGGTTCCCAAGCATACATTCTCGGGTGCGGTTGAACATGCCATCGCTCATATCGAGGAGGCGGCAGTCCATGACCTTGATGAGAATCAGCAGCGCTGGTACGCAATCAAGATATTCGAAAGAGATGAAAAAGTACTTGAGAAACTTAAGATTCCCGAAGATAAGCTTGCACACATCGAAGAGGACATAAAGGCAGCAGAGAAGGAACTCGATGATGATGCCGAGTCTATCATAACCAATGAAAGATATATCTATATAGCGTCTATAATAAAATCATGCTACAAGAAAAAAAATGTCGGAGGACTTACGACTTCCGATAAGATAGATAAGATCGTGACCAACAGATGGCTGGGACTTCCCATATTTGCAATCATAATGTTCTTCGTATACTGGATCGCAATGGTTGGTGTCGGTGCATCGGCAACCGATTGGGCAAATGATGGTCTGTTCGGAGACGGATGGCATCTGTTCGGTATCGGCAGCGGCAAATATGAAGAAGTTGCTGAAGCATACAATGATGCATCACTCATAGTCGATGGATATGATGCCTATGTGGAAGAAAACGGAAGCGAGCCCACGGGCAGCTTCGAATACGAGATAGAAGATGAGGAAACACTTGCGGTAGAGGTTGCCGAGGCATCGCTTGAAGATTATGATGCAGCGGTAAAGACACTTGAAGAGATAGGCGACGAACCCGATCCCGCCGATTACGGTGTGTGGGTTCCGGGCGTTCCGACCCTTATCGAATCGGGACTTGACGCCATAGGAACAGCAGACTGGTTAAAAGGACTTATACTTGACGGTATCGTAGCCGGTGTCGGCGCGGTACTCGGATTCGTCCCCCAGATGCTGGTACTGTTCTTTATGCTCGCATTCCTTGAGGCATGCGGTTACATGGCAAGAATAGCATTCGTACTTGACAGGATATTCAGAAAGTTCGGTTTATCAGGCAAGAGTTTCATACCAATGCTTATCGGTACAGGCTGCGGTATTCCCGGTATCATGGCATCAAGAACGATAGAAAATGAACGTGACCGTCGTATGACAGTCATAACGACAACATTTATCCCCTGCGGAGCCAAGGTTCCGTTTATAGCGATGATCGCGGGTGCCATCTTCTCGGGCTCGGCATGGGTTGCAACATCGGCTTATTTCATAGGTATGGCAGCAATCATAATATCGGGCATCATGCTTAAGAAGACAAAGATGTTCGCAGGAGATCCGGCTCCGTTCGTTATGGAGCTTCCCGCATATCATATGCCCACACTTGCAAATGTACTCAGATCAATGTGGGAGCGTGGCTGGTCATTCATCAAGAAGGCGGGAACTATCATCCTTCTTTCAACAATATTTGTATGGTTTACATCATTTTTCGGATTTACATCGGACGGCTTCAGAATGCTTGCTGAGGACGAACTTGATCTATCCTTGCTCGCAAAACTCGGAAGTGCCATTGCCTGGATATTCAAGCCGCTCGGCTTCGGAACATGGGAAGCGACCGTTGCTTCCATAACAGGTCTTGTTGCCAAGGAGAACATAGTGGGTACGATGGGTATCCTTTATGGTGCGGCAGGCAATGCATATGAAACACTTGCTCAGGAATTCACCGGCATAACCGGATATTCATTCCTTGTATTCAACCTTCTGTGCGCACCTTGTTTTGCAGCCATCGGTGCTATAAAGAGAGAAATGAACAATGCAAAATGGACATGGTTCGCGATCGGTTATCAGTGCGGTTTTGCTTACCTGATCGCACTTATGATCAACCAGTTCGGAGGTATGTTCACCGGTAACGGAAATGTGGTGGGATTTATATTTGCCATAGCAGCATTTGTATTCATCATCTATAATCTTTTCAGAAAAGAAAAGACTGTTTGACATTAAGTTTCATACAATATATACTGTTCTACAGATAAAGAAAATATGCTCGGTGCGAAACACCGGGCATATTTGCGATTTTTTTTATCATTATTTCACGTAAAAGTGTTTCATTTCATGGTATCACGGAGCGATTTTGAAACACATTTACACAAACGGAGACGATATGGAAAAGCTTTCAAGAAAACAATTTGATGTACTCGAAGCTCTGATTGGAGCGGACGAAACACTGAGTCAGAGAAAACTCGAGGAGAAGACCGGTCATTCGCTTAGTACCATAAACCGTGTTATCAAGGAACTGAGTGATGCGGGTTATGTGAAAGACGGTGATGTCACAAAGGAAGGAAAAGAGGCCATGGAACCCTACAGGGTTAAAAGGGCGATATTCATTGCCGCAGGCTTCGGTTCGAGACTCGTTCCGGTCACATTGAACACACCCAAGCCACTTGTGCGTGTCAACGGTCAGAGGATAATAGACGGGCTTCTGGATGCGTGTCTGGGAGTAGGGATCGATGAGATCTACCTTGTAAGAGGATATCTTGCGGAGCAGTTTGATCTTCTCAAATACAAGTATCCGATGATCAAGTTTCTGGAGAATCCCTCATACAATGAGGCAAACAATATCAGCTCGGCCATGTGCGCGAGATTTTTGATGAGCAATTCCTATGTGTTTGAGGCGGATCTTCTGATCTCAAATCCGGCTATCATAAAGAAATATCATTATACCTCGGATTTCCTGGGTATCAGGAAAGAATGGTCCGATGACTGGTGTCTTACCGTCAAGGACAATGTGATCGTCGAGGAAAAGGTTGGCGGTCAGGGTGACAACAATTATCAGATGGTCGGCATTTCATACTGGAATGATGAGGACGGCCATAAACTCGCCGAGCATATCGAGAAGGTATTCAACATGCCGGGCGGCAAGGAGAGATACTGGGAACAGGTACCGCTCGTTGAATTCAAAAAAGAGTACAAGGTAGAGATCATGGAGTGCAAAGAGAGCGACATCATAGAGATCGACACCTACAGGGAACTGAAAGCAATAGATAAGACTTACGATGTATAATGTAACGTTCCGAAGGAACGTCACAAGGCGCGAGCCCTTCGCCGAAGGCGAATCATACATGGGCGAGCATTTGTAGTGCCCTGCAAGGGCACTATGCAGCGCGAGCGTTCCCCAATATAGAAGGAGGATATATGAATATCAAGAGAAATATACTTCTTAATCCCGGCCCGTCAACCACAACGGATACGGTCAAAATGGCACAGGTAGTACCGGATATCTGTCCTAGAGAAAAAGAATTTGCATCAATGATGAAGGACATAAGAAAGGATCTCGTAAAGATCGTTCACGGCGGTGACGATTACACATCCGTTCTGTTCTGCGGATCGGGAACCATAAATATTGATATCTGCCTGAATTCATTGCTGCCGGAAGGAAAAAAGATACTTGTTGTCAATAACGGAGCCTACAGCACAAGAGCGGTTGAGATCTGTGAATATTACGGTATGCCCCATATAGATCTGAAGTTTCCTGTTGACGAGCGGCCCAATCTTGTCAAGGTGGAAGAGGTGCTTAAGGAAAACCCAGACATAGCGCTTGTTCATACGACCCATAACGAGACCGGTACGGGTATACTCAATCCGATAAGAGAAATAGGTGAACTGGCTCACAGGTACGGTGCGGTATTTACTGTGGATACGACATCAACCTATGCAATGAGACCGATCGACGTTTATAAGGACAATATCGATTTTTGTATGGCTTCGGCCCAGAAGGGACTTATGGCGATGACGGGACTTTCATTTGTCATAGGAAAGACGGATATCATAAAGAAGTCGGCGGATTATCCGAAGAGATCTTACTATTGCAATCTTTTCTTACAATATGATTATTTTGAAAAAACGGGCGAGATGCATTTCACTCCTCCGGTACAGACCATATATGCAACGGTACAGGCGCTGAAAGAGTATTTCGAAGAAGGCGAGGAGGCCAAATGGGCACGCCACACAAGAGTTTTCGATGCCATTCATGAAGGACTGGATGAGCTTGGATTCAAGGATGTAATAAAGAGAGATGAACAGGCCGGACTCGTGGTCTCTGCCATTTACCCGAATGATGAGAACTGGGATTTCATGAAGGTCCATGATTATTGCTATGAGAGGGGCTTTACCATTTATCCCGGCAAGATATCAACGACCAATACATTCCGGCTTTGTGCTCTGGGTGCGATAGACAGGGAAGATATAGTTGAGTTTTTCAAGGTCTTCAGGGCGGCATTGGATGAATATAACATAGCTGTTCCGGTCAGATATTAGAAGAGGAGGTACAGCGTAGTATGAGTATCGTATATACATGTTTTACAACGGATGTGATACATGAAGGTCACATGAATATCATAAAGGAAGCACGCAAATACGGTGATGTTGTCGTTGGTGTCCTCTCAGACGAAGCCATGATACGTTTCAACCGTTTTCCTACAGTAAGCTTTGAAGAGCGTAAAAAGATAGTTGAGGAGATCCCGGATGTAAGCCGCGTCATCGTTCAGAAAAACATTCATTACGATGAGATAATAGAGGAGCTGAAGCCTGACTATGTCATTCATGGAAATAACTGGTCGGAAGGACCGATGAAGGCCATAAGGGACAGGGTCGTAAGCCTTCTTGAAAATTATGGCGGAAAGGTGATCGATGTGCCTTATACCGTCAATGAAAATGTGAAGCTCGTGGACAGAAAGATCCGCGAGAAGCTTGCTATGCCGGAATACAGACGCCGCAGATTAAAGCAGCTGATAGATCTGTGCCCGATCGTTAAGACGCTTGAGGTCCACAGCGGACTGACGGGTCTCATAGCCGAAAAGACGATCGTAGCAAATAACGGAGAACTGGATCAGTTCGATGCAATGTGGATCAGTTCATTGTGTGATTCGACAGCAAAAGGCAAACCCGATATCGAACTTGTGGATATGACATCACGTTTCCGTACGATAGATGATGTCATGGAGGTCACCACAAAGCCTATTATATTTGACGGCGATACCGGCGGACTTCCGGAGCATTTTGTATATACTGTCAGATCACTTGAAAGAATGGGTGTATCTGCGGTCATCATAGAAGATAAAACGGGCCTGAAGAAGAATTCGCTCTTCGGTACAGAGGTTGCACAGACACAGGATTCGATCGAAAACTTCTGTGACAAGATCGCAGCCGGCAAGAAGGTTCAGCTTACGGATGATTTCATGATCATAGCAAGGATAGAAAGCCTGATCCTCGAGCAGGGAATGGAGGATGCTCTTACAAGAGCAAAGGCCTATGTCGGGGCGGGAGCTGACGGCATCATGATCCACTCAAGGAAAAAGAACCCCGATGAGATACTTGAATTCTGCGACAGATTCAGGGAGACGGATAAAACGACACCTATAGTTGTCGTGCCTACGTCATTTAATTCGGTTACGGAGGCGGAACTGGCATCACACGGCGTAAATATCGTCATTTACGCAAATCAGCTGACAAGAAGCGCATTTCCCGCAATGGAACAGACAGCCAAGGATATACTCAAATATCACCGCGCACTTGAGGTTGATGACAGACTTATGTCTATAAAGAGTATCATTTCCCTTATAGATGAGTTGTAAGATGCACAAGTTATGTAAACTAAAATACAGGAGATCAATATATTGAAAGCAGAAGATTTTACCGCGATCCTGGGGGCGGAGTTTTATACCGGTGTTCCGGATTCCCAGCTTAAAGCACTTTGCAATTATCTGATGGATACATATGGGACAGATGAGAAGCATCATATCATAGCAGCCAATGAAGGAAACTGTACGGCACTTGCCGCAGGCTATCATCTGGCTACGAGCAAGGTCCCGGTAGTTTATATGCAGAACAGCGGAGAGGGCAATATCATCAATCCCGTGGCATCCCTGCTGAATGAGAAGGTATACGGCATACCTGTGATATTTGTTATCGGATGGAGGGGCGAGCCCGGAGTTCACGACGAACCGCAGCATATATATCAGGGTGAGGTGACGATAAAGCTCCTTGACGATATGAATATCAGATCATTTGTTGTTACAAAAGAGACAGGGACCGATGAACTTCGAAAGGTCTTTGAGGATTTCAAAAAGGATCTTGCAAAAGGGCTTCAGGTTGCATTTGTGATCAAAAAAGGTGCTCTTGAATACGGAGGAAAGGTTGATTATTCAAACAGTAATACCATGGTCAGAGAGGATATCATAAAGCATATCCTCAAGTATTCCGGAGAGGATCCGATCGTTTCCACAACAGGTAAGGCATCAAGGGAACTGTTCGAAGCGAGAGTCGCAAGAAATGAAGAGCATAAGTATGATTTCCTGACAGTAGGGTCAATGGGACACAGTTCATCGATCGCACTGGGTGTTGCGATCAACAGACCGGAACTTAAGATATGGTGCATAGACGGCGACGGAGCGATGCTCATGCATATGGGAGCATTGGCTGTCATAGGCTCGTACAAGCCTGCAAACCTCGTGCATATACTGATAAACAACGGTGCACATGAGACCGTAGGGGGAATGCCGACGGTCGCAGGCGGAGTTGACGCAGTAGGTATCGCAAAAGCTTGCGGATATCCTTATGCTGTGAGTGTAGACAACTTTGAAAAGCTGGACAGCGAGTTGGATAAGGCACGTGAACGTCATGAACTGTGTTTCATAGAAGTCAAATGCTCGATAGGCGCGAGGGAGGATCTCGGAAGACCGACCACCACAGCTATGGAGAACAAAGAGAATTTCATGAATTATATAAAATGATATCGTCAAATGAGGCCGCCTTCCGGGCGGCCTTATTTCATGCATATACAAGATGATATCCATCAAAACGGGAACGGCGGAAAAAGCCCGGTGAAAAGGATCATAAAAAAATCATAGAAAAAGTATTGACACGTAACTGATATAGGTGTATATATAACACATAAACAGTAGAGGGGCGCAACGAGTAAAAAGGGAGTGACATTATAAACAGGGGATGCATGAATATAATGAGGTGACTATGAAAATATCACAGACTTCAGGCGTACCGATCTATCAGCAGATAGCCGAAAGTTTCAAACTTGACATCCTTGAAGGAAGATTGAAGATGGGGGAATATCTTCCTTCGGTCAGGGCACTTGCCAAGGATCTCAAGATCAGTGTCATAACTACCTTGAAGGCGTATGAACAGCTTGAGAACGAAGGACTTATAACGGCCATCCAGGGCAAAGGCTACTGTGTCAACGCGCAGGATGCCAACATGCTCATGGAGCAGCATATGCGGAAGGTTGAAGAAGGTCTCATGCAGGCGATAGCCTCGGCGAGAATAGCGGGCTTAAGCTCGGAAGAGCTGATCGATACGTTAAAAACATTACTGACTTTGGAGGAGAATTAAAAATGGAATTTGTAAGCGCGATTTCCGGGGAAAACATTGTAAAAAAGTATAAGGGGTTTGAACTGAACATACCTAAGCTGGATATTCCGAAAGGATATTCAACGGCGCTTATCGGAGAAAACGGAGCAGGCAAATCAACATTGCTCGATATCCTTGCCGGTATAAGACTCGACTATAAGGGAAGCCTTTTATTCTTCGGTAAATACAATGACAGGGACAGGGAAAACGATCCCGTTGTCAAAACAAAGATAGGCTATGAAGGAACGGGTAATTATTATCTGCCGATGTGGACATTGAGGCAGGGCAGGGATCTGCAGAAACTTTTGTTTCCGAATTTCGATGAGAACAAATATGATGAGATCTGCAGACAGCTTGCGGTTCCGGATGATATGAACAAGAAGATCTCCGAACTTTCGGATGGTAACAATATGAAGATCAAACTGGCCGGTGTTCTTGCAAGAGACACGGATGTGCTCCTGCTCGATGAGCCCGCTTCACCTCTCGACCCTCTGATGAGAGACAAACTGTGTGAGATGATAAGGGATTATCTCCTTCGTGAGGAAGGAGAAAAGAGCGTTCTTTTCTCTACGCACAACATAGCCGATATGGAAGCAGTGACCGATTATGCGATCATCGTTGAAAACGGAAGTATAGTCGAACAGGGTTTTGTGGAAGAACTGAAAGAAAAATACACACTGGTAAAAGGTGAAAAAGAGGATATAGAAGTTGCAAAGAAAAGCCTGTATTCGATAAGTGTTAACAACTACGGATACGAGGGCATATGCCTTGCGGATAAGCTTGATGAACTTGCCGGGCTTGACGTTGCTTTTGAAACTCCTACATTATCACAGATATGTGTAGCCGTAATGAAGCAGAATACAAAGCTTTATTAGTTGCAGTTGAAAGAAATGAGACGGGAGTTTTAAAATGAAGAATTTATTGAAGTCATACAGGATATTTATATCGGATATGTACCTGATCCTCGGAGTCTTTGTTGCGACGGCAACCATACTTATATTTTCGGCACTGGGTGGCAGAGCATTTGGCAGTATGGGTATTATCCTGTTTTATGCCCTTGCGGCAATGGTGGATCTGTACGGCGATTATTTTGTGATGGTGGGATTCACGGATAAGAAGTTCGACTTCGGATTGCTAAAGAACTCACTGGACGGTAAAAGGGTCCTCAGGGACGGTGTCCTTGCCGATCAGATCAGAAGAGCGCTACAGTTGCTCATAACAATGGAAGGAAGCTCATTTATAATCTATGCAATAAGTGAAGGTGAAGACAGAATGTCGCTGCCTGTTACGCTGGGACTTGGAGTTTTGGCAGCATTGATCACATTTACGATAAATACGATATGGTTCAATGTTACAAGAAACCTCGGCAGCTTTATGGAGATCGGACTGGTGGGAGGTATCGGGATCGCTCTTGATATTATACCCACTGCGATCTTTATACTGATCTCTTTTGACAACGAAATAAACATGATACCCATGATACTCGTGTGGGCGATCCTTGCTGTGGTTGTCACATATTGCATGGTGGAAAGGATATCCCTCAGGTTTGACCTGAATTTCGGTGATAAGGTTAAGGGCAGATTCGGCTCAGACAGCAAGAAAAGAATATGGATATTTTTCCTGGTTGCTTTTCTCATAAATTATCTTATGGTGCCGCTCATGTTTTACGGCGAGAGCAAGGGAGTTAATACGATCTGCTTCATGTATGCGCTCATGCTTTATCCGGCGAGCGGAGTCATGATCGGAAAAATGTTCTCATACGACGAGGGTAAACTGCCGGTCACATTTTATGTGATCTGTCTTCTGACAACCATGCTCATGATGGTGATGTCCGCCGCATCGGTCGTTCTTCCTTCGGAAACCATTGAAATGAACGGATCAAGTATCTCGGTATTCGATATGACATGCCAGGTAATGCTGATGATCGTATCCTTGATACTCTGGATCGTGCTTTTTGCAAGCGGTAAGGAAAAGAGAAGAAACGCAGGTTTAAACGGCAGGAAATGGGGCATCTCGATACTTATCATAGTACTCTTTACGGTACTCTATGCGGTACGTTTCTTTTTGATGATATGTCTGCCGGGGCTTATGGACGGCAGCGTCAATAAAAATATTCATGAGTTTGCAGCTATCTTCACGGATCCTGCAACCTATAGAGCCATGGTAGTTACTCTGATCAACTTCTTCCTGACATTTGTACTGTTCCTCGGTGAGGAGTACGGGTGGAGATATTATCTTCAGCCGATAATGCAGTCCGGATTCGGAAAGAGAGCCGGAGTGCTATTGCTCGGAGTCATCTGGGGACTGTGGCATGCGGGAGCCGATTTCACATATTATTCGGAAGGCTGCGGACCGCAGACACAGGTCAATCAGATCATTGTATGCGTAACGATCGGTATCTTTATGGCATATGCCTATATGAAGACGGAAAACATATGGGTTCCGATAACCATTCATTTTATAAACAACAATCTCATACCGGTATTTGCGGGAGATATTTCATCGGATGTTCTGAGCAACAATGTGATAGCATGGTCTGACCTGCCTGTTGCACTGGCAGCGGGTCTTGTATTTGCGGTATTTATATTTGCACCGGTATTTAACCGGACAAAAGAAGGGAGTAACTAAATGATCAAGGAATTGACTACTGCATATAAACTGGTTCGGTACGGACTGAGGATAAAACAACAGACATTCTTCGCGATACTTTTCGCGGTGTTGGGTATCGTATTTGAGATACTGATAGGAGAGGAGACACCTCTCGGTGCGATATACATCATCCTTTCTGGAATGTTCCTCTACCAGATGATCCTCACGTCGGATCTGTCAACACTGGTACAGTCTTCGCCCTACAAGAAGAAGATACAATGCCTCTATCCGGTTGTTTCGCTTATACCGTGGCTGAGCGTTTCGATGGTGATCATAACTATCATACATTGGAATTTTGCAAAGAAGAGTGAGGAAGCATACGCACAGCAGGCAAATCTGATGATAACACTCGGATTAATAATGTTCATCACGCTTGTTTATTTCGGTATCTGCTATAAATTCTTTATCATAAGCACACTTGTCATGGCTTTCTCCATTATGCTCCCGATGGGCGCATTTGCAAGAGGAGGAGTATTTGCGGATAACGGATTAAGTTTCTCGCAGGGAACGATCATCGCGTGTATAATGGTAGTTATAGGATCTGTATTATGTATAATACTTACGAATGCATTTTACAGAAGGGACATTTCGAAAATGGCACTCAGAAATCTTATGAGAAACATGAAATGATATGAAAGAAACGGTTGTGGTATGTGACAACTCGGAATATCTCACACAGGCCGTGGCATGTGCCGAAAAGGCCGGAGCAAAGCTTATGACTCATATCGATGCAAAATCGGATATGGGTGATAAGCTTATATTGCGTTTCGGGCCTGACGGAGTTACGCTCACGGGAGCGGGAGGTACCATGAGAGGGGATTTTGCATCAATGCTTCCGAGGCTTAAGACCGGCAATATGCAGCACGAACTTCTGGTAAAAGCGGTGCGTATAAAAGGCTGTATTCCGAAGGTGATGGATGCCACAGCCGGCATGGGTGAAGATTCACTTATACTCGCGGCAGCAGGCTTCGATGTGACGATGTATGAATACAATCCGATCATCGCGGCGCTTTTGGCGGATGCTATGAAAAGAGCGGTGAACGACACGCAGCTTTGTAATATCGTAAGCCGCATGCACCTTAATTGCGCGGACAGTACAGAAGCTATGAAGAATTCCGGAGGGGCATATGATGTGATCCTTCTGGATCCCATGTTTCCGGACAGAAAAAAGAGTGCGCTTGTCAAAAAGAAATTCCAGATCCTTCATGATGTTGAAAGACCATGCCTGCATGAACGCGAACTTTTAGAGGCTGCACTCATGGCAAAGGCAAAGAAGACGGTCATAAAACGACCTGTCAAGGGAGCGTATCTTGCCGGTATTAAGCCGGACTATTCGCTCGCGGGAAAGGTTATAAGATTTGATGTGATATCCCGTAAGGATATCTGAGGAGACTTATGGAAAACAATAAAAAACGATATTTGATACCGTCTGTGATCATTGCATTGCTTCCGGTCATAATATTGCTCATCGCCGGAAAAAACAGCGTGATCGCAATAAGGGATAATCTGGATCTGTGCACGCCGATGTACATGATGTTAAAGAACAAAGGCAAGTTCTTTCTTCAGGATGTCGGAGCACCTTTCTTAGGCGGTATATACAGGGATATCCTTCCTTCGGAAATAAATATCTATTCGGTCCTGTACATGCTCCTGCCGGGCTTTTACGCATATGCTGCAATATATTTGGTAAGGGGGATCGTCGCTCTTTTCGGAATGTATCTTCTGGGTAAAGAACTCCCGGACGCAGAGGGCGGAAGATATACCATGATCTGCGGTGCAATGCTGGCAGTATTGCCGATCCTTCCTTATCTTGGTATATATATCGCGGCTTTGCCGTTTCTTGCGTTTCTTTTGATAAGAGCATATAAAAGGCCGAGAGTTTGGGTTTATATATTGTTACTTTTCTTTCCTGTCTTCAGCGATCTGCTTTATATCGGGATATCGGTCACATCGTATCTGTTCGTATACTCAGTATACAGAAGCATAAAGGATAAGAGATTCAGGGGCAGGCTTTTCGGCGCATGGCTCGTATTGCTTGCGGGGTATGCGGGCTGTTCGTACAGACTTATAAGATTCACATATCGGATAATAGACAATAAATACACACTTGTCGGGAGGGAAAGTTATGTTAACAATGCAGTTGACATAATATTGAGAATAATTAAAGGGATTACCGGCGGAGATGAGCTGAACGTCAGCATTATCGCATGTATTATCCTTCCGTGCATTATTGCAATAATATATTTCATATTGGTTGACATAAAGATTAAGAAAGCGGAGCATGTTCTGTATTTCAAGCTCCTTGCACTCATAATAACTAACAGTATCATCGCCGGAGTATGTGCTTATAAACCCATAAATGATGTGATAAGCAGGTATGTACTCAATCCGATGGGACAGGGCTATGTGAGGACGGATATGATGAATCCGTTCATATGGCTGGTCATATTTGCCTGTGTGTTGACGGAGGCGGGTGAAAAAATAAAACGATGGGTACCCGTTCTGATCGGTACGGCCATGGCGGTCGCAATGATACTTATCCCTGCCGGGTACAATGATGCGGGCAACACGCTTTACAGTATGATCGGTGCGGAAAGCGGCAAGCCGACATACGAAGAATATTTCGAAGAAGACCTGATGAGTGAAGTGATGGACGATCTGGATTATTCCGGAGAGTGGGTCGTTACCTACGGCATTTCACCGTCTGTTGCCGAGTACAGCGGTATGAAGACAGTGGACGGAAATATCGGGTCGGATATCATATTTTTTAGCGATGATTTTAAGAAGATAGTGGGACCTGCCATAGAGGCAAACAAGGAGGCCGAAAAGGATTTTGAGGAATTCAGGGGATACAGGCTCTATTCGGCGGAGTACGGGGTACTTACGGATGAGTATGGCAGATGCGATATAACAAGCGACGATCTTAACGTTGGTCTGGATAATCTCAAGGATTATTGCTGCAGATATATCATTTCGGCGGTGGAGATAGAAAATACAAAAGAGGCGGGTATAACCGAAGTCGCTTCCTACAAAAGAGGCAGCGGAAAGCTCTATGTATATAAGCCTGTTTCGAGATATATGGAGAAGGAGCATTCCGATATCGCCTACGAGGACAGACTAGAACTCGGTTATGATCTTGATGAGTTCGATGCCCAGATCGATGAGATGAATGAACTGGCCAAAGAGGCCGTGGAATATAAAGAAAAACATGACATGAGCGATGAGGAGATATGTGATACGCTCGACGGTGAAAGGGTCATGGAACTGTATGAGAGCTCGGGTGAGATATTTACGGACATGAGCACCTGCTACAGTATGGCCCAGATCAGATATTATCAGAATGTCACCGATGATGAACTCAGTGATGAGGTCGATGAGATATATGAGGATATTCTGGATTATTACGACCTGAGACTTCAGGCGCTCAGGGAACTCAGTAAATCGAGCTATCATGTGGTGCTTTCGGAAAAACTCGGTGAGCGTATGGTTGAGGCTCTTGCCGAGTATGAGGATATGACCGACGAAGAGAAGGAGCGTGACATGAAACTCCAGGATCTTCAGCAGGACTATGAGAAGGCGAGCATGGAGGAGTACAGCTATCGATTTAAAGGCGAGGACTGGACTGAGGAGATGCTTGACGAGCGCATGGACGAACTCGACAGGGATGACATCTACGAGATATACATGGGCATAGATGAGGAGAGAGGAAATGAACTCGGGGAGATATATCTTGATATCCTTAAGCTGTGTCATGAGATAGCGGATGCGGAGGGATATGACAATTACGCGGAATACATGTACACGGAAGGATATTACAGGGATTTCTCGGTTGATGATGTCAAGACACTTTGCAAGGATTGCAGGGAAAGCTGCGGCAGATACATTACCAGGGCAGAAAGGATCGTGAGCAAAGCGGGAGAGGATCCGGGATATCTTACGGAGGATGACAGGGCAACATTTGAAGCCATATTGCCTTATATGAAGGAGATAGATCCGGAACTCGGTGTATCGATGCAGCATCTGCTGGATTACAACCTGTTCGATCTTAAACTGAGCGACACCAAGCCGGATAAAGGCTTTACGGTCGGTCTGGAAGGCTACGGCGATGCATTTATATTTGACTCACCATACGGCCTGAGCCGGGATTTCTTTACATACGTGCATGAATTCGGCCATTACAATGCGTATTATTACGGTGTGGAGGGAGATTTTGAATCGCGTTCAAACCTGGATGTGGCCGAGATACAGTCACAGGGACTTGAGATGCTTTTTGTACCGTATTACGGTGAACTCTTTGACGAGGATGTGGCATTTTACTTGGAGGCTTCCAATGTTTACAGTGCAATGAGTGCAGTGTATGATTCCTGCCTGATCACCGAATTCGAGATATATGCGCATGAGCATCCGGACAGCACGGTAAAGGAACTCGCGAGGTATGCAAGCCGGCTCTATGAGGATTACGGCTACGGTCTTCCCGGAGATACCGAAGAGGTCTATTTCTGGACGTCGATACCGCATATATTTGTATCTCCGCTCTATTATATTTCCTATGCGACAAGTGCAGCGGCGGCTTTGGAAATATATGACATGGCCGATACGAACAGAAATGTTGCCGTGGAAAAGTACATGGAGATATCCTCACTCAAATCATACTGGGCGTTCAAGGAAACGCTGGATTACCTGGATATGCAGGATATATTTGCCAAAGGCGCGGTGAAGGATATATTCAAAAAGACCGTGGAAATACTCGACGAAAAGCGGTAGTGAAAAATATTTATAAAAATGTCTTTCATTTTCGGTATAGTTTGTACAATTTATTATTGACAATCATTTGAGGTGGATTTTATTATATTTTTGTCGTCTTTTATAATGTAAAGTCGGCAGGCAGGGATAATTTTTTATAAGGAGAAAAACATATGGAAAAGAAGCTTATTTACACGGGAAAGACCAAGGATGTATTCGCTTTGGACAACGGCAATTATCTGCTCAAATTCAAGGATGATTGTACGGGAAAAGACGGCGTCTTTGATCCGGGTGAGAACTCGATCGGATTGTCTATCGAAGGTGTCGGCGATGTTAACCTTCGTATGACGGAGTATTTCTTCAATAAGATCAACGCAGCAGGTATCAAGACACACTTCGTTAAGGCCAATTTTGATGATACAACGATGGAAGTTCTTCCCGCTAAGGTATTCGGCCACGGTCTTGAGGTTATCTGCCGTTACAAAGCAGTAGGAAGCTTCTTCCGCAGATATGGTGAATATATAGAAGAAGGTGCAGATCTTCCGGCATACGTTGAGATGACATTCAAGAACGATGCAAAGGGCGATCCGCTTGTTATCAAAGATGCTCTCATCGATCTTAACATCATGAGCGGCGAGCAGTATGACAAGATCAAAGCCATGACAAAGGACATCACAAAGATCGTTGCCGACGATATGAAGTCAAAGGGCCTTGACCTTTATGATATCAAGTTTGAGTTCGGTTATGATGCAAACGGCGATGTAATGCTCATCGACGAGATCGCTTCAGGCAACATGCGTGTTTACAAGGATGGCAAATACATCGATCCCATGACACTTTCTAAACTTTTCTTTGCTTAAATAAATATGTTATGATATAAGGGTCCCGTGGATAACGGGGCCCTTTATTTATGCGATCGTGAGGTGCGGTATGGATAACTCAAGCAGATTTTTCGCAAATAAGGAATGCAAGTATTTTCCGTGTCATAAGACCGATGCCCCGGATGATTTCAATTGCATGTTCTGTTATTGCCCGCTGTATGCACTGGGCAGTGAATGCGGCGGCAATCCGACCGTTTCGGCTTCGGGCAAAAAGAGCTGCATCAATTGTGATTTCCCGCACAGGCCGGAGAATTACGATCTGCTTATGGAAAGGCTGAAAAAATTGCCTGATATGCTATAGACAATTTTCACAAAAACAGATATAATTACTTAGTAAAATAATACAGAAAAGGTGGAACTTCGGTGAGATCCCGAGACTGTCCCGCAACGGTAATGGCGCAAGCTTAGTCCGGTCTTCCTACGATATATTCGGATCGATGCAAGACGGATATACTTTTTGTGTGCAAAAAAATATAAGGTGAGGAGAGAAAATTATGAAGAAGACAGCAGCAATTCTACTCGCATGTATTCTTACATGCGCAACACTTACAGGGTGCGGAGAGAGTGATGAATTAACACCGCCCACACTCGATGAGGTAGAAGAGGTGAAGGAAAACGTTGAAGAGACTGCAGAAGAAGTTGTGGAAGCAGTTGAAGGTGCAACGGAAGAAGTGAGCGATCAGGAAAAGGCCGATGAAGTTGCGGCACTTATCGATGCCATCTATGTTCAGGAGAGGACAGAGGAAACAGATGCGCAGTGCGCCGCTGCAAAGGCAGGCTGGGATGCTCTGACAGATGAGCAGAAGGAAATGGTTGAAGGCGAATTTGCGGATCCCGATTATTTCGGAAGAGATACAGGTGATGCTTCAAAGGACGATCCGAGAAATGCAGATGATATCGGTGAGAATGAACTTCTGGTAGTAAGCTTCGGTACATCATTCAATGAAAGCCGGGCAAATGATATCGCAGGTATCGAGAAGGCACTTGAGGACGCATATCCGGACTGGTCGGTAAGAAGAGCATTTACAGCTCAGATCATAATCAACCATGTTCAGGCACGTGACGGTGAAAAGATCGATAATATGGATCAGGCACTTCAGAGAGCGGTTGATAACGGCGTTAAGAACCTTGTGGTACAGCCTACACATCTGATGCACGGTGCAGAGTATGACGAGCTTAAGGAAGCCGTTGATTCCTATGCCGATAAATTCGAAAAGGTAGTTATCGCAGAGCCTCTTCTGGGTGAGGTTGGCAAGGATGCAAAAGAGATCAATGCGGACAAGAAGGCTGTAGCCGAAGCAGTTGTTGCAGAGGCTGTAAAGACAGCAGGCTATGACAGCCTTGATAAGGCAGACCAAGACGGTGTTGCATTTGTATTCATGGGTCACGGAACAAGCCATACGGCAGCGGTTTCATACAGTCAGATGCAGACACAGATGGAAGAACTCGGATATAAGAACGTATTTATCGGTACCGTTGAAGGAGAGCCCGAAGATACCGAATGCAGCGCAGTTATAGATAAAGTAAGTGCAGCCGGATACAAAAAAGTTATATTAAGACCTCTCATGGTCGTTGCGGGAGATCACGCAAACAATGATATGGCAGGCGATGAGGATGATTCATGGAAGAGCATGTTTGCGGCTTCAAACAAGTTTGACAGCATCGATACACAGATCGAAGGTCTCGGAAGGATCGAAGCTATCCAGAAGCAGTATGTTGAGCATGCGGGAGCAGTTATAAACAAATAATAAGAGGGAACGAACGCTATGTTATGTAAACCAAAGACGAGGCTTGCGTTTTGTATATTTACAATGATCTTTACAATGGCTCTGTGTGGATGTAATGCTTCCACACAGACCGTTGACACGGATGATACAACAATTACATCCGAAGAAAATGATAAAGACGCGCAGACCGAGGAGACAGCCCTGTCTGATGTGCAGCCCGCGCAGACCGAAACGGTGCCGGAGCCTGCTGCAGAAGAGACTGCAAGTGAAACTGCGCAGCTTGAAGACGGAACATATGTTGTCGATTTCGCAACAGACAGTTCCATGTTCCGTGTAAATGAAGCCAATGAAGGTAAAGGCATACTTACCGTAAAAGACGGAGTGATGACATTACATATCAGTCTTCAGTCACAGAAGATACTGAACCTGTATCCCGGACTGGCAGAAGATGCCCAAAAGGACGGCGCGGAGCTTCTTGAGCCCACAGTGGATACCGTCACATATTCCGACGGTATGAGTGAAGAGGTCTTCGGATTTGATGTTCCGGTTCCGTATCTTGATGATGAATTTGATCTGGCACTTATCGGAACCAAGGGGACATGGTATGATCATAAGGTAACCGTTTCTGATCCGGTCCCCGGTGATGATGTTCACGGAGGAAGTGCGGCACTTGATCTCGAGGACGGCGAATACAGTGTCACAGCTGAGCTTATCGGAGGAACGGGAAAGGCAACGATCGACAGCCCGACAAAGCTCACGGTAAAGGACGGACAGGGTACGCTTACGGTCACATGGTCTAGCCCGAACTATGACTATATGCTTGTGGGAGGAGAAAAATACGAGCCTGTCAATACGGAAGGCAATTCGGTATTTGAGATCCCCTTCAATAAGCTCGGAGAACCTGTTGACGTGGTCGGTGATACCACGGCCATGAGCAAACCGCATGAGGTGGAATATACTATTACATGCAATATCGAATAAGACATTTATTCAAATTAATATTTTTAATGATGACTCTTTGCCTGGCAGGATGCGGGGCAAGGAGTCCTTATGTTTCGGGGGATGGTACAGATGCAGTGACGGAAACAAAAGATGTGCATTATTCCCGGGAATATAAAGTGGAATACGCGGATGATTATCCGGTTGTAACGATAGAGGATCAGAGGATATTGATCGTTCCGGAGGGCAGGGAGGTCCCGGTATGGGCAGGAGATGACATGACCATTATAAGGCAGCCTGTCAGGCAGGTTTATGTGGCAGCATCATCTGTCCCTGATATGATCGATAAGATCGGTGCACTGGAGAGAGTCAGATATACCTCTACAAAATATGAGGACTGGGGTATAGATTCCATGAAAAATGCCCTCGATGATGAGAAGATAGCCTATGTGGGCAAATACAGCGCGCCCGATTACGAATATATCCTATCAAACGGCTGTGACCTGGTGATTGAATCCACGATGATCCTCCACAGTCCGGAAACGAAAGAAAAGTTATGTAAACTTGGCATGCCCGTTATCATAGATTATTCGAGTTATGAATCTGATCCTCTTGCAAGGCTTGAATGGATCAGGCTCTACGGACTTATTTTCGGAAAAGAAGAAACAGCCGATGCTTTTTTCAAAGAAAAAGAGGCGGCAATAAATGCTCTTGAAGATCATGAAGACAGGAAAACGGTCGCATTTTTCTACATAACGGGTAAGGGACAGGTCGTCGTCAGAAAACCGGGTGATTATGTCGCAAAAATGATAGACATGGCCGGCGGAAAGTATGTGATCACGACAAGGCCGGAAGACGAAAATGCACTTTCTACAATGAACATGCAGATGGAAGCGTTCTATGCAGAGGCGGTGGATGCTGATATACTTATATACAACAGTACCATTGAGGGTGAGATAGATACTGTTGATGAACTGATCGCCAAGAACAAACTGCTTGGGGATTTTAAGGCGGTCAAAAACGGGGATGTATATTGTACCGGTAAAAACATGTATCAGGAGACGAGCAGTATGGCCGATATGATCGAAGAGATCCATGACATACTTTCAGAGTCTTCCAAGGATGACTACAGATATTTTCACAGACTGAAATGACCGGCAGGGGTTTATATGCATAAAAGCAGACGATGGATATACAGCATTATAACTTTGTTTTTGGTGATCGCGCTTCTGACGGTCAATCTGGTGAGCGGAAGCGTGCATATATCCATGTCCGAAATAATAGATGCTTTCAGAGGAGCCGGTGATCCGGTGAAGTCCAGCATCATAACCGACATAAGGCTGCCAAGGGTCATGAGTGCGCTCATACTCGGAGGTGCGCTTGCCGTTGCGGGATATCTGCTTCAGACATTTTTTGCGAATCCCATAGCGGGACCGTTCGTGCTTGGTATATCCTCGGGAGCAAAGCTTGTGGTCGCGATGATCATGATAACGTTTTTAAGCCGCGGTATCCTGCTTTCTTCCATGGCACTGATAGGTGCCGCATTTCTCGGTTCGATACTTTCGACCATATTGATACTTATTATTTCCAAAGGTGTAAAAAATATGTCGTTCCTGGTCGTATGCGGTGTAATGATCGGTTACATCTGTTCGTCGATCACGGAATTTGTTGTTACATTTGCCGATGATTCCAATATCGTGAATCTGCATAACTGGTCCATGGGAAGCTTTTCGGGTACGAGCAACCGTGATGTCGCTGTCATGGCGATCGTTGTCGGGATCACGTGTATCGCGGTGTTTGCGGTGTCCAAGCCGATGAGCGCATATCAGATGGGAGAAGGCTATGCAGCCAATATGGGTGTCAACGTGAGACATTTCAGAGTGCTTCTGATATTGCTATCGGCAGTGCTTTCATCATGCGTTACGGCATTTGCGGGTCCAATTTCATTTGTAGGAGTGGCTGTTCCGCATATCGTAAGGCATATATATAAGACAAACAGACCGATCGTGATGATACCGGCTTCCTTTCTCGGAGGAGCCGCATTCTGCCTTCTTGCGGATCTGATCGCACGAAATCTGTTTGCACCCACCGAGCTTAGCATCAGTTCGGTCACAGCGGTTTTCGGTGCGCCGATAGTCATATGGATGATGATCGGCCGAAGCAGGAAAGAGAGTATTGAATGAAAGATAAACTTTTGTTGTATACCGAAGATCTCGCGGTGGGATATGAAGGTAAGGCAGTTGTTGAAAATGTAAATACAGATGTTCACGAGGGTGAGATAGTCACACTCATCGGACCCAACGGTGCCGGTAAAAGTACGATCTTAAAGACTGTCGGAGGGCTGATCCCGAGGATATCGGGAAAGATATATATCGATGGGAAGGAGCCTGTATATGCATCCGGAGAAATGGCAAGGACGATGGCGGTTCTTCTGACGGACAAGATCCATGCCGAGTACATGAGTGCTGCGGAGGTGGTGGCCGGCGGAAGATATCCTTACACCGGCAGACTGGGTATTCTCAGGGAAATGGATTACGAAGCGGTGGATCGTGCAATGGAGATCATTGGCGTGGATGGGCTGGCAGATGAGAATTTCAATCATCTGAGTGACGGTCAGAAACAGAGGGTCATGCTCGCCAGGGCTTTGTGTCAGGAGCCTAAACTGATGCTTTTGGACGAGCCCACATCTTACCTCGACATAGGATATAAGATCGAACTCCTCGGTAAGCTCAGGGAGCTGGCAGACGAACGCGGGATAGGCGTTATCATGACAATGCATGATTACGAGCTTGCACGGAATATAGCCGACACGGTAGTAAGCGTTAAGGACGGCAGAACGGAAAAATGCGGCAGGCCCGAAGAGATGTTAAGGAGTGAATACATTTGCAGCCTTTTTGGTGTGGACAGGGACAGATACGACGTTTTTTTCGGAGCTGAAAGCAGATAAAAGATGGACAGATACATCATAAAAAACGGCAAAAACTTAAGAATGGGATATACGACGGGAACCTGTGCGGCGATCGCTTCGAAGGCAGCATGTAAAATGCTGCTCACAGGTGAAAGGGTGGAAAGTGCGACCATAGATACACCTGCCGGGATCAGCGTAACAGCCGACATAAATGATATCATAATGGAACATGACAGCGTATCATGTGCCGTGATAAAGGATGCGGGGGACGATCCCGATGTTACTGACGGTATGGCAATATATGCGATGGCGGAAAAATGTGATCGCGGAGTGATCATCAAAGGCGGAAAAGGTATAGGTATCGTAACAAAACCCGGACTGGACCAGCCTGTGGGCGAATATGCGATAAACAGTACTCCGAGGCGTATCATTACGGAAACCGTACAGGCGCTGATGGCAGGGTATAAATATGATGGTGGAGTTATGTTAACCATTTCGGCGCCAGAAGGAGAAGAGACGGCAAAGAAAACTTTTAATCCGAGGATGGGGATCGAGGGCGGTATTTCCATCATAGGGACAACGGGGATCGTGGAGCCCATGAGCAATGATGCGATCATCAGTACCACAAGACTTGAGATAAGGCAGCGTAAGGCAAAAGGAGACGAGATCCTTTATCTGGCTCCCGGCAGGATCGGTGAAAGATTTGCAAAAGATGAACTTGGTATAGATGCCGACAGCTGCACACTTTGCAGCAATAATATCGGTGAAGCGTTTGATGCCGCGCTGGAAGCGGGATTTAAGGATATTTGGCTGATCGGTCATGTGGGAAAGCTTGTCAAACTTGGATACGGTGCAAGAAATACACATTCGACAAACAATGACGGACGTATGGAGGAACTTGTTTTCTGCGGCCTTAAGGCGGGAGCTTCCGTGGAGTGTCTGAGCAAAGTCAGTGAATGCGTTACGTGCGACGGCGCATTTGCGCTTTTTTCCGAAGAACATAAGGCAGATAAGGTTATGGAGATCCTCGGAGAACGCATATGCGATACGGTCAGAAGATGGGTAAAAGATGTCAAAGTTACGATCATCTGCTTTACATCCGCCGAGGCAGACGGGAAATATCACAGATTTGAGATCTGATCTTTGAGGGAGCGAAGGACAGGCAACGGATCGGAGAGGTTATGGTACATATAGTCGGGGCAGGCTGCGGTGCAGCCGATCTTATCACATTACGCGGTAAGAAAATGATAGAAAATGCAGATGTTATCATATATGCGGGTTCACTTGTCAATCCGCAGCTGCTTGAATACGCACGTAAGGATTGCAGGATATATGACAGCTCGAAGATGGATCTCGATGAGGTCATAGACGTGATGAAGTCCGCGGAGGATGAAGGTCTTGATACGGTCAGGCTCCACACCGGGGATCCTTCGATATACGGTGCTGTAAGAGAGCAGATGGACAGACTTAAAGCTCTGGGGATCGGATATGATATATGTCCGGGTGTCTCAAGCCTGTTCGGAGCGGCTGCAGCACTAAAGGCGGAATATACTCTGCCCGGAGTTTCGCAGACGGTGATCGTCACAAGGATGGAAGGAAGGACGCCCGTACCGGAGGCTGAAGCCATAGCAAAGCTTGCAGAGCACGGAGCGACGATGGTCATATTCCTAAGCGCATCCATGACGGATAAGCTTCAGGAAGAACTGCTCAAGGGAGCCTATGATGAGGATACGGAAGCGGCCATAGTCTACAAGGCTACATGGGAAGATGAAAAGATCGTCAGATGCAGACTCGGTGATCTGCATGGATCTGCCGTAAGAGCAGGGATAAAAAATCTTGCACTCATAGCGGTAGGCGGCTTCCTCGGAAATGACTATGAGCTGTCCAGATTGTATGATGCGAGCTTCGAAACGGCATTCAGGGAGGCGAAGAAGGATTGAAGATAAGTATCATTGCCTTCAGTAAAGAAGGATATGAACTGGCTGAAAAGCTGAAAGATAAATTTGATAATTTATGTAAACCAAATGAGCAATCCGTAGACATTTTCAGATGTATTCCGGGTGGATTGAAAAGCTGGACAGAAGAGCATTTTAATACGGATGATGCGATCGTTTTTACAGGTGCTGTCGGAATAGCGGTTCGCGCTATTTCAGATTATGTAAACCATAAGGCCGCAGATCCCGCAATTATCGTAATGGATGAAGCGGGGAAATACGTTATTCCGATCCTTTCGGGCCATATCGGTCACGCCAATGAACTGGCACTCAGGATAGCGGATCTGACGGGAGCGGAACCGGTCATAACCACCGCAACAGACATACACGGTAAATGGGCCGTGGATACATGGGCAGTCGGCAATGGTATGACCATAGTCAATCCGGAGATGATAAAGGATATCTCTTCCGCGGTCCTTGAAGACAGGATCATAGGTATGAACGGTGATGTCAGACTTATCGGTGCTTTACCGGATCGCGTAAAAGCAGATGAAAAATGTAACAATGAAGTTTACATAACATATCGAAAAACAAAGATATACGAGATAAAAGATAAGCTCATCCTGATACCGAAATGTATAACCGTAGGCATAGGGTGCAGAAAGGGCTGTGACAGATATAAGATCGAAATGCTTTTCGATCGGCTTGCGGAAGAATATGACATAGATGAGAGAGCGATAAAGGTCGTCGCAAGCATAGACATCAAAGCCGAAGAAGAGGGCATACTTGAATTTGCGGACGATCACGGATTTGGGTTTGTGACCTACAGTGCCGAAGAACTTGATTCGATACAGGGAGATTTCAGTTCTTCTGACTATGTAAAAGAAGTTACCGGAGTCGATAATGTCTGCGAAAGAAGCGCTGCGCTCGCGGCGGGTGACGATTACAGGATGATAGTGGGAAAAACGGCTGAGGATGGCGTGACCATGGCATTTGCACTCGGTCCGGTGGTATTGAAATAACATCCGAAAGAGTGAAAGGAATTATCGACAGAGCGAAAATGATTTTTTAGAGGTAACATGAAGGAATTATTTGTTATAGGCATTGGTCCGGGCAATACAGCCTGTCTTACAATTGAAGCAAAGGAAGCATTGGAAGCTTGCGATGTCATTGTCGGATACACAAGTTATGTAAACTTGATAAGGGATTCATTTCCCGATAAGGAATTCTATGCAACGGGTATGAGGCAGGAAAGCGAAAGATGTGAGGAAGCATTGAAAAGGGCGGATGAAGGCAAACGTGTGGCGCTCATCTGCAGCGGTGACGCAGGTGTCTACGGAATGGCAAGTCCGGTCCTTGAGATTGCGGGGAAACATCCCGAGGTAAGCATCAATATCGTGCCCGGAGTAACTGCGGCTTTATCCGGAAGTGCCAGACTAGGAGCAGCGGTAGCACACGATTTCTGCGTGATTAGTCTGTCGGATCTGCTGACACCGTGGGAGGTTATAGAAAACAGGTTAAAGGCTGCGGCAATGGCTGATTTTGTGGTTGTTCTCTATAATCCCGAAAGCAGGATGAGAAAAGGATATCTGAAAAAAGCATGTGAGATAATGCTCGGTTATAAAAGCGGGGATACGGTCTGCGGATATGTTCGAAATATCGCAAGAGAGGGCGAAGAGACTGTCATACTCACACTGGATGAACTGAAAAGTGCTGAAGTTGATATGTTCACGACGGTATTTGTCGGCAACAGCAGGACCTATAAGGCAAATGGCAGGATGATCACACCTAGAGGATACAGATTTGAGTGAAATTATCGTATTCGGAGGAACAACCGAGGGGCGTGTCATATGTGAAGCATTGAGTAAACGGGACAGGGATCTTCTTTACTTTGTGGCAACGGATTTCGGAAAGGATATGCTTGAGGGCATCGAAGAAGCGAGAACAAGAGTTGGACGCCTTGATGAAACTGCGATGGAAGAATTGTTCGGACGTGAGAAACCGAAGCTTGTGATCGATGCAACACATCCTTATGCCACGGCTGTGACAGCCAACATAAAGCATAGCTGTGAAAATACCGGCGTGAAGCTTATCAGAGTGCTTAGGGACAATGAAGGCAAAAGTGAGGCAGTAAGCTACGGGAACACATTTGAATGTGATGACATTGAGCAGATGACGGACATCCTCAATAAAACTGATGACATCATATTGTCGACACTGGGTGTGAAGGAAGCACCTTATCTGACCCGTATAAAGGACTTTGAAAAGAGAGTATTTGTCCGTGTGCTTCCCACTGAGGAAAGCATGGAAATATGTGAAACGGCAGGAATTAAAAAGGAGAGGATAATAGCGGCACTGGGGCCTTTCGGAGTGGATGAGAACATTAAAGCCATAAGGGATACGGGAGCGAATGTGCTGATCACAAAAGAATCCGGAAGTACAGGCGGTTTCAGGGCAAAGATCGAAGCCGCAAGGATAACTGGGATCAGGCTGGGTATCATCAGAAGGCCCAAAGAAACAGAAGGAATATCGGCAGCAGAACTGATAAGGATGATAGAAAACAGGATCATCTGACGGGGGACAAACTATGAAGAGGATAACGGTTATAGGAGCCGGAACGGCATCCGGAATGATAAGTCTTTCGGGACTTGATAAGCTTAAAAGGGCAGGACTGGTGATAGGTGCAGCCAGGCTGACAGAGATGTATGAAAACTATATAGGAGCGGAAATATACAGCGAATACCGTATAGATATGATCAAGCGCAAGATCGATGAAAGTGAGGAAAGATATATAGCATTGCTTGTGAGCGGTGATACGGGATTTTACTCGCTGACGGAAAAGATACTTGAGGTATTTGATGATGAAAACTACGATGTGGAAGTCATCCCGGGTATTTCCTCGGTATCTTCGTTGTCGGCTGCGGTTGGGATCAGCTGGCAGGATGCCGCGCTTTGCAGCATGCATGGGAGGGATTGCAATATTGTCGAGTATGTCAGGAGAAATCACAGTACGTTTGTCCTGACAGGAGGGAATATCAGTGAGGTTTCCGACAGGCTTATTAAGGCCGGCTACGGCAATCTGAAGGTCTATGTAGGCAGTAATCTTGACAGCGGTGAAGAAAAGATAATAAGCACGGATATAGCGGGACTTGCCGAGAAAACAACGGATAAACTGTCTCTCCTTCTGATAATCAATGATGAAGCAAATGAATTTGTTGCGGCAGGTATGGAGGATGAGATATTTGCACGGGGAGATGTACCCATGACAAAGTCCGAGGTGAGAGCAGTCATCATTAGCAAGCTGCAGATCAGACCTGAGGACACCTGCGTGGATATCGGTGCGGGCACGGGATCCGTAACCGCGGAGATGGCGCTTGCAGCGTGGAAAGGCAAGGTCTATGCTATCGAAAGAAAGGCCGAAGCCATTGAACTCATAAAGGAAAACCTGAATAAGCTTCACATAGGGAATACAACCGTTATAGAAGGCGAAGCACCCGGTTGTTTCGATTCTTTGGATGAAGAGCGTGAAAATATAATGGATGCCGACAGGGTATTCATTGGCGGAAGCGGCGGAAATATCAGAGAACTTATAGGGCTGTGGGAAAATGCCCACATGGTCATAACCGCGATAGCTCTTGAAACGCTCGGGGAGGCCACGGACGAATTAAAGAAGCGCGGAAGGTTTTATAAAGTCGTCCAGATAAATGTGGCAAAGAGTAGAAAAACAGGTGAGCTTAACCTGATGACAGCGAACAATCCGGTTAACATAATATACACAGTCTGAATTGATAAAAATATTACCCAAACAGAAAGATTGGTTGACATAACATCGGATATCGAGAAGAGAGGAAATAAAATGTATCCCGGCATCATGATAGCGGGAACCGGATCGGGTTCCGGCAAGACAACGATATGTATTGCAATACTTGCGGCGCTCAAAAAAAGAGGGCTTGATATCGCTGCGTTCAAATGCGGTCCGGATTACATCGATCCGATGTATCACAGAAAAGTGCTCGGGATACCTTCACACAATCTTGATCCTTTCTTCTGTGATGAGGCCGGCTTAAAGCGGGTATACAGTGAAGCGATGGAACGCACTAAGGCAAAACTCGCTGTTGTCGAAGGTGTCATGGGTTACTATGATGGGATCGGGATCGAAGGAAAGGCATCATGCTATGACGTGTCGAGGGCCTGCGGTCTCCCGGTCATACTTGTGATAAACGGCAGAGGAATGGCTTCAAGCGCGGGTGCGATCATAAGGGGCTTTAAGACATATAAGGAAAATAACAATATCTGCGGTGTCATATTCAATAATGTCAGTGAAAATGCATACAAGATACTTGAAAATGTAGCGGCATCTGAGAATGTGTGCTGCCTCGGATATCTGCCGAATAATAAAGAATACGAGATAGGAAGCAGGCATCTCGGCCTTCTGACAGCGGATGAAGCAGTTGACATCGATAGAAAGACAGAGCGGCTTGCGGACGATGCAATAGAATATCTTAAGCTCGATGAACTAATCAGTCTTGCCGAAACCCAAACGGTGAACCATACAGAAGGGGACAGCACACTGCAGACAAACCGGATCGGCAGTGAATGCAGGCAGGATACATTTGCACTTAACTCTCAGTCTGATGAAACAAAACGAAAAGTACGGCTTGCGGTTGCAAGGGATGAGGCATTTTCATTTATCTATGAGGAGAATCTTGAGATGCTCGAAGGCCTGGGCTGTGAGCTTATATATTTCTCTCCGATAAAGGACAGGGAAATACCGCAAAACGCAGACGGCCTCTATATTCCGGGAGGTTATCCCGAGATACATGCAAACGAGCTGGAGGCCAATGAAAGCATGCGCGAGAGTATCAGAAATGCTGTGGAGTCAGGTTTGCCGACGATCGCTGAATGCGGTGGCTTCATGTATCTTCATGATGACATCGAAGGCAAAAAAATGGCAGGCGTCATAGAAGGCAGCGTGCATGGCAGTAAGCGTCCCGTGCGGTTCGGATACGGTACGATGTCCTCCGAAAAGGATACATTGCTGCTTGCGGCAGGGGAGAGTATGAGGGTGCATGAATTTCATTATTATGACAGTGATGCCCCGGGAAGCGATTACACATCGGTCAAGGCAGGCAACGGCAATGTACAAAGATGCGCATATGCAACGGATACGATGTACGCGGGATTCCCGCATATTTATCTGCCGGGTGCTCCGAGGGCGGCAAAAAGATTCGTGGAAGCCATGAGGATAAAAAAGTGATCTTTGGATTTTTGATGGATCTGCTGATCGGCGATCCGCACGGATGGCCTCACCTGGTCATCGGTTACGGGAAACTGATCGGCTTTCTCGATAAAAAGCTCAATAAAAAAGACAAGGAAAAAAAGGCAAGGAGACGCGGCGGATATATCACGGTGCTCTGCCTGGCTTTTGTATCGCTGATCATCCCCACGATACTTCTGTTTGCGTGCTTCAGGATACATTTTGTTGTTGCGGTTTTGGTTGACATAATATTGTGCTGGCAATGTCTTGCGATAAAGAGTTTAAGAGATGAGACAAAGCCGGTATTAGATGCGCTGAAGGTTTCCGATATCGAAGGAGCGAGAAAAGCAGTCAGCATGGTCGTCGGAAGGGACACGGACATACTCGACGAAAAGGGTATCATAAAGGCCGCTGTCGAAACCGTTGCGGAAAATACCTCTGACGGAATAGGTGCGCCGCTCATATACATGTGTATAGGGTTTTCACCGCTCGCATGCTTCTACAAAGCGGTCAACACGATGGATTCGATGATAGGCTACAAAAATGAAAAATATGCCGATTTCGGATATGCGGCGGCAAAGCTTGATGACATCTGTAATTTTATCCCTTCGAGGATGACTGCTCTTGCCATGATACTTGCATCATTTTTCTGTGATATGAACACAGCGGATGCATACAGGATATGGAAGCGCGACAGAAGAAATCATGCCAGCCCCAATTCGGCACAGACCGAAGCGGTTATGGCGGGAGCGCTGGGAGTGAGGCTTGCGGGACCTGCATCATATTTCGGTGTCATGCATGAGAAGCCATACATCGGTGACGACAGCCGGGATATAGAAAATAAAGACATCATAAGAAGCCATAAACTCATGTACGTGACTTCGATCATACTGCTGGTGCTTGCGATCATATGGAGGTTAATGTGGACGGCTATATTCATGGCGGCTTTCTGAAAACTGAATATTACGACCATTCGGTTAACATAAATCCACTTGGTATGCCCGAAAATGTTAAAGAGGCCGTAAAAGCTGCGGCAGAAGATTGTGAGGCTTATCCCGAATACGATTCGCATACCCTGAGGCAGACAATAGCCGAAAAGGAAGGCGTGCAGTCTGACAACATAGTATGCGGAAACGGCGTATCCGAGCTGATCATGGCGGTCGTAAATGCGATCGGACCGGGAAATGCAGCCATATTAAAGCCCACGTTCAGCGGATACAAACGTGCATTGAAAACGGTTGGGGCGCGGATAAGCGAGTATAATGACATTCATGAGATGACGGAAAAGGTTACCGATAAGGTTGACATAATATTTATATGTAACCCCAATAACCCGACCGGAGAATACATCCCGAAAGAAGATATCCGGAAACTGCTGAAAAAGGTGCCTGCAGGAGCAATGGTCGTGACAGATGAATCATTTCTGGATTTCACGGACAGAGCTTCCACAGTTGATATGATTGTAAGTTATGTAAACTTGATAGTACTTAAAGCATTTACCAAGTTTCATTCGATGGCAGGCGTAAGACTGGGGTATATGTGTGCAGATAAGCAGGTATGCGAAAGGGTCAGGTCTCATCTGCCTGAGTGGAATGTTTCGCTCATAGCGCAGAAGGCAGGGATCGCCGCATTGCGGGATGTTGACAGAAAGCGGAAAACAAACGAAACAGTGAGTGCGGAACGAGCGTTTCTGACAGAAGAGCTTAAAAAGAGAGGTCTGTGGGTCAGTGATTCCGAGACGAATTTTGTGCTGGTCAGATATGAAAAAGGCGGTCTGGCCGAAGCATTTGCAGAGCGTGGGATATCGGTGAGAGACTGCTCGGATTTCTCGGGACTTGACAAAAGATTCATAAGGGTCAGTGTCGGAATGCATGAGGATAACGAGAGACTTATAGGAGTATTGGATAACATAATAAGTTAACATAAATGCGTTTGTTCATCAGGAGAGGACAGAAAATGGCAAAAGTCATCATGGTCCAGGGAACCATGTCGGGAGTCGGAAAAAGCATAATCTGTGCGGGTCTGTGCAGAATATTTGCACAGGACGGATACAAAACGGCACCTTTCAAGAGCCAGAACATGGCTCTTAATTCGTATGTGACGAGTGAGGGACTTGAGATCGGAAGAGCTCAGGCGGTCCAGGCATTTGCCGCAGGAGCGGAACCTTCGGCTGACATGAATCCGATATTGTTAAAGCCTGTCACGAATATGGGATCACAGGTCATAGTCGACGGCGAAGTCGTCGGAAATATGAAGGCCAAGGAATACTATGCAATGAAGCATACACTGATACCCAATATCATGAATGCGTATGAGAGACTTGCCGGAAAAAACGACATCATCGTAATCGAGGGAGCGGGAAGCAGTGCGGAACTCAATTTGAAGGAAGGCGACTTTGTCAATATGGGGCTTGCCAAAATGGTGGATGCACCGGTGCTCCTTGTGGGAGATATAGACAGGGGAGGAGTATTTGCCCAGCTGTACGGAACGGTAAAACTGTCGGAACCCGATGAACGGGAGAGGATAAAAGCACTCATTGTCAACAGGTTCAGAGGTGATATCTCACTCTTTGAGGACGGTGTAAGGCAGATAGAAGAGCTTTGCGCCAAACCGGTTGCGGGAGTCGTTCCGATGATGGATATCAGCCTGGATGATGAAGACAGTATTTCCGAAAGACTTGCAAGAAAGAAGAGGGGAAACGGCGCCGACGTTGCAATCATAAGAACGGGAAAGATCTCCAATTTTACGGATATGACCGGTCTCGAACTTCAGGACGGACTCAGCGTCAGATACGTCGGAAGAGCTGACGAACTCGGTGATCCCGACATGATCATCCTTCCCGGGACCAAGAATACGATCGAGGACCTTCTCGAACTTAGAGATAACGGACTTGAAGACGTGATCATAAGATGCGCCAAAGCCGGAACACAGATCGCGGGCATTTGCGGCGGTTATCAGATGCTCGGCGAAGAGATTAAGGATGAAGAGGGTGTTGAAAACGGAACACCCACTGTTATAAAGGGCATGGGCTTAGTGCCCGTGCGCACGGTATTTGCAGGCAATAAGGTCAGAACAAGGATCAAAGGCCGGATCTGCGCCTCATCAGGGATCATGGATTCAATGCAGGGAACAGAGGTGACGGGATACGAGATCCATATGGGACGGACAGAGATCATCGGTGGCAGTGAGGGTGAAGCATTTGCACTTCTGGAAGACGGAAGAGAGGACGGATGTATCCTCGGAAATGTATTCGGAACATATCTGCACGGAATATTTGACAGCGACGGCTTCAGGACGAAACTGACCCAAAATCTTCTGGCAGCAAAAGGAATGAATACTGATGTGGCGGAATATAACTATAACGGATTCATGGAGGAGCAGTTTGACAGGCTGGCCGACGGTCTGAGAAACAGCCTGGATATGAAATTGATATACGACATTCTGGACGGAGAACATAACGGATATGACATTTGAAGATTTAAGACCGGAAGATATCGAAAAAAAAAGCATGCAGATAATTGAAAGTGAGCTGAAAGCACCCTTGGATCCGATCCTTGCACCTATCATAAAGCGTGTCATACATACAACCGCGGATTTTGATTATGCCGATAATCTGTATTTTTCCGCAAATGCTTACGAAACCGCAATGGATGTATTCAAAAGCGGAGTGACGATAGTTACGGATACCAATATGGCGCTGGCAGGCATTAATAAGCCTGCTCTGGCGAAACTCGGAGGTCAGGCGTTCTGTTACATGGCTGATGAGGATGTTGCGAAAGAGGCAGCAAAAAGAGGCGTTACCCGTGCCACCGTTTCGATGGAAAGAGCGGCTAAGCTCGAGGGCAATGTGATCCTGGCAGTGGGAAATGCACCGACGGCCCTGATCAAAGCGGATGAACTGATGAAAAAAGGAGAGTTCCGTCCGAAGCTGATCATCGGAGTCCCCGTCGGATTTGTCAATGTCGTCGCCGCAAAGGAGCTGATCATCGAATCCGGATGCGAGTGCATAATAGCAAGGGGACGAAAGGGCGGAAGCAATGTCGCAGCTGCCATAATAAATGCCCTGATGTACATACTGACTCGTTGAGTAAAACGGCGGATCTTATATGATCTTTCGTGCTGGAGAAAACACATGGATAGTAAGGAAAGACTGCAAAATATAATAGACAGCATCAGGCCTGTAGATAAAGAAGCGATCGAACAATGCAAAAAAAGGTGGGATAAGGTTGCAAAGCCGCTGGGGGGGCTTGGCGAATTTGAGGACTACATCAGTCGTATAGCGGCGATCAATAGTGATCAAGCGGTTAACATAACACATAGCAATATAAATAAGAATGAGGTTGACATAACTAAGAAAGCCGTTGCCGTATTTGCGTCGGATAACGGTGTTGTAAAACGCGGTGTCTCACAATGTGATTCTTCTGTTACGGCAAATATTGTAAGATCGCTCATAGCCGGAACATCAAGCGTATGCGTTATGGCAAAAGCTGCCAAAGCTGATGTATTCGTGACCGATGTTGGGGTCGCCGAAGATATAGAAGGCGTCAGTATGGAAAAAATGATCCGGTCCACCGATGACATTTGCGAAGGCCCGGCAATGACGGAAGAAACCACTATTGCGGCAATCCTTACCGGTGTTGATAAAGTTAAAGAACTTAAAGAAAAAGGATACAGACTGATAGCAACGGGTGAGGCCGGGATAGGCAATACGACAACAACTGCCGCAATGGCAGCCGTTTTGCTTGGAAAGAATGCGGGGGAACTTACGGGAAGAGGTGCCGGCCTCGACGATGAAGGATACAGGAAAAAAATCGAGGCAATAGAACTTGCGATAAGGGTAAACAAGCCGGATAACGATGATCCGACAGATATAATCAGGTGCGTCGGCGGTACAGACATAGCCGCGATGACCGGAGTATTTCTGGGAGCGGCGGCATACAGGATACCGGTCATAATGGACGGTGCGATCTGTGCGGTTGCAGCTTTATGTGCATGCAGATCGAATCCACTCGTCAGGGAGTTCATCATCCCGTCGCATATGAGCGGTGAACCGGTCATGAAGTACATTTGCAAAGAACTGGATATCCATCCGGTCATAGATGCGGGACTTCATCTTGGAGAAGGGACAGGAGCGGTCCTTATGATGTCATTGCTAGACACCGCTGTGGCGGTACTGAATGAGGCAGCAGTATTTGAAGAAATAAACGTGGAACAATACAGACAATTCCGGCAATGAATCGGTAACGCCGGACAGAACATAAATATACAAAAGGAAAAGCATGAACATATTTATCTATGGACCGAACGGAAGCGGGAAAAGCCGTTTTGCGGAAGAACTGGTAAGTAAATACGTTTCGTATGACAGATACTATATAGCAACACTCAAACCATATGACGAAGAAGGATTTGAAAAGGTAAGAAAGCATGTTGAGATGCGAAAGGATCTGAATATGACGACTCTGGAGGATCCTTATCTGGCAGACAGCATAGCACACATAAAAGAAGGCAGAAAGGCCGCATGCGTTCTACTGGAGGATCTGTCGAACCTGACGGCCAATGTGTTTTTTGAAACACCCGATACGGAAAGGATACTGCCAAGGATACATGAATTACAGCAGATAAGCGAAACAACTATCATAGTGAGCATAGGAGGGCTGGATCCCGAACAATATGACGGGGAAACGAAGGAATACATAAGGTTGCTGAACAGGTTAAACTCAAAACTTGCAGCCGAATGTGATGAGGTGTATGAATTTACGGCTGACGGACAATACAAGACAAAGTCAAGCACAAGGTTTACATAATACGGAGAATGAGATGAACTATATCTACGGACTTATAATGGCATGGGGGATGTTTACGGCAATACCGTACCCATTTGCCGGCAAATGGAAAGAAGAAGCTAGGGATCATATGCTGGTCATGTTTCCGGTGATCGGACTTGTGACAGGCGGCATGTGGATCGCGATCGCATTCCTTACGGAGAGCGTTCCGGGGACTGTAAGAGCGGTCATAATGGCCGCGATCCCGTGGCTGCTTACAGGCTTCATACATCTTGACGGATACATGGATGTATGCGATGCGATCCTTTCCCGAAGAGATCTGGAAACAAAACAGAAGATACTCAAAGATTCCAGATGCGGTGCCATGGCAGTGATCAGCAGCATACTTCTTATCGCGATGCAGATCGCGGTATGCGTTTCATTGGATGAATATCCGCTTACACTTATCGTCATGCCTGTGGCTGTCAGAGCGGCGGCTTCGATATGCGTACTTAATTTAAAACCCATGAACAGCAGCGAATACGAAGGAGTTAAACCGCAAAAGATACACAATATCATACTTTCCGGCGCACTCACAGCAACAGTTGTATTACCGCCGATCATCATGGCAGTATCGGATGGATATGTAAACACAGCCTGTTTTGCGCCGATCGTTGCTGCATTTGTTTATACCGTCTTTGCCTTACTCGCAAAGAAAAGTCTTGGTGGAATGAGCGGAGATATATCGGGATTTGCGCTTGTTCTCGGCGAACTTGCCGGACTGGTTATGATGCTGTGAAGAGCCGGAAGATACAGGATATGATGTTATGAAGATCAGGATGATAAGACACGGGATGACAACCGACAATGAAATGCACAGGTACAGCGGAGCAAGCGACTCTGAGATTTCCAAACACGGAGCAGTTGACATAACATCACGCGCTGCTACAGGATATTACGGCTCATACAACGGTGAAAAAGTATATATCAGCTCAAAGGTCAGAGCGTTGGAAACTCTCAAAATAATATTCCCGGAAGCAGATTATACAGTCGATGCCAGACTTGATGAGATGAACTTCGGAGTATTTGAAGGAAAGACCTATGAGGAATTAAAGTCGGATAAGGCATATCAGACATGGATAAGCGGTGATAACTTAAGCAATATCTGCCCCGGCGGAGAAAGCTTTGTTCAGCTCAGAGAGCGGGTACTTGAGGCATGGAAGAAAATAACGGATCGCGGTGAAGATGCCATATTGATCACACACAACGGACCGATCGTTGCGATAAGAGAAATAATCGAACCGGATCCGGCTCTGACATTCTATGACCGTTCGATAAAAAACGGCGAGATGGTAGTGGCAGACTTGTCTGAAAATCATCATTAGTGTAAAATAATAGGGTATATTCGATAACAGAGGAAATGGGTATGCATATATACGGTAATAGTGTTTATTCGGGACCGGATGATGAAGAGAGCATTAAAAAGATCAATCGCGATATCATGCGGTTTCTGGCCGAAAAATATTTATTTCTTTTATTTCACAATGTAAAGGATGATATCCTTTCGATCCGCTTTGCGAATTCATACACTCCGGAAGAATCGGTAAGAACACTGAATAAGATCGGTGATTATTCTGGAGGCTTCGATGAGATGGCAAAAAAGTATGCACATCCGGAGGACAGACAGAGAATATGTGAAGCGCTTAAACCGGAGAATTATATCGAAGCGCTGAAGGATAAAAAAGAGTATTCGATCTATTACAGATGGAAAAAAGGAGAGGACTACAGATACAACAAGATCACATTTTCCAAATTAGAAAAAGAGGAAGAAGAGCCGAATACCATAATCATTGTCGGAATCGATGTTGATGAAGACGTGCGTATGCGCAATGAGCAGGAGGAGAAGGACAGGATCTACAGATCGGGAATTTATGCTCTTTGCAGGGAGTATGCGTCGGTATATTATGTAAACCTTAAAACGGGTAAGGTCACGCCTTACAACATGAGTAGCAGGATCGAGGGCATGTTCGGAGATCATTTTTATTTTCTTGATTACGACAGTGCCATTGAAGAATATATAAGCAAGGCTGTCATACCCGATGAGAGAGACAAGATGCGTGTCATCCTGTCCAGGGATTACGTAGGTGCCATCTTAAAGAGACAGGAATATTTTACAAAGGTATATCTTAACAATGAGAATAAATACTGCGAGATGAAATGCGTCAAGATCGAGTACAAGGACGGCATCATGGAAGTGGTCATGGGCTTCGCGGTCAAGGATGATGAGATCCGCAGGGAACAGACCAGAAAAAAGCAGCGTGAATTCCAGATGTCACTTCTTGACGGTCTGAGCAGGGAATACCGTATCGTATGGCTTTTGCGCCGCGATTACAATATGCAGTTATACAGGACGAGTGATGACGAACCTTCCAAGGAAGTGGTTGAACTCGGTTATGCGGTCGGCATGAATTACGCCAACGGATTCATGGAATACGTGAACAGGTATATCCATGAAGATGACAGAGACAGGATCATAAAGGAGACCAATCCGGATATCCTGATGTCGAAGATACCGAACAGAGGACTATTTACGGTCACCTACAGGAGGCTGAAAAAAGACGGAGGCTTCATATATGTTCAGGTCTGCTTTGCAAAAGCGGAAGGACTGAACGGTGAGACCAATATAGTACTTGCGGCAAGGAATGTTGACGATCTTGTAAGGGAACAGCTCAGACAGAAGGAATTGTATGACAATGCAGTCAGGGAAAGAGACATAGACGGACTGACGGGATTGCTCAACAGACTGTGCTATGAAAGAAGACTCGATGATTACACGAAGGAACTGTATGATAACCTGAACTGTATCTATATTGATATCGACGGTCTTCACGAATACAACAATACCTATGGTCATGATGCGGGAGATGAGATGATCAGATGCACCGCATCCGCTATCCTTGAGCAGTGGGGCAATAAGAACAGCTACAGGATAGGTGGTGATGAATTTGTCATATTTGTATATGATACTGACATCACGGATCTGTATGACAATATAGAATTTTACAGGAAAAAGGTCACATCACAGGGCTATTCTCTGTCTATAGGATATTCGAGGACAGAGACCGACAGAGCGGTTGATATCCATGATCTGATAAAGTCAGCCGAAGAGAGGATGTACGACGAAAAAAGAAGACACAATGCGACCAGAGAAAGGCGCAGCTGATATCCACGGAGGACGGTAGATTGAGATCATATGTAGAAGAGACAGGATTTTTCGGCAGTATCACGGCAGAAGAACTCGTAAGTAAATACGGCACGCCATTGTATGTATACAATGAGAATATCATCAGAGAGAGGATGAGAGAGGTTGCAAGGGTCATCACAAAATATCCCTACAGGGCCAATTATTCGATGAAGGCCAACAGTAACCTGACGATACTTAAGATAGCACACGAAGAAGGCCTTAATGCCGATGCAATGAGCGAAGGGGAAATGAGACTGCTCTTAAAGGCCGGATTTGAAAATGACAGGATATTCTTTGTACCCAACAACGTATCGGATGAAGAACTTCAATTTGCGATAGATCATGATATAATGGTCAGCCTTGACAGTCTTGACCAGCTCGAACTGTTCGGAAAACTTAACAGGGGTGGAAAATGCTCCGTACGTATCAATCCGGGAGTAGGTGCGGGACATCATGAGAAGGTTGTGACTGCAGGAAAGAAGACCAAGTTCGGTATAGCTGAAGAAGATGTTGATAAGATATTTGAGGTTGCGGCAAAGTATGATCTGACCATTGCGGAGATCAATCAGCATGTAGGTTCGCAGTATCTTGATCCGGAACCGTTCTTACAGGCCGTTGAGAATTTCTTACGGATAGCGGACAAGTTTAAGGATCTCGAATATATAGATTTCGGCGGAGGGTACGGTATCCCGTATCATAAGTTGGATGATGAAGCAAGATTTGATATGGATTCATTTACTGGAAGGTTCACGGCATTGCTTGATGATTATGTTGCAAGGCTTAACGGTCCCATACCGCTGTTTAAGAGTGAGCCGGGGCGTTATTGCGTGGCGGAAGGCGGAGTTATACTCGGCAGGGTCCATGCGACAAAGCAGAATGCCGGACATAAGTATGCGGGAACGGATATAGGCATGAATGTCCTTGCGAGACCGACATTGTATGATTCATATCACGAGATAGAGATATTGAGAAACGGTAAGGCAGTTGCAAGGGATAACATGGAAGAGATAAATGTATCCGGAAATATCTGTGAAAGCGGTGATCTGCTCGCAAAGGACAGACTCCTTCCGCATATCGAGACCGGAGATATAGCATGCGTACTGGATGCGGGAGCATACGGATATTCCATGAGTTCATCCTACAACACAAGACCGAGAGCTGCGGAAGTTATGATCTGCAAGGACGGAAATGACAGATTAATACGCCGCAGGGAGACATATGAAGACCTGTTCTCACTCTTTCCGGATGAAACGTAAATACACAGAGCACGGAAGCGATAATGTATACTGATTTAAAGGATGAAGAACTATACCAAATATATATGGACGGCGACAGCGGCGCATTGGAGGAGTTACTTGCCAGATACAGGGAAGAACTCATCCTGTTTTTGCTCGGCTATGTTAAGAATTATGATGATGCCGAAGATATAATGATGGATGCATTTGTTGTCATCATTTCCCGTAAGAACCGTTTTGATTCAAAGAGCAGTTTCAAGACATGGATTTACGGTGTGGCACGCAATCTTGCAAAGGTTCATATAAGAAAGACATTGATCTACGGGATCAGTCTGAATGAAGAAGACGAAAGCAGCGTACCGGACAATGATACGCAGGATTCTATAGTACTGCAGGAAGAAAAGCAGAAGATATATGATGCGTTGAATCAGCTTCCGATGCAATACCGTGAAGTGTTATACCTGGTGTTTTTTGCGGATATGAACAACAAAGAAGTTTCAAAGGCCTTAAGAAAAAATGAAAAACAAGTATACAATATGCTCTTCAGGGCAAAGCAGAAGCTGAAGGAGATACTTTCGGTGGATACGGATGACATAAGCAGTCTGATGTGATCGGGAAGGGATCGTATGGATGAATTTACACTGTCATTGATAGCCAATTCCATACAGCTCGTTATATTTACGGGACTATCGATTTATATTATATATAATCTCATAAAAGACTCAAGAGGAAGCGGAGCAAGGATACTCAATGAATCGATGCCGATGAAGGTATCCCTTATCTCCATGTATTTCACTTTGGGTCTTTTGTGTTTGCTTATAGGAAATCTCTACTGGTTCATAATAATAAATATAGATCCGGATGGCGGAATGAGAAGATTTACGGCTGTTGATATCGCGGCGATCAGCTCTTTTCTGCTTTGGTCCGCATCGATCCAGAACCTTAATGTGGTGAAGGGAAAAAAAATAAACTGGAAAGTGATCATCGAACCGGTCATATTCGGACTTGTAAATACCTGGTGGTGGATTTATTTCAGCGGAATGTGGGGTAACAATATAATCTGGTGTATCGTTATCGTACCCTACAGCGGACAGCTTGCGTGCGTCCTTCATGCAACAGGCTGCTTAAAAGGGCTGAGGATGTTCAGCATAAGAGCATCATTGTTCATTGTGGTCGTTGCGATGTTCATCAATATGTATGCTTACAACACGAATGAAAAGCTCTATTATCTTACGGACCATATAAGTTTTGCTGCATGGGTCGCTGCGTTGGTATTTTTGGAGATATATGCTTTCAGAAGCGGAAAAAAAGAGGCTTACCTGCTTTCGCTCTTTGCCCATCTCATTGCAACATACGGCGAATTCATGACTGAAAAAGCAGAGTATTCCATCATGATCTGCATGGTCACACTGACAACGGTCATTACCGGTTTCTTCTTTATGCGGATAAGGAAGGAGGAGTAGGACATGATCTATTCGGAAAACATTTTTATGTGCATAGCGATCCCGATAGTTGTTCTTCTGATGTTCTTAAAAAGGGAGAGCAGGCGTTTTTATGCCGCATTTCTGGTAGGAATGGCAGCGTGCCTTCTGGCTGCATACGTAAACAGTTATTTCATGGTGGTACTTGATGCGACCAGGATCGAATGCGTAAGATACATATCACCTATTGTGGAAGAGGTATTCAAGATAATCCCGATCATAATCATAATGCTCATATATGAACCTGATGATAATAATCTTTTTGAATATGCAGTGATCATGGGAGTTGGGTTTGCCACATTTGAAAATTGCTGCTACATCATAGATAACGGAGCGGAATCCCTTACATTTATCGGGATCCGCGGGTTTGCAGTCGGAGTTATGCATGTTGTGTGCGCGCTTATAGATGCAGCGGTCATAATCGTCATGCGTCATTTCAGGTCAAAGATGATATTAGGTACAATAGGCGCCTTCTCATTTGCTGTTACGATCCATGCTATATACAACATGCTGGTTTCGGTTAAGGGAGGCGCAAGCATGATAGGATATTTCCTTCCTTCATCGGTGGCATTGTTCCTGCTTGTCATTGTGCATTTTAAACGTAAATTCGGTACGGAAAATAGTAATAATTCACAAAATTGAAAAATAATGCGTTTTTTTGTATTTTTTTCCTTATTTAGTGAGAAAAATCAGCTAAAAATGTCACTATATAATGAAAGGGATAATTTGAAAGTATTATTTTCATAAAAAGGTAAATCGGGGTAAAGATAATTTGAAAGATATCCGTCAGATGAGAATTGAAATTGAAAAGCGGCGTATCGAGAAGGAACGACATGATCAAAACAGGATGAGAGCGGAATTGGGCTTGATCTCAGCCGTGCTTGTGCTTGTTCTGTTTCGTATTCTCAAAACGGCACCGGGCAGCGTGGTCGGAGCGTCCAACTCGGGTTATTACGGTTCGCTCATGCTTTCACCGGAAGCGGGTAAGTTCGTAATATGCGGAGTTATATGCTTTATGCTCGGCATCATAGTAACGGTAATGGTGCGCAAAAAAAGGTGAGAATCCAATAAGGGAAAAGGGAGATCAATGAAGGAAGTCGGATTATTTCGGCTTCTTTTTGTTGTCTGCGGGTAAAACATTTTACCCGGTCCGAAACTGTATTTTGTAGGGAAAAAACCTAGAGGTTGTAACTTGTTTTATGAAACGTTATTTTGATATAATCGTAATGTCGTATGACAATGTGAAGAAGAAAGGTTATAGGAAAAAAGAGATGACTAAGAGAGTATGTTCTTTTATGCTGGCAGTACTTTTGGGGATCGTGTCGGTCATGACATTCCCGATAGCGGCAAAAGCGGAACCGGCAGAGAAAACGTATACGTTTTCGGAACTTGATTCACCCATGGAATACGGTCTTAAATCAGAGATCACGGCAAAGGGCGAACTCAAGGTTACATTTGAGGATCAGTATAAATCAAAATTCTTTTTGATACCCGATGATATCGATCCTTCGACGATCACAAAAGTTACATTTGATGTGACGGAGGGAAGTGAAGCGGCACTTGCATTTAAGCTTCATACACAGGAGGATTATGATTCGGATAATAAGGAAGGTACACCCGTTTCCTACGGCAAGGCTGAGATCACGCCGACCGCAGGAAAGAAGGTAAAGTATTTTTCTGTAATGTCTCTGAATGCGGGTAAGACAGAGGCTACGATCGCCAGCGTTACATTTTCGGTATCAGGCGAGGGTAATCCCGGTGCTGACGAGGAAGAGACCGTTATAGAAGGAGAGAACATCATAAAGAACGGCAATTTCGATGAGGCGGACCTGTCAATGTGGAGCGCGGAACAGGGCGAATCCAAGATCACAACGGCAGAAGCCGACGAAGCCATATTCGGTGATGTAAAGACCTATGGTGTCATTAATTCGAGAACAAGACCGTACGACTGTTTCGGACAGGATGTTACGGATATCGTGACAAACGGAAATACATATGCATTTTCATTTTATGTAATGCTTTCCGATGATTACGAAGGAGCACCTGCGGATCAGCGCCAGATTGATTTTGCACCCTATATAACATCAGGCGGCAATACATCATATCTCGGTTCATATTCACCGGAGCTTACGGGAACTGTTTCACAGCAGCTCACACCCGGCAAATGGACCAAATTCGAAGGAACGTTCAAGGTTGCCGCAGCGGGCGATCTGGATCAGGTTGTCATCCGACTTCTTGAACAGGGAACCGATTACGGCGAAGGCGACTGTGTTAAGGGTGAATACTATGTAACGGGTGTTTCACTCATAGATATGAACATCAGCTCGGCTTCAATAGAGAAGAGCCTCCCGAATCTCAGGGATGTAGCAAAGGAAGATTTCGGTGATGATTTCATCATGGGTACTTCAATCTCGGGTTCAGAGATCAATGACAAAGTACTTATGGAACTTGTTACCAAGCATTTCAACGGTATCACACTCGGCAATGAGCTTAAGCCCGATGCCATGTTCAATTACAGCAACGAGAAATGCCCCGGCACCGAAACGGTTACATTTGACGGTGTATCCATGGAAGTTCCGAAAATGGATTTCTCACGTGCGGAAGTATATCTGAACTATCTCCTTACATGGAATGAAGAGCATCCCGATACACAGATAAAGGTCAGAGGTCATGTGCTCACATGGCATTCACAGACACCCGAATGGTTCTTCCACGAGGATTATGATGCGAGCAAGCCTTATGTATCACCCGAGGAGATGACTGAGAGACATGAGTGGTACATCAAGTCGGTACTTGAACATTTTGTAGGAAATGACAGCCCTTATAAGGATCTGTTTTATGGCTGGGATGTTGTAAATGAAGCAGTCAGCGATTCTACGGGCACATACAGAAGCGACAGTGAGAATTCAAGCTGGTGGGCAGTATATAAGAGCAATGAATTCATAATAAATGCGTTCAGATTTGCCAATAAGTACGCTCCGGAATCACTTGAACTCTATTACAATGATTACAATGACACCACACCCGGCAAGGTTCAGGGTATAGCACAGCTTTTGAAGGATGTAAAAGCTGCTGACGGTACCAGGATCGACGGTATGGGTATGCAGGGACATTATGATGCCGATTCACCGAAGATGAGCGAGTTCGAGGAAGCAGCAAAGACCTACGGTGAGATAGTAGGCAAGATCATGGTCACTGAGCTGGATTTCAAATCAAGCTCTACATATGACGGTACGGAAGCCACCCTACAGGATGAGTACAACAAACAGGCTTATCGTTACAGAGATCTCTACAGAAGCATGAAGAAACTCAATGATGAAGGCAGCGTGAAGGTAGGCGGTATGATCGTATGGGGTGTTATAGATCCCAATTCATGGCTTCAGGCATTTACGGGCGTAGGCGGCGGAGTAACGGACGGAAGTCCGCAGTGTCCTCTCTTATTCGATGGGGATTATCATGCAAAGCCGGCATTCTGGGGCATTGCCGATCCCACACAGCTCGCGCCTCAGACAAGGAGCGTTGACATCTGCTATTCTCCTGCGGATGATTTCGGTGCGGCTGCAGAATATGGTTTTGCCGATGATAATTCGGATGTGACATACAAGGCGATCTGGAACGAAGGACGGCTGCAGTTCATGGTAAATGTAAAGGATGCCACGGATGATGCGGACGACAGGGTAATAGTTTATTTTGATAAATATAACAGCAAGACCGCAGGTATCAAGACCAAAGCGGTTGAGGTAAAAAGAGCGGATGCCGAAGCGACCGACGGTGGCTATAGCGCGATCGTAAATGTCGACTATGAGGAAGCGGCTGCAAACAAGGTGGTTGGCTTTGATATTGTCGCATATGACGGCAACAATATGGCGGCATTCAATGATACATCATTTGTACAGGATACAGGCTCAAAGTTCTATGCGGAAGCCACACTCAAACCATTCGTATTTGTTCCTCAGGGAACGGCTCAGATCGACGGTGAGATAGAGGATGTATGGAACAATGCGGTCAGCGTTTTACTTGATAATCAGACGGATGCACCCGAAGCAACGGCAGAGGTTAAATTAATGTGGGACAACGAATATCTGTATGCGCTTGCCATCGTAAAGGATCCGGTACTCAACAGTGCGTCCGAGCAGGTTCATGAGCAGGATTCATTTGAGATATTCATAGACGAGAAGAATACAAAAGCGGCCGAGTACAATACGGCAACAAAGCAGTACAGGACCAACTATGAAAATGCGAATTCATTTAACGGTGATACCTGTACTGAAGAAAATATCAATTCCGCAACAAAGGTTACGGATGACGGATACATCGTTGAAGCTGCATACAAGTGGACTGAGATATCACCCGAAGTCGGCACATATATCGGTCTTGAACTTCAGATAAATGATGCCAACGCTTCAGGTTTAAGAAGCGGAACGAGAACATGGAATGATACTACAAACCAGTGCTGGTCGGTACCGGCATGCTTTGGAACGGCTCTCCTTACGGATAAGGCGGAAGCCGGAGCACCTGCTGGGGACGGTTCATCCATAGATGCGGCAAACAATGTTGTAACAAGATCAACCACCGGTGACAATAAAGCGGGTCTGGTTGTCGGCATACTTGCACTTCTTTTATCAGCCGGAGCGGTCGTATTGGTTAAGAAGAGATAATATATAAGATCGGCTGAAAAAGCTGATTGGATTGGTGAAACTTTATGCCACTTAAGGTCGTCAGAAATGATATTACAAAGATGGATACGGATGCCATCGTCAATACAGCGGGCGAGAATGCTATAGTCGGCGCGGGTTGTGAGACTGCTATCTATAAGGCGGCGGGATATGACAAGCTGCTTAAAGCGAGGGAGAAGTTCGGCCATGTCGATGAAGGCGAGGTATTTATCACGCCCGGGTTTGATCTGAAGGCAAAATATATAATTCATGCCGTCAGCCCGTTTTACATTGACGGTGGCTGCGGTGAAGTTGAAAAGCTGAGGTCCTGCTACAGAAAGAGCCTGAAACTGGCAAAAGAAAACGGGATAGGTTCTATGGCATTTCCGCTCATATCGACAGGCAGTTACGGTTTTCCGAGAGCTTACGGGCTCAGGATCGCCATGGATGAGATCAATGCATTCCTGCTTGACAATGAGATGGATGTGTACATTGTAGTATTTGACACTGCTTCCACGGAACTGGCAGAGAAACTTCATCCTCAGATCCAAGCCTTCATAGACCACGACTATGTGTGTGAGAAGAGAAAGGAAGAGTACGGGGATCCGCATTTCGGTTCGGTCTCTCCGGGCTCTGAGGGATATGATGCATACACACAAAGAGCGTCAGCGGTAGATCGGAGGCTGCTTGGAAGAGTGCTCGGCTTTGGTCAGTCGACGGGTAAAAAGTCAGCTGACAGATCTTCTTCAAAAAGGAATGAGTCTGTCGGTGCCGCTATGATGTGTGCGAGCGCCGCACCCGATCTTGAGGAGTCTGCAAAAGAGACCATCGAGTTTGATTACGAGGAGCCGGTAGATGAGGATAAACTTGATGAAAGGATAAGGCATCTGAAGGATCCTTTCGGAGTATATCTTATGTACCTTTCAGAAAGAAAGAAGATCTCTCTTACCGTGCTTGAGAGTACGGCGTGGCTGTCCAAGCATGTTGTTCACAAGGTCAGAAAGTTTACCGATACATACAAGCCGGACAAAAGAACGGCGTTTCAGTTTTGTGTTGGGCTGGAGCTAAGTCTGGATGATACGAAGGATCTCTTATCAAGAGCGGGATATTCGATCTCAGACAGCATTCTGGAAGATAAGATATGGGAATTCTATATTGAAAATGAACACTATGACATTATGGACATAAGTGATTCGCTTGAACGATATGGATTGAAGCCTATCATTGATTTTTGATACTTACATATGAAAAAAGGTCGTCGATTGACGACCTTTTTTTCAGTTACCGCTACAGATACTGTTCAGATTTTGTTCATATGCCATATACAATGAATTCAGCCTGCCGCTGTAGGTGGAATAATCGCCGAGAGTGGGATCTATTCCGGACATTTTGGACATCGTGTTGATGCCCTCCTGTGAAATATCAGACAACAGATTAAGCATTTCCCTGCTGCTTTTCACAAGCTCGTTTGTGTCATTTCCGGCAGCAACCTCATCTTTTAGCTTTTTTTCGAATTCCGAATAGGCCTTGTTCAATCTGTCGGAGTAGTCATTGCATACCTCTTCATATGAACTGTAGGTTGCCTTTTGTGAGGCATCTATTATCTCACCTGCCTGTTCTTCGAGGTTCTTGCCGATGTTCACGTAGACTTCATCGGGATTGGTGATTGTTTTTTCTTCTTCATCTTTGGTGCCGCAGGCAGTAAGTGCCGCAAAGCACAGACACATGATAATGACGGTAAAAAGTTTCTTCATAAGCTTTGATCTTTGATCCTTTCGGGTTTATATACTTATTTTAGCATGATTATGATATTATTGATATATATTATGTTTGTTGATGTACCGGAATCTGTGACAGGGGATATGCAGGATGATATAGTCATGATAGAAGAAGTTATATTTGATCTGGACGGAACGCTTTTGAATACAGTTGCGAGCATCGCAAAATGTTGCAATGACACACTTGCGGAGTTTGGCTATGTGCCGTTTGCGGAGGAGAGATATAAATATTTCGCGGGTGACGGCGCGAGGAATCTCGTGAAGCGCGCCCTGATCGCTTCCGGTGATACGGAGCTGACACATTTTGAAGAAGCATTTGCAAGATATGATGAGCGCTTTAAGGAAGGCTGCATGTATAAGGTGACAATATATGAGGGGATCCCCGAACTTATCGCCGAACTCAAGCGGAGGAGCATAAAACTTGCGGTGCTCTCGAACAAGCAGCATGACAGAACAGTCAGTATGATCAGACATTTCTTCGGAGAGGATACTTTTGACGTGATACTCGGACAAATGGACGGTGTGCCGATCAAACCCGATCCGAAAGCGGTTGATCTGATAATGGATAAAACATCTGTTACACTTCGCGAGGCATTATTATATGTTGGTGATACAGCTACAGACATGAAGACTGGACATAACGCAGGCTTACGTACCGTGGGAGTTTTGTGGGGCTTCAGAACGAGAGAAGAACTGGAAAGCAATGGGGCGGATCATATCATAGAAAAGCCTGAGGGGTTGCTTAAGATCGTCTGATCCGAAGGAGAAGGATTATGAAGGGAACTAAGAGCTTGAGTGGGAGAACAGGTAAGGCCATAGCGGCGACAGTGATCGCTGTTGTGGTCATTTTTGCGCTCATAACGCCGAGTATGGCCGGTTATATAGCGCCGATGACGGGGCCGCCAAATGACAGTACGTCGGGACCTGCCAATGAAAATAATGAAGCGGGTCTGAGCAGCGGTACAGACAGCGGAGAGACCGGTCTTTATGCAGATGACATTCAGCTGCCGCCCATGGATCTTGGTAAAGACGACGTTGGTTATCTGGCCGATCTATATGACAATATGAGCGGACTGATAACAACAGGAGCCAATTGCCTTGAACAGACAAAAGAAGGCTTCATCTGGATCGGTACCTATGCCGGACTCATACGTTATGACGGAAACCGCTTTGAGCAGATGGGACTGAAGGAAGGTATTTCCAGTGTCATGACGCTCTATGTGGATGAAAGAAACAGACTCTGGATCGGTATGAACGATAACGGTGCCGCTGTTTTGGAAAACGGTGTATATCGTAAATTCGGAAAGGCTGACGGACTTGAGTCACTCTCGATACGTTCCATAGTCGGTGACAATCAGGGATATACATTCATGGGAACGACCCGGGGTATCGTTTATGTTGATAAGCATATGCAGATGCATGTCATCGACGATCCCCGTATCAAAAATGAATACATACGTATGCTTGTTTCGGACGAAAACGGTGTGATCTACGGCGTTACGAAGGAAGATGCGATATTTACGATAAAAAACCATGAGATAGATGAATTCCATATAGCGGAAAATATCGGTATTTCCGATGCTCATGCGATCGCTGCCGATCCTTACAATGAGAATTATGTCTATATCGGAACCGGCGGAACGGAACTGTATTACGGCAAATTGGATGATGGATTTTCGGATTGGAAGAGGATCAATCTTCACGGGCTGAATTATGTGCATGATATCAGGGTCATAGACAATAAGGTATGGCTGTGTACCGACGGAGGTATAGGTTATGTAAGGAATAACAGGGTGACGACCATTTCCAATGTTCCGATGGTCACATCGGTAACCGATATCATGGTGGATTACCTAGGCAATTTCTGGTTTGTATCCTCAAAGCAGGGTGTCATGAAGGTCGTGCCGAACCGGTTCTCGGATCTATTTGAGCGATACCACATAGATGACAAGGTCGTCAATACAACCTGTATGGACGGCGACAGACTCTACGTTGGTCTCAATTCGGGAGGTATCGTGGTGCTTGAAGATAACAGGGTCATTGAGACAGTCCCTATCAAGAGCAGTGTATCGCCCTCGGGCGGAAGTTTCAGGGACAAAAACCTGATAAAGCTTCTTGATGATATAAGGATCAGATCCATAGTGCGTGACAGAAAGGGAAGGCTGTGGTTTTCGGGCTACGGCGATATTCCGCTGGTTATATATGATAACGGAAAAGTCACCAGATTTACCGAAGAGGACGGATTGCCGTCGAGCAGGGTAAGAGTAGCCTACGAATGTGCGGACGGCTCCATGGCTGTAGTATGTACCGGCGGACTTGCGATCATAAAGGAAGATAAGATCACTAAGGTGTACGGAGATGAGGACGGCCTTACATTTGCGGAACTACTGACGGTTTCTCAGATGGACAGCGGTGAGCTGGTTGTCGGAACCGATGGCGGCGGTATTTATTTTATAGATCCAAATGGTGAGGTTTCGCATATCGGAACGGATGACGGTCTGAGTTCCGATGTTATAATGCGAATAAAGCGCGACAGGACCAGAAACCTTCAATGGCTCGTATTCAGCAATTCCATTGCTTATATGAAGCCGGATCACGAGATAGTTACCATTGCCGATTTCCCATACATCAATAACTTTGATATGTATGAAAATGCAAAGGATGAGATGTGGGTGCTCAGCAGCAATGGCATTTACGTGGTCGCGGTGGAGGAACTTATCAAAAATGAAAAGATCCAGGCAATGTTCCACGGCATGGATAATGGTCTTCCGTATATAACTACTTCCAACTCATACAGCGAGCTGACCGATAACGGAGACCTCTACATCTGCGGTTCAAAGGGTGTAACAAAGGTCAATATAGATGAGACATTTGTAGAAGTCCACAATTTCAAGATGGCAGTACCTTATGTGGAGGTGGATGGCCGTAAGATCTATCCGGATAAAAACGGAGTCATGAATATTCCTTCGGACGCACAGAGACTTACGGTTTACAGTTATGTATATAATTATTCACTGATGAATCCGCAGGTTTCTTATAAGCTGGAAGGCCTCGATGAAGAGGCAAATACGGTCAGAAGAGATGAACTCGACCCTATCTCTTATACTAACCTTAAGGGAGGCAACTATGAATTTGTTCTTCAATTGCTGGATAACGAAAATAACGTAAGCAAGGAAATACGCATACCGATAGTTAAGCAGAAGGGCTTTTGGGAGAAGACTTGGGTACATGTGTTAATAGCACTTCTCGGAGCGGTATTGATCGGTGTATGTGTATGGCTCTATATCAGGGAGAAGACAAAACGTTTCCTCAAAAAAGAGCGTGAACAGAGACAGTTGATCCGTGAGATCGTTGAAGCATTTGCCAAAGTCATAGATATGAAGGACAATTATACGAATGGTCATTCATCAAGAGTGGCTGAGTATACGGCTATGCTTACCAGAGAACTCGGTTATGACGAAGATACCGTGGAGAAATACTACAACATAGCGATGTTGCATGATATAGGTAAGATCGCCATCCCGCAAGAGGTACTCAACAAACCGGGCAAACTGACAGATCAGGAATTCAAGATAATCAAATCACATTCGGCAAAAGGTTATCAGGCACTCAAGGATATCAGTATCATGCCCGAGCTTGCGATAGGTGCGGGAGCGCATCATGAAAGACCTGACGGCAAAGGCTATCCAAAGGGACTTAAAGGTGATGAGATACCCAGAGTTGCGCAGATCATCGCGGTGGCCGATACATTTGATGCGATGTATTCGGATCGTCCTTATCGTAAGCGTATGAACTTTGAGAAGGCCGTCTCTATCATGACGGAGATCAAAGGAACACAGCTTACGGAAGATGTTGTGGATGCATTCCTAAGACTTGTTGCTCAGGGCGAATTCATCCATCCCGATGATAAGGGCGGCGGAACGATGGAGGATATAGACAACATCCATAAGAAGCAGGAAAAGACAGAAAAAAGAGAAGAAAACCCTGTTCGTGATAAGGCTGACAAAAAAGAATAAATAGTCAGATACAGATAAAGCGTATGGCTTTTGCCATACGCTTTGTTTTTTAAGATATTAAGTCCGATTGTTTACTGCAGATTAAGTTTCTTTGTGAGCAGCCAGTGGTTCAGTATATAGATAACGACACATGCGATGAGAAGAGTTATGTCAACTCTAGCAAGTATCATTGTACCTGTAAGATGCTCACTGTAATTCATTGCAATGCTTTTTGTAAGCGATGCTGTTACGAATATCGTGAGGATGTAGAATCCGAATCCCGCAAGTATCGTAAAGGCTACCCTGTGATTGTCTGACAGCTGACCGACACCGTAGCATGCTGCGACGACGAACATGGTATAGAGTGTCATAAGTATGATCAATGCAAGTATCATAAAAAATACGCCGACTGACGGTATCTCAGCCAGTATATCGCCTATCCTGTCAAATAAGGTGTTAATGGTAGGTGCACCGTCAACTACGATGAGTGACGTATATACAAACAGGAAGAATTGCAGAAGGCACGTTGCAAGTGTCCAGATGATCGCATTGACGATCTTTCCCCAAAAGATGGTCATCGTTTTTATCGGGAGAGTATGTGTCAGATATCCCCTTGATGAATACATCGTGGTCCTGTAATCTCTGCAGAGCACAAATACGGTTATTATCGAAAGCAGGCTTTCCGCCAGGGTAAATATCGATGCTGTGGTAAAGGATAATGTCCGTAACATCGTCGTATCGTTGTAATCATACGTAGTATAGAATATGAGACGACACAAAAGAGCGATAGCTGCGATCATATAAATAAGACACATCTTTTTCCATGTTAACTTCAGTTCATAAACGAGACATTTTCCAAACATATTACATCTCCTCCTTTTCAGTATTATTTTCCGAAGGAGTTTCCGGGATCGTCGGAGCGGTCGATGCGTCCCGGGTTTCCGGGATCGTCGGAACGGGTGATGCTTCCTGCGTTTCCGGATGCGCTGCCATGTATCTGCGCATGATCGGATCGCTGACCTTGAAGGTTTCCCTGAAATATGCATCCACGGTCATATGTTTTTCTTCTGTGATCATCCGAACCGGTGTATCGGCAAATATGCTGCCCTGACGGATGAAGATCACATGGTCGAGTATAGACTCTATATCGGAGATCAGATGCGTACATATGAGGATCGATGCATTCTGCTGATAATTGTCCAAGATAACCTTTAATATAAAATCTCTGGCTGCGGGGTCGACGCCTGCTATGGGCTCGTCAAGTACGTAGAGTTTTGCACGTCTGCTCATGACCAATATGAGCTGTACCTTTTCACGGTTACCCTTTGAGAGAGTCTTGAACTTGGCCGTGATGTCAATACCAAGGATACCAAACATTTCGCGCGCACGCCCCTCATCAAAATCATCATAGAAATATTTGAAAAGATCTATGAAATCCCTGATCCTTAAGTAATCGTCCAGGTATGTCTGATCGGGAAGATATGATATGGCAGCCTTGGATTCGGGACCTATGGGTTTGCCTTCAAACATGATCGTTCCCGAAGTGGGCGGTATCAGACCGTTCAAAAGTTTTATAAACGTGGTCTTGCCACTTCCGTTGGGCCCCAGAAGACCATAGATATGACCGCTTTCCAGCGTTATATTTACCTTGTCCAGGGCAACATTAGAACCGTATTTTTTTGTAAGATTGTCAGTTGAAACCAATATACTCATGATGTCTCCTTGTAAATGTAGTGCCCTGTAAGGGCGCTATGTAGCGCGAGCCCTTCGCCGAAGGCGAATTATACATGGGCGAGCGTTCCTAGTAAATGTAGTGCTCCGAAGGAGCGTTCTTTCCTTAATCAGGGCAGGAATTTGCCGCTTGAAAGATAGAGCTTATACCATTCCTCATAAGTGAGATCTACCTTGCATGCATCGACGATCTCTTTAAGATGCTGCGGATTCATGGTTCCCGCGATAGCCTGCATATGAGCCGGGTGGCGAAGGATCCATGCAATGGCAATTGCTGTTTTTGATACCCCGTAGGTCTCTGCAAGTTCACCGAGTGCTTCATTCATCTCGGGGAAGAGGGGATTGTCCACGAATACACCCTTAAACATGCCGTACTGCAACGGTGACCATGCCTGGATCGTGATGTCGTGAAGTCTGCAGTAATCCAGGGCTCCGCCGTCGCGCATGATCGACATGTCAGTCGTCTTGTTGTTCATGTAAAGATCCTGATCTATCAGCTGTGACTGCTCGAGTGAGAGTTGCAGCTGGTTGATGATCAGAGGCTGTTTTACATATTTTTTAAGAAGTTCTATCTGCATCGGCATGGTATTGCTGACGCCGAAGCGGCGTACCTTGCCGTTTTTCTCGAGTATGTCGAATGCCTCTGCGATCTGTTCGGGATCGTAGAGGAGGTCGGGACGATGCAAGAGCAGGATATCGAGGTAATCCATCTTTAATCTGTCCAGGATTCCGTCCACGCTGTTTATGATATTTTCCTTTGACCAGTCAAATATGCCGCGGTCAAATCTGAGTCCGCATTTGGACTGGATTATGACATTCTCCCTTTTGATGCCGGTAGCAGGCCATGCATCGCCGAAGCGTGTTTCCGCCTCACCGTCACCGTAACATGTTGCGTGATCGAAAAAATTGATCCCAAGATCGTATGCATTTTCTATAACTGTCTGTGTTTCTTTGACCGAAAGCGCAGGCATGCGCATACAACCGAGTATGATCGCGGAAGCGTTTTCCGGACCGTTTGCAATTTTGATCCTTTTCATAAAGTAACCTCCGTAAATCTTGAACATCGGCCCATTGGAATTCGACTGCGTCGAAGGGCCGACGCTGCATGTCAGGTTTTCATAGAAAACCTGACACAATCAATACACCCAACAGAATTAGAATATCATAATAATCTTTCTTACTCAACGCATTATGGATCATAAAATTTTTAAAGGATGTAACATATTTTTTTAAAAGTTACTTGCATTTTTTTGAGTAATGTAGCATACTATTGTTTCGGAACAATGTTTATCTTGGAGGCAAGTGCTTATGGCTAAGAAAAAAACAGAGGAAATCACATGTCCGTTGGAATACGGATTACAGCTCTTCGGAGGGAAATGGGAGTCGAAGATAATCTGTGTCCTGTCCGACAACAGACAGTTGAGATACGGAGCTATCAGGGACAAAGTTGAGGGTATTACCGACGCGGCGCTCGGCAATACTTTAAAGAAGCTGGTGAGCGAAGGGCTTATAGACAGGATCCAATACAATGAGATCCCGCCGAGAGTGGAATACTCGCTGACCGAAAAGGGCAAGAGCGTTGTCCCTGTCATACATACGATATGCGAATGGTCTGAAACCAATACTGACAGTTTCGGTCCGTGTTTTGAATGCGAGATGGAAAAAATTTAGGCGATAAGCCCGAAAGGAGTTATACAAATGTCACAATTGTTAGATATAAAAAATCTGAAAGTCAATGTCGGAGATAAGGAAATACTTCACGGTATAAACCTTGAGATAAGAAAGGGGGAGACACATGTTTTCATGGGACCCAACGGTGCAGGTAAATCCACACTTGGCCATGCATTGATGGGCAATCCGAATTATGAGATCACCGGCGGTTCGATAGAATATAACGGAGAGGATATCCTTGAGGATAATGCGACCGACAGGGCGAAGAAAGGCATATATCTGTCATTTCAGAATCCGATAGAGGTTCCGGGTATAACGCTTGCAAACTTCATAAGAAATTCGATCGATCAGAAGACAGGACAGAGAACCAGGATATGGGAATTCAGAAAGAGACTTGAAGAGACAATGAAGATCCTCAACATGGATCCCGAATATGCCGACAGAGACCTGAATGTAGGTTTTTCGGGCGGTGAAAAGAAGAAGAGTGAGATCCTTCAGCTTCTTATGCTGAATCCCACATTGGCGATCCTTGATGAGACTGATTCGGGCCTCGATGTCGACGCAGTCAGAACGGTATCCGCAGGTGTCAAGGAGTTTCAGAAGAACGAGGAATGTTCAATGATAATAATCACACACAGCACACGTATACTTGAAGCACTTCACGTGGATTACACGCATGTACTTGTGGACGGATGCATCGTTGAGACAGGTGACAGATCACTTGTTGACAAGATCAATAAGAACGGTTTTGAGAAGTATATGAAGGGTTGACATCACCGGAAAGGCAGAAAGGATAATTTATGAAAGAGAAGACCAGAGTCGAAGACGTCGACAGGAATATGTACGACTTCAGATACGACGAAGAAGGATATTACAAGGTTGACAAGGGTCTCACCCCTGCCATCATTGAACAGATATCAAAAGAAAAGAATGATCCGGAGTGGATGCTGCAACTCAGGCTGGAATCGCTTAAGATTTACAATGAGATGCCGATCCCGGACTGGGGACCGCCGCTTGACGGCCTTGATATGGATAACATAGTCACATATGTTAAACCCAATACACCGATGACGGCAAAGTGGTCAGAGGTACCGGATGAGATCAAAGAGACATTCGAAAAACTCGGTATACCGCAGGCCGAAAGAGAATCTCTCGCGGGTGTCGGAGCACAGTATGATTCGGAGATCGTTTATCATAATATAAGAGAAGAAGTTGCAGCTATGGGTGTTATCTACACAGACCTTGAAAGTGCACTCTGGGGCGAATATGCCGATATGATACGGAAGCATTTCATGAAGCTCATACCGGCAACGGATCACAAATTCATGGCGCTCCACGGCGCAGTGTGGTCGGGAGGATCCTTTGTGTATGTGCCGCCGGGAGTAAAGGTTGAGATCCCGCTGCAGTCTTATTTCAGACTTAATGCACCCGGTGCGGGACAGTTTGAGCATACATTGATCATAGTCGATGAGGGTGCGGACCTGCATTTCATAGAAGGCTGCTCCGCTCCGAAGTACAATATAGCAAATCTTCATGCGGGCTGTGTCGAGTTGTATGTTGCAAAGAATGCAAGGCTCAGATATTCGACGATCGAGAACTGGTCAAAGAATATGTACAACCTCAACACAAAAAGGGCGCTCGTCGAAGAAGGCGCAAGGATGGAATGGGTATCCGGTTCATTCGGTTCACACACGGGTTACCTGTATCCCATGACCATACTTAAGGGCGATTATTCGAAGTGTGAGTTCACGGGTATCACATTTGCAGGTAAAGGACAGAATCTTGATACCGGACTCAAGATCGTTCACACGGGTAAAAATACAACGAGCGCGGTCAATACCAAGTCGATCTCAAAAGACGGCGGTCTCAATACGATGAGAAGCTCCGTGCTTGTCAATGCGAGTGCCGAAAATGCGAAATCAACGGTTGACTGTGCTTCATTGATGCTCGATGACTTCTCATGCTCGGATACGATACCGGTCATGGATATCAGGACGCAGAGCGCTGATATCGGTCACGAGGCCAAGATAGGAAGGATAAGCGATGAAGCTATATTCTATCTGATGAGCCGCGGTATACCGGAAGAGGATGCCAGGGCGATGATAGTGAGCGGATTTGCGGACAACGTCAGCAAGGAACTTCCGCTTGAATATGCAATAGAAATGAACAATCTGATCAGACTTGAAATGGTCGGAAGCATAGGCTAGGGAGGACATGAGATGAGTGAATTAAGACAGATAAATGTGGATCCTTTGCCGAGGCTTACCTGGCATTGGTGTAAAGTAAATGATGTAAGCGTAAAGGTATGCGACGAAGGCGTAGTCAGCGCCGATCTTAACGTCGTGCTTTCAGAAAATGTAACCGACACCACGGTATATACGGAGGAAGAGTACAGAAAACTCGAATCCGGAATGGGCGAAGCATTTGCCGAATACGGATATAAAGTTAGTGCAAAGACGGACAGTTTCCGTGCCGATGATCCGGACAAAGAAGGTTCAGTTATGCTGAACCTCGGATATGATAAGGACAGATGGTATTTTAATTCGTTCAGGCTGGAAGCTGCGGACAATTGCAATATGACAGTCATCATGCGTTATAAAGAAAATAACGATGATATGGGATCGACCGGCGGAGAACCTCAGTTCCACGCAGGCGTGGACACCAGAGTACATGTGGGGAAAAAGGCAAAGATAAGGCTCATACAGATACATGAATCCGAGAACTCATGCATATACAACAACGTTGCTTCTAATGTTGAGGACAGCGGGAAGTTGGAGATCATCCATGTGGTGCTTAAGGGACGCGAGGTTTATAACGGCTGCATCTCACAGCTTGAGGGCAAAAGAAGTACACTTGAGATCAATATGGGTTATATCGCAGAGACGGATGCAAAGATCGATATAAACTATGTTGCAAGACATATCGGCAGGGAGAGTGTGAGTGACATCCTTGCAAACGGAGTACTCAACAAGGGCGCGAGAAAATGCTTCAGAAGTACGGTCGATTTCATAACAGGCTGTCCCGGCTCAAAGGGAGCGGAAAAGGAAGACGTTCTGCTGCTTGATGACGATGTGGTCAACAAGACGGTTCCGCTGATCCTCTGTACCGAAGAGGATGTCGAAGGTGAGCACGGTGCCACTATAGGCAAGCTGAGTGACGAGATTTTGTTCTACTTAAACACCAGAGGTGTGGATGAAAAGCTGGCCTACAAGCTCATGTCCACGGGTAAGATAGCAAGTATAGTAAGACTTATAGGAGATAACGAGATCACAAAGGAGATCCTTGATGATCTTGAAGCGAAATAAATATGTTAAATATCAGTGAGATCAGGAAGGATTTTCCGATCTTTTCCGCCTACCCCGAACTGGCATATCTGGACAACGGTGCCACAAGCCAGAAGCCGGAATGCGTCATAAAGGCGGTCAATGATTATTATAAAAATGCAAATGCAAATCCTTTCAGAGGACTCTACGGGCTTTCCGATCTGGCTACCGAAAAATACGAGGAAGCCAGAAGAAAGGTGGCAGGGTTCATAAATGCAGGAAGTGCGGATGAAGTGATATTCACAAGAAATGCCACGGAATCCCTCAATCTGGTCGCATTTTCCCTCGGTGAAATGTGTGTGAATGAGGGCGACGAGATCATCGTTTCCGTTGCGGAGCATCACAGCAACATGCTCCCGTGGAGACTCATGGCCGAAAGAAAGGGCGCGATCGTAAGATATCTGGAGCCTGAAGAAAGCGGTGAGTTCAGCCCCGCAAAGCTTAAGGGCATGTTAAATGATAAGACAAAGATAGTATCACTGACTGCCATGTCCAATATCTACGGCTTTAAGAACGACATAAAGGCACTGGCGGCTGTCGTACATGAGGCAGGTGCCTATCTTATCGCGGACGGTGCGCAGAGTGTGCCTCATTCGGTCACCGATGTAAGGGATACGGATGTTGATTTCCTTGCATTTTCAGGTCATAAGATGCTCGGACCCATGGGTATAGGCGTGCTCTACGGCAAAGAAGAGATACTAAGGAAAATGCCGCCGTACATGTCGGGCGGAGAGATGATCGAAAACGTCTCACTCGAAGAGATAACCTATGCGGGACTGCCTCATAAGTTTGAAGCAGGAACTGTCAATGCGGGCGGTGCGATCGGACTCGGTGCAGCCATCGATTATATAGATTCGATCGGTATGGAAGCGATGATCGAACGCGAGGAAATGCTCACGAAACTTGCAATGGATCAGATCGCAAAGATCGATCATGTTCATGTCATAGGTGATAAGAATTACAAAAATCATAACGGAATCATCACATTTAAGATAGACAATGTGCACCCACATGATGTAGCATCTATATTGGCTGACAGTAATGTGGCGGTGCGTGCCGGACATCATTGCGCGGAACCGTTGCATGCCTTCATGGGTATACCTTCCACGACGAGAGCAAGCTTTATGTTCTATAATACCGAGGAAGAGGTACTTAAGTTCACGGAGGCTATGTCACAGATAAGGTCGCTGATGGGCTACAGGTAGCAGGCAGCAAACCACAGTCGCTGATGAGCTACAGGTAGCAGGCAGCAAACCACAGTCGCTGATGAGCTGCATAAAGGAGAGGCACATGAACAATCGTACGTATTACAATGAGATATTGACGGAGCACAACATGAATCCGCTCCACAAATATGCTCTCGACAAACCCGTAAAGATCAAGAGAGGCGTCAATCCCTCATGCGGAGATGATATCACTCTTCAGGTCAATGTGGAGGACGGAGTGATAACGGACGGCGCTTTTGTCGGTGACGGCTGTGCCATTTCCCAGGCAAGTGCGGACATGATGCTGGATCTTATCATAGGGCGAAAGGTTGAAGAAGCGCTGGAACTCAAGGATATATTTATCAGGATGATACACGGTGAAGCAAGCGACGAAGAGATCGAAAAACTGGAAGAAGCATCATCCCTTCAGGATATCAGCCACATGCCTTCGAGAGTAAAATGTGCGGTCCTCGGATGGCACACGCTTGAGGAAATATTTGCAGGAAACGACAAAGAGAAGTAAGATTATTGCGAGGACCAACAAAAAACCTGTATTGGGGAAAGCGTATGAGCAGACTTACGTATGACAGTCCTGCAAAGGTGTGGGAAGAAGCACTGCCTATAGGCAACGGAAGACTCGGTGCCATGATCTATGGCAGAACGGGTTTTGAAGAAATACAACTCAATGAAGAAAGCATATGGTATGGAGCACCGGTCGACAGAATAAATCCCGATGCTCTTAACAATATAGAGAAGATCAGGAAACTCATCTTTGCGGGGCATATAAGTGAAGCTGAAGAGTTATGTAAACTAGTGCTCTCAGGCATTCCGGAAAGCATGCACCCGTATCAGACACTCGGAAGCGTTTTAATAACATTTCACGGGGAAGATCACGTAACGGATTATCACAGGGAGCTGGATCTTAAGAAGGCTCTCTACACACAGACATACAGGGCCGGAAGCTCAAAGTGTGAAGCAGGCGGCATCAAAGCTGACGATATCGGCTGTGTAAAACAGACATTTTATAAGAGACGTATATTTGCTTCAAATCCCGCAGATGTCATAGTTATGGAACTGGCGGCGGACGGCGGCTCTCTTGATCTTGAAGTCATACTTAGAAGAGACAGATATTTTGACGGGATACGTAAGATCGACGACAGGACGATCGCAATGTACGGTAATCTCGGCAAAGGCGGTTATGACTTTGAAGTATGTCTGTCATGCGTAACAGACAAAGGTGAAGTGAGCATAGTAGGAGAGCACCTTGTTGTTCGCAAAGCGACAAAAGCAAAGTTCATACTCGGTGCAGCAAGCACATACAGATATAAGGCCGAAGAACTCGAAGATAGCATCATGAGAAAGGTGAATACCGCCTGTGACAGAAGTTTTGAAGAGTTATTGGAAGAGCATATAAAGGATTACAGCGCATTATCCGACAGGGTCAGGTTTGAACTTAAATCGGATGAAGACTGCGAAAACATCCCGACGGGTGAAAGACTGGCGCGTGTAATAAACGGAGAAAAGTCCGATAACGGACTTATCAAACTGTACTTTGATTACGGCAGGTATCTTATGATCGCCTGCTCAAGGCAGGGAACATTGCCCGCAACGCTGCAGGGACTCTGGAACAAGGATATGGCTCCGCCGTGGGACAGCAAATACACTGTCAATATCAATCTTGAGATGAATTACTGGCCGGCGGAGATATGTAATCTCTCCGAATGCCACGGACCGTTGATGGAACTGATCAAAAAGATCGCCGAAAACGGCAGCAGGACGGCAAAGGAGATGTACGGTTGCAGAGGCTTCGTGTGTCATCACAACACAGACATACACGGCGATACGGCACCACAGGATATGTGGATACCCGGAAGCTACTGGGTAATGGGCGGCGCATGGCTGTGCACACATATCTGGCTGCATTACCAATATACACTCGATAAGGATTTCCTTCGTGAATATTACCCGTACATGATAGAGGCTGCGAAGTTCTTCGTGGATTTCCTCGTTGAGAAGGACGGATATCTTGTGACATGTCCGAGCGTTTCTCCGGAGAATACATTTATATTGCCTGACGGTGAGCAGGGCTGTAATATATATGGAGTAACGATGGACAACCAGATATTAAGGGATCTGTGCGATGACTGCCTGAAGGCTGCAAAGATACTCGGTGACAATGATCCTGTATTAAAGGACATAACCGATACCAGGGACAGACTGATGCCTACGCGGCTCGCAAAGGACGGTTCCGTAATGGAATGGCCCGAAGAATACGAAGAAGCGGAGCCGGGACACAGACATATCTCGCATCTGTACGGATTATTTCCTTCGGGACAGATATCGATCGATGATACTCCCGAACTGGCTTTAGGAGCAAAGATCACACTCGAGAAGAGGCTGGCCGCCGGCGGTGGTCACACGGGCTGGTCGAGGGCATGGATACTCAATTTCTTAGCTTCATTGCGTGACGGTGAGAAATGTGCGGAAAATATAAGGGAACAGTTTGAGTCTTCAACATACCCGAATCTGTTTGATAAACATCCGCCATTCCAGATAGACGGCAATTTCGGAGTTACGGCTGCCATAGCACGTATGCTTGTACAGTCAACAGATGATAAGATAATATTGCTTCCGGCATTACCGAAAGACTGGAGAGAAGGAAGCATCAAAGGCTTGCGACTCAGGGGATGCGGCGAAGTCGATATCACATGGTCGGAAGACGGAGCAGAAGCGAAGGCAGTATTTGAAAATGACAGAAGTATGCTTGTAAAGACAGGCAGCACGGAAAAGACAATAAACTTTATGGCCGGAGAACCGGTTGTAATAAAGTGGCAGGAGGGCATATGATAATACCTGTAAAAACAACACTTGGCGGTTACGATATCGTTCTGGAAAGAGGAGCGCTTGCAAAGGCGGGAGAACTCCTTGAACTAAACAGAAAGGTCATGATAGTCAGCGATGACGGCGTTCCGGGGCAATATATCGATACTGTTGCCGGAGCGTGCGGGGAAGTTCATAAGGTCATCATAGGAAAGGGCGAAACACATAAGACGCTCGATAGTTTTCAGATGATAGCGGATAAGATGCTTGAAGCGGGCTTTTCAAGAAAAGACTGCATAGTGGCAGTAGGCGGCGGAGTTGTCGGTGATCTGACAGGTTTCGTTGCAAGTGCTTACAAGAGAGGCATAGATTTTTACAACATTCCGACCACATCGCTTTCACAGGTAGATTCATCCATAGGCGGTAAGACCGGTGTCAACTACAATAATGTGAAAAATATCATCGGTGCATTTTATCAGCCGGCAAAAGTTTTGATAGATCCCGATGTATTAAAGACTCTGTCGGCAAGGCAGATATCGAACGGCCTTTCCGAGGCGGTCAAGATGTCACTGACATCCGATCCGGAATTATTTGCCATATTTGAACAGAATGATTCATTTGATGACGATACGATAGATAAGATAATCGAAAAAGCATTGCTCATAAAGAAGTCAGTTGTTGAAAAGGACGAGAAGGAGCAGGGCTTACGAAAGATACTCAATTTCGGTCACACGATAGGTCATGGGATAGAGACTGTATGCGTATCCGCAGGCGGAGAGCAGGAGTTCTATCACGGCGAGTGTGTTGCACTCGGCATGACGGTCATGTGCTCGGATGAGGTTAGGGCAAGACTCATACCCGTACTTGAGAAACTGGGTCTTCCCACGAGCTGCAAGATCGATGAAGAGAAAGTATTTGAAGCCGTGAAGCAGGATAAGAAAGCAAATGCGGATGGGATCAGTGCAGTATTTGTACCTGAAGTGGGGAAATATAAACTGGTTAACATAACATTAGATGAAGCTCGAAATATCATAAAGAAATTCTAGATCGGAGGGTGGAAGAAAATGGAAAGATCAATGAATTTGTCAAAAATATGCATGGCAGTTGTAATGAGCATCTGTATCATGTTATTACCGGTTGGGGCGTATGCGGCAACGCCTCAGGTCCCGAATGCGGATGTTACGTATGATCAGAATAATGACTGGACCGGTACGCTTGTGATAGATCAGAGTAAGACTGTTAAGATATCAAATATCACTCATGAGAATACAGGTAATGATCTGTCTCCGATAAAGATATGCAATAATGCTACAGTAAATCTGGTATTTGAGGGTGACACTATTCTTAAAGGAAATCCAAGTAAAGTGTCTGCAGGCATAGAAGTTGAAGAAGGCTCAACAGTAAATATATACGGAATGGATGAATCTTCACTGACTGTAGTGGGAGGAAAATATAGTGCGGGTATAGGAGGCATAGGATATGATGAATTAAAACCGGTTAACAATCCGAGTGGTAGAAATCCCAAAGCCGGCAAGATTCATATCTACAGTGGAAAGATAACAGCTGTTGGAGGTGATAAAGGAGCCGGTATCGGCTCAGGATACCATTCCGATGCTTCGGAGATAGTGATAAGCGGCGGCGATATAACGGCCAAAGGTTCCGGATGGGGAGCAGGTATAGGAACAGGATATGCGACTTCAGGCGTAGCAAATCAAGTTCTAATCGGATATTTTGATGGCGGAACAATAACCATAACGGGTGGAAATGTAAAAGCAGCCGGAGGAGATATTGACTTTGATTCGATCGATATAAATGATCCGGATTCATTTACTGTGGGGAATACAATGGCAGCAGGTATAGGTGGTGGCTATGGAGCCGCATCCGGAGTGATAACTATAGGAGGAGATGCGCAGGTATTTGCTGTCGGCCAATCCGGAGGAGCCGGTATCGGTTCGGGTAAAGGAACAAATAAAGAAAATAATTATAACCCAAATTGTGTTCCTTTCAATATAACGATTGAAGGAAATGCAAAAGTAACAGCTTTGTCAGGCATGTCGACACGAGATATTGATAATCCACAGAGTAGCGGAGCGGCTATAGGAGGCGGAAGAGGATTTGGCCTTGAGAATCAGAATGCCGGAACTATAACAATAAAAGATAATGCAACAGTCTTTGCTCATGCAGGTGCCGATGCACAGGCGATCGGAACATCTTTAGCAGTTGGCAGTCAGAGTGGGGTGATAACGCTCGCACCATCGACTGTAAGCATAGGAGCGCAGTGCAAAGTACTTGGATATGTCGGAGGCAGTCAGACCGTAAAGTCAGGTTATGATGCAGCCGGAAAAGATGACGGTACAGAGACGGATAAAGAGGACAGTACGCCTGAAGAATCAACAGCAAATGAAGATGAAGTAAGCTATATTGATGAACTCAGGGATGTTCTGACCAAAGCGATAGAAAGCAGGAATGTTAAGACAGTCTACTGGGATAAGGGTACGGCACTTCCCTATGACATCATGAAGATTCTTGAGGATAACCCCGATATCACGCTTGTATTCACTTATACTTATCAGGGAAAGGATTACAAGGCGACTATTCCGGGCAGGAATGTAAAGACAGATCCCAAGATCCCATGGTATGGTCCTTTATATCTGAACGGATATTACGGAGTGAATGCATCGGCAAATGCCAATATCAAACCCATGGAAACAGGTGCTGTATATACAGTGAAAAAGGGTGACACACTCAGTGCGATAGCGAGAAGATTAAACACTACGGTTGACTATCTAGTAAAGGTCAACAACATAGCTGACAGAGACAGGATAAGAGAAGGACAGTTATTAAATTATTAATCTGTATGATCAATAAGCCGACATATGGATAAATTAACGTGGTAGTGAAATGAATATAGAATCTATAAAAAGGAAATCTGTTGCCCCGGTTTATTCCATGTGTGTTCAACCTGCTTTTATCATCGGGACAAATAATGAAGACGGGACATATAATTTTGCGCCGATCACGTGGGTAAGCGCCACGCATGAAGAAGGAGACGGATACCTGCTTGTCATAAGTATGGCGGGCAATAAAAGAACAAAACAAAATGTGATCCGTACAGGAATATTCAGTGCGAATCTTGTTAATACGCAAATGCTTCCGCTCATGGATTATTTTGGAACACACCATGCGGCGGATGGGGAAAAAGATGCATTAGAGTACAAGGTTTCAAAAGGCCGGGTACTTGATGTTCCGACGCTTGACGCAAGCCCGTGGATATATGAATGCGAAGTGTCCAAAACAGTGGAAACCGGAGATTCAACGACTTTCTTCTGCAAGATCGGGAATATTCAGATGGATGAAAGACTTGAGTGCAGAGATATATTCGATGTCGATCTGACCAAACTTGATCCGGTCATCTATTCGGGAAGATATCACAGTTTGGGTCGGATGCTTGGTGAAATAGGTGACTTTTGTGAATGATGGTACAGGATATTTGAAGTGAACATTTTGGTTTGGAGCATAATTTTTTCAGAGAGAAAACAGTCCGAAATCTAAAAAAATTCTAAATAAAATAAACAGGAAATAATCAATCATAAACCCTTTATTAACAATGCGCAAAACCCATTGACCTTGTCCGGAACATGGGTTATAACGTAATCAGTTCGAGCGAACAGACAAAGAAGTTACACAGATATGTAACGGGAAAAGTTACGTATCGGTTAACAAAGAGTTACAAAAAACAGTAACAGGAAATTACTAAAAGGAGGGTTTAGGAATGATAATTCCCAATATTTTCGGAGATGATTTTTTAGACAGTTTTTTTGACGATCTTACAAGACCTGTAAAGAGTGCCGCAAACGGTCACGGCTTTGCCAATATGCCGCAGGTGCTTCCGCAGGTTCAGATGTATTCCATGAAGACGGATATCAAGGAGACCGAAGAAGGTTATGAATTTGATGTGGATCTTCCGGGATGCGCCAAAGAAGATATAAAGGCTGAACTCAGTGACGGCTATCTGACAATTATTGCCCAGAGAGAGGCTGCCAACGAGGAAGCGGATGAGGATAAGAAGTACATCCGTCGTGAGAGATACATGGGTACCTGCAAGAGAGCCTTTTATGTGGGAGATCTTGTTAAGCAGGAGGATGTAAAGGCTAAGTTTGACAATGGAGTACTTAAGCTGTTTGTCCCCAAGAAAGAGGAAAAACCTGTTGAGGAGACCAAGGAATACATCAATATCGATTAATACATGATCAATTCTCTTTTTTAATTTGCTATATCCCTATACACAAAAATAGAACCCGGCTGCAGATGCTCACTGTAGTCGGGTTCGCCAATTTAATACAGATCTGTTATGATACCGGGCTTGCATTCTTTAAGTGTCGTTTCACCGTCGACGTTGATATCGAGCCATACGGATGTGGCTGAAGGATTATATACCTTATCGCCGATCGCCGTGAAGCAGAGCGCTTTGGCGGCTTCCATGTATTCGACGATCTCAATGTTTGTCGCATACCAGATATCATCCTGCCCGGACATCATCTTACAGAAATCCTCTATGAGATCCCAGTTGTCATGTACCCTGAATTCATAACTGTGTCCCCAGACATACATCATCCACAGATTTAGATTATAAGGCAGGTCGAGGAACTTACGGCCGAGTTTAATGAGATTACTGTCATGATGGCAGGTGGGTTTCCATCTGAGGAAATCGTTTTCGGGGTAGAATTCTTCGGTGGACCATACCGTCCTTGAATATTTGATACCAAGGGACGGCAGGAGGTTCACTATCTCATCGTTAAGCGCGCCGTAAGGATAGGACATGCCTCTTATGGGATAGCCGACTGCGGCTTCAAGTGCTTTTTTATCTTCGAGGATCTGATCGGCGATATGTTCCATGGGAGTCCTTGAGATCATCGGATGATGATATGTGTGACAGCTGACCTCATGACCTTTGTACAATTCCTTATATTCGGATATCGGAAGATATCTGTGATCGGCTGACGGGTCATCGAGATTGTCACTCTCCAGACCGCTGTTCAGATGAAATGTTCCTTTGATCCCGTATTTGTTAAATATTTCCACGAGACGTCTGTCTTCGATGTTGCCGTCGTCATAGCTCATGGTAAGTACCTTGTGTTTCCCTTCGGGATAACAGGTGTACGCACCTCTTAATCTTAAGTTCATATGTTTACCTCCGTTATATATTATGATAACATAATAGTGGTATAATTCATTCATAAATTTATTTTATGTATTTAGAGGAGAGATGATATGGAAAATAATACTTATGTGGTTCCGCCCAAGCCGAAGAAGAGCAAGACAGGACTGATCATAGGCATAGTTGCAGCGGTGATCGTGCTTGCGGGTGTCGGCGGATTTCTGTACTACATAAACAGACCTATATACAAGGTCGAAAAGGCACTGGAAAATAATGACATGGAGACAGTCTGCGAATATTACGACAGGCTGACTGCAGTTCAAAAGGATGAAGTTGATGAAAGCATCCTGGATTATTGTGAAGATCTTTACGATAAGTATGAGGACGAGGAAGCCGATTACGATGAGATCATGGAAGAACTTGAGATGATCGAAGATGATGCGCTCGGCAATAATCAGGAATTCCAGGCGATCTTAAAGAAGGTCGACACACTCAAGGGTTCAAGAGAAGCATTTGCGGAAGCGGAAAAGCTCTTTAAGAATGAGGATTACAAGGCTGCAGCCGAGAAATACGGCGAGGTTGCGGATTTTGACAAGAATTACAAGAAGGCAAATGAAAAACGTGAAGAGTGCTTTGAGGTCATCTTAAAGGAACTTGAGGGAACATGGGTATTTAATGCCAATGTCGGAGAAGCCATACTAAGACAGGCAGGATATCCTTCGGATGACAGCTTTGAATTCATAATGCTGTTCAAGATGGATTTCAACGCAGACGGAACAGGAAGGCTTTATCTTGACGGATCTAATCATGAAGAGAACATGGAAAAGATCGTTGATTACGTTATAGATTACGAGATCAAGCACAGCAACGATCCGAGCATGACTCCCGAAGAACTCGACAAGCTCTTCAGATCCGTTTACGGTACATCATTCAAGGAATTCATGATGGATGCCCTGAGGGACAGTATCGATCCCGAAGAGATCTATGGTGAAGATGCAAGCTTCACATATACCAATGATTTCGATACCATCCATGTTGAGTACGATGACGGCGGATCGGATGAGTATACATTTGAGGACGGCAGACTTGTCATGGATAATGCAAGTACTGAGACGACCGAGATATTCAGACAGATGAGTATCGAATTCCCGATATACTTTGATAAAGAATAAGATAAAGGATACAAAGACCCCCGATCTTAAGATCGGGGGCCTTTTAATGTATAGAGATCACCCGGCAAACCGGGCTATCAGGTGTTATTTGTATTCAACAGCCTTTTTCATTCGGCTTTTGTCGCCTTCTTTAACTTTTCCTCATCTATGCCGCCTTCGGCGATCGCGCTCTTTACCCAGAGTTTGAGTGAATCGGCGGTCATGGATATCTTGTTTAACTTATCCTGGATATTGATAAAGTCTTTGAACTCATCTTCGGTGATCCTGCTGTCGGCACTCATCTCTATGAGACGGTCCTTATCCCTGTCGATCGAATTAAGAGTCGCGAGCATCTCGAGAACGATCTGAGACAGTTCTTTGAGTTTGATCTCGGGAACATATTCTATTCCTATGGGACAGTCATGAGAGCAATAGTAATTGCACAACTGAACCTTTTTGTAGCACTCGGACATGGCGAGCACTTCATCCGGATGAGGAAGTGATTTCTCGCTTTCTATCTTTTCTATCCTTTCGGGAGAAACGAAGACCATGGCTTCACTTGCCTTTTCACGTGACAAGCCGGCTTCTTCTCTGCTGAGATGATAAATATTCTTATTTTCCTTAGATGATTTTTTTCCCATACTTTCCCTCTTTTTGACGCACGCGCATCTTTCCTTATCATTTGTTCTGACCTGTACAGTATAGCATGAATGACAGAAAAATAATAGTGTGGTAATATAGACTATGGAAACAGTTCAAAAGAAGGACGGATACAGGGGAGCTTTATGAACATTCTTTTATTTCTGATCATCCTGCTGGCTTTAATAGTCATCATAGGAATCCTCAACGAAAAGATATTTCATCTGCAGAGTGACATCGCTCTTATATTTTTCTCACTCATCATAGCGGTTTTACTTCTTATCGCGGGAAATGTGCTGAATATAGAGAAACTCAGTCGTTTCATAATCAATCTCGGAGATTTCGGTTTTGAAGAGTACCTGATGGACGGAGTGCTCTGTTTCATGCTGTTTGCGGGCGCGAGCAAGGTCAATATGGCCAAGTTTAAACAAAATGCGAAGACAATCAGCCTGCTTGCATTGCTCACGACACTCATCAGTTCCTCCATCTACGGCTGCATTTTTTTCCTGCTCGCAACGCTCTTTAAGATCCCGATGGACATATGGACATGCATACTTCTCGGCTGCGTGGTCTCACCCACGGATCCTATCGCTGCGACAGGCATACTCAGCAAGATAGGGCTGTCAAAGAATGTCTGCTCCGTTATAGAAAATGAATCACTCTTCAACGACGGCACAGGCGTAACCCTTTTCATATTTGTGCGCAGTCTCGTTGTCCACAGCGGCGAGAGTAATTTCGCCAAGCTGATGTTCAAGGAAATAGTAGGTGCGGTGGCAGTCGCATTGTTGGTCTCATTTGTATTGTTCAAACTGATGAAGATAACAAGGGAGCCCATAAGATATATACTTATCTCGCTTATGGACGTATCTTTGGTTTACATAATATGCGAACATCTCGGCTTTTCGGGTGTTATAGCCAGTGTTGTATGCGGTATGTATTATTCGTATGCGATGGGCAAGATGGAAAGAAGAGTAAAGGTCATAGATACACACAACTGGTACGAGGATTTTTGGGAAATAGTAGAGAACATCTTAAATTCGATATTATTTGTCATGATAGGACTGCTGATCCTCAACCTGGACATAAGCAGATATGCGGCGATCATCATTCCGGCTGCGATAATCATAAATATCCTTGCCAGACTGATCGGTGTAATGGTCAGCAGTATCCTCACGGGAAAGCGCGGCATCCCCGGCAATTACAACCTGCCTGAATTTGCTACGCTCATGACGTGGTCGGCACTGAAGGGCGGGTTATCGATGGCATTGGCATTCGGTACGAAGGAGTTTCTTGCGCCTGACATATATGATGTGTTCATCAATGTGACCTATGTTACCATTTTCTTCACGGTACTGGTCCAGGGACTGTCGATAAAGAGACTGTATTATTTCCTGGAGAAGCATAAGGCACAGAGGTTGCACAGAGAAGGATAAAACACAAAGAAGGATGGAACGGACGGACGAATGTCCGGATACGGAAAGGAAAAAGATATGAAGATAATTATAGTCGGACTCGGAAGAACGGGATGTTCCCTTATAGAGGCACTTTCCGGTGAGAATTACGATATAACCGTCATAGAGAAGAGAAAAGATCTGGTTGATGAAATGACCGACCGTTACAGCGTAAACGGAGTTGTCGGCAGCGGTGCATCCAAGGAGACACTCTTAAAGGCCGGAGCCGATTCGGCTGATGCACTCATTGCGCTCACTCCCACGGATGAGATCAATCTCTTAAGCTGTATGCAGGCCAAGGCTGTCGGGACCAGAAGAACGGCGGCAAGACTTTTTCTCCCCGATTTCGTTGCTGAAAGGGATCAGCTTAAGAAAGAGCACAACATAGATTATATAATCAAGCCCAAGTATGACATCGCTGAGGAGATAACCCGCAATATAGGCCTTCCCGGTACGGTCAGGATGGAAGGCTATTTTGACAACGTAATGCAGATGGTAACGATCTCTGTTACGGAGGATTCACCGCTTGCGGGTAAGAAACTTATGAACCTTCGTAACGATATAGGTGTTGATGTACTGGTCAGCACTGTTATAAGGGACGATAAGCTCTACGTTCCCGACGGAACATTTGAGATACATGTCGGTGACCGCGTCGGAGTTGTTGCAAAGCGTGATGACATGTACGAAACACTAAGAAGGCTCGGTATACTCCGAAGCAAAGCAAAGAAGGTACTCATAGTGGGCAGCAACATCATTGCAGGTTACCTTATAGACATGCTGCTTGCGGAGAAGAAGAGCATAACCGTACTTGAAGAGAATATAGAAAAGTGCCGTGATCTGATGGACAAATATCCGAGTGTCAATGTACTGTGCGCGGAAGGAGATGTCACAGAAGTCCTTGGAGATGAAAATGTAGAGAAGACGGATGTAGTGGTGGCACTTACGGATTCCGATGAGACAAACCTCGTTACGAGTATGTACGCATGGAGCAGGAATGTGCCCTCGATAATAACAAAGGTCGAGGCCCCCGCACACGTCAAACTGCTTCATAAGGTAAATATGGATATCACCCTGTCACCTTCGGAGTTTTCGGTCGTAAAGCTTGTGAGATTTGTCAGAAACTATGAAGTAGGTGATGCCAAGAACGATATAGGCAAATACTACATGGTAGCCGACAACAAGGCTGAAGTGCTTGAGTTTGTGGTAAACAGTGATTTCACAAAAGCCGGAACGGAATTCATGAGCAAAGAGTTCAGATTAAAGAAGGATGTTATCATTGCCGCCATTATCAGAGAAGGCGATTTGATAATTCCGGGAGGACACTCAAGCATCAACGTCGGGGATAAGGTCGTTGTGGTATCCTCCAAGAAAAATCATATCAAAAAACTCGATGAGATATTTGTATCTTAGTCATTGGGAATCATTTTTGCTCCCTCTTTGATCGTTATCAAAGGGGGGCTTTTTTTCGCTGCCCATACCCTGAGGGGGCTCGAAACCGTCTTTGCCGCGGCCTTCAAACTCACCATCCGTATCAGATCCATCGAAACTGTCCATACCGGGCTCGCCCAAACCTTCCGTACCCTGGCCGCCGAAACCGCCCATACCGGGCTCTCCCAAACCTTCCGTACCCGGGCCGCCGAAACCGCCCATACCTTCCATACCGGGGCCGCCGAAGGTCTGAGTGCCGATATTTATCTGAGTTGAATCAAGAGTAATGTTAAACTCATCGTCACCTATCTTGAGGGTGAAGGTTTCGCCGGTCATAAGATCGGGATGAGAGAGAAGGATGCTGTTAAAACGGCTTTCTGCCGTATAACTGATAAGAGAGTTCCCTTCACTGTCGCAAAGGCTTATTTCAAGGCCCGCGTCATATGTAGCCTCAAGGTTGTAAAGGACGGAACACTGCGTAGAACCGGAACCGAAATTCAGAGCCATTCCCGAAGAGCCGAGAGCGATTACCGTACCGCCCGTTACGGATGATGAGGTCTGGTAATCCAAAGCCGCATTGCCGTTATTCTCAGGACCTGAGATATACAGAGCACCGCCATTCATATTGAATGTGCCGTTGGAATCTATCCCGTCACCGGATGCATTTATACGCACAGTCCCGCTGTAAATGTCAATACTGCAGCTGCCGTCACCTGAAGCATTGATACCGTCATCACTTGACGTGATATCAATGTTTCCGCCGTATATCGCAATGTTCATGGCTTCGATACCTTCGAAACTGTCATGGATGACTATATTGCCGTCTGCGATATCAAGGCTTTCATTGGCTTCAAGTCCGTGCTTTTCGCAGGTTATATCGATGTTACCGCTCACGATCTTCAGATCGTCCTTGCTTACGATGCCGTTGCCTTCATTGGTTACGATGCTGAGGCTGCCGTTGCCGTTGATGACCAGATCGTCATGGGAAAAGATCGGAGCATCGCAGGAATCATCATCGGAGTAACCGCCTGTGTGCGTGAATGTATTGGTGCTTCCTTCCGCAAGGGTTATAAAGACCTTATCGGCATTTGCCACATATATAGAGCAGACACCGTCGGATGTAAGGTCTGTCCCGTCTAAAAGCAGCTGGACTTTATCGGAATCGTCGGCATCTATCCGGATCGTACCGCTGTAAGATCCGCTCAGCCGGTATATTCCTTCATTGGCAATGGTGATACAGCCGCTGCTTATATCCACGCCGGTATCCGAACATGAAGCGGTATCAGATGAAAGAATAATGTCGGTATATTCTGTTATATTATCTTCACCCGCAAGATCCCTGTCTGTAAATACATCGGAAGAAAGATCGGATACATCGGTCACGTTGGCAGATGCGCTTGAAGCTATCTCTGAAACAGTGGATGAAAATACTTCTGTGTCTTTGCTGCCGCATGCGGTGAGCATGAGTGAGGCGATCAATATCAGGGTATATAAGTTTTTTGTTTTCATAGGCATTCTCCTTTTTTATGTAGTGCCCTGCAAGGGCACTATGCAGCGCGAGCCCCCTCGCCGAAGGCGAATTTAAAATGGCGAGCGTTCAATTATTGTAGTGCCCTGCAAGGGCACTATGCAGCGCGAGCCCCTTCGCCGAAGGCGAATTTAAAATGGTGAGCGTTCATCTACAGTTCTGCTGTCACTGTCGATACATCCGATACGGAGATCTCGAGATTTCCGTTTTTGCAGCGAAGTTCATCGATCATGTTCTTTTCATTGGCCGGATCCTTCTGTGATATCTCAAAGGTTAGTTTGAAAAGTGAGCCCATGTTGGTGGTCTTCACGTGAGTGAGCCTGTGTGAATCGGTATAACGGCCGAAGATATCCTCAAATACATCCGTGTAATTGAGAGATTCGGGGATGGTGATCGTAAGGACCCTCTGCTTTGACTCGAAACGCCTGTCCATATTGAAGGCGGAATAAACGAGCAGCACCAGGGCAAATATGACCGAAAAGATCAGACCGTAGGCTATATAGCCCATGCCCAGCAGGAGACCTACGGACATGGCACCGAATATCGCGCATATTTCCTTTGCGGTACCCGGGTTGGAACGAAAGCGGACCAGTGAAAATGCACCGGCTACGGCAACTCCGGCTCCGACATTGCCGTTGACCGTCATGATAACAACACAAACGATCATCGGAAGTATGGCCAGAGAAAGCAGGAAGCTTTTACCCGTTTTGCAGGTACGACTGTATATAAATGCAAGTATGAGTCCGCAGATGATGGAAGAGACGATGCACAGCATGAAATCTCCCATAGAGATCACGTTTGAGCCGGAAGTGAATATTCCGTTTAAAAGAGATTCAAGCATATCTGATTACCTCGCTTTCTTTTTGGGGTGAATAAGTTATCATCCTTTTATTTTTTTCAAGATCGATATAAGCATTTCCGTATTTGGAAAATGATGTTTTTCTGAGTTCATATCTGTCGAGCAGTGCGCTCAGCCACAGCGGCATCCCCGGGCCGGTCTTTATTTCCATAAGAGAAACGGAGAGCGGAAGGATCGATGTGCCGTATATGTCACAGCCAAGATCCAGATCGGTCTTACGATAGAGTATATTGTCATCGAAGGTTATTCTGAGGGAAGCGTCTTCAGATACATAAGCTTCCCTGTCGTAACTTAAGAAGACCTTGGGTTCAAGAGTTTTGTAGAAGCTCAGAAAATAATCTATTTCCCTTGATATCTGGTTCGGTTCGGGAGCTTCGATCCGGCCGGAAAGGTATTCGCCGGCTTCATTTCTCGACATTTCGATACGTCTCTTGTAGACGATGTGGTCGTATTTTTTCTTGAGTTCGACAAAAACCTGCTCCGAACCGGAAACCTCTTTATAACTTCTCACTCGCAGCTTCTCTTTATAGATGGGAGATTCAAGGGAAGTACGTATGAGTCTGAAGTTATCCGTATCATAGTAGATATTTCTTATACATGTCCTGCCGAATGAATCGGGAACCATGTAGGGCCTGATAGCTTCAAGCAGTTTAAGTTTTGTCGGATGATCCGTGAGATATTTGATCTCATATCTTTCAAATGTATGCTGTATCTTCATATGTTTTCCTTTACTTGGGACCTTCGGATGAAGGCTGTTGTTTAACTTGATTTAATGCTATCGGTGAAACGTGAACATTTTGTGTATTTTATGCGAAGAAAACGTGATATTATAAAAAAGTGAAAATAAACCCACAAATCTTAAAGGTTTTGTTCGTATCTATATCAGAAGGGATGAAACGGAAAGGAGTACGTTTGACTGAGGAGGCGTTTGGGCTGTGTATCCGAAAGATACTTGCCGGCGACAAATCAGGGCTGAAGGAAATATATGATGCATACCTAGGCTACATTTACCGTATCGTATATGGTGTAGTGGGGCATAAAGAGGATGCGGAAGATATAACCGGTGAATTTTTCATAAAGCTCTGGCAGACAGCCGACAAGATCAATCTCGGGAGCGGGCATAAGGGTTATCTCGCCACTGTGGCCCGTAACATGGCGATCGATCACATGCGAAAGCATAAGAGAGAAGTACTTGACAGTTTCAGTGCGACAGAAGAAGACGAAGGTCCGGTCAATGAGCCGGTGAGCGAAGCGAACACGGAAGCGGAGGTTATCGAAAATGTAGCCTTGAAAGAGGCATTATCCAGACTTAAACCTGCCGAGCAGCAGATAGTCAACATGAAGATATTGGGAGAAATGACATTTGCGGAAATTGCGCAGATACTGAACATACCAATGGGCACGGTGACTTGGCGCTACAGGGAGGCTATCAATAAATTAAGGAGGTGCGGTTACTATGATGAATCTTGAAATTGAATATAAGAACCTTATAGACTCAGAGTTACCCGACCTCTGGAGTAAGATTGAGGCCGGTGTGGATGCATACGAAGCATCAAAGAAAGACAATAATGATGTACAGATAATAAAGACAGAAAGTATCGAAGAAAAAAAGACAGCCGATACAAGTGAAGAGAGCGTGCTCAATGATAAGCCGGTTCTCATAAGAAAAGCAAAAAGAAAACAAACGATAATGACCATAGGCAAGATAGTTGCGGCGGCAGCAGTCCTGTTTATCGTGGTAAACAGCGTAAGGCTGTTTAACGGAACGAAAAATATGACACCAAGTGCTGATTATGCAAATGATACCGCAATGGCGGATGGTTCATATGCTACTGCGGAATCGGCAGCCGAAGCACCTGCAATGGCAGACGAAAGCGACGATAACGGTATCATTATGGAGTCAGAAGAGGCTGTTGAAGCCATGGTTGAAGAGGAAGCGGATGACGCAGTGCCCGGGGAGGGTATGGCCGAGGCCTCAGCACCGGAGACAGATGCAAAGAATTCCGAAACCCAGACGTACAATTATAAAGGTGAAAGAGAAAAGCAGGGAATCAAGGCTGACGAAACAGAAGGGATCAATGGCCCCGATGATTACATGTACATTAATCGACTGAGTGAGATCATGCCGGGACTCGAACTGGCAACTCTTGTTGATATCTCCAAAAGCCTGTATGAACTGAAAGCAGGAAATATAGTCGAAGTGAGCGAAGCGACCGAAGTAAGCGAGCAGGATAGGAAAGCGCTCCCCGATGAAGTAAAAACGGGTATCGGAAACAATGAGAAACTCATCCATGAGACTTTGACGGATGATAAAGGCATCACCTATGACCTCTATATGGCTGAGAGTGATGAGATGAGATTCGTAGCATTATATAAGGTTGAAAAAACGGAATAGACCGGGAGAGCAAATAGGCTTAAGAGACTTTGGAAACTCAGGAAAATCCCCGATTTTAACCGCTTTTCAAAAAAAATAAAAATTTTTTCCAAAAAACCCATAAATATTTCAAACCGGATCCGTATCTATAATATCAGATACAAAAAGGATCCGGTTTCTATTTGAACAAAGGTATTGATTTGAGTTTACGGAGGAAAAAATATGAAAAAGAGATTAGTTACTTTATTACTGGCATTAACCTTAACAGCAGCATCATTTACGGGATGCGGAGCAAAAGAAACAGATACGGAAACATCGGATAATTCGGTTCATACAGCAGCGTCATCAGCCACAGCCGGCGATACAGCGGCTGAATATCCTGAGTACGTCGATGAAGATGCAAGTGCTTATGAACCGATGGTTGAAGCAGAAGCTGTTGAAAGTTATAAAAGCAATTCCAACGTTAGAGGCAACAGTTCGGCAAAGGCCGCAACCAGTGCAGACGCTACATTGAATTACGGAGTAGAAGAATATTGGGATTACGCACCCGGATCTGAAACATATGCAAATGTATATGAGAACGGATTCAAGGATGCACGCAGTAATCCTCTTTCGACATTCGGAGCAGACGTGGACACGGCAAGTTATTCCAACATGAGAAGGATGATCGAATACGGATCGGATCTTGAGGACCTTCAGCATTCGGGGATCAGGGTTGAAGAGCTCGTGAATTATTTCCCCTATGATTATAAAAAGTCAAACAAGGACATTTTCTCAGTTGATGCAACAGTGGCTGATTGCCCATGGAACAGAGATAACAAGCTTCTCATCCTCGGCATCACGACAAAGGAGATAAAAGAAGCTGAGCGTCCGGATTCCAACATAGTATTTCTTGTAGACGTATCAGGATCAATGTCAAGCCAGAACAAGCTTCCTCTTCTTAAAGATGCAATGGAACTTCTCGTTGAGAACCTTACGGAAAATGATACGGTTTCCATAGTAACATATGCCAGCGGTACAGGTGTGGCACTTGAAGGGGCGCGCGGAGATGATAAGGAAAAAATCATGAGAGCATTTTCGAAACTTGAAGCAGGGGGAGCAACAAACGGTGAAGGCGGCATCCAGCTCGCATACGGTCTCGCAGAGGATTATTTCATAAAGGATGGCAACAACAGAGTCATCATCGCAAGTGACGGAGATTTCAATGTCGGAGCATCAAGCCGTGACGATCTCTACGATCTGATCTCAGAGAAGAAGGATTCAGGTATCTTCCTTTCGGTTCTCGGTTTCGGAATGGGCAACTACAATGATGTGACAATGGAAACACTCGCAGACTCAGGCAACGGCAACTACGCATACATCGACAATCTTTCAGAGGCAAAGAAGGTCCTCGTTGATGAGATGAGCTCAACACTCTATACAGTAGCAAAAGATACAAAGTTCCAGATAGAATTCAATCCCGAACTCGTAAGCGAATACAGACAGATCGGTTATGAGAACAGAGCACTCAAGAGCGAAGACTTCACGGATGATACAAAGGACGGCGGCGAACTCGGAAGCGGACATCAGGTAACGGTTATGTACGAACTCAACCTGAATGACGAATATGAAGGCAAGACAGATCTCAAGTACCAGAAGAGCAGTGCAAAAGAGATACCCGAAGGTAGCGAGTGGTGCACGCTTTCGATCGCTTATAAAGAGCCCGACAAGGATAAGTCGGAATATCTTGAATGTCCTATCGGAGTAAGCAACTATACAACAGATCCTACGGATGACTTCATATTTGCAGCAGCAGTCGCACAGGCAGGCATGGCAATGAACAACAGCGAATACCTTGAAGATTTCAGAAGTAACGAAGAAGCAGTTGAAGACGCTATAGACAGCATCACAGAGCTCGACCTGAAAGATGAGTACAGAGAAGAGTTCGTAGAACTCATGGAAGAACTCGTTTCTTACAGATCAGGCAGAAACGACAGAAGATATATCGAAGCTTATTGATGATACCCTTAAAAGATAGAAACCATAACATACAGTCCCGTCCGGTTCACCCGGGCGGGATTTTTACATACTGAGCGAAAAGTTTTAAAATGTGGTATTATAATATATCGGGCTGTTGTACAGTTCGGTATGCAACGCTAAGGAGGCGGAAGGAACAAATGTCATTTGGAGCAAAGGCAAAATTTTCTGATAAGATAAAAAAGGCGGCACTCAGTTTAAAGGGCATATTTACCGATTATCCCGTAACGCTGGGTGCGGTAGTGCTTGCGGCATTTTTGGGCGCCATCATTATAGATGTGGATTTTGATACCGAGATCATAGAGAGGATCATAGTATTTTTACTGTGTTTCGCAGGCGAGACACTTCTGGTGGAAGAGTTTTTCGCACGTAAGGTCAAACTGCGTATCATCGGCTACGCGGTCGCGATATTCCCGGCAGTTTTTTACACGTATGTGCTGGAAATATTTGATTCAAAGGCCGAGACATTCCTCGGTATGGACGTGGATAAGGCTATGGAGGTCATCGGAAACTGGTACATAGTTTTCTATGCCGTTTTGGCAGCTCTGACCATACTGCATATCTGCAAACGCCTTGGCTGCAGCTTTGAAAAATACTGTCTTTCAAGCTTTTTTGCGATAATGAAGACAACCCTTGTATACGGTATCTTTGCCGGAGGCCTTGCGATACTCGTGCTCATATTTGATGAGCTGATCATGGACACGGGCGAATTCCTCAGCAGGATCGAGCTTTTCCTCGCCGGCGGTATCTATGTGCCCGCGATGCTTCTTGCCGTAACCGATAAGAGAGGGGAGATCGGGAAGTTTGCCAGAGGTGTCGTGCTCTTGGTATTTGAACCGTTACTTATGGCAGCTCTTGTCATAATCTATATTTATATCGTTAAGATATTTGTTACATCCGATGTGCCTTCGAATTCGGTTTTTTCGATAATAACATTTTTATTTGTCGCAGGACTCATCATCTGGACGCTTGTCATCGGTCTTGAGGACAGGAACAGTAAACTGGCCGTTATCGGCGGATACCTGCCTTTTGTATTTATCCCGTGCATCTTCCTGCAGATATGGAGCCTTGCTATACGTATCGGCGAATACGGCTATACGGTCAGCAGATACGTGGGCGTTATACTGATAATATTTGAATTGATCTACATGATCCTGTTCACAGTACGTAAAGTCTTTAAAAAGGATCTTGTGGCTTATATACTCATCGCGGCGGCGGCCCTTGCATTTGTCGGACTGATCATGCCGGGGGTCAACAGCAATGATGTGATCATAAGATCGCAGTTAAAGAGACTTGAAGGACTCGATATCGACAAGATGTTTAATTCACAGAAGATAAGCGATGAAGCAAGGAGCATATGCCGTGTCCTCAAATATGATTGCGGATATAAGGGCAAAAAGGCTCTTGAAAGCATGTATACCGAGGAACAGCTGAATGAGATATTTGAAGGTTCCTATGAGGATGTTTACAGATACAATATCAATATAAATGTGGACGGTTATCCGGTCGATATTGACATAAGCGGGTTCTCAAAGATGACCATGGTAACGGGGACCCATCTGAATAACGCTACACTTGATGATGCATCGATCAAAGAATACCTGTTAAATGTAGATGATGTCGACGGATTTGCCAGTGTCAACATGAAGCCTGTCATCACAAAACTTATAGAAGAATACGAAAACAGCGCTGACAGCAATTATTGGTATATTGATGCCGATGATGTGGAACCGATCGATGTGGGTGACGGCAGTTATCTGGTGATCTATGATCTTACTCTGGGATATAATACGAAAACAGAGGAGATCAACAACTTCTACTGCAGAGCCATACTTTTGACAAAATGATCTGTATTAAGGATGGCGGATCCGTGTGACGATCCGAATGACTAGTGACAAATATATGTGTTGATCTGATATAAAAGCAATATACGGAGGAATACTATGGACAAGAACAGACCTACAAGCAGGGAAAAGCATGTAACGGGCGGAGGCGGAAATGTTCAGAAAAGAGGAAGCGGACTCGGTACGGGACCTGTCGGAAATGTGCAGTCACACAGCAATTCAGGCAGCGGAGGACACACACAGCTTTCGGGCGGCGGCTCGGGCAGAAGAGCGGGTACGAGAGCCGGAGGCATGGGTCTCGGCGGTGTTGCATTGCTGATAATATTTTTCCTCGTGAAGTCATTTCTTGGCGGAGGCGGCGGTTCGACCACATCCTCGGACATATATGACATGACGGGAACATCCACAGTCAATGAGTCATACACTACCGGAAGCAGTGCTTCACAGAACACGGCGGCGGACATGACGGTCGCTGCGGGTGCAAGAGAGAAGAGAACAAAGATCATAGGCGGAGGCGCCGATAAGATAACGATCATGGTCTACATGTGCGGTACCGATCTTGAGAGCAGAAGCGGTATGGCCACGAACGACCTTAACGAGATGCTGCAGGCAAGCATGAGTGACAATATCAACCTCATCGTATATACCGGCGGCTGCAAGGCTTGGAAAAATAACGTAGTTAATTCCGGTGTTAACCAGATCTACAGGATACAGAACGGTAAGTTTGTCTGCCTCGAGGACAATATGGGCAATAAGCCGATGGTCGATCCCGCGACACTTACCGAATTCATAAATTACTGTAAAAAGAATTATCCCGCCGACAGGAACGATCTCATTTTCTGGGATCACGGCGGTGGCTCACTCTCAGGCTACGGTTATGATGAGAAGAACGCATCAATGGGTTCCATGACTCTTGACGGCATAGACACTGCCTTGTCAAATGCAGGTATGACATTTGATTTTATCGGCTTTGATGCCTGCCTCATGGCTACGGTTGAAAACGGCCTGATGCTTGACAAATATGCGGATTACATGATCGCATCGGAAGAGACCGAACCCGGTGTCGGCTGGTATTATACAAACTGGCTTACAAAACTTTCTCAGAATACTTCGATGCCCACGGTTGAGATAGGAAAGAACATCGTCGATGACTTTATCGATGTCTGCAACCAGAAATGCAGAGGTCAGAAGACCACTTTGAGCGTAGTCGATCTGGCAGAATTGTCAGCGACCGTTCCGGATGAGCTGACCGCATTTGCCAAGTCAACCGGTGACATTATCAAGAATAAGGATTACAAGACGGTATCCAACGCAAGAAGCAAGACCAGGGAATTTGCACAGTCTTCAAAGATCGACCAGATCGACCTTGTGCATTTCTGTAACAACCTGGGGACCGATGAAGCGAAAGAACTGTCCGAAGCAGTACTCGGTGCGGTCAAATACAACAGGACAGCAAGCAATATGACCGATTCAAACGGCCTGTCCATTTATTTCCCGTATAAGAAGACAAGCAAGGTCAGAAATGCGCTTTCGATATTTAACAGGATCGGTATGAATTCCGAATATTCAAAATGTATTCAGGAATTCTCAGCAGTCGAGGTAACGGGTCAGGCAGCAGCCGGCGGTTCTTCGGATATGTCAAATCCTCTCGGTTCATTGCTTGGCTCAGGTGTCGGAAGCGGCAGCACATCAGGTGCTACCGGAGCAGATTCCGATGCGATATCTTCATTGCTCGGAAGCCTTATGGGCGGTGGTTCTTCATCTTCATCGATGGGCTTCGACAGTTCGGTGCTTGACCTGTTCATGGGCAGGGATATGAGCGATCAGGATACCGCTGATTATGTTGCGGACAATTATTTCGATCCGAACAATCTCACATGGAAAAATGACGGCGGTTCACGAAAGATCGACCTGAGTGAGGACCAGTGGGATCTCGTTCAGGATATAGAACTCAACGTATTCTACGATGACGGCGAAGGCTATGTGGATCTTGGAATGGACAATGTATTTGAATTTGATGATAACGGCGCGCTCATAGGCGACTATGACAACACATGGCTTGCGATAGACGGTCAGGTGGTGCCTTATTATCACACAAGTACGGTAGATTATACGGACGGATATTCGATCTCAGGTTATGTTCCGTGCTTCTTAAACGGAACGAGAGCTGAGCTCATACTTATATTTGATACCGATAACCCGAGTGGGATTATAGCGGGCGCAAGATACGTCTACACAGAATCAGAGACGGATACGATAGCAAAGAACATGACAGAGGTAAAGGCAGGCGACAAGCTTGATTTCATCTGCGATTATTACACATATGACGGCGAATACAGCGACAGCTACATGCTCGGTGAGCAGATGACACTGTCAGCGGATCCCGAGATATCCAATGTGGATGTGGGATCGGGAGCCACAAGGGTAACATACAGATTTACGGATATCTATAATCAATATTACTGGACCCCGGTATTGCCGCAATGAGCGGAAGGTATTAAAGTATGGCATTTGACGGAATAACCATATCGGCCATTGTAAAGGAACTCAGGGAGAAATGCCTTGATGGCCGTATCAATAAAATATCACAGCCTGAAAAAGATGAGATTATGTTAACCATTAAACAGACTGATGCTGACGGCAGATACCGCCAGAGAAGGGTTGTTCTGAGTGCAAATGCTTCATTACCATTGGTTTACATAACTGATGAAAATAAGGTAAGTCCCGAGGTGGCGCCGACCTTTTGTATGTTTTTAAGGAAGCATATCAGCAACGGGCGTATCACGGATATATACCAGCCGGATTTCGAGAGGATAATAATATTTGATATCGAGCATCTCGATGAGATGAACGACCTTAAGCATAAGAAGCTCATCATCGAACTGATGGGTAAATACAGCAATATCATATTTACGGATGAGAATGATAAGATACTTGAGAGTATCAAGCATATAAGCGGACTTGTGAGTTCAGTGAGAGAGGTTTTGCCGGGATGCGATTATTTTGTTCCGAAGAGTGAGGATAAATCCGATCCGCTTAAAACATGTGAAGATGAGTTCAAGAACGTAGCGTTATGTAAACCGATGGATACCGCAAAGGCGATCTATACGAGTTACAACGGGATCAGTCCGATGTTTGCTTCTCAGGTATGCGATGCAGCCGGAGTTACCGGAAATTCGTCGGAACTTGACGGGGCGGCAAAGGACAGGCTGTGGAAGACCTGGGGATCATATATCGATATGATAAAGAATGGAGAATACCGTCCCGTGCTGTTATTTGAAAACGGCGTCGCAAGAGATTATTGCGTGCTACCGGTTTCAAGTTATCCGGAGGAGAACAGGAAGTATTTTGACACCGTAAGCGAACTGCTCCTGGCATTCTATGCAGACAAGGATAAGGCCGCGAGGATCAGACAGAAGAACACTGACTTAAGGAAGATAGTAGCCACGATACTCGAGAGGGATGTCAAGAAATACGACCTCTGGGTAAAACAGCTTAAGGACACCGAGAAGATGGATAAGTACAGGGTGTACGGCGAACTGCTGCATACCTACGGGTATTCGCTTCCCGAAGGCATATCGGAAGCCGAACTTGATGACTATTACACAGGTGGGAAGCTTAAGGTACCGCTCGACAAGGATAAGACAGCGATGGAAAATGCGGCTGCGTATTTCGACCGCTATGGCAAACTGAAGCGCACGAAAGAAGCGGTTACGAAGCTGATGGCTGAGGTTAGGGACGAGATCGCCTATCTCGAATCGGTCATGTCCTCGATAAATATCGCGGAGAAGGAAGAGGATCTTGAAGAGATAAAAGAGGAACTCATCGGGTCAGGCTTCATAAAGAAGCGCGGTAAGAGTAAGAAGCAGAGATTTAAAAGCAAGCCTTTCCACTATATGAGTTCGGACGGTTTTCATATCTATGTAGGCAAGAACAATTATCAGAACGAGGAACTTACGTTTAAAGTGGCTGTCGGAAATGACTGGTGGTTCCATGCAAAGGGCATACCGGGCAGCCATGTGATCGTAAAATGTGATAATAGGGAACTGCCCGACAAAACATTTGAGGAGGCTGCGAGACTGGCTGCGCATTACAGCAAGGCGGGAGGAACCGGTCAGGTCGAGATAGATTACATACAGAAAAAACAGGTAAAGAAATCACCGGGACAGCCCGTGGGCTTTGTTATTTACCATACAAATTATTCAATGCTGATAGACAGTGACATATCGGGTATACAGCGTATCGACTGAAAACCGTGCTCATATGAAAGGCCGGATAAGAAGTGCGGTCGTAAATACCGCAGGATATGCATTGTCCGTATTGACGAAGTCGGTAAAATTGAATTATAATTACCCATGTATGCGATTTTACCGCTAAACCTTATTCTCGGTAAAATCATGTGTGAGGTGTCCATGATCAAGAGTATGACCGGTTTCGGCAGATGTGAGATCGCCGAAGAGAACCGCAAAGTAACCGTAGAGATTAAATCAGTTAATCACAGATATCTTGATGTAAATATCAAGATGCCCAAGAAGTTGAATTTCTTTGATGCATCCATAAGAAACCTTCTTAAGGAATATATGCAGAGAGGAAAGGTTGACTTATTTATCACCTATGAAGACACTTCGGACAACAGTGTCAATGTAAAATATCATCCCGAGGTCGCCGCGGAATACATGGGCTATCTCAGACAAATGGCAAAGGATTTCGATATCGATGACGATATAAGGGTTTCGACACTCTCGAGATTTCCGGAGATATTTACCCTTGATGACGTGGAGATAGATGAAGAAGGTATCTGGAAGCTGCTTGAAAAGGCCATAAGGGGCGCTTCGGAGAGCTTTGTCGAGACACGTATCACCGAGGGAGAAAACTTAAAGAACGATCTTATCGGCAAGCTGGATCACATGCTTGAGATAGTTGATTTCATAGAGGATAAGAGCCCGCAGATCATCGAGGATTACAGGGCAGGCCTCATAGAACGTGTCGAAGAGATGCTTGCGGATGCCAAGATCGATATGAGCCGCATAGTCCAGGAGGTTACCATTTATGCAGACAAGATCTGTGTCGATGAGGAGATGGTGAGATTGAGAAGCCACATCGAGACCATGAAGAACATCCTGATCGAAGGCGGAAGCATAGGAAGAAAGCTTGATTTCATCGCACAGGAGATGAACAGGGAGGCCAATACGACTCTCAGCAAATCCGGCGATCTTGAGATATCCAACAGGGGTATCGAACTCAAGACGGAGATAGAAAAAGTAAGGGAACAGATCCAGAATATAGAATAGCTGTTTTTGAAACGGAGGTTAATATGCAGAAGGGTATATTGACTGTCATTTCCGGTTTTTCCGGTGCGGGTAAGGGCACTTTGATGAAAACCCTTTTATCCAGATATGACGATTACGCACTCAGCGTGTCCATGACAACACGTGCTCCGAGACCGGGTGAGATTGACGGGAAAGATTATTTCTTTGTAACGGTCGAAGAATTCGAAAAGAGCATAGCCGAGGGCAAACTCGTGGAGTATGCAAGGTATGTGGACAACTATTACGGAACACCTGCGGATTATGTATTTGAACAGCTTAAAAAGGGGAAGAACGTGCTCCTTGAGATTGAGATCCAGGGCGCGCTTCAGATAAAGGAAAAATTTCCGGACGCATTGCTTTTGTTCATAACCACACCGAGTGCAAAGGTCCTGGAGGAACGCTTAAGAGGCAGGGGAACGGAGACCGAAGAGGTCATCAGAAAGAGACTTGAGAGAGCAGCCACCGAAGCTGCCGATGTTGGCAAATACGAATACATCATAGTCAACGACGTACTTGAAGAGGCGGCGGAATCGATGCACAATATCATTACAAATTCAAAGTTCGCAACCTCAAGAAATGCAAGATTCATAAAGGACATGAAGAGCGGAATCGATTCGCTTTTGAAAGGAGAATAAAATGTTACATCCATCATATTCAGATTTAATGAAGGTAGTAAACGGAGAGGTTGAGCCCGGAGAAGCAAAGGTCGTAAGTTCACGTTATTCTATTGTTATGGCTACATCAAAGAGAGCAAGACAGATCATTTCCGGTGATGAACCGCTCGTTGACGAAGAAGACAGAAAGCCTCTTTCCATCGCCATAGACGAACTCAATCAGTCAAAGATCCAGATACTTGGAGACGAGGAATAGGAGCACGTTTAAAGAAACCCGGTTTCGGGTTTTCTTTTTGAGAAGACGCTTATGAAGATTCTTTTTATTTCACTGGGATGCGATAAGAATACCGTCGACAGTGAGATGATGCTGGGTATCCTTTCAGATCACGGTCATACGATAACCGACTCGGAAGAGGATGCCGATGTGGCTGTCATCAATACCTGCTGTTTTATAGGTGATGCAAAACGGGAATCCATCGACAACATATTGCAGATGGTGGAATTGAAGAAAAGCGGCAGACTGAAGGCTGTTATAGTAACGGGCTGTTTGGGACAGCGCTATACCGAAGACATACACAAAGAGATCCCGGAGGTCGATGCCATCCTCGGTATCGGCAGCTTTGATAAGATCGCGGATTGCATCGATGAAGTAACGGCCGGCAAATGTAATGAGGACTACTCCTTCGATTCACTTGCCGATATCAACGGTCCTGTACTCTGCGGATATGACAGACTGCTCACGAGCGGAGGTCATTACGCATATCTCAAGATCGCCGAGGGCTGCAATAAGCGCTGTACATATTGTGTCATCCCGAAGGTCAGGGGCAGTTACCGTTCGGTACCCATGGAGATCCTTACGGACGAAGCCGCAAAACTGGCCGAAAGAGGAGTAAAGGAACTGATCCTTGTGGCACAGGAGACCACGCTCTACGGTGTGGATATTTACGGAAAGAAATCTCTTCATGTTTTGCTTGAGAAACTGGCAAAGATCGAAGACATAAAATGGATCAGGATACTCTATTGTTATCCCGAAGAGATCTATGACGAGCTTGTAGAGACCATAAAAAACGAACCTAAGGTCTGCCATTATCTGGATATCCCTATACAGCATGCATCCGATGATGTATTAAGGGCCATGGCGAGAAAGACGAACAGAGCCGAGATCACCGAAAGGATATGTAAGCTCAGAAAGACGATACCGGATATCGCATTAAGGACCACGTTTATCACCGGATTTCCGGGTGAAAAGCGTTCGGATCACCTTAAGATGCTGGATTTTGTGCGGGAGACCGGGTTCGACAGGCTTGGAGTATTTACCTACTCGAGAGAGGAAGGTACGATCGCCGGAGAAAGCAGAAAGCAGATCCCGGAGTTCATCAAGAAGAGAAGAAGGAATGCGGTCATGAAGCTTCAACAGCAGATCGCCTACAAAAAAGCAGAGTCCATGATCGGAGAAGAACTCGAGGTCATGATAGAGGGCAGGCTTGTTGAAGATGATATATATGTCGGACGTACCTATAAGGATGCTCCGGGAGTGGATGGCATGATATTTGTCGAAAGCGACGGGGAACTGATGAGCGGTGACTTTGTTACGGTAAGGGTCACGGGCTCGAAGGGATACGACCTTATCGGAGAGGTCCGAGGCTGAATACTGAAAGGCTTGAAGATATGAATTTGCCAAACAAACTAACAATTTTAAGAGTCATATTGATAATCCCGTTCTGTATCATAATGCTGACGGGATGGCCGGGCAGCGCAGGCAAATGGATCGCGGTCACGATATTTGTCGTTGCCAGCATTACGGATATGCTCGACGGAATGATCGCAAGAAAGAACGGACTCGTGACTAACTTCGGAAAGTTCATGGATCCGCTTGCCGACAAGCTTCTGGTGTGTGCGGCACTGATATGCCTGATGGATCGGAGTGCCATTCCCGCATGGGCGGTCATAATCATCATGAGCAGAGAGTTTATCATATCCGGATTCAGGCTTGTTGCGAGCGATAGCGGAGTGGTGATCGCCGCGAGTTATTTCGGAAAGTTCAAGACCGTCAGCCAGATGGTAATGATCATCATGATGATCTGTGATTTTGAGATACTTAAGCCTTTGACGATACTCGCGATGTATGTCGCTGTTATTTCCACAGTCATCTCGCTTGTGGATTATATAGTGAAGAACAAGGAAGTCATAAAGGACAAATAATAGAGGTAACAATGCCCCCTGCCGTGATCTCGGCAGGGGTTTTTTTATAAACAAATGGATAATAGTACTGTTTCGTGTTACAATTTAATATAAGCAATAGACTCGGCCGGGGGGCCGGGGGGTAAAGCATGATGAGGGTTGCATATGGAGAAGATCAAGGGTATATGGGATAGTATAGTCAAAGCAGTCGGAGATCTCGCTGACGGCATCAGAAAGAAGGTTGCTGCCAAAACTGCCGGTGACAGGGCGGATAAAGGACACGGCGTCGATGACAGGGCAAACAAAGTGCAGGCTGCCGTTAAGGACGGCAGATATCAGAAGATAGGAGTTACGCTCCTCGCGGCGTATTTCATACCTGTCATACTTATAGTGCTCCTGGGCTTTTTCTCATACAGAAAAGCGTCGGAGATCGTCCTTGAAAAATATACTTCAAGCGTTAAGAGTATGATGGCTGCCGCCGACAATTATATGTCCATGGTATGTGCGACCGTTGAGGACAAGGCGCAGACCATGAACGCCAATACCAACGTAACAAAGTACTTCAAGGTCCTTTATGCCAAAGACGGTACCGAGAAGAATATGGTCTATAATTCGGTATATACGGAAATGGGAAGTTATGTCAAGAACATGGAGTTCGTATCGGATTATTATATAATCTGTGAGCATGGCAGACCGTTCCTTAACATAGACAGGAGCGAGACGGAACTTCGTGAATCCGACAACGGAAGGCTTGTCGAATTCTGGGATCAGCCGGAAGCTGCTGTATTTAAAAATGCATCGGAGACCAATGTCAAGAATGCATGGATAGGGACACATCCTTTTATAGATGAGGTCTATTACGGCAATACGGACAGCTATGCCTTTTCATTTGTCCAGTTGTTCATGAACCTTGACGGTGTCGTTATCATCGATCTTGATAAGGCGAATCTGGAAGCAACACTTGACGATCTTAATTTCGGTGACGGCAGCTTTGCGGGTATCGTACTTGAGGGCGCCGAGATCGATATGTCACAGAAACTTGCGGATGGTGCGGTTGTTGCTTCATTTGATGACAGCATGCTTTTGTTCAACAACCAGGAATTTTATAAAAATGCCGCTGCGGCCGGAGAGCAGATAGATGGCAAAATGGTTACCTATAACGGGGAAAATTATTATTTCTTCTATTATCCGATAGATGAAACGGGGTTCTCGCTCTGCGCATTGATACCTGAGGATAATATCACTGCCGAGATGGCCGGCATCAGAAATGTTACGATAATCATGGTGCTTATCGGTATCTTTGTTGCCCTCGGTATAGGCATGTTCATTTCCCGCGGTATCAGCAACACTCTGTCGCGTGTTTGCAGGAACCTCGAGAAGGTTGCAAGGGGTGATCTCACAAGGAAGTTCTCGACGGACAGAAAGGATGAACTCAGATTTCTTACCGACACGCTCAATGAGACGATCGCAGGAATCAACGATCTGATGGGAGATGTCAGGGGCTTCGGCGATGATGTAAGCAATTCGGCTTCAAGGGTAAATAATGCAAGTGAAGGTATGTGCGAGATCATGCAGAACATTTCGAATGAACTCAATCAGCTGGTTACAGGTGCTGAGACCCAGGCAAAGGATGCCGATGTCTGCGCCACTGAGATGAGTGATTTTTCCAACAAGCTTGACGCGGTGGCAAAGAATTCCGAGCAGATAGGACAGACCGCCCAAAAGGCATTGGAAGCTACGGAAAACGGTCGTGGAACGATACTTGCACTCAACAATAAATCCGCATCCACAACCGAACTCGTCGGACAGCTCGTTACGGAGATCCAGGAAGTCATTAAGCAGACGGATGTCATAAGCACCTTTGTCGAGATGATCAACGAGATATCGGATCAGACGACACTGCTTTCACTCAATGCTTCGATAGAGGCGGCAAGAGCCGGCGAATCGGGCAGAGGCTTTGCGGTAGTTGCGGAGGAGATCAGAAAACTGGCGGATGAATCGCTTAAGGCTGCAAACAGGATTGATACGATCCTCGGGGACATCAGATCCGCGAGTGAAAAGGCTACCGGTTCAGCCAAGAAGACAACATTGTTCATCAACGAACAGGCAGCTGAATTGAAGAATACAACGGCTGTATTTGAAAATATAACCGGCTGCGTTGACGAGATGGTAAACGGACTCGAACAGATCTCTGCCAACATGGAAGCCATGATAGGAGAAAAAGAGATAATCGCTGGTTCGATCACAAATATAGCGGCTGTAAGCGAAGAGACGGCGGCTGTTACAAGATCGGTAACGGATTCAATAAGTGCACAGATAGACTCGGCTGTATCACTTGCGGATGAAGCAGGTATGCTCAATGATAAAGTTTCATCCCTGAGCGAGAGCATGAGCCATGTGATCATATAAGGAAGTGATAAGATGACAGCAGAACTCATATCAGTCGGTACCGAGATATTACTCGGCAACATAGTAAATACGAACGCGGCATTCCTTTCCGAGGAATGCGCAAAGCTCGGACTTTCCTGTTATTATCAGACGGTAGTAGGTGACAATGAGGAGCGTATCTGCGAGACATTGAAGCTCGCTCTTTCCAGATCCGACATCGTTATCATGGGTGGAGGCCTGGGTCCCACACAGGACGACCTTTCCAAGGAGGTCGCGGCAAAGGTGTGCGGCAGGAAGCTTTTTCTCGATGAGAAGTGCAAGAAGAGCATAGAAGAATATTTTGCAAAGAAGGATACACCGATCCCCGATAACAACTGGAAACAGGCCATGATACCCGAAGGAAGCGTTATACTTGAAAATCCCAACGGTACGGCTCCGGGAGTCATAATCGAGTACGGGGAGAAGCGTGTGATATTGCTTCCGGGTCCTCCCGGAGAACTCAAGCCGATGTTCAGGGACAAGGTGATACCTTATCTCATGAAGATGCTGCCGGGTACGATCGTCTCAAAGATCGTTAAGGTCTGCGGTATAGGTGAAAGCGCTGTTGAGGAGATGATCGAGGATCTTATAGATGCACAGAGCAATCCTACGATAGCGACCTATGCAAAGACAGGTGAGGTTCATTTGAGAGTAACGGCTTCGGCAAAGACCGAGGCGGCGGCAAACAAGCTGATCAAGCCTGTTGTAAAAGAACTCAAGAACAGGTTTGGGACAGCGGTATATTCAACGGAAGAACATGTAACACTTGAGATGGCAACGGTCGATCTGCTGGTTGCCAATGAACTTACAGTCTCAACAGTGGAGTCATGTACCGGCGGTCTTGTGGCCGGCAGGCTTATAAATGTTCCCGGCGTATCGGACGTGTTCAAATCAGGCTTTGTGACCTATTCCAACAAGGCAAAGAGAAAGATAGTCGGGGTCAAGAAATCTTCACTTGAAAAATTCGGCGCTGTCAGCAAACAGGTTGCGGAAGAGATGGCTGCCGGTGCTCATGCGATCAATAAAGCCGATGTCGTGGTCGCCACGACGGGCATAGCCGGACCGGACGGCGGGACAGCCGAAAAGCCTGTGGGACTTGTGTATATAGCATGTTACGTTTGCGGTACCATAGCCGTAAAGGAATTCAGGTTCAGCGGCAACAGAGCCCTGATACGCGAAAAGACGGTTGCGGCCTCATTGTGTCTCATGAGGGAATGTCTGCTTGAGTACATGAGCAAGAACACCTTCGGTAAGAAGTAATGCCAGGGTTATTATCATCAGATTTAGGAGAACGGTCGGAGACCGTTCTCTTTTGCAGATATTGCAAACGGTGCGTATATGTTGTAGAATTATCTAAGCTTATCGGAAACCACATCTGAACCGATCGGATTTGATCGACGTAAATATTCAAGGATACTGTTTCAAGGATATTTTCCCGAAGAGAGTTTTATTGGACAGATTAATAATTATCATAATTTTATAGTTAAGTGTTGACAAAAACGAACGTATGTTTTATTATCATGAATAGAACATTTGTTCATATTGCAAAGGAGATTAAGATGGAAAGAGAAGAGAAGCTGAGAGCACTGGATGCAGCTATAGCACATATTGAGAAGCAGTATGGTAAAGGAGCGGTCATGAAGCTCGGTGATCCCGCAACACAGATGAATGTGGAGACCATTCCTACAGGCTCCCTCAGTCTTGATATAGCACTCGGACTCGGCGGCATACCGAAGGGAAGGATCGTTGAGATCTACGGACCTGAATCTTCAGGTAAGACAACGGTCACATTGCATATGATAGCGGAAGTACAGAAGAGAGGCGGTATCGCGGGATTTATAGACGCCGAGCACGCACTCGATCCCGTATATGCCAAGAATATTGGTGTTGATATAGATAATCTTTATATTTCACAGCCCGACAACGGAGAACAGGCTTTGGAGATCACGGAGACCATGGTACGTTCGGGTGCGATAGATATAGTTGTTGTCGACTCAGTTGCGGCACTTGTTCCCAAGGCCGAGATCGACGGTGATATGGGTGATTCACATGTGGGTCTTCAGGCGAGGCTCATGTCGCAGGCTCTTCGTAAGCTTACGGCAGTCATAAGCAAGTCAAACTGTACGGTCATCTTTATCAATCAGCTGAGAGAAAAAGTAGGAGTGATGTTCGGAAATCCCGAGACGACCACAGGAGGAAGGGCACTTAAGTTCTATTCGTCCGTAAGACTTGATGTAAGACGGATCGAGTCACTCAAGGCAGGCGGAGAAGTCATAGGTAACAGAACAAGAGTCAAAGTAGTCAAGAACAAGATAGCACCTCCGTTCAAAGAAGCCGAATTTGATATCATGTTCGGCGAAGGCATATCACGTGAAGGCGATATAGTGGATCTTGCATCCAATCTCGATATCATCAACAAGAGCGGAGCATGGTATGCATATCAGGGCAACAAGATCGGTCAGGGAAGAGAGAACACTAAGCAGTATCTCAAGGAAAATCCTAAGGTTTGCGCCGAGATCGAGCAGAAGATCAGAGATCATTACAGCTTTGACGGTCAGCAGGATGCAGATGCATCTGACGATGATAAGGAAGAGTAATATGATCATTACCGATATAGTTCAATTATCAGGTAAGAGATATAAGATATTTATTGACGGAGAGTTCGCTTTTGTATTGTACAAAGGCGAACTTCGTCCGCTCAGGATAAATATCGGCGAAGAACTGCCTGAAGAAACATATGATGTGATAACATCGGATATCATTCCCAAAAGAGCCAGGCTGCGCGCCATGCATCTTCTTGAAAAGAGACCGTATTCCGAATTCGGGATGCGTACAAAACTACAGGAGAATCTGTATGATGAGGCTGTCATTGATCAGACTGTCGACTATCTGAAGGGATTCGGTTATATAGATGATAAGGCCTATGCCGTGCTGTATCTTGAGACTTATACCGGCAGCAAATCACTTAAGCGTATGATAGCGGATCTGAGAGCAAAAGGAATATCTGTTGACAACATAGACAAAGCTGTGGAACAATGCAGGGGTACGGATGAACTTGAGGATGAACGCGTCCTTATCCGAAAGCTGCTTGACAAGAGGGGCTTTGATCCGGAGACAGCCACCGAAAGGGATATTGCAAAACTTGTAACATATCTGTACGGTAAGGGTTTTTCTCCCGACCTTATCCGAGACGAGATGAGAGCTGGTATAAACAATGGGTTTGATATATAACAGAGAAACTAAAGAAGTATATGAGGATTTCCAGTACGGAGGCAAAGGACTGGATTTTCTTTATCATACCGCATTCGGAAGAGTGATACTTAAACTTCTGGTGAGCAGAACTGTATCGCGCATATACGGTGCATATATGAGCACAGGCTTCAGTAAGAGACATATTGAGGGCTTTGTTGCAAAGAATCATATCGATATGGCGAGATATGAGGATCGCGATTTCGCTTCGTTCAAGGATTTTTTTACCAGAAAGCTTAAAGAACTGAAGATGGATGACGAGCCGGACAGATTCGTGGCACCGGCTGATTCTAAATTGCTTGTTTATCCGATAGATAAGGATCTTAAGATACAAGTCAAGAAGAGTTTCTATACTGTAGGAGATATGCTCGGACGGGATAGCGGTGAAGTTGCACAAGAATATAAAAACGGCACATGCCTTGTGTTCAGACTTGCCGTGGATGATTATCACAGATATCATTTTTCCGATGACGGCACCGTTATCGATACGCAGACCATAGACGGCTGCCTGCATACGATAAGCAGTTTCGCGGATGATTATAAGGTTTTTAGCCGCAATTACAGGGTATGCAATTATCTTGACATGGTACATATGGGCAGGATAGCCATGATAGAAGTAGGTGCCATGCTGGTGGGGAGGATCGTCAACCATGACTGCAGGGAGTTTAAGAAAGGTCAGGAAAAAGGATATTTTGAGCCAGGAGGATCTACGATCATTTTGCTTGTCGGAAGCAATGTGAAGATCGATGAAGATATACTTGAGAACAGCAGGAAACTTGTGGAAACAAAGGTTCATTGTCTGGAATCCATAGGATATATCAGAAATAAAGTATAAAAAAGCCGGATCATGCGGGCATCATGTACATATTATACGGATATAATGAGCATTGTTTAAGCACACCGAGGTTTACATAACATATCTAATTTGTGTTTACATAAAAAATCCTTGACAGTATTCCCTCATTCATATAAAATTGATGTGTTGTAGATTTGCTGAAAATGGGTAGAACTATAACCTGTTGTTAGATACAGAAAACTAAATATGAATAGGAGGTGCTCCGACATGTTACAGATTATTATAGCTGTCGTAGCCACTCTTGCGATTGTAGCTCCTGTTACTTATGCCATTACTTCTAATTACCAGAAGAACAACGCTAAATCAAAGATAAGTAATGCAGAAGAACAGGCCAGAGCGATCATTGATGAAGCTCTGGTTACAGCCGAAACGAAAAAGCGCGAAGGACTTCTTGAAGTAAAAGAGGAATCTATCAAGGCAAAGAACGAACTTGACAGAGAGATTAAAGAACGCAGAACAGAGATCCAGCGCAATGAGCGTCGTATTCAGCAGAAAGAAGAGAACATCGATCGTAAGACTGAGGCCATCGAGAAGAAGGAAGCTTCTCTGAATGCTAAGGAAGAACACCTTAACAAGCAGAAGGAAGTTATCTCCAAGCTTAATGAAGAACGTGTGCAGGAACTTGAAAGAATCTCCGGTTTGACCTCCGACCAGGCAAAAGATTATCTATTGAAAATTGTTGAAGAAGATGTCAAGCACGAGACCGCCGTCATGATAAAAGAGATGGAAAGTCGTGCTAAAGAAGAAGCTGACAAGAAAGCCAAGGAATATGTTGTCAATGCCATCCAGCGTTGTGCGGCTGACCATGTATCGGAAACAACTATTTCCGTTGTCCAGCTTCCGAGTGATGAGATGAAAGGAAGGATCATCGGTAGAGAGGGTAGAAATATCCGTACTATCGAGACTCTTACAGGTGTTGATCTCATAATCGACGATACACCTGAAGCAGTTATCTTATCAGGTTTCGACCCGATCAGAAGAGAGGTAGCACGTATAGCTCTCGAGAAGTTGATCGTGGACGGACGTATTCATCCGGCCAGGATCGAAGAGATGGTCGAGAAAGCCCAGAAAGAAGTTGAAGCCATCATCAAAGAGGAAGGTGAAGCTGCTGTACTCGAAGTCGGTGTACACGGCATCCATCCCGAGTTGGTAAGACTTTTGGGTAAGATGAAGTACAGAACAAGTTACGGTCAAAATGCTTTAAAGCATTCAATCGAAGTTGCACAGCTATCAGGACTGCTTGCAAGCGAACTGGGATTGGATGTGCGTGTAGCAAAGAGAGCCGGCTTGTTGCATGATATCGGCAAGGCTGTCGATCATGAGATGGAAGGATCTCATGTACAGCTGGGTACCGATCTGTGTAAGAAGTATAAGGAATCTCAGGTAGTCGTTAATGCTGTTGAGTCACATCATGGTGATGTTGAACCTCAAAGCTTGATCGCTTGCATAGTTCAGGCTGCCGACGCTATAAGTGCGGCCAGACCGGGTGCAAGAAGAGAAACATTAGAGACTTACACAAGTCGACTTCGTCAATTAGAAGATATTGCAAACAATTTCAAAGGTGTAGATAAATCATTTGCTATTCAGGCCGGTAGAGAGATTCGAATCATGGTAGTTCCGGAACAGATCACCGACGCAGACATGGTATTACTTGCAAGGGATATTTCAAAGCAGATAGAAGATGAACTTGAATACCCCGGACAGATCAAAGTCAATGTAATTCGTGAAAGCAGAGTGATCGATTACGCAAAGTAGGAGTGGATAAACCACAGAGAAGAGATGTTAAAAGCCTTGAAAACTTCGGTTTTCAAGGCTTTATCTGTTACATCGGGTATTTTTTTATCAGCTACACGGGATACTATCTGATAGCTCCGTTCTTCATGAAATATTTATTCTGATACATCCTGTCATCCGCCCGCTTGAATAAGGTCATGTAATCTTCAGGCGAATCCGGATCGTAATCGGCCATTCCCGATGCGATCGAGATGCATTCGGAGATCGACAGTTCATGTTTTCGATTGAGAAGTGCAAGCATCTTGTCGCGCATGTCATCGAGAAGCTTATGTCTTATCTTATAATCCGTGCCCATGAGTAACGCAATGAATTCGTCGCCGCCTATACGGTAGATGGGGCTGTGCTTAAAGGTATTGCAGATAAAAGAACAGCATTTTTTGATATACTCATCACCTTCCTCATGTCCGAGCTGATCGTTGACTGTCTTCAGATCGTTGAGGTCAAAGCATATGATCGAGAAGGACGGGCAAACTCCGTCTTTTATATCATTTTGCACAGCGGCGATCTTCCTGTCGTAGGCTGTCCTGTTTTTAACAAATGTAAGTGAATCCTTTTCCATCAATTCGCTCATTTTTTCATTGAGAAGAGTCAGCTGAAGGTTACGACGAAATGAAGCGACCGCACGGTTCAACCTGTTCTCGCACAGATACAGCGTCATGCTTTTAAGCCATTCTATGAAATCGACCATGACTATATAGCCGCATACGAAACTCTCATAGTATATTGGAGTGAAGAAATACATGTGATTCTCATCGTAAGCGTCATAATCGGGGAGCAGCTCCGAGGTTTTAAACTGTCTTGTCGTTGTGGACTCACCATTCTTTTTGCCCACAAGTACATTCATGGTCTTTGAATACTTATATTGGGGCAGGGCAGAAATATCGTCTGCTACGATATCTTCAAACGAAGGATCAAGCATGATATAGAACGATTCCGTTTCACGCCCTGAGACCTTCTCAAAATTCTTGTAAAGGATCTGACGCATATCTTTGAGATCGACGGAATGTATTATTTCCCTTTCCAGTTCATAGAAACGTCCGTCATAAAGATCAGTGATTATATTTTCCAGAGGACGTTTTCGCGCCCTGATGCGTCTGAACGAATCATCATTACGTATAGTGTTGCACCCGCAACTTTCGCCGGGACAGAATCTGCACTCAAGAGTAACATCTTCCTCGGTCGTTTCTCCGCGAAACAGAGCAGACAGTATTTCGAAAGCCTTTTCGCCTATGGCATCAAATCTCTGATCCACTGATGCGATCGATGGATAGAAGCCTTTTCCGTCGTCGAGATAATCAAAGCCTGTTATGATGGGAGTACCGATCTCATAACCGGATTCCTCAAAAGCATAACTGGCCATTTCGGCAAGAGTGTCATTGGCACATACAATGGCATCCGGAAACTCATAGCCGTCTTTGGCCATGTTAATTATTGATGAATATACGGCAAATGCAGACCAGTCAGTATACAGGATCTGTTTATTGTCAAATATAAGATCGTGCTTTTCTAAACAGTCCTTTATGGCGCTGAGTCTGATGTTGGAGTCATCATTTTCCTTGGAACCGGCGATATAGAATACGGAACTCACATCGTGTTTTTCTATGAGATGCTCGCACAGATCGTACATGCCGGTATAATTGTCAACACCGATGTAGTGGAAACCGGGATGCTTGATCCCGACACTGACAACCGGTATACCGCTTTTTTCAAGTTTTTTAATGATATGCTTTATGACTTCGGTAAAATTCAGGCCGGGTCCGAAAAGGATCGCGGCATCAAATTTTGACGGGTTCGGTAGATCGAATATCGAATTACGGCATCTGAACTCTGTATCATTATCGTTATAAACCGCATGTGAAACGAACATAAAGAAGTCAACACGATCCGTACTGACGGCTTTGGTAAGCCCGCGGGAAAAGTTGAACAGGTTCTCGCTGTTCCAGCCGTTTGCTATGATCAGTATCTTTTTTTTGCGTTTATTCTTTTGTGCCATTACCAAGACTCCGTGGTTTGCATATCAATAGATACTAATAATTTTAACATATTTTTCCGGGCATATAAAGTTGATATGCAAAGATGTTCGGCGGATATAATGAACTTTTTTTTCATATGTGATAAAATCGACTGAGAGCGGTCCGGGGATCGCACCTTTTGATCATTTGACGGGAGGATTTTTTATGAGACCATTATTTTGCAGTAAATGCGGCAACAAACTGACGGATGATAAGGCATTGTTCTGCAGCAAGTGCGGCAGTAAGATCGAAGATATAAAACCAGAAGAAAATAAAGTGGAGGAGCCGGTCGTCAATACCGTGGCAGAGCCAGAGGTAAAGAAGGTCGCAGAACCCGAAGTAAAGAAGGTTGCAGAGCCTGAAGTAAAGAACGTCACAGAACCCGAGGTGAAGAGGGTCACAGAACCCGAGGTAAAGAAGGTTGCAGAGCCTGAGGTGAAAAAAGTACCTGAACCTGAGGTTGATGATGTTGCAGAGCCTGAAGTGGAAGAGGTTACGGAACCGGCAGTTAAAAGCGTGTCGGAACCCGTGGTCGATAATGTGGCGGAACCCGTGGTTGATAATGTGGCTGAACCTGAGGTTGATGATGTTGCAGAGCCCGAGGTTGATGAGGTTACTGAACCCGATGAACTTAAGGACGAAGATCGGGGACTGCCTGTCATAGTCATAGCGCTTATCGTATTTTTGGCGTTGGTGATCCTCACTCTTATAGGCGGACTCGTGCTTTATCTCAACAAGTCTTTCCTGCCGTCCATAAATCCATGGTATCAGGCGGAGACCGAAGAAGCCGTAGAGCCAAGCTATGATGATGACGGAGAAGAAGAGCCGGACGGAGATTTAATTGACGAAACGGACAACGGCGACAAGGACAATGATGGCAGTGACAACGGGGATAAAGATAACGATGGTACAGGCGATAACAACGGTCCCGATGAACAAAACGACGGTAATGCAAACAACGGCAAAGATACTGTGATCGCCGCAGAGCCGGAACCCACGAAGGATGTAAAACAGGAAGAGACCATAGATCCGGATGCGCCGGGCAATGATACCGACGGTGGAAAGATACACAGATATGAAGTTGTTATCGGTGAGTTCACATGGGAAGAAGCTATGGAGGATGTGAAGAACAGGGGAGATAATGCATATCTTGTTCATATAAACACAAAAGAAGAGTACGATTACATCTGCTCGGAAGTCGTTCCGAAATATCAGGGCTATATCCTTTGGACGGGCGCAAGAAGAGATACGAACAGATATGTATACAAGTGGGTGAACCGATCAAACCAGCAGGTCGGCGACAATATAATCGATCTGGAATTCTGGCTGGACGGAGAACCGACATTTTATGATAAGACAACCTCAAATAATGAGTATTACGTTGATTTCTTTTATGTGAAGAGCGCGGGACGTTTTATTCTGAATGACGTTCCCAACAATATTCTGGATGTATTGCCGAATTACAGCGGAAAGATTGGATATATAGTGGAATTTGATGAGTAACAATGTTAAACAGGTGGTGGCGGTACTGGTCTGCCTTGCGTTGATCCTGCTGACTGCTGTTTTCGCATCACCTGACAGAAATACAACCGAACAGGATGACGGACATACGGAGGTTCAGACCGAACAGGCTGATGAACCGGACGGTATTCAAACTGAAAAAACATATGATATCCCGCAAAAGGATTATAAGGATATAAACTGTGCCGGCATCGAAAAGCTGCTCAGATACGACGAGACACTTGTATGCAATGATCCGCAGGATGAAAACCTGACTGAGATAAAAGAGGTCGAAGATGAGTACAGCGACTTTGCCATTGCCAACGTGGATCAGTACGTAAATGTCAGGAGTGAAGCCAATACCGATTCCGAGATCGTCGGAAGGATGTATGACGGAGCTGTGGCTCAGATCCAGGAAGCGGTGCAGCGTGAGGACGGAGAGTGGCTCAAGGTCATTTCCGGAAATGCACAGGGTTATATAAAGGCCGAATATTTTATCTACGGAGAAGATGCGGCGCGTGTTATCGATGATTACGTGGACAGATATGCCGTAGTAAAAGCCGACCGACTCAATATCCGCGAGGACTCGGACATAGAGTCAAAGAGGATAGGATACGCGGAGCGCGGAGAGAAGCTGAAGCTTGCGGATGATAAGAACGTAGGCGATGAATGGATATATGTAAATTACGGCGACGAGAAGCGCGGTTATGTATCGGCTGATTATATCTCGGTGGAAGAGGAATTCATATATGCCAAGACCATGGACGAGATCAAAGCCGAGGAGGAAGAGAAGAAAGCACTTCTTGCGAGAGCCGAGGTCGATGAAGAAACTGCTCCCGAGGATGTGACGACACCCGCACCCGCGGAGACAGCAGAGGTGCAGATACCCGCTTCGGGAAATGTAAGAAGCGATATAGTCAATTTTGCAATGCAATATGTGGGATATCCCTATGTTCACGGTGGCAACAGCCTCGAGACCGGAACAGACTGTTCGGGCTTTACAAGCCTTGTATATGCACAGTTCGGATACGGTCTGAGCAGAACGCCCGCCGGACAGTTATCGGGTAACGGAAGGAGCATCAGTCTGGATGAGGCTCAGCCCGGTGACATAATCTGCTACGGAAAGAGCAAATGTACCCATGTGGCCATATATATAGGCAACGGACAGATAGTCCATGCAGCAAACCCCAGAAAGGGTGTAGTTATTTATAACGTCGGATATGACAATATACTAGGAGTAAAAAATGTCGTAGATTAATCCTCAAGGACATATTCCTTGGAAAGTGTCCATTCACCGAATATCTCCGAACTCCAGGTCCTAAGCTTTTCGACAGTGAGGTTAACACCGCCCCAGCTTCGTATTCCGTGCTTCGATGCGAGCTCATCAGTATAATCGTCAAGGGCATATACACCCTCGAAACGCAGTGGGCCGGAAAGATATTGCATTACGAGCGGAAGCACGCCGGTACGGTTCTCATCCACAGCCACACCGTCTTCCGTCACATGAAATACGACCCATGCCATGCCCTCGAGCATGGACTTGCCCTCCTGGCCTGTTGAAACATAATTGCCGAGAGAGTAATAACATAAACAGCGATTTCCGTTCGGAGCGCTGATCCATTCTACGGGTTCGGGTACATGAGGATGTGCGCCGATGATCACATCGGCTCCTGCTTCCGTCATTTGCTTGGCCCATTTTATCTGGTAGCTTGAAGGCTCAGTAGCGTATTCCGTTCCCCAATGAGGGCAGACTATCACGATATCTGCCATCGTTTCAGCTTTTTCGATATCTTCAATAACGGCGGGATCAAGTGTCGTAAGATCCAGCTCGTTGTAATTGCTTCCTTCTTTTATCTTACAGAGAATGTTCATATGTCCGATGATGTCGGACGGTACCGCACCGAGGTTGGGACCGTAGGTGTAGTTGAGTATCGCAAATTTTTTATCTTTTATTTCCATTATAGGAATATCACGTGCATCGGCAGTATCCTCGTGGATGCCAACCATCAGTACATTCGGGTGTTCATCCCAGACCTTACATACGTTGAGAAGTCCGTCTAACCCCTGGTCTATCGTGTGATTCGTAGACTGAAGGACAACATTGAAGCCTGCTTTTTCTATGGCGTCGGCCACCTCAACAGGCGAATTGAAATACGGGAAACCGCTGAAGCCGAGCTGATTGCCGGCCATGATGGTTTCCTGATTTATTATGCTTATATCGGACTTGTCAAGGTAAGGAGCGATGTCTTCGTAGAGAAAATCATAATTGAGGGTACCGTCGGGCTGTTTGCCACTGTTTACAAGACCCAGATGGAGAAGATCGTCACCGACAGCCATAAGCGTTATATCATATTCTTCAAAAGGTTCGGGAGTGGGTGTCGGTATCGCTTCAACCACGGGTTTGACGGCCGGCTCTTCGGCTTTGACAGCATCTGTTCCATCAGGCTCTTCCGGCTGAGCGGACGTTTCGGCGACGGTTTCATGTGACTTAAGCAAACCGGACCACATCGGATATGTTATGATGGCGCCGCACAGGAGTGTAGCAGCAAGACTGACTGTAAAGATGATCAATAATTTACGCATGACTTGTCCTTTTCACTTTCGGATAATTATGTTAAAATTTTATCATGGTATCTGAAAAAAGAAAATACACAGTCCGGAGTAAATGATACGAATACAATACAGACCAAATGAAAGGTATCCGGACCCGTATCGACCGGATACACAGACTTGAATTAAGGAGGCAACAGTGGACAGATATAATGTTAAGGGCATGTCGTGCGCGGCATGTGTTGCAAGGGTTGAACGGGCGGTAAATGCGCTCGACGGTGTGGAAAATGTTGAAGTCAGTCTGCTGACTAACAGCATGACGGTAGAGGGCACGACTGAGCCCTCTATTATTATCGAAGCGGTGAAGAAAGCAGGATATAAGGCGAGCGTCGATAAGAGCGGTAAAGCCCTGTCGGAAGATGGGGAAGACGCATCGAAGCTGCGGCGTAAGCTGATCGTATCATTTGTATTTCTTGCAGTATTGTTTTTCCTGGAATTCAATAAAAACTATCTGATGAGCACACAGGTAGCGACGCCATATATCATGAGAGGCCTTCTGCAGATGGCTGTCGCAGTCGTGATCATCGTATTAAACAGGCATTTCTTTGTAAGCGGCATAAAAGGTATTAAAAATCTGGCGCCCAATATGGATACGCTGGTGAGCCTGGGCTCAGGCATCGCATTTATCTACAGCTTTGCGATCCTGTTGCTCGTCATAACGGGGCATGGAAATGAGAACATGCTGTATTTCGTGACAAGCGGTATGATACTCACTTTTATTTCCATAGGAAAACTGCTCGAAGCGAGGGCTAAGGACAGGACGACGGATGCGCTCAAAAGCCTGATGAAGCTTGCTCCCAAAACCGCGCTTAAGGCGATACCTGCAGGGAACGGGGAATATACCTGCGAAGAGGTCGATATAGATAATGTAGTAAAAAATGATCTGATCATGATCAAGGCGGGCAATCATATGCCTGTGGACGGCAGGGTCATAAGCGGCGAAGGTTATGCGGATGAATCAAGCCTTACCGGCGAAAGTGTTCCGATACCCAAAACAATCGGTGACGAGGTCTATACGTCTACTACACTCATGAAGGGTACGCTCATCGTCGAAGCCACGCATGTGGGCGAAGAAACCTCCCTTGCGGGCATCATAAGGATGGTGGCCGAGGCAGGGGCAGGAAAGGCTCCGATAGCCAAGATCGCGGATAAGGTCGCGGGGATATTTGTGCCTGTAGTCATGGGCATAGCACTTGTGACATTTCTTGCGTGGTTCTTTACGGGACATGATCTTAACCTCTCGCTCGCCAGAGCAATCGCAGTGCTCGTAATAAGCTGTCCATGCGCAATGGGGCTTGCGACACCCGTGGCGATCATGGTAGGAAGCGGAGTCGGAGCGAAGAAGGGCATACTCTTTAAAGATGCCGCAAGCCTCGAAAATGTCGGCAGGGCTCAGATAGTCGTTCTGGATAAGACCGGAACGCTTACCGAAGGAAAGATAGTGCTTGCCGAGGAAGTCAGCGATACGGATAAGGACAGAACAAAAGCCAATGACACAACGGCCGACAAACTCAAGCCCGACAGCGCCGAGGCGGTACGCATATTAAGGGAAATGGGACTTCAGGTAGTCATGCTCACAGGCGATAAAGAAGAGCCGGCGAAGCGCATAGCAGCCGGAGCCGGTATAGACAGAGTTGTATTCGGAGTCAAGCCCGGAGGAAAAGCCGACGAGGTTAAGAAACTTAAGAAAGAAGGAAAAGTGGTCATGGTCGGTGACGGTATCAACGATGCCGTTGCCCTTGTGGAGGCTGACGTCGGAATAGCGATCGGCGCGGGAAAGGATGTTGCAATAGATGCCGCCGATATCGTACTCATGAACAGCAGGGTAATGGATGTGGCGACGACAATCAGGCTCAGCAGACTGACATTGAAGAAGATAAAGGAGAATCTGTTCTGGGCATTTATATACAATATAATCGGCATACCGCTTGCGGCAGGTGTTTTCATACCTGCATTCGGACTGGAACTTCCTCCGATGTTCGGAGCAGCGGCTATGAGTTTATCTAGCTTTATAGTGGTAATGAACGCACTGACCATCAACAGGTTCAGACGATGATATGGATAAGATAACGGAATATTACAACAAATTTAATGAAGACAAGAGACTGAAGACACCGCACGGAAGAGTGGAATATATCATAAGCATGAAGTATATCCACAGGTTCCTTGAGAACTTCGGAAGCGATGCAAAGATCCTCGATGTGGGTGCGGGCTGCGGAGCCTACAGCATACCGCTGGCCGAGGAAGGATATGAGGTCCACGCTCTTGAACTCGTAAAGCATAATGTTGCAAGACTCAGGGCAAAGAGCGATAAGGTCCATGCACTTCAGGGCAATGCGCTCAAGCTCACGAGGAAATTCGAGAAGGGATATTTTGACCTTGTGCTGGTATTCGGACCAATGTATCATCTGTTTTCTGATGAAGATAAGCTTAAGGTCCTGAGTGAAGCAAAAAGGGTGTTAAAACCCGGCGGGATCATGATGGTCGCCTATTGCATGAAAGATTACGCGATCATCAGACACGGTTTCATGGACGGCGATATCCTGAAGTCAAAAGCGGACGGTAAGATAAGCGATGACTTTGAACTGAACTTAAGCGAAGAAGATCTCTATGATTATGTTTCCGTACAGCAGATAGATGAACTGACAAAAGGAGCGGGCTTAAAAAGGATCACGATATTTACACCCGACGGACCGGCCAATTATATAAGGCCGGTACTTAGGAATATGACCGATGAAGAATTTGATCTGTTCACTGATTATGTCTATAAGATATCCGAAAGAAATGACATGATCGGAGCCGCGGCACATACCGTAGATGTATTGACCTTCGAAGGTTAAAGTATTAAAATTTTAAGTGATGCTTACTGTGAAGGACTATGTGCCGTAAGCACAAATATTTGTTATTAAGGAGTACTTGAAATGCCAATAACTGAGATACTTGAAGAGAATTGCCGGAAATTCGGAAATGATGTCTGCCTCGTGGAACTGAATCCGGAGATCCAGGAGAGAAGACACGTGACATGGAAGGAATATGAACTCATTGAGCCCAACCCTTCGAACTATTACAGAAGAGAGATCACATGGAATGTATTCAATGAAAAGGCCAACAGATTCGCAAACCTGCTTTTGAGCAGAGGCATTAAAAAAGGAGACAAGGTCGGCATATTGCTCATGAACTGCCTCGAATGGCTTCCGATATACTTCGGTATCTTAAAGACCGGCGCACTTGCCGTACCGCTCAATTTCAGATATGCGAGTGATGAGATCGAATATTGTGTTAATCTTGCGGAGATCAACGTACTCGTATTCGGACCCACATTTATCAGCCGTATTGAAGAGATAGTTGAGAACATAGCAAAGAACAGGATATTGTTCTACGTCGGTGACAATTGTCCTGAATTTGCAGAGAGCTACAACGAACTTACGGCGAATTGCTCAAGTATCTCACCTGACATAAAACTCACCGATGACGATTTTGCGGCCATCTATTTTTCTTCGGGAACAACAGGCTTCCCGAAAGCCATATTGCATAAGCACAGAAGTCTTGTTCATTCGTGCAGGGTTGAACAGAATCATCACGGACAGACAAAGGACGATGTGTTCCTCTGCATTCCGCCGCTTTATCATACGGGGGCAAAGATGCACTGGTTCGGATCCTTCCTTGTGGGAGGAAAGGCGATACTGCTAAAGGGCACAAAGCCGAAGGCAGTCCTTGAAGCGGTAAGCGCGGAGAAGTGTACCATCGTATGGCTGCTCGTTCCATGGGCACAGGATATCCTTGATGCCATCGACAGCGGAGAAGTCAAGCTTGAGGATTACGAACTGAGTCAGTGGAGACTCATGCACATAGGTGCACAGCCTGTTCCGCCGAGTCTTATAGCAAGGTGGAAGAAGGTATTTCCCGATCATGATTACGATACGAACTACGGATTGTCAGAGTCCATCGGACCCGGCGCCGTACATCTCGGTATTGAGAATATACATAAGGTCGGTGCGATCGGCAAAGCCGGATACGGTTGGCAGACTAAGATCGTCGATGAGAACGGTGAAGACGTTAAACAGGGTGAAGTCGGCGAGCTCTGTCTCAAGGGTCCCGGCGTGATGACCTGTTATTACAACGATCCCAAATCAACTGAAGAAGTACTCAAGGACGGCTGGCTCTATACAGGTGACATGGCAATGGAAGACGAGGACGGATTTATCTTCCTTGTTGACCGTAAGAAGGATGTAGTCATAAGCGGCGGTGAGAACATCTACCCCGTACAGATAGAGAATTTCCTCCGTGCACATCCGAAGATCAAGGATACGGCTGTCATCGGTGTACCCGATGCAAGACTCGGTGAAGCTACAATGGCTATAATCGAGCTCAAGGACGGCGAGAACTGTACGGAAGAGGAAATCAATGAATTCTGTCATAAGCTGCCCAGATACAAGAGGCCTCATCATATCGTATTTGCCGATATACCGAGAAATCCTACCGGAAAGATCGAGAAGCCGAAGCTTCGTCAGATCTACTGCGGTGAAAGTGTAGTGGCAAAGCAGAACAGAGGATGATACGCGTTAACAGATAAACTTTTACATCGATATTGAACAGGGTTGACATGAAAAAGTATACGATAGGTGTCCTGATAGGCAATGCGAATTCCGACCATGTCAAAAATATCATGAACGGAATGTCCGCAGTAGCGGAAGAACTGAATATAAATCTGGTATTTTATCTGAGCTATCATATGGGGGTTTATTACAACATCCTTTCAAGGGAGAAGCCTGACGTTAATTTTGATTATCAGTCAAGCGTTGTATTTGATTATGCCCTTATAGGGGATATTGATGCGATCATATTTACATACGGCTCGCTGACGATCTTCCTTGATGACAAGAATCTGGACAAATTTATCGACAAGTTCAGCGGCATACCATATGTCATAGTTGAAGATAAGGATAAGACAAAAAAAGGCTCTTCGGTGATCAATGATAATTACGAGGGTATGTACAGGCTCGCGGAGCATCTTGCAAAGGATCACGGATACAGGAGGTTCACGTATCTTGACGGACCTGAAGGAAACAGGGATGCTTTCGAGAGAAGAAAAGCCTTTGATGATGTCATGAGTGCATATGATATCCGGATGACGGATGATATGTATGAGGAAGGCGATTATTCCGCAAATGTTCATTCGCAGGTTGAAAAGCTTATTGAAGCTCATCCCGACCTGCAATGTATGATCTGTGCCAATGACCTTATGGCCAGAACAGCCTATGAAGTGCTTGAAAGCAAGGGTTATGAGATAGGTGTCGATGTAGCTGTGACCGGTTTTGACGATGAGGAAATATCCGCATCCATGAATCCTCCGCTCACGACTGTATTTCAGAATGATTACGATATAGCATACGAAGCTCTAAATCAGGCAGTTAATCTGATAGAAGGCGGAGAGCCTCAAGAGATAGTCACAAAGTCTGAACTGAAAATACGTCTTTCATGCGGATGCAAGAGGATAGTTGGTGAAAACTTCAGGGAAGACAATACTGCCAAGATAACGGATGAAGAACGTTACATAAGAGAAGCAGTCGATATCGTGGCCGGGCGTATCATAGAAACGATAGCAGACAATTCTGTCAGAAAAAAGGTCATTGAGATGATCCGTGATATAATATCGGAACAATACGATCTGTATCATGACATGATATTTGAAGAGTATGATGCATCTCATTTCAGTGAGATCATCAACGAGATGATCAAAGGCAAATATTCTAAGGTAATATCCGTTGAAGCTCTTGAAAAGGTTGTCTCATCCTACGTCTATTCCGTAATGGAAAGAGAGGATAATCCCGATAAGATCAGAAAACTCTCGAAGATACTTGCAATGGATCTTAAGATCATACATTCGGCAAATATCAACAACCTAAACGAGAGTATAGAAGAGTTCAAAAATGACAATATGTACATGCCTCTCATCTCAAGAGACATGATGAATCATATGGGCACCGAGGAGGAGTTCTACAGGGCACCTCTCAAGACACTGGCCTGCAACAGGGTGCGCAGCGCCTATATAGTTATCACAGAAAAGCCCATACAGAACCGGCCCAACAAAACGTGGGAGGTTCCGAAGAAAATGTATCTCGCTTCTATGTTTGACGGCGAGAATTACATAGGATACAAGCCCGAGGACAGACCGGTCATCAGAAAGGGCGAGGGATTTATCAAAAATATCATAGAGGGTACCGGAAGGATATTCAGCGTATACGGACTGTTCTTAAGTGATAAGCAATACGGTATGATGATAGTCGAGATAGATCCCGAGGACCAGCTGCTCATGCATCATGCCGCAATGCAGATAAGCATAGCGATCGAATTCAAGAACTCCTATGAAAAACTGATACACATGAGGGACAAGCTCGAACAGCTTGTTGATGAAGTCAGGGAAAAGAACAAGATCCTCGGCTTTATCTCGGAGATGGATCAGCTCACGGGGATACTGAACAGAAGAGGCTTTGTCGAGAATTTCATGCAGGAACTGCATGAATCAAGGGGTAAATACGGTCTCATGCTTTTAGGTGATCTCGATCATTTAAAACAGATCAACGACTGGTTCGGACATACCGAAGGTGACTATGCGATCCAGGCGTGTGCGATGTTGCTTGAAGATACACTGGGCGAAGAAGCGATGGTCGCAAGATTCGGCGGTGATGAGTTTGCCGTGCTCATAACAAGCGAAAAGCGTATAAGCGGCAAGATACTGAGCGGACGTATCAAGGAAGCCTGCAGGGAATTCAATGAAAACAGCAGCAAAGCCTTCTATATAGAGATATCAATGGGATATTGCTCATTTGTATGCAATCCCGCGGAGGATCTTGATACGCTGATCAAGAAGGCGGATGTCATGCTCTATGAAGCAAAGAGGGACAGAAGAGACGACGTGCGCAAAGACAAGAACATGGATATTTCACAATATACGGATGACAGATAATGAACAGAAAGATCACATCAAAAATATTTATCATACTTGCTGTATGCGTGATGATACCGGGGCTCATCGGCTGCGGTTCCGTTAAGCTCGGCGAACATACAGAGGCGGGCATGATAGCCGTTTCCAATCATGATTATGCACTGGCGATGGATTCATTTGCAAAGGCTGAAGAAAACGGGGAAGATTCCGAACTTCTTGCAAGAGGCAGGGGCATAGCCAGCTATTATATGATGGATTACGAGAACAGCGTCAACTATTATCTTGAGGCACTTTCATATTCTTCCGGTATATTTGATTATGTGGATTATGATATTAATTTCTATCTGGCTTCAAGCTATGAGAAACTTGACAACTGGGAGAAGGCTGTGAGCACATATACCGCGATCCTCGATCTGCATGATGATGACGTCATGGCTTATTACAGAAGAGGCACGGATTATCTGATAATGGGAGAGCATGATCTTGCAATAGCGGATTTTGACAAGGCTCTTGAACTTGATGAGGACAATTATGATCTCAGGATAGAGATAGCCGGAAGGCTCAGTGAGAATTATTATGAAGAAGAGGGTATAAAATACCTTCAGAATTTCCTTGTGGAGAAGGAAAAGAAGCTCACAAGCTATGACAAGGGCAGGATCTATTATTATATGGGTGATCTGGACAATGCAAAGGTTTATCTCGAGGACGCAAGGGACGATGATGACCAGAACACCGTATTCTTTCTCGGAAAGACTTATGAAAAACTGGGTGATTACAATTATGCGGCCAGCGTATACGACAGTTTCCTGAAAAGACATCCCGAAAGCGCGCTCATATACAACGAGATGGGGATATCAAAACTTGAGAGCGGAGACTATGCCGGAGCCATGGATGCATTTATCAGTGCAAAGAATATAGATAACAACGGTATGGAACAGACTCTCATGTACAATGAGATAGTTGCATATGAATATAACGGTGACTTTGCCAAGGCAAAGAACCTCATGTCTGCATATGTATCAAAGTATCCGGATGACAGGGATGCCGAAAAAGAAAGCACATTTCTTTCAACACGCTGATTTACATAACAAAACACAACATTTATGTCAACTTTTTGAAAATAAACACAATATATTGTGTTTTTCGCGTTGACATTTACATAATGTGATGTTATCATTTAGAAGGTGGCTGTCTAACGGCAGTCATACTATGATAACAATAGAAAGTCGGGGTTATGTAATGTTTCAGGTTATTAAAAGAGATGGTGAAGCTACTGATTTTACATTGGCAAAGATCAGTGATGCCATAATCAAAGCATTCAACGCTACAGATGTCAATTTCAACAATGACGTTGTAGATCTTCTCTCACTTCGAGTTACCGCTGATTTCCAGGACAAAGTTAAAGACGGAAAGATAGCAGTTGAGGACATTCAGGATTCTGTTGAAAAGGTTCTCGAACAGTCTGGCTATGCAGATGCCGCTAAGGCATTTATACTTTATCGTAAGCAGAGGGAAAAGCTTCGTAACATGAAGTCTACCATCCTTGATTACAAAGATGTTGTTAACAGCTACGTTAAGGTAGAGGACTGGAGAGTAAAGGAAAACTCTACGGTCACATATTCTGTCGGAGGACTCATCCTTTCAAATTCAGGCGCCGTAACAGCCAATTACTGGTTATCAGAGATATATGATGAAGAGATAGCCAAAGCACATCGTAACGCCGATATACATATCCATGACCTCTCTATGCTCACAGGCTACTGTGCGGGATGGTCACTCAAGCAACTTATAAAAGAAGGCCTCGGAGGTATCACGGGCAAGATCACATCAGCCCCCGCAGCTCATCTGTCGGTTCTTTGCAACCAGATGGTCAACTTCCTCGGCATCATGCAGAACGAATGGGCAGGCGCACAGGCGTTTTCATCATTTGATACATATCTTGCACCTTTTGTAAAGGTTGATAACCTTACATACAAAGAGGTGAAAAAATGTATAGAGGCATTCATATATGGTGTTAACACACCCAGCCGCTGGGGCACACAGGCTCCATTTTCAAATATCACCCTTGACTGGACGGTTCCGGCTGATCTTGCCGAACTTCCCGCGATCGTAGGCGGAAAGGAGATGGATTTCTGCTACAAGGATTGTAAGGAAGAGATGGATATGGTCAATAAGGCGTTCATCGAAACCATGATCGAGGGCGATGCTAACGGCCGCGGATTCCAGTATCCCATCCCCACTTACTCTATCACGAGTGATTTTGACTGGTCGGATACTGAGAATAACAGATTGTTGTTTGAGATGACATCCAAGTACGGTACACCTTATTTCTCTAACTATATCAATTCAGATATGGAACCATCGGATGTACGTTCTATGTGCTGCAGACTTCGTCTGGATCTCCGTGAGCTCCGTAAGAAGACGGGAGGCTTCTTTGGCTCAGGTGAAAGCACAGGTTCGGTAGGTGTCGTTACGATCAACATGCCGAGAATTGCATATCTGTCAACTGACAAAGCCGATTTCTACAAGAGGCTTGATAAGATGATGGATATTGCAGCAAGATCCCTTAAGGTTAAGAGAGGTGTCATCACCAAGCTCCTTAACGAAGGTTTATATCCATATACGAAGAGATACCTCGGAACATTTGAGAATCATTTCTCAACGATCGGTCTCGTAGGTATGAACGAAGTAGGTCTTAATGCAAACTGGCTCCGTGCAGACATGACGGATAAGAGGGTTCAGGAGTTCACAAAGGAAGTACTCAATCATATGCGTAACCGCCTCAGCGATTATCAGGAAGAGTACGGTGATCTCTACAACCTTGAAGCCACACCCGCTGAGTCTACATCTTACAGACTCGCAAAGCATGACCGCAAGAACTGGCCGGCTATCAAGACGGCAGGCAATCCGGGCGATGTTCCGTATTATACGAATTCATCACACCTTCCGGTAGGTTACACATGCGATATATTTGATGCTCTCGATATTCAGGATGAGCTTCAGACACTTTATACTTCGGGAACGGTATTCCATGCATTTTTGGGTGAAAAACTTCCCGACTGGAAGGCTGCCGCAAGTCTCGTAAGGACTATTGCAGAGAATTACAAGCTTCCGTATTATACACTTTCACCCACATATTCGATCTGTAAGAACCACGGATATCTTGCGGGTGAGGTCACAAAATGTCCTCATTGCGGAGAGGGAACGGAAGTATACAGCAGGATCACAGGTTATTACAGACCTGTACAGAACTGGAACGACGGTAAGCTTCAGGAATATGCAAACAGACAGGTTTATGACATCAACCATTCTTCGATGAAGAGAGCAGTCAATACCGTGATCACATTGCACGACGTGGAAGATGATGTTCCGGATGTTGAAGTGAGCGTGCCGAATGATGTGATGTATTTGTTCACAACCAAGACATGCCCGAATTGCAAACTTGCAAAAGAATATCTGAACAATGAAAAATATGTTCTCATAGATGCTGAAGAGAATATGGAACTTGCCGGTAAATACGGTATCATGCAGGCGCCTACGCTTGTAGTTGTAAACGGTGACAGCTTCAGGAAATATGTCAATGCATCCAATATCAAAAAGTTTGCCGAAGAGCGGAGCATGAGTGTCAGGTAAAAGCAATGCTACGGCATTAATGAAAATTTAGAGGCAAGCCAAGGCTTGCCTTTATTTATAGTGATAGGGATATAATACTCATTTTAAGAGGGGAGAAAAGCATATGATCAATAAGCTGATAGCCAATATCAAGAAGACACATGCACCTATAGTGGTCGGACTTGATCCCACATTAAAGCTGATCCCGAAATTTATCATGGATAAAGCGATCAGCAACTACGGAGAGAGCATGTCCGCAGCTGCAGCGGCCATACTTGAATACAACAAGGGCATCTTAGATGCAATAGCTTCATATATTCCGGCCGTTAAGCCGCAGATCGCGATGTATGAACAATTCGGGATACCCGGACTTCAGGCTTATGACAGGACGGTCAAGTATTGCAAGGAAAAAGGACTTGTTGTGATCGGTGATATCAAGCGCGGAGATATCGGTTCGACGTCAACGGCTTATGCAATAGGTCATCTGGGAAGCGTTACTATAGGTGAAACCGTATGCAAAGGTTTTGATGAGGATTTCTGCACAGTCAATCCGTACCTCGGAAGTGACGGCGTAAAACCTTTCATCGATGTGTGCAGGGAAGAGAAGAAGGGCATATTTGTCCTTGTTAAGACATCAAATCCCAGCAGCGGAGAGTTTCAGGACAGGGATATCGACGGAAGAAAGCTGTACGAGCTGGTAGGAGAAAAGGTCAATGAATGGGCTGAATCCTGCATGGCTGATGATTACTCGTATGTCGGTGCTGTAGTCGGTGCCACTTATCCGGAGGAAGGAAAGATCTTAAGAGAGATCATGCCAAAGAGTTACATACTCGTTCCCGGATACGGCGCACAGGGAGGAAAGGGCAAGGATCTTGTTCATTTCTTCAATAAGGACGGGCTTGGAGCTATCATCAATTCGAGCCGCGGGATCATAGGAGCGTATCAGCAGGAAAAATACGCATCTTATGGTGAAGAAGGATATGCTGCTGCGGCACTTGCTGCGGTAAAGGATATGAAGCAGGATATAGAAGAAGCACTGGGCTGATTTACACTTAAGGATACATGGGGCACGATCAAATGTAAGTTTGATTTATGTGCGGTTAAAAACGATCGTGAAAGGACAGAAAATGGAAGCATACAAACAGGAATTTGTGGACTTTATGCTTGAGAGTAATGTCTTGAAATTCGGTGATTTTACACTTAAGAGCGGGAGGAGATCTCCTTTCTTTATGAATGCAGGACTTTATATAACGGGTTCACAGCTCATGAGACTCGGAGAGTATTATGCGAAGGCGATACATGAAAAATACGGAGATGATTTCGATATCATTTTCGGACCCGCATACAAGGGAATACCGATAAGTGTTGCAACGGCTATCGCTTACAGCAAGCTGTACGGTAAGGAAGTAAGGTATTGCAGTAATCGTAAGGAAGCAAAGGATCACGGCGACGTGGGCATCCTTCTCGGAAGCCCCATAAAGGACGGCGACAGGATCGTGGTAGTGGAGGATGTTACGACATCCGGCAAATCCATGGAGGAGACGATACCGATCCTTAAGGCCCAGGGAGACATTGAGATCCTCGGTCTTATGGTCTCACTCAACAGATGTGAGAGAGGCAAGGGCAACAAAGGTGCACTTGAGGAGATAAAGGAACTCTACGGATTTGAGACAAATGCGATAGTCGCAATGGATGAGATAATAGATTATCTCTACGAAAAGAGAGTCATAGATGATGAGCTTAAGGGAAGACTCGATGCTTACTATGCGGAGTACGGGATTAGGTAAGGTTTACACCGGTGATAAGATATGAGTAGAAAATTTCTCTTTACAGACAAAAAACATTCACCGCAGGCAGTAATGTCTACGGTGCTTGGCGTTATAGCGGACACAGCTATAGCTTATGCCATTTACGTGTCATACAAGGGCGGCGGCGTGGCCGATCAGCGGCTCGGAGCCACGGGAGTCATCATACTTGTGATGGCCACGGTCGGGATCATCCTCGGATATGCTTCGAAGGATCATCCGGATTATTTTCATCTGTTTTCACATATTGGAATAGTGTTGAATCTCATGGCACTTCTGGGAGTAAGCATGATTTTGTACGCAGGAGCATACGGCATATGATATACAGCAGGATGATAAACAACAGAGATTTTCTTGACGAGCGCCATGAACTGGCTGTCGAACGCATAAAGGATATCGGCAGGACCTGTGAGGTCGCGGATAAATACTATCCCTACTTCAACCAGCTCGCCCTGTTTTTATTGAAGGTCGATGAGGTGATGATGTCTGTACTTGACGGCAGCTATTACAAAAAGAGCCCCTCATCAAAGATAGCCTTAAATAAGGAACTGTATATAGAGCTTAAGGATAAGCATTATGAGAACAGTTTTTTGAATCCCCAATATGCCGTTAAAAAGCTGGGAAATGATATCGGAAGTATACTGTCGGCGATATATGCGGAACTCAGAAGCTGTATCATTTATGCATTTGAACACAAATACGAACAGGTACTCATCAGGGAAGAACTGTTTTTGCAGATCTACGAGATATTTGTGACGGCAAAACAGGAAGGAGACGCGACGGTGGAAGCCGGTGTGCTAAAACTTGCCTTCAGAAGCTTTGCATATGATTACCTCTATGAAATGCTCTCTGACAGTTTAAGCAGTTCATTTGCCGATACTGACAGCGTTGCACGTGCGATCGTCGAAAAAGGCGATCTGAGTGACGAGTGCTATCTGTACGATTACGGAGAATATATCAGCGAGACCGAGACGAAGATGGCTGTTTTTCTTGCCACGCTTTCCAATGAGGACATTAAGAAAATGGCAGATACCTTTACGGAAGGCTTCCGCAAAGGCTTCATAGCGACCGGCAAGGACATAAGTATCAAGAAGACAGTGGAGATCAGATATTTCCTCGGCTTTGAGAGAGTGGTCAGACAGGCCGTTATGAATTTTAAGGAGATGGGGCTTGAACCGATCATGCATTATTCAACACCGAGTTTTCTGCTGGGAAGGGGCGTTATAAAACGCGGTATCGAAAGCACTTCTGCAAACAGGCAGTTTGATTCGGATCATGAGCATGACAAGGTACTTTATTTTGACAACGGTTTTATGGAGAGGAAGCTGGAGTGCTACAGGGATGTGCTCGAGAGCATTAAGGATAAGGCTGCTGTATATGCGGGACCCGCCTGTATCGAAAGCTTCGGAGAGGATTCATTTGCACCTGTTGACAAAAAGGAGAAACTTTCGCTCGATAAGGATACGACAAAAAGACTGGCAGAATATGCTGCGAGAGCAGGTCAGATACTGAACCGCTATGTAAAGGGCGAGGAGAGAAGCTTTACGATAATCGCATTTCCCACACCGGCCATCGGGGATAAGTTTGAAGACATATTCAAAGAAACGATCACGATCAATACACTCGATTACGAGCTGTATCGGGATATGCAGCAGATATTGATCGATACGCTCGATAAGGCGGAATATGTCACAGTTAAGGGCATGAACGGCAACAGGACCGATATCAAAATAGGACTGGTTGACATAACTCAAACACCAAACGCCACCAAATTCGAAAACTGTGTCGCGGATGTGAACATCCCCGTCGGAGAGGTATTTACATCGCCGTTGCTTGAGAAAACAGAGGGTGTGCTACATGTCAAAGAAGTTTATTTAAACGGCATACAATTCGTCGATTTGACACTGGTTTTTAAGAACGGGATAATAGATAATGTTACATGTGGCAATTATGAGGATAAGAGCGCCGAAAAGAAGTTCCTGGACACATATCTGCTCTTCAATCACGAGACATTGCCTATGGGAGAATTCGCCATAGGGACCAATACCGTGGCTTACAGCGTGATCAAGCGCTACGGCCTGGAAGCGATAATGCCCATACTCATCGCAGAGAAGACAGGCCCTCATTTTGCGGTAGGTGACACATGCTATTCGCATGAAGAGGATGTCAAAACCTATAATCCGGACGGAAAGCTCATCATAGCCAAGGAAAACAGATATTCAAGGCTTAGGGACACCGATCCGGTAAATGCCTATTTCAATTGTCATACGGATATCACGATACCCTACGATGAACTCGGCAGTCTGACTGCGGTCGGACCCGACGGAAAAGAAACGGAAATAATAAAAGACGGAAGGTTTGTCCTTGAAGGAACGGATCTTCTGAACACATACATTTAAGGAGATAAGATAATGGCAAAGGTTGGTATAGTTATGGGAAGCGATTCCGATATGCCTGTTATGGCTAAAGCGGCCGAAATGCTGGACAGATTCGGGATCAGTTATGATATGCACATCATATCTGCACACAGAGAACCAGAGGAGTTCTTTGAATATGCAAATACAGCCGAGGAACGCGGCTATAAGGTCATAATCGCGGGAGCGGGAATGGCTGCTCATCTGCCCGGAATGTGTGCGGCTATATTTCCTATGCCTGTTATAGGTATCCCGATGCCCACATCAAATCTGGGAGGCAGGGATTCATTGTATTCGATAGTTCAGATGCCCAGCGGCATACCGGTTGCAACGGTTGCTATAGGAGGCGGGGCAAATGCGGGCATACTTGCCGCAAAGATACTTGCAACGAGTGATGATGAGTTGCTTAAAAAACTCAAGGACTACAAGGAAGAACTCAGGGAGCAGGTGGTTAAAAAGGATCGGAAACTGGCGGATGTCGGTTATAAAGATTATAAATAATTGATTCATTAGAAGGAGAAGATTATGGATTACAAAAAAGCCGGAGTCGATATTGAAGCGGGTTACAGATCCGTTGAATTGATGAAAGGGTTTGTAAAAGAGACTAACAGACCGGAAGTCATCGGCGGACTGGGCGGATTTGCCGGAGCATTTTCCATGGAAAGATACAAAAGCATGGAAAAGCCCACACTGGTATCAGGTACAGACGGATGCGGAACAAAGGTTAAACTTGCATTTCTGATGGACAAGCATGATACGATAGGTATCGATGCGGTTGCAATGTGTGTCAATGATATAGCATGCGGAGGCGGTGAACCGTTATTTTTCCTTGACTATATAGCATGCGGAAAGAATTATCCCGAAAAGATCGCAACGATCGTTAAGGGTGTTGCCGAGGGCTGTAAGCAATCGGACTGTGCACTTATCGGCGGAGAGACTGCGGAACATCCGGGACTCATGCCCGAGGATGAATACGATCTGGCAGGATTTGCGGTAGGCATTGTTGATGAAAAGGATATCATCACAGGCGAAACGCTCAAAGCCGGAGATGTTCTTATCGGACTTGCTTCAAGCGGAGTTCACAGCAATGGTTTTTCTCTTGTGAGAAAAGTATTTGATATGACAAAGGAAAGTCTTGATACATATTACGAGGAGCTGGGCGGAAAGCTGGGCGATGTGCTCATAACCCCCACACGTATCTATGTTAAGGCATTAAAAGCGGCAAAGGAAGCAGGCGTTACACTCAAGGCATGCAGCCATATCACAGGCGGCGGCTTTTACGAAAATGTACCGCGTATGCTTAAGGATGGCACCCACGCGAACATAAAGAAGGATTCATATCCGGTACCGCCGATCTTCAAGCTCATGCAGAAGAAGGGCGATCTGGACGAAACGATGATGTACAACACCTTTAACATGGGACTCGGAATGGTCATCGCAGTTGATGCGGCGGATGTTGACAAGGCCATTGAAGCATTCAAGAGCGCAGGTGATGTACCCTATGTTGTCGGAGAGATCACAACCGGAGAAAAGGGAGTAACCTTATGTTAGACATCGTTGTATGTGTATCGGGCGGCGGAACCAATCTTCAGGCGATCATAGACAGGATCAAAGCCGGTGAGATAAGAGATGTAAGGATCGCAGCCGTCATTTCCAACAATTACGGTGTTAAGGCTCTTGAAAGAGCTGCCGATGCGGGGATCGAGGCCAAAGTGGTCTCACCTAAGGATTTTGAGAACAGGGCATTGTTTAATGAAGCATTGCTCGAAACCGTAAAGGCATTCAAGCCCGGACTTGTGGTCCTGGCAGGATTTCTTGTAAATATACCCGAAGCATTTGTCAGAGAATACAAAGGCAGGATAATCAATATACATCCTTCACTCATCCCTTCATTTTGCGGTGTAGGGTACTACGGACTGAAGGTCCATAAGGCGGTACTCGAAAGAGGCGTAAAGGTAACGGGAGCAACGGCACATTTTGTGGATGAAGGCACCGATACCGGACCGATCATCCTTCAGAAAGCGGTAAATGTAATGGACGGCGATACACCCGAAGTGTTGCAGAGAAGGGTAATGGAACAGGCCGAGTGGGAGATACTGCCAAAAGCTATCTCATTGTTTGCACAGGGAAAGCTTGAGATAAAAGACGGTAAGGTTTTGATAAACGAATAGAGGATACCGGTAAAGTCCGTAAAAGGAGATGTGTATGAAAGTACTGATCGTAGGCGGCGGCGGCAGAGAACATGCCATAGCCGTAAGCATGAAAAAGAGCAAAAGAGTCGATAAGATATTCTGTGTTCCCGGCAATGCGGGAATAGCGCAGATAGCGGAATGTGATCCGTCGATCGGTGTTATGGAATTTGACAAGGTCGTGGAATACGCAAAAGAGAAAAAGCCGGATGTGATATTTGTCGCACCGGACGATCCGCTTGTAGGCGGATTGGTTGATGTACTTGAAGCGGAGGGTTTCAGGACCTTCGGACCCAATAAGGCAGCTGCCATACTTGAGGGAAGCAAGGCATTTTCAAAGGATCTGATGAAGAAATACAACATCCCGACGGCTGCATATGAGACATTTGATGATGCGAACAAGGCACTTGCATATCTTGAAACAGTGGATATGCCGATAGTCTTAAAGGCAGACGGACTTGCTCTCGGAAAGGGTGTACTTATCTGCAATACGCTCGAAGAAGCCAAAGCCGGAGTCAAGGAAATAATGCTCGACAAGCATTTCGGTGATTCCGGAAATAAGATGGTCATCGAAGAATTCATGACAGGACGTGAGGTATCCGTACTTTCATGGGTTGACGGCAAGACGATAAAGACCATGACGAGCGCACAGGATCATAAGAGAGCGCTTGACGGAGATCAGGGACTCAACACAGGCGGAATGGGCAATTTCTCACCCAGTCCCTTCTATACGAAAGAGATAGACGAATTCTGTCAGAAATACATATATAAACCCACGGTTGATGCGATGGCTGCCGAAGGAAGACCGTTCAAGGGCGTTATCTTCTTCGGACTCATGCTCACACCGAAGGGACCTAAGGTACTTGAGTACAATGCTAGATTTGGCGATCCCGAAGCACAGGTCGTGCTTTGCAGGATGAAAAATGATATAATGGACGTTGTTGATGCATGCATAGACGGAACACTAGACAAAGTGGATCTTCAATTTGAGGATAATGCCGCTGTATGTGTGGTATTGGCAAGCGACGGATATCCGGTAAAATACGAAAAAGGCAAGGTAATAAGCGGACTTGAAGCATTTGAAGGAAAGGAAGATTATTATTGTTTCCACGCCGGGACCAAGGAAAAAGATGGACAAATACTAACAAATGGTGGTAGAGTATTAGGCGTGACAGCCGTAGGCCGCGACCTTAAGGAAGCGAGAGCGAAGGCTTATGAGGCAACGAAGTGGGTCTCATTTGAAAACAAATACATGAGAAGTGATATAGGAAAAGCAATAGACGAAGCTTAGAAGCTGTAAAAGGGAGAAAGGAAGCAGGTTTGAAACTATGAAAATATCTAAAGTTATAAAAGGAATGGTAGCAGTCGTTGCACTGTCTGCCGGAGTAATACTCGGAGCGGTCAGCGCATATGCGGCAGGAACCTGTAAGGTATCTGCTGACGCGGCAAAGATCCGTGAGACGGCAAGCACAAGTGCAGAGGTTGTGGGAAGTACGGTTAAGGGAAGTAAGCTTGACGTACTGGCTTCCACCAAGGACAGCGACGGTTACACATGGTACAAGGTAAATGTTGACGGCAATTCAACAGGATACATCAGAGCTGACCTGGTTACGGATGTTGAAGGTGATTTCCCGTCAGATTCGGGAAGCTCTTCAAGCAGCAGTTCGAATAATGAGTCTACAACCACTACAGAGCAGACACAGGAACCCGCTGAGGTAATCACGACAACGGTCAATCCTTCACAGTATACCGTAGGTACAACGACCGATACCGTAAGTGTAAGGGAAGCGGCTTCAACAAAGTCTGCAAAGAAGACAACGACGGCAGCAGGACAGGATGTGGCCATAACCGGTGAAGCGACCGATGATTCGGGAATGCTCTGGTATCAGATAAATTATGGCGATATCAACGGTTTCATCAGGTCCGATTTCTTAACGGTCGGTGAAGACGAGGCTGAAACAGAAACGGAGGACGGAGCGGAAGCGAGCGAGCCGACAGAAGAACCCGCTACGGAAGTTGCGGCACCTGTGACAACGGCAAATCAGGATTATGAATTAAGATACGAAGCCAATGATCAGGGAGTGGATACATGGTATCTCTACGACCACATAAAAGGCACAAGACAGAGCCTTGACAATATATTTGCGGTAATGCAGCAGAGTCAGAATATGACTACACAGGATAATGCAAAGGCATCAACCTTAAAGAAGGTAGTCATAGCAATGGGTATTGTGATAGTTCTTCTGATCATCGGAATAGTTATCATGTTCTTCAAACTCAAGGATTCATATGAGGACTGGGAAGATGATGACGATGCGGACAATGATCAGGACGGCTATGATGAAATCGAGACAGCCCAGAGCGAACCGGAACCGGAAGATGATGATGTCGATCTGGATGATGAGGACATCAAGATAGTTACGAAGCGCGGTAAGCCGAGAAAGGCCTCATCCATCACAAAGCCTTCCAAAGCACTTCAGGATGAACGCAAGGAAGCATGGCAGTCGAAAAACTTCCTCGACATAGATGATGACATGGAATTCGAATTCCTTGATATAGACAAATAATTGTTTATGATAATGCATTCATTGCCCTGCTTTGAATGCATTATTTTATATTTGCGGAGTGGATACGATGAAAGAATATACTGTGAGCGCGGCAAACGCGCTGAAACTTGCAAAAAGATACGCGAAGACACTGCATCAGTCATATGTCGGGACCGAGCATATCCTTCTCGGACTGATAAAGGAAAATGACGGCCTCGCAGCAAAGGTGCTGATACAGAACGGAGCAAATATAGATCTCACCGAAGAACTCATAAAGGAGTTCGTGGCGCCCGAAGGAGAGGTGGCCATAGCCGAACGTGACGGATTCTCACCAAGAGCGGTGTCGGTACTTGAAGAGAGCGAAAGACAGGCGGTCAGATTCAATTCGGAAAAGATCGGAACCGAGCATATACTGCTCGCGCTTATCAAAGAGGGAGAAAATGTGGCGGCAAGGCTCATGATCACCCTTGGTCTCAATCTGCCCAAGATCTATGCGGAAACACTTGTATCCATGGGTGAGGACGGCAATCTGTACAAGGAGGATCTGCCGTTGAAAAACATCAATAAAAAACAGGGGGCGGGTATGCTCGAGCAATACAGCAGAGATCTGACAAAGCTGGCAAGGGAAGGCAGGCTCGATCCGGTCATCGGAAGGGAAACAGAGATACAGCGTGCCATCCAGATATTGAGCAGAAGGACCAAGAACAATCCATGTCTGGTTGGAGAGCCGGGTGTCGGCAAGACGGCCATCGTGGAAGGTCTGGCCCAGCGTATCGTGAGCGGGGATGTTCCCGATACGGTTAAGGATAAACGAGTGCTTACACTAGATCTGTCAGGAATGGTTGCGGGTTCAAAGTACAGAGGTGAATTCGAGGAACGTATAAAGAAGGTCATGAAGGAGGTTATCGAGGACGGTAACGTATTTCTTTTCCTTGATGAGCTTCATACACTTATAGGAGCCGGCGGAGCCGAAGGCTCGATCGATGCTTCCAATATCTTAAAACCGAGCCTGAGCAGAGGCGAGATACAGCTCATAGGAGCCACGACGATAGCGGAATACAGAAAATACATCGAAAAAGATGCAGCACTTGAAAGAAGATTCCAGCCGATCAATGTGGAAGAACCCTCAGAGGAAGAGGCGATCAGGATATTAAAGGGCGTTGCACCAAAGTATGAGGAGCATCATAAGGTTACGATCACGGATGAAGCTATCGATGCGGCTGTGCGTCTTTCGGCAAGATATATCAATGACAGAAATCTTCCTGATAAAGCGATAGATCTTATGGATGAAGCGGCAAGCGCCATAAGGCTAAAGAATTACGGAACCTCGGCAAAAGTCACCGAGCTTCAGGAGGAGATCAAGAAGACCGATACACAGATCGAGAAGGCGATAAAGCTCGAAGCCTATGAACAGGCCGGTGAGCTTAAGCACAGAGAAGACGAACTGATAAAGAAACTCGACAGAGTAAAGAAGAACGAAGAAAAAGCTGCGGCAAAGAAGAAATATATCGTCGGAGAAGATGAGATAGCGGCGGCGGTTGCTGCATGGACCAAGATACCGGTCGCAAAGCTGGGAGAAAAGGAAGCCGAAAAACTGCTTAAACTGGAATCAACACTTCATAAGAGAGTCATAGGACAGAACGAAGCTGTCGATGCCCTTGCCAAAGCCATGAGAAGAGGAAGGGTAGGATTGCAGGATCCCAAGAGACCTATCGGTTCATTCCTATTCCTCGGTCCTACGGGTGTAGGTAAAACAGAGCTCAGCAAAGCACTTGCGGAAGCCATGTTCGGTTCTGAAAATGCGCTCATCCGTGTGGATATGTCCGAATACATGGAGAGCCATTCAGTGTCAAAGATGATCGGTTCGCCTCCGGGATATGTGGGACATGACGACGGCGGCCAGCTGTCCGATAAGATAAGACAGAACCCATACAGCGTAGTTTTATTTGATGAGATAGAAAAGGCTCATCCGGATGTGTTCAATATACTTTTGCAGGTTTTGGATGACGGTCATATAACGGATTCGAAGGGAAGAAAGGTGTCATTTAAGAATACGGTCATAATCATGACAAGCAATGCGGGTGCCATGAGGATTATGGAACCCAAGAATCTGGGATTTGCCAGCAAGACGGACAGCCGGAAAGATTACGAAAAGATGAAGGAAGGTGTCATGGAAGAGGTTAAAAGAATGTTTAAGCCCGAATTCATCAACCGTATCGATGATATCATGGTATTCCATGCACTCACTATGGATGATATGAGATCCATAGTCACATTGCTCACAGGCAATCTGATCAGCAGGTGCAAGGAACTCATGGAGATACAGCTTACAGTGACTGCAGGCGCCAAGAAGTACATCGTCGACAAATATTCCAACTTAAAGATGGGTGCAAGACCGCTCAAGCGTGCCATCCAGAGCGAGATCGAGGATGCCATGGCCGAGGAGATCCTTAAGAAAAACATTAAGCCGGGCGACAAGATCTCGGTAGCTGTCAAGGACGGGAAAATAATATTTAAGAAGCAATGATTCCATTCTTTATGCGTTGATATTTTGAAAAATATATTTTATAATTTTCTTGTAGATTTTTGAGCCGCTGATGGTTTCAAATGGAGGTAAGCAAAATAATGGCAACAGAAAAGTTAATACGTGTAGAGAGTGATGATTCCCTGAGTTTCGGTGATTACACGCTTGCAGAGAAATCCAAGGTCGAAGATTTCCCGTATGACGGCAATCTTATGAAGGTTAAATCATACAAGGATATCACAAAGCTTGAGAAGAACGGCATGTTTGTATATGAATCAGTACCGGGAACCACTGTTTACAATTTCATTGAAAGTGCGGACGGTGTTGAGTTTGAAGTCGAAGGACCTACCGATGAGGATGTTCAGATCACGGTCGGACTTGAAGACGGTACCGAGTACGATGTCACGATCAATGGTTCAGATGCGGGAAAGGTTAAAACTAATCTCAGCGGTAAGCTGAATATAAGCGCAGACCTTAGTGCAGGAAGAGTAAAAGTAGTTATAAAGAAGTAAGGCAGATGCCCGTCCGGATTCCGGATGGGCATTATATATTAAACGGGTAATGATATGGCAAAAAAAGATCTGGTATATTTTTGTAATGAATGCGGCTATGAATCAGCCAAATGGATGGGACAGTGTCCCGCATGCAAATCATGGAATACATTTGTTGAGGAAAAGGTTGAGAAGAGAACGCATTCTTCAGGCATGTCAGGTATGGCAAATGATCCTAAGCCGGTCTCACTCGGTGAGATAGATATGGGAGAAGAGGACCGCGTACTTATCGGAATAAATGAGCTTGACAGGGTACTCGGAGGCGGGATCGTAAGAGGATCGCTCACATTGGTCGGTGGAGATCCGGGTATTGGAAAATCAACACTCCTTCTTCAGGTATGCAGACAACTTTCAGCCAAAGGCATGAATGTGCTCTACGTATCCGGTGAAGAGAGCTTAAAGCAGATAAAACTCAGGGCGTCGCGCATAGGCGATATGAACGACAGGATTAAACTGCTGTGTGAAACAAACCTCGGTGACATAGAAAATGTCATCAAGAAGATGAAGCCGGATATGGCAGTCATCGATTCTATACAGACCATGTATGATGAAAATGTAGGCTCGGCACCGGGCAGCGTTTCACAGGTAAGAGAAGCCACCGGGGTCCTGATGCGGATAGCAAAGGAGATGGGAGTAAGTATTTTCATAGTGGGTCATGTTACAAAAGAAGGCACCGTAGCAGGCCCCAGAGTACTTGAGCATATGGTCGATACCGTGCTTTATTTTGAAGGGGACAGACATGCCTCATACCGTATACTCAGGGGTGTGAAAAACAGATTCGGTTCCACGGATGAGATCGGTGTATTTGAGATGAAAAACGATGGGCTTTCCGAAGTGGCCAATCCTTCGGAGTTTATGTTGAACGGCAAACCCGAGAATTCATCCGGATCGATCGTATCATGCTCACTGGAAGGCACGAGACCCATACTTGTGGAGATACAGGCTCTTGTATCGCGGACAAGCTTCGGATTTCCAAGGAGACAGTCGGCAGGCAGCGATACAAACAGGCTCAATCTGCTCATGGCGGTGCTGGAAAAAAGGCTTAACATGCCTCTGTCGGATCAGGATGCATATGTCAACATAGCAGGCGGTATAAAGATCACGGAGCCTGCCATAGATCTGGGTATAGTCATGGCAGTTGTTTCAAGCTACCGCAACAGACCCATAGACGACAGAATGGCTGCATTCGGTGAAGTGGGTCTTTCGGGCGAAGTGCGTGCCGTTTCACAGGTGGCAGCCAGAGTCGGAGAAGCTGCGAAACTGGGATTTACGACGTGTGTGGTCCCGACTGTATGTATGGATGCGATCAAAGGCATAAAGGGTATAAAAGTGATCGGGGTAAGAAATATATCCGAAGCCATGGAACTGTTCTGAGATCTGCATAAAATTCGAATGTATTTGCAGAGATTTGAAATAGTGGAAAAATCTATTCACGTGTTATACTGTGAAAAGAACACGGCAAACAAACTACAATGGAAATGTTTATCATTTCCGTAAGAAAGGGTTAATGAATGGAAAATTTTTATTTTTACGCACCTACTTATTTTGCTTTCGGTAAAGATATGGAATCCGAAGCCGGCAGACTTGTAAAGAGATTTGGCGGAAGCAGGGTATTGATCCACTACGGCGGCGGAAGCGTTGTAAGATCGGGACTTCTCGACAGAGTAAAGGCTTCTCTTGATAAAGAGGGCATAGGATATGTAACACTCGGAGGTGTTAAGCCCAATCCGAGAAGCGGACTCGTATATGAGGGCATAGATCTCTGCAGAAAAGAAGGCGTGGATTTTGTACTTGCGGTCGGCGGCGGAAGCGTTATCGATTCTTCAAAGGCCATAGCTGCCGGAACGATATATGACGGTGATTTCTGGGATTTCTATGAAGGCAAGCCGGTCGAGAAGGCACTTCCGATAGGCACGGTACTTACGATAGCGGCTGCAGGAAGCGAAGGCTCTCCGGATTCAGTCATTACAAAGGAAGAAGGAAACTTAAAGAGGGGTGCTTCCGGCGAGGCATACAGACCGAGATTCTCCATATTGAATCCGGCTCTTACGCAGACACTGCCGCCTCATCAGACAGCTGCAGGTATCACGGATATAATCGCACATCTGTATGAAAGATATCTGACCAATTCGACCGAGGTCGAGGTTACCGACAGACTTATAGAAGCACTTATCATGACCATGAAATATGAGGGTCCGAGGGTTATCGAGGACCCGAACAACTATGAGGCACGTGCCAATATCATGTGGGGCGGAATGGTCGCTCACAATAATATCTGCGGTGTCGGAAGAAGTCAGGACTGGAGCAGCCATGCTATAGAGCATGAGCTTTCTGCGGAATATGACTGTGCTCACGGTGCGGGACTTGCTGTGACAATGCCCGCGGTATTCAAATATACCATGCACCATGATGTTAAGAGATTTGCCACGATAGCGAGACGTGTATGGGATGTTACACAAGCAGATGACGAGAAAGCGGCTCTTGCAGGTATAGAAGCGCTCAGCAGCTTTCTCAGCAGCCTCGGAATGCCGAAGAACTTTGCTGAACTCGGAGCCAATGAGGCTGATATAGAGAAGATGGCCGAAAGAGCGTGCTACGGCGACGGAAACGGAAGCGGTTATATCTACGGATTCACAAAACTTTCTAAGGAAGATGTGGTCAACATCTACAAGATGATGGTTTAAAAAGACATTTTCAAGAAGGGTTTATAATTTGGTAAAGTTAAAGTAAATTTGGACTTGCTTTATTTATAATGCTCTGATATAATGTCGTATGTTGAGCGGGCAGAAAATGTCCGCTCTGATATAGGGGATTGGTCAAATGGTATGATAGGGGTCTCCAAAACCTTTGGTGGGAGTTCGATTCTCTCATCCCCTGCTTAATATAAACCGAAATGTCTTTTAAAGGCATTTCGGTTTTTTGTTTTTACTTATTCTGTTGATCACGGTATGTGCAAGGGTGTAGGATGCCTGGGAAAGGAGAACCTGATCTTTATGGGCTAAGGTTAATAAATTGTAATGAAATCGTAGAAAATTTGTAAGAAATATGCTTGGAATAAGTGATATATTAATTATAAAGAATGTAATCGGAATAGGGAGCTTTATATGGCTGAAAAAATACTGATAGTTGATGATGAAAAAGAGATAGCGGATTTAATAGAAGTTTATCTTAAAAATGATGGGTATAATGTATATAAGTTTTATAATGGCATGGATGCCTTGAAATGTATCGAAAGTACAGAATTGGACCTTGCGGTTTTGGATGTTATGCTTCCGGACATTGATGGATTTCATATCTGTCAAAAGATAAGAGAAAAATATTATTATCCTATCATTATGCTGACGGCCAAAGTTGAAGATTCCGATAAGATCATGGGATTAACTATCGGGGCGGATGACTATATTACTAAACCCTTCAATCCGCTTGAAGTGGTGGCGAGGGTAAAAACACAGCTTCGCCGATTTGTTCGATACAATAATGCGGCTAATGATGAAGAAAATAATATACCGGTTTCGGAATACGATATAAAAGGTCTCATAATTAACAAGGATATGCATAAATGTACCTTGTACGGAAGCGAGATCAGATTAACCCCTATAGAGTTTTCCGTACTTTGGTATCTGTGTGAGAACAGAGGAAAGGTAATCTCCTCGGAGGAATTGTTTGAACACGTCTGGGGGGATGAGTTTTTGGATAACAACAACACTGTTATGGCTCATATAGGACGATTAAGAGAGAAACTGAAAGAGCCGTCAAGGAAACCTAAATTTATTAAAACCGTGTGGGGGGTCGGATATACTATTGAAGAATAAAGATAATAAACTAAAACCAAATGATGATTTTAAACAGTTTCAAACAAAGATTTTTGTCAGAGCCGTATTTATAATGCTGATCACCATATTGGTTGTATTTTTTGTATTTAATTATGTCTTGGGAGGACATCTCAGCAAATTCGTGGTGAGCTTTTTGACACGTTTTGTCTATGGAGATTATGAGTATGCGCTATCTGTATATCAGCGGGTCTTCAGGAATAATAAGATGTACTATTGTATAGCGATAGTGTTGATCGTATTCTTTATTGTCCTGAGAGAATACCTTAAAATATTCACAGAATATTTTAATGAAATAAACAGCGGAATAGATGCTATCATTGCCGAAGATTCCGAGGATGTTGTTTTGTCCCAAGAACTTATGGCTGTTGAAAAAAAGATTAATGTCATAAAGCATACGCTTTCTAAAAGAAAGTTGGAGGCAGAGCGGGCAGAACAGAGGAAGAATGATCTGGTGGTTTATCTTGCTCACGATCTGAAAACCCCTCTTACATCAGTCATTGGATATCTGAATTTACTGCATGATGAGAACCGGATCTCGGATGAGTTAAGAGAGAAATATCTGGCAATAACTTTGGAAAAGGCTGAACGATTAGAGGATCTGATCAACGAATTCTTTGAAATAACCAGATTTAATCTTTCAAATATTTCACTTGAATACAGCAGAGTAAATTTAACTCGTATGCTGGAACAGCTTACCTACGAGTTTAAGCCGATGCTATTGGAAAAGAATCTGGAGTGCGCCCTGATCTGCCCACAGAATCTTTTTGTGAAATGCGATGTTGATAAGGTTCAGCGTGTATTTGATAATCTGTTAAGAAATGCGGTAAATTACAGTTTTGAGGATGAGGAGATCAAAATTATAGTCCGGCAAGAGGAAGAAAGAATAAGTATTAAGTTTATTAACCGAGGGAATACCATACCTCAGGAAAAACAAGAGCGCATTTTTGAACAGTTCTATCGCCTTGATACAGCCAGAAGTTCAAAGAGCGGAGGTGCGGGACTCGGACTGGCAATAGCGAAAGAAATAGTAGAGTTACATGGGGGTACATTATCTGTAAGAAGTGAAAACGAGGAGATCGAGTTTGAGGTCATACTTCCCGTTTTGTAAGAAAATTGTAAGAATTTTGTTATATAAAGCGTAAGAATAAAAATGCTGAAGTTGCTATGATTTGATTGTAACTTCAGTATTTTTTTAAAAACGGGGGGCGTATATAATGGAGCAGATACAAAGAAAACCGATACGATCAGCAAGAAGGAGCAGATTAAGAAAAAGAAGAAGATTCATAAAGCGATTGGTCATATTTGGTTACAGATGTATTGCCATGGGAATATTGGCAATAATTCTGATACTTGCGGTAAAAATATGGCCGGGTATCAATGCAAAGGCTGAAGATAATGAAATTGCTACGGATTATCCGGAAAGCCTGTTGGAATTAATGGAACATAATCCGGAAACTCGGGATTTTGTACTGGGATATTTTCAAAATAAGGATAAGGCAGTCGAAATAGATATTTCGGGGGAGGTTCACAAAGGGACCATACCATTATTTCTGCAATGGGATGAGAGATGGGGCTATGAAAAATACGGAGCGGATTTTATGGCTGTAACAGGTTGTGGTCCTACGTGCCTTTCAATGGTACAATGTGGATTGAGCGGAGAAACAAAATGGAATCCTTTAGAGGTGGCAAACATGGCTCAGAAGCAAGGATTTTATGTAGAAGGAGCAGGATCTTCGTGGGATCTGATGACAACAGGAGCGGAGCAAATAGGATTATATGAACACGAAGTGGTTTATGATGAGGCTCATATCATTTCGGAATTGGAATCCGGAAATCCAATCATCTGTATCATGGGACCAGGGGATTTTACTTCTTCAGGTCATTTCATAGTTCTGGCAGGTGTAGATGAGTATGGGAAAATAATAGTATGCGATCCGAACAGCAGGATCAATAGCGAGAAACATTGGGAGGTTGGAGAAATTATCGGACAGATCAGAAATCTGTGGGGATATACATACTCCTAATGAACGGAAAAGAATCGATGTATTCCTGAACTCTTGGTTTTTGTTGGAATTTTCACTTGACTCATAAGCTTTTTTGGTGGATAATCATAAAAGTAAAACATCCACACAAAACGTTGACGAGGACAGTAGCCTGTGAAAGGTCAAAGAGAGGGATGCCGATACAAGATATCTTGTTTGGCTGGAAGCATCCTGACACGGAAGCAGAGTGAAGACCACCTCCGAGTGACCCCAATCCGGTCCGTAAGCCTACGTTACAGGCACGAATGAGAGGCTCTGGTATGAGCAAGCAGGGTGGAACCGCGTATATTACGTCCCATGCATGGCATGGGACTTTTTTGTTTTTCAGACAAAAATATCATAAATACAGGAGGTAGAAAGCTATGAAGATTACATTAAAGGACGGATCGGTAAAAGAATATGCGAAGCCCATGAGCATCTATGATATCGCTTTTGATATCAGCGAGGGACTTGCCAGAGCGACGTGCGCAGGGGAAGTTGACGGCAAGATCATGGATATGAGGACCGTACTTGATAAGGATTGCACACTTAACATTGTTACAGGCAATGATGCCGAAGGACTCAGGGTAATACGTCATACCTGCTCGCATGTGATGGCTGAGGCTGTAAAGAGACTGTTCCCTCAGGCAAAGCTTGCGATCGGTCCCGCGATCGATGATGGATTCTATTATGATTTTGACGTTCCGAATCCATTCTCAAGAGAGGATCTTGACAATATCGAAGCTGAGATGAAGAAGATCATTAAGGAAGGAAACAAACTTGAGCGTTTTGAATTGCCCAGAGCTGAAGCGGTAAAACTTATGGAGGAAAAGGGCGAACCTTATAAGGTAGAACTTATAAATGATCTTCCGGAAGATGCGGTCATCAGTTTTTACAGTCAGGGAGACGGCTTTACGGATCTGTGTGCGGGACCTCATCTTTCAAGCACGAGATCGATAAAGGCATATAAGCTTATATCATCTTCAATGGCATATTGGAGAGGCGATTCCAACAAGGCAAGACTCCAGCGTATCTACGGTACCGCTTATACAAATAAAGATGATCTTAAAGCTCATCTTGACAGACTTGAAGATATAAAGATGCGTGATCATAATAAGCTCGGACGCGAAATGGAACTGTTCACGACAGTAGATGTCATAGGTCAGGGACTCCCGTTGTTTATGCCCAAGGGAACAAGGATGATCCAGAAGATGCAGAGATGGATAGAGGATCTCGAGGACAGGGAATGGGGATATGTACGTACAAAGACACCCTATATGGCCAAGTCCAACCTGTACAAATTATCAGATCACTGGTTCCATTATAAAGACGGAATGTTTGTACTTAACGATGACCTGATGAGCACAGAAGATGCTCATGAGGACCAGAAACTCTACAGCGATCCGAATGTTGCAATGAAGAATGCACAGGAGCACGTATACAACGATGATAAGGGCAGAGAAGTAATGGCACTCAGACCTATGACATGTCCTTTCCAGTATTTTGTATATAAGGCAAAGCAGCACAGTTACCGTGATCTGCCTTACAGAATGGGTGAGACATCGACATTGTTCAGGAATGAGGATTCCGGAGAGATGCACGGACTTACAAGAGTCCGACAGTTTACCATCTCTGAGGGACACCTTATCTGTACACCGGAACAGATAGCCGATGAATTTAAGAATTGTGTAAAGCTTGCAAAATACTGTCTGAAGACACTGGGTCTGGAAAATGAAGTAACCTACCGTATGAGTAAATGGGACCCCAATAACCCGGATAAATATCTTGGCACTGCCAAGGACTGGGATGTTGTTCAGAATAAGATGCGTGAGATACTTGACGATGTAGGCCTTGATTATACGGAAGAAGACGGAGAAGCCGCATTCTACGGACCCAAGCTCGATATACAGGCAAAGAATGTATATGGCAAGGAAGATACGATGATCACGATCCAGTTGGATATGTTCCTTGCTGAGCGTTATGACATGTATTACATAGACGAGAACGGCAATAAGAAACGTCCTTACATCATACATCGTACATCCATGGGATGCTACGAAAGGACGCTTGCATGGCTTATAGAATATTATGCAGGCAAGTTCCCGACATGGCTTTGCGCGGAACAGGTCAGAATACTTCCGATATCAGAGAAATTTGAGGAATACGCTGAAAAGGTAAGAGCAGAGCTCTGTGCGGCGGGTGTTGATGTTACCGTTGATAACAGATCCGAGAAGATCGGCTACAAGATCAGAGAGGCACGTATGGATAAGCTGCCTTACATGCTTGTTGTGGGCGAGAAAGAGCAGGAAGACGGCACGGTTTCCGTAAGAAGCAGATTTGCCGGTGACGAAGGAGTTAAACCTCTTAAGGAGTTCATCGATCAGATCACGGAGGAGATCAGGACAAAAGCGATCAGAAAAGAAATACCCGAAGATCAGAGAAAATAAGCATGATAAAAATAAGGTCCGGAGGCTTTGGCCGCCGGATCTTTTTATATGCTGCGGAAAGGCTGATACATGTGTCATATTCCTTGACTAAAAGAGTAAATCAACGTATATTATATATGTTAGTTAAAATCTTAACAATCTTTTTTGAAGTAAATATAATTTTGGAGGGTTACTATGGCAAAATTGAGTAATGCGGCTCTTTGCAAGATCAACGAGATATGTGACCGTTATAAGGACGAGACTACACCGTTGATGATGATCCTGAGCGACATTCAAAAGGAGTATGGCTACATTCCGCTTGAGGTGCAGGAGGCGGTTTCTCAGAAAACCGGTATAAGTGTTGCGGAGATATACGGAGTAGTGACATTTTATTCGTTCTTCTCTTTGAAGCCGAAGGGAAAATTCGTTATCGGCTGCTGTCTTGGAACGGCATGCTACGTAAAAGGAGCACAGCAGGTCATCGATAAGTTTTCGGAAATACTCGGAATCAAACCCGGTGAAACGACCGAGGACGGAATGTTCACGATAGATGCCCTCAGATGTATCGGGGCATGCGGTATAGCTCCGGCTGTTTCGATAAACGGAAAGGTATACCCTAAGGTTGCTGTAAATGCCGTAAGCGGGATAATCAATGAACTTCGTGAGACCGGAGGTGCCAAATGATCAGGAATTTTGAAGAATTAAAAGAAAAACAGCAGGATTGTTCGGCATGTCTGGCGGCCAAATTCAAAGGTGAGGAAGGAAAGCGCGCCATAGTATTGTGCGGTGGTACGGGATGTCTGTCATCCGATTCCGCACTTATAAGAGACGTGTTCGAAAAAGAGATAAAGGAGAGAAACCTTACCGATAAAGTCACGGTCAATCAGGTAGGCTGTTTCGGTTTCTGTTCACAGGGCCCCTTTGTAAAGATATACCCCGAGGATACATTGTATCGTATGGTTACGATCGACGATGTTGAGGAGATCATCGAGAAGGATATCATCGGCGGAGAGGTCGTTGAAAGACTTCTGTATACAGACCCAAATACTCAGGAAAAGGTTGTTAAACAGGAAGATATAACATTTTATAAAAAACAGGTGCGTATAGCACTTCACGGCTGTGGTGTGATCAATCCCGAGGATATCAATGAAGCACTCGGAATGGGCGCATTTGAAGGCCTTGCAAAGGCACTTAAGACAGACAGGCAGGAAGTTATAGACACCATCCTTGATTCAGGATTAAGAGGCCGTGGCGGCGGCGGTTTCCCGACGGGAAGAAAGTGGCAGTTCGCCTATGCTCAGCCCGACGGTGAAAAATATGTTGTCTGCAACGGTGATGAAGGTGACCCGGGAGCATTTATGGACAGATCCATACTTGAAGGAAATCCCCTGGCTGTTATCGAGGGTATGGTCATCGCAGGCTATGCCATCGGAGCAAAGAACGGATATTTCTACGTAAGAGCGGAATACCCGGTTGCCGTAAACAGATTGAAGATAGCGATAAAACAGGCTGAAGAGATCGGCCTGCTCGGAGACAATATCCTTGGAAGTGACTTCTCATTCAGATGTCATATAAGACTCGGAGCCGGTGCATTTGTCTGCGGTGAAGAGACTGCTCTCCTTAATTCGATAGAGGGTCAGAGAGGTAATCCGAGGCCGCGTCCTCCGTTCCCCGCAGTAAAGGGATTGTGGCAGAGCCCGACTATCGTCAACAATGTTGAAACCCTCGCTTGCGTTCCGTTCATCATGAGAAACGGAGCAGAGAGCTTTGCAAAATACGGAACGGAAAAATCCAAGGGAACGAAGGTATTTGCCCTGGGAGGAAAGATCAACAACGTAGGTCTTGTGGAAGTGCCCATGGGAACCACTTTGCGTGAACTCATATATGATATCGGCGGCGGTATCCCGAACGGAAAGAAATTCAAGGCTATACAGACAGGTGGCCCTTCGGGCGGATGTCTGACGGAAAAGGATCTTGATACCCCCATCGATTTTGACAGCCTTGTGGCAAAGGGCTCGATGATGGGCTCCGGCGGTGCAATAGTCATGGATGAAGATAACTGTATGGTCGATGTTGCCAAGTTCTACATGGAGTTCATCTGCGACGAATCCTGCGGAAAGTGCTCACCCTGCCGTATCGGTACCAAGAGACTGCTTGAATATCTCAACAAGATATGCGACGGCATGGGTACGATGAAGGATCTTGAGGAACTCGAAGATCTGGCCGCAACGATCAAGATCGGTTCATTGTGTGCATTGGGACAGACGGCTGCCAATCCGATACTCTCGACATTAAAGCAGTTCAGAAGCGAGTATGAGGAGCATATCCTCGAAAAGCATTGTCCTTCAAAGGTCTGCAAGAACCTTATGCGATATGAGGTCAATCCGGAAATATGTAAGAAATGTTCATTGTGTGCACGTCAGTGTCCTGTGGGAGCCATTACCGGCGTAGTCGGCAAGGAACCGTTTGTCATAGATCAGTCAAAATGTATCAAGTGCGGATTGTGTCAGTCATCATGCCGCTTTGGTGCGGTGGAAAAGAAGTAAGGGAGGAGAAGAGAGATGGCGCTTATAAATATCAAGATCGAAGGAATCCCTTATCAGGTGGAAGACGGACTTACTATCCTCGAAGCAGCCAGAAAATGCGGCTACGAGATACCGTCACTTTGTGCATTTAATCACGGAGAATGCAACAGAGGCTCATGCCGTGTATGCCTTGTGGAGGCAACAGGTGCAAGAGGTCTCGTGGCATCCTGCGTATATCCCGTAAATGAAGGGATGGAGATATCCATTTCATCACCGAGAGCCGTAGCTGCGAGAAGAACCTCGGTTGAGCTGCTGCTTTCAAATCATGCTCTTCAGTGCCAACAGTGCGATAAGAACGGAAGATGCGAGCTACTCCATGTGGCACAGCTTGTAGGGGCAAGAGAAAATATGTTTGAAGGAAGCCGTACACCGGTCACGGTCGATACATGCAATCCTTCTATAGTCAGAGATACATCAAAATGCATCCTTTGCGGACGTTGTGTAATGAGATGCAGCAATGCCCACGGCAACGGAGTGCTCGGCTTCGAGAACAGAGGCTTCAAAACAGTGGTAGGACCTGCCGAAAACAGGAATTTCAATGACTCGCCGTGTATCATGTGCGGACAGTGCATAAGCGTATGTCCGACAGGCGCGCTTATGGAGAAATCAGAGATAGAACTGGTCGATGATGCAATGAGAGCAGGCAAATACGTCATTGTACAGACAGCCCCTGCGGTACGTGCCGCCCTTGGAGAAGAATTCGGCATGAAGATCGGAACGCCTGTAACCGGTAAAATGGTGGCCGCACTTCGAAGACTCGGATTCAAGAAGGTATTCGATACAAACTATGCTGCCGATCTGACCATTATGGAAGAGGCGACCGAGCTGCTCGGAAGGATCAAAAACGGCGGAGTACTGCCGATGATCACATCATGTTCACCCGGATGGGTAAATTATGCAGAGTACTATTACGGAGATCAGCTTGATCATCTTTCAACCTGCAAATCGCCTCACGAGATGATGGGTGCGATCTTAAAGAGTTATTATGCCGAGAAGATAGGAGTCGATCCCAAAGACATGTTTGTCGTATCGATCATGCCATGTACTGCAAAGAAGTACGAAAAGAACAGGGATGCCCTTATAACAGGCGGACTTAAGGATGTCGATGCGGTTCTTACAACAAGAGAACTCGGAAGGATGATAAGAAGAAGCGGTATACAGTTTGCAAAACTGGCCGATGAAGAATTCGATATGGACCTTGTCGGTGAATACACCGGTGCAGGTGTTATTTTCGGAGTAACGGGCGGTGTTATGGAGGCCGCACTCAGAACCGCATACTTTGTATTGACGGGCAAGGAACATGAAAAGGTTGTATTTGAACAGGTACGTGGCTTTGAAGGCATAAAAGAGGCATCATTTGACCTTGCCGGACAGACCGTAAATATAGCAGTTGCTCACGGCATGAAGAATGCAAAGGTTTTGATGGATCAGATCAGGGAAGGCAACAGCAAATATCAGTTTATCGAGATCATGGGATGTCCGGGCGGATGTGTAAACGGAGGCGGCCAGCCTTATGTACGTGAATGCTTCCTTCCGAATGAAGATGTTGACATCATGGACACATATATTCAGAAGAGGGCAAATGCACTCTATTCGGAGGATGACAGGCAGAAACTCCGTCAGTCTCACAATAATCCGCAGATCAAGGCACTCTATGATGAGTTCCTCGGAGAACCCAATTCGCATAAGGCTCATGAGTTATTGCATACGAGCTATGCAGAGAGGGTTCCGTTCAACTGATAAGGTCGTGTCAGGCATTATTTACAAATATTGTTGACAAATATATCCGGGTATGCTAACATACTCGAGGTGAAAACAACAAGCAGAGTATCCACTCTCACCTTGCGGCGCAGGCTTCAAGTGTTCAAAGTTTTCTTACCTATAATGGTTTTATGCGGGTAAGTGATCTTCAGTGGATAGTTATGCTATCCACTTTTTTGTGATATGGGAGGGAAAAACTATTAGCGAATTATTTATCAATGAGCAGATAAGAGACAAGGAAGTCCGTGTTATTGGGGAAGACGGAGAGCAGCTCGGGATCATGAGTTCAAGAGAAGCACTTGCATTGGCTGAGGAAGCCGGTGTGGATCTTGTAAAGATCGCTCCGACAGCAAAGCCTCCTGTTTGCAGGATCGTTGATTACGGTAAGTTCAGATATGAACAGACACGTAAGGAAAAGGATGCAAAGAAAAAACAGAAGACAGTTGAGATCAAGGAGATCAGATTGTCACCCAACATCGACACCAACGATCTCAATACCAAGATCAATGCAGCTAAGAAGTTCCTTTCCAAAGGTGACAGAGTCAAGGTAACGCTTCGATTCAGAGGCCGTGAGATGGCGCATATGAACACAAGCAAGCACATTCTCGATGATTTTGCAGAGAGTCTGGCTGATATAGCTGTAGTGGAAAAGGCTCCCAAGGTTGAGGGCCGCAGTATGACAATGTTTTTAACTGAGAAGAAGTGATCAGTTAAGTATAAGGGCAAGGAGGGCAAAAGTTATGCCAAAGATGAAAACAAGCAGATCTGCTGCTAAGCGTTTTAAAGTAACAGGTAACGGAAAGTTAAAAAGAAATAAGGCTTACAAGCGTCATATCTTAACTAAGAAGACTACCAAGAATAAGAGAAATCTTAGAAAACCTGCTATGACAGATGCAACAAATGTAAAGAATATGAAGAAGATTTTACCATATTTATAAGATGGATTTGTAATTAGGAGGAAAAAGACATGGCAAGAATTAAGGGCGGCATGAACGCCAGAAAAAAACATAATAGAGTATTGAAGCTTGCAAAGGGATACAGAGGCGCAAGATCAAATCAGTACAGAGTTGCTAAGCAGTCTGTAATGCGTGCTCTTACAAGCGCATACGCAGGCAGAAAAGAGAGAAAGCGTCAGTTCAGACAGCTTTGGATCGCGCGTATCAATGCAGCTGCTCGTATGAACGGTATCTCTTACAGCCAGTTCATGAACGGTCTCAAGAAGGCTGATATCGAGATCAATCGTAAGATGCTTGCAGAAATGGCAGTAAATGATGCTGAAGGATTTGCAACACTTGCAGAACTTGCAAAGAGCAAGATCGCTTAAGTGGTTGACTGATATGATAACTGTCTTTGATTCACGATCATTTCAGATCGTGGATCAAAGTAAATATCTGTTGACAAAACCATAAAGTTTTAATATACTAGCATAGTCGGACTTGACCGACATTCAAGGGATCTTAGCTCAGCTGGGAGAGCATCTGCCTTACAAGCAGAGGGTCATAGGTTCGAGCCCTATAGGTCCCATTTGCCAAGAAACTGCGATGCAGTTTCTTGGCAGGCAGAGTGCCGTTGGAGCGGGTACGGTAAACCACCTGCTTAAATGCTTAACGGTTAATAAGTAACTTGGCGAGATAGCTCAGTTGGCTAGAGCATGCGGTTCATACCCGCAGTGTCGAGGGTTCAAATCCCCCTCTCGCTACTAAAAAAACACCCGAACAGGGTGTTTTTTTAGTGGCAGGATTTGAACCCGAGGCACTGCGGAGCAGTGGAGAGGTCGCACGAGGTCCGGGGGACCTCGGCTTTGCGACGACCGAAGTGGAACGAAGACCAAATCCCCCTCTCGCTACTAACTGAATGGTCCGCAAGCCTTCTATTTATGAGGGTTTGCGGATTTTTTATTATCATAAGGTTTTTAAATTGTTGGATACACTTGGATACAGTGTGGATACTTTTGATCAAGTTAGACAAAAAAATGCGTAAATTCAACGATCTTTGAAGGGTGTATAGGCTTGAAGCCCCCTCTCGTTTGACACAATTTAAAATTTCACCCTACAAAATAGGGTTTTTATCAAACGACTCTCAACTCCTTTACACAGTCTGTTGAAAGTGCTAAAGCCATAATTTCATGATTTTCTTTCTCAGATTTGAGATCAAATGAATAGTTCTTGGCTGTAGTTGCCGTTGATCCGTGTCCAACCTGTTCCGCGATAGATTCAAATGTTAATCCGGCATCACGTAATAAAGATACATATGTAGTTCTGATCTTGTGCATGGATTTTCTTGGTATCCCGATCTGCTTGCAGTAATTCTCAAGTCTTAAGTCGAGCGCACGATCATGGATCTTATCATTTTCATGTTTGGAATAGAAGAGCCACTCTGTTGAGATGTTTCTTTCTTCATAATAATTCCTTAAGAGTTTGAGTATGCTTATCGCATCGTCTGTCAAAAAAAGAACTATAAGGATACATATAATCAATTTATAAAAGAATTAAGAAGTAATAACTCTGATCCTCAGATTATGAAATCTGAGCTGAAATTGTGCTCAAGAGATGCGCTTGATTTATTTGTTGATATATACCCTAAGATCAAAATTGTGATAGAATATTCTCAAACATAAATATCAATAGTTTCTTATCATTAATGGGAGGCAAAAGGAAAAATGAGAAAGAGATTAATGAACATATCAAAAAGATGCATGGTAGCCATCATGAGTGCATCGTTTATCATGTCATCAGTAACAGTATCAATGGCATTCCCTGTCGGGGTGTATGCAGAGGAATATACATATGAAACATCTGCTGAAATAGAACGACAAGAAGATGGCAAGAGGATACTTGAAGATGGTCAAACACTCAAAGAAGTAGTAGAAAGTGATGTTGTATTTTACAATTATGGTGTCATTGATGAGAATAATGGAGATGTCGGAGGAAATTATAATCAGATAAATACTAACAACAACCGTGTTGCTAATAATGAAGCAACGATCGTAAATAATTTCGGGGAAGTAAACAATCATCCAAATGAACTTGATAATAGCCTCAAAGGAACCATCATTAACCAGTATGCCGGAACTGTACATGGCGATGGAACGATCACAAATTTCTTTAACGGAACTATTGCAGATGGAAGCACTATTGCAGTAACAAATAACTATTCTGATCAGAATATAGCAGCAACAAATAATTACAGTGCTGTCAATTTTATTAATCCCGAAGGAGGTACAGTAGAATACAGCACATCTTTCACAACGGCTAAACCGGATGGAGCTACAGATGTTCACTACGTGGATGTTACTGATAATAATGGATCAGGTACTATCACTATAAAGCCGGATGAAAGCGGATATGAGGTAACAAGAGAAGACGGAGATGTTGAAAATGCTACAATGACCGGTGAAGGAGATTCCTATACATTTAATTACTCACTTACAAAATCCGGAAATAACTATATTCTTAACATCTCAAACTATTCGGGCAAAAGTTCTAATTTAAATGCAGAGATGTTTGCACTTGCTATACAGGCTATTAAACTTCCCTTAAGACCTACAGGCGCGGTTGTGCAAAACGAAGATGGCTCTGTGTCAGTAGGATACACAGATGCAGATACAGCTGCAACAGCACCTGCGAGAATTAATAATTCTGACAGTGTAACTGCATTTTATATAGTGAAGGGGATGATAGATATTAAAGCTAAGCTTGGCTGGGAGATTCAGGGCCAAGCGTGCATGGCTGCTTTTAATGCAGCACTACCAGCAGGATATAAAAAATTTGACACTCTGAGTATGAGTTATAATGGCAGAAACACCTACGATCGCAAGACAGGAGAGCTTTCAATTCATATTCCTGCAAATATGCAGAAACCTGGTAGAAAGTTTGCGATCATGTGTATCGATAAGGATGGTAAAGTATATGTATATCACAATACGAGTGAAATACGAGACTTATTTATTGCTGATATAGACTTCGAGGGCTATGCGATGTGTCTGATATATAGGGATATACCAGGGTCAATGTGATCTAAAAAGAGGCGTCTTCTGATGCCTCTTTTTTGATGGAAGGATATATACATAGTTGTAAAAAATTGCATCATATTCTTCAAAAGGAAAGTGGTCCTGTTGTTGAAATTCGAGAAGTGACGCATAATGAATACAAAAGACAACTGCATGGATTACGTGGACCGGGTGAAAGTTTTAGAAATGACAAAACTCTTTCAAAACAATATAAGAATTTCAGAAAAGCGTACTGGAGATGGAGAGCTCAGCAGATTATGGAGGGGAAATCATGAATAATGAAATTAAAGATTTGATAAGTAAATATGAAGTTAAAGGAGACTTCAATTACGCTAATGTAACAGACGAGATGCTTTGTTCAGCAGAAAAAGAACTTGGTGTCAATTTACCTGATCAGTTTAAAGAATATGTTAAGACATTCGGATATGGGGGAATAGGTGGCATAGGAATTCTTGGTGTAGGACTTGATGGTAGTATTGTATTTAAGGATACTACGCAGGACTACAGGAAAGAAGGGCTACCAGATAACCTTGTAGTTATTGAAAATGTTGATGAATGGCTTGAGTGCATTGATTGTCATACAGGTAAAATCATCTCATGGGATACGAGTGGATATCTTAAAGAGGATTTCGATTGTTTCGATGATTATCTGTTAAGTCAGATGAATGATGCAATAGAGAATCTGTAATGGAAATCATGTGTAATATCTGTGTGAATTGTGATTTTGGGTAACTCATGGGTATTCTCTGGGTAACTTGGATTAAAGCATCACATTTACACATATTATTAAGATAAAGTAAGATTATTAAATCTGATATACTAACAATAAATATGTGATGTTATGAAAAGAAATTACAATTTTAGTTTATATGTAGCGATCTATGACTAGTGAAAACGATTATCCATAGAAAGCGACCATATTATGTGGTAAGATTATCAAGTGATGTATTCTGATATCATACTCTGTTGATATGTTTATTATTTCTATAGTATTATTGCTAAAAGAGAGATATGGTATATCATCAATTCACAAGTGATGGATGTACTCAGAAAAAATCTTTTTCTATATTGTTGCTGAAGAAAAATTACAAATAAGATCGGTGTAGCAGGTAAGACGAAAATACTTAAGATCACAGACGAGGGGAATAAATTATGAATGGGAAAGTCACAACACAGGAGCTGTGGGGGAAACTGTTTAAGGCTCGCGATGTGGAAGATTATCTGAATAGTGATAATGACAGTCAGTTTCCTGTTTTTTGCCAATACATATCTTCACTTTGTGCAGCAAAAGGCGAAAATGAGGAAAGTGTAATCAAACGAGGTCATATTGAATCTTCGTATGGACACAGGCTTTTTAAAGGCACACGCAACCCGTCACGTGATACAGTACTGCAACTGGCTTTCGGATTAGAACTGGATTCTGATGGAGCACAGCAACTTCTTAAGATCGCTCGAGTGACAGCATTACATCCACGCGTTAAGAGAGATGCGGTTATAGCACACTGCCTGTATCATCATAGAAATTTCCTGGAGACGCAGAACATACTTTATGAGAATAATCTGCCCATGATAGGAGGCCAAAGAAATGAATAATGATGACAGCTTGAATGAGTTACTGGCTTCATTTCAAGATGCTGATTATCCAAAAGACTTCTCCTGTGAGTATGATATCATGGAGTGTCTGTCTGATCGAAACGGTATATGCACTTTTCTGGTGCAGGATCATGAAGGAAAAAGTTATATAGCAAAGTGTTTTGATAGATCTGTATGTAAAAACATTT
>JAILQX010000020.1 GCA_024698705.1 Lachnospiraceae bacterium
CCGTATCTATAAGATCTCTCAGGTAATAAAACCTGTGGTCGGCAACCAGGATCGTGTATCCTTCGTTCTTGAGCTTCTTCATGATATCCGACAGCCGTCTTGTTGCCTCATGATCAAGATTGGCTGAAGGTTCATCGAATATATAAACCTTCGGTGCCAGCGCATACACAGACCCTATTGCTATCTGCTGTTTCTCTCCGCTCGACAAAGAAAAAATACTTCTGTTGAGAAAGTCTGCAAGATCAAGATCTGTCACGGCTTTTTCGATCCGGTCAATGATCTCTTCACGCGGATAACCCATGTTTTCACACCCGAAAGCAAGCTCTCTTGTAGTATCGGTCATGAAAAACTGCGATCTTGGATCCTGAAATACCGTTCCGACTTTTCCTGCGATCTTAGAAGGAGTCATCTCAAGCAGAGACTTGTCATCGTACAAAAGTTCTCCTTCAGTCTTTCCCGGATAGAAATGTGGGATAAGACCGTTTAATGAACGCAGAATGGTTGATTTTCCGCAACCGCTCCGGCCCGTCAAAAGAAGGAACTCCCCATCCTTTATCTCAAGGCTGATATTTTTCAGTGTATCTTCAGCCATTCCCTCATAGCGGAAAGAAAAATCCTCAAACCGTATCATGGCTGCCTCCACAAAACATATTGCCCGACATCCGATCTGTCCAGTAAAAACAGGATCGCAACAAACAAAACGATAACTGCGAGACCTGCATACTCACGGATGCCAAATTCAATTTTCAGGAGCGAATGGCGCTCATTTTCTCTCTCCATACCCCTGGTGGTCCCGGATGCCGCCAGTTCATCGGAAACCTTTAAGCATCGCATTAGAAGAGGCACCAGGATGTACTCAACCGTTGCAAAGGGATGCATCAAAATCTTGAAGAAAGTATCACTTACACCTCGTATCTTCATGGTATTTCTGATCATTTTATATTCAATGCCAAGCGTGGGTATATATCTGAACATCACAACAAAGGGTATCGTTACCGTAAGCGGCATACCCGCTCTTTCAAGAGCTACTGTCAGTTCATCCATATATGTACTTCTTAATACCCATTTCCCCAGGGTTATTATGGGGATCATTTTAAGCACCGTTACCCCAAACATACTCATCATAAGGCTTACAAAAGGAACGGATACATACCTTAGGCAGGTATTAAGATATGAGATCAGGATATATATAAGGAACATCCTTATCCCCCATTCCGGAGCACTTCCCGCACATACAAAAAGGGTCACGCCAAGCATAAGCATCAGCTCCGGTATATCTCCGTTTATAAAGAAGCTGACACATCCGAGAACGATAAGCATTATCAACTTAAACCTCGGATCAAATCGGGCGGTGCCGTGATAGGACACCGCCATGATCCTATCCCTGATCGATTCGTTCATCATTTACCAAAAACCATTATGCCTGCACAAGACCGGCCTTAACAAAATGCTTCTTTAATATCTTAAGGCCAAGCAATCCGCCGATAAGTCCGCCGGCAAAACCCGCGATAATGATTATCGTGAGCATGGGCCACTGGGTCATCTTTATAAGGCCGTCAACATACTCCTGGGAAATACCGTTTCTGAGTGTCAGCTCCATGAAGGCTTCCCTTAACAGATTCATGGGAGCGATGGCACCAAAGGTAAATATCCCGCTGAACACGGAATAAGCAGCGATCATCTTTTTCGTGGATATTTCGTCCTTCCCGATGATAAGGAAATCCGACAAAAGAGCTCCTACAATAAGTCCTGTTCCAACAGTCCAGAACGCCCCGACCAAAAATGACAGTAATCCCTGTATAATTCCGGCAATGGATAATGCTCCACGCTTGGGAACCTTGGCAAGAAGAAGCATCATAACGATCCCGTTCACGACCGAAACAGCCGGCGGATAGAATACATTGGTCGCCGGTCCGGCAAAGCTCATGGCAATACTGATCACCATATATATGGCAAACATCAGTGCAGTGAGCGCTCCCGCAAGTATCAGGTCTTTGCCGACAAGTTTAGTGTTTTTCATCTTTTTCATTCCTCCTTAGGATGTTTGTATTATCATTTAGTTAGACGAGGCTAACCGATGATCATTTTTATAGCCGTCTTTCGACGGCTTTTATACTGTTATTTCATTGCAAATGCCCCGGTCCAGTCGAAGAATCTACACATGACCTTGCAATGTTCCTCTATATTCTTCCAGGACATTTTGTGAACAAAGGGCTCATATATGGCGGTCCAAAAAGAAGTACACAGCACATGCATCTCGTTTTTTGATATATCAGCCCGTGCCAACCCTCTTGTTTTTGCTTCGTTATAATACTGCATATATGCATCAGTCATTCGAAGCGCGAATTCGTGTCCGTAATTCTCATAACACGTTCCCGCTGATCTTTCGAGAAGAAGGACGAAATCACCTCTTATCTTCCACAGGGTTCTGAAAAGATCAAGCATGAAGGCTTCATTCATATCCCATGTATCACGTACTTCCCGGTCTGTCATAGCGGTAAAGTCAATAT
>JAILQX010000022.1 GCA_024698705.1 Lachnospiraceae bacterium
CATAGAATTCAAGCTTCCAATCCTTGGGGAGGATATGAAATTGAGTTTGGACAATTCTAATAGTGTCGAGACTGTATGTTTGCTTGAAAAGCTGAGATCCGCGAGGGAGTATATTGAAATCACAATCGATGCTGAGGATTACTATAGGATCAAGGATTCCGAGAAGAAACAGGATGAGTAAGTAACAGGTCCATTATATTCTACCAACGCATTGCGAACAACTCTTGATCGTGATATACTTAAACCATAAACACGCAATGCGATGTAGCGATATGGATATAGCAAAACCTATAAAAGAACTGAGAGAAAGTACAGGGATGTCACGTAAGGAGTTTTCAGAGCATACGGGCATCCCTGTTCGTACATTGGAAGACTGGGAAGCGGGGCGGAGGACTCCACCGGAATATATTCCGAGGCTATTAGCTTATCAGATAAAATTCGATAGTGTTTTTGACAAAAATACAAAAAGAAATGTATCGGTAATACAAGATGCAGACGGCAACAGGATTGTTATTATAAACGATATTCGATTTAAGGGGAAACGATCAATTGACTGGAAGGAAGTAAGAGCGTATCTGAAAGAATTTGTCGGAGAGTTTTATGTTATCGCTTCAACAGGAGATGTTATTTATATTGGTTCAGATCTTCCAAGCGAATATACCGGCTCTAATTATACAAAAAAATTAAATGGTACCGCAGCAAAAGCAAAAGCAAATGCTTCGCAGGGCATTCCTGAAATGATAGAAATATCCATTGGAAAACATTTCAGAGAAAACAATGATAAAAAGCATAATTGGAATGCAAAAAATGGTTGGTATAGATATGACTCGAGATTTGCTTTGCCGGTTTATGATGAGAGTGGTGAGATTGAAAGGTATAACATTTTCCATGCATCGATGATAATTCGCCATGCTAATGATGGAAAAATGTATTTATATGATGTAATAGACATAAAAAAAGAAACGAGCACCCCTTTGGAGTCGTAAGACTTTACTCGGCAAAAAACCCATTTCCTTTGTGAAGAAATATACTATGATAATGGGAAAATGTCAATCCCGATAATCGAAAACGGAGAAATCAGATGATTAAGAAAGCGAAAGCAGAAGACGCCGAAATGCTTGCAGCATTGGCACTTCAAATGTGGACGGATCATGATCCGGAGAATTTGGCAGAGGAGTTTCATGAACTGGTCGGATGATTTTTCTTGCCCACGCGTCAGAACGTTGAGACGGTGGCGCTTTTGGGTAAAAATGTTACAAGATCGAAATCTCATGTGAATTTAGGTGTGGATGTAGAGGATTATTATAGGATTAAAGATTCTGGAAATAAATCAGAATGTGGTCATGGAGAGCTAGAAGTATAGGAGGATTATTTATTGATTGGTATTATTGAACAGGTGAAAAAATGTTATTCCCTGGAAGGCTGTACCTTCACACCGGAGTCCGGACATGAAGGCGGACGGAACCGGATTGTAATCGTCAGCCGTGGTGGTAATAAACTGTATGTTCTCCGTATTTCTGATATCGAAGACCGAAATGAGAACGATTATCTTGCGGAAACTGAGTTTGTCCGCTTCCTGGCAGAAAACGGTGCGCCTGTAGCGGATGTGATTCCGTCTGTTACGGGCAAACTGGTGGAAAATATTGAGATAGATGGTAAAATTGCATATTTTAGCCTGTTTGCTTATGCCAAAGGAATGCTGATTGCGGATAACGGCTACCGCTATCGAGAAGGCGCTCCCTTGAGCGAATATTTCTATAACACCGGAAAAGCGCTTGGCACGATCCATAGGTTGTCTAAGCTATATGTACCTGATCATCATCGCCCGGACTACTTCGATAAGTATAACATGACGTACCTGGATCACCTTATTCCAGACAAATACAGTGATCTGAAAAAGGCCATCAAAAAACGTCTTGAGATATTCCGGACACTCCCGAAGGACAAAGACTACTACGGCCTGATTCACTTTGATTTTAGCGACGGAAACTATCATATCGACATGAATACAGGTGCAATCATGGTTTTCGATTTTGATAACTGCATGAACTGCTGGTATATGTTTGATCTTGCCAATCTCTGGATTCATAACGAAGGCTGGACAAGACAGGAAACAGATCCGGACAAGCGCTTTGAACAGATGCATCAGATATTCGAAATTCAACTGCAGGGTTACAAAACCGAAACGGATCTTCCGGAGGAAATGTCGGAAAAGTTGCCACTATTCATCGACATGGTGTTGATCGAGAATATTGTGGATGAATTTGAGTGCTGTATCCGTGAAGGGGAAGAACTTGATTATGAAGATATCGAGGATGCCGCAGAATGCCTAATCCACAAAATCCCTTATGCAGGGATTGGGTAGTAAGACTATTTTTTTGAGGAAATCTATATACGTAAGGATAAGATTCTCTCATGGTTCTTAGGTTTATGGGAAAGTCTTCATAATCCGGGTTTTAAACCCGTCGAATTCGACGGGTTTAGAATTGAGGCTGGGTTACATGCGTTCACAATGTCACCAACAAAGTGGATTGAAAGTGTTAATGCTAAAGGATTTTTACCCCAGAGAAACGATGTTGAAGTAGTAGTTTCTTTGGGCAAGTCCTGTCAGACCTAAGTCCTACCGGGTGAGCTAAAGAGGAAGACGCCGAAATGCTTGCAACTTTGGAGGGTGCATTATGGCATCAAGTATTATTCATTACGCTGTTACATGCGAATTAATAAAGAAAAGACAGTTTAATGATCCGAATAGACTTAAACTGGGTTCCATTCTTGCAGATTCCGGATATAACGGAAACAGCCATATGAAGATATCGGTAGCAGGAGGGCGTAAGAAAACGTATGACCTTGACGGCTACAGGAAGATTTATGGCGAATTGATGAAGCAAGATGATCTATATTTGGGATATTATCTCCATTTGATCCAGGATATCGTCTACAGACATTTTGTATATGATAAATATCATTGGAATCCTCTTATACCCGGTAATGTTGAGAAACTTCACAGGGATTATGCAATAGGCAATCATTATGTTGTTCAAAAATATGGTTTAAAAAATGAGGTTACGATCCCGGCTGATTTTGCTAAAGAACCGATAAATCAAATATGTACATTCGATCTTGAGGGATTGGTTCAAGATATGAATTCGTATTTTATTCCCATAAAAGATGATGACATATTCTTCTTCACAAAAGAAATGACAGATGAGTATATAGCAGAGGCTGTGGAATACTGTATTCAAGAATTAGATGATCTGGAACTCCATAATGAAGGTTCAGATGCTTACTTATTAGCTTGGGATAATCATTAATACCTTTGGAGAGTTTTGCGAAGGATCGGAGCAGTCGGACTGCTGTGGGATAAAAGCAGTATGGCTTTTCTGGGAATTGATCTGAAAGCGGATCTAAGGAAAAAAGTGTTGTCGCAGTTGTCAGCGGATAAAAAGATCAGATCTGTTATGGTTGAGGGGATAAAGGTACCTTTCTATTATCGTGCCAAAGACGAAGCACTTATGCAGGAAATCCTTGACGGAAACGCAGATCTGAAACCGCGGATGTCATTTATAGCACCGCTGGATCCTCTTTTATGGGATAAGGCGTTAATACTTGCTTTGTGGGATTTTAAGTATTCCTGGGAAATATATACACCTGCAGCCAAGAGAAAATACGGTTACTATACATTACCGATCGTATATGGAGATCGATTCGTCGGTCGGATCGAGGCTGTTCCGGATCGCAAAGCCGGTGTTCTCCGTGTAAATGGCTTGTGGTGGGAACCGGGGATCCGGCAGACAAAATCGTTGAATTCTGCATTGGACCGGACACTGGGCCGTTTTGCCAAATTCAATGATTGTAAAATGAAAGGGATAACGACCGTTTACTAAGCAAAAATAGTCGAGAAAATAAAACCTTGCTTAGGATAATATATGCTCACAAGGAGATGAGCAGATGGAAGATACAAGAAAAGCTGTAAGATCGATGCAGGATTATATCAATGAACATATAGCGGATGATATTTCACCGGCAGATCTTGCAAGAGTTTCAAACTTTTCGCCATGGTATGCCAGAAAACTTTTTATCAGACTTCTTGGGATGACACCGGCTGTCTATATCAGGCGCCTCAGACTGTCGAAGTCGGCACTGAGACTCAGAGATGAAAATGTTTCTGTTCTGGACATGGCTATGGAAATGGGATTCGGAAGCGTGGATGGGTATCAGCGTGCGTTCAGACGTGAATTCGGCTGTAATCCCAAAGAATACGCACTCAGTCCGGTCCCGATCTGGCTGTTTACTCCTTACCTTATAATTGACGAAGAAAGGAAAGTGAGCAATATGAGCGAAACAAGAAATGTTTTTATCCAGGTAGTGGAAAAGCCGGCAAGAAAAGTTATCATCAAGAGGGGCATTAAGGCTAATGAATACTGGAGCTACTGCGAAGAGGTCGGATGCGATGTGTGGGGACTTCTCACCAGCATCAAGTCGATAAGCGGAGAACCCGTATGTCTCTGGCTTCCGGAGCATCTGAGAAAACCTGTAACAAACGAATATGTTCAGGGTGTGGAAGTGGAGCCGGATTATACAGGCATTGTTCCCGATGGCTTTGAGATGATCGATCTTCCGGCAGCAACATATCTTCTGTTCAGAGGAGAGCCTTTTGAGGAAGAAAACTATGTCTCGGCCATAAATGAGATCTGGGAAGCAGAGAAGAAATACGATCCTGCGTTTATCGGTTATGAGTGGGATAACAAGAATCCGAGGATACAACTCGAGCCTATAGGAGAGCGTGGCTATATCGAGCTGGTGCCGGTGAAAAGGTTGATCCCGTAAATCGGGCGATACAAAAGAAAGATGTAATCCAAACATAACAAAATACAGGTAAAAATGTTAGTTTTGTTTGATAGACAACCCATTTTTGCATTATTATACTTATGTTAATAATAATTGCAAAGGTGGGTTTTTTATGAGAAAATATTACTTGGATAATATCAGATGGATCACTGTAGTACTGGTTGTTATTTACCATGTTCTCTACATGTATAATGCAGAAGGCGTCCTGGGTGGTCTCGGTCAGATCACCAAACTGGACAGGCAGCCTTACGATATGTATCAGTATCTGGTATACCCCTGGTTCATGCCGGTGCTTTTCCTTGTAGCCGGAATAAGTTCAAGACTCTATCTGGATAAGCATACCGATAAAGAATTCGTTAAGAGCAGAACTCTTAAGCTCCTGGTTCCTTCAACCATAGGACTTTTCGTGTTTCAGTTTATTCAGGGCTATGTATCCATGTCACTGGGTGGTGCCTTTAATGACCTGACAAATGCAGGTGTTCCGGGGTTTGTCCAGTATTTCATAATGGTTGCAACAGGATCCGGAGTTCTCTGGTTCATACATCTGCTCTGGCTGTACAGTATCATTTTGGTAAGGATCAAAAAGGCGGAAAAAGGCCGTCTTCTGAAACTTGGATCAAGGACTCCTTTATGGTTGATCGCACTGTTTTTCTTTCCGATATGGGGAGCGGGACAGATACTTAACACGCCGATCGTATTGGTATACAGGATTGCATTCTATTTCGCGTTCTTCATATTGGGATACTACGTTTTTTCAAATGATGAAGTCATGGAAAAACTTAAAAGATATGCGGTACCTGTGATGATCACAGGTGTGGTTGCGGCTGTATCCTTTGCGATTCTCTACTTTTGGGTAAATGGCGGAATGAACTTTGCCGACAAGCCGGTTAATCGGGAACCGCTGTATATGGCAAGTGCCTATTTTGGATCGCTGGCTATGCTTTCGGGAATGGCGCGGTTCGGTGATTTTCACAATGGATTTACGGATTGGATGAGCAAAAGAAGCTTCGGGCTTTATGTATTTCATTATCTGGGAATATCATCGGTAGCATTGTTTATTGCAAAACCTCAATTGTTGCCTGCACCGCTATGTTACTTACTCAGTCTTATCGCGGGTTTTGCGTTTGGATATGGTCTGAACTTCATCATTTCCCGAATTCCGTTTTTTAGATGGGCGGTACTCGGTATTAAAAAACAGGAGAAAAAAGATGTTTAACGAAAATCTTGTAAACCTTCGTAAATTGAAACAGATGACGCAGGAAGAAGTAGCCGAAGAAATAGGCGTAACAAGACAGGCTCTTGCAAAATGGGAATCGGGTGAAACTGTCCCCGATCTTGAAAAAAGCAGGCTTTTGGCAGAACTGTTCGGAGTATCGCTTGATGATCTGGCCAATTATGAACCCGACGATAACCTGGGACTTGATGTTCCGCCAAAAGGAAAATATCTTTTTGGAATCGTTACTGTAGGAGACAAAGGACAGGTAGTTATACCTGCCAGAGCCAGGAAAGTGTTTGATATCGATACGGGGGACCGGCTGGTAGTACTCGGAGATGAAGGTCAGGGGCTGGCGATCATCAAATCCGATCATTTCCTTGATCTGGCTGATCAGATAAGGAAAAATCTAAAAAAATAGGAGTTGAGAACATGATACAGTTCGGAATGCCGACACTTATTGAAAACAGAACACCGGAAGATAATATCAGGTTATGCAATGAGCTGGGCTTACGATTCATTGAGCTGAATATGAATTTTCCGGAATATCAGACAGACCGGTTGGAGGACACCGATCGTCTGATGAATATGGCGGATCGGGCCGGGATCTATTATACGATACATCTGGATGAGAATCTGAACATCGCGGATTTCAATCAACTGGTGTCCGAAGCATATCTGGAAACGGTGAGACGGACTATAGATGCGGCAAAGAAGCTGATAATACTGCGTGACCGCTACGGGGACAGCAGACAGCCGCTTATCCTCAATATGCATATGAATCATGGTATTTACATCACGTTATCAGACAGAAAAGTGCAGATGTACGACCGTGATTTTGACACATACATGAAATCTTTTGAAGTATATCGAAATAAGTGCGAAGAATGGATCGGTGAAAGTGACATACGGATAGTCGTTGAGAACACTGATGGATTCAGGGATTATGAGAAAAAAGCCATAGAGTATCTTTTGGAGAGTCCGGTATTCGGGCTGACATGGGATATCGGTCACTCGAAAGCTGTGGGTGAAAAGGACGTACCGTATATCCTGGAGAACAGAGAGCATCTGATGCATTTTCATATACATGACGGCTCGGAGAACCCTCCCAGGAATCATCTGGCACTGGGGGACGGAGAGATAGATCTTGTTGACAGACTGAAGCTGGCTGAGAGCCTAAATGCAAGATGTGTTCTGGAAACAAAGACCATAGAGGCATTAAAAAAATCCGTTGCATGGCTGAGATCCATCGGTTTTATAGTATGAATCTGATATAATATTGTTGAAATAAGATCCCTTATGGATTAACGTAATTTATGTGAGGGATGGATACATAGAGGCATAACCGCAGGAGAACTTTATGATAAACAGAACGACCAAAGTCAGCAACAGCATATCCAAATTGCTTTCCGTATGCATGATACTTTGTGCGCTTTTTATGGCAGGATGCAGCATAAAGCCGGAGAATGTATACAAATACGATACGGATGATATCCGGCATGAAGACAATGTATATGTGACGCAGACTAAGTATTACGATGACAGAGTTGAGGTGTTTTTTAACACAAAGATATCATCTGATGGAGAACACTTTGATATTGATGCAGATGATGATGCCGAGACAGAAGTAAAAGGCAAAAAGCTTGTTATTTATACCGATGATCCGAAAGCCGTAACTTCACTTTACATCGGAAGTGACTGGAAAGAAGTATTTTACAGGTATCTGGATACGGAAAAATATGCCTGTATCTGGCATTATTGGGCTGATGATCTGGGATGGGATGATTTTAAAGGAGATACCGGCAGATACTATACCGAAGAGGAAAAGAAGCAGCAGGCCGAGAGAGCAAAGAGATATGAGGAAGAGAGAAAGAAGGAACTTGAGCAGGATGCGGTCATAGCAAAGATATTTACGGGAAGATGGCTGGGTGAAGACGGCAGTTATATTGAGATATTCGATCGGGACAGAGTACATGTATTTCGTAAAAAATATATAGAATATGAAATGCCCGATGAGTCATATGTAACATTTATAAAGAACGATCAGGGTGAGGGTAACTACTGGATGACTTATCAGGCGGACTGGTCTTCAATGATGTTACCCTTAAAAATGGCAGAGGATGAAGGATCGTTTGAATATGAGGGGGTAACCTATAGGCGTGTCGATGAGGACATCTGGGCCGGAGTGGATACCATTTATGTACAGGGTGTTCAAAAGCTGTTTGATAATGCGGAAATATGGCAGGTAGCCGAAGACCTTACGGAAAGTGAATCGGAAGAAGACACGACAGCCGATACCGGCAATAACACAATTGAAGAACTCAGATATGCCGTGACAGATCTGGAATGGGACGGTTATCCGGAGATAATCATTTCCGGGCACACAGGTCCTGAGGAATACGGTTATTCCGAAATATATGAGTTACAGGAAGACGGTTCCGTTAAAAAGTTAAATGAAGGCGGTCTGACAAAAATGAGCAGTCAGAATGTAACGGCTCCACCTTATCTGTATGCGATGGATAGCATGGAGTGTTTTCGCTATAATGATGAATACAGGTATATGGTATGGGGAAGCTGCAAGACCGACACAGGCAGTACTTTTACCCAGTATTATCATATGATGGTACAGTATGATATAGTTACTCTTGAAAAGATGATAGCAAAAGACTGTCTGAAAGATAATGACGGGGAAAAGAATACCTATTATAATTATCATAAGGGAGAAACGGAGGAGATCAGCGAGAAGCAGTATGACACATACATGGACAGTCTGTATGACGAATTCAATGAGAGCATGAGTCTTAGGTGGTTCGACGAGGTAAGTCTCGAAAATATGGCCGGATCCATAAGTGTATTTGCAGCGAATCGATCAAATGAAGAAGAATAACGGAATCGGAATAAAATTAATAGCAGCAGGCCTTGCGATGACGATCGCATTACAGACGAATGAAGCGGCATTTGTAAGTGCGGAAAATGAGACGGCAGGAGCGACCGAAGCGGCTGCACAAGCCGCTACGGAAGAAACGCAGTCAGGGTGTGTATCGATCGTATCCGCGTCAGTTTCCGGCTTAGGTGAGCTTATGATGGATATGGCAAATTCATATTCGGAAGAAGTGGAAAAGGTCTTAAAGGAAATGAATGAAGAGGCGGAGGATGTTGATGCACCGATATTTCTGGTATTTAACGGCTCGCCGAGTCTTAAACCCGGAGCGGAATTTGATATTCACAAATATATCGGTTATGCGGATGATGTGGATCGTGATGTGACTCTAGAGGTATCCGGATCGGTCGACACTTCGACAGAGGGAACATATCCCCTAAAGATCACCATCACGGACGACGCGGGACATTCGACATCCAGGGATATGAATGTGCGTATTGCCACACCGACACCAAACCCTGACGGAGGCGAAAAGAAATTCGAGAATTTCTCTGATTTCAGGAGTCAGTACAAGACAGACGAAACCAGTGTCGGGATCGACATCTCAAGATGGCAGGAAGCAGTTGACTTTGAAAAGGTCAAGGCAGCAGGCTGCGAATTTGTATACATGAGGATCGGCGGACTTGATGACGGCGAACTGTATACGGACCAGTATTATCTGAACAATATGGCAGGGGCCAAAGCAGCAGGTTTGCAGGTTGGAATATATTGGCATGCCGAAGAAGGCAGTCCGGCAGAGGTCAGGGAGAGTGTACGTTACATGATGGAAGTCCTTGCCGGTGAACAGCTTGATTTCCCTATCGCTTATGACTGGGAGGATTTCAAGAACTTCGAAAACTATGGTATGAATCTTCACGATATTAACAAATGCCTGCAGATATTTGAGGAAGAAGTATCAAAATACGGATACAAAGCCTGCCTGTACGGAAGCAAGAACTATCAGGAAATCGTATGGACCGGAAAGAAACAGTATCCGGTATGGCTGGCTCATTACACCAAGTCCACTTCTTATGCGGGAGATTATTTTATGTGGCAGCATTCGTGCATAGGAAAGATCGACGGAGTTAAAGGTGATGTGGATCTCAATGTCCTGTATCGTAACAGGATGCAGAATGCAGAATAGATGAAGTACATTGTATGATCAAAGGACGGAGGACATAAGATGAATATAGGATTTATCGGACTCGGAAATATGGCAGGTGCCATGATCGGAGGTCTCAGACAGAATAAGACAAAGGATGAGATACTTGGTTTCGATCTGAATGTCAAATTAAAGGAAAGCAGAAAAAAAGAGTTTGGCATAACGGTTTGCGCGGACAACAGGGAACTGGCACAGAAAGCCGATTATATAGTACTTGCGGTTAAGCCGCAGTTTCTTACTCCTGTTCTGGAAGAGATAGATCCGGTTCTGGACAAGAAAAAGGTCATCATATCGATAGTAGCGGGAAAATCACTGGGCTTTTTGAGTGAGAGGATCACAAATACGCAGAAGATAGTCAGATGCATGCCCAACACGGCGGCATTGGTCGGAGCAGCCATAACAGCGGTAACACCTTCGGAAAAAGTAAGTGAAAATGAACTTAAAAAAGCTGTTTCCATAATAGAGAGTTTCGGAAAGGCAAGTGTGGTTCCGGAGCGCCTTATGGATGCTGTCACGGGTGTGAGCGGAAGTTCACCGGCATATGTATTCATGTTCATAGAGGCTATGGCGGATGCTGCGGTGCTTGAAGGAATGCCCAGAGCACAGGCCTATGAATTCGCGGCCAATGCGGTATACGGAAGTGCCAAGCTCATGATAGAAACAGGTAAGCACCCGGGTGAACTCAAGGATATGGTAACTTCTCCCGCAGGAACAACGATCGAGGGCGTAAAAGCACTTGAGGACGGCGCTTTCAGGGCAACGGTCATGGAAGCTGTGATCGCAGCTGCGGAGAGATCAAAAGAACTTTAATTTTTCGTTTTTTATTGCATGAGGTTGTCGGAAAATATATAATAATTGTATACCGAATTCTGAAAAGGAGGGCGACTGATGGAGAATTATCGTAAAATTGATCATTCAAGAAATAAAGACGTTGTGTTGAGATATGTACCCGGACATTTTATCACCCCGAATTCACATGTAAATTATTATATGGACTTAAGTGATATGAAATGTCGTCAGAGAGAAGCAAGAGCTACAGGAGAGGAACTGGCTGAGCTGTATTCTATTTCCACACCCGTAGATACCATATTGTGTCTGGACAATATGGAGGTCATCGGTGCTTATCTCGCAAACCAGTTGACCAAGGCAGGAGTTCTTTCCAAGAATTCCCACAAGACCATCTACATATCTTCTCCCGAGTACAATACATCGGGACAGATCATGTTCCGTGAGAATATCCAGCACATGATCCGCGGAAAGAATGTATTGCTCCTGTGTGCCACGATCACGACCGGAACAACCATTCAGTCAGCTGTAAGATCGGTACAGTACTACGGCGGTTCGGTAACCGGTATAGCAGCGATCTTCTCCGTTGCAGCCAAGGTTATGGACATCAGTGTCAACGCATTGTATACAACATCGGATATACCGGATTACATGATATGCAAACCCGACAGTTGTCCGTTATGTGCAAAGAAAGAGCCGATCAGTGCTATCTGTAACGGATACGGATTTTCAAGGGTATAGAGTTTGAAATTATGAGAAAAACAGTTGTGATCGACGGGCAGGGAGGAAGACTCGGCCAGCTTATCATAGAAGAGATAAAAAAGAGCGGTCTGGATGACAGCATCTATGCTATCGGGACCAATGGCATAGCCACATCAGCCATGATGAAAGCAGGGGCCGAATACGGTGCCACAGGTGAGAATCCCGTTCTGGTGGCATGTCGGGATGCAGATGTTATCATAGGCCCCATAGGGATAATTTCCGCGGATTCCCTTCTGGGTGAGATCACACCGGACATGGCTGTAGCCATCGGACAAAGCAAAGCAGTTAAGTTGTTGCTTCCCGTCAGTCATTGCAATAATCAGATCGTAGGTGTAAAAAACCTAGCGATGACAGATATGGTCAAGGAAGCCGTTGCCAAACTGAAGGAACTCTGAGAAGGTTCTGTGGTTCCGAATTATAAACAAAATATTAAATATTTCATAAAATGCAAACCGTTCGCAAAATCTATTGACACCCAAAACAATGGGTGCTATATTGATATGCGAACGATTTGCATTTTTGTTGAGGAAAGTATGGCAAAACAATATCACACCAAGGGAAAAGATATATTATTTGACTATTTCGTGACACATAAGGGCAAGAGATTCTGTGCTAAGGACATAGGCGATTACATTGAGATAAACGGCCTGAGCATGAATCAGGCGACCATATACAGAAATCTCGATAAACTCACCAATGAGGGAGTATTGCTGAAGTCAAAGAACTTAGATGATGATCAGAGTTTTTACCAGTATGTGGGTGAGAATTCATGCTGCCATGAGCATTTGCATATGCAGTGTAAGAAGTGCGGCAAGATAATCCACCTCGATGATGAGGTACTGAGCAGGTTTTACGAATACATCTGCAGTGATCTGGATTTTGCACTTGAGACAAAGGAATCGGTTTTGGTCGGCTTATGTGCCGATTGTAATAAAGAATAGACGAGTGAAGACGTGAAATGAGTAGAGCAATGAGAACGGCCGGCATTGCCATAGCTGTTTTGTATCTGATGTTCATAATTGGATCCGTTACATTTATCGCATGTGAGATGCATCATGAATGCGAAGGTGAATCCTGCCCGATATGCGAAGAACTGCAGACTCTTGAAGGGATGCTCTTAAGAAGTACAGCGGTGATCTTGCCTGCTGTTATCGCCATAACGACATACAGGCTCACAAATGATATATTTAACGGTTATATATGTACTGTAATTTATGATTCCCCGATCAATCTCAAGGTCAAGCTTCTTAATTGAACCGACGGAAGACTTGAAGAGATTATGAGAAAATTATGGATTGGAGAATATAAGGATGAGAAAAAAAGGATTATTGGCAATACTTATAGCTCTTGTATTGTGCATGGGAAACATAGCCTGCGGCAATACAGATGCGGCAAATAACAAGAATACGGACAAAAAATACAGTGTGGTATGCACCATTTTCCCGGAATACGACTGGGTTAAGGAAGTATTGGGCGACAAAGCCGATAACTTTGAGATGAATCTTTTGCTTGATAACGGTGTGGATCTCCACAGCTACCAGCCTACTGCTGCAGATATAGCAAAGATAGCACAGTGTGACCTGTTCATATATGTAGGTGGCGAATCTGACGAATGGGTTGAAGACGCACTCGCTGAAGCGACCAACAAGGATATGCAGGTTATCAATCTGCTCGAGGTACTCGGAGATTCCGTAAAGGAAGAAGAAGTGGTTGAGGGCATGGAAGACGAGCATGAACACGAGCATGGTGAAGACGAGCATGAAGAGGACGAACATGATCATGAGCACGACGAAGAAGAGCACGAGCACGATGAAGACGAGCATGAACATCATCATGAAGAAGGCGAGATCGAATACGACGAGCATGTGTGGCTTTCTCTTAAAAATTCACAGGTTCTTGTAGACGCGATAGCTGCATCGGTTGCAGTCATAGATCCGGACAATGCATCGGTTTATACCGGCAATGCAAAGGCTTATAACGAGAAACTTGGGGCACTTGATGAGGAATATGCGAAGGCTGTGGATGCTGCAGATGTAAAAACAGTTTTATTCGGAGACAGATTCCCCTTCAGGTATATGGTAGATGATTACGGACTGGATTATTATGCGGCGTTTGTCGGATGTTCAGCAGAGACAGAGGCAAGCTTTGAGACGGTTACATTCCTTGCGGGAAAGGTGGATGAACTGAAGCTTGGCAGCATACTTGTTATCGAAAGCTCCGATAAAAAGATAGCGGAGACGATAAAACAGAACACAGCTGACAAGAACCAGAATATACTTGTTCTGGATTCAATGCAGTCAACAACATCCGGTGATATAGAAGCAGGAAAGACATATCTTGGAATTATGACAGATAATCTTGAGGTATTAAAAGAAGCACTCAAACAGTAACAGAAACGGAGAATTCAATGCTGGAAGTAAAAGATCTTTCGATCGGATATGACGGAAAAGAGATAGTGGAAAATATAAACTTTCACGTAAGAGAAGGGGATTATCTGTGCATAGTAGGAGAAAACGGTGCAGGTAAAAGTACGCTTGTAAAGACTCTTCTCGGGTTGCAAAAACCGATTTCCGGAGAGATAAAGAAAGAGGAAGAAGGCATTGGATATCTTCCGCAGCAGACAATAATACAGAGAGATTTTCCGGCTTCAGTATGGGAAATAGTGTTGTCCGGAAACCTCTCTAATCTTGGGAAAAAAATATTTTACGGTAGTAAGGAAAAGCAAAGGGCAAAAGAAAACCTTGAAAGAATGGGCATCTCGGACCTGAAAGACAAATGCTACAGGAACCTCAGCGGAGGACAGCAGCAGAGGGTCCTGCTTGCGAGGGCTCTTTGTGCGTCAGACAGGATACTGTTTCTTGATGAACCTGTAAGCGGTCTGGATCCAAAGGTTACAGCTGATTTTTATGAACTCACGGAAGAATTGCACAAGTCGGGGATCACTATCATAATGGTTTCCCATGATCCACAGGCGGTGCTGGAGTATTCGACACATATACTTCATATCGGCAAAGAAAGCATCTTCTTCGGAACCAAAGAAGAATATTTGAAGAGCGATAATGCCATACAGCTCGGTATCAAGAGGGAGGAATAAGTCGTGCAGGATATAGCCGGGAATTTACAGTTTTATTTTTCATTTCCTTTTGTAAAATACGCGTTGATAGTTGGAGTTCTTATCGCTCTGTGTTCATCGCTTCTGGGAGTAACGCTGGTACTCAAGAGGTATTCATTTATCGGTGACGGACTTTCACACGTGGCATTCGGAGCACTTGCAATAGCATCAGTACTTAAGCTTGCCGATAAAAACATATTGATACTGCCGATAACGGTCATTACCGCGATACTGCTGTTAAAGACGGGCCAGAGTGCGAAGATAAAAGGTGATGCCGCGATAGCCATGCTTTCGGTTGGAGCTTTGGCAATAGGCTACATGCTTATGAACATATTTTCCACAAGTTCAAATGTGTCGGGCGATGTATGCAGCACGCTGTTCGGTTCGACATCGATACTGACATTGACATCAGATCAGGTAATATTGTGTCTTGTATTGGCGGTCATCATGATAATCATGTTCATAGTCCTGTATAACAGGATATTTGCTGTCACGTTTGACGAAAACTTTGTTACGGCCACAGGCGGTTCAGCCAATACTTATAATCTCCTGATAGCCATCATGATAGCGGTGATCATAGTACTTGGCATGAATCTTGTCGGATCGCTTCTGATTTCCGCACTCATTATATTTCCGGCATTGTCGGCGATGAGTATTCTGAAAAATTTTAGAAGCGTGGTCATATGTTCAGCGGTCATTTCGGTTGTATGCGCATTGGCAGGAATACTCATATCAATACTGTTTTCAACGCCGGTAGGATCTACGATCGTTATATGTGATATGGTCGTATTTCTTATCTGCTTTGGTATAAGAAAGGTTGCAGGAGAATGAAAAACAGACATAAAATGCTGATCGCTGCTGCTGCAGTTGTTATCATCTGTACGGCATGCGGTGAGAACGATAACAGACCATTGACGGTCAGTACAACCGGCAATGCGGTTGACCAGGTTATACAGGATGAGATAAATAAAGCAAATGAAGCATCGGCAGATCCTGCACCGGCACAGGAACCCGAATCGGCATCAACATCCGGATCCACACCTACACCGGCTGATGTCCCCACACCCGAGATCGATGTTACGGGGCAGGAAAACTTTCCCGAATCCGATGTGGATATAGATCTGACGCTTATGGGCAGTGATATGATATATGCCACGGTCTATCAGTTCATGTACGACCCGTTTACATACGAAGGAAAAACTGTCAGGATAAAAGGAAATTATTATCCCACATACTATGAACCCACCGATCAGTATTACCAATATGCTGTCATACAGGATGCAACGGCTTGTTGTTCCCAGGGAATGGAGTTTGTCTGGGATGACGGGTCACATGTTTATCCGGATGAATATCCTGCAGAAGGAACAGAGGTAGTAGTTACAGGTACCTTTGAAACATATAAGGAAGAGGATCTTCTGTATTGCAGACTGGCCGATGCACAGATGGAACCGGTCAGATAATAGGTCGTTTTTACAATAAAAGCATTGATTTTGCTCAAAAACACGGAAAATTAGCCAATTGACATATCGTACTATCAAATGTATGGTATACAAGTTGGCTTTTTTCATTGAAAGGGATTTGATATGAGCAAAGATAAACTAAAACCCATGCTGTTTTCCGTGATAAAGAAATACAGCAAAGAACAGTTGATCAAGGATATAGTGTCCGGAATAATAGTGGCGATCATAGCATTGCCGTTATCAATAGCACTGGCGCTTGCTTCAGGCGTGGGTCCGGAGCAGGGACTGTATACGGCGATAGTTGCCGGATTTATAATATCATTTCTTGGCGGATCCAGAGTACAGATAGCGGGACCTACAGCTGCATTTGCGACGATTGTTGCAGGAATAGTGGCGAGAAACGGAATGGGTGGTCTGGCGCTTGCTACACTGCTGGCCGGTATCATGCTCATCATCCTGGGCCTGTTAAGACTCGGGAGTCTGATAAAGTTTATACCATATACTATAACAACGGGATTTACGGCAGGTATAGCCGTAACGATCGTCATAGGACAGATAAAGGATTTTATGGGTCTTACATTTCCTCAAGGGACGGTGACCATAGAAACAATGGATAAGATCAATGCGATAGCGGCAAACTTCGGTACGGTCAATGCTCAGGCGTTTTTGGTCGGAGCAGCATGTATGGTAATTCTTATACTCTGGCCGAAAGTCAGTCAGAGAATACCCGGTTCGCTTATAGCCGTTATAGCAGGGATCCTGATGGTCAAAGGTCTTCACATGAATGTAAATACTATCGGTGACCTTTACACAATAAGCAATAAACTGCCGGCGCTTACATTTCCCGAGATTACATTCTCAGGAGTAAGAACTGTATTTACCGATGCATTCACCATAGCGATCCTTGCGGCGATCGAGTCTCTGCTCTCATGTGTTGTGGCGGACGGAATGATCGGAAGTCATCACAGATCTAACATGGAGCTTATTGCTCAGGGAGCAGGTAATATAGGGTCGGCTCTTTTCGGAGGGATCCCCGCAACAGGCGCTATTGCAAGAACAGCGGCAAATATCAAGAACGGCGGTCGTACACCTGTTGCCGGAATGGTACATTCGGTAGTACTGGTGCTCATACTGGTAATACTTATGCCGTATGCTGCGCTTATCCCTATGCCGACCATAGCAGCGATCCTTTTTATGGTCGCGTACAATATGTGCCAGTGGAGAACATTTGTGCATCTTCTTAAGACAGCCCCCAAGAGCGATATAGTTGTTCTTGTTGTGACATTTGTGCTCACAGTAGTATTTGATCTTGTAGTAGCCATTGAGATCGGAATGATACTTGCAGGGATACTGTTCATGAAGAGAATGAGTGATGAGGCGGAGGTTAAGGGATGGAAATACATTGATACCGATGACGAGTCGGATCCGGATGCCATTTCCCTTAAAGAAGTGCCTAAGCAGGTCCGTGTCTATGAGATCACGGGACCGATGTTCTTCGGTATGACAGGTCTTATCTCCAATATTACATTGAAGGAATATACAAAGTGTCTGATCATAAGGATGAGAGGTGTGCCGGCACTTGATATTACCGCGCTCAACTCGCTGGAAGGTCTGTATGATACATGCAGGAAAAACAAGGTCACGCTTATATTCTCACATGTAAACGAGCAGCCGTATAAGACCATGGAAAAAGCCGGTTTTATAGATAAAGTCGGAAAGATCAATTTCCGTGAGCATATAGATGATGCTCTTAAAAGGGCAAATGAGTGCTTATGACATAAGCCGAGATCTTTTTAAAGTCCACCTTACATGCTCCGTCATATATAGAGACCGGAACTGTATCGTCGAAGCCGTAAACATCAGGGATATATGTCTCACTTAATCTGTAAACGAGGATCTCTTTTCTGATGGGATCCACGATCCAGTATTCTCTTACACCGGCCTCTGAATACAGAGATAGTTTGGTTATCCTGTCATAGCGGCCGGAAGAAGGAGATACGATCTCAACAATGAGGTCGGGAGCACCGTATATGCGTTTCTTTGAAAGTTTACCTTTGTTGCATATTATGATGATATCAGGCTCCACCATGTTGTAATCATCTCTAAGTATCTGAACATCGATCGGCGACATAAGAGGGATACAGTCCCCTTTACCGGATTCGATAAAGTGTCTGAATGCTGACCATATCTCCGATGATATGATCTGATGCTCGGCTGTAGGGGCAGCCATATCATACAGGATACCATGAATCAGTTCACATCTGCTCTCATCCGGGAGATCATAATAATCACTTACAGTATACAGTTTATGAGCAGCGTTCCCATCGGTTATATATGAAGATGTCTCTTCTACCAGGCCTATAAGCTCTCTGTCTTTGTTAATATTTTTCCCCATCATATAATCAGGATAATAATATGTCGCATATGGTCCGTTTTGCTTTTTTATATCGGAAAGCAGGAGTTCACGAAGTGTCTGCAAAGTGGTCCTTCTGGGGTTTTCGGTATTTCCGCTTAAGACTTTCTGGACTGTACTGAGAGGAACGCCGGATAATTCGGATATTTTTTTATAAGTATAGCCAAGTCGCCTTCTTATATCATCAAGTTCCATGATCTCTTCTGTTTTTTTAGCCATGATCGAATCCTCGCTCGGATATTAATTTCCATTTACAAGATCATAATAGCATTTTTGGATACGATCATCAACAGAAAATGGAAATAAATTGCCATTTAAGTCCCGGCATTGACGAGGCGATCCATACGTGTTAAAATGACACTGTGTCATTTATACAACATAAAGGAGAACCCGATGCCGAGAGTAAAAGAAGATTACTATGAAAACAAACGCAAAGAGATCATAGATGCGGCGTACAGAGTGTGCAGCCGTAAACCCATAACAAGTGTTGAGATGAAGGACGTGATAGCCGAAACGGGGTTTTCTCACGGTGTGATCTACAGATATTATAAGGATCTTGATGAAGTGATATGCGATCTGGTAGTCAGGATCAATTCCGAAAACAGGCTCGATGTGAAATTGAACGAGATACTTAAAGGTGATGAACGGGACTGGCGGAATGTGATTCGCAGGATATGCGATATGATGGCAGAGCATATGATGGCGGCAGGAACGGATGTACTTAAGATATCTCTGTACAGTGATATGCTGGCGATGAGCGATCCGGAGAGAGTGAACAGGATATCGAAAGCCATAGGTGATGACAACCAAAGCCCTTTGCTCAGTGTTGTAAGGGTAATGGTCGAGTTCCTTACCGGTCTGGTACGGGAGAAGGGATTAAAGCCGTCCAAAAGCATAGAGGAGATCATTGAATTTATGATAGTCAATTATCATGGTGTACAGACCGGATATGTATTATCCAAATGCGTTGAGGCTGAACATGTGCAAGGCAAATACGATCCCGGGGCCATGTTCTCATGTCTGGCGGATTCGATGATACTGATGATGGGAGGAAACGTAATATGATATTTCATACATTTGGAGAAAAAACCGATAAAACGGTTATTTTCATCCATGGAATGCTTACTCCGTGGCAGATATGGAATGATGCAATAGTGCATTTCAGCAGGCAGTATCACATTATCGTTCCGGAGCTGGATGCGCATACGGAGGAGACTGTCAGCTCATTTGAAACGGTGGAAAAAGAAGCGGAATCGATAAGGGAATATGTGATGGAAAATTTTGGCGGAAAAGTATTTATGGTATGCGGTCTGTCAATGGGTGGACGCATAGCCGCAACATTTGCCGGTTTACCGGATATTCACACAGATAATCTGGTTCTGGACGGAGCACCGCTTATCAGAATGCCGCAGATCGTCGTAAGCATGATTAAAAAGAACTACATCAGCCTTATCAGAAGATCACAGAAAAGAGATCCGAAGGTCATGGAAAGCTTTAAGAAGAGTTTTCTCCCCGAAAAATATCTGGATAACTATCTGAAGATCGCAGACAATATGGAGGAAGTGTCGATCGGCAATATCATGGACAGTGTTTTCACCGGGTTTGAGTTTAAGAAATACGATGAGACGTGCAGGATCCTTTGCATGCACGGAACAAAGGGCAATGAAGCGGTATCGAAGAAAGGTGCTGTACGTATGAAAGAGGTCAATCCTCAGACAACTATAAACTGTTACGAAGGATATGCACATGCTCAGCTGGCGTGTTTTGAGTCTGAAAAATGGATAGAGGAAGTGGAAAAATGGCTAAGAATATGAAAAACGGATGTGTAAAAATAGATGATACTGATATGTATTACGTGTCCTTCGGGCAGGGACCGAAGAAACTTGTTGTCCTTCCCGGGTTGAGTGACGGACTTGCAACGGTAAAAGGGAAGGCATTTTTGCTCTCAACTTCATATAAGAGGTTCATGAAGGATCATACGGTGTACATTTTCAGCAGAAAGAATGATATGCCTGAGGGTTATACGATAAGACAGATGGCTGAAGATCAGGCAAAAGCAATGAAAGCACTCGGTATCGATAAGGCCGATGTTCTCGGTGTTTCTCAGGGTGGGATGATATCACAGTATCTGGCGATCGATCATCCGCAGATGGTGGAAAAACTGATCCTTGCCGTCACAGCGCCCAATGCAAATACTGTCGTTAAGGATGCTGTGAGTTCATGGATAGACATGGCCCAAAAGGACGATCACGTGTCTTTGATGGTTGATACCGCGGAAAAGATGTACTCGAAAGCGTATCTGGAAAAGAACAGAAAATATTTTCCTCTGATAGCGAAATTTACAAACCCCAAAAGCTATGACAGATTTTTTAAAAATGCCTATGCGATACTCGGGTTTGATGCGAGGGGAGAATTGCGGGAAATATGCTGTCCCACATTGATCATAGCGGGCGAAGATGACAACACCGTCGGAAATGAAGCGCCTTACCTGTTATCGGAAGGCATAAAGGACAGCGAACTATTTATCTATAAAGGACTCGGCCATGGCACTTTTGAAGAAGCCAAAGATTTCTACGACCGGATATATGAGTTCTGTGAGAGATGAACATATCGGAAAACAGCAGGAAAAGGATCCTAAAAGCAGTCGAAATAAAAATCTGAAAAATGCTTGACATGAGACAGATAAGATTATATATTTATATTAGACCGACAGTCTGTCGGTTAAAACCGGAGACAGATATGAGAACAGTAAAAGAAGCGGAAGAGCGCAAAAATGAGATACTGGATGCAGCAGAAGAACTCTTTGTAACAAAGGGTTACGATAAGACTAGTACAGGAGATATCCTGGACAAGGTCGGCATAGCCAGGGGAACGCTGTATTATCATTTCAAGTCGAAGGAAGATATACTGGATGCGATGATAGAGCGTATATCCGCTTCCATGATGGTCAGGGCGAAAGCCGAGGCCGCAAACACGGAGTTATCCGTTATCGAGAGGATCATACGCAGCGTAATGAGCTTGAAACTGCAATCTCCGATCGGAGATGAGATACTGCAGCAGGTCCATAAGCCGCAGAACGCGCTCATGCATTCCAAGATGCAGAAGAATATGATCGACAGTGTTGTACCGCTACTGGCAGGTCTTGTGGAAGAAGGAGTAAAACAGGGGATATTTGATACGCCGTATCCGTTTTATGCGGCTGAGATGATCATAGTTTATTCGGAATTTGCATTTGATGAGGAGCAGGACCGGACACAGGAAGAACTTATGACAGGGATACAGGCATTTATCCATAACACCGAGAAGATACTCGGAGCCGAGAGCGGAAGTTTAACACAGCCCATGATGATGTTTTTTTCTCAGTCGGATCGATAAAAAATAAATGGAACGTAAAGTTCCATTTTATTATAGAATTACACCGACAGACAGTCGGTCGAAAGCAACAAAGGAGGATAAATAATATGAAAACCAGTACAAAAGAAAACTACAGATACCGTCCGGTCCTGTTTTTTGCAATGTCTTTTCTGTTCACATGGATATTCTGGATACCGGCTATATTCGTATCCGAGAACATAGGTGCTTTGCTCATGGTCATAGGATTGATAGCGCCGGCGGTCGTATCTACAGTATTTGTTCTTGTTTCGGGATCGGATACGCTGAAGAAGGATCTTAAGAACAAGATCGTGGGATTTTACAAGGTAAAATGGGGCAATGTTCTTCTGGCGATCGCTGTATTTGCACTGATCGTTGTTTGCTCGATACTTCTTTCGCTTGCATTCGGTCAGTCACTTGATCAGTTTTCACTTACAGAGGATTTTTCATTTACCGGAGTCGGGATAGCGGGAGCACTCATTACCATCATAGTTGCGTCGATCCTTGAAGAGGTAGGCTGGAAGGGATATTGTGAGGATTCCATAGGAAATTACATGAACTGGTTCTGGGAATCAATGATCTTCGGAGCCATTTGGTCATTCTGGCATTTCCCGCTTATCTTCATACCGGGTACATATCATGCCGGATTGATGGTTAATCCGCTGTTTGTGATCAACTTCTTTGTAAGCGCGATACCGATGGGATTTATTATCACATGGGTATATCTTGTAAGCGACCGTTCTATACTTGCCTGCATGGTTTTCCATCTTTTTGTCAATTTCATGCAGGAAAAGATAGCCATGACACCCGAAACAAAATGCGTGGAGACTATCGTCGTAGTGATAGCAACAGTGATAATTGTCATTGCCAAAAAGGACATGTTTTTTGAAACACGCCATGTCGGAAGATTGCTTGATGATATCGCAGAGCTCTCAATAAACGGTGGAGAAGACAAATGATATGAAAACAGGCTATTCAAAATTCATGCTTCTGTGGACAGGCAATCTGATCTCACAGATAGGCGGGGGGCTTACAAGTTTTGGATTGGGAGTTTATATATTCGAAAAGACCGGAAGTGCGGCACAGATGGCGATAGTTACCCTGCTGGGTTTTCTTCCGACATTGCTTCTTGCGGTACCTGCCGGCGTTCTGGCAGACATGTATGACAGAAGAGTATTGATGATGATAGGAGACGGCTTCTCCGCAATAGGTATCCTGTATATACTGATATGTATGATGGCAGGCGAAGCTAAAGTCCTGCAGATATGTATCGGCGTTTGTGTCAGTTCGGTATTTTCAGCTTTATTGGAACCTTCCTACAGATCGACGATCACCGATCTGCTCACAAAAGAGGAATATACCAAAGCAAGCGGGATGGTATCCGTCGCCGGAAGTGCGAGATATCTGATATCCCCGATTATAGCGGGACTATTACTGGCGGTTTACGACATCAGACTTCTTCTGATCATCGATATATGTACGTTTTTCCTGACTGTAATGACCACGGCGGTTGTAAAGCGCGGTATAGCAGTCAAAAAGAGTTCGGGATCGGAAGGTTTTATGGATAATCTCAAAGAAGGATGGAATGCCGTTCATCGCAGAAAGGGAGTATTCAAACTGATACTGATCTCATCTTGTATGACAGTGTTCATAGGTGTGATACAGGTGCTTTGCGAGCCGTTAGTCCTGTCATTTGCCGATTCCAAAACTTTGGGTATCGCAGAAACGATATGTGCGACCGGAATGCTCGTGACAGCCATAGTCATAGGCATAGCGGGCATAAAGAAAAACCATGTCAAAGTGCTCGTAACTTCACTGGCAATAGCAGGTGTAAGCATGATCCTGTTTTCGCTCAGGGAAAATACGGTTTTCATATGTGCATCCGGATTTGCGTTTTTTGCAATGCTTCCTTTGGCCAACACGAGTCTGGATTATCTCGCAAGGACCAACATACCGAAGGAGCTTCAGGGCAGAGTATGGGGATTTATCGGTTTTTTGTCACAGCTCGGCTATATTCCGGCATTTGCTCTGTCGGGACTGCTTGCGGACAAAGCGGCTGAGATATTCAATATATCGGTCGGAAGGGGTTCTGCCATTGTTATATTTGTATCCGGAATATTGCTGGTAGGCACATCACTTACGACATTGCAGTCAAAAAGTATAAGGAAACTTGAAACAGGCAATGAACTGTAAGCACATGAAAAAGATAAAACTCATTGACTTTCGATCAGGCATCTAATATAATGTGCTCAGTAAAACAAACTTTAAGAAAGCGAGGTAATCATTAATGCGTGCCGGAAAACTTGATATTGTAAATGAATACAGTATGATGACCTCGGTTTATGCCCTTTAATCCTTTATGGATCAGATTTATTGATATTAGACCGTGGCATTTTTTGTCACGGTTTTCTTTTGCCTTTTTCGGGCAATTTTCCGATATAAAAGGTCTCCATACTGTCAGATGTGTTATTTATGATCGATAAAAAAGGAGACAAAGAATTGAATACTATTATTAACAAAATCATTATCAGAAAAGAAATCAAAGAAGACTATTATAATACCGAACACATGACAATGCGTGCTTTTTGGAACTTACACGGTCCGGGATGCAATGAGCATTTGCTTGTAAACAGGCTGCGAGGCGCAAAAGAATATCTGCCGGATCTCAGCCGTGTTGCGGAGCTTGACGGGGAGATAGTTGGTGCGATCTTTTATTCCAAAGCAAAGGTTGTTGACGGTGACAAAGAAAACGAAGTTTTGACATTCGGACCTCTCGCTGTGGAGCCGACATGCTTTGGTATGGGTATAGGCTCACTTCTTTTAAAAGAAACATTACCGCTTGCCAAAGAAGCAGGATATAAAGGAATAGTTATATGCGGCGAACCCGAGTATTATCCGAAGCACGGTTTTGTAACCTGTGATCGCTTTGACATTCACCATCCGGCTTTCGGAAATGCGGATGCTTTTATGGCATATCCGTTGAATGAAAGATTTGAAGATATCCACGGATATTTTTATGAGGCACCGATCTTTGAAGAGTGCGAGGATGAAGAAGAAATAGATGAATTTACAAAAGGTTTTCCGTATTACAAACCTCTGAAACTTTCGTGTCAGTGGCTTCATGTTGAAAAACTCGGAAGGATATCGGAAGTCAGCAAAAACAGCTATAAGATCAAGTTCTTCGAACAGGAGATACCGGCGAAACTGAAAGGAAGTTTTTATGAAGCGGACGCAGAAAAACTTCCCGTGGTAGGTGATTATGTGACATTTTTATTGAACAAACAGGGAGAATCCACGATACTTTCGGTTTGTGAGAGAAAAAGTTTTCTGCAAAGACCGGATCAGTCCAAAACAGCGGTTATGCAGTATATGGCTGCAAATGTGGATTATCTTTTTATCGTCACGTCTCTTAACGAAGACTACAGCTACAATCGTATCGCCAGATATGTGAGCATTGCTCTTCATGGCGGAGCGATCCCTGTGGTGATCCTTACCAAATCGGATCTTAGCACACATCCCGGAAGGTATGTGCGTGAAGTTGAGCAGATTTCCGACAAAGTGCGTGTACATGCGATCTCCGCGCTGTATGATATCGGGCTTGGTGAACTGAAAGAATATATGACTGAGGGAACCACCATATGCCTGATGGGTTCTTCAGGTGCGGGGAAATCAACTCTGATAAATGCTCTGGCAGGTGAGGAGATCATGAAAACATCCGAGATCAGAGAAGATGACGATAAAGGAAGGCATACAACTACATATCGTAAGCTGATCGAATTTCCCGGCGGTGTTACTGTCATAGATACTCCCGGTATGCGTGAAGTCGGTATGGCAGAAGTGCAGGATGGGATAGATGAAACATTTTCGGATATCGTGGAACTGGAGAGCAGATGCAAGTTCAGCAATTGCAGACATGAAACAGAACCGGGCTGTGCGATCAAAGCAGCTATAGAAAGAGGAGAATTATCTGCGGAAAGGTATGAACTTTATAAGAATCTGGGCAGGGAAAATACCAAAAACCATGCCATGAAAAAAGAGATATCCAAGTGGGCAAAAGCCTATAAGAAGATTGATAAAAGAAATATGTGGAATTAAAGGAGATAAAATGGAAAAATACTATTTTATGAAATTAAGAGAAAAACCGGAAATAAAATCAGAAGCAGCGGAGTGGTTTCACCAAAAATGGGGCGTGCCAACTGAGGCTTATCTTGAATGTATGGAAGAATACCTCGCCGGGAAAACGGAAAACGGATGGTACCTGTGCATGCAGGGAAACAAAATTGTCGGGGGATTGGGCATCATAGATAATGATTTCCATGACAGAAAAGATTTAAGTCCCAATGTATGTGCGGTATACACGGAGGAAGAATACCGAGGCAATGGTATAGCAGGCAAGCTTCTGAATATTGCGGTGGAAGACATGAGATCAAAAGGAATATCGCCGCTTTATCTTGTGACTGACCATACCGGGTTTTACGAGCGCTACGGATGGGAATTCTTCTGTATGGCGCAGGGTGATGATGAACCCGAACAGACGCGCTTGTATATTCACAGATAGGATCCGGTGAATACGGATGATAAACTGATGTTGAAGGGAGCCATGCGGTATATGATACAGTTACGAGCAGTCACAAAAGAAAATATTGATGATGTCCTGGCCCTTAAGGTGGGTAAAGATCAGGAAAGGTTTGTTTCATCGAATTCCGAATCACTGGCCCAGGCGTACGTTTACAGCAAAACAGCATATCCGTTTGCCATATATCATGACGAAACGATCGTCGGATTTATCATGATGGCATATTATGAGAAAAACGGGTACTACACTCTCTGGAAATTCATGGTCGATAAAAGGTATCAGGATCATGGGTACGGAAGAGAAGCACTTATGCAGGGGATAGATTTTATCAATAATAAATTCGGCGCCAAAGACATTTATACAGGTGTCATTCCCGATAATAAGGTAGCCAAGGGTTTATACGAGTCGGTAGGATTTGTATTTACCGGCGTTTATGAAGACGGAATGGAGGAATTGCGTCTTCAGTTGGAAGATCGATAAAAAACGATGCATGGAGGGGTTACATGATCTATCATAATGACGGACAGATTATAATCAGAGACATGAATGTCGGAGATGCACAGATCCTGTATGATACTTATGCATCATACGGGTGGCATCCCGATATTGAAACCTACAACAGTTATTACAGACAGCAGCAAAACGGGGAACGACTTGTTTTTATCCCGGAGTATGAAGGAAAAGTATCCGGACAGTGTACTCTTATGCTGCAACCGACAGATGGCACATGGGGTGGGAAAGGTATCCCTGAAATAGTTGATCTGACGGTGTTTTTCGATAAACACAGGCATGGGATAGGCAATAAACTGTTGGATGTTGCGGAAGCTGAAGCGGCTAAGATATCCGATATGGTTTATCTGGCGGTCGGAGTTCATTCCGGATACGGGGCTGCACAGAGAATATATGTGAAAAGGGGCTATAACTTTGATGGGAACGGAGTCTGGTATAATGGAAGGATACTGGATCAATATGCACCCTGTGAAAACGATGATGATCTGGTGCTGTATATGTCAAAAAAATTGAAATGAGAGCGTTTTGTATAAGAAATTAAGAAAATGAAGAGGGAATATATACAATGTCGATTGGATTAAAAAGCAAAACCGTGATCTTGGAACCGCATCAGGATGAGTGGGATACGGAAGGCAGAAGGATCTGCCAAAAGATAAAGGACATTCTCGGATTTGATGTTGTTGATGTGCAGCATGTGGGAAGTACCTCAATTCACGGCATATGTGCCAAACCGATCATCGATGTTGCGGTTGGTGTCAGGGCGTTTGAGGACATTCGAAAGCATGACGTGGAACTTGCCGGATATGGTATAGTATATCGAAAAGAAGATTATCCGGGGCAGCATCTGTATCGGTGTGGGGATTTTGAAAACAGTATTATCACGCACTACATTCATGTGGTTATCTATGACTCCGATCGCTGGAATGACTATATTGATCTCAGAGATTATATGAATTGTCATGAGGAGGAAGCAAGGGCATACGAAACCCTGAAGCAGCAGTTATATCAGCGTTTCCCCGATGACAGGGAAGCCTATATTGAAGGAAAGAGTGATTTTATCACATCTGAAATAAAAAAAGCCCGGAAGTGGCGGAAGGAAAGCGGGAAATCAGAGTGAACAGCGCAATGAAAAGATTATTGATACTCTGTATGATTTGCATTATTGCATGGAGCCTTTCTGCTTGTAGTAATAGAACGGAAGAGTATACATCTCCTAATGGAGAAAATACAATTACTGTCGAATATGACTTTGTCAGCAGACCCCATGTGATCCATAACGGTGATGTCATCTGGAAATATGACGGTAGCGGATTTAATGAGGAAGTCTTTTTCAATGTCGAATGGATAGACGAAGATACTGTAAAGCTTATTTACAATGATGAGAGTCACGGTGGTAAGTATTGCGAAGAGTTTGGGATAGACTTGTAAATCAACCGTTTTGTCTGAATTACGTGATAGCAAGTTATATTCCGGGATATAAGGATTAGAAATAATGCAAATTCGAGTATTTAACCTCACTGAGGATTTTGATGTGATCAAGAAATGGATCACAGATGAAAGAACACATATGATGTGGTGCGCAAATCTGATTCCGTACCCTCTAGAAAAAGAAAAGCTTAGGAGTTTTCTGTCAGAAATAGCAGGGAAATTCGGAGACAGTCCTTTCGTTGCGGTAGATGATGAAGGACGTGTTGTTGGATTCTATTGCTACTCACTTAATCATGAGACTCATGAAGGAATGCTTAAGTTTGTTATGGTGGATGCATCTGTTCGTGGTAAAGGAATCGGAAAGGAAATGATCAAGCTAGCCGTTCGCAATGCCTTTACTGATCCGGAGGCTTTGGCTGTTCAGCTTAATGTGTTTCCTGAGAATGCAAGAGCCAAGAGATGTTATGAGGGTGTTGGATTTACCGAAAGGCAAAATACTCCTAACGCATTCAAGTATAAAGATGAGTCTTGGGGCAGATGTAATATGATTATAAAACGTTAAACCGTATCGTGGGTGCAAATGAACCCACGGCAAATCGAAATGCACCCACGCCGAGGCACGAGTAGTATTTAGGGCCATAAAAAACTACGTTTTGACTACGATCCACGGTGGGGATTAGCCACACTTTGCCGGGCTTTGCCATTTGGCTCGTTTTTCTGTAAAATGACCGGAACTTCAGTAGCCTGGCAAATCGGCGCAAACTGAAAGCTTTTGATGCGGTTTTGGAGGTAAGAAATGCCTATAAAAGTCTTATTTATCTGTCACGGCAATATTTGCAGATCACCGATGGGCGAATATATTTTCAAAGATTTGGTACGGCAGGCCGGGGTATCCGACAACTATGAAATCGCATCGGCAGCGACCAGCAGGGAAGAGCTTGGCAATCCGGTCTATCCGCCGGCACGTGCGAAGCTAAGCGAGCATGGGATTGATTGCAGCGGCCATCACGCCAGACAGATCACGCGGCGGGATTATGAGAACTATGATCTGCTGATTGCGATGGATCGTGAAAATCTGTATGATATCAATAGGATTTGCGGTGCAGATACCGAGGGCAAAGTGCATCTTTTGCTGGAGTATACGAATCTTACAAGAGAGATCGCGGATCCATGGTACACGAGAGATTTTGAGACGGCGTGGAAAGACATTTCGGCCGGATGTAAAGGACTTTTGGAGGCATTAGAGCATGGCAATCTTTAACCCGAAACCGCTGAAGGAACAATATGTGATGGAGGATGCGGCAGCAGACATCAAGCGTGCAGCACGAATGGAAAAGTACCGTGTCAGCGATCGTGCCGTTTATATTCCGGCAGGGTTGATGTGGGAATATCTGCCGATGAGTTGTATTCACGAGGTACGCCGCGCGAAACGCTCGGTGAGTGCGGAGAACAGTTGTATCCCGTTCGATCAGGATCTTCCGGCGATCACACTCCTTTACGGAGAAGAAGAAAAATATTACCTGGAGTTGAATTCGGAAAAGACCACAGAGAAATTCCTGTCGCTTCTGACGCAGGCGATAGGATGATGATCAGCAGTACCGATTGTGCGATGTGCAGCGGTACTGCTTTTTTGACCCCGAAATTTCGCGGCTTTTTTTCGTATGATATAGAAAGTAACCATCGTCATTTGAGAGAGGTGACAGTATGAAGGGTTGGATCAAACTTACGGCAGTAGCGGTATCGGCAACTGTGCTAACCACATCCGGTGCTGCGGATACCATATATCAAAAGATCACAGACGCTTTTCCGGCGGTTTCGGAGAAACTGACAGAAACAGTTGAAACGGCAGAAGATCTGCTGAGCAGTGCTACGGAACAGGATCGTGATCATGCAGCATTCCGCGGCGGAATGCAGAACCAGGGCGGAATGCAATTACGTAGCGGTCAACAGATGCGCGGCGGAGAAATGCAAAAGACGCAGATGCGCCAGGAACGGATGGATATTCCGTTTGAAGATAACGGAAAGATTCAGGAAATGATGCCGATCCCGCAGGGCGATATGGGAAATCCGCAGATTGACCAGAATACACTTCGGGAGACGCAGCAGCTAGGCGAACAGACGCAAAGTGATGATTATTCATACGTCTATATGCTGGGCGAAGTATCTGAAGAGGAATATGAAACATTTGCAACCTACCTGGATATGGTGGTAGCGGGAGACAGCGCACTGATCGAAACCTTTGAGGACAGTGGCTGGCAGATCATTTTAACTTCAGCTGATCTTGATGATCTGCTATTCCGGGGACAGACAAACGGAGTCGAGGGATGTACCTACTTTAATAAGCATGTGATCTATGTCCATGCGGGGGAGTATTCTTATTGCGTGATCCATGAACTTGGCCATTATCTGGATTATGTATGCAACTATACGTCTTACAGTGATACTTTTGCGGAGATCTTTGAGGCGGAAGCGGCGAACCTGACGGAATACGGACAGACGTCGGCACAGGAATTTTTTGCGGAAGTATACAGTTATTCCTACTTAGAGCCGGAGACGCTGGCAAGCAATTGCCCGCAGGCACTGGCGTATGTGGAAGCTTGTCTTGATTCGATTTCTTAAATCGATGCCGGAACATCAGAAAAAAATTGACATGACTATCATCTCATGCTAGGATGAACACACTTGTGAAAAGAGAGAAACGGGATACGTAAGGTATCTTGCATACGGAGTCTTTTCGAAGCAATTATTATGGACCACTTCGTTAGAAGTTAAGGTGATACGGACAACCGGGTCCACAGCCGATTGGCGGCCTTGTGCAGCCTTATTGATTGAGTTAGAAGCTCAAATTTTATAAGTTGGTATCTTACTACCGAAATGCGCGATGCGCAAACTTGTGAAACGGTCAATAAGAGTAGTAAAAGTTGATTGCTATATAGACTCTGATCATCCCGTCATATGAAGAGATTACAGGCACCCGGGAAAGGTGTATCACCGCCGCCGTATGTCTGTGGATCCGAAGGTATGATAAGCACAGTTTGCGAACGCAGGCTGTGCTTTTTTGGTGCACGGCGGAGGATCATGTATGCAGAAGAGAAATATGGCAAACCAAAATCGTGCGCCGATCTATGAGGCGCTGGAGACCTTTCGGCGGATGCGTGTCGTACCGTTTGATGTCCCGGGACATAAAAGAGGCCGCGGGAATCCGGAACTGACCGCGTTCCTTGGAGAAAAATGTGTCGGCGTGGATGTCAATTCCATGAAGCCGCTGGATAACCTCTGTCATCCGATCTCTGTCATCAGAGAAGCGGAAGATCTGGCAGCGGAAGCTTTTGGTGCAGCGCATGCGTTTTTGATGGTCGGCGGAACGACCAGCGCGGTGCAGACCATGGTACTTTCCTGCTGTAAGAGAGGCGATGAGATCATTTTGCCGCGTAACGTGCATCGCAGCGTGATCAATGCGCTGGTGCTGTGTGGCGCGGTTCCGGTATATGTCAATCCCGATGTGGATCAGAGACTTGGTATTTCGCTTGGCATGCGCAGAGAGCAGGTTGAAAAGGCGATCGCAGAGCATCCGAATGCCAAAGCGGTCCTGGTGAACAACCCGACCTACTACGGGATCTGTTCCGACCTGAGAGCCATCGTCAAAATGGCGCATCGTGCCGGTATGTTATGCCTCGCGGACGAGGCACACGGAACGCACTTTTATTTTGGCGGAAGCCTCCCGGTATCGGCGATGGAAGCCGGTGCGGATATGGCCTCCGTGTCGATGCATAAAAGCGGCGGGAGTCTCACGCAGTCCAGCTTTTTGGTGATCGGACCGAACGTGCAGGAAGGATATGTCCGTCAGATCATCAACCTGACACAGACGACGTCCGGAAGCTATCTGCTGATGAGCAGTTTGGATATCAGTCGTCGCAATCTTGCGCTGCGTGGCCGGCAGATCTTCCATCAGGTGGAAGACATGGCGGAATATGCCAGAGAAGAGATCAATGCGATCGGCGGCTATGATGCTTTTGGAAAAGAATTGATCAACGGCAATTCGGTATTTGATTTTGATGCGACAAAGCTCAGCATCCATACCAGAGATATCGGACTGGCCGGGATCGAGGTATATGATCTGCTGCGTGATGAATATGATATTCAGATCGAGTTTGGAGATATCGGAAATATTCTGGCCTATCTGTCCATCGGAGACAGACAGTCCGAGATCGAGCGCCTGGTAAGTGCGCTTGCGGAAATTCGCAGGAGATATCAGAAAGATCCTTCGGGTCTGTTGAACCAGGAATACATTGACCCGAAAGTTGCGATCACGCCGCAGGATGCATTCTATGCGGATAAAGTATCGGTACCGCTCATGGAGAGCGCCGGAAAGGTCTGCGCGGAATTTGTAATGTGCTATCCGCCGGGCATTCCGATCCTGGCACCCGGAGAGATGATCACGGATGAGATCCTGGATTATATTCAGTATGCCAAGGAAAAAGGATGTAGCATGACCGGTCCGGAAGATCCGGAGATCAACAGCTTAAATATTGTGAAGTAAGCTGCGTGGAGGAAATAACAATGGAAATGTGGTTTAGTGAATATCATACACCGGATGTGCAGCACAGCCTGCGTGTCAATAAACAGCTGTTCTCGAGACAGAGTGATTATCAGAGAATCGATATCTTTGAGACACCGGAGTTTGGGCGGGTGCTGACACTGGACGGCAATGTCATGCTGACAGAGCGTGATGAATTTATTTACGATGAAATGATCACCCATGTGCCGATGGCGGTTCATCAGGGGATCAAGGACATCCTCGTGATCGGCGCGGGAGATGGCGGCGTCGTACGCGAACTGACGAGATATGAGCGCGTTGAGCGGATCGATCTTGTCGAGATGGATCCGATGGTAGTGGAAGCCTGCCGTGCATATCTTCCGGGTAATGCCAGCAGATTGGATGATCGCCGCGTACATATTCATTTTGAGCATGCGCTGAAGTTCATCCGGAAATGCGAAGCGGAATACGATCTGATCATCGTAGATTCGACGGATCCGTTCGGACCTTCGGAAGGCCTCTTTACCAGAGAGTTCTACGGCAGCTGCTACAATGCGCTGCGGGATGACGGGATCATGGTCAATCAGCAGGGAAGTCCGTTCTTTGCGCATGATGCGGAAGCAATGAAGCGCAGCCACAAGCGCATTGCGGAAACCTTTCCGATCAGCCGCGTCTACCAGGCGCACATCCCGACCTATGCAGCGGGCTATTGGCTGTTCGGCTTTGCGAGTAAAAAGTACCATCCAACAGATGATCTGGATGCCGCAGCATGGAAAGCATTGAATCTGCGGACGCGCTATTATACGACCAGGCTTCATGTGGGCGCCTTCTGGCTGCCGGCATTTTTGGAAGAAATGTTGATGGAAGTGGAGCACTAAGGAGGGACTATGGAACCGAATATCGAGACCTTTTTGGAATGTGATGCCGACTATGAGACAGCAAAACTGGTGCTCTTTGGCGCACCGTTTGATTCGACGACCAGCTTTCGACCGGGAGCAAGATTCGGATCCGCTGCGATCCGTCATGAAAGCTTTGGCTTAGAGAGCTACAGCCCGTATCAGGATGCGGATCTGCGGGATTACGAGATCTTTGATTCCGGAGATTTGGAACTTTGTTTTGGCAGCAGCGAGCAGGCGCTGGCAGAGATCGAGGCCAGGGCAGATGAGATTCTGCGGGATGATAAATTCCCGCTGATGCTGGGTGGGGAACATCTGGTAACGCTTGGCGCATTTCGTGCGGCGTTAAAAAAATATCCGGATCTTCAGATCATCCATTTTGATGCACACTGCGATCTGCGCGATGACTATCTGGGCGCAAAACTGTCTCATGCGGCAGTGATTCGCAGATGCCATGATCTGATCGGGGATGATAAAATACATCAATTTTGCATCCGGAGCGGAGACCGTGAGGAATTTCGCTTTGCGGATGCACATACGAACCTGCATCCGTTCAATTTTGACGGATTAAAAGAAACCGTACAGGCACTGACACAGGCAGGAACGCCGATCTATCTGACGATTGATTTAGATTGCCTGGATCCTTCGGTTTTTCCGGGAACGGGAACGCCGGAAGCGGGCGGGGTGACCTTCCTGCAGCTGTTACAGGCGATCATGACGGTGGCCAAAGCCAATGTTGTGGCGGCGGATGTAAATGAATTAGCGCCGATGCTGGATCAGAGCGGAGTCTCTACAGCGACGGCATGTAAAGTGGTAAGAGAGTTGATGCTGGCGCTTTTGGCGGAATGAGAAAGAGAGGTAACAAATGAGCAGAGTATTGGTAATCGGTTGTGGCGGTGTTGCATCTGTTGCGATCCAGAAATGTTGTCAGGCAAGTGATGTTTTTACGGAACTGTGCATCGCGAGCCGGACGAAAAGTAAATGTGATGCGCTGGCGGAAAAACTGCGCCCGATCACAAAGACTAAGGTAACAACGGCGCAGGTGGATGCCGATGACGTAAATCAGGTGATCGCGCTGATCAAGGAGTATCAGCCGGATCTGGTGATGAATATCGCCCTGCCCTATCAGGATCTGACGATCATGGATGCCTGCCTTGCGTGCGGCGTCAACTATATGGATACCGCCAATTATGAGCCGGAAGATACCGAAGACCCGCAGTGGCGAAAGATCTATGAGAAACGGTGCAAGGAAAAAGGATTTTCCGCATATTTTGATTACAGCTGGCAGTGGGCATATCGTGAGAAGTTTGAAAAAGCGGGCCTGACCGCGCTGCTTGGCTGCGGTTTTGATCCGGGTGTAACGCAGGCGTATTGCGCATATGCAAAGAAGCATGAATTTGACGAGATCGATACCATCGATATCCTGGATTGCAACGGCGGTGATCATGGCTATGCGTTTGCGACCAACTTCAATCCGGAAGTGAATCTCCGCGAAGTGTCCGCACCGGGCAGCTATTGGGAGGACGGCCACTGGGTAGAGATCCCGCCGATGGCGATCAAGCGTGAGTATGACTTTGATCAGGTGGGGCAGAAGGACATGTATCTGCTGCATCACGAGGAGATCGAGTCTCTGGCGGAGAACATCCCGGAAGTACAGCGGATCCGGTTCTTTATGACGTTCGGACAGAGCTACCTGGATCATATGCGTTGCTTAGAGGACGTTGGCATGCTCTCCACCGTACCGGTGATGTATGAGGGCAAAGAAATCGTCCCGATCAAGTTCTTAAAAGAGCTTCTGCCGGATCCGGCGAGCCTGGGCCCGCGGACGAAAGGCAAGACCAATATCGGTTGTATCTTTACCGGCCGCAAGGATGGAAAAGAAAAGACTTACTATATTTATAATGTCTGTGATCATGAGGAGAGCTACCGCGAAGTCGGCAGCCAGGCGATCAGTTATACCACCGGTGTACCGGCGATGTGCGGCGCGCTGATGCTGCTGACCGGAAAGTGGAATACCAAGGGCGTTCATACCGTAGAAGAGTTTGATCCGGATCCGTTCCTGGATGCACTGGATCGTTATGGCTTGCCGCGTAGCGAATC